>JANQPT010000037.1 GCA_028285345.1 Planctomycetales bacterium
AGGTGAACTTACGATGTCGCTTATCGATGAATCAACATGACGTCCTAAGTCGATTCAGGTCGCTTGCAATAGCGCTAGCCGCGTTGATTGCTTCCGAGAGGTGCTGTATCGAATGACCACGCATTCCGTACCGAAGTGATGGCCTTCCAGCGAACCTCGGGGAGGATCTTGGCTCTTGAGCCATTCGCTGGAAGGTATGTAGACGGGGACGATCCGACTTGGCTTTGGCATCATTTTTTCCTTTCGAATTCGATTGAGATCGCCGAGATTCGTTACGCCAGCTTCTCCCGTCCGCAATTAGTCATCAGCCAACCGGATTCTTCAACCGGCTCCATCATTCGGCTCGAGCAGTCGACGCAGCTTGTCTGGGTTCCGCTGAGCAAAAATCGACTTAATTCTGCCGACTTCGATCTCCAGCTGGAATGCACTTAAAGCCTCGCCTTCAGGCTCGACCAACAATCCCGGCGCACCGTTGAACCAACGCACACACGTTCGCAAGGACTTTCCTTGCCGAAACGGACGATAAATGCGCATCAAGAACGTCTGTACTTGGATTCGCATCGCTTCGGGTTTTGAAGGAATAACTCCGGCGTCCAATGGGAGTTGGGACATTGCTGTTGAATTCGGTATCGTGGAGTCGTCTGGAAAACGGAGTAAGGCAACGACAACTTCTTTCAACGGGAGCTGATGATGAGCGAAAACGCAATCGGACTGCTGTATGGAACTGAGGAGGAGTTTGCGGCGGTCTTCAAGGATTGGCGGAAGCCGGCAACGAAACCAGTCCGGGTGGAGAAGACAGGGACGAATCCCTTCACGGGCGCAACGCAGACCTACATCGTATATGATGTCGAGTATCCGTTTGACGAGCCTGCCGAAGACGAAGAGTGGGAGGAATCGACCTATGACATGGCTGGCTACAGGGCGCTCGAACTGATGAAATTCTGGGATATTCCCCAGTCCATTTTAGACAAGTTTAACTGGTGGGGCCCGCCGATTTTGTGTGACAGATGGCAAAACGAGTTTCTAAAAGAGGTACCTCCGGAAGGAGTCGAGGAACTGCTTGACGGCCGTTTGGAACAACGCCTGCGTGACACCGATCCAGAGACGTTGGAAATCTTCAGCGAAATGCTGCAGGAAATCCGTCAAGAAGTAGCAGCCGCTCGCAAAGAAGGCGGGCTGCTGGGGGCGCTCTGGAACATATAAGCCGTAGGCTGCGTCTCGACGCACATTTCGGTGACATTGGGCCGTCAGGTGAGAGAAAACACGGAGGCCACGGAGTTTTCTTCCCAAGCGGACCGCTTGCGGTCGCGCGCGACTTTGTGCGATCATCCATGAAGCAAAACCAACCGCCAGTGAGACCGTTCCAAGAATTACGAGCGATGGATCGTAGTTTTGAATAACTCCGCAAGTCGTCATCAACTCATTCAGCAACGTGGCTTGATCACCTGCGGCGCATTCGGCGCCAGATCAAAAGTAATAGAAGAATTGTTGCTCCGATTGACAGTCGAAGGAAATCCTCCCGTAGAAATTTGAATAGATTTCAGGCAGAATTGAACGAGAGGAGAGGTTGGGCGGCCTGTTAAACTATTACTATCGCCGAGCTGCGTGAGTGTGTCCACCGCTGCATTTTCAAAGTTGCAGCGCGGGAAGAGCGACAACATTGCGATCTATCTTCGCCATCCTCGGTCGTCATTTGCAGCAGATGTCGCGAGGAGTATGCAATTGGCACCCCAAAATCGAATCCTTAAAGCATGGTCTCAAAATCTTGACCTCACGGGTTTACGAAATCGCCGTAGCGAGAGCTGAATCATTTTTTCGTAGTTCCCTGTTGGGACAAAGTATTTGTTTTTCAGGGCCGTCTAAATCGTGCCAAGTTGCTCATGGAGCAGAGCGACGCAGTGCCGTACGCATTTGCCGCTCATCCATCGGAGCAATTAATTGCTTACGGCGGTTTCGATCTTGTGGAGTTCTGCGAACGCATTGTCTGAGATTGAGTAGGCTGCAAGATAGCCCATGCCGCCAATCAACAGCGTGCGACCGTCTTCGACGAACTCTAAGCGATCAATCCAGCGATCTCCAATAGATGCCGCGCATAGGCAGAGCGGTCGCCCGTCGAGGCGGAGCGAAATGTATGGCGCGTCCAGCGTATTCTGATCGAGATGCCCCATCGGCGGTTTCACATGACGAACAAACGGTATCGTTTCTGGTACGATCGCTATCGCACTTACAAGAAACGCTATCCGGATCGCAAACCGTTGTACTATAACAACCGTGGTTGTTGGACGAACGGTTACCCGAGAAGTCAATGACCAAACCTCCCTTACCATCGGACTTTTCGTTTCCTGTCCGTCCGCATCGCGGGCAGAGGTAGAGGGATATGTGATCTAACCGTACGTATTGCCGGATGTCCCGTAATTCGACTGAATTCTGAATTGCAGTGACGCGAGCGTTGTATCGGGCGGCGGCTGGTTCAGCAGCAGCTTGGGGAGTTCCTGATGCCGCCTCAACCGCCGGGCGTGGTTATAGTACGTCGCCCGGCAGCCCCCCTGCAGGGCCATAAACGCGCGGACCCGCTCCGCTCCGCTTCGCTCCCAGTTCTCGGTTTGGCGTGATCGAAACCTCCCCGCTTACGTTCCAACAAGGCCAGATAATGCAGCGCATTGGAGAAGCACTGTTCGCAGTCCCTATGCCGCTGGTGTCGGGCGATCAACTTGTCCTCAAAGATCAGCCGCACCTCGTCGACGGTCGCCACGATTGTGATTCGCCGATACGCGTACTTGGTCGGAACCGAATAGCTGTTGCAATCGAACCGCACCAAAGACAGCGAATCGGCATTCGCCCGGCCCAATCGGCGAGCCTGGAACGTCTGCTGCGGCAGCGGCCGAAAACACGACTGCTCTTCAACCAACAAGACCTGCTTCGGCGCAGTCTTGCCTCGCAACTGACGTTTCAGGTCGTTCTCACAACGCTCGACCAACTGACGATTCAAGGTCTTCAGTGAATCGACGCGCGGCACGGGAACCAAATAATTCCTGCGGGCAAAATCCAACAACCGTTCGACATGCCCCTTTTCATTGGGACGTCGCACCAGGCAGAAATGATCCGCAAACAGGAAGTGGCTCTTGAGTCTGAGAAACTCGGTGGTCACTTTCCGCTCGCGGCTACCGACGAACTGGTCCACGGCGATCTTCGAGTTATCGTAGCTGATCCGATTCGGCACGCCCCCGAAGAATTCAAACGCTCTCTTGTGCCCTTCCAAAAACGCTTCCGTGCATTCACGAGGGAACGCTTGGATGAAGATCGCATCCGAATACGGCAGCGTCATCACAAACAACGCCACCTTCGTCAATTCACCGTCGAGCCACACGTCGGCAAATCCGAAGTCAACCTGTGCTTCGCCCGGCGGATGCGAGAGCGGCAAAAAGACCTCGCGGAACTGTTGTTTCCAACTCCGCACCGCGTCTTGAACGATCGTGATCCCGCCCTGATAACCGTGCTCGTCACGCAGCCGCTCGAAGAGCCGCTTCGCCGTATGTCGCTGCTTGCGATGCACCTGCCGGTGGCCCTCCAGGATCTCATGAATCACCGGCAGAAAGGGATCCAGCTTTGACGTGCGACGCTCGCTGCGGCGATAGCCCGGCGGATCCGCGTGCGTTAAGATCTTTGCGAGCGTCTCCCAGTGGATCTCGTACTCGGCGCAAGCCGCCCGCTTGCTGATCTCGCCCCCCAACACGCGGCGGCGAATCTGGGCCCATTGCTGCATATCCGTATACACCCCTGGCTCCTACTGATTCTCAGTGCCAAACCTTCCCGTTCGGGAGAGTCCGCCTGAAAACCAACAGGTGAACATCTGGGCGCTACGTTTTTATTCCAATTCGCCACACCCCTCTGGGCACTACGTTTTCTGGCCGCTGTTTAGACCCAGGCGGAACGATGTTCCAGGTGCTCGCAACCTTTGCAATGCGAAGGTTGATCCAGGTTTCGCTTTACGAAACCTGTGCGCGACCTTTGCGATGCAAACGTCGCACAACGTTTCCGAAAAAATGCGCGAGAAAACACCGTAAGCAAATGCCATCGTGCAACGCGCGGCAATTCCGAATACTTTTCGGACTGAACGAGGCGGCTGCCGATTGTCCGTTCCGAAAAGACTGCACGATTCATTCGGAACGGTTCGCCGGAATTGTCTCTGGAACATGTTCCGCTGATCGAGGTGTCACAATGTGACACCTGCGCGAAGGATTTGCATTGCAAAACCTGCCCCAGGTGGCACAATGTGCCAGGTGTCACATTGTGACAGGTGTTACATTGTAACACGTCGCCGACCCCATCGGCTGATCGCAGATTGCCAGCCGGCTGGCAGAAGTTGCGGCAGCGCATGCAATTCTTTGCGGCATGCGTGCGGAAAGGCCTTTATTCCCGAAAATTGCGCTGCTACGGAAACGACGAGCAGCTCTATCGACTCTTGCGTGCCGCACACCTGAATCCGGCAGTATGTTTCCAAGCGAATTGTTCCGAAAAGCTTCTTCTCGCGCGCACGTTTGATCAAGCTTTTACTACTTTCAAAACTTTCAAGCGCGCCCGGCTTAGGCTGTCGATCACGGGGTTCGAGGCAAACGTACCGACCCCTAGGCCCTTGCGTCCGTATTCGGAAACAAAGGTTTGAGGTCGGTGTAATCAGCGGCAAGTGCCATCACATGGGCACTGAGGTATCCGCCCGCCCTGGCTCGTCTTGTTCTCGCGGTTAGCACGAGGTTCCACCCTTCGCCGCGTCCCTAGCCGGCCGATAGCCAACACCCAAGGCAGTGCGTCGTCGCGACCTCGGATCGAGAAATCCAGCTCATTTGCACCCGGCTGTGGTCGGGGCCGCTGCAAATTGAAAAGCGAGCAACGGTTCGCGGGTCAGATTGTCACCACGACTGCTCCGCTCGTGGCCAACTTGTGGTTGTAGTAGCCCCTACCTACTACTGCGGGCCGAGCTGGTCTGCTGCGCTCTCGGCTAGCGCGAATGTGCCCCCAGGGCACCTACTAAGACTATGTTCTCGCGCAAAAACACTGGGATCGGGACAATACGCTTTGATGGAAGCACATTCACCAACAAGAGGCAACACGATGCAAAAGGTCACTCTCCAGACAATCTTGCGCCGGCTGACCGCAATTGATGTGAAGCTGGACTCCTTGCTCGCCGCGCAGCGGAAGAGCGCCGCCACACAAGGCAGCGAATGGGTAACGATCGAGGAAGCAGCGCGAGCCTGTCGCTATAGGCCGTGGACGTTGCGGCAAGCCTGCGCGTCTGGCCGGCTTGCCGCAATCGATCCGAACGGCGTGCGCAAGCTGAGTGATGGTAGCTGGCGGATTTGGTGGGGAGTCGTGGAATCGATCCGAGACAACGGATTGCCGGTCGTTAAGTGACGCTGCCTTCCGCCGGGCACTCCAGCCGTTCCATTTGACTTCGCTTTCGATCGATGGAAAGGTGCGTGTAATGCTTCCTCATCTCAGGCGTCAGATGGCCGACCCAGCTTTCGATGTCGGCTTCGGGGACTCCAGCCACCGCGCACCACGAAATAAAAGAATGCCGGAATAAATGCCATCTTCCAGCAACGTGCTTCCAATCTTTCATTTTGCCGACAACCCGCAGCAGGTGATCTGTCGCCATGTGCGACGTCGTGGGCCGTGGACCATCAATCTTGCGACTGCTGCGAGCTAAGTCTCCCGGAGTATAAAATAGTGCTTCGCCACCGGCGTGCTGCGACAACCATGATTCTAGTACCGGAGCCAGTCGCCCGTGAATGGGGACGATTCGCTCCGATTCGGAAAACTGTTTATTGTGCGCCTTCCGCTGGCGCAAGGTGATGACGCCGCCGGCAAGATCGACATCGTGCGTGTTTAGCCGGCAAAGTTCGCTGCGACGGCCGCCGGTGAAAGCGGCTGTCACGATCATCGGATAAACGAATCCGGGGGCATCGGTCGCCGCAATCGCAAGGTCGTCCAAGAATCGCCGGAGTTCGCCATTGTCCAAGTATGTTCTGGACCAGAGTTCTCCACTTGCTTCCTCTGACAACTGGCGACGCTCAATTTCGCGCAGGGTCTCGCCGTATGTGCGCCAATCCGGTTTCTTCTTTTTCCGTAGCAACGTTGGCGTGATGATCATCATAACGCTATCTGGGTTCAGCGGTTTGCTGATCCATCCTTTTGCGGCAGCGAGTTTGTATGCGTCCAGGAAACGGATCAAATCACGTTTCGTTGTATCCCCGGAGACGCTCTGCTGCCGTTCGCTGGCAAATAGCTCCAAGTCGCGGATCGTAATAGAGTCGATGGTCCGTTCCGCGCCGATTGCGTTGCGGACGGTCCGTAGCCGAATTTCGTATTCTTTGTACGTCCCGTCACAAATGCGACCCCGGCGGGAGTTCAAGTATTCGTCAGTGGCAGCCTGCACGGTATGTTGCAACGCTTGCCGAACCTGTTCAATACGACCACCGGTGAAGATGAATTCGGTCGCATCCACTCCCGCTGGAACGGTCAGGCGCCCGGCTTCGATGAGGCGCAGCGTCTCTTCGATCTCGTCCCGGCGTCGTTCGGCATCACGCGTCGCGATAGGCCCCAAACTCTTGCGCGGGCGTCGACCGCCATATCGCCAACGGACGCGATAGACCCCCTGTTTTCCAAGCGGACCTTCCAAAGTAACTGCCGGCATGATGGTCTCCGTTTCTCGCAACATCTCTCAAGTGTATTGCTCCACGTTGAGTGATGTTGCGTTGGACCACCTTTGGACCACGCCGACGAATGATGAGTCAGTGAGGAAAGGTCGTCATCGACGCAAGTCCTTGCCTCACAAAGTGCCGAAGGTGGGACTCGAACCCACACGAGGTTTACCCTCACTGGATTTTGAATCCAGCGCGTCTGCCAATTCCGCCACTTCGGCTCAGGCACGCCCTAATATAGACCCTGGCCGCAGAGCGTCAAGTCCGCCGATTTTGATGCACTCCCGCATCGCAATGAAAAATCCGCTTGCGATTTGGCGCACCGCGTGTTACTGGTGAAGGCGATGCCGATTGTGTTCGGACACTCTTTCTCCAGGACGGAACCAGTTGATGATCGACTCTCCACGCCGTGGGATGTTTCGCGTGTATTGTGCCGGACCGCTGTTCAACCAAGCGGAACGGGACGAGATGACCGATATCGCCGATTGCCTCTGCGAGTCGGGTTTTACCGTCTATTTGCCGCACCGCGACGGAATGGAATTCCGGCTGGTGCATGACGAGTTGGTAGGCCGGGGTTGGCCCGGTCCTCAGGCCGCCGCGTTTTTGCACGCGGCAATCTTTGCCCTCGACGTCTATCAATTGGTCGAGGAATGCGATTGTCTGGTTTGGAATCTGAACGGCCGCACACCCGACGAAGGGGCCGTCTCGGAAGCGGCGATGGCCTGGACGCTCGGCAAACCGCTTGTGGCCTACAAAGAAGACGTCCGCACGCTGATTGCCGGCCGCGACAATCCGTTGCTGGTGGGGATGGTCGATTTTGAAACGCTCGACGAGATCGACGAAATCCCCGCGGCGCTCGCCCGACAAATCGCGGCTGCCCAGTCCCCGCCGACCGCGCTGGAAAACGTCTCCCCCGCCATGCAGCGCGCCGTCGGGCAGGGGAGCCTGCTGTGGGCGGCGATGAACGAGGCCTCCGCACAGGGCAATGACGACGTCTTGGCCGATATTGTCGCGGAGTTGTTTGCGCCGCAGGAGGGAAGCGTTTGAAGCCGGCGTCCGTCGTGTCGACGCGATTTTCGTCAATCGAGCAACAAGCTCTGTTGCCGTTGGTTTTCCTCCCATTCGTTTGAGAAATCCGCCGAATCTCCCGCCCGGCGCTGCAACTCATCGAGCCAACTCTTCGTTTTGACTTTGGCCGTCCAGACCTCTTGTTGCGTCTTTCCTTTGCGGCGGCGGGTTGAGGTCACCCCTTTGGCAACAACGCCCTCGCCGACGGCATGCTTTCCTTCATAGACCTCGCGCATAAATGTTCGGGTGAACTGACCTTCATAGACCACCTCCGCAATATCGAGATGTCCGAAGTGATCGCGGAAGTTGCCGGGCAACACGAAACCGCTCTCGACGAGTAAGATGTCAATCAATTTCAGATCGCGCGCGTCTCCGGCGCTGTGCAGACCGGAAAATGTGTGCTCTCCGTAGTACTCACAGAATGCGACCAGAGATTTTGTATTTCGATACTCCTTGTAACGGCGTATTGCGGCCAGAATCCCATCGGCATATTTCTGCATGAACAAACCGATCGCGGGGCCAAACAAGCGGTTTTGGGAATCGATCGTTCTCATTCGCGTGCCAAATTGACACCAGCGGTCCTGCTGCGTCCACTTGAATTGCAGGTTCGATCCGTCATATTTATGAAACGCAAGGCAAGGCTCGTCGATGACTGTTGAGACGGGGCCTTCGATTGACGGGAATCGCGCCAGTTGCGGCCGCTTTGGTGGTTTCGTCTTGCGATTCATGGCCGATCCTACTCAAAAAACCTGGAAAACAACTGATCCTCGACTCGACACAGCTTTTGCCGTAAGGTTCGCGTATTGCGACGGCCAGGCCGTCGGCTTGGTTTAGAATCGCCCCGCCATGAAACACCCCCTCCTCGACATCCCTGAACTCGTCGGCCTGGACGCCAGTGCCGGGTTGTTGCGGATCCCCACCGAGCAGGACGTGCCGATTACGCCGCGGGTGAAGGCGATTATCGATACCGCCGAGTTTCGCCGGCTGGCGACGATTACGCAGTTGGGGCTGGTCAACCGCGTTTATCCCGGAGCGATGCACACGCGGTTTGAGCACGCGCTGGGCGTGTTTCACAACGCGCTCCGCTACCTGTGGCAGTTGGGACGCGACGAACGATTCTGCGCGCTGGTCGATTCGCACTCCGCCGAAGTGCTGATGGTCGCGGCGCTGCTGCACGACTTGGGTCACTGGCCGTTTTGCCACCCGATCGAAGACATGCTGCTGGAGGACCTGCCCCCGCACGAGCATTTCGCGGCTCAGTTCTTGGCCGACGGCGGCGAACTAGCAGTCGTGCTCCGCGAGGTGTGGGGCATCGAGCCGGACGAAGTCATCGACGTGCTCGTTGCGCGGACTGATTCGCCGCGCTTGCGGCTGCTGCGGTCGATCCTCTCGGGACCGATCGACATCGACAAGATGGATTACCTGGAGCGTGACAGCCTGCATTGCGGCGTGCCGTACGGGCGGAATTTTGATAAGAGCCGGCTGATTCAATCGCTGCTGCTCAACGAAGCGGGGGACGGGCTGGCGATCAGCTACAAGGGCAAGGCGGCGGCCGAATTGATGGTCTTTGCCCGCTACATCATGTTTTCTGAAGTGTACTGGCACCACACGGTCCGCTCGGCAACGTCGATGTTTGCGCGGGCGTTCTACGAGTTGCATCGCGAATTGGATCTCAAGCAAGTCTTCCGCACGAGCGAAGCAGACACGATTCATCTGCTGCGGCAACGCGCGGCGGGTCAACCGTGCGAAGGGCTATTGGAGGGCGTGTTTGGACCCCGGCGGCGGATCTACAAACGGGTCGCCGAACTGAGCCTGTACCAATCGCCGGAATTGTACCAGCAGTTGGCGCGGCGGCCGTATCCCTTCTTGGTCGCCTGCACGGATGAATTGGCCCCGCTCTTCTCCGCCGCCCTTGGACGCAAAGTGGCCGGCACCGACATCCTCCTCGACGCCCCCCCGCCGCACCGCGAGGTGGAATTCAACATCAAACTCTACTTCCCCAAGGAAAACGTCTACCGCCCGCTGAGCGAAGTCTCGCCGGTCGTGGCGTCACTGGCGAAGACGCAGTTTGACGATTACGTCAAGCGCGTGCGGCTGTTTGCGCGGCAGGAGATTGCGCGGGAATTGGCGGGGGTCGATGATTTACCGGCATTATTGCAGCGGGCGATTGAGCGGGCGGAAACCTAGCCATCTATGGGCGGTCGCGGGCTCCATCTTGGAGCGTTGACTAACTGGTCTACTGTCACTGGATGGAAGCAGTTCTTCTGGCAGAAGATATAGGACTTGTATTCGCGCCCTGCAGCGTTGAAAATAAATGAGTGTGGCCCTCATCGATTGTTCGGTTTCTTTCACGTCTGTCACTTGCGACAGGAGACTATCATGGAGCAGCAGCGACTCGGCTCCGCGGCGCGGTTTGTTCGGCTGATGTTGGTCGCTTGGTTTAGTCTCGGGCTTGCGCTGGGCTGCGGCGGCGGCGATGCTGAGCAGTCGAACGAACTTAAGGGATCCGGCAATCAGGCCAAAAACGAGCTTGATGGGCCGGAGAAGAAACCCCGTAAACGGGCCCGCAAACGAAGGACCTCGAACAAGAAACCGAAGAAAAAGAAGCGGGCCAAACCGCCGGGGATTCCGATTTCTCCGTTGGACGAGAATCAATTTGCCATCGCGGGGCACCTCGACAAATTTGAAGTGGCTGACCAACCGTATGACACTTCGGAATCTTTTTTGGCCGCTGTGCCCGATCCGGGGATGGACTCCTCCGACTTTCAGGTCGCCGGCACGCGCAAACGCGAACGAGGGAAATTGAAAGCACCGTTGCCGGATGGTTTTCAATGGGTTCGCTCGGCAGGAGTGAACGAGGCCGGTTTGCCGCACCAAATCATCTGTCAAAAGGATGAGTCGCTGATGGTCTTGATTCCTCCGGGAATCTATCGGCGGGGCACATCCGAGGACGTGCCCGGCGCAGGGCCAATGCATCAGGTTTTTGTCGACGCGTTTTATGTTGACGTTCATGAAGTAACGCACGCGCAGTACGACGCCTACCGCTTGGATCTGCGCGAGAACCGGCAGCGCGTGCCGAAGGAACTGTCCTCAGATGGAATCCTGCAAATGCCCGCGACCGGCATGCGTTGGGGTGAGGCGCGGGCGTACGCGCGCTGGGCCGGCAAGGATCTCCCGACGGAGGCTGAGTGGGAAAAAGCGGCGCGCGGCAGCGACTCGTACAACTATCCCTGGGGCAACGGCAAACCGGTTTGGCATCGCACTCGCATTCCCGGTCAGATCGACGTGACCGGCAGTTTTCGCGGCGACATCAGTCCGTATGGAGTCCACGATATGGCCGGCAACGCGCACGAGTGGTGCCAGGACTGGTATTCGCCCATGGCGTACGAGCTAGCGACGAAACGCGCAGTCGGAGGCACGTTACGCAACCCGCAGGGCCCGCAATCGGCCCAAGGCGCTGAGGATCGCAGTGCAAGAGTTATTCGCGGGGGCACCGACGGCTGGGAGCTTTGGAGGCGAACCGGCATCCCCATGGCCGAACGTTCACCCACCGTCGGCTTTCGCTGTGTATTGCGGCTGAACGCGACCGAAGAGGAAGACGAAGAAAAGCGCAAGAAACGCAATCGCGGTTTCTGACACGCTTCGCAAACGACCGAAAAACTCCCCCCGCCGCAGACCTGCCTCTGCAAAACTGATATGATGGTGGGACAGGCGGGATATACGTGGAGAGGTCAACGATGCGGTGCGCGTGCTGGCTCATATTGCTCTGCTGTTGCATACCGGTTGGGACTGCCTGCGCGGAGGACGACTCCGAAACACATTGGGCTTTTCGTCGGCCAAAGCGCCCCGAGCCGCCGGCGCGAGACTCGCTCAAGCATGGCTCCCGCGTCCGTAATCCGATCGATCAGTTCGTTCTCAAGAAACTGCAGGAGGCGGAACTCGAACCCGCGCCCGAGGCGGAGCGCCGCGCGTTGGTGCGGCGGGCCTATTTTGACTTGCTCGGCCTGCCCCCGACGCCGGAACAGGTACAGAGCTTTGTTGATGATGACTCCCCCGATGCGTGGAACAAGCTGATCGACACGCTGCTCGCTTCAAAGCATTACGGCGAGCGGTGGGGCCGGCATTGGCTCGACGTTGCCCGTTACGCTGATAGCGGCGGTTACGAGACCGACATTTACTACCGCAATGCCTGGCGGTACCGCGACTACGTGGTCAAGAGTTTCAACGACGACAAGCCGTATCACACTTTCCTGCAGGAGCAGATCGCCGGGGACGAGATCTGGCCGGACAATCTCGATCTCGATCCCCGCCGCGTCTACATCGTCTCGGATGAAAAGCGGCGGCACCTCGAAGCGCGGATCGCGACTGGCTTTTATGCGCTTGGGCCGCGCGTCCACGAATCGGGGCTTGATGCCAAGCGGCTCAACTACGAAACGATGACCGACTGGGTCGATACCACGGCGTCGGCCTTTATGGGGTTGACGCTGGCCTGTGCCCGCTGCCACGAGCACAAGTTCGATCCGTTCACCCAAGAAGATTACTTCTCGCTGCAGGCGATCTTCGCCTCCGCAAAGGAAGTCGAAATCCCGCTCTGGACCTCAATGGAAGAGGCGGACTGGCGGCAGAACTATCCCAAAATCTTGGCGGTCCAGGCAGCCCGTACTGCCTATCGCCAATTTGCCGCAAAGACCGGCGGGAAGAAACTCACGCCCGAACAAGACGCCGAACGCCGCAGGCTGCTGGAAGCGATTGCGCAGGCCGTGCTCAACCTGCCCGAAAAGGCGGCGGGGCAGGGGCCGGTCGATTACGACGGGCTGATGCACATCCCGGTGGCGAACGTTTTGGGACGGCGGCATCCCGCATTGATCAAACCGGTCTATTTGCTGGATCGCGGCGAATTGAGTCAGCCGCGCGAGCAGCAGTATCCGGCTCTGCCCGAAACGCTGGCGGAAAGTACCGGGGTCTCCTCGAAACTGTCTCGGCCGTTTGGCAGCCGCAAGGAATTTGCGAAATGGTTGGCCCGTCCCGATCACCCGCTGACCGCCCGTGTGATCGTTAATCGCGTCTGGCAATGGCACTTCGGACGGGGGATCGTCGAGACATCCAACGACTTCGGCATTATGGGCACGCCCCCCTCACATCCGGAGTTACTTGATTGGCTGGCCATACGGTTTACGGCCGACGGGTGGAGCATCAAAGAATTGCACCGCTTGATTATGAACTCCGCCACCTACCGGCAGAGCAGCCGCTTTGGAACCGAGCGGCATTTGACGGTCGATCCGGACAATGAGTTGCTCTGGCGGATGAATCGGCGACGGTTGGAAGCCGAAGCGCTGTGGGATGCCGTCCACGCAACCGCCAGCACGATCAACTTGGCAATGGGCGGCCCCCCTGTCGTACCGCCGCTGGCAGGCGATGAGATTGCGGCATTGCGGGACAAGTGGCACTGGGTCGTCACCGCCGACCCAGCACAGCACACGCGGCGGGGGATCTATATCATTGTGCGCCGCAACTTCAAGTTTCCGATGTTCGAGGTGTTCGACACCCCGCTCACTTCGGCCAGTTGCCCCAAGCGCGATGTGACGACCGTCGCGCCGCAAGCGCTGTGGGGACTGAACAATCAACTGGTCTTTCGACAAGCCATCCATCTGGCCGCACGGGCCGTACGTGACGCGGGCGAAGATCCCGCCGCTCAGATCACCCGTGCGTGGAGCATCGTGCTGGGCCGACCGCCGACTGCCGAAGAACAGACATCGGCGTTGAAACTGCTGGCCGAGTTGGAGCAATCCTCCGGCGAACCAATCAAGGAATTGCCCAAATCATTGCAAGAGGTTCCGCCGGCGCGTGCAGCGGCATTGTCCAAGTTCTGTCTAACGCTGTTCAATCTCTCAGAGTTCGCATTCATCGACTGAATCGAAAACGACGGAATGTCGCAACGCAAAGAGAAAGAAATGCGTTGTTTTCACGTCGGCGTATCTGGAGATTCTCCGTAATTTGGTTCGTCGCGATCGAATTGATCGCAGTTTCCCGCTGGACGATTGCTTTATTCTCTCCGCGCCTTTGCGCGCAATCGTCTGATGCGTCGAGTGGTTCTTGTCGCTGATTGAAAACGGCCGATCGCAGGCTCCACTGGTTTTGTCGTTGTCAATTCGCGACCCGGACCTGTCGCAAACCGCGACAGCACGTTGAGAACCTGCCTGTGGGACGATCTCCTTCCGAAACCACCGGGCAGACGGCTTGCCCCGCTCGTGATTTCGGTCGACAAAGTCACTTTGTCGATCATTCCTCGGAACCTTTGATCGGCTGCGGTGTTGTTTAGGTACAAAACTCGCACGCGCAAGCCGAGAAGGCGAGGACGGTTGCTCGTCAGATCACTTCTGGGTGGGATTCCGGAAGCTCTTTTCCATCGGCAAATCGGTCAATTTCACATCCAGCGAGGAGAAAAACATGCACCAGCGAAGATTATGGACGTTGTGGGCGGCGATTGCCGTCATCTTGGTGATCCAAGGCACGGCCGTCGCCCAAGATCAAAATCAAAACCGCCGCGGGCGAAACCGCGGAGTGCGCGACCAGCTCTTGCGACTGCTCGGCGAAGAGAAGGTTCAAGACCATCTCAAACTGAGCGACGAACAACTGGGGGCCGTGGAGAAAATCTCTGAAGAAGTCAGTAATGAAGGACGCGAACGGCGTGGAGGGCGGCGGAATTTCAGAAATCTGTCGGACGAGGAACGCCAGAAACTTCGTGAAGAGGCACAGAAACGTGCCCAGGAAATCAAAAAGAAGCTGGCCGGCGCTTTGTCGGAGAAACAGATGAACCGGTTGTCGGAAATCGCCATTCAAGAACGAGGCGCCTCTGCACTCAATAATCCGGACGTCGCCGCCAAACTCAAACTGACGGACGACCAAAAGAAAAAGCTTGTGGAAGTCGGGCGGGAAAACCGCCAAAAAATGAGGGCCGCATTCAGCGAGGGGCGCGGCGGCGACCGTCAGGCGATGCGTGAAAAGTTCACCAAGCTGCGAGAAGAGGCGCACAAGGCCCTGCTGGCCGTCTTGACCAAAGATCAGCAAGCGCAATTCGAAAAAATGAAGGGCGAGAAGTTCGACCTCCCACAACGCAGACGCGGTGGAGGGCGTCGAGGGCGACGACCGTCCAACGACACCTGAGCAATAACACGCTGATGCCATCTCCGCAGCTGCATCTGCCGGCGGGCCGCCATTTGGCAGCCCGCCGGCTTCGGTTTGCCAAGTGTCCATCTGCGAAATTCCGCCGAAAAAGGACTCCGCCGCAGGCTGGAAGGGCAGCGCCCTCTCCGTTGCAGGATTCGATCTCATCAGGAGGCGACTGGCGGTATATCCTTGCTCGCCCGACCGTTCCCGCCGACGTATAATGGGCGTTGAAATCGACCAGACCGATGAGGCCGGATTTCAGCCGAACTGTAAAGATCTCGCCGCCAATGACGAATCGATTGATATCGATTCAGGTCTGAGTCGAGAGAACGCGATCTGATTTGCGGCAAAATACACGGCGAGGAATGACCATGCCCCACGGTATTCCAACCCCCGACGATTCACAGCACCAGTTCGAGGCGCAAAGCCCCTCCGACGGCAGCAACGGAAACGGTCGTTTCTGCCCCTGGCAAAACCTCGGCCGCGAGCATTCGTCGATGCTCTCGGCAGAAAACGTCTCGCTGCTGCATGTCCGTTTGAAGTTTGCGGCGTCGTTGATGTTTCTGGGATTTGCGGTCTTCATGCCGTTCACGCTCGTGTTTTGGCCGGCTCAAAACCCGCATGCTTCGCAGATCTTCATTGGCCAAGTGTTGACCACTCTGGGAATGGGCGCACTTGCGTGGCTGCTGTGGAGCCGGTGGAAGCCGACCGAGTGCCAATTGCGGTCGGTCGAATCGGGTGTCTTCGGCCTAGCGGCGGCATATTTCGTTTGGGCGCAATACCTGACCGCTTGCTGGTGCGGCGGCCATGCCGAAATGAACGAATACGCCCGCGCTTTCCCTGCGGAGTCGACGCTCTACTGGGTGACGCTGATCTATGTCTACGGACTGTACATCCCCAACACCTGGAAGCGGGCCGCGGTTGTCACCGGATTAATGGTCATTGCGCCGCTGGGGGTGACCGGGGGCATGGCGTTGGCCTATCCCAACTTTGCGGCGCTGTTGTCCGAGGGTTATTTGGTCTATATGACGCTTTGGTTGTCGCTCGCCGCACTGGCCGCCGTCTATGGTTCGCACAAGATCGGCAGTCTGCAACGAGAAGTCGCGGCGGCGCGTCAGATTGGATCGTATGTGCTCCGAAAGAAACTTGGCTCCGGCGGCATGGGCGAGGTCTACCTCGCCGAACATCGCCTGCTCAAACGGCCCTGCGCCGTCAAGTTAATCCGCCCCGAACGGGCCGGTGATCCGGAGGCGATCGCCCGGTTTGAAAGCGAGGTTCAAGCCGCTGCGAAATTGACGCATCTTAACACAATTGAGATCTACGATTACGGACATGCCGACGACGGCACGTTTTATTACGCGATGGAGTACCTGCCGGGATTGAGCCTGCAGGAATTGGTGGAGCGATACGGCAAGTTGCCCCCCGGACGCGTGATCCATTTGCTTACGCAAGTCGCATCGGCATTGCGCGAGGCACACGAGAGCGGCCTGGTGCATCGCGACATCAAACCGGGAAACATTTTCGCCGCACAACGGGGCGGGGTGTATGACGTGGCCAAACTGCTCGATTTTGGGCTCGTCAAATCGTCCTTGCCGACCGATGCGTCGCCGGATTTGACGATGGAAGGTGCACTGGTCGGCTCGCCGTTGTATGCGCCGCCGGAAACAGTAACGGGCGACCATGCCGCCGATGGTCGCAGCGATATCTATTCGCTGGGAGCGGTCGCCTATTACCTGTTGACCGCCCGGCCTGTATTCACTGAGGTCAAACCGATCAAAGCGCTCTTTGCGCACGTGCACCAAGAGGTCGTACCGCCCTCGGAATATGCCGACGAGATTCCTGCCGACTTGGAACAGGTCGTCTTGCGGTGTCTGGCGAAATCACCGGAAGACCGTTTCGCCACCGCTGTCGATCTCGAGGCGGCGCTTTCGTTGTGCGGTGACGCCGAGAGTTGGACGGCTGAGACCGCCCGCCGCTGGTGGTCCGAGATCCCCGAAGAACCTGCGATGCCGCAGGAAATGGCTGCGACGGAGATGCCGGAAGCGACGTTGTTGGAAGTGCAGATCTAGGCGCCTGCCATTCTCTGCTGCACTGTCCGCCTGCTGATGTGCTGGCATTCGCTGCTGAGAATGCGTATGTTCGATGAGTTCGGCGCTCGGACGTCTGTTGAACATCACGCACCACTTGCCGCAAGGGCGTCTCTCAATGACCAGTGAACCGTTGTTGCCGGAAAACTCCACGAGCACCGGTTCTCCGCAACGGCTCGGCTTTGGCACACTGCTGGCGGGAATTGTACTGACGGCGATGGGCGGGGGGATGGCGTGGGGGATTCGCGGCCAGTACGGCCACGAATCGGGCGCGATGATGGCGGGCGCATTGGCGGGCTTTACGCTGATTCTGTTGTATGTCCCCCGTGCCGGTGCACTGACCGCGGCGCGGGCGGTGGCGATGATGACCGTCGCCATCGGCTTCGGCGGGACGATGACCTACGGCCAGACGTTAGGATTGACGCACGGCCATGAACTGCTCGACAACGAAGAAGCGTTCCGCTGGGGGCTGCTCGGATTGTTCATCAAGGGGGGCATCTGGATCAGTTTCGGCGCCGTATTTCTCGGCATGGGATTGGGAGCCAGAAAATATCGCGCCTTTGAATTGGCCGTGCTGATTCCCGTCTTGTTTGCATTGATGCTGCTCGGCTTTCGAGTGCTCAACGCACCGTTCAATCCCCGCGAAAAAGTACTGCCGAAGATCTACTTCTCCGCAACTTGGGACTACTATCCCGAGCCGGAGAATCCGCCGCCGGATCACAAACCGCTCAGACCCAGACGAGAGTATTGGGGCGGCCTGTTATTTGCGCTCGCCGGGCTGGTGGCCTACACCGGTGCGATTCGCCGCGACTTCTTGGCCGTCAGCATGGCGGTCGTGGGGTTCATCGCCGGAGGACTGGGATTTGCCGGGGCGGAGTGTCTACAGGCCTATCAGGCGCGGCATCCGGAAGTCTTCACGGAGAGCGGCTTCGCCGATTACTTCAGATATTTCAATTGGCACAACATGATGGAGACCGCCTTCGGCGCGATCTTCGGTGCAGTTCTGGCGATCGGCTTGTGGTGCAATCAAAAGTTCATCGCCGCCGACCGGGCCGACGAGTCGTCGGAAATCGCGCCGCGCTGGGAGTTCCTGCTGTTCGGCTTTCACATCGCTCTGTTGTCCGCAGCGGAATTCGGATTGATGCGGGGTTTCGCGATCTATACGGCCTTCGGGTTGGTGATGGGATTGATCCCGCTGATCGGAATCACAGGCGGCCGCTATTGGCCGTACTTGCTGCCGCTGCCGGCATTGTCGCTGCCGATTGCGGGCAAGACGCTTAGAGAGATGTGCTATAACCCCAACAACAAAAATAATGACTTGGCCAATCTGCTCGAACCACAATTGGGAGCCGACGCGGCAGCCGAGTGGGCGAATACGATTGGCTGGATCGGCTTGGTGATCGTTCCGCTGTCCGTGATGTTTTTGGCGGCGCTGTGGCTTGAGAAGCAGGGGCGGCAGGGCAGGACGTCACGTTGGGTTGCGAGTGTGGGATTACTGCTGACCGCTTGGCTGTTTTTCAGTCTCAACTGGGTGTTTTTCAATCTCCCGTGGCCTTGGTTGCCATTGAAGGAATGGACGGGCCGCACGCCGAACGGGATTATCTTCACAGTTTGTCTCTTGTGCCTGTCGGCTGCGGCCATCTGGGGCTTGGTGCGTAGCGGGCGCGAACGGCGTATTTGAGCCGCCGCACGTAATAGTCGACCGGATTGTGAGGTCAATCATGCCCGCCAGTTATGTGGAACTCTCCAACTGGGAAGTCGCTTTCGCGGCGGCGTTGATTGTCATAAACGGTGCGATTTCGATTCTGTTGCGACTGGGGCTGGAACGGACGCTCTGCATTGCCGCGGTGCGGACGGTCGTGCAGTTGGTGTTGGTGGGATTCGTACTGAAGTGGGTGTTTGAAATTCGGCAATGGTACGTCGTGGTGGGGCTGGCGCTGTTGATGTCGGTCATCGCAGCCATCGCGGCGGTGCGGCGCGTCGAGCGGGTCTATTCCGGCGTCTATTGGGACAGCCTGCTCTCCATTTGCGTCAGTTCTTGGCTGATCGCTGCGTTCGCAATTGCAATCGTCATGCGCGGCCGCGAGACGCCGTGGTACGACCCGCAATACGCGGTGCCGCTGCTGGGCATGATTCTGGGCAACACGCTCAGCGGCATCGCGCTGGGGCTGACGCGGCTGGGCGAGGAACTGTCCTCGCGCCGCGATCAAGTCGAAACATGGCTGGCACTGGGGGCGACGCGCTGGGAAGCGGCCCGCGATCCAATTCAGCAGGCGCTTAGGACCGGGATGATTCCGATCATCAATTCGATGATGGTCGTCGGGCTGGTCAGCTTGCCGGGGATGATGACCGGCCAACTCCTCTCAGGCGTCGACCCGCTGCAAGCGGTCAAATATCAGATCGTGATCATGTTCCTGATCGCATCAGGAACGGCACTCGGCACAATGGGAATCGTACTGCTCAGCTACCGCCGGCTGTTTAATGCGCGGCATCAGTTTTGTTATGGGTTGTTGCGGCGGCGGTGAGTGATATCAAGAGAGACTTCGCCATCCGTCTCCGCCATTATCACGGTGAAAGGGTGCGTTTGCCATGTCGGACGTTGAATCACAACACGGTCGCAGCCCGCTGATAAAGATTCTCACCGTGTCCGCAATCGTTGTGTGTTATCCGTTGACGATCTGGTGGCTTGGTCATCGGCCTCAACGAATCGCGGGATGCGAACAGCAGGCGGTGGCCGAACTGGAGCAACTTGGCGCCAGAATCTCACCGCAGCCGGCAGCCGATGGCCTTTCGTCGCAACGAGTCCAGGCAGTCAACTTTCGCGGGAAAAAGGTTCGCGACGAACATCTACGGCTTCTCCGGGAGTTCACAGAACTCAAGGAACTGAGACTGAATCGCGTCCCCATAACCGACTCTGGACTAGTGCACCTCAGCGGATTGTCTAATCTGAGCGGTTTGTGGCTCTTGGATACTGAAGTCGGAGACCGGGGAATGCAGCACCTCACGGGGCTATCCGAGCTACAGACGCTGAATATCAGTAATACAAACGTCGGGGACGCGGGACTACGAAGATTAGCTGGATTAACCAACCTCAAAGTGCTCTCGCTCAGCGAAAACCATCTAGTAACCGATCAAGGGCTCGTTCATCTGCAGGGGCTAGCAAACCTGGACAGCCTCAATCTCTCGGGGACCGCAGTCACGGACGGAGGGCTGAAATCGATCAGCGGATTGACCAACCTGACCTTTCTCGACCTGAGAAGTACGAAAATCGGGGATGGCGGGCTTGTGCATCTGCGACATCTCGTCAACCTCGAGCAACTCTTTCTGAACAACACGCAAGTTGGTGATGACGGACTACGATATCTCCAATCCCTGCGCAAACTTAATAAGCTGTCTCTAGGCGACACCCACGTCACCGACTCAGGTTTGGCGGCTCTGCGTAGCCTGCCCCAACTTCGGCAACTGTATCTGAACAACACACAAGTCACCGACGTGGGCATGTTGCATCTGCAAGAGTTATCCGATCTAGAGCATTTGAAATTAGATCAAACTCAAATCGGCGATGCTGGTCTTGAGCGGCTCGGTCGGCTGACGAACCTGAAAATCCTCACACTGGAAGGCACCAGAATTACAGATTCCGGTCTAAAGCACCTCGAGCAATGCTCCCGATTGGAGCAATTTGACGCCAGAAATACAAAAGTAACCGAGCCTGTGGTACGGCAGTCAGTGGAACGCTAATTTGATTGGTGATTCGAATTACGGCTGTGCTTGAAAAATCAGGGGTAATCTGATGCAAGCGCGGCGTCGAATCCTTGCGCCGGGCGTTACCTGGTTGTGAGATCGATTGGTCCCCATCGAGGCCGTAAATGTCGCAGCCGAGTGCGAAAAGATGCGAAGTTGCAGTCCTATCATCATGGCCGATATCGTGTTTTCGCCTGTCTTGCGTTACGTTGGTCAATGACTGATCTCCATTCAGAACATAGTCACTCAAATGATGGAGAACATCGATGCGATTGATGCTCAAATTCACGATCCCGGTCGAAAAAGGAAACGAAGCGGCGGCGAACGGGGAGATTCAACCGGCGATCGAGCAACTGCTCGAACAAGTGCAGCCCGAAGCGGCCTATTTTATGGTCGAGGACGGAAAGCGGGCGGGCATCGTCGTTTTCGACGAATCGGACCCGGCGCAAATGACCAAGATCAATGAGCCGTTGTTCGCAAAACTGAACGCGGCCATCACGACCGTTCCCGTACTCAACATCGATGAACTACGCGCCGGGTTGGGGTAGCGCGGAGCGGTCCGGCGAACTCGCCGCCAAATGCGAAGCGATGCGCAAGATTGTCGCGGCGAGCGGTCTTCACTCTGCAGTTGTCGCGGCCAGATGACGCCCGCCCAGCCAATCTAACGGCCGATCAGCAGCATTTCTTGCGACTTGCCGTTCTTCGAAAGCGCGTATTGATACCGCCGCAATGCCACGACCGTGACGCGACGTTTAAACCGCCCCAACTGCGTTGCCAATCCCTCAATGCCGGGGATCCCGTCGCTGCGGTACGAGACCGCCAAGATCGAATCGGCGAAACGGGCGAACAGTTCCTCAAAGGCACTCTCAATTTGGCTGGGATTCGTCCAAGGTGACTCGACGCGGGTTAGCGGCAGATGCTTTCGTCGGCGGTCGATGTTGGCTTCCCAGCCGCCGTAATCGCAGAGGCCTTCCAGAAAGTGGTAAAAATCGCGATAGTCGACGCCCACCCCTTTGCCGTTGATGTAGGGCGGGTCGATGTAGACGAAGTCGAAATCGCCGTCGACATCCATCACGTCGCCGCAACTCGCTTTGCAGAGGCTGCTCTCGAACACCGCCCCGTTCGCCGCCGCGGCGTGGCGGCGAAAATGCTCATTGATCGGCGTATCCCACGTCGCCTTGTTCCCGAAACTGCGCTGCACATCGGCGGTGCGCATGTAGAGATTTCGGCGGTGAAACAAATTATAGGGCCGCTTCGCGATGCAGGCTTGGAACAGCGCGTAATACGCGATCGCCCGTTGGTATCTGTCGGTCAACCGCGAGATGTTCTGCGCGAGGACATCCAGTTGCTGGTTTTCCTCATCCGTGAAGTAGATCCCCGCGAAATTGCGGGCGATGAGATCGTCGTAACGACGGCCGCTGCGCGGACTCAACACCTTCTCGACCGCCGCGTCGCAAAGCGTGGTCCGTGAATTCTCGACCAGCGCCAGCGAAGTGATGTGGTTCGAGCGCAGGACGTCGTTGGCGGTGACGAGTTTGCCGAGACTCTTGAGTGCGTAGGCAACCGAGCCGGTGCCGGCAAAGGCATCGAGCGCCGTCTCGAATTCCAACTGCGAAAACTGGCCGCAGAGCGCCTCCAGCAGTTTGTGCTTGCTCCCTTGGTACCGCGTGGCGGGCGGGCGGCGAAGCTCAACGTCCGTGCTGATCACATTCGACGGCATTCCATCTCTCAGGCGAGCGTCGACGCGGGATTAAACGACACGTGCCGACCGCGCCGTCCGGCGGAATCGTCCGTTGCGTGGCGGCGGAGGCGGGGGACCGTTTTCCCGCTCTTTGGCGGCCTCTTCGGGATCGTACGGCTTGCGGGGCTCGAAGGCCTCGTAGTTCGGAACGGTATACGGTTGCAACAGGCCGTTGATGCGGATTTCGATATTTGTCAGTTGACTGCCCTCTTCGGGCGTGACAAATGTAAACCCGCGCCCCTGTTCGCCATTCATCCGCCCGGTGCGGCCGATGCGGTGGACGTAGTCGTCACAATATTCGGGAATGTCGTAGTTAATGATGTGCGAGACGCCGCTGACGTCGATTCCGCGGCCCATCACGTCGGTGGCGATCAGCAGGCGAATCTTGCCTTCGCGAAATCCCTTCAGCACGCGGTCGCGGGCACGTTGTTGCAGGTCGCCGTGAATCACGGCCAACTGACGCGAGAGTTTCTTCGACAGCCGCTTATACAGAGAATCAGCGCCCCGTTTCGTTCGCGTGAACACGATCGCTTGCCGCGGTTTCTCCTGAAACAGCAAACGCGTCAACAGGCCGAATTTGCGGTTGCCGTCCACGGTCACGCAAAATTGCTCAACGGTGTCCGCAGCGACGTTCGTCGTCGAGAGATCGACACGCTGCGGATCTTTCATATAACGCCGCGCCAGGCGTTCCACGGGCGGCGGCATTGTCGCCGAGAGCAGCAATGTCTGTCGCTTGTCCGGACAGCGGCGGAGAATCTTTTCGATGTCGGGGCGAAAGCCAATATCGAGCATCCGGTCCGCTTCGTCCAAGACGACCACTTTGAGTGTTTCGAGCTTGAGCACGCCCCGCGAAATCAGATCGAGCACGCGTCCGGGCGTTCCGATAGCGATCTGAGCCCCTTTCTTTAGATCGCTAATCTGCCGACGAATATCTTTGCCGCCTACGCAACTGGTCGTTCGGCAGCGGGTGCCGTGGGAAAGCCGGCGAGCCTCTTCATTAACTTGATCGCTGAGTTCCCGCGTGGGAGTCAGCACGAGCACCTGAGTGGCGGGGATGCGGTCGTCGATCGACTGCAGTGACGGCAAAATGAACGCAGCCGTTTTGCCGGTGCCGGTTTGAGCTTGCCCCATGCAGTCGATTCCAGTGACGGCGATCGGGATAAACGCGGCTTGAATTGGGCTGGGAGTTTCGTAATTGACTTTTTCTAAGGCTTTGAGGGTCGTTTGACTGAGACCGAAGTCCCGGAAGCCGTTTTGCGGCTTCGCTTCTGTTTCTAACAAGGAAATCTCCTACTGGGCGCCGGCCATTAAAATTCCGGCATCACGTTTGGTGGCAACTGACAAAAAACTTGTGGGAACGACAAACAAGTGTGCGGCCGCATTTGTTGACTGGCGGCCCCGACAAAACCAAGGTTGGCGGACTCTTATGGAACCTGCCATTGCGCTCAGCTGGGTTGAATTATGGAGTTTGAGCACCAATCATCAACAGGGAGCGAGGGTATCTTGTGTCGAGTACAAAACACGTAACAGCAAGGGATGAAACAAGTTCGGCAGAATTCGCCTAGCTGGCGGGGTGGTTGGCCGTGATCGAGGGGAATCGGCGGTCCTGCCGCTGATCACGTTGCCGGAATGAATCATCCATTAATTGATGTTGATACTATAGTGCGATTTGGGGGGTGAGTCAATCCGGGCTGAATCTGAGGCAACCAGTGATCCTGTGCGGCACACATAGTTGGCCGAACCAAAATAGAAACGCCCCTCGGAGAATCCCGAGGGGCGTCCTACGCCGAGAGTCGGCGTTCACACACAATCCCCAACCCAAACACGTTTCGCCAACGAATTCTCCGCTTTAACTTATGCGCAAGTTGTTGAAGAAGGTAAACGGACTTGTTTGTCCTTCATAGCTGTCGACGCCGGCCATGTAATCGGACGCCAGGTCGGCTTGCCAATAGATCGTCGGCCGGCCGAACAGTGAAGTTCCTTGATGCCAGCCACCGTGCGTCACGAACGTGTCGGCGCCTGCACCACCTGTCATCTGATCGGACACGCCGTCATCGCCGCCATCCAGTCGGTCGTTACCCGCATCACCGAACAATTTGTCGACACCATTCTCGCCGTACAACGAGTCATTCCCAGCGTTCCCGTGCATGGTGTCATTGCCCTCTCCTCCAAATATGCGGTCATTGCCCGAAAACACGAACGGATTGTCGCCGTGAATGATGTCGTCGCCCGCTCGACCGTAAATGACATCGTCGCCACCTTCGCCAAAGAGGGAGTCGCCTGATCCGACGTTTCTGTCGTAGTCGCCCCACATCTGATCGTTTCCGCTTCCACCATTGATGTAATCGAAGCCGGTCCCCCCGACGAGCGTGTCGTTGCCGCTATGGCCCTGCACAATCGAAGTAATCCCGGTCCGGTTATAGAAATAGTCGTTCCCGCCGTAACCCTCGAATCGGATCGTACTCACGCTGTTGGCGTTGATCGGGGCGTGCGACGTCGTCTCGTAGGCTTGAGTGTCGGAGTTGTAAGTGTAGAACCTCACATTCAAATCGTTCCCACTTTGAGTCACGATGACCGTGTCGTTGTAGTCCGTGCCGTCGATGCTCAATGTGCCCCCGGCAAGATCGATGCTGCCCGCCATCAGGCGGCGGTCTTCCAGGTTTTCCATGCTCAACGAACGCGAAGTGTTTTGCTGCTTGCTCATATTCTCCCTTGATTCCGCTCAGAGTGTCTCTCGATTCAACGTCACAGTCGATCTTGAGATTTGATTGACCGTGTGCCGGACCACCGTGCCGGCGTTTCCCACAGACAAAACGACGCGAACTGAAAAACATGGCGCGCGGCTCCATAAATTCCGGAATTCCCGCAGGTGAAACGTCCGTCGACAAGGATGACCTGTGATCACCAATTGAAATTCAATTCTGAACTGTGTATAGCTGAAACCGAGTGACTGAATTTCTGATGCATCCGCGGTCACATGCTTCGGGGAGTCCGGTTTGTGAACGACACGCCGCCGAGGGAAGAGACCAATCTGCCGCTACTGAAGGAAACCCAGGAATATCTGCGGACGTTGCTGGACGACAAGATTCCCGATTCCGTGCTTTCTGCGTCCTGGGATGAGTTCTATCGGCTGTACTCGGAACTTGTGCGGCGATTTGTGGTCTCGCGGGGCGTGCGGGGAAACGACGTCGACGACTGTCTCCAAGAAGTCTGGTCGGAAGTGGCGACGCGACTGGTTGATTTCGACCGGCCGCCGAATCGCCCCGGTTTGCGGGCTTGGCTGTACTCGCTGGTCCGCAGCAAGACGACCGATATGTTCCGCAAGAAACTACGGGATTCCGCGCACAGTATCGATCTGGCGGTCGAAGCGGGGCACGAGCCGGCCGACAAACGCCTCTCACCGGCTGAGATGGAGGAACGTCAGTGGAAGGACGCCATTGTCGCCACTTTGCTGGACGACTTAAAGCCGACGATCTCCGCTGAAAACGCCCAGATCGTGCAACTGCGACTCATCGAGCGCCGCCCGGCTGCCGAAGTCGCCGAAGAATTGGACCTCACCGCCGACCAAGTGCGCTATCGCCAGCATCGCATGATGAAAAAACTCCGCGCGCGGCTGGCCGTCTATACCGGCGGAGAACTCGACTGACGCCTCCTGTCGCCGAGAGCGTTGGTTCAAATGCCGGGGTCGCACCGCTGCTGCTAAGACGCTCGATCCGAGGAATCTGGTGCTTTGTCGCGGTTAGATTTTGCGGTTGTGGGCTGCTGGCTTGGCCAGTGCAAATTTCAGTACCGCAAATACTTATGATGCACCGGCAGAGCCGGTCGCACCCCTCGACTTTCGCAGTTGTGACATAGCACTCGACGGAATTTGAAATCGGCGCGCCACAGGCCGGTTCCCGGTGCGTTCTTACTTCAGTCGCAGCGAAAACGCTCAATCCCCCCGCACTCCTACGTTAGGGCCACGACGCCGGGGAGCGACTGCGCCTGACCAATCACGCAAAACACGAGGAGTTTCGACTGATGGCATTTTCCAACCGCCAGCAACGTTCATTAGAGATCGAAAACCTGGAAGACCGCCGGCTGATGGCGGCTTCGATCGGCTACTACGGCGGCACACTGTACATCGTCGGCGACAACGCCAACGACACTGCCATTGTGACGGAACAATCCGGTCGAGTTTTCGTCTCCGGAACTTTGAACACCCCGTTCCCCGGAATCGACGCCAATCGCGTTCAACAAATCTATTTCTACGGATTCGGCGGCAATGACTATTTCTATAACCGGACCGACATTCAGTCGGTCGCCTACGGGCACGACGGCAACGATAAGCTGATCGGCGGCAGCGGATATGACTGGATGGACGGCGGGGCCGGCAACGACAACTTGCGCGGCGACATTTCCCCAAATCAGGGCTGGGGCGATTCGCTGCGCGGCGGCTCGGGGGACGACACGCTGTACGGCGGCGGCGGCAACGACATCCTTCGCGGCGACGCGGGAAATGACCAGCTCTTTGGTCACGCCGGCGATGACAGCATGTACGGCGGAATGGGCGACGACACGCTCCATGGCGCCGATGGAAGCGACGCCCTATTCGGCGACGACGGCCACGACTTTCTCGAAGGAGGCGACGGTGCCGATTCGCTGATGGGTGGATTGGGAGACGACCACCTCGACGGCGCGGCCGGTGGGGTCGACGACAACGATCGGGACTCGCTCAACGGCGGGTCGGGCCGCGACCACTTCATCGATTATCGTCACATCAACATCAACTACCCATGGGGAGTCTACTGGTCATCCCACGATGTGCTGGAAGATTTCTCGTGGTACGGGGATACCAAAGAGACCGTCGATCAAGGCCTCACGTCTGCCGACGAACCGTTAGCACTCAATTTGTAGCACAAGCGCAAAGTCGTTGTTTTGTGATGTTTCACACCTTCTCCTCACGTTTGAAATCACCCGCTTGCGGGTATGACGGCAGAATATAGGAATTCGAATCAATGAAAACCTTATCCAATCATGACCGCTGCCTTGCTATGGAAAACTTGGAAGACCGTCGGTTGATGGCCGCTTCCGTTGGATTCGCCAACGGCACGATCTTCATCAACAGTGACAATGCCGGCGACGTGGTCCAGGTGCAGGAAAGTAACAACACGGTCTACGTGCAAGGCAATGTCACCGGCACGACGCAGTTCAACGCTAGTAGCGTGCGGCAAATCTATTTCTACGGCAACGGCGGCAACGACTACTTCCTGAACCGCACCGCGATCCACTCCCGTGCCTACGGTGATGCCGGGAACGATACGCTCATCGGCGGCAGTGGATACGACTACCTGGACGGCGGCAGCGGAAACGACTTCATGCTGGGAGACGTCAATGGCAGCCAGGGCGATGGCGACGTGTTGCGCGGCGGCTACGGCAACGACTATCTCAACGGCGGAGGCGGCCACGACCATATTCGGGGTGACGCCGGTGATGACACCTTGCACGGCGGCTACGGCGCCGATGATCTGATGGGCGGTTCCGGCAACGACTATCTGGACGGCGGCTATTACGGTAACGACGACGGTGCTACCGACCGGCTCAATGGCGGAACCGGCGCCGATCACTTCGTTGATTACCAAAAATTCGGCGGGTTCAATGCCTTCGGAGTGAGATGGGTCTCCCAGGATGTGATCGAGGACTACAGCTGGCCCACCGACACGAAAGAGATCCACCGCGAACCGCTGTTCACGCTCAGCAACAGCAGTCCCTACACGCTGAATTGGCAACTGTGAGTCTGCTCTCCGATCGGGGGGATGATCGCGGCAATGGGGAGAGCAGGTTGAGCGCGATCACGATCGGACCACGGGGTCGGTGAGTGCCCCGTTTTGCGCGGCACGGGCGAGGGCAGGCGCCCGTGCCGTTTTTGATTGATGACGACCAACGATAAGTCGCCGGGCGCAATTGCATTGTGCCTGATGCGCGGAAATCAGATTGAAGAAGTAGTAACGCAACAACGCCTGTCTCGCCATCGGTGAGTTGCAATCAGATGTTCTGATGGCGAGTGTGATTGATTGGACGAATGAAGGCAAACGTTCAATGGACGGCAGATTACCGTTACTGATCGTTGTCGTTGTAGCAAACGGAGGGTCGCAATTGGCAAGGTGAGCATTTCGGCGTCGAAGTGCCGGCTGAACTCGCCCAGACCGAATCCCGTGATTAACGAGGGATCCGCCGGATACTTCGTGCAACAATTCGACGGTTTTGTAGAATAGAGGGGCGGCGGGATGCGACTGTTTTCAAATGACTTCTTCAAATGCAGCTGCTGAGCTATGACTGAGTCCTCTAATTCGCCGCCAGAGTCGCTGCCGCCGCGTGCCCCCGCCGAGCAGCAAGGAGACGGTTTGGAGGAGTCACGCGGTCTCAGCAGGGAACACGATCAACAAAGCCGGCAACGTGATCCGGGGGACGTCTCAATCACGATCGACCAGCCGGATCAAGCCGATCCATCAGACGAGGCGCCGCTGCAGTCCGATCGTCAGAATTCCGACCCATACGCGAAAACTGTGATTAGCACGGCGCATAGTGCAGGTCAGTCGACGGATGCGGATCAGGCAAGCAGCGGACCTGGTGCAACCGATCAACAATCTGAGAAGGCCGACACGACGCAGAAATCGGCGATCGACACGGACCTCTACAACGGGCTGCCGGTCCAATCCTCAGCCGACGAGATTGATCCAACCCAACCACCACCAACATCATTTCGCGCCGAGCCCTCGGAGACGACAGAGGGAGATTCGCCCGAAACGGAATCTTCCGTCGATCGCTACGAGTTTCTAGAAGAAGTCGCCCGCGGCGGTTTGGGAAAAATCTGGAAAGCCCGCGATAAGCATGTTCGCCGCGTGGTGGCGATCAAGGAACTCTTGGGTCGCTATCGCCGGCATCCCAGTACGCGCGAGCGATTTCGCGAAGAAGCGCAGATTACCGGGCAGCTAGAACATCCGTCGATCGTTCCGATCTACGACATCGGCCGAAAGGAGAACGGCTCAGCGTTTTACTCGATGAAGTTGGTGCACGGGACCGAATTGCATAAAGCCATCGAGGAATTTCACATGCTGCCGCCAGGCAGCAGCGCTTGGCTGGTGGCACGCAACAATCTGTTGAGAAACTTCGTCGCCATTTGTAATGCCGTCGCATTCGCCCACGATCGCGGCGTGTTGCACCGCGATCTCAAGCCGCAGAACGTGATGTTGGGCGAGTACGGCGAGACGTTGTTGCTCGATTGGGGACTTGCCAAGTTGCTCGATTCGCCCGAGACGGTTGTCCACGGTCGGTCTGAAGTGAGGTCGGCGGACACAACCATCACGGGCACTTCCAGCAAACCCGGAATCTCCAGCGACGCCCGTTCCGCTGCCAGCCAGACACGGATGGGTTCGGTGTTGGGAACGCTGTCGTACATGCCTCCCGAACAGGCGGCAGGGCGGCTCGACGAATTGGACACCCGTTGCGACATTTACTCGTTGGGCGCGATCCTATACCACCTGCTGACCGGACGCCCGCCCATTCCCCGCGGCGAGTTCACCGAAATGGTGCAGCATGTGCTCACTGGAAACATCACCCCGCCGCGCGAGGTCGATCCTGCGATTCCCAAACCGTTGGAAGCGGTGACGCTGAAGGCGCTCTCGTCGAACAAAGAGGACCGCTACCAAACGGCGCTACAGTTGGCCGAGGAAATTGACAATTTTCTCGCGGATGAACCGGTCTCTGCGTTTGCGGAGCCCTGGCACTGGAAACTCGCACGCTGGCTCAAGCGGCACCGTACATTCGCCACAACGACCGCTGCGGTGCTGTTGATACTGGGAGCCGGAGGCATCTTTTGGCGTGCGTACGAACAGGGCCGTCTCGAAGAAGTCCGCAGCGCCGTTCAAGACAAATACGCAGCCGCGCAGGAGGCGGAGTCCAATGGTGCGCTCGTCGACGCCGGTTTGCTCTACCGCGAAGCACTCGGCAAGTTGCGCGGAGAACCCTCGTTTGCCGCGCTGGCTGAGGAAATCCAGACGGAATCCGACCGAGTCGAACGACTGGTCGAAAACCAAACACAAATCCAACGCGCGCGGGACAACTACGAAGGCTTCTTGGCGGAAGCCGATGTCGCACGATCGCACGGATGGCTCGTCGCGTCTGAGGTCAGCCCCGACGACTACCGCAGCGCCGTTACAAACGCCCGCCAAGCGCTCGAGCGGTATGACTTGATCAATTCGCCCACGTTGCAGCCGCCGCCCTCTCATCTCACCAGCGATGAAATCGATCGTATCCGGCAGGTCGGATTTGAATTGACAATCATGGTGGCCAACTTCGAGTTGGACCGCGCGTGGTCGCAGGACGGCGATGTCAAAGCGGCCGCAGAATCTTTGCTGAAGTGGACCGATTTGGCGATGCACTTCGAGCACCAGACGCCGGCGTTTTATCTGTTTCGAGCCGCCGCATTCGAAGTCCTGGATCGGCAGCAAGAGCTTCGTGACGCGGTGGCAAAGGCGGCCGCTTTAGAACCGGTCACCGCTCTGGATTTCTTCCTGCAAGGATTCGCGGAACTTCAACGGCGCAAGAACTTGCAAGCCGCAGCAGAGAATTTCCAAAAGGCATTAAACCTCGACCCTGCCAACTACTGGGCTTTGCACTGCCTCGGCGGATGTCAACTGAAGCTTGGAAAACGGGACGGCGCCGCAGACACATTCACCGCCTGTATCGCGCTCCGGCCGGACTATCCCTGGGCATATATCACCCGCGGCGCCGCGTACTTCGAGTCCGGAAAAGATCTGCTTGCCCTGGCGGACTTCAATCGGGCCCAACAACTCGATCCCAATATCTATGCGATTTACGTCAATCGCAGCCGCGTCCATCTGAACCAAGCGATCGCGGCGACTGATCCGCAGGAGAAAGCCGGCCACTTCGCCGCCGGGCAGAAGGACCTCGCGAAAGCGATTGCGATGCAACCGAAGCTGGCGGCAGCGCACATCAATCTTGCCGAATTTCACCGGCGGCAGCAGCAGATCGACGAGGCGTTAGCCGAGTTGAGCCTGGCAATCGAGCTGGCCCCGCGCAGTCCGCGTCCCTACCGGTTTCGGGCTCTGATCCACTTGCAAAGCGAAAAACCGGATCCGGCCCTGGCCGACTTCCAGCGGGCCGTTGAGTTGGAAACGTCGCCCGCAGCCAAAGCGGAAGACCTCAGACAAATCGGCAGCCTGCATTACCGCGCCGGCGATTTTCCCGCAGCGTTGGCGAAATACGACGAAGCCCTGAAGTTGATCCCGAGTAACGGCGATCTCCTGCGGTTGCGCGCCGAGACGCTACTGAAACTTGACCGGTTTGATGACGCGATCGAGTCATATAATTCCTATCTCAAACAAGGACCGCCTTTGGCCGATGTGTACCGCGGCCGGGCATCGGCCTACGCCAAACTGGGCAAGTACCGCGAGGCACTCAGCGATTATACGCGGGCGCTGGAACTGGAACCGTCGACGAACATGCTTACGCGGCGCGGCTGGGCGCTGTTGCTGCAGTCGCGTCAACTCGCGGTCGAGGATTTCGAAGAGGCGATTCGTCTGCGACCCGACAACCCAGACAGCTACAACGGCCGCGGCTACGCGCGCGTTCTCCTGGGCGATTACACTGCGGGTATCGCCGATGCTGAAGAGGCGTTCAAGCGTCACGGGGACGCTTGGCAAGTTTCCTACAATGCCGCCACAATCTACGGGCAGGCGGTCGCCCAACTCCGCGCCGATACGGCTCGGTCAGACGAAGACCGTCGCCGACTGGAGCAAGAGTATATTGCCCGGGCGGTCCACTTCCTTGAGACGGCCAGGAAATCGAGTCAAGCCCAGGACGTCTCCAAACTCCTGAAGACGATCGAGACGGACGAAGCGCTTGATCCCATCCGCGAGACGCCACAGTTCCGAGAGATGCTTCCCAACCTTCGCGCGGACCAATAGCCCGCCGGGACCGCTCATTTGCCACTCGACGCTCGTTTCGATTTTTTCTGGCAAAACCTGAATTTTAAGCGCTACGTTTCTCAGAGCAGAACGTTTCATATGCGGGCTGAGATCCATTGCGGTTCCCCCTTTTGACGTGAACTGGATTTACGCCGCAACTCGAAAATCTGAATTCTTTCTTTGATTTTTGATTGGCGAATTGCTTGAATGAAATTAGGCAATTCGCACTGAGTTTTCGGGCCGGAGAGTTGCGTCCCTTGTGACGAAATCGCGGGCACTGAGCATGTTTTCATCACCTAGGAACACAACCCTGCATAGAACCTTACCGCGCGACGGCGACGCGACCTGTTGCCGCAGACTGGCGATAGAGCAACTCGAAGATCGGCTTGTGCTGGCCACCGTCATCTGGGACGGCGATGCTGGCGATTTCTCCTGGCACACACCCCAAAACTGGGACGGAGACCAACTTCCGGTGGCTGGTGACGATGTCATCATCAATACCGCCACCGAATTCGTCAGGCACTCGACCGGCACGACCAATATCAACAGCTTGACGACCAACCAGATGTTCATCCTCACCGGGGGAACGCTGAACATTGCCGCTACCGCAGATTTTTCAGCCTTCGTCCAGCAAGATGGCGGCGACCTGACCGGTTCGGCAATTGCCACGTTTGAATCGACATACCATTGGCTGGGCGGTACGCAAAGCGGCACCGGCACGACCGTTTTCAATTCACAAGTCAACGTCATCGCATCGTCCGGTGTTTCGCTGTTGCGAACTGCGGAGATCAACGGCCAATTCGATTGGCAGCAGGGCGATATTGCCGTTGACGGCAATCAGATCCAGATCGGCGACGATGGATTTCTCAACATCGATACCGACGACAAGATGGTCACGACGACCGCATTCGCAGAAATCATCAACGACGGCACGATCTTGCACACGTCACTCGCTAGCGACGCGTTTACCGAACCGGATTTGGGCCACGTGACAAATAACGCGAGCGGATTGATCCGCGCTGAAGGGCGGTTGTCGTTTGTCAGTCTCGATTCGTCCGGGGAGATTCGCATCGGACATCCCAGCGGACAACCGTTCGGCGCTGTCACGTTGCTACCTGATCCGACCAATCCCGGCTCGTTTCCCAATCCACTGCGAAACTTAGTCGGCGGATCCGTGACCGGCAATGGCACGGTGGATGCACGGCTGATCAACGAAGGACTCCTTAGCCCCGGCCTTTCAACCGGCGAGTTCATTTTAACCGGCGGCTACATCCACGAAGCGACGGCGACACTGCTCATCGAAATCGGTCCGCCTCCCAGCGGCAGCGTCCTCTTTCAGAACGACCTGCTGTTCGCCACGACGAATTATGACCTGCGGGGTGGTACGGTCGAGTTCCGGCTCCTCAGCGGTTTTGTGCCGGGCGTTGGGGAGGACTTCGTCTTTATGTCGGGCGAGCGAATCGACGGCGACTTCGCACAATTTGTCGGTCTCAACCTGGCCGGCGGATTAATGCTTGATCCGTTCACGCGGTTCATGACTCAAGAGTACGTCGTGGAGGTTGTCGGCGGCGGACCGGTCGGTCCTGGCGAGATCCGCGGCACCAAGTTCGAGGACGACGACGGCGACGGTCTCTTCGATCCGGGCGAAAGCGGTCTTTCCGGATGGATGATCACGGCCACTGGCGGCGGGCAGGTCTTCACCACCACCACCGACGCGAACGGCGACTATGCCTTTACCGGACTCGATCCGGGCAACTACATCGTGACGGAAGAAAACCGCGCCGGCTGGGTCCGCACCCGCCCCGGAAGCCCCTCCGGCCAGATCGCGGTGAACGTGACATCCGGCTCGGTGACCAATAACGTCGATTTCGGCAACTTTGAACTTGGCGAGATTACCGGACTCAAGTTCAGCGATGACGACGGCGACGGCAACTTTGATGCGGGAGAAGACCTGCTCGCCGGGATTACGATCACACTGACGGAGCAAGGGAGCGGAACAGTCCTCTCGACCGTCACTGACACCAACGGCCGCTACCGATTTCAAAACTTGGGACCGGGCACCTATCTCGCTGAGGAGCAGCCTCCGTTGGGACAGGTCCGCAGTACGGCAAATCCCCCGCCGATTGTGCTGCGGAGCGGACAGACAATCAGCGAAACAGAGCAACCGACACTCGCTTTCGGCAATACGACATCGGCGCCGCAGCCGCAGATCGACGAGTTTCAAACGGACGGCGGCGAAGTTACGTTCTCGGCAACCCAATTGCTGGGTAATGATCAAGACCCCAACGACAACCTCACGCTGATCGAAATCCTGCCGCCGGTCAACGGCACCCTGACCGACAACTTCAACGGCACGTTCACATATGTCGCTCCGCCCGGCTTTTTCGGAACGGAAACACTGACCTATGTTGTCGAGGATTCCACCGGACTTCAGGCCAACGGCACCATCGAGATCGTCGTGCCCACCCCGAACGAATTGCCCGACGACGTGGCCGTTTTGTTCGACGGCGAGGCCTTGGGCAATGGTGCCCAACTGGCCGTGAACCCTGGACAAGACTTCACGCTGACGGCCGGATTCGATCCCGCAACGGCGGGAGGCCCGCTGACCATACGGTGGGTACTCACCGATCCCAACGGCATTCAGGAAGTGGTCGAAGGCCCCATGCTGCAATTCAACGCAGCCGAGTTGGGTACTTACGCCGTGATGCTGACCATCACCGACCAATTCTTGAATCAGGTGACGGTTGATGTCGAGGTCTTCGCGACAGACCAAAACGTGATCGACCCGCTCGACGGCGCCGCGGTGCTCGCCCGGCTGAACGAACTCAAGGATGAAGCACAGGCACTCGGGCTGAGTCTGGAAGCCAGCGCGGTGTTTATCAACGACGGGATCGTCGCCTTTGTGATCGATGTCATTGTGTCTGACACCGTGCTGCTCTGGACCGACCCGGTCGACTTCGTCCTCACCGATCCCAGGAGCCGCGAAATCGGCTTCACCGCCGCCCGCGGGGCGATCAATGACATTCCCAATTCCTACTACTCGGGGAATGTCGACAATGAGTTGGTGCTGATTCCGGATGCCCCGTCGGGTGAATATGTATTGGAATTGCTCCGCGTCGATAACGGAGCTTGGCTGGCGGGGCTGAACTTCCTTTCGATTAGCAACTTCATCACCACCGAGCTGTTCATCGGCCACCCGATCACCAGCAGTGGACCGCGCCCTCCTCAGCGGACGATTGAAATCATTGATTTTTCCAACCCGAGTGGACCCGGCGGGCCAAGCGGACCGAGTGGTCCCGGCGGACCGAGTGGACCAAGTGGGCCTTTCAGCGGCGCGGCTCCCATCGGCAATCCCGTGGTCACCAACTTGCAGGCCCAGTTATTGTCAGCCACCTCGGGTCCGTTTTTCACCAACCCCACATTTGTACAAACGTTGTTTGCCAATTCCTCAGTGGCGACTGCCGGCCGCGAGTTTGCCGCTGCGGGGTTCTCGCTCTCAGATACGTTTCTGCGCGAATCCGCCGGCGGCAACGTCGATTTGCTGCATCTCGCGGGAGTTTGGCTCACCGGTCGAAGCGCCAGTCCGCTCGATCAGCAGGTGAGTGTGGGAAGAATCGTCTCAGAGTCCGTACTAGGACCCGAAGCGGCGGGTACGTTGCGGCAAATCTTCGCGTCCGATTTCGCCGGTTCGGATCAGGTCTTTCGTTACCTGTGGAAAAACGTCGCTCGCCGCACCACCGGCGTTCCCCGCGAGGCGTTGGACTTCAACGAGACCCCCTTGGCGGACATCATTGGTGACGCGGTCCTAGACGTGTTGATTCCCAACGCCAACCAAAACGACGGCGAGGCAGAGGGAGACGGCGAAGAACCGGCGGCAGAGCAGCAGCCCGCGCAAGGCGCCCAAACGCCGGATGCCAACCAAGGCGCCGCGATTGACCGCCGTCGGCCCGCTGCAAAGCCCGACCCAGTTGCGCCGCGGTTGTTCCCCGGCGAAGACGCGTCCGAGCAGGTGTTTGCTGATGCAGACACGATTGAATTCCTGCTATTCGGGGAACAGACTGCCGAGCAAGTCTTTGCGGAGTCGGCTGCGGGCCGGTAAGCAGTCGCAGCGACTCATTGCTGCCTGCGCGGATTACCACCCGCGAGCACCAGACCAAACCCGAACAGCAACACCGTCGCCGCCGTCACGATCACGGCGGTCGTCACGACGCCGAAATTCTCCAGCATGTATGGAAACACCAGTACGGTGATGATCCCGCCACCGACAAACGGCGACGATAGCGGCGCCGCCAGCGCGTAATCCTCCGCCGCGCCGGAATCAAAGTCTTTGTCGATGATCCGGAGCAGCATCAGTCCCGACGCGGTCGTCCCGGTCGACATGCCGTAATTGATGATACCCAGTTCAAACCAGTAGTCCGGCGGCAACAGTTTGCGACTGATCCAGACCAGGCAAATTGCCGTCCACGCAAACGCGACCACCAGTAATATCGACAGCGGAACGATTGCCCGCACGACCAATTCCACATTCAACGACGTGATCGCGGCGACAATCAGAAACTCCATCGCCGCGGCCACCAATCGACGAATCGAGTCGGGGTCGATCAGATCCCCCAGACCGCACAGTTGCATGGCGTCGCGGACCAGCCAGCCGCCGATGAGCGTAAACATAAATAGCGGCAGGTTCTTCAGTGCGGGAACGTATTCGTTCAGCGGGGCGATGGCGGCCTGCATCAGCACGCCCGCAGCAAACGCCATGCTCAAGATCAAAGCCTGAAACAGGAGCGGATCGAGGACCTCCGGATTGACTTTTCCAACGCCGATCGGCCGGGATTGCGTCCGTGCTTCCAGCCCCGTCACTTGCGGAATCACGACGTCGCCGGCGCGCGTCCAGCCGAACCTGACGGCTAGATTCACGAAAAACATTCCGCTGACCACGCTATAAATCAGCCCCACGGTCGCCATGAAAAACGCCATGTCGCGGGCGTCGGTGAATCCGAGCTTTTCATAGACATCGCCCAGCGCTGCCGACGTCCCATGCCCGCCCACAAAGCCAGCTTCAATCATCTGCCCGAAATAAAACGGAACGTCGCCGTCGAACGGCGCCAGCTTGAGCGGTCCGATGATCAACCACGCCGCCAGCAGCCCCAGCGCCACTTGACCCAGGCTGATGATCCACACCATGTTGGCCTGCCGCACCGCACCGCGAAAGATTTGCCGGATCGGCTTGGCCGGCTTGTCCAGAAACAACCCCGCAAACACCACTGCAATCAGCCAGCCGGGCCAAGTTTTCAATTCGGCGGTGATCGCCCTAGCTTGAACCGGCAGCCAACCGCGACTGTCGCCAAACGCCTGCAACACAGATTGCAAAACTGCCAATCCGATCAGCCCGCCGATAATCGCCGCGGGGAGATACAACACCTGCAGCAATTTGATCTTCGCCCGCAGCAACAGCCCGATCAGCAGGAGCACGGACGCGAACACTAAAGCGGTTTCCAACGCTGCGATACCTCGTCTCAGCGGCCTCTACGGTGACCAGTTCGTGATCGTAACACGCTGCGAAATGAGCAAAAGCCATCGCTCCCCGGGAGCGAATCGGTGCAGCGCCGCAATAGAAACCCATCATAACGCATTCGAGTCAAAATGCTTAGCCACTGGTTTACGGCACAACGAACCGTCAGCCGCACATTGCATCCGATTCCCGCAGATAGTCGAGCGCTTCGTCCAAATCTGGGGCATCGTAAGCCGGTTCACGAGACTCGACCGGCCGACCTGATGCATCACTACGTGAGCCAAGATTGATTTGCCTTGGCTCGATTTGCCTGCGACAATTCAAACCTACGGGTCGCCTCCTCATTTTCTCGAACATCCGGAGACCTTGGCATGCGCAATCGATTTTCGGTTGTTGTTCTGTTGGCCTGCCTGGGATGCTCGCCTGAGCCTGCAGACGAAGTTGCTCGCGACAGATCTGCCAAACAACCTTCGTCCACAGCGAAGCTACAGGATCAAACTGCGGCTGCGGAGCAGCCGAATCTCACGGCCCGGGCCGAAGATCTGAAGCAAACAATTGTCACGCCGCACTTGGAACTGGAGATTCCCGCCGACACGAATGTGTTGTGGTGCAGTTCATTTCAACTGGCGTGGAACGAGCTGTGCGATCTGGCGGGCGGCACCGTCGAGATGGAGTCACCGCCCGCAATGGTCGCGGTTCTCAACAAGAAGACAACGACGAAAGCTGATTTGGATGAAGAGAGTTATGTTGCGCTGGCGGGCCTGGCCAGTGAAGGCATATATGACCGAATTCGTGCGGAACTGGCGGCCAAGTTTCCGAGTCAGAACGATTTTCTGGATGCACTGGATTCCGTTCCAGAGATGGCGTGGGTCGCGGTTGCCTTCATGTTCAAAGAGATGCCTTTTGATCCGGAGTTCAATCGCCACTACAAGAATTTGGATTTCGGAGGCCGACGCGTCGATTCATTCGGTATTGCGACCGGAGATGACGCAACGATGGCCGATCAGGTCCTCGTGCTCGATTATCGGAACAATTCCGATCTAATCATCGAGTTGAAGACGCAGGCCGAAAACGATCGATTGATTCTCGCCATGATCCCGCCGGAAAAAACGCTCGGAGAGACGATCCGCGCGGTTGAGGAGCGAATTGCTAACGTTGAACCGGGTTCGTTGCAAGCGATGGAGGACCTGCTTGTTCCCGTTCTCGATTTCGACATTCTCCGCGAGTACAGCGAGCTTTACGACCGACCAATTCATGGAGAACGCGAAAACGTTGGTGGAACACCAATTGTGGTTGGGCTGCAGTCGATTCGCTTTCGTTTGGATGAACGGGGTTCTTTGCTCAAATCCTGGACGACCGTGGCAGGAGGCCTGCTGGAGGAATCCGTGAGGAGGTTCATCTTCGACAAGCCGTTTCTGATTCTTCTCAGGCGTCGAGATGCACAGCATCCGTTTTTTGCGCTGTGGGTCGGGAACTCCGAATTGCTTGTGCCGGCGGAGAATCCAGTGAAGCCGGAGTAAACGCGACGAAACTGCCGCTGGAAAGGAGCGTTTTGTGATGAGCGATTCGGAATCTCCCCAACGTCGTCTCTCATCCCGGAAAAAACGACTGCTCGGCGGCGGGGCGTTGCTGCTGGGGATCATCCTGCTCGTTGCCTACCGGTTGTACGCCGCATGGGCACAATACCACGACGAACGGCGTGTCGATTCTGCAATGCATCAATTGCGCGGCGACGTTGAGACGCGCATCAGTCGTCCCTTCTGGATTCCAGCACTGATTCGCGACGAGCGTTTATCGTGGTTTGAGCGAACTTGGCGCATCCGTCTGCCCAACCGATGGGAGCACAGCATTGCGGTCTCCGATGCAGATTTGGCCCTGCTTTCGAGATACGCCGAATTGGAAGAACTAACACTCGATATCGAGCACATCAGTAACTACGGGCTACAACGTCTCAGTGCCTTGCCCAAGCTGCGGGTGCTCTCGCTGAATACAAAACACGTCTCCGAGGACCTTGCGGAATTCGTAAGAGATCTACCAGAGGAAATGACCGTTTCGCTGGCCGTCTGGGGCGATACGGATGCCGACATCCAGCGGTTGAGTGAATTGACGACCGTAGATGATATCAGTCTCAAGAATCCACCCGTTAGCCACGCGTCATGGAAACTGATCCGCGAAATGGAAAACCTGCGCGAACTCAGTTTCGATCAACGACGTCTAAGAGATCGCGATATGCGGCGACTTGAAGGGCTGACTCAACTTGAACGACTCAGTTTTGCAGTGGCGGCTATCCCTGAGAATGGTTTGAGCCATATCAAGGATTTAAGCAACCTAAAGACTCTGCTGCTGCCCGGAGCCTATCTTGTCGAAGATGACGATCTGCTGAACCTCCGCGGCATGAAGGAATTGCGCAAACTGTGGTTGGGCGATCAAATCACTGATGCCGGACTCGTGCATCTGAAAGGTTTGCCCGAATTGGAGTTTCTGCTGTTTGAAAGCTCGAGAATCACCGATGCTGGACTCAAGCAACTGAAAGGACTGCCGAATTTGGAGATGCTCCAACTCTGCGACACGGAAATCAGCGATGCGGGACTCGAACTGTTGCAGGGATTCAAACACCTCAAGAGACTCCGTCTACAATGGAACGAACAGACCACCGCCGGAGGAATTGAAAGGCTGAGGCAAGCTTTGCCGGACTGCAAGATTGAGTGATTCTCTTATTGGCCATTTCATCGATCTATCCGCACATCGCATCCAACTCCCGCAGATAATCGAGCGCTTCGTCGATATCGGGCGCATCGTATGCCGGTTCTCTCCCGGCGGCGTCGCATTCTTCCAGCAGCATCAGTTCTTCGAAATCATCCGACGCCTCCAGCCGGCGGCGGGCGCGGGCGCCGATTGTGCCGTCGGCCACGGCATGAGCGGCCATGTGGTGTTCGATCAGCCAAGCGGTCCGCGGCGTGATGTAGTCGCCCAAGGCCTCCAATCCGGCATACACGTGGTCGTCCGGATCGATCGCCTTGCCCACGTCGTGCAGCAGTGCCGCGGTGAGGAATTCCTCGTCGTACGGCCGCTCGTCCCGTGCCAGATCGAAGACTTGCAGGCTGTGAAACAGCATGTCCCCTTCCGGATGATATTTCCGCGACTGCTTCACCTTTTCCAGCGGTACCAGCAGCATCTCATAGATCTGAAACCGGTCGACCCGCTCCTCCGCGGCGGCGACGGCGTTTTCCAGATTCAGGTCCGGATACTCTTCGTGCAGGAATTGCTCCAACTCGGCGATACTGGCCCGCTCGATCGCCTTGCCGGTCACCGAGCTCTTAAACACGTAATGCGCCTGGTTCGACGCATAAATCGTCAATTCAAACGGAAACTCGTCGTGGAAATGGATGTGCGTAAAAATCCGCTCTTCGCCGTGCTTGCGGACCTGCTTGCGCTCGACGTCGTGGGCAATCCCCTCGTCACGCAGCACGGCACTGACCGCTTCGATGCTGTCGGAGAAGACATGCAAGTCGATGTCCGACCCTCGCCGTACATGGCCGGTCATCACGCTGCCGATCAGCCGGGGGCGAAACCGCTTCAGGAGCCGCATGATCCGCAGAGCGGCGATCCGCATCTCGCGGAGGTTGGCGGTCCGCTCGTCCCCTTCGTGCAGGCGGGCGAAGCTCTGAATCGCGTCGCGGATTTCCGCGTTGCTGGGCAAGTCGCGGGGCTTGACCCAACCCCGGCACAACTTGCGGCCCGCTTTTAACTTGGCTCGGTAATACTCTGACTCTTGCCGCGTGTACATCAAACGGGCCGCCTCAAAGGCGATTTCCCGCCGCAACTTGTCGCCGCTCATTTCGACGGGCGCGACCATGTTCTCGCGCCGGGGATCTCTGATTAGGTTTGAGGCTTGAGACGTGAGGCTGTAGGGCTGCACACTCACGCCCTTAATCCTACTCGTTCCCAAGCTCCGGCTTGGGAACGCATTTTCGCGAAGCTCTGCTTCGCTGCAATGACAAGTGAATCATTCGAAGCAGAGCTTCGAGAAACGGGTTCCCAAACTGGAGTTTGGGAACCAGCTGATTAAACCTAAGCACGAAATTCGAAACAAATTCAAAATTCAAAATTCGAATGACAGTAACGTTTCGAATTTTGATCATTTGATTTTGTGATTTGTTTCGGATTTCGGATTTCGTGCTTAGGATTTTTTCTCCGTGATCTCCGTGCCTCCGTGGTTTTACTTTTTTATATGGTAGCTCATTATGGCAAATCGGCGCCTGGGACGGAATCGACCAGGTCGGCGATCAGTTTTTGCAACACTTCGTGAGTGCATTGCATGTCGATTTGCTCCCTCCCCTGTCCTTGCGGGGAGCGGAACCGCTTGAGCGTCACGCCGGTCGGGGCGTGCAGAATCGCTTCGTAAAAGACCGTGTCGCCGTCCTGTTTGCCGGGCGGCGTCGAGCGGACGAGCACTTTCTTCTGCTTCGCGTCGCGCTCCAGCGGGCCCATGTTTTCGAGCAGGTAGGTGATCCGCTTGCAGATCTCGTCGGCCCATTCCTGGACTTTGTCGAACGACACGTTTTGCAGGCAGTCCGCTTGCAGCCGCAGTTCGCGGATGCTGCAGCTCATGCGGTCGACCGCCGTAAAGTCGACCTCGACTTGGATGTTGTTCCCGGTTGTCCAAATTGCGCACGTCGGCTGATCGGATGAATAGCCGTGCAGGCTGGTCAACGATTTCGAGATTTTGGATGCCAGACTCATGGTGGTCACCGTTGGAACGCGTTTGTGTCTGCGGGAGAGGGCGGCCCTCATCCCGTGATGCGATTAGGTCTTGGGATTGACTTCGTGTTCTTCTCCATCAAAGGAGATGATCATCGGCTCATCGTCAATGACGGTCTCAATGTGAACCGGCCGAGACCATAACCGCTCCAGATTCATGAGCGTGTCCTGCGCGTAGTCCTGCTTCAGCTCCGTTCCTTGATACCTGTGATACAAGTATAGCTCGCCGCGATTGCGATAGTTGCCGTCGAGCACGTGGATGAACGGCCGTCCGTGATTGGTCAAATTGTCCAACAGCTGCCGCTTGATCGCGTGAAACTCTCTGTCCGCAATTTCGTAATAATTCGTATCCTCATTATAACGATATTGGAAGAAGTTCTGTTCGATGCAAAACTCCGGCGTGAGAAAGTTGTCGATAAACGTCACGTCGTTGTGGACCCGGCGAACTTCGAAGATCTTTTCACGTCCCTTGCCGAGCTGCCGGTCCCACTTGTCCTTTTCCACTAAGTCGTCGCATGCGTCATATTCCGGGCCGAATTGCCCGCGGTCCCAGCGGCGCTCGATGTCCTTGAATAGCTCGATGCCCAATTTGTATGGATTCAGCCGGTTGCGGCTGGTGGCCATTGTGCCGCTGTGGTGATCCGCATATTCAATCACTTCCGCATCGGTCAGTCCGTGAGAGGTCATGATCTTGCTGTGCCAATAACTGGCCCAGCCTTCGTTCATGATTTTTGTCTGTCCTTGCGGCAGGAAGTAATACGCTTCATCCCGGATGATCGACAACACGTCGTGCTGCCAGCTCTTCAGCGGCGCGTGCTCTAAAAGGAACAGCAACACATCCCGCTGGGGTGTATCCGGAAACGAACGGCTCTTTTCCTTCTCCTCCAGTGCTTTGCGCTCTTCGTCCGCTTCCGCCTGCAGCACGTCGGGCGGGTTAATATACGGATCCATGTAACCTTTTGACGGAAACTTCCGCTTCGATTCGGTCAGTTCCTCGTTGTCGTCGGTTCTTGTCGACTTCTCCTTTTTTTTCTTCTTCTTCGCCACATGCGGCAGATGCGAGTCAATCAGGTCCTCCAATGAGAGACACGCATCCACGAATTGTTCGACAGTCTCATAGCCGAAGCGGTCGATATACCGCTTGATCCGGCTGGCATGGTTGGCCATCTGGTCCAGCATCTTGCGATTGGTCGGCGCAAACCAGGCGTTGTTTTTGAAGAAGTCGCAGTGCCCGTACACGTGGGCAATCACCAGTTTCTGGTCGGTGATCGAGTTGCAGGAAAGCAAATACGCGTAGCAGGGATCGGTATTGATCACCATTTCGTAGATCTTCTGCAGGCCGTACGTGTAGCCCTTCATTAGCTCGTCAAACTGCGCTCCGAACCGCCAGTGCGGATAGCGGGTGGGAAAGCCGCCATAGGCGGCAATCATGCTCAGTTCTTCGTAATCGACGTATTCGAAGATCGTGTCGAAGTAGTCCAGCCCGTAATCGTGCGCATGCCCTTCCATCTCGCACTGGATGGCGGCGATATCCTTCGGCAATGGTCGGTGTGTTGAAACAGGCATGAATTTGGGCTGTAGGGTGCGTCGCGACGCACCTTGTTTTCAGTTTTCAGTTGTAGTTTTCAGTGTTCAGGGAGTAGGTGCGTTGCGGTGTTCGCTGCGACACCTACATCCCTTTTCCAAGAAACTCTTTAATCGAATCGTAAATGGCTTCTTTGCTTTCAATTTCCGAGAGGACCACGTTGTCGTAGTCCTCGCGGATTTCCTGCAGTTCGCGGATGAACTCGCCTGACCCGTACGGGCTTTCCACCTGTCCGTAACAAAACAGGTTACAGTGCGGAATGATGTCTTCCGTCAGAATTTCCAAACAGGCCCGGTTGTCCTCCCCCCAGTTGTCTCCGTCGGAAAACTGAAACACGTAAATGTTCCATTCCGTCGGGTTAAAGTTTTGATTGATCAACTGCCGGACGACTTTATAGGCCGACGAAATCCGCGTCCCGCCGCTCTCGCGGGTGTGATAAAACGTGTCTTCGTCGACCTCGCGGGCGACCGCGTCGTGAATCACATAACGCGTTTCGATCCCGTCGTATTGGTTCTGTAGCCAAGTGTCGATCCAAAACGCCTCAATCCGCACGATTTCCTTTTGGTCGTCCGTCATCGATCCGGAGACGTCCATCACGTAGATCACCGCCGCATTGGTCTCCGGCTCCTCAATCGTCTTCCAACTGCGGTAAAGCTGGTCGTCCCGTGTCGGCACAATCACCGGCCGGTCCGGGTTGTAATCGTCCGACGCGATCAGCCGCCGCAGCGCTTTTTTGTAGGTCCGCTTCAAGTGCCGTAATGAGTTCGGCCCGGTCGTGCGGATGCTCGTGTAGCGGTCCTTCTTACTTTTGATGTTGTTTTTGCCTTTGGGTTCGATCCGCGGCAATTCCAACTCCTGGCCGAGCATTTCGGCCAGTTCGTCGAGCGTGACTTCGACTTCGCGGATGTGGCCTCCGCCCGGCTGATCGCCCGCTTGTCCCTGCCCGTCACCATCGTCCTGACCCCGTCCGATCGGCTGTCCGACGTCGCCGTCTCCCTGCCCCACGCCGCCGGAGCCTTTCTGGCCGTGCTGAAAGTGGGGAATGTCGATGTTGGGCACCGGAATGCTCACATATTCGCGTCCCTTGCGGCCGATCATCTCGCCGTGCGTGATGTACTTCCGCAACTGGCGGCGCACCCTGCCCCGGACGATATCCTTAAATCGCGACAAATCTCGATCGATATTCCGGGACATGGCTTGTTAGGCTTTAGGTGTTAGGCTGGAGGCTTTAGGTTCTCGCCTGGGTCCCAAGTTCTGGCTTGGGAACGAGTTATAAAGGCTTTTGGCTTCAGGTCGCTTTTATTACCTACAGCCTGCCGCCTCAAGTCTACAGTCTTGCATATCCTCCGCCGGGAGGATCCGAATGAGTTCCCCGCGATCGTCACGGGAGGACAGTCGGACGACCGCGGGAACTCAGTTAGCGAACAGGGCCCCGACGCGTTACTCGCTCTTCGCGTCGCCGCGGGCGAAAATACTGGCCACGTACTGCAGCACGTCGGTCGCCGACTCTTCGTTGTACCCGAAGTCGCGAATCAACCGCCCTTTGACAATGTCGATTTTGACTTGCGTATCAGCGTCGACCACGTTGGAAACCAAGCTGGTGAGCTTGATCGTATCCTTTTGGTCCTCGAACAGTTTCAGCTCGAGCGCCTTCTGCAGCCGCTCGTTGGTCTTATAGTCGAACTGCTTGCCGTCGAGGGCCAGCGCACCGATATAGTTCATGATCTCCCGCCGGAAATCGTCCTTGCGGGTGTCGGGAATATCGATCCGCTCTTCGATCGACCGCATCAGCCGCTCGTCCGGTTCCTCCGGCTCGCCCGTAAATTTGTTTTTCACCTTTTCCTTCTGGGTGTACGCTTTCACGTTGTCGATGTAGTTCGAGCAGAGCCGCGCCAGCGATTCCTCGTCGGCGGCGATCGCCCGCTGGACTTCGTTCTTGACGATGTCCGTATACTCCTCCTTCACCACGGCGATCAAGTGCCGGTAGTTCTCGCGGATCTCCTCGTTAGGGATCAGCGAGTGGTGCTTCAACCCGGTATCCAACTCGTTGAGAATCATAAACGGGTTGAGGCTGGTGGTGCCGCTGTTGGCGACCAGCGCGTTGGAAACCTTGTCCTGCACGTACCGCGGCGAGATGCCCTGCAAGCCTTCCGACTTCGCTTCTTTGCGAAGCTGCTCGATATTGTCGAGCGTAAATCCCGGTAGCGACTTGCCGTTGTACAGCTTCAGTTTCTGCATCAACGTCAACCCGGCGTTCTTCGGCTCTTCCAACCGGGAGAGCACTGCCCACATCGCGGCGATTTCCAGCGTGTGCGGGGCAATGTGTTTGCCGCGAACGCGCTTCGCGTTGTAGTCCTTTTCGTAGATCCGGATTTCTTCCGACAGTTTGGTGACGTACGGAATGTCAATCTTGACCGTCCGGTCGCGAAGCGCCTCCATAAACTCATTGGACTGCAGCTTGCGGTATTCCGGCTCGTTCGTGTGCCCGATGATCACCGTATCGATGTCGGTTTGGGCAAACTTCTTGGGCTTGATCTTGTGCTCTTGCGAGGCGCCCAGCAGGTCGTACAGGAACGCCACGTCCAGCTTGAGGACTTCGATGAATTCGATCAGGCCCCGGTTGGCGACGTTGAATTCACCGTCGAAGTTGAACGCCCGGGGATCGCTCTCGCTGCCGAATTCGGCGATCTTGCGATAGTTGATGTCGCCCGTCAGTTCCGTCGAGTCTTGGTTCTTCTCGTCCTTCGGCTGAAACGTGCCGATGCCGATGCGATCTTGTTCTGAGAGAATCACGCGTTTGACGACCACGTCCTGGACGACTCTCGTCCAATCACCGTCATGCTTCTCCAGCCGCTGGTTGAACATAAACCGGCAGAGGGGGCAAAGATCGCCGTTGATCTCGACCTTATATCGATCCTCGTCGCCGTCGTGCTCTGCATTTAGAAACTGCAGAACTTCTTCGCGGTCCTTCTTCGGGATCAGGTGCAGCGGTTCTTCGCGCATGGGACACCAAGTCACCGAGCCGTCGTCTTCTTTCCAGCCGAAAGAATACATGGCCCCGTCATCGGTCTCGCTATAGCGCTCGACGCCCCGTTTGAGGAGCCGGGCAATGGTGCTCTTCGAACTCCCGACCGGGCCGTGCAGCAACAGCACGCGGCGCTCGCTGCCGTACTTGCGGGCGGCGCTCTGAAACACGTTGACCAGCTCCATCAACGGCTTGGTGAGGCCAAAGATCGCGTCGCGTCCGTCGTTTTCCGGGTCGTCGAAGAACCGGTAGCGAATCCGGTCTTCCTTCGAACCTTCGACCGGATACGTTCCGTACGACAACACGAGATCGTAGAGTCGTTGCCAAGCCGTCCGAGTGACACGCGGATTGCTTCGAACGATGTCGAGATATTCCTGGAACGAGCCCTGCCAATGTTCTTGGCGGTACAACTCGGGGTCTTGACGCTCCGAAATGCGTTCCAGAACCGATTCGCCGTTTGACATCATGGACCTCCTTCCGTAGCAGTCTCTACGGAAGCGAAAACCGCAAGCGGCCCCGTCCATTCCTCCATACGCGTTTGCCGCCAATTGAACTCGGCGCAGCAAGAAAGACCTCACTCGCAAAATGGGTGTGATTGCGATGAGGAAGTCCCTGACCATCCATGGTCGACTACCGAATTTTGAATATTGGGGAAACGGGGCCTAGGGTGAAACCGTTGATAGGCAATCGTTCATAAATCATCCGTTGACAGGCAACGGACTTGTTCTCTTCGATGGCAATTATCAATGAACTCTCAAATCCTTGCAATACCTGTTTTGAGTCGGTGCAAATCTCATCTCGTCGGATGCCGCCACAGGTGCGGTCCGTAAGGTGTTTCTGTGTAATTGTTTGTGTCGCGTCGGCTTGTTGTGGTTTTAGCGGGCCGATTACACTGTGGTTCGGATCGCTGCCGTCTGAATTCAATTGGACATTGCCTGGAATTTCGTATTTTCAATCGTTGAGGTAAGTCTCTCGCTCAATTTCGCACTGTGGGCCTGTCCCCTGGAGTAAGCGCCGAACTCTAAGTATCAACACAAGATTCGGCAGTCGGTGATCTGCGGATGCCCGCGTGTCGCACAAACGTGCGACATACAATTGTGCGTCGCACAGAGATGCGATGCAGGCTCCAGAGTTTTACGGAGAATACCTATCACGAGGATCTGGATAAGCAGGTTTCAATGCGCAGATTTCGTGCATTGTCGGGCCACCCCGCTTGTCGCACAGAAGTGCGACACACATTCGTGTGTCACACGAAAACGCATTGTTTGATGTGGGAATTTGAGGAAAATCCTCATCGTCGTTATTTGGATTGAATCGTCGTACGGGAAGCGACACTGACCCAGCAATCACTGCCGTTTGGAAGAATTTGGCCGAATGCTGAACCCGACAATTCAGCGATAACCCCTCGGTCAGACTGGGCAGCGGACGGTGGTGTAGAATCGAAGGAGGGAACTGAAATGTTGGTCCTTGGACGTAAAGTGGGAGAAAAGATCTTCATTGGCGACAATGTTTCGGTCACCGTTTTGGAAGTCAAAGGCGACCGAATTCGACTAGGATTTGAGGCGGACAAGACCATTCCGATCCATCGTGCCGAGGTTCGACGGCAGATTACCGAAGTGGAATCGGAGCATGTCTGCGCCGAAGGCAAGCATCGGGAGCGTGCGACAGCCGCGCAATCAGATTGCCGGCAGCCGAACGAGAGTCCCGTCTGCGTTACGACATGAGATTGCCGAGAAATCGGCACAACTGAAGCGAGTTTCCGACCACCCCCCGTGACACGCGAGGGGTGGTTTTTTTGTTGCCTTGCATAGTGCGGCATCGAGGAGCGCAACCTAGTCTTAAGAGATTAGAGAGGTCCGCGAAATTCTTTGAAGGCTTCGTCTCAAAACTCCCTTTGCCCGATTGAGGAACTCGTCTTCGGAAAAATCGACGCTTGACGTATACTTGCGGCCTATAATTGTCATGAGACACTTCACCTCCCCAACGCACGCCACTCGATCGAGCACATAAAGATTTCCGGCAGTTCGCCGACGGCGTCACCGCATTTCAACATCGCACGTCCCTCGGTTGCATACATATTGTCCCATTGAACGTGTCAACTCCCGGCGGACGTAAACGTCCGCGCTGGGGCTCCACGCCAACAACACACACATCCAGGTTCGACCCACAAATGAACAGCGGTTTTTAACGCTGCGCGCAGGACGCGTGCAGGACCCGTCGAGAGATGCGTCTCTTGTCTTCGCCTCTGAAAGGGGAAGCCATGCATCGCTTAAGTGTTAAATTGATCAGGCTCGCGGCGATTGGACTCGCCGCCGGCGGGGCCCTCTTTTCAGTCGTTGCCGTAACCGCTCGCCCGGCAAATGCAGACGATCAGGCGATCCGCCGTAAGATCGCCCGTCTCAGCAGAGTTCCCGAACCGTCCGGCGAACTCATTTCGGCGCGTGAGATCGATCAGCAGCGGGAAGCCCTGCAGCAATTCGCTTACCGAGATCGCGAACTCGTTGTCTGGCTGTCAGAGGCGGAAGACCTGATCAATGACGATCAGGCTGAAGCGGCCCTGCAAAGGTTGCAGCGAATCCTGGAGCATTCGCAGGATGGTTTTCTGTATCGCGCACCGACGAGTGAAGCGGTGGGCGCCCGCGCTGAAGCGATTCGCTGGTTCGAACAGCTTGATTCAGATGTCATTGAGACTTATGAGGCGCTTTACGGCGGTGCGGCCGACAAGCAGCTTCGCGACGCGCTGCGCAGCGGCGACCTCGTACAATTCCAGCGGATCAGCCGAAGCAGTTTCCACACATCCGCCGGTTTCAAAGCGACGCACTGGCTCGCCTCTTGGTGGATGGACCATGGACAGTACGGCTCAGCCGCCCGGTGTTGGGATCGCCTGTTCGACTCTCGGGTTCATCGCCAAAGAGTCCAACGTGTCCACCGTCTCAAGGCGGCGATGGCCTATCGACTGAATCGCCAGCATGCGAAGGCGGACTCCATCCTCGCTCAAGTCAATCACGGCGGCGTCCTCCCCGCCGCGTTCTCCGGGTCGTCCCCGCGTGCCGTAACTCGCGCCGCGTTTTATCGTCCGTCGCCTCAGAAGACCGATCAGTGGAAATCCATGCTGGGCGACCCGAGCCGCGTGTCGGCCCGGCCGGGCAGTTTCCCTTACCTGCGGCCGCGCTGGACGCATGAACTGCTCACTCCGCAGAGCGACGCGACACCGGAACGTGAGCTCCGCAACCAAATGGCACGTTGGAATAGCGACCAACTCAAGGAAGGGCGTCCTGTGGCGGTGGCACAGTATCCGGTCGCAGTCAGGGGGCAAGTCGTTTTTCGTGATCCACACGGAATATGTGCCGTCGACGCGAAAACCGGGGACCGCCGCTGGCGATACGATTGTCAGACCTCTCTCATCAAGTTGATCAACCAACCGACTCGGCGGTCGCGACAAAAGACCAAGCTCGTCGATTGGATCTGGTCCGGCAACGCCAATTGGGGCATGCTGGCCAGCGACGGTCACCGCGTGTTTGCGGTCGACGAATTGGAACTGACCTGGAATCCGATTCAAGTCATTCAGGGAAAGGTCCGGGCCGACCCCAGCCGGGAACGCCGAAAGTCAAATCGGCTGATCGCACTTGATCTCAAGTCCTCGGGGGCGGTTGCCAAACCGCTCTGGTCGGTCGGCGGACGTCGTGACTCCCGAAAGGCACCATCAACGTTGGCAGGCCACTTTTTTCTGGGGCCGCCGCTGCCCGTGCACGGCCGCCTTTACACGGTGACGGAACACAACCACCGAATCTATTTACATGCGCTGGATCCGGAAACGGGTGGTGTCATCTGGTCGCAAGGGATTGCGCTGGTTGACTTGCCCATTCATAGCGACCGCAAGCGGTATCCCTTGTCGTGCACGCCCTCTTATTCCAACGGAATCGTGGTCTGTCCCACACAGCTGGGTGTCGTCGTGGCGGTCGATGAAACCACCGGTGATTTGTTGTGGGGCCATTATTACGGTGATTTGCTGCCGGAAAAACAATTCGGCAGAATGCCTCATCGGCATCAGGAGGTCTACGGGCATGCCGGTTTTCCCGATGTTCCGCTGATCGCCGCCGGCTGCGTAGTCACCATGCCGCGACAGTCAAAGTACATTCACTGTCTCGGTCTCGCTGACGGGAGCCGCCAATGGCGGGCGCCGCGCGACGATGCGGAGTACGTCGCGACAATCTCAAATCAAACTGTCCTGGTAATCGGGCGGCATACCTGCCGCGGGCTGTCTCTGTCCGATGGCAGCGAGCTTTGGTCGGCGCGTTTTGGAATGTGCGCAGGACGTGGCGTACAGGTCGAGCAGGATTACGTGCTCCCATTGGCAAACGGCTCCGTGGCGAATTTTGACATCGACACCGGTCGCCGGCTTGGATTCACCCGCACGCATACCGATACGCGGATGGGCAACTTGATCCTTCAGGACGGCTATATCTACTCCCTCGCCTATGACACGCTTGCCGCCCTGCCGCAAGCCGGATTGGTGCGAGATGAACTTCAATCAAAGATCAACCGGCAGAATGCGACTTCTGACGAAATCCTGCAGGCCGGCGAACTGGAATTGGTTCTCGGACGCCCCGAGCCGGCCAAGGCGCTGATGAAGCAGGCTCTCCACCACCGTCTCAGCGATCAGTCGACCGACGATGCGGAATCCTTACTGCGTGAGGCGCTGTATCTGCAACTCGAATCAGAGCCGCTGGATGAGCGTGATGAGAGCGGACTCTTGTCTGAATTGGCGGAGATTTCTCGAACGCCCGATCAGCAGGCACGCTACTTAGTCTTGCAGGCTGAGTTCGAATTGCGCCGCGCCGACTATGCTTCAGCGGTTCGTGCCGCTCTGGAATTGGCCGATTTGCCGATTCGCCGCCCGATCCCGCTGACATCTCAAAAACGCTTCGCCGTGACACAGGCCTCGTGGATTCCCCACTTCTTGTCGCGCGTCCTGCATCAGGCCGATCCCGAATCGGCCGGACAGATTCGTCGCATCGTCGATGATCGACGGGACAGAATACTCGCGCAGGGAAATGAAGATGATCTGAAACGATTCGTCGCCACCTTTGCGACCTTTCCGCAGGCGAATTTGGCACGACTCGCTCTCGCGGACAACTATATGACTCAAGGGCGGTTTCAGCCGGCGGAGTTTTTGCTGATGGCCGCGCGGCAGTCGGACGACGCCCGCGAGGCGGGTGTCGCCACCGCGGCTCTGGTGGAATTGTACTCCCGACGGCAAGTCTATTCTCGAGCCCAATTGATGTTAGATGATTTGTCGCGAAGTTACGCCGCGACCCCGCTCGTCCGTCAAGCGAACGGCCGGGAATTGGCCGCCCAACTTGCAGAGCAATACTTGTTGAGGAGTGACGAACAGGGCGGTCCAAAAGCCGCCGGCAAGATCAGCAACGTCTCGATCGAAGAGGATCGTTGGCCGCAGTTCGACCTGGAGCGAATCTATTCCAACTTGTGGCAGCCGCTGAAGGTCCCCGTCGAGTCTGAGTTCGAATTGCGTCCCACCGGAAAACATCGTGCGCGGACGCTGCTGTGGCAGGTGCACCGGCAAACAGGAGTACCCCTGGCGGCACTCAATATGCCACAAGGGTTCGTCCCTCCGTCGGCGGCGAGCACCCGTCACTCGTTTTGCGGGCATTTCTTCCCGGCAGGCAGCGAAGAGGGGGGAGTAATGTACGGGGTTTCGCTGCTGAACCCGCCCAAGTTGGAAGGAAAGTCATTTATCAATCCGCCCACCAAGCGGGTGATGTGGACAACGGTCGCGCCTGAGATGTCTGAGCATGCCGGGCGGATTCTGCCGGGCCCCTCCGGTCCCAACTATTGTACGTTTCAATCCACCAGGCAGCTCTTAGCCCTCAATCCGGCCAACGGAGAGATACTCTGGCATCGATCCGACATTCAGCCGGGCGGCGGGAAATTCGCCGACCGGGGAGTCGGCCTGTTCGGCGATGACAACGTCCTGGTCTTGTTCGGCCACGACCAGCAGTCGTTTACGGTTTACGAAACGGCCACCGGTGTGGAATTGAAGCAAGGGCGGCTGGATGTCGCGCGGGGCGAACCGCGGCGGCTGATCGGCCGAAATCTGCTGCACGTTTGCCGCGAAAACGGCCAACGCTGGCTACGGTTGTGGGATCCGCTGACCGATGAATTCCTCTGTAACGAGCCGTTGATCGAGAATCACCCGGCTGTGCGGCGCGGCAATTCGTCGGTTGTTCCCGTCAAGTTTTCTGACAACTTCGCGATCCTCTCCGACGATATCAAAGGCATTCGCGTGATTGACGGCCGCACGGGCGAGGTCAAGTTGGATGTGCCTTTGTCGAAACAGGAACTCGCCGGTCTTAAACAACTCGGCGCGTTCGCCGACGACAAGACGATTTACCTCAACTTACAGCGGCACATCCAAGGCGGCTGGAGGGTCAATAGTTTTGCCGGCGAGTCCTATTTGCCTTATGTCCGCGTCAATGGCGAGCTGCGGGCTTATGACCGAGACACCGGACGACAACGGTGGACGGCACGGATTCCTCAGTGCGTGATTCCCCGTATTGGGGGATTGCAGGAGCCGGTATTGATCACGCTCAGCCGCACGAGTTGGCGCGGCCGATATTTTCTCCAAGTCGGCGCCTATGACGCGCGGACGGGGCAGCAATTGGGAAAGCGGCGAGACCTGCTCGATCAACGGATCGTCCAAGCTTCCTATGATCCAGCTCAGCGCACGCTGACATTGCGCAGTCTCAAGAGCCGCATCACGCTCAAGTTTCATAACCGTCCGCTACTCGACGGAAGTGGTGAACTCCGTCTCGCTGAAGCGCCCCGGCCGGACAGCCGCCGGCGCTAGCCGGATTTCGATCAGGCACGGCACTGTTTGCCGGGACCAGTCACCGCCGAGCGGCACGCGCCGTCAATTCAAAAATCGGCGCCGATTACCTATGCTACAAAACTTCCGTGGGCACGGTGGTCCGCAGCCGATGCTCAGTATTGAATGGACTTCAATCACTCCGGTCGTAGCCGATGTCCCGAATCTTTAAGCGTTTGCCGATGCTGGCCCGAGTCTCGGTCTACGCACTGCTGGTTGGTTTGTACAGCCTGTTGGCGGTGGTCAAAGAACACACCCAATATGAAAAGCAATTTGATCAACCGGCCGAAATCCATGAGATCTTCGGCGTAATCCTCAGTCTGCTGTTGGTGTTTCGGACCAATCGCTGCTACGAACGCTGGTGGGAAGCCCGCACGCTGTGGGGGGCGCTGGTCAATTCCTGCCGCAATCAGGCGGTCAAAATCACATCATTGGTCCGCCCGCCCGCCAGCGACCTCCGGCAATGCGAATCGATCATCATCGGCTTTCCCTATGCGCTGATGCACCACCTGCGTGAGGGCTGCCAACTGAATCAGGTTCCCGGTTTTGAGTCCGCTGCTCAAACACCGCGGCACGTTCCGGCGTATTTGGTATCACAGCTGTACGATTATTTTTACAAATGGTTAAAGTCCGGGCTGATCACTGACGAAGAATTGCGGATCCAGGACCGCGAAGCGAGCAACCTGTTGGAAATCTGCGGCGGTTGTGAGCGGATTCGAAATCAGTTGATATCACCGTCGTATCGTCTGTTCATTCGCATTCTGATCGCGATGCATCTGATCTCCGCGCCGTGGGGACTGGTCGAGCTGTTTGGAGATTGGACGGTGGCGATCATGATCGTCGACGCGTTCTTTATGATTGGGATTGAAGCGATCGCGCATTCGGTTGAGGAGCCGTTCGGCCGCGAGGATGACGATTTGGACTTGCAAACCATCAGTGACAATATCCAGGGCTCGGTCCGCGAAATCTTCACACGGGCTATCAAGACGGTGTCCCCGTCATAAGGTGTGGCTGCGATTTCGACCTGGGTTTATTGTGCCTGACTGCCTCTGTTATAATTCCTCCTGGGCGCCGATAACGGCTGCGGTCGATTCGTAAGGTGTGGCGAGGATGGAAACAGAAGATCCGAAACAACCGCTCGAAGAAGAGTCGGCCGAGCCAGCCGGGACGTCAGCGGACCGCCCTCCCGAGAGGACCGATACACCTCCGGCCACCAAGCGGTCAGACTACCAGTCAACAGTGCACTCCTCCCCTGCCGGCAACGACCACAGCTCACGCTCTCTCAGCCCGGCCGACGTGACCAACAGCTCGCCGGAACACGCATCGCGACTAGGTACGTACGTTGGTAAATATAAGATCGAACGGTTGCTGGGTGCAGGCGGAATGGGAGTCGTCTATGCCGCCCGTGACTCGATCATCGGCCGGGAAGTGGCGATTAAGTTCCTCTCGCCGGAAGCAGCGTCCAATGAAACGTCGCTCAAACGCTTCGTCCAAGAGGCGCGTGCCGTTGGACAGTTACAGCATCCCAACGTCGTCGCCCTCTACGACGTCGATCAGACCGAGGGGACTTGGTACCTCGTCATGGAGATGGTTGACGGGGGTACCGCCTCGGACTTGATCGAACGCGAAGGGGCCATCCCCTGGCAAAAGTCGACGCGGATTATCGCCGACGTCTGCCGCGGTTTGATGGTTGCTCACGAAAAGGAGCTCATCCATCGCGACATTAAACCCGACAACATCATGCTGTCGGCCGATGGGACCGCCAAGCTCTCCGATTTCGGATTGGCCAAGATTCAGAATTACGACGCGCCGACCCTGACTCGGCAGAACTCGGTTTTGGGCACGCCCCACTACATGAGCCCCGAACAGTGCCGCAGCGCCGATGTCGATGCGCGAAGCGACATCTACTCGTTGGGGGCGACGTTCTTCGATCTGCTCACGGGATCTCCACCCTTTGCCAGGTCGACCGACGTGATGCAAATCATGTACGCCCAGTGCCATGAGCCGACGCCTGATCCGGCCGAACTCGCAGTCGACCTGCCGCCACTGTGCCGCGGAATCATCGAACAGGCAATGGCGAAAGAGCCGGAGAACCGGTATCAAACCGCGGCTGAAATGTTCGACGATTTGGAGGCGCTGCTCGAAGGGACGACCGACGGTGGGAGCCTGTCGGGCAGCCGGACCGGCCGCTCCCGCGCCTCCAGGCGATCCGACTCGCGACTCGCCGCAAGAGGAGAGTCGCCGACGCGCCGTTGGCGAAACTACTACTTGTGGGGCACTGTAGCGGTTCTAACCCTCCTCATCGCGCTTGCGCCATTTTATCTCAACCGGCACCCCGAACGGGACGGGGGTTCAAACGGCGGCACGGCGACGCCCCCGTCGTCATCCGCAGAGGAGACTCCGCCATCCGCCGCAGTGCCTGCGCCTGCACCGAAAGGTCCGCCGATCAAGATCGGGATACTGCATTCACTCTCGGGAACAATGGCGGTCAGCGAGAACGGCGTCGTTGATGCCGCTCTGCTGGCGGTCGAGGAACTCAATGCACGCGGCGGTGTTATCGGACGGCCTGTGGAAGCCGTTGTTGCGGACGGACGTTCGCAAGACGACCATTTCGCGCAAGAGGCACGGCGGCTGATCGAGCAGGAACAGGTTGTGACCTTGTTCGGTTGCTGGACTTCTTCCAGCCGGAAACGCGTCAAGTCGGTCGTGGAACAACTCGATCACCTGTTGATCTATCCGGTGCAGTCGGAGGGATTGGAGCAATCGCCGAATATCGTCTACACCGGCGCGTCGCCGAATCAGCAGATCATTCCGGCGATCAATTGGGCCTACGCTTTCCAGAAGAAACGGCGATTCTATCTCGTCGGGTCTGACTATGTCTTTCCGCGCGCCGCCGGCGCCATCATTAAGGATGAGCTGCGCGAAATGGGTCTCGAACCGGTTGGTGAATCGTATGTGCCACTGGGGCACACGGAATTCAAGGAGGTTGTCGCGGAGATCGTCAAAACCAAGCCCGACATGATCCTAAATACGATCAACGGGCAAAGCAACCTGTCCTTCTTTCACGAATTGCGCGCCGCAGGAATTCAATCCTCCGACGTCCCAACAATTTCGTTCAGCATTGCGGAGCCGGAATTGCGGAATCTGGACACTGCGAAAATGGCAGGCGACTATGCGGCGTGGAGCTATTTCCAAGCGCTCGACACGGCAGAAAACAAAGACTTTGTCCGCCGTTTCCAAAAAAGGTACAACGCGACCCGGTCGATTTCCGATCCGATGGAGGCGGGATATTACAGCGTCCTGTTGTGGGCACAAGCGGTCGAGCAGGCCGGCGCGCTGGATGTCGCCAAGATCCGCGCCGCTCTGCGGGGCCAAAGCACCATCGCCCCTGAAGGAGAAGTCCGTATCGATCCCGAGACGGGACACACTTGGAAGGTGGTTCGCATCGGGCAAGTCGAACCGGACGGAAACTTCTCGATCATTTGGAGTTCCGCCAAACCGCACGAGCCGGAGCCGTTCCCGGACACCCGTACACCGGAACAGTGGAAGCAGTTTCTTCAGGACCTCTACGACGGTTGGCAGGGCAACTGGGCCGCTCCTGCACGATAACCTCATCTCCACCTCACGTGTGTCGCGGACACGCCCGCTCTATTCGTCTCGATGGCTGCCGAAAATTTTCTCGTGCGTCGTTTCGCCGCTACATCTTGGTTGCTATTTTGCAATGCAGCAGGTTTGCAATCGGTGTAAACGGGTGACGTAGATCGGTCCGGACTTCGCGCACTTCACACAGGACGGCATTGTCGATGTCGAAAAAGGGCAAACAAAAAAAGCCGCGGCGAAACGACGCGGGCGATGACTCGGAACGGCGGCAGCGGGAAGCCGCCGGCTGGGCGAAGGAGGAACTCCTTTCACCGCCCAATCCCGCCGAGGGGATGTTGACCCCCGAAGAGTGGATTTCTATTGGGATCGCACTCGACCTCTCCACCCGCGAACTGTGCGTCGCGATTTTGATTTTCGAGGGACAAACCCGCGCGAACATCGCCCGTCAACTGCACAAGAAAGACGGCAAAGCGGTCAGCCCCGGCACCGTTCGCGTCTATATCGATCGCCTGTTTCAAAAACTGCGCGTCAATGACCGCGTGGGGTTCGTCTTGCGAATCATGCGCGTGCATTTGACGCTGAAGGCCAGCTACTAGATTTTCTCCTCTCAAATATCTGGCCGATCGGACTTCCTGTCTGCTGATTGAGCGGTTATAAGTCAGCAGATGTTGAGCGGCTCTTCACGACAGGTGGAGGTCGCTCCGCACGGAGAGATGCCGGAGTGGTCGAACGGACTGGTCTTGAAAACCAGCGTGTCCGAGAGGGCACCGGGGGTTCGAATCCCCCTCTCTCCGCTGTTAAGTCTGATTTCAAATCCTTCTGACGCGTCTCGCTGACTGGTTGGTGGTCAACATCTCGAACAGGCGCGACCGGGTTATGAAATTGGTGCACGCTGCTGACGCTCTCCCACGGCTCAGTCGCCGGTTGCTCGAACCGCTGTGTCATGTCGGGTATGATATCGGTCTCTCAACTGCTGGGCCGCATCGATTTCCCGCGCAAGGAAACCGCAACATTGACCAGACGGCGCGCTCTCAACCCGTATACCGAATGGCTGGGCATTCCCAGGCACGAACAGCCGCCGCACTACTATCGTCTGCTGGGAATTGCGCTCTTTGAGGCCGATCGCGAACTGCTCGTCGCCGCTGTTCGGCGCCGGAAATCGCAACTGAAGAAGTTTTCCGACGGGCCGCACGCAGAAATGGCACGCAGGTTACTGCAAGAAGTCCAGACGGCCGGGAAATGCCTGCTCGACTCGGCACGTCGCGCCGCATACGACGATCGACTGCTACACGACATGTCGGCACAAGCGACGAATGCTGGAGAGGTATACGAAGATTCCGGCGATCCGGTGTCGGTCAACTTGCTGCCGCCCCGGCGCCGGCAAAGCAGTCGTCGCGGCCGCGGGAATGCTCAATCGATCATCGACGTCGTACGCGCCAATGTTCAACTGATTTCGATTGTCGCGGCGATTTGCGTCATTGCCCTCTTGCTGTTCATCTTTCTTCCCGGGCGTACTGAACATGCTTCGCCGTCAATTGCAACGGCCGGCCAGAACCCATTTGACCGGGACCCTGTGATACCGCTGCGCCAACGGGATGTCGACTCGACTTCGCCGTCACGCGAAGAAACACAACTCCAAACCGAGGAGCTCGCCGCAGCTAGTTCCGATCACAATACGACGGCAATCGGAGACGACGTCGTTTCGGACGTACAACACTCTGACGGGAAGACGGGTGACGGCGACCGTGTGGACGTCGCCGCGCGAGACGTCGCGCCGGCAGACGAAGCGCAGCAACTGCCGGTCTACACGGAGGAGCAAGTCAAACAGGAAATCGAAATGCTCGGCGGCACAATCGTTCGCCAACCCGACCGGGAGACTGAGCGTCTCTACAGCGCCGTCGATTTAGGCGGCACGGAGGCGACTGACGAGATCATGCCGTATTTGGTGAACATCAATGATCTGCAGGATTTGAATTTGAAGCGGACAAAAATCTCCGATGAGGGCCTGTCCTATTTGAGTCACGCTGAGAATCTGCAGGCGCTGCACCTGGGCGAAACGAACGTCGGGGATGCCGGATTGGCTCACCTTGCCAAGTTGCGTCAAATGAAAGTGCTGCGGCTCGAGCAGACGAATGTGACCGACGACGGGCTGGTCCATCTGTCACAGATGACTGCACTCGACCGGCTCGATCTGGGATCGACGCCGATAACAGATTCCGGTATGGAAACGCTGCAACACTTTGCCCAGTTGCGAACACTTGCGTTGGATCGCACTCAAGTTGGTGACGCCGGATTGCGGTACGTCGTTCGTTGTTCTCGGCTCGAGCAGCTGTTCCTGTCCGGGAGCAACGTAACACGCGACGGCCTGACGCAGTTGCAGGGGATGCGCAAATTGCGGCGGCTCTCCGTCGGAGGCCCCAAGATTACACAATCCGACGTCGAGCAGCTAAGACGCACGCTCCGGCCGGAGTGCCGGATCGTGGTCACTAAGCGAAAATGACAGAGGCGGCAGCGCTAAGCCCGCCGAAATCGCAGACCGCAGCCTGGTCGACTCCGTGGAGCACAAGTGGATTCGGCGGAGCAACTCGCTATGATTGCAAAGGGCTCGCAAACGGGCCTCCGCCGCGGGACGCCGATTCTGGTCAACATCGACGTGAGTTGCCTTGTTCAACGTCACTAGGAATTTCAGCTATTGACCTGCGAACCGCCGTTATGTCACAGTCGGTGAGTGTGTTCGAGGAAATCTTGTTGGTTCAGCTTTGATAGGGAGCCTGTGGAAATGCGATTTCGTTACTCCGGCGTGTTGATCTGCTTGACCATGTTCATCGCCGGCGGACGCCATGCAATTGGTGCCGACACCCGACAGCAGGAAAGCCCCATCGGCAAGAAGGTGTCCGAATTTGCACTTTCCGACTTTCGTGGCAAAGAACACAAGCTCTCGGACTTTTCCGATCACAAGCTGCTGGTCGTCGCGTTTCTGGGCACCGAGTGCCCATTAGTGAAATTGTACGCCCCGCGGCTGGTGGAGTTGGCACAGCAGTATCAGAAGCAGGGCGTGGCCTTCATCGGCATTAATTCCAATTCACAGGATTCGATCACCGAGATCGCCGCGTACGCACGCAAACATAAGATTGGGTTTCCGCTACTCAAAGATTCCGGCAATGTCGTCGCCGATCAGTTGGGCGCCGTGCGAACGCCGGAAGTTTTTGTGCTGGACGCGGAACGGGTGATCCGCTATTGGGGGCGGATCGACGATCAATACGGCGTCGGCTACTTGCGCGATAAGCCACAGCGGAAAGATTTGGAGATCGCCGTTCAGGAGCTGTTAGCGGACAAAAAAGTGACTCAAGCGGTCACTCCCAGCACCGGCTGCCATATCGGGCGCGTCAAGGTTCCTCGCAAAGACAGTGCAGTGACGTATTCCAATCAAATCGCACGCATCCTGCAAAAACGTTGCGTCGAGTGTCACCGGGATGGGGAAATCGCACCCTTTGCGCTGACCGACTACGACGAAGTCGCAGGCTGGTCGGAGATGATCGCCGAAGTCGTTGAAGAACAGCGGATGCCTCCGTGGCACGCCGATCCCCGGCACGGCAAATTCAAAAACGACCGCGCCCTGACCGACGAGGAAAAAGAGCTGATCTATCAGTGGGTCGACAACGGGGCTCCGGAGGGGAATCCACACGATCTTCCCGACGCCCGGCAATACGTGACCGGCTGGCAGTTGCCGCAAGAACCGGATCTGGTGATCCCCATGCGCGACGAACCGTATCGCGTGCAGGCCGAAGGAACTGTCAGATACCAGTACTTCCGCGCCGATCCCGGTTTTGAGGAAGACCGCTGGGTCAAAGCGTTTCAAGTGCTGCCGGGCAACCGGGCGGTCGTGCACCACATTTTGGTCTTTGCCGGCCGGCCGGGACAGCGAAATGTCGCCGGCGGCGGGGCGCTGGGCTATTTGGCCGCCTATGTCCCCGGCTTGATCGCCGAACCGTTCCCCCAAGGTATGGCGAAAAAAATCCCCGCCGGGTCACAACTCGTCTTTCAGGTCCACTACACGCCGATCGGCACCGAACAGCTCGACAAGAGCATGATCGGCATGGTGTTTGCCGACCCCGACGAAGTGACGCACCAAGTCAAGACGTTCAGCGCCGTCACGAACCGCTTTGTCATCCCCCCCGGCGCACCCAACCATCGTGTTGAAGCCTCAACCAGCGAAGCGCTGTTTGACAGCATGTTGCTGGCCATGACGCCGCACATGCATCTGCGGGGCAAATCTTTTCTGTATGAATTGGTCTATCCCGACGGTAAGAAGGAAACGTTGTTGGACGTACCCCGCTACGATTTCAACTGGCAGACGTCGTACCGTTTGTCCGACAAGAAGACGCTTCCCAAGGGTGCAAAAATCCACTGTGTCGGGCACTACGACAACTCTGAGGACAATCTCAACAACCCCGATCCCACGGCTAGCATCTCCTGGGGCGACCAGACCTGGGATGAAATGTTCATTGGCTATTTCGACATCGCCTTTCCGGTCGACGAAGAGCAGGAATTGCCCTTCAAGCGGCCCGAGCGGCGCCGGCGCGTCGGCCCCGACGAATTGCTGAAGCGACTCGACAAGGACAAGAACGGCCAAATCGAGCAGAAGGAAGTACCGCTGTTTCTGCGGAATCGATTCCAACGCGTTGATGCAAACAACGACGGCGTCGTCACCAAGGAGGAGTTGGAAGCCGCGTTCCGTAACAGGGACTAGTGCATTGTCCAAGCTGAATTGATGGGTTGATCAATCGCCGATAAGCACGCCAACGAGCGTGCGGCCCACTTGTGGGACCTGTCAATTCAGTGTGGATGTACCACTAGTCGTGACCGCGACAATCCCCAAGCTCCCTGAACTTACTCTTTCGTTTTCGACGATTCGACGCGTTTCTTGAGACCTTCCGCGAACTGCTTGAAATCTCCTTTGGTCTCGAAATCACCTCGTCCTTGGGTCCAGAAAGGCCCGTTGCCCTTGCCGGCCACGGTAACGCTTGTCGTCTGGCCGTTGGGGAATTTGAAGAAGACGACGTATCCCCTCTCCCAGCCCGCAGCCACATTGCTCGAGGGAGAATTTCGGTAGTTGGGGAAGAAGGCTTCGATCGCAGCGATTAATTTGGGATCTTGGACTCCAATGGTTGAGAATCTGCCGATGCGGTCTTTCTGGTAGACCGAGTCGAAGGTAATGAACACTTCCGAGGGCGCTCGTGGCTTCCCATCCTTCTTCTTTGCCGCTTGTAGGCACGCTGCCGCGACCGCTAGGATTGCTACTGCGGCGATCACAGTTTTCTTGGGCATGAGTCGCTCCTGTGTTAGCCGTGGTAAGAAACTCAGTCACATGGGACTAGCAACATGCGAGCTGCAGTCTACATTTCTTCAATGAGTCTACTCGTATTTGGAGGCGCGTGCGAGGTTTGCGGAGCTAACGATCCTGCTCCACTCCAGGCAAGCCGTTCCGCGGCGGAAGATCACCGGCAGCAGGCGGCGATCGCGTACTTCAAATCGTTGGGATGCTGGTTTCGGACGAAACCATTGCTCATTTCCCTCTCGCCGAAGGTTACAGATGACAAGCTAGTCAGGATTCAAGAGATCGCTGGATTGGAGTATCTGGACTTCCACTACGGTGCTGTGACTGACGCTGGTTTGGTGCACCTGAAGCCTCTCAATAATCTACGCACGATTTCCATCCATACGTCGCAAATCACAGATGCCGGGTTAAGACACCTAGCGCAAATCAAGAGCCTACGTACACTCGAACTGAGCCGCACCGGAGTCACCGATTCAGGACTGCAGCACTTAAAGACGCTCGATAAGTTGCAGGGGCTCTATCTTAACGACACCAAAGTAACGAATGCCGGTTTGGTGCATTTGAAACCTCTGAAGAAGTTGCGCTATCTTGGGTTGCAGCGCACGGGGATTTCTGATGAAGGGCTGAGGCTCCTAATCGGCCACTTGCAGCTTCAATCTCTTGAATTGGGTTTCTGTCGCATTACGGATGACGGGCTGAGGCATTTGAGCCAATTGAGGAAACTCGAGTCCTTGTCTCTGACTTCAACGTCAATTACTGGTTCCGGGTTTTCGCATCTCGGTCGGTGCGAGAACTTGCGGAGGCTCTATCTCAGTGGAACTGAAATCGACAACGAGGCCTTGAAGCAGTTCGCGAATTGCCGTGCCTTGGTAACGCTGGACCTGCGCAATACGGACGTCACAGACCAGGGAGTAATTCACTTGACGAGATTGAAAAACTTGCGATCCATAGAAGTTGGTGATACGCGCGTAACCCAATCAGGTCGTGAACGGCTGCGCAATGCATTGCCTCGACTGGTGGTCGATTTAGATGCGGCTCCGTAAGTTTGGATTCGCTGAATCTCAGCATCCCCTCTGTCAGGTTGTTCATGAACAGCGTGGCCCAGCACGGAAGTTCTGAGTACACTTCATCCTGCGGATCTCTCAGCGGACAGCCCGGGGCCGACCGATCAGGAATTCGGCCGTAAAGGAACTAACACCATGGCCATCGACGAACAAATGGTGCAGGACGTAGAGAACGTCCGGCTCAGCTTTCGCCGCAGCCAATCTCGCAGCGATTTCGCCGACGCGTTCTACGACCACCTCGCCTCGCAGTCCGCAGAAATCGGCCCGATGTTTGCCGAGACCGACATGGTCAAGCAGAATGAGTTGCTGCGGTTGGGAATCATGAATCTCATCGAATTCGCCGGCGGAAGCCCATCCGCACATGAGGAATTGCTGCGTCTTGGGGAGATCCACGACCGTACGCATTTCGACGTGCGTCCCGACTTGTATCCCCTGTGGGTCAACGCCCTGCTCGAGACGGTCCGCGAAACGGATGCCGAGTGTACCGCCGAGCTGGAGGCTGCCTGGCGGCGGGTTGTGGCACCCGGAATCGAGCTAATTGTGTCAATGTACTGATTGGTACGGCAGAGAACGTTCAAGTCAGCCATTCCGACCCAATCAGGCCGCTGAAGAATTCGCCTTCTTCCATGCTGATCGGCGAGTCAACCAGTGCCTCTTCGGGAACCGCATCCGCAAAGAACAAGTCATACTGGTCTGTACGTTGCCGGTCGAGTTCCGCGAAGTTCAGCAACAGGGGTACCGCGGGACGATCGCACACGATTGAACAATCCCGAGTATCACCCAGCGGTTTAAAGGCCAGAAACTCGCGATACGCCCGTACGTGCCGGGGGTGTACTTCGATCAGCATTTCCTCGATGCCCTGCCTGCGGGCGAACTGTGCCATCAATCGATTCAATTTCACGAATGCGGGAAAGCTTCCTGCAAACAACTGTTGGTTGTCCGCAAGACAGCAGAACTCACCGAGCCGGATCCCCGATTCCCGCCGTTTCCGCACCTCCTCCGGGAACGTCGACTCCATGGGCAATCCAAGTTCACCGTCGGCGACCAAAGTCGCCGTGCGGACCACGTCGCTGTTTTGGACGGCAATGAAGATTGTCGACGTCGCGAGTAGATGGTGCGGCAGAACTCGCAGCTGATGCTCCGCCGGATGTGAGAGGCCGGCTCTGACGTAGTTGTCGTGGAGCAGTCGCAGAGCCTCTCGGCGCTCCTCGAATGTTGCAGCGATCCGGCAACAAATCGAACCACTGGAGGCGGCGGCACCGCTGTGAGGCGGGTCGCGTCGCGTGCGTTTCGCAATCATGCGTATGCGCCTCCTGTCTCCATACAGGGGCAATTTGGGTGACAACCATTTTGGATGTCGCTGTCTGTATTTATCGGCTCGTCCATAGTTTTGCAAGAACGGAATCCATTGAAATACTTGACGAAAGACCACCAAAAAAGTTGTTTTGGTCGCCTTTTTGGGCGCGCCTCGTCGCGGGTCTCGATGCGGCGACCGAGTTGAAAATCGGATGAAGATTCAATACAATGAAAGCATCATTTTCACCGGTTTTTGGGCGAAGAATCTGCTTCATAAGGCATTTGCACGAAAAGGCTTATGGTAATCGCTTTGGGGTAAGGCTCCTGAAGCCCGCTCTTCCCACAGGTGAGTGTTTTGTCCGCAGCGGAAAGTGGCAGATTGGCTTCTCGAACGACACTGTTGCTTCGATGCTGAATTCCAAGATACCGGCTGGGTTTCATCCATAATTCGTCGCCGTCTCGTATCCGGACCTGGGCGGATACGATTGCTTGTCGGACCAGCATTTTGAAGGCGAAGTCGTGGGTCCTGCATGGCGAATGTCACGTCAGTGACGGATCCAATCGTCGGCAAGTTGATTCAGCCGGCACTCGATTGGACACGGTTCAACACAAGGAGATTTCGACTTGTCCACAGGAGATGCGGAAAACATCCAGCGCATGGATATTCAGGATGAGATGCGCAACAGCTATCTGACGTATGCGATGAGCGTCATCATCAGTCGCGCGCTGCCTGATGTCCGCGACGGGCTGAAACCGTCGCAGCGTCGCATTTTGGTGGCGATGAACGACCTGAACCTTGGCCCGTCCAGCGGGCGGGTGAAGTGCCAGAAAATCTCCGGCGACACATCCGGCAACTACCACCCGCACAGCTCCGAGGGGGTGTACACAACACTCGTCCGGTTGGCCCAGGAATGGAACATGCGGGAGGTTCTCGTCGACAAACAGGGCAACTTCGGTTCGTTGGCCGGACTGCCCCCCGCGGCCGCGCGTTATACCGAGGCCAGGCTCGCCGCCGCCGCGACCGAGATGTTGGATGACATTAAGCGCGACACCGTCGATTTTGTTCCAACTTACGATCAACGGATGACCGAACCGGTCGTCTTGCCGTCGCGGTTTCCCAACCTGCTGGTCAACGGCTCTAATGGGATCGCCGTCGGCATGCGGACGATGGTCCCGCCGCACAATCTGGTGGAAGTCTGCGATGCCGTTCAGCTCCTAATCGATACTCCCGAAGCCTCAATCGACGAAATTGTCCAGCGGATTACCGGCCCCGATTTTCCCACCGGGGGCATCGTTTGCGGAGAGATGGGCATTCGTCAGGCCTACATGACCGGCCGCTCTACAATCACGGTTCGCGCCAGGACGCATTTCGAGGAAGAGAAGAATCATGACGTGATTGTGGTCACCGAGATTCCCTACCTGCAAACGCGCGACGGAATCCGTGAAAAACTCGAGCAGGTCGTTCGTGAAGGCCGGATCAAGGAGATCTCGCAGATCGTCGACTTGACCGACCGGACCGTTCCGGCGTGGCAGGTCCGATTGCACATTGTGCTCAAACGCGACGCCGACCGAGACGTCGTGCTGAATCAGCTTTTCAGTTTCTCGCCGCTGCAGACCACGCTGAGCGTCAATCTCGTCGCCCTCGTCGGCAATCGCCCTCAGCAGCTGTCTCTCAAGGAGATCCTTCAAGAGTTCATACGGCACCGGGTGACCGTCCTTCGCCGCAGAACCGAATACCTGCTGGCCGAAGCCCGCAAACGTAAACACACGGTCGAGGGATTGTTGATCGCGCAGATCGATATCGACAACGTGATCAATACGATTCGTCAATCGCCCGATCGCAAGGAGGCGTGCGTGCGGCTGCAAGACCTGCACGTCGCGACCGAGCTGATTGCCAAGGCGTTGGGCGACCGTGGGTTCCAGTCCTTCCTGTCGGAGCGGCATCCTGAGACCGCACAGCCGCAGGCGGCGGGCGAGTACAGCCTGACCGCCAAACAGGCTGAGGCGATTGTCTCGATGCAGCTCGGCTCCCTCGCCGGGCTGGAGCGGGAGAAATTGGGAGACGAACACCGTAAGCTGCTGGACGATATCGACGAGTTTCTGCGGCTGCTCTCCGACGAAGCCAATTTGCTCGCCGTGGTCCGCGACGAGATGGACCAACTCAAGTCCAAATTCGGAGACAAGCGGCGGACGGAGGTCAGCAGTGAAGAGGTTGGAAACGTCAGCAAAGAGGAATTGATCACCGAGGAGACGATGGTGGTCACCCTCACGCACCGCGGCTATGTCAAACGCATCGCGCTCGACGCCTATCAGGCCCAGCGGCGCGGCGGCAAAGGGATTACCGGCGCCAAATCGGACGACGAAGACCCGATTGAACACCTGTTTGTCGCCAGCACGCACGACTATCTCTTGATCTTCACCGACCGCGGCAAAGTCTACTGGCAAAAGGTATACGATCTGCCGCTGGCCAGCCGGACCGCCAAAGGCCGGGCACTGGTCAATCTGGTTCAGCTTCAGCCGGACGAGAAAATCTTTCACTGTCTGGCGGTCAGGGACTTCGACGGCGAGCGCCAACTCGTGCTCGCCACCCGAAATGGCATCGTCAAGAAGACGGCCCTGAGCGCTTACAGCCGGCCGCTGCGCGGGGGATTGATCGCGGTCAAACTGGATGAGGGCGACGAGCTGATCGGCGTTGCGATTGTGGGACCCGGTGACGACCTGTTGATCTCGTCGGCCAACGGTATGGCCATCCGTTTTGCTCAGGAAGATGCCCGCAGCATGGGCCGCGCCACGCGCGGTGTCAAAGGCATTTCGCTCCGCGAAGGCGACTATGCGGTCGGGATGGTCGTCGCCGATCCGGAGCTGAATCTGCTCACCGTCTGTGAACACGGCTACGGAAAGCGAACGCCGATCGGAGCGGTGGAAGGATCGGGGGCCGACGATGACGACGCCGCGCCGGACGAGTCGTCCGAGCCAGGTCCGGAAGGCAACGGCGACGAAATCACGCGCAGCGGGATGAAGTATCGACGCCAGAAACGGGGGGGCAAAGGGGTCATCGACATTCGCACGACCGACCGCAACGGCAAAGTGGTCGCCGTCGCCGCGGTTTCGGAGGAAGACGAGGTGTTGATGGTCACCGCCGGCGGCAAGATCCAACGCGTCCGCGTCGCCGACATTTCGCAGGTGGGCCGCAACACCCAGGGCGTGCGCATCATTCGCATGGACGACGACGACCGTTTGGCGTCATTAGCCCGCGTGCCTCGGGAAGAGATTGACGAGGATGCGGAGATCGTGGGAGAATGATCCGCCCACGGGGCCGGCTCGCACGATCCCGTAGCTCGGGCATCCGTGTGGAACTTGAGGCTCTTAAGCTGGTCACGCGGAAAACTCCCAAGCACGAAATTCGAAATCCGAAACAAATCACAATGTCAAATGATCAGAATTCGAAACGTCTCTGTCATTCGAATTTCAGATTTTGAATTTGTTTCGAATTTCGAGATTCGGATTTCGAATTTACGCAGTCGCCGGGCTCTCATTGGTCGGTTCAAACTAATCGTCGAGCGAACGAAAGCAGAATCCTATGCGGCTCTTAGTCACCGGCGGATGCGGGTTTATTGGATCGAACTTCATTCGTCATCAGTTGGCAGACTATAACGACGTCTCCGTCGTGAACCTGGATCTGCTGACCTATGCGGGCAACCTGGAAAACCTTGCGGACATCAAAGACGACTCCCGTTACGAATTTCGCCGCGGTGATATCTGCGACCGGGAGTTGGTCGACGAGATTCTCAGTGGAGGGCCGTTCGATGCAGTCGTGAACTTCGCCGCCGAGAGTCACGTCGATCGCAGCATCCTCGACAGTGGACCGTTCATTCAGACCAACATCGTCGGCACACAGGTTTTGCTCGACGCGGCCCGCGGTGCAAAAATCGGCCGCTTCGTGCAGGTCTCCACTGACGAAGTCTACGGCAGCTTGGGCGAGACCGGTTTGTTCACCGAAGAAACGCCGCTGGCGCCCAGCAGTCCCTATTCCGCCTCCAAGACTGCCGCCGATTTGCTGGTTCGCGCCTATCATCACTCATTCGGATTCCCGGCGGTAACCACCCGCTGTTCCAACAATTACGGCCCTTATCAGTTCCCGGAGAAACTGATTCCGCTGTTTATTTCCAATGCCGCGCAGGACAAAGCCTTGCCGGTTTACGGGACGGGAACGAACGTGCGGGATTGGATCCACGTCGACGACCATTGCCGCGGCATCGATGCGGCACTGCGGCACGGCGTTGACGGAGAAGTCTACAATTTCGGCGGCAGCAACGAGCGGACCAATTTGGAGATCACGCACGCCATCTTGAAGTTGCTGCACAAGCCGGAAAGTCTGATTCACTATGTCACCGACCGTCCCGGCCACGATTTGCGGTACGCGATCGACTCCAGCAAAGCGGAACGTGAACTGCAGTGGACGCCGCAGGTCGATTTTGAAAGCGGACTGAAAGCGACGGTCGATTGGTACCAACAACACGCCGATTGGGTCGCACACATCAAGAGCGGCGAGTACCAATCGTACTACGAACAGCAATACGGCGAGCGTCTACAATAAGTGTCGTGGCGCGGACTGAGAGATTTCGGAAAGCGGTGAGGAATGAAAATCACAATTGTGGGAACCGGCTACGTCGGTTTGGTGACGGGAACGTGTTTCGCCGAGAGCGGCAATGAAGTCACCTGTGTCGATATCGACAGCCGCAAGGTTGAGATGCTCAACCGGGGCGAGGTTCCCATTTACGAGCCCGGTTTGACGGAGTTGGTGATCCGCAACAGCAAGGCGGGTCGCCTGCGGTTCACGACCGAGATTGCTGAGGCGGCTCCCAATTCGCGCTGCCTGTTCATCGCGGTCGGCACTCCGCAGGATGACGACGGTTCAGCCGACATGACGGCGTTTTGGAAGGTCGTCGATTCGTTAGCGCCGGTGCTGCCTGCCGACGGCGTCGTGGTGGTCAAGAGCACGGTGCCTGTCGGAACCAATCGCCAAGTCGCGGGCCGACTGCGCGAATTGACCGGTCGTGTCTGTGACGTGGCCTCCAACCCGGAGTTTCTCAAGGAAGGCTGCGCCATCGACGATTTCACCAAGCCGGACCGTGTCGTCGTCGGCGTCGAGCGGCCCGAAGTCGCCGACATCGTGCACGAGCTTTATAAGCCCTTCTTGCGCACGGAGAAGCCGTATCTCTCCATGGGTTGGGAAAGCTCGGAAATGACCAAGTACGTCGCCAATTGCATGCTGGCGACGAAGATCAGCTTCATTAACGAGATGGCCAACCTGTGCGACGGCGTCGGAGCCGACATCAACGAGGTCCGCCGCGGAATTGGACACGATGCACGAATCGGCTTCGCGTTCTTGTTCCCCGGTGTGGGCTACGGAGGGTCCTGTTTTCCTAAGGACGTCCGCGCGCTGGCTTCGGTCGCGACTGCTCACGGCGTCCACTCGCGCATGCTGAATTCTGTCGACGAAATCAATCAGGCGCAAAAGCAAGTTCTCTATCAAAAGATGCAACGGCATTTCGAGGACGACTTCCAAGGCCGCAAGATCGCGATTTGGGGATTGGCGTTCAAACCCCGCACCGACGACATCCGCGAAGCGCCGGCGCTGGTGCTGATCGATCAATTGCTCGCCGCAGGAGCGACCGTCAGCGTTCACGATCCGATCGCCATGGAGAACGTTCGCAACACCTACGGAGACCGGCTGACCTACTGCGAGAATCAATACGATGCGTTGGACGGCGCTGATGCGCTGGCGATCAACACCGAGTGGAACGAGTTTCGCAATCCCGATTTTGAGCGGATGAAAGCGAAATTGCAGCAACCGGTGGTTTTTGACGGGCGAAATTTGTTCGATCCCGCTAAGATGCGAGACCTCGGTTTTCAATACGAGGGCATCGGCCAACGCCAGGATTGACGCTTTCAATCCAATCCGACGGCTCCGCCGTCGCGCCCCATTCCCTGCGGGTGGCCACCGACCACTTCATAGGAACCGATAACCTTTCCCCAAAATAGCCGTCTCAAGCGGACACAACGTTTAACGGAGCAAAACCAATCCATGGATAACGAACTACGCGGCACCTGTCAGGGAATCCTTGATCGCATCGTTCACTTGCGAGACTCTCTTTGACTTGGCCGGCAAGCAAACCCGCTCCCAGGAAATCAACGAACTGATGGCCGCGCCCGGCTTCTGGGACGATCAAGAGAAAGCCCAGGATCTCGTCAGCGAATTGCGGCGGTTGACGCTGACCATCAAGCCGCTCGCCGAACTGGTCAGCAACGCGGACGATATGGGCGTCCTGATGGAGTTCTCCGAAGAGGATGACTCCGGCGAAAGCACTGAAGAGCTGGAAACGCTCTCCCGTTCGCTGGAATCGAAACTTGCCGCGCTGGAACTGCAGGCGATGATGGGCCGTCCCGAGGACAGCTGCAATGCCTTTGTCAGCATCCAGGCGGGCGAGGGGGGCACCGATGCGTCCGACTGGGCGGCGATGCTGCTGCGAATGTATCAGCGGTGGAGCGAAGACTGCGGCTACAAGTCCGAGATCATCGAAATCTCCGAAGCGGAAGAAGCCGGCATCCGCAGCGCCACGATCGCCATCCGCGGCGACTATGTGTATGGATACCTCAAAGGCGAGATCGGCAATCACCGGTTGATTCGCATCAGCCCATTCGATGCCGCCGGCCGGCGGCAGACGTCGTTCGCCGCGGTCGACGTCGTGCCGGAAATCGAAGAGGAGCTGGAGATCGAGATCAATTGGGATCAGGACGTTCGTGAAGACACCTATCGTGCCAGCGGCGCCGGAGGGCAGCACGTCAATAAGACCTCCTCGGCGATTCGCCTCACGCATGAGCCGACAGGTGTCGTCGTTCAATGCCAGAACGACCGCAGCCAGCACAAAAACCGGGCGACCGCCCGCAAGATGCTGCAGGCCAAGCTCTATCAGATCGAGCAGGAAAAACGCGATTCGGAATTGGCCGCCAAACGGGGCGAAAAATCACGCATCGGCTTCGGCGGCGAAACGATCCGTTCCTACGTGCTGCATCCGCAACAGCAGGTCAAAGATCACCGCACGATGCACACCTCCTCTAATCCCACCCGCGTGCTGGACGGGGACTTGGAGTCCTTCATCGAGAGCTATCTCAGATGGAGTCTGCAAAACTAGTGTTCCGTCAACATTAAGAATTAGGGTTCCCTACTTTCGGTGAGCACGCCAACAAGCGTGCTGACTTGCTATGACGACCCCAAAATCAAAGCCTGACAAGGCACTAGGCTTTGTCGAAAAGGGCGGTTCAGGGTGGCTGGGGTCGGACGTTAGTCCGCCCCCAGGTTCACTAACTGGGGGCTCGCTGTGCTCGACCCCAGCCGCCCATCTCCAATTCGGAATTCTCCAACGAAGCTGAGCTGAAGCGTTTCAGCATTGAGTCTGCCGCACGTTCTTGGTCGGTCTTTCTCTCCCGCCGACATTCCGGGAACTCTTTCCGCACGCGGCACGTCTCATGCGGTGGACGCTTTGTCCCCGCACAATCGCCCACGCAGTCCAAAAGGGAGCTAACCCATGTTGCGCTACCGGTTTTTGGCCGCTTGTCTGATTCTCGCCGGTTCGGCCGCCACGCTTTCGGCACAAGTTGTCGTGATCAACCCCGACCGCGGGCGAATCGTCCGGCCCATTCCGCGGCCCGTTCCCATTCGAGGCGATTACGAGATCAAGTCCGTCGACGTCCAAGCGGACGTCCGCGATCAATCGGCCCAAGTGCAAGTCTCACAAATATTTGCCAACAAGAGCAGTCAAACCCTGCAGGCGACACTCTTTTTCCCCCTGCCTGACGAGGCCTCCATCAGCGGGCTGACCCTGATCGTCGACGGCAAGGAATTGCCCGGCCGGATTCTGCCCAAGGACGAAGCTCGCAAGATCTACGAAGAGATCGTCCGCCGCAGCCAGGATCCTGCGCTGTTGGAATACATGGGCCGCGGCCTGTTTCGCACCAGCGTCTTTCCCGTCCCGCCCCGTGCCGAGCGAAAGGTGGAGATCCGCTACACGCAATTGCTGAACAAGCGGGACGGGCTGGTCGACTTCACGCTCCCGCTGGGAAATAGCAAACACACCACCAAACCGATCAAGTCGTTTAGCCTGACCGTCCGCGTCAATGCAACTGATGCGATCAAAAACATCTACAGCCCCACACACGACGTCAAAATCGAGCGCCCGGAATCGACCCGCGCGGTCTGCAAGTTGGAACTGTCAGACGTCCGGACGGAGAATGATTTTCGCTTGCTTTACGGCACAGAGCGCGGACCTGTCGGCATGAACTTGATCAGCTACCGGCCCGATAAGAGCAAGGAGGGCTATTTTCTGCTGCTGGCGGCGCCCGACATCAAACCGGCCGACGCCGAGCCGGTGCCCAAGACCGTCGTGTTCGTCGTCGATCGTTCCGGCAGCATGAGCGGCGAGAAGTTCGAGCAAGTCCGCGAAGCGCTGCGATTTGTCTTGAACCGGCTCAAGCCAGACGATCTGTTCAACATCGTGGCCTACGACGCCAAGATCGAAGCGTTCCGTCCGGAACTGCAAAAGGCGGATGAAAAAACCATCAGCGCAGCGCGGGGATTTGTGGACGGCCTGTATGCCGGCGGTAGCACGAACATCGACGGCGCACTGACGACGTCGTTGGAGATGCTCAATGATCCCGGGCGGCCGAATTACGTGTTGTTCCTCACCGACGGGCTGCCGACGGTCGGCGAGAAAAACGACGTCAGAATCGCCTCCCATGCCAAACAGATGAACAAAGTTCGCGCCCGGTTGTTCAACTTCGGCGTCGGCTTCGACGTCAACAGCCGTTTGCTGGACCGGCTCTCACGCGAACAGCGGGGACAGTCGATCTACGTGCTGCCCAACGAGGACATCGAAGCGCAGGTCGCCACGCTCTACAACCGCATCGGCGCGCCGGTGATGACCGATATCGCAGTCGACTTCGAATTCGAAAAACCGGCCGCGGCTGGATCCGCCAAGCCGATCTCCCGCACTTATCCCCGCGAGCTGACCGACCTGTTTCGTGGCGAGCAACTCGTGTGGGTCGGCCGCTACCGCAAGAGCGGGGCGGTGAAGGTCAAACTCTCCGGCAACGTGGGTGATGAGCCGCGCAGTTTCGAATTCGATGCGACGCTGGTGGCCCATTCCGCGGAGGAATCCAACGGATTCGTCGAAAAACTGTGGGCCACCCGACGTATCGGCGAAATCTTGGACGACCTCGACCTCAACGGACACAACGACGAACTGGTCAAAGAACTGGTCGCCCTCTCGATCCAGCACGGCATCATGACGCCGTACACGTCGTTTCTTGCCGATGAAACGACGGATCTGCTGGCCCGCAACGAGAACGCCCGCCGCGCCGGCCGGAGGCTTAGCAGAGGACTGCGCGAAGTGCAGTCTGGTCCGCAAGCCTTTCGGTTACGACGCCAAAAGGCGGGTCTCCAACAAGCGGGTCGCGGGGTCGGCGGAAGAAGTCGTTTCGGTGGCGGGAGTATTGGTCGCGGTGGACGCAGAATACCGCTTCATCTCTCACCACGTGATCCTGTGGAGGGCCACGATGACGGCAAAACCGAAGAATCGGTCCGCAACGTCGGCCAGAAGACGTTCTTCCTCCGCAAGGGCCAGTGGCGGGATTCGACGGTCACCAAGGAGCAGGAAAAACAGGTGGTCAGGATCAAACAGTTCAGTCCGGAATACTTCGATCTGGCTGCGAAGCATGGCGGAAAGCTGGCCAAGTATCTGGTCTTCAAGAAATCGGTGTTGATCAACCTGGAGGGCAAGACCTACCAGATCGACCCGCCCGATGAGAAAGGGTAGATTTCACCGGCAGGGATTCCTGCCGAGTGAAATTAATAAACGTAGACTGACCTGACCGGCGCTTACCCCGGTCGGACGGCCTCGGCGGTTGCGCTTTGCCCGCCGAGGCTTTTTTGCGCGCTACCGGGAACCGTACAATACCGTAGGGCTCGTTCATTCGTTGTGGGGGCCTGCTGCTCGATCGCGGATCAATCTGATAATTCGTAAAGGACTTAGCCACAGAGGACACAGAGGGCACTGAGGAATTGAATGAAGATCGCGGCCGAAAGCAGTGTCTCCGATATGTGTGGTTGTCTTCAAATCGAAGTGCCATTCAATCCAAATCGTAGATCACGTAACACCACCAGTTGATTCATCGTCCATCGTCTCTGTGCCCTCTGTGAACTCTGTGGCAGATCTTCTTTCAGAACCATGGCGACGCGTTCCCAACTGGAGTTTGGGAACCAGTGAAACAGCATAACCATTCGATGAACACAATCACCCACACGACCGACAAACCCGCCGTCGCCGAGTTTCTCGTCGAGGGCATGCACTGCGCGAGTTGCGTCGGGCGGGTCGAGTCGGCGATCGGCGAGGTGCCGGGTGTGGAAGCCGCTGAGGTCAATCTCGCAAATCGGCAAGCCCGCGTGCGGTATGCTGAGGGCGTTGCCGACCTCGCGACGATCAAGCGTGCCGTTTCCAATATCGGCTACCAAGCAATTGATCTGCCCCACGATGAGGCAGCGGTTGATGAGGACGAGCTTCGACAGCAACGGCGGATTCGCCGCCAATGGATTGAATTCATCGCTGCTGCCGTGCTGTCGATCGGTGTGATGGCGATTTCGATGTCCGGCCTGCAATTCCCCGGCCGGGATTGGCTGCTGGCGGCGATGACCGTCCCGGTTGTGTTCGGCGCGGGGCGTTCGTTCTTCGTCAATGCCTGGAAAGCGCTGCTCCGCCGCCGGGCGGACATGGACACGTTGATCGCCCTGGGTACCGGCACGGCGTTCGTGGCCAGCGTCGCGGGAACCGTAGGGCTGATGCAGCACGTCTATTACGAAGCGGCCGCGATGATCGTCACCTTCGTGCTGTTGGGCCGCTTGCTCGAAGAACGGGCCAAGGCCAAAACGTCGCAGGCCGTCAAAAAGCTCATGGGATTGCAGCCGCGGACGGCAACTGTGCTCCGCGACGGACGGCAGACGGAAATCCCCATCAGTGAAGTCGCCGTGGGCGATGAAGTCGTCGTTAAACCGGGCGAGCGGATTCCGGTCGACGGCGAGATCAGCCGCGGCAGCTCTCACGTCGATGAGTCGATGATCACCGGCGAACCGATGCCGGTCTCCAAACAAACCGGTGACGAAGTCATCGGCGGCACGGTAAATAAAGCGGGCAGTTTCGAGTTCACCGCCCGCCGCGTCGGCAGCGAAACGGTCTTGCAGCAGATCGTAAAAATGGTGCAAGCCGCCCAAGGCTCAAAGGCCCCGGTTGCCCGTATGGCCGATACGGTCAGCGCCTATTTCGTGCCCGCCGTATTGCTGATCGCCGCGGTGACGTTTGTTGTCTGGATGTTGATGCCGGTCTCAGAGCCGCTACGGATGGCACTGACCTGTGCGGTGAGCGTGCTGATTGTCGCGTGCCCGTGCGCACTCGGATTGGCAACGCCGACGGCCATCATGGTCGGCACCGGCCGGGCGGCGGAATTCGGCGTGCTGGTGAAAGGGGGCGTCGCTCTGGAAACGACGCACAAACTCGACACAATCGTCCTCGACAAAACCGGGACGATCACCGCCGGAAAACCGAGCGTGACGGACGTCGTGACTGCTTCGGATTTCAGTCGTGAAGAACTCCTCGCAAAAGCGGCCGCCGTCGAAGCGCTCTCTGAGCATCCCTTGGCCGACGCAATTATCGCCGCTGCAGGGGAATCCGGTGGGCAGTCGCTGCCGGCGCAAGATTTTGTCGCTCATGAGGGTTTGGGGTGTCAGGCCGTCGTCGCAGAGCAATCCATTCTGATCGGCCGCGATCGACTGCTGGCTGAAAACGGCGTTGCGCTTAAGGAACTGTCGGCTGCTGCGAAGGAATTGAGCGGCCAAGGGCGAACGTTGGTCTACGTGGCGATCGACGGCAAGCTCGCCGGGATCGTGGCGATTACCGACGCCGTCAAACCGGGCGCGGCTGCGGCGATAGCGCAGCTCAAGGCGCTCGATATGCAAGTGGTCATGCTGACCGGCGACAGCGAAGCGACGGCAAAAGCCGTTGCCGGCGACGTCGGCATTGATCGGTTGTTCGCCGAAGTGCTGCCGCACGAGAAGGCGGCTCATGTCAGCGAATTACAGAGCGAAGGCTGCTGCACGGGTATGGTGGGCGACGGTATCAACGATGCGCCCGCTCTCGCACAGGCGGACGTCGGATTTGCCGTCGGCAGCGGCACCGACATCGCCATCGAAGCGGCCGACATCACGCTGATGCGGCCGGATCTCTCCGGCATCGTTACGGCGGTCGAACTGTCACACGCGGTGATGCGGACGATTTACCGCAACCTGTTCTTCGCCTTCCTGTACAACTCACTGGGAATTCCATTAGCGGCGGGATTGCTGTTTCCCTGGACCGGGTGGTTAATGCATCCCATGTTTGCCGCCGCCGCGATGGCCGCCAGCAGCGTCTCGGTTGTCACCAGCAGTTTGCTGCTGCGGCGGTTTGAACCGTCTCGAGTTGGTGGTCAAGAAAACCACGGAGACACGGAGGCACGGAGTGAAGATCGGGAGTCGAACCGCAACCAAATAGAAGCAAAATAGATTCAGCGCCACCAAGCTTTCCGCTCTAATCCGGTGTCGACCAAGGTCTGTACGCCTAAGGCGTTACACAACCTAGCCCAGGGTCGCGAACGAAGTGAGCGCACCCTGGGTCGAGAGGCGTCAACGAGTGACAATCCTGAAGGGGTTGTTCAATCCCATCGTGGTTGATGTTGATGATTTCGAGAAGGTTTCGGGGATCAGAAAAAGAAAAAGCGCCGGGTGCTTTTCATCCACTGAAAAATCGTGCAACATGTCGACACATCTTGTTGTGTAGAGATCGTCAAAGATTCCGGAGTGACTCATGCGTCTTGGCTATTGCGGCTTCATTACTTGTTGTCTACTTCTTCTTAGCGGTTGTGGGAAACAGGCAGATCAACAATCCGCGCCTGATCCGCCGAGCGAAGACTCTGCGGTGGATTCTAAAGCCGAGCAAACTACCGATCCGCCATCTCATCGCCCCTTGAGCCCCGAGGAAATCAGCGACGGCTGGATTCAGCTTTTCGACGGCGAGTCGCTCTTCGGCTGGCAGAAAACCGGTGATGTCAACTGGCACGTCACCGACAACACGATTGTCGCCGACACGGGAGATCCCGGCTGGCTGCTGACCACGACGCAATTCGCCGACTTTGAACTGCGCTGCGATTGTTGGGTGGAGCAGGGGGGTAATAGCGGAATCTTTCTCCGCTCCCCCCTCGATCCTAAGGATCCGGCCATAGATTGCTACGAGTTCAATTTGTGCGATACCCACGAGCAGTTCCCCACCGCGGCGCTGGTTGCGCGGCAGAAGGCAGACAAATCGGTTTCCAACGACGGCGTCTGGAAAAGCTACCACATCACATTAAGCAGCAATAAACTGACCGCCGCCGTCGACGGTGAGACGGTCCTCAATTTCACCGAAACTCAATCCGGCATGCCGCGGATTGGGCATATCGGGCTGCAGTTTCGCGAAGGGGCCGTCAAATTCAAGAGCATTTCACTCAAACCGCTCGGCATGTCGCCGATTTTTAACGGTCAGGACCTCACCGGCTGGCGCGTGGTTCCCGGCGGCAAGAGCACCTTCGAAGTGCAGGACGAAGCAATCCAGGTCCGCAACGGGCGGGGCTACTTGGAGAGTGAGCAGACATGGGCCGACTTTGTTTTGCAGGCGGAGATCATTTCCCGCGGCGAGCACCTCAACAGCGGCATTTTCTTCCGCGCGATGCCGGCGCCGTCGGCGGACAGCATGAACGGATATGAAGCGCAAGTCCGCAATGAATGGAAGGGTGACGACCGCGGGCAACCGGTCGATTTCGGCACCGGCGGCATCTATCGCCGCGTCCCGACACGGCGCGTCGTCAGTTCCGATCACGAGTGGTTTACGATGACGGTCATCGCCCAAGCGGCGCATATTTCCGTTTGGGTCGATGGGTTTCCCGTGACTGATTGGACCGACGAACGCCCGCCGGACGAAAATCCGCGCAAAGGCTTACGGACCGCCGCCGGGCATTTCAGCATCCAGGGCCACGATCCGACGACCGACCTGTCGTTTCGAAAACTGCGTGTTGCGGAACTGCCTGTGTCGCGATGAGATTGAAGCCTCGACGACCGGATCAGACGTCGTCCAATTGAAACTCTTCAAACGGCATCCCAAACGTATCCGCGACGGCGCGGTTGGTGACTTTGCCGCCCGACAAGTTCACCGCATGCGCGAGGCCGGGATTCTCCCGGCAGGCGGCGGTCAACCCAATATTGGCGATCCGCAGCGCGTAGGGGAATGTCACGTTGCACAGAGCATACGTGCTGGTGCGGCCGACCGCTCCCGGCATATTGGCTACGCAGTAGTGGACAACGTCGTCGACGATATAGGTCGGATCGGAATGCGTCGTCGGCCGGGCCGTTTCCACGCAGCCGCCTTGATCGACCGCCACATCGATGATCACCGAACCCGGCTTCATCAACTTCAAATCTTCCGCCTTGACCAGCAGCGGCGCGCGCGCCCCTTCGATCAACACGGCGCCGATCAGCAAGTCGGCCTTCATCAACTGTTCTCGGATCGTATGCCGGTCGCTGAACAGCGTATCGACGTTGGCCGGCATGATGTCCTCCAGATACCGTAGCCGGTCGACGTTGACGTCCAAGATACTCACGTCGGCCTGAAAACCGGCCGCGATCTGGGCCGCGTTCTTGCCGACGACGCCCCCGCCGAAGATGACGATGTCCGCCGGAAGCACGCCCGGCACGCCCCCCAGCAAGATCCCGCGGCCCTCCTGCGGCCGCTCCAAATACTTGGCTCCCTCTTGAATGCTCATCCGCCCGGCGACTTCACTCATCGGTGTGAGGCAGGGCAAATCGCCTTTCGGTCCGCGGAGCGTCTCGTAAGCGACCGCCGTAATCCCGGTCGACAACACCGCTCGGGTCAGAGCCTCGTCAGCGGCGAAATGGAAGTACGTGAAAACGATTTGCCCGGCGCGCAGCTTCGGCCATTCTTCCGGCAACGGCTCCTTGACCTTAATGATGAGATCGGACTGGGCATAAATCTCGTCGGATGATTCGACGATTTCTGCACCGTTTTC
>JANQPT010000047.1 GCA_028285345.1 Planctomycetales bacterium
ACGACAAAGCCGGCGACAGCGATCCGCTCCGCGAGCGATTGGCGGCGCGGGGCATCGATTTCATCAGCCCGCATCGCCGCAACCGCAAGAAGCGTCCCACGCAAGACGGCCGGAAAATGCGGCGGTATAAACGGCGTTACAAAGTCGAACGCACGATCGCCTGGCTGCAATATTTCCGGCGTATGCCGCTTGCTCCGCTTCTTCATAGAGAATCTCCTTGACCAATTGAGCCGCTGAGACTCTCATAACACATGGATCAGAAAATGGGGAGCATGCCACGTCGAAGTGGAGAGTCTAAACATTGAGCAGGGGTGTTCCGTGGGCGAACAGCTCTGGGTAGAGCTATCACAGCCAGCTGCCCGCCCGCTGACGCGCAGATAACAACCATCATCGGCAGCAAACAGCAGATCGCCAACGAACTCCGCTTACAAGTCACCGACGGTCACTTCGCAAGCGCGAATAGATGCAAAGGACAACGGAGAGCGAGAAACGGCACAAAACCCATTCGACTTGCCTCGTACCGGCTCGGAAGTGGACCTAGCGACAAACTTCCAAGTTATTGCTGCGCAAGCACTTGCGTCAACATGCAAGTTGGCCCGCGATTCAGAAGTACACCCCAAAGGATTCGAACCTTTAACCTCCGGTTCCGTAGACCGGTGCTCTATCCAATTGAGCTAGGGGTGCATCAACGGTTGGTCAGTGGCCGCGTGTGGCGGCGACTGCTGTCCGTTGGGCGGCATTATGACATACATCTTCGGTCGCTGCAAGAACGACCGTGAGAACCGCTGCTCGGAATGTAAAAGGATTGTGATTGACGGCGCAGCGGACGTGGCGCAAGCTATAAGCAGGCTCTCAAATCGCAGTCTTTCGGAGTGCGAATGATGAACGAAGTGCGCCATTCGACGGTTAGTTTTCGACGAGTCGCAATTTACGCGTTCGTCGCGATTGCAGTGGGGATCGGCATCGCCTGGCACGATGGTTTGCTCGGCGACCGACGGGCAGGCCCGTCGTCGAACTCGATCATGGTGATCCAGCCGTATCGCTACGGTGATACGTGGGTGTTTGACGATGAATCCGTCGGGCTCAAGCGCGAACCGTTTGTCGCCGGCGTACCGGAAATGATCGACGAGTTGGTCGCTGACGTTCCGAGAGCCGACGACGGATTTCGGCTAACGTTTTCAGCTCAGAAGTTTCCTAACTATCAAAAAAAGCTCACCTGGACCCGTAGCGACGGGACCGGAAACTACTACCGGCTCGACGACCCGCCGCTGGAAGGCTGGATTTGCCCCGCTTTGTTTCAGTATTACTCCGAAGCGCCGCGAGAACTCTATGTCAGAGCCGACCCTGTGCAGTATTGACGAGGTCAACTCCTCACTGCCCGATTCTCCTCGCCGCGGTAGACCGGCAGAATAATCCTCGACGGGTGCGCCTTTGAAAGGTGCAACGTATTGGTCGCGGGGCGCGTTTCATCGTCGGCGCGAAACGATTTACCGGTATTCGGATTGGGATCGAATCGCGGGGCATTCGACGATGAGACGGCGATGCGGATTCTGTGGCCGCGGTTGAAGATCAGCGACGTGCTCCACAGATCGACGGTCAGCTCGTAGACCTCTCCCGGTTTCAGGAAATCCTCGCGTTCAAACCCCAGCCGATGACGGGCACGCAGGATGCCGTCGGTGACCAGCATCGAACGGCCGTCGGGATAGACGTCGCTCAGCTTCACCGTGAAATCCGTGTCGGGACAGTCGGAGGAGACATACAGTTTCGCCGTGATCCGTCCGGTGACTTCCAAAGGTTCGGTCAGAGTTTCGGTTGTGAATAGCAATACGTCGTCTCGCCCTTCAATGCTCCTCTGGTCCATGGGACCTTTCGGCAGCACGAGATTCTGCCCGCCCACGGTCGGGACAGGACTCTTCGGATCGTATTGATACGTCCGTTTCCCATCCGCAGCCGGCTCTGATCGCGCGAGGTTACCATCTTCATGGAAGTAGAAATCGGTCGGAGTCGACGGTGGAGGCCAATTGTCGGCCGCCCGCCAGTAGTTGCCGGGTGCTTGTTTGTCTTCCGGATCGCCCATTACGTAATAATGCACCGGCTTGTCGTGAGCGACTCCATTCTCCTTTCCTTTCAGCCAGTGGTTGAAAAACCGAAACGCATCCCCGGCCTGCGGGGCGTTGGGAATGGCTGAATTCTCCGGATAGGTCAACTCGTTGAATCCACCGTGGGCATATGGACCGACGATTAGGCGGCAATTGCCCCGAGCCCTTTCGCCGCCGCGATTGTGAATTGTGGTGAAGGAATTGAGCGTCCCTTGGAGAAAAATGTCATACCAACCGCCGAAAAAGACGCCCGGCGCGTTCACATCCGGCGCCCGGGCTTCGGGGTTGAGTTCGACCCAGAATTCGTCGTAGTTGGGATGGGCAACGAACGTTTCCAGCGATTTAGGATCAAACTTGTTGTTCTTGAGCCAAGTCTCCATCAGCGACTTGCGGAGCACGCCCCCCTGATAGGCTCCTTGCGAGTACATATTTGAAAACGCGACCATCACCCACTGTGCCTTGAGTGATTTCGGCGCATTTACCGCGAGCATGTTTTGTGTGATGCCCAATGCGGAGCCGCCCCATGTCGCAATATTTCCGTCGCACCAGGACTGCTCGGTGATCCAATTCAGCGAGTCATGCCCGTCGCGGTTCTTGCTCCAGCCGCCGTGATGAAACACGACCGCGTCATTCCCTTCGGAATCAACACGCCCGCGCATGTCCTGCGACACCAGAACGTAGCCGTTGCTGCAAATTCCCTGCGCTGCGGCCTCGCCGAATTTCCCGTAGGGACCGCGGGCTAAAATGACCGGCATCGGCTGCTGTTGGTCCGCCGGGCGAAACACGACCGTCGACAACCGCACGCCGTCACGCATCGGCACCATGTGTAGTGACTTCTGCAGCTTCTGCTTCGCACTGGCCGGCGCGGCAGATGCAAAGTGCACGGCCAACAGCAAGAATAACACGACTATTCGGCGTCGCACGATTTCTCCTCGATCAGATAACTGTTCTCTCGTTCCGAAACACAACACCATCATACCAGCGATTCCAGCCATTCCAAACGCGCCACTGCCGGACGTACCGTCTCGGCTGACGACATTGGCATCCCGCTCAGTTGCTGAGTCATCACGCGGCTCCTAGAATGTTGGCGCTCATACTATTTCCGAGTTCGAATCCTTTATTGTGAAACAAGCACCGTGAATCGCCCCGCACATCCCGGCGCTGCGCCGCAGCCCGAACCGACCATTCTGATGACCGACGGCTGGCATTGCCTGCATTTGTACTACCAGATCGACCAATCCGCGCTGGAGATGCTTGACGAGGTCGAGCGCGAAGAGGGGCGGCGGGAACTGGCCGAGATCCTCGATCCTGATCGCGAGGGGACGCCGACGCGGTTGGTGACCTCGGTCGTCTCGGGGCACAAAGCGGATCTGGCGCTGATGCTGCTCGATCCTAACCCGCTGGTGATCGACGTGATTCAACAGCAGATCCGCAACTCGACGTTTGGTTCGGCACTGGAACCTGCGTATTCATTTGTGTCGATCACAGAAGTCTCGGAGTACGTTCCGACACTGGAGCAATACGGCGCGCGGCTGGTGGCCGAGGGGACGCCGGCCGACAGCCCCGAATATGCGGCGAAGCTCAAAGCGTACGAACAGCGCGAGGTCGGAATGCGGAAACAACGGCTATTTCCCGAAGTTCCGCCCTGGCCGGTGATGTCGTTTTACCCGATGAACAAAATTCGCGATCCGCAGGCCAACTGGTACACGACCCCATTCAGCAAGCGGATGGAGATGATGACCGAGCATGGCCGCAGCGGCATGATGTTTGCCGGCAAGGTCACGCAGTTGATCACCGCTTCGACCGGTTTGGACGATTACGAATGGGGCGTCACGCTCTGGGGCCGCTCGCCGGAATTCATCAAGGAAATCGTCTACACGATGCGATTTGACGAGGCCTCCGCCAAATACGCCGAATTCGGCCCGTTCTACATCAGCTACGTGATGCCGCCGGAAGAGGCGATCGGGCATCTGTTACTCTAAAACAAGCGAGTGGCGCGTGGCCGCGAATGCGCAGCATTCGGGGTGCCGCAGGCACAAGAGGCCGCAATTTCAACGTCCCCTAGCCTTTAACAGTTCAAGCGGTAACTGCAGCCTCTTGCATGCATTGACCGTCAGGCGAATCTTGGCTTAGCGCGACTTCGGCCGGCTCATTACAACGCTTGCGATGTCGAGCGGAATACCCGGGTTAATCAGCCGAAAATTCGCCCCGCTATTTTGCCGCGCCGCGAAACGGGCATTGGGCAGCGTGAAGTTGACAGTGACCCACTTGCCGCTGCCTGTAAGTTCGACCGGCTGAGCGGCGGTGTAGGCGCCGTCTAACGCGCCCGCTTTATTGTGCGAATCGTACTCCAACACCAACCGCCCAGCGGCGCCGTCGAAGAGCGTCAGCGCGACTTCGAAATCTGCGGCAGGCTCTTGCGGCAAATCATGAGCGAAGCCGGGATCGGTCGCGAAGTAAAGGTAGCGATTCCGCCCCGCCTCTTGTCGAACCACCGATTTGCCATGATGTTCAGCGATTTGAAACGGTCCATCGGCGGCGGCAACGGGCCACAAGCCTTTTTCCGTGTCGGGCGGAGTAAAGCTGATTTCCGCTGCTCCGGCGTAGGGACTCTTGGGTAAGAGCCCGCGTACCTTATTTGTCTCGTGCTGCTTGAGCAATGCAAAAAACGTATACGGATCGACGAAGCGAAGCCGATCCCCTTTCGGCCGATCGGCGGCGGCCCGCATTGTCTGTTGGTGCCACGTGGGCGATTTGAGGATTGTGCGGACGTAAGAGAACTCCGGCCCGCGCCGTCCGACCATCTCCGCGATCTGTTTGCCGGCCGATTGCGGCGAGCCGCCCAGATCGGTTTTCATCCGCGAATACGGCATCGGTCCGTTCAAGCCTTGTCGCGGAATCTTTTGACCCACGATGCCGTCCGGCGAGAATTGGGCGTAAGCGTCGAGTCCTCGTTTTTCCATTCCCGGCGCATGCCCATCGATGATGAAGCCCGTGATTGAGAGGTCGTACTTTTTATAATACGCGCGGTTATGATCAACCCATGCCTGCCAGCCGTCGGGGATTTCCGGGTCAAGTCGGGGTGCCGTTAGCATGCCGGGATTGAGGTAGCCCGCACCGTTGTCGCCCGAGACGAACCAATCGTTCTCCGTCGCATGTGTGCGGACGTAGTGCATCACGTGCGGGGCGCGGCGATCGAGATTGGCGTTGAAGGCCCAGCCGCAGGGAATCTTTCCGCGTGCGCGATCGCTCCACCACCGGGGCACATGGTGCGCGAACCATGCGGCGGAGTCGTAGTCGCCCATGTAAAAGCAAACGTAGCTGTGCGGCGCAACGCGGCCGTCGGCTTGAATCAACTTGCGCCCTTTCAGCGAATCAAGCGTGGGGCGGGAGTGTTGTTTGTACTCTGCTTTAAGCGGAAAGTGCTGATAGAACGATGCATTCGTCATGCCGGAAAAACCGAGTGCGTCGGCGTCCATCATGCCGTTGTAGGCGGAGATCACCCGCCCATACTGCCACTCCGAGTCGACGCCCCCATGTTTTGAACCCGCGCGGCCGTGATTGGTGTACTTCCACGCCCAAGGGACGAAGCCGCCGATGTGGAAGATCTGGCCGCCGGCGCGGCGGTGCATCGATTTCATCAACGCTTGTAGCGTCCGCAAATCGGTTCCCGGCCGTTGCTGTGGGTCGTCGACCGGCGACTCTTCGGGCCACATGTGCAGATCGAAGAAGAACGCTTTTTCCGCAATGAAGAAATCGTGATTGGTCAGCGTGCAATTGGGGAGCGATGCCTGTGTCGGGCCGGTCAGCCAGTAGGAATCGATGTAGTAGGCCATGTACTCAGCCGAGGCGCGGCCGCTGTCGAGATAGCGCTGTTTCGCCCACAAATAGGCGTCGCACTTCGCGGATCCGCTTGAGCTGAACTTCGTGCCGCGAACCGTGACCGAAGTGCCCGGCGCGTGTTTGCCAGTGAACAACGCGCCGCCGCCGGGCTGATACAGGTCGACACGGTCTTCGACGAACGGGAGATCGCTGTTAAGCACCACGCCGTACACCGATTCCCGGCGCGGATCGAAGCGCAGGCAAACTCGGTCCTCGATTCCGGCAATTGTCGACGCAAGATTCGACGACGCGCGCAGACTGTCGTTGTAGACGACCACACCGGAAATGTGCTGCGAGAAGGTCTGCAACAACTGTGGCAACGATTCTAACTTCACGACCGGCCGATTCGTCAGCCAACCGGACTCTCCTCGCAGATAGTCCCACCAGAAATCGTCCGGGTGAGGCTCAAAGCGGACGAACAGATTTGCCCGCTCGCGATTGACGATCCCCTGCAGCGATGAAACGAGGTGCAGCGTATCCCACGCGGTCCGTGCTTGGAGTGGATCGCGGAGATCCAATCGGTGCAGGTGCGTCGCATCATACACGTAGACAGGATCAGACGATTGCTCCGCTTCGGCGATTTGCGGCAGCTGCAAACAGGCAATCGCCAATAGCAAGCACAAGGCAATTTTTGCAGAATCCATACACCCCCTCAGCGCCCGTCTTCGCCGGGTTGATCTTTCGTCGAATCCCGCTTCGATTGGGCGGCCTGTTGCAGTATCTGATCCTTTAGCCGACGATAGCCAAGATTGTCGGGCTGGATCTTGACCAATCGTTCTGCGGCATCGCAAGCTTTCTGCCAATTCTGCATTTTCTGATGGAGCAAAGTCAGCGCCATCAAGAAGTCGGGCACAGTCGGGTCCAGAAAGCAAGCGCGTTCCAATGCGACGGCCGCTTGTTCTTCGCGGCCCAATAGGTAATTGACCAATCCCAAGCGGTAGTGAATCGTGGCGTTGTTCGGGAGCAACTTGGCATCACGGGCGAGAATCTCGGCTTCTTCTTCGCGCAGTTTGCGGACTTGCTCAGTATCGCCGCTCGGTTCCAACAGTCCTGCCAAGTTGGAACGTGGACCGGCAATGTTCGGTTCCAGGCGAATCGCCGTGCGATACTCGTCAATCGCCTCGTCCAGTTCTCCTTGATTGGTGTGCAGTAACCCCAAGTTCAAGTGCACACCCGATTGATCGTTATCGGCGAGCAGGCCTTCCTTGTACTCCGCAAGAGCTCGCTTGAGATTCTGCGCGTCCTGCGATGTGAAGAATTGTGCCGGTACGACCGATAGCAGCCGCGCCGCATTGACACGCACCACTCGCGACGGATCTTCGAGTAGCGGCGCCAGCAACCGCATCGTCGTTTGCGCATCGTCGGGGGATTGCGGCCGCCAACCTTCATACCGTCGTAGCGCCGCCGCCCGCACGAGTGGATCGCGGTCTTTGAGCGCTTCTTCCACTGCCTGACGGCTCTTGGCCGTGTTGTATCGCGTCGCCAGCAACGACACCGCGGTCGCCCGCACGATCGGTCCTTCTTTGCGGTTTTGTGAGAGATGAATCAATTCATCAACGGCGCCCGGGTTGCTCTTGCGGCCCGCATCGAGAATCTCACCGTAGTGCGGATCCTGCCGACGCTTGGGGCCGTACCATTCCACGATCTTGTCCGCCGCCCACTGTGGCGTCTCATTCTCTTTCGTATGACAACCGTTGCAGGCGTTGGGTGTGCCGATGGAGACGGTCAGGTCGGGACGCGGAACGCGCAAGCTGTGATCGCGCCGCGGATCGACCACCATGAAGTTCTTAGCGGGCATGTGACACTCCACACAGGATGCCCCCTTGGTGCCCACTGCATGGTGGTGATGGACCGGGCCGTCATACTTGGCGGGCAGGTGGCACTGCGTGCAGAGCTTGTTGCCCTCGAATTTCAGCTTGGTCGAATGTGGATCATGGCAGTCGGTGCAGCGGACCCCTTCGCGAAACATCAAGCTTTGCAGGAATGACCCGTAGACATAGACCTCTTCATCGATCTGCCCGTCGGCGTGATACAAGTGGTCTTCGAGCAGCGACAGATTGTAGTGATCCAAGAATCGGTCGCCCGGCTGAAATCCCGGATGCACGTGTCGCCGGTGTGAATGGCAGGGGGCACAGGTCTCCAATTGCGTCCGCGAATTGGCGTCCTTGAGATTCGGCAAACCGTATCCGTAACGGCGGTCCCAAAACAGCGACTTCGACTCGGCCAATTCCACGTGTAGGCTGCCGGGGCCGTGACACGCCTCGCAACTGACGTCCATCTCTTCGAACGACCAGTGGTGTGTGTCTGTCTTGAGGTCGTAGTTCTTGGCAAAATTCGTCGAGTGGCAATCGGCGCACATGTGATTCCAATTTTGCGCCGACCCGGTCCAATGCAAAGGATCACCGGGACCGTACGGAGCGTCCGGATTGGCGTAGAACCACTCTTTCTTCTCTGTGTCCCAAGTAACCGGCAGCACCTGGAGTTTGCCCCGCTCCAACTCCGCGAGATATTGCTGAAGCGGGTGGTAGCCGAAAACGTATTTGACCTGATACTCCTCGGTCTCGCCGTCGGGACCCTGCGTTTCGACGAAGAACTCGTCCCCCCGGCGACTCATCTTTGACGTCACCCCGTGATGCTCCAGTTGTGTGCCGCCAAAATCGCCCAGCACAAACTCCGGCGTGGCGAGGTCCATGGCCAGGTCGTGGTCGGAACCCTTCCACTTTTCGTACTCGGCAACGTGACATTGCATACACTTTTGACCACCGACGTAGGTTGCCGTGCGGCCTTCCGGCAGCGTAATCCACCAATCGAGCGCAGCCCACGCCGCCGGCGGTGCGACGATGAGCAGAACTACGAGGATGCGCTTCAGTCGTTTCATACAACCGGCAAAGACAACGGAGATGACGTGTGAGACAGGGGACTAGAAATGCTGGACGCCATCATTGATTGTGGACGGTCAGCGAAGCAGCGACAAGCGACAAAGCGGAATTCCGGCTGTCAAACCGCTCAAGACTTCTTCGCTGGAGCGACAAGATGTCGCGCGCTTCCCCAGAACCGCAGCGGGAGCAGCCCCACGATGATAATCGCGACCTGACTGAGCACGAACCACGCCAGATTCATCAGCACGCCTTCGGTGAATCCGTAGGAATGCAGCCCGACGCCGAGTTCATTGACGCCGAACCAGGACCACGCCGTCACGATATTGCCGCCGACCGCCAGTACGGCAAGCCCGCGGTCCTTGACCAGCGCACCCCACCGCGCGTGCAGAATCAGCGCATTCCAGAGCACAATGATCAATGCCCCATTTTCCTTGGGATCCCAACCCCAAAAGCGGCCCCAAGAATCGTCCGCCCACAGACCGCCGAGGACCGTCCCAAAAAAGCTGAAAAACATGGCAAAACAGACCGTGCCGTAAATCATGCGGCACAGATCCTTGCCCATTTGCGGCTTCAAAGACGGCGTGGCAACTCCCTCGATGACATAGAGCACGCCCAGAATTCCGGCGACGAAGGTGGTCGCATAGCCGAGTGTGATGCAGACGACGTGGGTCGCTAGCCAGAACTGCGTGTCGAGGACAGCCTGCAACACGACAAACGTATCACCATCGCCTGAAAGTATGTGGGCAATTCCCAGTGCGGAGAATCCGTCCACGGCGGCGATCACGTTGCCCACGCCGCGGCCGTAGATTAACTCCAGCACAATCCCAATCAGCACCGCGCCCCAGCCGATGAACACCGCCGAGGAATACAGATTCGTGACCGGCGGACGCCCGGAGATATAAATCCGGGCGATTCCCGCGGCCGTATGCACCAAGAACGCAAACACAATCAACCAGAACGCCGATCGATTCAGCGGCACCGTCCAGCCCAGCCAAGAACAGGCGGTCAGCACAAACGCCACCAGATACAGAACTGCGGTGTAGTAAAACGGTGAGGCATGATTGAAGAAGGCCTCAAAATCGACCTTCGCCATGTCGAGCCCGTCCGGCTTCTCCTCCTCGAGACGTTCGCGATAGGTCTTTACGCTTTCGTTGAATGCATCGGCATCGCCGTTCTGATACGCCTTGAAAACTGCGCCGAGTTCTGCCGCCGCCGCAATACCTTGTCTATTGATAGCAGTCGCGACATAGTTGTTGGTCCAGCCCTTCGTAAACGTCATCCACGGTTTCTCCTCCGTTTCCGATTCGGCATCAAGCTGCGGCACCGATAGCGGGGGATGGAATCGATCGAGTAGATCGACGGCAGACCTCGCACGGCGCAGCATCGGTTGAATTACTGCCGCCGCCTGCCGCGCTTCTTGTGGATTGTTCTCGAAGTCTTCTTCCGTCGGCACGGGAGGAAAGTCGCTAAAAAAGAATGACAACTCCAGCAGCCGATACCGCTGTATTTTCTGCGATAGTTCCAGAATCTTCCGCTGGTAGACGCTCAAATTCTCCTTCTCAACGTTGCTCGCCTTGGCGACTTGCTCTTCATACTTATCCGCATTCTTGAGGAGTTCATTCAGCGAATAGCGATAGCCTTCGCGGGGCTTCAATCCCAACGTCTCCAGGACTTCGCGATTCTCAATGCGAAAGATGCGATGATCTCCGGGATTCACGAGCGAATAACTCTTGATTTCCTCTGCGAGATGCAGAATCGCGCGCTGTTCGTCGCTGCGGTCCGCAGCTTCGACGAGTTCCGCCTTGGCGACTTGCGCTTTGAATCTGTCCTTGTCCGGTTGAATCTCACTAAAGGAATATCGACCTCCGCTGCGAGGCATTAATCCCAATGCCAACACGACTTCGCGGTTGTCGATGCGAAACATCAGTTGACTTTCGCCTTTGGCGATCATGTCCAGCAGCCAACGAATTGCCGGCTGCTTCTGAGGAATGTCGCGGTCTCTGGAGAATCTGGCTTTCATGCGGCCGAAGAAGCCGGGAGGATCCTCCGGACCAGGAACAAAGGTTTGATAGTTCGACAGCGCTTGCAAATTGTTGCGGGCCAATGTGTCGAACGGTTTGACGCGACCCTCATAGACGAGGGGCAGCTTGCCGAATTCGTAGAGATTGATTTCATTCTCGGGAATCCGCGGCGGCATCGCTTTCGACAGCAGATAGGCGGCAAAAATAGCAACGACCATCACCGGCACAACGGTCGAAGCCAAACTGGGGCCGGGGACGTCAAAATTCTCCGAGGCGTCGGTGGGGACCTCTTGCTGCTTCGATTTCCGGCCGGTCTCCGCAGATTCAAGGGTCTGCAAACGAGTCGCGCTGAGGAGCCCGAGTTTGGCCAAAAACTCATATACGACGTTTGTGCGACTCGTCTGTCGAACCGCGGCGCGGCGGCTGACGAAACGATTCAACGTAATCCCAAACTGGGCCAGCATCCCGATGACGACGATCATGCAGCAGACGTACGGAACCATCCAGCCGGCGTTTGACACGACCGCCAACGTGGTAAACTCCGCGCCGGTACGGGAATCACGGTGATAGCCGCTCTGATAAAACGTTTCGCCCGCGAACCGCAGCGGGTTGTTCATCCAAATCTTGACTTCGCGGTCGACTTGACGCTCTTCATCGACCAGCTGGATGTCGGACGAATAATTTCGCGGCGTGTTGGTGCCGAGGTAGTCGTCCTTGCGAACATCCAACAACGTCACCGCATAATCTTTATAGTTCCGCTTGAATCGCAGCGAGATGTCATACGCTTTGCCGTCAGGAGTGATGACGCGATCGGTCAAATTGTTTTCCGTCAGAAAGACCGCGGTCAGGTAGGTCCCCAGATCTTTCGGCTTGTCCTCGTCATCGCGGCCGACAAATCTCAAGTATGCCGCTGACAGGTCGACTTCGCTGTCCGTGTCGGCACCCGTGCCGGCACGCACGTCGTCCACAATCCACTCTTTCCCCTGCCCCGCCGTTGCCGGATTTTCATCGCCCGGCTTCACTTTGCGGGCATCGGAGTTCTGCATGAAGCTGACGACTTCAATGTTGAACGGCAGCCATTCATGCGTGATCGTCTCGCCATCGGCAATCATTGACTGCGGAATCACGATCACGTCGTCTTCGACATCTCCGCTCGAATCAACGATCGCAATTTCAAGTTCCCGAATGTCGCGGACATAGTTGACGGTCTGATTCTCCTCGATCGTCATCTGCGCTTCTTCGGTTGCCAGTCCCACGAACAACTCGTTGAACATCAACAGCGCGACACCCCAGTGCAACAGCACGATGCCGCCCCGTTTCTTGAACAACAGTAAACAACCCGCCAGAAGAATCAGGCCGGCAAACGAGGCCTTGATCAGCTGCCATAAGATTCGCATTTCCGAATCGCCCAAAAAACCGGCGTCGGATTGAAACACGAAGAACAGAAACAACACACCCAGCAGCAGGCTCAGGACTCCGATTCCCCAACCTTCGATCGCGGAACGGGCCTTCACCAGCATATAGCCCGAGCCCAACCATAAAGCACCTAGACCGGCAACGACGAAATACCACAGTGTCTTCCAATCAAACAGCGGCTCGCCTTGAATGCCGGCTTTGTTCGAGCCGCTGGCAACCACCAGGTATGTGACCGCCATCCCCAGTGTGATCAGCAGCAGACCGCCCCAGCACCGAGCTCCTTTGGCTTGGATTTTGAACCGAAGCCCGTGTGCAGCCAATAAATTGACCGCCATCAACGCGCCGATCGACCATCCGCCGGGAAACGGAAACGCGAAGGAAACCTCGCCGACCAGCGGTACGTCAATCGTGTCGGGAACCTCTAACCCCGGGAAGAACGAGGGCGGAAACAGCACTTTCACCGGCACGATGGCGATCGACGTCCGAAAGTAATCGTCGATCACGCGCCAGATATCGTCGTGTGCCTGAGCCAAAGTTCCGATCAGCACCAACATGATCGCCAGCGCGAACAACACGACCGTCAGCCGCAGCGACGCCAATGGGACGAGCACCGGCTTCAATATCGCTCCCAGCGATGGCGCATGGGAGTCGCGGAACTCATTGTCAATGTACTCGTCGGACTTGGATGGAGATGGATCAGCCACTTTGATCTCCGCGTCTGGCGGGAAACTTCACGGATCGCAGAAACGACAGAAAATTTGGCTTTTCACTTTCTGCCAGCCCGCTGTTCCCTCTGAGCTTGAAAAACCATGTCTTGTCATTATGAAACGTCAGCGCACCCAAAATCGTCTCTTGCTTCGTGCTCGACTCGGGGCTGGTGAGTTCAATGAAAAGTCCCGCACTGCCGCCGATCGCGGACTGCTCCACGCGGGCCTCGATCTCTTCTTTGGACAGAGCCGGCAAGTTGATTTGTCTGCACCAGCGGTTGATGTTGGCGATGATGCCGCCGGCATTTCCCGGCAACCCGCTGATCGAAATCTTGGCGGTCTGGTCCCCATCCTCGACGACAAACGCGGCGTCTTGCATTTGACCCGGTTCGATCTCTTTCCAAGTCGCCGGAACATCGTACGACAGCCGCGGCTCTACTTGCGGCCGCTGGGGTGCCGTCGCCGGTCCGCCCGTTCCGGCGAAGGGTGCCTGCATGCCTCCACCTCCGGTCAGGTTGCCGGCAAGGTTGACCGCCACGACTTCGGTGCCGTCGGCTAGATTGACGCGCGACAGACCATGCGGAGGAGTCTCCTCATTCAAGTACTCCTTGGCCGTCAGCGGCGAGAGTCCGATTTGACCGCGCCAGCGATTGACATTCGATAAGATCACCTCGTCCGAACTCGGCCGAGCGCTGGGGAGGGGAATCACGGTCAGTTCGAGCGGCGCATCCGCATCACCGATGAGCAGCGTGGCGAACCGCATCCCCTTTGATGGCTGCTGCCGCCATCCCGCCGGCAGCTCCCACGTCGGAACTTCCCCCTGAGCCGCGTTGCCTTCGCCGGCATCGGTAAACTTGATGGAATTGATGAACGAAATGAACTCGTCGGCACGATCTTTTACCGACTGATTCGGTCCGGTCAATTTGAAAAACCAATTCTGTTGGCCTTGCGGAACAATCGCAGCAAGCATGCGGTCTTTTTTCGAGACCTGATAGCGGCGGATTCCGTCATCACGGCCGCAGCCCGAAATCGTCCCAAGCAAACAAACAGCGACCGCGGCAAACAGCGGCATTCTTCTGCCGTGCCGGAGAAATTCATGTCTCGACATTAGTTTCCACATCGATTCTCTGATCCGCTGCGAGATTGGTCTCCACGGTATCAGCCGTTGGGACGGAGAGCGGACGGGGAGCGTTGCGAATCGCTTAGAAGTCAACGCAGGGAGTGAGTGCTGCCGACCGGCACCAATGGCTAACGACAGTCTGGGGAGGGTTTTTCTTATTATAGACCTGCGGGACGCCAAAAGTACACGCATTGAATCGGCGATCCGCCGAAATTTGAGCAATCGTTCGGCATTCTGCTGATTTGGTTCTCCCTGCCGGTGAATCATGGGGTAAACTTCGACGCCGCTTGCGGCATTGAAGGTCTCCCAGCCACCCCATTTCGTGAAAGCCGGCAAGATGCTCCGCGCCACGATCTTTGCACTCGGAATCGTTGTTGCCCTCTGCGGATCGCTGTTTCTACTGACCGACAGAATCGTTATCTTCCCTAAACGGGAAGCGGTCGCGCTAATGAATCTGCAAACGCCGCGCCGCGATCCACTTGGCGAACTGCTGTATGGGGCCGTCGCCCCGCACCGCGAACTCGCGCTGCCCGAATGGGCCGCCTATGCGACGTTATCGCTGGGAGCGGTCACCTCGATCCTCGCACTGAAGCGAACCGGCGCCAACTGATCACCCGCGCGGTCTTGCCGCCACAGCAAGTCGATCGATCGAATCCATCGGCCGACGGGACAACTCATTGCGGGACACGCTGGGTGGTTGTGCAGACCGGCGTCGAGAATCGGCGGCCGCTCCACATCTAACGGACGACTTCTTCGTCACAGCGTACGACGATCACGCTCATCATCCACTTTGCGACTCTGCGCGTGAACCACGGTGAATTCACATCGACTGTGCCAGTCTGTAAACGGCGCATGTAAAGAGATGTTAGCGCTTACGTTCTTGAACAACCGGCAGACGCTCCGTGCGCACTCACACGTTGTTGGTTCTGATTGCGCTTGAAGTTACGAGCGATTCAATGCCTGACGGCGAATGCGATATTTCGCTTGCTTGCCCAGATTCACGCCGCCCATCGGATAACCATTGACAGGGGAATCGACCAACAACAATTGATGACAACTCACAGCGGCCGTTTCTAAGCCAGCGGACTCACGTCGATGTCCATCTTTTTTCAGATCAATTCAACCGCGATGCACTTTTGAAACGGCGACAATAAAAAGTAAGGGCAGAAATATGGCGACATTATCCAACAAGAAACTCGCGTTCGAATCGCTGGAAGACCGGCGGCTATTGGCAGGCAGCGTTGATATCCACTTAGACGGCGACACGTTGATGATTGAGGGCACCGACGCGCGAGAACGCGTCGAGATCGCAGACGGGTTCATCTTTGGAACGATCACCGCCAAGGTGCAGCACTACGTCTCCGGAGTCGGCTGGCAGACGGTCGAATCCAAGACTTACGCGTCGTTCCAATTCAACAAGATCGAAGTTCACGGTGAAGGCGAGAATGACTACATCAAGAACATGACCAGCAAAGCCATGCTCGCTTACGGCGGCGACGGTAACGATCAGATTTACGGCGGCAGCGGCAACGATTCGCTGCACGGCGGCAACGGAAACGACATTATCATCGGCTGGGACGGCAACGACAAGTTGTATGGCAACTTCGGCAACGACATCGTCTACGGAAAAGCCGGCAACGACTCGCTGTACGGCAGTTCTGGAATGGACGTGATGTGGGGCGGCGGTGGCAACGACTATCTGACCGGCCACTCCGACAACGACCGGCTGTATGGCAACAACGGTAACGATACGATCTACGGCGGGACCGGAGACGACAAGCTGTACGGCGGCATTCACTACGAGCAAGCCACCAACGACGGTAACGACGAGATCCACGGCGGCGACGGCAATGATACGCTGGCCGGCTGGAGAGGAAACGACAAGCTGTGGGGTGATGACGGCAACGACTACATCCTCGGCAATCGTGGAAATGATAGCCTGTACGGCGGAGACGGAAACGATTCGCTCTTCGGCGGCAAGGGTGCCGATATCGTTTCCGGCAACGACGGCATCGACTTCCTGCACGGCAACGAAGGGAACGACAGCATTTGGGGCGGTAACGGCGTCGACTTCATCTTCGGCGACGCCGGCAACGATCAACTGGTGGGCAATGCCGGCAATGACTACATCCGCGGCGGCGACGGCGAAGACAAGATTTGGGGATCGGAGGGCAACGATTCGCTCTTCGGCGATAACGACGCCGACACCCTTTACGGTGGATCGGGAGCCGACTTGATGTGGGGTGGAAACGCTCTGGACACGTTCTACGGCGGCACCGGGTTCGACCGCGCCGTGGACTGGTTCTTCGAGGCGAACTTTGACGTCGAACAGCTCTTCTAATCGACCTCGCAATTGCGGCTAACGGAGCCGAGCCGCCCGGACGAATTGTCCGGGCGGCTCATTTCGTTTTATTGCCGGCGATGTGCCAATTCACCGTCTGTCAGCTACGGATACTGAAACGACTTATTCGGATAGTCCGGCGGTTCGGGAACGGGACGCGGATCCTGTTTGATCAACTTCTCGAGATGCTCAATGGCCGCTTCCAACTGCGCGTCCTTGCCGTTGAACGTCGCATGTGGCAAGTTGTCCACCACGATGTCGGGGTCCACGCCATGCCCTTCGATCAGCCACTTTCGCTCCGGCCCGTAAACGCCGTATTCAGCGGCGGTGGCGATCCCGCCGTCGGACAGCCGGTTCGAGGCACTCAGCCAGATCTCGCCGCCCCAAGTCCGGGTGCCGATGACTTTTCCCAATCCTAAACGGCGAAACCCCTCGGTGAACGCCTCGCCGTCGGACGCCGTGTGTTCATCGCAAATCACGACCATATGGCCGCGAAAGGCGTAGTGCATGTTCCAAAACGGCTTCCCAACACGTCCCTTCCAAAAAAACCACGGTTTGCGGAGCAACTTTTCCAAAATAATGCTGTCGACGTTTCCGCCCCGATTGTGCCGCACATCGATGATCAAACCTTGCCGTTTGAATACCGGATAAAAACTCCGGTACCATTCCGCCAAATCAGCACGTCCCATCGCCTGGAGATGCACGTAGCCGATCCGGCCGCTCGCCTCCTGTTCCACCTTCTGTCGTCTGGTGTAGGCCCAATCGCGATGTCGCAGCGCGGCTTCATTGTTCGTTGGCTTGACGATCACTTCCCGGGACTTTTCGTCTTGCGGGCTACGGATGCGCAACAAGACTTGCTCTCCTTGATGCTCGCGGAGCAGCAAATGCGGATCGAGGTGGCCCAGCACCGGTTCGCCGTTAATGGCTTCAATGATATCGCCTTGCCGAATTCCCAAATCGGGGTCGGCCAGCGGAGAGAGCTGTTCCGGGTAGTCCGGGTCCGATTGATAGATGTAATCAATGCGGTATCCGCCCGCGTTCACATCGCGCACCAGCCGGGCACCGAGCGTCGGTAGGCGAACATTATCCGGGCTTTTGCGAAGATCGCCGCCCCACACGGCGGTGTGCAGTGCGGAGAGTTCCGCCACCATCTGTCCGATCAGGTCGTTCAATTCACTCCGCGACGTCACCCGGTCGACCAGCGGCTCGTACTTGCGGCGAATCGCCTCCCAATTCACTCCGTGCATCTCCGGATCGTAAAAATAGTCGCGATGCATTCGCCAGGCATCGACAAAGATTTGCCGCCAGTCCTCGCGAACGTCGATCGGGTATCGCCAGGAACTGAGATCAACCCGATGGTCGGCCAACTTCACGCCGGGAACAGGTTTGGCACCGATGACATACAGTTCGTTGCCCTGTCTGACCAGCAACTTCTCGCCGTCGCCGGACAACTCATAGTCACGGACCGCGGCGGCGACACGCTTCGGCGATTCCTTTTTGTTGCTGATGGGCAGGGCCATGAGGTGCGTTTTGCCCCCTTCGCCCGATTCGCGCTCCAGCCAGAACAGCGCGTGTTTGTTACAAGAAAGGTTGCTGAAGTTTCCGCGTGCGACGGGAACCGGTTTCACGCGCCGCTGAATCCCCTCTGTCTCGATCTGAATTGGTTTACTCGTCTGATCCGGTTTTTCAGCCGTGCCCGCCTTGTCGTCGTCCTTCGATTCTGTGCTCTTGGCGTTCTTCGGCTCGGTCGACTTCTCGTTTTTGCTGTCATCCTTCCGAGCCGGCTTATCGTTCTTTGACGGTTCGCTTTCGTCGACCAATTCGTTTTGCTCTTGAAATGGCGAACGCAATCCGGTTCGCATTGCCAGCCGAAAGATCTTCGTCGGCTTGTCGAAGTACGGCTCCGGCTGCCGCAATCCCCAAGGACTCGGCACGAGTGATGACAGCTCGCGGTCGGAGAGAAAATAGAGCCAGGCGCCGTCCGGGCTCCAGGCGGGACTTATGCTATTGACGCGGTCGCTGGTCAGCGGCACGCTCTGTTTCGTTTCCAGATTGTAAAGGTGGAGTTGCTGATACGTATTGTCGGCCACTTGGCCGAAAACCAGCCAACGGCTGTCGGGCGACCAAGTGATATCGAGGATCCCCTCACGGTTGCTCGACACTAACGTTTGTTGCTTGGACGCCAAGTCGACGATCCACAAGTCGTTGTTCTTGTCCGAATAGGCGATCGATTTCGCGTCCGGAGAGGGAAACCCGCGCCATTTGAGGATGGTGCCCCCGTCGGTCAACTGTTCCGCTTCGCCGATTCCTCGCGCCGACAGTTTCCAGAATTCGAATTCTCCCGATGCGTCAGAAAGCGTCAACAGGCTCTTGCCATCCGGCAGAAAACAGGCGTCACGGTGACGAACGCCATTTGGGGCCTTCGACGCCCGCACCAGCCGGCCGGCCTTGACCGGTGCGACGAACAGCCGCCCGCGCGACGTCAGCGCCACCGCCGTACCCTCAGGATTCAAATGTACTGACGACAAATGAGCGAGTGGATTGCTGACCCATCGTTCGCGAAGCTGATCGAAGTCGGACGCCAATTGAATCTTCAAGGGCCGCTGGACGCCCGTTTCAATATCGAGCAACCACAGATCGGCCCCGACCTGATACACCATTTTCCCGTCGTGAAGGCTGGGGGACTTCACATCCCAGCCGCTGTGTTTGGTATGCTGCCGCCGGTCCTTGCCCTCACTGTTCATCGACCAGATATTCATCGTGCCGTCGATGTCGGTGACGAAGTAGATCCGGCCGCGATACCACCAAGGTGAATGTGACTCTCCCTTAATCTCGGCCGTCAGGTTGGACGCCTCCTTCGCATCGGGAGCGAATTTCCAAATGTTGCGCGACGTGCCCCCCTGGTATCGCTTGACTTGTTGCCTGTGAAATCGGGGGCGGACGAAATAAATCGTCCCCTCATTGTCAAACGACGCGTCACTGGCTTGGCTGAGCGGAATCCGTTGAGAATTGCCGCTCTGCAGATCCAGCTGCACCAATTGGACAGCGGGCAGCGTCGAGAAATGACGTGTGGCATAGACCAGCTTGCCGCCCGGAGTCCACGCCACCGGAACGGACGGTTCCGCCTCCACCGTCCGCCGCTCGGGACGCCCCCCTTGGAGCGGCATAACGTAGACCTCCGTCGGTCCCTCATATTGCGCCGCAAAAGCGACCTTAGTGCCGTCCGGCGACAAACAGGGATGCGTCTCATCACCCGGATGCGAGGTCAGCCGCCGAGCAACGCCCCCTTCGATCCCCACCGTCCACAAATCACCCTCGGCCACAAAAACGATCGTCTCGCCGTGGATCGACGGAAATCGATAATATCCTTCATTCGTTTGGCCATGACAGACCGACACGGCCGCCATAACCAGGAAAAACAGGACGATCAGTGGAGAATTAGGGGTTCTAATCATGGAAATACGGAGCGTCAGAGTATTCGGATTCGAAAAAAGTCACGGCACTGAGAGCCACAGCAAGTATAAGTCGCGATTCGAGACAGTGAGCGCCGGCCCACTGCAGAAACAGCAGTTACCATCAAACGGTGTCCGCGCACCGAAGATATGATCGCCGGACAGCGGACGATTCAACTGGTAGGCCGATTGATTGCGCTCAGCTAATGTGAGCGCCCTTCGTTTCCACGTAGACCGCATACAGCGACTGGCTGGCGGTCATGAACAGGCGATTGCGCTTGGTGCCGCCGAAGCAGACGTTGGAGCAGATTTCCGGCAGACGAATCTGGCCGATCCGCGTTCCGTCGGGTGCGAAGATGTGCACACCGTCGTAGCCGTCGCCGACCCAGCCTGCGCTGGCCCAAACGTTGCCGTCTTCATCGGCGCGAATTCCGTCGGCAAACCCCGCTTTGCCGTTCAGTTCCATCGATGTAAATTGGCGGCCGTTGGCGAGCCGTTTGCCGTCGACGATGTCCCACACCTTGATGTTCTTCGGCGCATTAGGGTAGTGAGACGCTCCCGTATCGGCCACATACAGTTTCTTATAGTCCGGCGAAAAGCAGAGGCCGTTCGGTTTGAAGATCTCGTCCGTGACGAGGTCCATTTTGCCGGACTTCGCATCGATGCGATACACCGCTTCCTTGATTTCCAGCTTGCCTTTGTTTCCCTCGTAGTTCATCAAACTACCGTAGCCGGGATCGGTAAACCAAATTGCGCCGTCGTCAGGATGGACGACCGCGTCGTTGGGCGCGTTGAGCGGCTTGCCTTGCCATTGATCAGCCAGGACCGTGACGGTGCCGTCATGTTCGTACCGTACGACGCGGCGATGTCCGTGCTGGCAGGAGATCTGCCGTCCACTGTAATCAAACGTGTTTCCGTTGCTGTTGCCGGCGGGATTGCGGAATACGCTGGTATGTCCGTCCTCCTCCAACCAGCGATGCTGGACGTTATTGGGAATATCACTCCACAGCAGATACCGCCCCACCCCATTCCAGGCCGGACCTTCCGCCCACAATGTCCCGCGATGCAGCCGTTGAATCGGCGTGTTGCCCAGTTTGTACTTGGCGAACCGCGGGTCGAGCACGACGATATCAGGATCGGGATAACGGACTGGTTCGGCATCCGGACCGTAATCACGGCCGATTGCCAATGATGATGTCGCCGCCAACGCGGCCGACGCCAAAAATGAACGCCGGCCAAGTTGCGCCGCGGACTGATCGGTTTCGGAGGTCGTATCGCACTTAACATCAATGAAGTCGGTCATGGTGTCTCCTCTCAGGGGGCAATGTTCGTCGCAGGATTAGGGACTGTATTCAGTTGCTCGCCATGCTGTGCCCTGAGTGGCAACACCCACGGATAAGGCGTGAACAAGCGGCGTGGTTCGTCAGCCAGATTGACCGTCGGGTCAATGAATTGTTGATAGGGACGTCCTGTGAGGGCAACTCGCAAATCCGCCGCGTAGATCTTCACATCGCGGTAGCCTCGCTGCTCGAGCGATCTGGCTTGGTGATGAGCGAACTGCAGAATCATGTCGGGATTAATCAGCATCTTGCGGAATTGCCAGTCATTCTTCGCGAGAAATGGCGGCTGCAACGGCTTCATAGGGAATTCTTGTATCTTTCCATCGACCACGTGAGCCACACGGAAAATCGGCTCCGCCGGGTCCTTCTGCCTCAGGAGCATCCGCCACGCGAATCGATGCGCGTTATTCGTCCAGTTTGTATTTCCCGCGTAGAGGTGGTGCCGCAATGGAAGCAAGATTTGAATCGCCGCATACGCGCCCAGCAACGCGATCGTCACTTTTTGCGTCAAAGACAGAACCGGTGTTGCAGTCGCGGCGGGAGGTCTTAACTCATCCCGAATCGGCAAAAACCAGGACGCGACGCGGCGCGGCCAGCCCGGATCAAAAAACATCAACGTGGCGCAGATCATAAACCACGGGAAGATGTCGATGTGAAACACTTGTGAATTGGTGATGTTGAAGCAGAGCGCTGCGATAAAAGCAAACACTCGAGTCCTCCGCCACAACAAAAACGGCACGACCAGCAGGTCAAACAGCATGCCGCTGTAGGACATGAACATCACCACGGTCTGATCGGTGACGCCCCGCTTGCCCATCAGCATCGCTACGGTTTTGCCGGTCAGCCAGTCGTAATTCAATTTGGCGACGCCGGCGTAGAAATAGACAAGGCCCACTTGAAATCGAATGAGCCACAGCGCCCAAGCCGGAGCGGTTTGCGACCGAATGCTCGGCCGCAATAACGCATCAAGTGAAAACGCGCGATGTGCCGGAATAAACACCAGCAGCAGGCTAATTAAACAGATCAAATAGTAGTGGTTGAGATACCGCGCCTGCTCTAGCAAAAACACGTAGGTATAGCCGAGGCAAAACAGGGCCGCGCTCACGCGATAGAACAATCCGAGCGCGACGCAGAGGGCAAGGCCGCCCAGCACGGCGAAATGCCAGTACATCCCGTTTCCCGGCCACGGTTTAACCCAGTCGAATCCGTAGTACGTGAAATTGAAGTCCCGTTCGATGTAGTAGCGATGGATATCGTCCTGCGTCTTGACCCCCATCGGCGTTTCCACATCGGTGGGGAAATTCAATGTCATCAAATACAGGCACAGCAGCCCGAACAGGACCCGAAAAAACACCAAGCTGGCGATATCAACCGGCTCAAACAGCCGCGACAACGGCGCCGGCTGCGGTGAAGGTTCGTCCGATTCTTGAGTCTGTTTTTCGCGCATTGCTGAGAGAGACGTTCGATGATTGCCTCGAACGCAGGATCAAAGCCGGATATAGATGTTGTGTTTTTCCAAATGGCGGACAAAGAGATACGTGATGCCGATGAACACGCCGGTGATCACCCAACAATACCAGTGCGGCGCATCATCGGGTGTAAATGATTCTAGGGAATGTCCGATCATCGAGTGAAACACGTATGCAGCCAGTGGGTTCATGCCAAACGTGCGAAACACGCCTACATGCAGGCCGCACAAGTCGGTGAACACGATAAACAGCGCAAATAGGGCGATCGCAAACCCCGTGGAAAACAAGATGAATGGTACGCTTACCATCCGTTTGTACATCATCCAATAATTCCATTGCCGTGCGTACTGATAGTGCCGGACTCCCAAAAGCTTGGTATTGAGCTCGCTGAGCTCCTCAGCTTCTTCTTCGCTGAGCTCATTGGCACTTGCTGAAAGCTCCTCTCTCCGTTTGAGATTCTCGTTGTGCTGCAGTTGTTGTGCGGGATCAAAATGCGGAGGCATCACGAACGGAGGTTCGGCCAACAGGTCAACGATGCTCCGCCCTGAGGCCTTATCAATTTGGGGCCGCATTGGACTCTTTGAGTACTTGACGAGATCACCCGCTTCGCGCGGAACATTCTCACCGATATCTCCCGGCTTCTTTTCCTCTTTTTCTTGCGGTGAGTCGGCAGCCTCCGCAGTCGTCTCCGATTCGAGCGGTATGTCGTATAGCCGGGAGAGACACGACAATCCGTACCCGATCACCATGAATGTCACGGCGAAGCAGAAAATTCTTCCACCGGCTGAAGTCCGTCGCGGTGATTTGACCATGATGTCGTGAGCCAACGTTCCGGCCAGCATGGCAATCGACCAACTGATGATACCAAAGAATCCGCCGTCCCAGCTCCGATTGGTTCCGGTCTGCCACAGTTGCACCACGTCATTGTGTTCATACCCGTGCACAAACCCCCAGTTGAAGATTCCCGAGATGACGACATGTGCGACCGCGCACGCGACCATACTCAAGAATCGCACCAACCATCCGGCGGCAACGACCGGCATGATGAAAATCTGGCAGACGCCGATTATCGCCAGCACTTCCCATAGGTTCGATTTGATGAGCCGCATCACAAACTGACGCGTCGGATTGACTTTGACGACTTCAAATTCACCACTACTGTCCTCGACGTGAATTTCATTGGTATACCGATCACCCTTTTTGACGCCTTCGCTGAAGTGGGCCCATTCCTTGAACCCACCTCCCCAGCCGTACAGCATCAGCGAAACCACGATGAGCGCGATGCTGCGGCGGAAGTAAGTGAAATAGGTTTTCCAAGGTCCAAACTGCTGCAAGCGTTTCAGCACGGTCAATCGATAAGAAAACCCGACCGCAAAAATAAACCCCGGCATGATCCAGTCGGCGAAGCTAAAATAATTGTCATTGTGCTTCCAGATCGGGTGCATGTTGTCCATATGGTGCACAAAGTTCACCAAGAACATGCTAATCACGGTAAACCCGCGAAACTGGTCCATTGAATCAACGCGGCCAAGGGACGGTTGTGTGCTCATTCGATTTTGATCGCCTTCAGAAACAGAAACTTGCCGCGTGCTGCACGATTGTTGCCGTCGACTGCAGTCCGCCAACGCGCCGCATATTTTGAGAGTATCCGCTCATGCAGGAACTGTCGATATGGTCCTGTTGAGTCAACGCGAAGTTGACTCACTGAGACATGATCGGACGTCCTGGATGGGGAAGGGGCGGCTGGCTCCATTCCCAGTCCGTGCCGTACTTGATCTGCAAATACGGCGTCTCGACCCGCCGCCCGCCCTCTTTTTTGGATATCAGCAGCGCGTCCAGTGCGCCGCTGGTCATCAACGTCCGCTCCGCCGGCCATGTCGGCCGGCCAGTGTGAAACATTTTCTCCGCCCCCTGCAGCAAGTGATTGAAGTGCGTAAAGGGCCGAGCCTCTTGCGTCCAAAACAACGTCGAGGTAATCTCCTCCCGCTCTTCCTCGCGCCAAGCGACCGCCCAGCCGCGGACTGCGGGATTGAGTTGCAGAACACTGGCCCGTAGCCCGTCACGATAGTTGATGACGAATAACACGGGATTCTTCACCAATTCCTTGACATCGGTCTCCGGACGGAACCGGCGGTTGCCCAGCCGGGAGAGCGCCGCCCGGTACAATTCGGGATCGTAGACTCCGCGCTCCCCAGCCTCCCAGACCGCTTCGTTCTCCAGGCAAAACACCGAGGCGATACCGGTCTCGCCCCCCTGACGTCGTTCCGCCAAACATTGGACCATCTCCAGCGCGTGAAAGCCGTAGGCGTCCAGCGATCCGTAGGAAACGGCGACGATCTCCTTGAGCTTGGCGTCGCGTCGCGTGTTCGCCGGCGGATATCGCCACAACACCGGTAGTGACGATCCCGCCATGAAAGGAACCTTCAGCCGCTGCGTCGCATCGTAAATCTCTTTGGCGTCAGTCCAGTTGTCGGCGATATGCTTGTCGTGGAAAACCGGTACGACGCGGCCGCTCTTCTCGAACACCTTACGAACTTCGGCAAACAACCGCTTCTTAGGATAAATCGTCTGACCCGTCTCCGATTTCGCATATTGTCCATGTTCGGCGATTAACAAAATCGCGTCGACGTTCAGCTTTCCCGTTCCCAGCGTCAATGCCCCTTCAATCGTGTCGAAGATCGGCACGCCATGCTCCGCCGCGAGTTTGCGGCTCGTGTCATGCTTGGGAACCTGATCGGTGTAGAGTGACACCAATTCCAGCTGCGGCTTCTCTCCCTTGCCGTCCAGCGACTTCGTCAGCATCAGTTGGCTGACAATCACATCAGCGTGCGAGTTGTGACGATACTCCGTCACCACAGCCGCGACCCGGGGCAGTTGTGCCCGCTTCGCCGGTGGAGCCTTTTCCTCAGCCCAGCTCGGCACGTTCAGCGCGAACACGAGAACTAGCGCCGTCCATCGTCCGATCAACCCAAAACGTCCGCACCCGCACATAGTTTCCATCCCGAAAAAGCACTGACAAGAAAATCAATATTCATGCTATTCAATTCTCCTCAAAAACGCCATTGGCACACTGGTCGATGATGCAATCGCACTCAATCCCGCGAGTTGACACCACGGCAGTAACTAATCAGACTGGCACCAGTTGCGGGAATTGCATTATCAACCGCAGTGCCTGATCGACAGCGAGCGTCGATCAGCGGTTTTCACGGACGTCATTCGTACAGAATCTTAATCATGTGAGGACGCAGAACGATGAAATTGTTCCAGAAGTGTCTCGCCGCCGGACTGTGCGGGCTGAGCGTCGTTGTGTTGACCGTCTCAAACACCGCTGCCGAGGAAAAGGACTCCAAAGACAAGTCCAAAGTCGATTTGAACGTCGGCGACAAAGCGCCGGAATTTAAGAGCACCGATGACGAAGGGAAAGAGTGGAAATCGCAAGACCGCGTTGGCAAGAAGATTCTGGTGGTCTATTTCTATCCCGCCGATCTGACCGGCGGCTGCACCAAGCAGGCGTGCGGTTTTCGCGACCGAATGAAGCTCCTCAAGGAAAAAGACGTCGAGGTGGTTGGTGTCAGCGGCGACTCCGTTAAAAATCACAAGCTGTTCAAAGAGGCCCACAATTTGAACTTCACGCTGTTAGCGGACGAAGACGGCAGTGTGGCCAAGAAGTTCGGCGTCCCGCTCAAAAAGGGTGGAACAATCGAAAAACGGGTCGACGGCGAAAAATACACTCTTACCCGCGGCGTGACCGCCGGACGATGGACGTTCGTGATTGACAAGAATGGGAAGATCGTTCACAAAGACAAGTCGGTCAAAGCGGCGCAAGACAGCAAGAAAGTCTTGAAAGTCGTTAAGGAACTTAAGAAATAACCGGCCCGATCCCATGAGCCGATTGACACCTCGAAAATTGAGTATCGCGATTCTGCTGCCGGCTGTGATGCTGGGAACGAGTCCCGCCGATGCCGGAAAGTTCAATCGCGTTCTCGACGTCGACGCCCCCGCCCCGACATGGTCGGACCTGCGGGGAACCGACGGCAAATTGCACAGCTTGGACGATTACAAAGAGCACGACGTTGTCGTGCTCTTTTTTACGGACAACCATTGCCCGATGTCCAAACAGTACGAAACGAGGCTGCAGAAGTTCGCGAAAGCCTTCGCCGACAAAAAACTGGCGATCGTGGCGGTTAATGTTTCCAAAGGGCCGGGCGAGACGCTCGAAAAGATGAAGCGCCACGCCAAAAAGCGGAAATGGACGTTTGATTACTTGCGCGATCCGTCTCAGAAAGTGGGTCGCGTCTACGGTGCCGTACGCACGCCGCAGTTTTTTGTGCTCGACGGTGACCGCAAGGTCGCCTACATGGGATCGCTGGATGAAAACGACGACCCCCAGCGAGCGAAGAAACATTACTTGCATAACGCGGTCCGCGCGTTGCTCGACAAAAAACGGCCGTCTCCCGGTGAGACCCTGCAGCGCGGCTGCAAAATCGAATACGACGACAAGAAGTAGCCGGGAATCCCCCGGCATTACGCCCGACCTGAATTGCCCCAGCCCCCGAAGGCTGCTGTCAACCCCCATTTCGGCGGAATCAAAGGAATCCACGCCAACCTTATTTTTCTCAGTGGATTCCGCTGTTTGTGATTTCCCGATGATTTATAATGAAGTCCACGATGAAAGTGATTTGTTTGTAATCTAGGTTTGGACCAATGGACGTTGGATTCGCTCGGCCTGATGTGGCGAGATTGGTGTTCCGGCTCTTTAGCCGTGAACTCCATCCTGAGTTGATCAACGTCTATGCCGAGTCCGGCGTTCAGTTCCCCGACTATCAGGCGAAACTTCAGATTTGTGACTCCGGTCACGTGATCACGTTCATCCGCAACGACCAGTTACTCTGCGAAGTGATGACCGGCCGGGAACATCCCCTTCCCAAACGCCGCCGGATTCTTTCGCACGGCTTGCGCGGGCATCATTCCGAAAGCATCCAATTCGCCGGCGGCGTCAGCTACCACGTCAGCTTTCAATTGGAGCAGCTTGAGCCGGAGGAATTCGCGCATTTCCATGAGGAACTTCAGGCGGACTGCGAGGAAGCTGAGCTTTCCTACCGCTTCGGGAGTTCCAGCCGCCTCTGCCCGACGCCATTGAGCTTCATGCAGACCGTCGCGGCGCCGGACAGCCTGATCATTCACGCGTTTCACACCTTTCCCGACAACTACGGAGTCGTCAAGACGCAGACGCTGTTTGAGCTACGCTAACGCTACGCAGACCTCACGGCGGCGATCGGCTCCGACGTTTCCTTAAGCGCCATCGAGAGCTGCCTTCAGCAAATAACGGCGTTTGCGGAACGATGGACCGGCGGTATCGATTTTGCCGCACAATCACTCCGGACGGATAATGGATTGCCGTACCGATGCCTTTTTCTGGAACTTTCTCGACGCACACCCCGTCTCACAGACGGCCGGGCCGATCGGCGGCAAGTTTTTCCGCCGCCGTCATTTCTCCGCGTCGAACCTCTCTTCGGGTAAGTTCTCCCGAGATTTCATCCCAAAATATAACCGTGTGAGATTCTCATGCCGCGAAAATATTACGTCACAGCAGCGTCATTGGTCCTGATTTGCGTCGTCGGAGTCTATGCCGCCCAACAAGCAGCGATTCCCGATCAACGAACCGTTCAAAAACTGTACAAGGACGGAAACTACAAGGAAGCGTATGAGGGTTTCCGGCGCCGGGCGCTTCACGAACAAACGGATCCCAAGCAGGTTGGCATCGATCTGTCGATGGCTATCAACTGTCTGCGAAGACTCAATCGTGTCAACGAGGTCGATGCCTTCCGTGAAGAGGTGATCAAGGTCCACGCCAAGAACTGGCGGCTGCTGAGGACCGCCGCGCAATCCCTACGGCACGGAAACCACTGGGGATTTCTGATCGCCGGCGAATTCGTGCGCGGGCAACACCGCGGCGGGGGACAACATGCCAGCGCAGACCAGAGAGATCGCGTCCGCGCGCTGCAGTTGATGCAGCAGGCAATGCCGCTGCTCAAGCAGGAGCCGAATCGGCACGAGGTCGCCGGATTCTATCGTGAATTTGCCGAGATGTATCTCGACAACCGCCGCGGCAATCAAGCTTGGCGTCTTCAATATCTGACCGATTTGTCGACCCTACCCGATTACGAAATCGGCGGCTATTACCATCGCGGCGGCGGGACACAAGGCGCACCAGTCGATGCCGATGGCAAGCCGGTCCTCTATTCGGTACCGCAGGACTACGAATCCGCCGCCTCCGACGGCGAACGATGGCGGTGGCTGCTCTCGCAGGTCGTGGAATACGCGCCGAGCCGTAACAGTGAAATCGACATGTATTTCGCGCAGTTTCTCCGCGAACAGTTCGGCGTCACCACATTGGCCTACTACGGACGCTTTTTTGGCCGCTCAACGAATGAAGACGACGAAAGCGGAACGTACGCGCTGCATACTTTGAAAGAGGAAGAAACGATTGCCCGATTGGCGACCGGCGTCAAGCGGTTTGAACTCCCTGACGAATTCAACTTCATCAAGATCTATCAGTCCGTCGCGGCGCGCGAGAGAGACGGCTATGCAGACCAGGCACTCAACCAGCTCGCTCGATTATTCGCCGATCGACGCCAATACGACCGTGCCGCCGATTACTGGCGGGAGAGCCTCAAGCGATTCCCCAATGTCAATCCCGCGAACAAGAAGATGTACTTGCAGCAAATCGTCGGCAACTGGGGGATGTTCGAATCCAACACCGTGCAGCCGGCAAGATCCGGAGCGACGGTCGGTTTTCGGTTCCGCAACGGCGACAAGCTGGAGCTCAGCGCCCGCGCGATCGACGTCGAAAGGCTGCTCTCAGACGCCAAAGCCTACCTCAAGGGCAACCCGCAGAAACTGGAGTACAACAAGCTCAACATCGCCAACATCGGCTACCGGCTGGTGCAACTCAACGAATCACGCTATCTCGGCAAAACGGTCGCCGACTGGACGCTCGACCTCAAACCGCGCGAGAAGCACTTCGACAAACTGATCACGATCACCACGCCGCTGCAACAGGCGGGAGCCTACCTGCTCACCGCGAAATTGGAGGGTGGGAACACCAGCCGGATCATTGTCTGGCAGGCCGACACCGTCATCGCCAAGAAACAGCTCGACGGCAAAGTTCTCTACTACGTTGCCGACGCCGTCACCGGCGAGCCGATTGCCAAAGCGAACCTCGAGTTCTTCGGCTATCGCCAAGAACAAATTCCCGGCCGCCGGAATCAATTTCGCGTGCTCACAAAGAACTTCGCGGAGTTCAGCAACGCAAACGGTTTGGTCATCCCGAATCCCAAGGAACAGCCGCGTGACTACACGTGGCTAATCACTGCCCGCACCAAAGATGGCCGCTTCGCCTACTATGGATTCAGCGGCGTCTGGTACGGCCGCTATTACGATCACGCCTACAACGCGACAAAGGTCTTCACCATCACCGACCGGCCCGTCTATCGGCCGGATCAACCGGTGAAGTTCAAATTCTGGGTCCGCCATGCGAAATACGACCAGCAGGACCGCTCTGCGTTCGCACACCAGAAATTCACTGTGCGAATCACCGACGCCAAAGGCCAAAAGGTCTTTGAGGAAAACCTCGAAAGCGATGAGTACGGCGGGATCGACGGCCAGTATGAACTCCCGAGGGATGCGGCGCTGGGCGTCTATCAACTGCAGATCGTTGGCAAGGGAGGCGGTTCGTTCCGCGTCGAGGAATACAAAAAACCGGAATTCGAAGTGACCGTCGAAGCGCCCGACGAGCCGGTGATGCTGGGTGAAAAGATCACCGCCAAGATTCTGGCCAAGTACTACTTCGGGGCGCCCGTCGCCAACGCCAAGGTCAAATACAAAGTACTCCGTTCCAGCCACTCGCAGCAATGGTACCCAATCGGCATCTGGGACTGGTTCTACGGTCCCGGCTACTGGTGGTTTGCGTATGATTACACGTGGTATCCCGGCTGGCATGAGTGGGGCTGCAGGCGTCCCATCGGCTGGTGGTGGCCGGTCCGCCGCGATCCGCCGGAGGTTGTGCTGGAAAACGAAGTCGAGATCGGACCCGACGGCACCGTCTCGGTCGAAATCGACACAGCGCTGGCAAAGGAAATTCACGGCGATACCGACCACAGTTACGAAATCACCGCTGAAGTGGTTGACGAGTCCCGCCGCACGATCGTCGGCAAGGGGAAGGTACTGGTCGCGCGCAAGCCGTTTAAGGTCTTTACTTGGCTCGACCGCGGTTATTACCGCGTCGGCGATACGATCAACGCCAGTATGTCGGCCCACACGCTCGATCAGAAACCGGTCCAAGGAACCGGCGAACTGACGCTCTATCGCGTGACCTACGACGAGAACAACGAGCCGGTCGAAACGGTCGAAAAGACGTGGGAGCTCAACACCGATGACGAAGGCCGAGCGGCGCAGCAAATCGCCGCCTCCCGCGCGGGCCAGTACCGGCTGTCGTACAAGCTGACCGACGCCGCCGGACACACGATCGAAGGCGGGTATGTGTTCATCATTCGCGGCGAAGGGTTCGACGGCCGGGAGTTTCGCTTCAACGACGTCGAATTGATCACCGACAAGCGGGAATACGCGCCCGGCGACACGGTGCGGATGGCGATCAACACCAACCGCACGGGCGCCACCGTGTTGTTGTTTCTGCGGCCCACCAACGGCGTCTATCTCCCGCCGCAGGTGATTCGCATGAAAGGGAAAAGCACGGTCGTCGACATCACGGTCGTCAAAAAGGACATGCCGAACTTCTTCGTCGAAGCGATGACGATTTCGTCCGGGAAAATTCATACCGGCATGCGGGAAGTGATCGTGCCGCCGGAAAAACGGGTCATCAACGTCGCCGTCGATCCTTCGGAAACCGAATACAAACCGGGACAACCGGCGGTCGTCAAAGTGAAATTGACCGACGAGCAGGGAGAACCGTTCGTCGGCTCGACGGTGCTGTCAATTTACGACAAGAGCGTCGAGTACATCTCCGGCGGCTCCAACGTGCCGGAGATCAAGTCGTATTTTTGGAAGTGGCGCCGCCGACACTCGCCGCGCACCGAGTCGAATTTGGCGCGGTATTTCGGCAACCTGCTGAAACAGGGCGAGGCCGGTATGACATTCCTGGGAACGTTCGGCGCCGGAGTCGTCGATGAGGTCCGCGACCAGGAGGGCCGAATCGGCATTGCGAGCGGAATACGCAGAGGTCGCGCTCTTTCAAAAGCAGGCGCACCCGTGCCGATGGCGGCGCCGATGGATGCAAAGAAGGAGGTCGCCCAAGAGGCCGCGTTCGCCGATGATGGAGCCGGAGCGCCAGGAGGGGCCGATACGGTCGAACCGACGGTCCGCACTAAATTTGCCGATACCGCCCTATGGGTCGGCGCACTCGAAACCGACGAAAACGGCGAGGCGGAAGTCACGCTCGACATGCCCGAGAACCTGACTGCTTGGATCATCCGCAGTTGGGCGATGGGACACGGCACCAAAGTGGGACAAGGCCAATCGGAAGTCGTGACTGCGAAGGATCTGCTCGTCCGCCTGCAAGCGCCGCGATTCTTTATGCAGTACGACGAGGTCGTTCTGTCGGCCAACGTGCATAACTATCTCGATCACGAAAAGAGCGTGCAGGTCGCCCTGGAAATGGACGGGGAAACCCTCGCCCCACAATCGAGTACGACGAAAACAATTGTCGTGCCTGCCGGCGGCGACGTTCGCGTCGATTGGCGAATCCGCGTCCTCAAACCGGGTCTGGCCACGGTCCGCGTCAAAGCGCTCACCGACGAAGAATCGGATGCGATGCAAATGACCTTCCCAGTCTATGTGCACGGCATGCTCAAAATGGAATCGTTCTCCGGCGCTTTGCGGCCGGACGACAAGTCTGGAAAAGTGTTGATCGACGTCCCCGAAGATCGACGGATAAACGACTCGATTCTCGAGGTCCGCTACTCGCCGTCGCTGGCGGGTGCGATGGTCGACGCGCTGCCCTATCTGATTAACTATCCGTACAAGACCACCGAGAGCACGCTCAACCGCTTCTTGCCGGCGGTCATCACGCAAAATATCTTGCTGCGAATGCAGTTGAATCTGAAAGAGATCCAAGAAAAACGAACGAACCTCAATGCCCAGGAACTGGGCGATCCCGCTGAACGGGCGGCGCAGTGGAAACGCTATGACCGCAATCCCGTTTTCGACGAAAACCTTCTCCGCGAAATGGTTCGCGAAAACTTGCAGGCATTGACCGAAATGCAGCTCTCCGACGGCGGCTGGGGGTGGTTCTCCGGCTTCGGCGAGTATTCGTATCCGCACACCACCGCGAGTGTGATTCGCGGTTTGCAGATCGCCAAGCAGAACGACGTGGCTCTTGTCCCGGGCGTTTACGAACGAGGCGTCGAGTGGCTCAAGCGCTATCAAGCTGAGCAAGTGCGGCTGCTCAAGAACGCACCGACGAAGACCAGACCGTACAAGACCCGCGCGGACAACATCGACGCGCTGGTCTACATGGTGCTCGTCGATGCCGATGTCGCCGACGCCGACATGCAGAAGTTTCTGTATCGCGACCGCACGTATCTCGCCGTTTATGCCAAAGCTCTGTTTGGAATGGCGCTGCACAAACAGCAAGAAGCCGAACAACTGGCGATGATCGTCCGCAATATCGAGCAATACCTGGTCGAGGACAACGAGAACCAGACCGCCTACTTAAATCTGCCCAACGGCGGCTACTGGTGGTACTGGTACGGCAGCGAATTCGAAGCGCACGCGATGTACCTCAAGCTGCTCGCGCGGACCGAGCCGAAGTCGCAAAAGGCGTCGCGGCTGGTCAAATACCTGCTCAACAACCGCAAGCACGCCACCTATTGGAACAGCACGCGGGACACCGCGCTCTGTATCGAAGCGATCGCCGATTACATGGTCGCCAGCGGCGAAGATCGTCCCGACATGACCGTCGAAATCTACTACGACGGCAAAAAACAGAAGGAGGTCAAGATCGACGCCGAGAACCTGTTCACCTTCGACGGCACGTTCACGCTCAGCGGCGATGCCATCACCACCGGGCGGCACACGATCGAGCTGCGCAAGAAGGGGTCCGGACCACTCTATTACAACGCCTATTTGACGACGTTCACGATGGAGAAGTTCATCGAGCGGGCCGGATTGGAACTGAAGGTCAACCGCAAGTACTACAAACTGGTCAAACGTGACAAAGAGATTAAAGTCGCCGGGTCGCGCGGCCAGGCGGTCGATCAAAAAGTCGAGAAATACGACCGGCAGGAATTGGTCAACCTCAGCGAACTCAAAAGCGGCGACCTCGTCGAAATCGAGCTCGAAATCGACAGCAAGAACGATTACGAGTACTTGGTCTTCGAGGACCTCAAAGCGGCCGGATTTGAGCCGTTCGAGGTTCGCAGCGGCTACAGCAAGAAAGGGCTGCGGGCCTATATGGAACTTCGCGACGACCGGGTGACGTTCTTCGTGCGGCATCTCGCCCGCGGCAAACACAGCATCGCCTACCGCATGCGTGCCGAAATCCCGGGCCAATTCCACGCCCTGCCGACCCGCGGCTATGCGATGTACGCCCCGGAACTGAAAGGCAACTCCGACGAGATGCAGGTGCGGATTGTGGACGCCGAGTAATCCGCATCCTGGTCAAATGGCAAGTGATTACGTACGATCTGGGCCTTGAGTGCGAGCGACATGCCGCATCTGGAGATGGGCAGGTCCCGCACGATGGCTTCAGCGACGCGGTGACAAGATGTCTCAGACCCCTGCGAAGAATGGATGCCAATGCTGCGTTGTGGGCGGGGGGCCGGCCGGGGTTGTGCTTTCGCTACTGCTGGCGCGGAAGGGGGTTCGCGTCACGCTCCTCGAGTCGCATCAGGACTTCGACCGCGATTTTCGCGGCGACACGCTGCATCCTTCCACGATGGAACTGATGGACCAGTTGCGGCTGGCGGATGCCCTCCTCGAAATTCCGCACACCAAACTGGACGTCGTCCGCATGCAGTCACCGGCCGAGACGGTGACGTTTGCCGACTTCCGGCGGCTCAAAACGCGGTTTCCATTTATCACACTCATTCCGCAGACCAAGTTCCTGGACCTGCTGGCTGAGGAAGCTGAGAAGTACCCCAATTTCACGCTCAAGATGGGGGCGCTGGCCGACGAATTGATCCAGGAAGAGGGCATTTGCCGCGGCGTCACATTTCGCACGTCTCACGGAGAGGAGGAGTGCCGCGCTGACTTGACCGTTGCCTGCGACGGCCGATTCTCCAAGCTTCGCAAACTAGCGGGGCTGGAACCGATCAAAGCCTCGCCGCCGATGGACGTCCTCTGGTTTCGGCTGACGCGCAAGCCCGGCGACAAACTCGGCGTGACATTCCGCGTCAAGTCCGGACAAATGGCCGTGATCCTCGAACGGGAGGATCACTGGCAACTCGCCTACCTGATCCTCAAAGGCGGATTTCACGAGCTTCGCGAGCACGGTTTGGACCACTTTCGCCAGGATCTCGCAGCGCTGGTTCCGGAATTCGCTGACCGATTGGACGAGCTGACCGACTGGAAACAGATCACGCCGCTGAATGTCGAAGCGAGCCGCCTAACGCAGTGGCATGTTCCCGGTTTGCTGCTGATCGGCGATGCGGCGCATGTGATGTCGCCGGTGGGGGGCGTCGGAATCAACTACGCAGTTCAGGACGCCGTCGAGGCCGCCAACGTGCTGACCGAACGACTGCTCAACGGCACCGTAACTGACGAGCACCTCGCGGCGATTCAAAAGCGGCGAGCGTTCCCCGTCAAGGTGATCCAGCGGTTCCAGGAGGTCGTTCAGCAGCGAATCGTTAAGGCGGGTCTGGACGACAGCCGCCCGTTTCGTCCGCCCTGGTTCCTGAAACTGCCGCTCATTCGCCGTTTGCCAGCACACCTCATCGCCTTCGGCGTCTCGCGCTCGCGATTGATTGACTAATCGCGCGGTGCGGGCGGTCTGTTTACTGCTTCCCGGCAACGAGCGCATGAATAGGCCGCCGGTGCGCAGAACCGGCGGCGAGTTTGTGGGGTCGCTAAAACGACTGCCCGTAAAAACTGCATCCGCTACGAAAAGACGTCAATCCTGTGCGACCACTCGATGCCGCTGCGGTATTCAAAGTGGACTTCGTCGTCGCTGAAGAATTGCGTGAAATCTTTCACCGTGTCCCATCCGCTGCCACCGTAGAATCGATCTCGGCCGGGACCGCCGGTCATGTTGTCGTTGCCGTCCTCTCCAAACAGCCAGTCGTCGCCGAAGTCCCCCTGCATGTAGTCGTCTCCGGCGCCGCCATAGATCGTATCGTTGCCGTTGTTGCCGAACAGCGTGTCCCGGTCGTCTCCGCCGTGCATCCAGTCGTTGCCGTCTTTGCCTTCAATCCGGTCACGGCCGGTGCCGCCGATCAGGTAGTCGTCGCCGGTTCCGCCCACAATCCTGTCAGCCCCGCTTTCGCCGAAGACCTGATCGTTGCCGCTCCCCCCGTTTAAGTAATCGTCGCCATAGCTGCCATAAACGATGTCGTTTCCGCCTTGACCGTAGGCGGAATCATTGCCGGTGCCGCCGTGCAGCGAGTCGTTGCCCACGCCGCCCAGCAACCGGTCGTGGCCCGATTCGCCGCGTATCGTGTCGTTGCCGGCCCGGCCGTCGACGTAATCGTTCCCGCGGCCGCCGTTGAGATAATCGTGGCCGTCGTTGCCGTAAATGTAGTCGTTCCCACGGCCGCCATAGATGCGGTCGTTGCCGACGCCGCCGTAGATGTAGGCGAGCTTGTCAGTGGCATTGTTAACGAAGTCGTTTCCGCCGAGTGCATCGATTCTCAGGCGGCTGACGGCATCGTAGTCGAAGTTGGCTTGTTCAACAATCGCTCCACTCTCATTGCGGATCGTAACGCGAATCTCATCCGGGACAGCCACATTATATCCCAAGATCCGGACGTAGTCGTATTCGGTCGAGAGTTCAATCCGATCGTTGGCGTTGGTCCCTTGGACCTCAAGCGTGCCGCCGTCGAGTTCGATCGACGCTGCCATCAGTTTGCGGTCTTCGAGCGACTCAAAGCTCATGCCGCGCGGGGTGGAGTTCTTCATACCAGCACTTTCGAAATTGGATGATGGGGGGATTTCGTTCAATCTCCGAGCGGCAACTTGCCATGCGCAGAAACGCGCGATTTGTCACCGCTCTATTAAGAAATGCCCAAAACTGGGCTGTATGAGCCACCCAATTCGAGAGGTTTTCGGAATCCCACTCACTCCAAGCCCTTCTCAGCGCATAGAAAGACCGCCGACGCATGACGTCGGCGGTTGAATTCAATTCTGAGGCGACTTTTCTCGCTAGATGCTGGCCCGGATCCTGGTTTGGGATTCGATGTTGTTCACGAATTCATAGTGGGTGAAAACTAATCCACGATAGAACTCTGTTCGATCGAGAACTCTATCCCATCCGTCGCCGCCGTAAAACCGATCGACTCCCGCGCCGCCCGAGAGATTGTCATTACCGTCGTCTCCAAACAGACTGTCGTCGCCTGCATCGCCGAAGAGGTAGTCCCAGCTATCCCCGCCTCGAATCCAGTCGTCACCATTGCCGCCGTTGAGAGTGTCGGGATCATCACCTCCGTAGATTCGGTCGTTGCCGTCGCCGCCGTCCATCCGGTCCCTGCCTCCATCACCGGTGAGATAGTCGTTTCCAGTTCCGCCGATCACTGTGTCGTTGCCGTCTCCACCGAAGACGTTGTCGTTACCGTCGCCGCCGCTTAAGTAATCATTGCCGGAGAGGCCGTAAATGGTGTCCCGTCCATCGTGACCGTAGGCGGTATCATTGCCCGCGCCGCTGTTGATGATGTCGTCGCCGCTTTGGCCGTAGAGTCTGTCGTTGCCGTCGCTGCCACGGAGGGAGTCGTTGCCGACGCCGCCGAGGAGTCTGTCGTGACCCGACTCGCCAAGTATCGTATCATTGCCCGCCCGGCCGTCGATGTAGTCGTTGCCGCGGCCGCCGTTGAGGTAGTCGTTGCCGTTGTTGCCGTATATGTAGTCGGTTCCGCGCCCGCCATAAATGCGGTCGTTGCCGTCACCGCCATAGATGTAGGCCAATTTGTCGGTCGTATTGTTAACAAAGTCGTCTCCGTCAAGGCTCTCAATCCGCAGTCGGTCGACGTCGGCATAATCAAATCGGGACTGCTTGACGATATACCCGCTCTCGTTGCGGATCGTGACCCGAATTTCATCCGGGACGGAGACTCTATGGCCCAGAATTGTGACGTTCTCGTAACTGGTCATCAGTTCGATCCGGTCGTCGCCGTTGGTCCCTTGGACTTCCAACGTACCGCCGTCGAGTTCGATTGAAGCGGCCATCAGTTTGCGGTCTTCCAGCGACTCAAATTTCATGCTGCGTTGGGGGGCATTGCTCATGCGGATAGCTCCGAATTGGCGTATTTGCGGGTGTTTGGTTCGATGAATGAGCAGCAACCTGCCAAGCGAACAAATCGGCTGATTGTTACCGCTCTATTTTCAAAATGCCCAAACAGACGGACAATCAGCCACGGTTCGGCGCCGGTTTTCAGATCTCAAGAGTTTCCATCAGGACGGGGCATCCGGGATCACGATGCCGAGTCGCCGTAAGTCAATTCAGTCAGATGCCTTAGCGCGCGTCGCTCCCTGCCGAGGTATGCATGCTTGTCCCTGATCGGTCCAATTGTTACGGTTGATCACGACACACGAGTAATCAGCACCGCGCCACACAAATTGTGACAGAGAACACAGCAACAATGCCCGCACAGAAACCCAAATGGCGTTCGACGACGATCCTCAGCGTCCGCCGCGGCGGCGACGTCGCGCTGGGCGGCGACGGACAGGTCACGCTTGGGGATACAGTCATGAAGGCGGACACCAAGAAAATCCGCTGGATGCTCGATAACAAAGTGCTGGTCGGCTTTGCCGGCTCGACCGCCGACGCCTTCGCGCTGATGGAGCGTTTTGAGGCCAAAGCGAAGGACTATCCGGGCAATATTCCCCGCGCGGCAACCGAGTTGGCCCGTGATTGGCGAACCGACCGCATCCTGCGGCGATTAGAAGCACTGATGGTCGTGGTCAGCGCCGAACATAGCCTGCTGATCACCGGGCAGGGAGATGTGATTCAGCCCAGTGACGGCATCATCGGCATCGGCTCAGGCGGGTCATACGCGACCGCAGCAGCCCGCGCCCTGCTCAGAAACACAGAGCTCAAACCGGCGGACATTGTGGAGCGTTCACTGCAAATTGCCGCAGAGATCGACATTTACACGAATCACGAGATTGTGGTGGAGGAGTTTCCGTGCGCGAGTTGACCCCGCGGGAAATTGTCGCGAAATTGGACGCACATATCGTCGGCCAGGACGCTGCAAAACGGGCCGTGGCAATCGCCATCCGCAACCGCTGGCGATGGCGGCAATTGGCAGATGACATTCGCAAAGAAGTCACACCCAAAAACATCATCATGATCGGCCCGACCGGTGTGGGAAAGACGGAGATCACCCGCCGTTTGGCATCGCTGACCGGGGCGCCGTTTATCAAGATCGAAGCCACCAAATATACCGAGGTCGGCTACTACGGCCGCGACGTCGAGAGTATGGTTCGCGACCTGGTCGAAGCCGCGCTGAAGCTCGTTGAAACGACCAAACGCGCCGAGGTCGAAGAGGAAGCCGCCCGCCGTGTCGAAGACCGGCTCGTTGATCTGCTCGCCCCAGCCACTCCAGATTGGGAGATGACAGATGATGAAGACGAGGGCGAAAAAGCGGCCGAGCGGCACGTGCGGACCCAGGAAAAATTTCGCTCGATGCTCCGTGCCGGCGAATTGGAGGAGCGAACCGTCGAACTGAGCGTCGAGTCTCGCAACCTGCCGGTGCAGGTCTTCTCCAACATGGGCATGGAACAGATGGATATCGACTTTCAGTCGATGTTTGAGAAAATCGTGCCCAAGCAAAGCCAGGACCGCTCGCTGAAGGTCTCCGAAGCGCGCAAGGTATTGATGGAACAAGAGATCGAGGGGTTGCTCGACAAAGACGCCCTGAACGAGGAATCGATTGAACTGGCGGAAAGCAGCGGCATCATCTTTGTCGACGAAATCGACAAAATCTGCGGCCCTGAGGGGGGCACCAGCAGCGCCGACGTCAGCCGACAAGGAGTCCAACGCGATCTACTGCCGATCGTTGAGGGGACCAACGTGCAGACTCGCTACGGAACGGTTAACACTTCAAATATCCTTTTCATTGCTGCCGGCGCGTTTCACCGTTCCAAGCCGTCGGATTTGATGCCCGAGTTGCAGGGCCGCTTTCCGATCCGCGTTGAATTGACCGACCTGTCGCGCGACGACTTCATCCGCATTCTCACGGAACCGACCAGTTCGCTCACCAGGCAGTACGAAGCGCTGCTGGCCACCGATCGCGTGACTCTCAAGTTTACGACTGACGGATTGGAGACCATGGCAGACATCGCCTACCAGGTCAATCAATCGACACAGAACATCGGCGCGCGTCGACTGCATACGATCATGGAACGATTGCTCGAAGAAGTCAGTTTTGACGCACCGGACATGAAGCAAAAGAGCCTCAATATCGACTCCAACTATGTCCGCGAGAAACTGAAAGAAGTGATCGACGACGAGGATCTCAGCCGGTTTATCTTATGATCAAGACTGCATCTGGCATTTGTCAGCAGGCGAGGTGCCGCTAATGGACGGCTGGTGGAATTGGCTGCTCATCATCGGCATATTTGCTCTGGGCGTGCGGCTCTCCGCGTTCTTCAGCGGATCAGAGATCGGCTTCTACCGGCTAAGCCCGCTCCGCCTCAGCGTGGAAGCCGACTCGGGCGACACCGTCTCGCAGCGATTGTTGGACTTCGTCCAACAACCCGGCTATTTCGTGGCGACGACCCTCGTCGGAAACAATCTCGCGAACTACGTGACGACGTTAGCGATCGCGATGGCAACCGCCGCGGCATTTGGTGCGTCAACCGGATTGTTCGAAATCTTGGGGACCGTGCTGTTCACGCCTCTGATTTTTGTATTCGGCGAATTAATACCCAAAAACTTGTACTACGAATCTCCACACCGCTTGCTCAGGCGCGACCTCCGTTGGTTTCTCGTTTTTTATCGATGTTTTCTAATCTTCAGCACGCCGTTGGTCTGGATCAGTAAACTTTTTGATCGCTTCGGAGGTGTGGAAAAAAACTCGGCGCAGCGAGCACTCGGCCGCAAACGGCTGGTCCAAGTCCTTTCCGAGGGCCACCATGAAGGATTGCTCACGCGTGTTCAGAACGATCTGGTGCAGGGACTGCTCCGCGAAGCCCCCCGGACTGTGGCAGAGTCAATGACCGAATGTTCCCGCGTGACCGGAGTCCGCGACGATCTGTCACGAAAGCAAGTCCTGGATTTCGCCAGAAGCCACGGCTTGTCGCGGGTCCCGGTTCGCCGGGCGGATCAAATCCACGGTTGGTACGGCTACGTCTGTGTTGCCGACCTCTCGCTACGAAATCGGCCGCTCGCGGAGTCGCAGCGGCCCTTCTTTCATTTGGACATCTCGACCGGCAAACTGGAAGCCATTCTCGCACTGCGGGCCGCTGAATCCGAGTATGCCGCCATCATGCACGGCGATGAGGTCCTGGGGCTGGTCACATCCAGTAAACTCTCTGAAGAATTCTTCATTTCGCAGCAGACAGCCGGGCACTGACGCGATACGATAAAAGCGGGCTACGAGAAGCCTTCGGTTTCGGAACATCACTTCGCCGGCAAGATCGCCAGACGTACATGACTGATTCGAGCCAGCCACCACAGCGTGAACAGCGGCCAAAGAGCCTGTGGGAAGTCATGTCGCACGGCGCGGCGCCGTCCGACCAGGACCCGCACGAGACTCAGCCCCCCTCGTCGCAGCCACAAACCTCTCAGGAACCGTCTGAACCGGCAGCGCCCTTGAAGTCTTTGTGGGACATCATGGGAGATCGGCCGCCGGAAATCTCTCCCGAGGAGATCACCAAGGAAACCGTTGCGTCACCACTGCGCGATGAAGAAACTGCCGCGCTCGACATGATCACCGACGACGCTGCTTTCGATAAGGACGTCGAAACCAAACCGACCCGCAAGCACTCACGAGTCAAGCCCCCGGTCAAGTCGCCGCCCGAGCCCAAACGTTGGCGAAAAACATCTGAAGCGGATCAAGACCTCAAAATCGAGATCCGAACCGCCAAACGGGAACCGGCGGCTCCAAAACAATCAAAAAAGGCCAAATGGAGCGTGGTCCTTGCGTGCCTCGCCATTTTATTGTCGATCCTCGCGGTGCTTCCCAACATTTGGTCCAAGTTTCCGGCGCTGCTGATAGGGTTCTGGGCTTTGTTCTGCGGATTCTTGGCTGCGGACGAAATCCGCACGTCCCGCGGCCGCCAGACCGGGATGAACCAGGCGCTGCTTGGAATGGGGTTGAGCCTGCTGGGCATGTTTCTCGGCCCCATTCTCGCGTGGGGCCTGGGGGGTTGGGACGTCCTTCAAAACAACCGGCAGATCACGAAGGACCGCCTGAGCCAAATCGGCACCGCGCTCGACGACCACTACGACGAACGGCGGCAATTTCCGGCGGGAGGCGTATTCGATCAACAACGCGACGGCTCCTTTAAGCCGCTGCACGGCTGGATGACGGCGCTGCTCCCCTATTTGGGTCACCAGCAGGTCCACAATTCGATCAATCTGTTCGTCCCGTTCGACGATCCTGAAAATGTTGACGCGATGCAGACGCAAATCCCCGAGTTTCTTGTCGCCGGTGTCGACAAGACCACGTCGATCAAGCAATTCGCGGCCGCGCACTTTGCCGGCGTCGGGGGCGAAGAGACCGATCCGCAGGGACGGAAGATTCATTTCGGAATTTTCGACCGCAATTCGGCTGTCAAATATCAGGACGTCAGCGACGGCCTTTCCAATACGCTGGTCGCCGGCGAGATTCCCAGCAATTTCCCCGCTTGGGGCGAGCCACAGAACTGGCGGAAGATTGGTGACGGACTCAATCGGGAACAGCGGGGCTTCGGGAGCGTCGGCGGCGGCGCGACGTGGTTCTTAATGGGGGACGGCAGCGTTCGCCAACTGTCGTCCGACACCGATCCGCAAATTCTGCGTAAGATGAGCACCCGCAACGGCGGCGAATAACCCCGTCCTGCTTAGTGCCGCTCTCCGCAGTGGCCAGGCCATGAATTCTCAGCGCCGGTTGTCCGATCGACCCGACGTCGAGTATCATTCCCCGCGCGGCGATAAGGGATTGCTGCGGAATCCTGGGAATGTAATGGGAGAATCAAGTGGCAGAACGCGTCATCATCATCGGCTCCGGACCCGCCGGCTGGGCGGCGGCAATTTATACGTCACGAGCTAATTTGGAACCGGTCGTGTACGAAGGGGCCATTACCGAAGAGAACCGCTTGCAAGGGACGCTCCCGCTCGGGCAACTGGCACTGACGACTGAAGTCGAGAATTACCCTGGATTTCCAGCAGGCGATCTCGAAACTTATCTGGACAGTTCCATTGAGAAATCAAAGCGGAAACATATGACCCCGCACCAAAAGGAAGGTGCGAGCGGACCGGAATTGATGGAGCTCATGCGGCAGCAGGCGGTCAACTTTGGCACGAAAGTCGTCACCGATGACATCGTCGAAGTCGATTTGTCTAGCCATCCGTTTAAGCTGAAGTCGTTGGGAGGCGACGAAGTCGAAGCGTTTTCTCTGATCATCGCCACCGGAGCACGAGCGAATTACTTGGGGCTCGATTCTGAGGAACGATTTAAGAACATGGGCGTTTCAGCGTGTGCTGTTTGCGACGGCGCGGTTCCGCGGTTTCGGAACAAGCCGCTGGTGGTCGTCGGTGGGGGCGACAGTGCCATGGAAGAAGCAACGTTCCTTACCAAATTCGGCAGCAAGGTCTACATCGTCCATCGCCGCGACGAATTTCGCGCGAGTAAAATCATGGCCGATCGCGCGCTGGCCAACGAAAAAATTGAAGTCAAATGGAACAACACGGTCGACGAAGTCTTGGGCAACGATGAGGATGGTGTGACCGGCGTTCGCATTCGGAGCACGGTTGATTCCGATCAAACAGAAGATTTGGAAGCTACAGGGTACTTCGCCGCGATCGGGCACACGCCCAATACCGGGTTCCTCAAAGGCCAGTTGGAGATGAATGACAAGGGATACATCACCTGGACAACTCCCCAACGGACCTATACCAGCGTCGAAGGCGTCTTCGCTGCTGGCGACGTCGCTGACGATTACTATCGCCAAGCGATCACCGCCGCCGGGACCGGCTGTATGGCGGCACTGGACGCCGAACGTTGGCTGGCTGCCAAGGGTTTTGAATAGACACCGCAGCGAAATACCAAATCTGTTGCTGATGGATGAAAACAATGCTCAGCGAAGCAGGATGTCAGGCACGGCGGTCGCGTTTATGGGCGGCGGTACCGGAAAGCGTGGAATGGATGCTCGTGGCGGATCCCCGCCATGTGTATTACCTGTCAAATTTCCTGGTAAATCCGTACAGCTTCTCCGGCGGCGAGCGTGGTTTGCTGTTCCTGGAGCGAGACGGAACCACCACGTTGTGCGCGGATAACTTCACTTATCTCGCGGCGGCTGGAGACGTGTATGTCGACCGCGTGATCGAAGAGACTTGGTATGACCACGAGCATTCGGTGATCAACCGCGATCACGCTTTGTTCAAAGCACTGCAGGCGCTCGATTCGCATGTCTTCGGGCGGACAGGAGCGGTCGAAGCGGAATGGCTCCCCCTGGCGGCCTGGGAGGCGTTAGCCCCCGATCTCGAGCAACATGACATCCAGGAACGATCCGACGAAGCGATCGCTCCCGGGCGTAAGTCGATCGACTTGGGTTCGGTATTGCGGCAACTGCGGCGGCAAAAGGAACCTGACGAGTTGGAACTACTTCGCGCCTGTATGCGTGCCGGGGATGCCGGGCACGCCCGCGCCCGTGAAATCCTTCGAGACGGCATCGGCGAGTTTGAGGTCTACCGCGAAATTCACGCAGCGGCTATGCAGGAGGCGGGGCGCCCAGTGATCGTCTACGGCGATTTTCGCGCCACACATGCCGATCAGGTCGACGTGGGTGGACTTCCCTCCGACCACGTGCTGCAAACCGGCGAATTGATGCTGATGGACTTCTCGGTGGTCATTGACGGGTACCGCGGCGATTTTACCAACGCGCTCAGCGTCGGCCCCCCCAGCGACGAGCAAATGATGCTCTTTGAATTGTGTGAAGCCGCGCTCCGCAGCGGTGAGTCAGCGCTCAAAGCAGGCGCTGCCGCGCGTGACGTGCACGCCGCCACCGCCCGCCCCATGAGAGAAACCGGCTACGGCGACACCTTCGACCACCACGCCGGCCACGGCATCGGCTTGGCCCACCCCGAGCCGCCGATTCTGGTTCCCGACAGCGACGACATTCTGCTTGCCGGCGACGTCTTGACCCTCGAGCCGGGATTGTACGTCGAAGGCATCGGCGGCATCCGCATCGAGCACAATTATCTCATCACTGAACACGGATTCGAACAACTTAGCAATCATCTGATTTCGCTTACGTAGCAACCACATTCCGCGCATGAACTCTCTCTCTTGGATCACCGACGAACTGGCCGAACTCGAGCAACTCGGTTTGCGCCGCCGTCGCCGCGAGATCGAACCTTTGCCAGAGGGACGCTGCCGGGTCGATGGCCGTGAACTGTGGAACTTTGCCGGCAACGACTACTTGAATCTGTCGCAACATCCGCGCGTGATCAGAGCGGCACACGAAGCAACGACCGACGCCGGAACCGGTGCAACAGCCAGCGCATTGGTTTGCGGACATACGCACTGGCATCACCGGCTCGTTGAGAAACTGGCCGAATTTGAAGGAACCGAATCAGCGATCCTATTCCCCACCGGATTCGCCGCCAATTTGGGCGTGATCACCGCTGTCGTCGGCCGCGAAGATGCCGTTTTCTCTGATCGCTTGAACCATGCCAGCCTGGTTGACGGCTGCCGGCTCTCCAAAGCGGCGCTGGCCGTCTATGACCGCGAAGATTTGGAGTCACTCTCTGCCGCTCTGGCGGGGGCTGCAACTGCACGCCGGCGGCTGATCGTTACGGACAGCATCTTCAGTATGGACGGTGACGCGGCACCGCTGGCCGATCTTTGCGACTTGGCGGATAAACACGATGCGATGCTGCTGATCGATGAGGCACACGCGACGGGTCTGTTTGGAAACCGGGGCCGCGGACTCGCCGAACAGGATGGCGTTGAGGATCGCATTCACTTTCAAATCGGCACGCTCAGCAAAGCACTCGGCGCGTGCGGCGGCTTCGTCTGCGGCCCGGCGGAATTGACCGACTGGCTCTGGAACAACGCCCGCACACAAATGTTTTCCACTGCATTGCCGCCGGCCGCCTGTGCCGCCGCGTGTGCTGCGCTGGCAATCGTGCAATCCGAACCAACCCGGCGCGAAGAATTGCTCAAGCGTTGTCGTCGATTTCGCGCAGCAATTCAGGACGCCGAACTTCAGACCATCGAAAATGCGATCGCCCCGATTGTCCCCATTCTGCTGGGCAACCCGGAACTCGCAATACATACAGCGGCGGCGCTCGAAGACCGGGGCTACCTCGTCGGCGCCATCCGGCCCCCCAGCGTACCGCCGGGAACTTCACGATTGCGGATCACGCTGTCATCAGCGCACGACGACGCCACCATCGATGGACTCCTTGCAGCGCTTAACGACGCCCTGCGGACAGCGGAGGCAATGGCGTGAGCGAAATCCCCGCGGCCAGTCGAGCGGGCTTCGCTGAGGAATACCCGTTCGCCTCGCATTACCTAAATGTCAACGGTCGGCAATACCATTACCTCGACGAAGGCGCGGGCGAAACGCTGCTGTTCGTGCACGGCAATCCCACGTGGAGTTTTGCCTGGCGAAAACTGGTGGGGGACCTCTCGGCCAACTACCGCTGCGTCGCGGTCGACCACCTCGGCTGCGGCTTTTCCGAAAAGCCGCAGGACTACCCGTACACGTTGGCCAACCATATCAATAACTTGGGCCAATTCATCCAGCAACTTGACCTGTCGCAGGTCACGCTCATCGCGCACGATTGGGGCGGCGCGATCGGCATGGGCGCCGCCGTCGAAGCGCCTGATCGGTTCTCCCGATTTGTGCTCATGAACACCGCTGCGTTTCGATCTCGCCATATCCCGCTGCGAATTAACGTCTGCCGCACTCCCTTGTTGGGATCGTTGGCCGTGCGGGGACTGAACGCCTTCGCCCGCGCCGCTCTCGTCATGGCGGTCGCCAAGCGAGAGCGGATGACCCGCGCCGTCCGCGCCGGCTATCTTGCGCCCTACGGAAACTGGGCCGACCGCGTCGCCGTGCTCCGTTTCGTCCAGGATATCCCGCTCGCTCACCAACACCGCAGCTATCGCACGCTGCTGAACATCGAACAGGGCATACTGCAATTCCGTGAACACCCGATCTTGCTCCCCTGGGGTGAGCGCGACTGGTGTTTTACGACGGAGTTTCTCGACGAGCTTCGCAACTTCTTCCCCGATGCCGAGGTTTTTCGCATTCCCGAAGCGGGGCACTACATATTTGAAGACGCGCATGAGAAACTGATTCCCCGCATCCGCGAATTTCTCGCCGCTCATCCGCTCGCTGAGAAATCAGCAACGACGAACTCACATCCGTAATGAGATTCGGGTATGATTGGCGGCGGTCCGTTCGATTTCCAAGGGGGACACGTTGATGCTGATCATCGATTGTCATGCGCACATCTACGGTGAGGACGAACGCAAGTACCCCACCATCGAAAAGCCGTACCGGCCGCCCAAAGGCAAAGGGACCGTCGAGCACCTCAAACGTGAGATGAGCGCCGCAGGCGTCAAGTACGTCACCGCGATCCAAACCAGCACCTTCTACCGCTGGGACAACCGCTTTACCGCCGATTCTTCAAAGGCGAACCGCGAGTTCATGGCAGGCGTCGTCACGCTCAATCCGGACGACGTCCACAGCCCCGGCATGCTTGAGCAATATGTCGAACACTTCAACGTCCGCGGCATGCGGAGCATTCCCGCCAAGAGCGGAAAGCTGGACGATCCCGGCGTGGACGCCTTATGGAAGGTCGCCGAGGAACAGGGGATCGTGATCAACGCGCTGGTGAATCGCGACAAGAAACCGGAAATCGAAGCGCTGCTGGCGCGGCATCCCAAACTCCGCGTGGTGATTGACCATTGTTTCAACATCAACGCCGCCCGCGATGTGGCGGCCGACGTGGCCGCGATGCAGCAAGTCGCGAAGAACAAAAATGTGCACGCCAAACTCACCTTCATTCCTACCGGCAGCGCCGAAGAGTTTCCTTGCGAGGACATGTACGACGCCTGCCATGCGGTGATCAAGGCGTTCGGACCGGAGCGGTGCGTCTGGGGGAGCGACTTTCCCTGTGAATTGTGGTGCCCCAAGGTGACTTATAAGCAACACTTGGAAATCTTCACCGACCGCTTGGGGCTGGACAAGCCGTCCAAGAAGGCGATTCTGGGCGAGACGGCGTACGATCTGTGGTTTAAGCCCCGAGCGTGAGGGTTGGGCTCTCCCACGAAGACTCACCGCTGAAACAACTCCTCTTCCTCCAGCTCTTTTAGCCGCGCTTTGCGTTGTTTCGCTTGTTGGTCGGAGAACTCTTGCATCCGTTTTCGATTTCGCGGACCGGATTGCGTCGTACGAGGATCAAACAGCTTGCGCCCCCGCACATCGTCGCGATTCAGCGACGGTTTTTGCACCACCACGCGCAATTGGTCGAAATAGACCTCTCCCATACCGGTCAAACTCATCGTCATTGTCATCGGTCCGCTGACCGGGACCTCGCGAATCAGTTCGAAATACTGCCATTTGTCGGCCTTGTGCCACCGCAGCCCTCGCTCCGGGCCGGCAAGGCTATCAAAGAATGTGACTCCGGTACTGCTCCCATGGATCGACGTGGACATTCGAATCCAGCCGCTGATGTGGACCAGTTCTCCGCTGTGCACGTTCAGTGAAGGCGTTATCACCGAAACGGGCGGCTCCGGCACGCTGCGGGGAACCTCCTCGGGATCGGCGGCCCAAGCCGCCAATCGCAGTGAATACCGCCCCCCCTTGGGAAAGGGGCTAGGTGACAATTCCGCCGTCGCTTTGATCCCCGGCGTCAATCGCTGCTTGTGCTGCCACCCTTCGGCAATCATGGTATCAATGTCTTCGATTTCGCCGGAGCGCAACAAGTTCTCGGCCGCCGTGGGATCGCTCCCCAGCCGGGCGATCATTCTCCAATAGTCGGGCAACGTCTGAAAGCAGAGTGTATGCTCGCTCGAAACGGGACTGCTGAGACTCCGAACCGCGTCGTTCCAATGTGCACGCTGCAGCCGCCGCATCAGTTGCATCGCCTCTTGTCCCCGCAGCCGGGCGCGATGAAAGTCTTTTTGTCGAAACGCCCGTACGCCGCGCTCGATACTCAGCGCGGACATTGATAAAAGTTCCTTGCCGTCTACTTGCGGAACTCCCAGCGCGACCAATTCCCGGTCAATCGGTTCGATGCGTTCCAACTTCGCTTGGGCCAACTGCAACGTGACTGTTGCGCTCTCAGCCGCCATCGCCGCGACCTTTCGGTCCAATTCCTGCTTCACTCGATGGTTGGAGGTCAACAACACGATCGCCGTCTGGTCGAAATTCTTTAATGTGATTTCCCAGCCGCCGGCCTTCCGAACGCTTTGGCCGTCGAGGCTCCGCACACCGGTCGTCGTAATCAAGTACGCGACCGACGACTCAGGGCCGGGAACTTTGATCGTCGCATTGACTCCCGCCTGCCGCCCCGGCACGAACTGCGCCCCTTCTTCCATCCACTGCATGACGATCAGCGTGCTGCCGTCAGCCGTCTCAATGGCTGCCGCCTCCAACTCCCGACCCAAACGGCGTTCCTGACGCTTTTGATCTTCATTCTCTCTCAGCCAAGCATTCGTCTCCTGCCGCTTTTGCGCACTGTTGCCAAAGGTGTTGGACTGCCTGAGCTTCGGTTTGGCCATCCGTACGTTAAATGAAATGTGCGAGCGGACGGTGCCGGTCGCCAGCCAGGGCTCAATCAGTTTCAGCTCCATTAGCAATTGCTTCAGGACCAACTTAAGTTCCCGGCTGCCGGGCCGTTTTTCGTTTAGCGACGCGGTCTTCATGAAACCGATGCCACGATTGCCCGCCTGCACAGCGAGATAAACCAGCATTCGGATTTGCTCCGGCTCGATCACAACCGGGTGGTATCCCGCCGCCTCCCGGCCCAACTCCAACTCCGGTGCCGGCTCAGTGGCGACCCAGGTCCAGATATATTTCCCGGGCAAGGCGAGGTTTTGTTTGGCCAGCAGATCGTCGCGGTACTCTTTGGGATTCATGTGGGTGTGCAGCATCTCTTGTGACACGCCGACCATCGACATCATCCGCGAATAGGGACGATAGAGCCCTGCCACGTCACCCATGAGTGGCCGGTTAAAGTGTCGGTCCGCGTCGCGTAATTGCTCGATCCAATTCTTGATCAGATTCTTGTCCTCAGGCGGGATCCCGGTTCCCAAGTTCCAGGCCAAGATTCCATCCGTTTCCTCACCAAAGGGCGCCAAACTGACGGTCTTTGCGTCGACCGTCTGCGCATCAGCCGACCGGGCTTGCGGCGGAATGGCGATTACCCATGGACCGGCTTTCCGAATATCCCGAATGACCGCTCGAGACTCTTCATCCTGAAATTCCGGTACCCACAGCACATTCCATCCCATCCCTGCCAATTCGGCGGGATCCTCACCATGGTAAGGCAGAATGCGCAGGAAGGTCGGCTCCCCTTCGACCAACAACTGATCGTGCCGAAATTTTGCGGGACTTGATCTTGTTGATCGTTCGCGCTCACGGTTCACTGGACGAATGGCCTTTGCCGGCACGAGCGGTCCCAGCCGCAACTCGTCGAATCTGTATTCCAACGGGCCGGAGACCCTGCCGGATGTCAGGTAGACGCGATCCAGATACATTTCGCGAACATCAATGTCCGTTCCGTAGTATTGCCGCGCCCACCCGATGAGCCGTCGCAGCCGACGCCCCTGAAAGTCACAGCGCAACTCCTGCCATTCGCCTTCTTTTGTATACGTGTCGCCTTCGAACCGGAGAATTAATGGCGTCTGATTTGTCGTGGTATCGACTTGATGCGGCAAGATCAGCCGCACCGACAGCCGCGCTCCGGTGCGGTTGGAACGGACCCAGACTGACAAGTGCGTGTCCCGCAAAACCTGTGTGCGCGGCAGCTTGTGCAGCATTTCAATCTGCGCACCGCTATCGGCCGCCCGAAATCCGAGGAATTCACATCCAGCTCCGCGAAACGCGCGCGGAACCCGCGCATGTCCCACCACGGTACAGCGGTTCTTGTCATACCGCGCACGCCATGTGGTCTTGCCCGACTGAAGGTCGTCGAAATCTTCGACAAATTCAGCCGCAACACAATCGGCACCACACCACAGCTGCCACAACAACAAGAGTCGGCCGAGGAATCGGAGATAGCTGCAAACAAGCGATTTCAATTTTGTAAGACCCGTCTCATCCATGAGAGCTGAAGTCTCAAGTCATTCAATGACGCACAGTTTCCCGCAGGAGAACAACCTAATCCGCGACTCGGCCCGCATTCGTGTCACCAATTACGCCGCCGGCATGCCACGTCGACCGAGGTGGTCACCTCGAGAAACATATGACCATGTTGCCTTTCGGCAACAGGAGGCCGACACGCGGCATGGACGTAACTCCGGAATCTTATAGGAACTTGCGAATTTGGCCAAGGTGAAGCGTTTTCAAAACACCTCATTGCCGAAGAGATGACCCCGAAGCTGATGGCGACGTATCCCCATGGTAAATAAACACTTATCGCAACATCTTATTTAGCCGCAGAATTGGCGCGGAAAATGTAGTAAGGACGACAACACCCAGAGAAAGACCCACACATGTCAGGATACCAACGATTGACCGGTTCCAACTCAGAAGAACTTCCGCGCGAATTAGTTGAACTCGGCCAGAAAATTGCGGAACTGCCTGAGGCCCATCAACCGGAAATGAGCCGAATTTACGAGCAGGTCGTTGACTCTGCGCGCCGCCGGCGGCGGATTCTCACACTGGTCCAAGAAGCTCTCTCACAGCTCCGGCTCGACATCAAGTATTTGATGTTCGACTTGCAGGTCACCCGGGATGAACGCGACTCACTTCGCCAGGATCGCGAAGAGTAACGACCCCGCTTGTGTGCCACTGGCTGTGCCAGTGCAAATTCGAATGACTGAACTCGATACGAAACACCGGCGGAGCCGGTGGCACTCGTATTCTTACGCTAATACGACCGGCTAGCCGGACGACGCGTCCATTCGGCTGATCCGTACGTGCCCATCATAATGAGCAGTCGCAAGGTGCAGGCCGTCGCTGCTCAGATCGAGATCGCGGGCGTCGTTCTTCAGCTTGACGCGGTGAAAGTCCTCACCGTTTGTCGGCTTCCAAAACAATAAATAGCCCCCGCGGCCGCCGACAGCGGCGATTCTTGTCCCGTTGGGATGCATCGCGACACCCCAAGCCACACCGCTGAGCTTGCCGCGCGAAAGGTGTTCGATCTGCTGCTTGCCGGTTTCCCAATCGAAGACGACGACGGATGGATTGCCAACACCGGCGAATGCGTTGGTGACATTGGTGATTCCGCTGCAGGCGAGATGCTTGCCGTCGCCGCTGAAGGACATGCCGCGAAATCCGCCGATCACCGCCCGAAACGTCTTATCATATTTCTGCAGGGATTCCGCACTCCAAATACGCAGTTGCTTACCGGTCGCCACGTCCCAGTCAATGAGATTGCATTTCAGATCACCGCTCGCCAGTCTCTCGCCACCGGGATGAAACAAAACGTTGTAGATATGCGACTGATGACCATGCATCTCGCGAACGAGCTTGCCGCTGCCCATTTCCCATAGACGCACGACTAGATCGTTACCCACCGAGGCCAACAGGCTATCATCCGGACTGATGGAAACGGCACGAATCCAGCCGTGATGCGCTTCAACGGCTCGAATCGGCGCAGGCTTTTTGTCGGCGACTGGCCACCAGATCAACCGGCCGTCATATCCGGCGGAGACCATCGTCGTGCCGTCGCGCGTGAACGCCATCCCACGAACCCAACTTCCCGTCTCAGCCAGCTCGGTCTTCTCGCCCGATTTTGTATCGAACCGCCAGATGCTGTAGTCCTGCGCACCCGTGAACACGAACTTGCCGTCCCGATCAAAGCGGCACGAAATCAGCGGGCTGCTATGGGCCAGGTCGTGGGCAACGTGTGTCTTTGTCACATCCATCAATCAGCACCGCTCATCTTCTGAGATTTGTCACGATTCGAACAACCGTCTGCCTAGTTGTTGTCGGAAAAGATGGTTCAGGGTGGCTGTGGGCGGACTTACGTCCGACCCCAGACTCTTAAACTGGGGGCTCACGTCGCTCGACCCCACGCACCCATCGTCGATTCGCCGTTTTCCGACAAAGCCTATTTTACACCGCCGAAATGCTTGATGCGAGTATCAAAGCGTCGTCACAATCACCCGCTGCGGCGGAGCGGGCAAGTCGAGCATCTCGCTCGTGCCAAATCCGGACTCGCGAAACATCGAATCAAAATCGCTGAACGTATATGCTTCGCCCGCCGGCGTGGTTGCCAGCATCGTGAGGCTGAACTTCGCCGGTACCGCCGGTGTGATGCGATCTTCGTTGGGAATAAACTCCAACGTATACACCGCTCCGCCCGGTTTCAGGCAGTCACGGATTTTTTTCATGACCGAAACGCACGTTGGGCGATCAAAATGGTGCAGAAAGTTCGTCGCCATCACTAAGTCAAAATCGCAGCCGTAATCGACGTCGAGTGCATTTCCCGAAAGTTCTGAGAATCGATCCTGCACATCTGCCGCGACGGCGTTCTCCCGCGCGACCTGCAGAACCCCGGGCCAATCGAGCGCGACAATGGTCGCATGTGGGTTCTTTTGCGCAACGGAGATGCCGAACATTCCGTGCCCCGCCGCGATATCCAGCACCCGAATCGGGCCGGAGAATCGTTCAAATGCGAGATCCGCGAGGAAATTCGCCGCCGGCATGAGCATTGGAACCATCGATCGCGCAAACTCGATCCAGCCGGAATATTCGTGCTCTGTCGTTCCATGGTCCCCCAACAGCGTACGCCCCTGACGAACCAATTCGGCAACGTCCCGGTACGCTTCTAGCTGATGCGGTGAATTGGTGAACTTGGCGATCGAACCGATGTACTTTGGTGAACGCCGGTCGAGATAGACCGCCGCCGTCGGACTCAGACCGTAGCCCGCATCACCTTTCGTGATAAAACCGTCGGCCGCCAAAAAGTCGCACAGAATTCGCGTTGCCCGCGCATTGGTGCCGCATTGACGAGAAACCGCGTCCGCCGTCGACGCACCTTCACCGATGGCAGTAAAGAGATCCAACTCGAGCGCGCCGGTCAACGCAGCGCTCCGCTGATGCGCGTTGAGCGTCTCGAACACCAATCCAGGATTGGCGCCTTCAGAATCAATTCCTGTCGGGGATTCAGGTCGATGCTCCGGCATATCGCAGCCTTCTCTGTTTAAATGCAAATTCAAGCAACGGCTCACTCGATCGAACTGTCGCCGCCGCGATTCGTAGAATCGGATTGTCCTTCAACACCGGCATTCTGAAAACGCCAGAATTGCGCCAAAACTGTCCCGGTCAGCATGCAGCCGAACGTATACAGCGCAGGAGGGATCGTCGCCAGCGAATCCTCCCCATACAAGCCGCCCGCCAAGACTGTCCCCAACCCGGCATTCTGCATGCCGATTTCAAGCGTCAACGCCCTCCGCATCGGCTCGCCCATCTGCAATAGTTTTCCACCCCAATACCCCCCGAGGTAGCCGATCAGATTGATGATCAAAAGCGCCCCGCCGACCGTCTGGGCATTGGCCGTGATTGTCTCGCGATGTTTCGCAAAAATGGCCGCCACGATCCACAGAATCGCGAGATTGGCGATCACGGGACCGCAGGTCTGCATCAACCGTTGAAAGTCGGGGAATCGCCTGCTCAACAGGTGCCCCAACACCACCGGACCCACGACTTGATACATTAGCTTCATCCCGACTGCGACCGGGTCCAGCTGAGTCGACTCGCTCAAGAAGAGCCAAAACGCGAGCGGCACGCATAGGGGAGAAAGCAGCGTGGCGCTCGTTGTCAGACTCACCGAGTAACTGACATTGCCGCGCGCCGCCAGCGTCAGCACGTTCGACGCCATCGCACCGGGAACGCAGCCGACGATGACCACGCCCTGCATCAACCCATGCTCAAACCCGAACAGCCGGCCGATCAGATACGCTGACAGCGGCATCACCGTATACTGGAGGACCGTTCCCTGCAGCACAGTCGGCCAGCGAGCGGCCACTTGGCGGACTTCGTCCTGCGGTAACAGCGTTCCGATCGCGAACATCGTCACGATGATCAGGTAGGAAAGCCAAGGCAGACTACTCAGGAACGGATCGAATCCTCCCAATCGCCCCGTCGGCCAATAATACGCCACACCGCACAGCAGGCTCAGCCAAAACAGCAGATAGCGTTGCAACATGGGCAAATTCAGACCGGGTGTGGAAAGCGAGGGTTCTTGCCGCAGCTTCGACGGCGCGTTCAGCGGCTCGTCACCATTGCAATAGATGATCTGCCGGAGCACAAGCCACAGACCGACTTTGTTGATATAATCCGCTCCTCACTGAACTCCGCATGTTCATTATCAAGTCAAAACGACGGAAGCACGGAGGACAAGAAGACTCCGTGGTTCTCCGAACGAGCACTGTTCTTCGACCGACGCGACACATTCAATCTTATGCCCTACGAGAATCTTGCCGATTTTCTCGCCGACCTTCAGGACGACGGAGAGTTGATCCGAGTTCCCGCGAAGGTCGATCGCGATCTCGAAATTGCCGCGATCACCGACCGCGTTTCCCAGGCTGGCGACGGCGGACCGGCGTTGTTATTTGAGAATGTCTCGGGCACCAGTTTTCCGGTCGCCGCGAACCTGCTGGGTCGCACGCGCCGAATTTGCCGGGCGCTGGGCGTCGCCGATCTTCAGGATGTGGCCAACCGACTGCTCGGCTTGATTCAACCTTCGCTCCCGGAAGGATGGCTCGAGAAACTCAAAATGCTGCCACAGTTCTCACAGTTGGCCAATTTGCCGCCGAAAATGCTGTCGACCGGCGTCTGTCAGCAGGTCGTGAAGATGGGCCGTGATATTGATCTCGCAGAATTGCCGATTCTCCGCTGTTGGCCGGACGAAACCGGCCCATTCATTCTGCGCGGGCAGATCTTCACGCGCGATCCGGAATCCGGCACACGTCATGTCGGCAATGCGCCGCTGGAAATTCGGGAAAACCTCACCGCACTCATCCACTGGACGCCGCACGACCGCGGTTTCGTCAACTGGCAAATGACGCGGCAGGCGAAAAAACAAATGCCCGTCGCCGTCGCACTAGGCGGCGATCCGCTGCACGACTTTCTGATGGCTCTCCCTCTCCCGACCGACAGCGATCCGCTGCTGTTCGGCGGGTTTCTGAGAGACAAGAACATCGAACTGGTCACTTGCCGCAGCAATGAATTACAGGTTCCCGCCCATGCGGAAATCGTTCTCGAAGGCTACATCGACGCCGAAGCCGACTTACAGCAAGCCGGCTCCTACGGCAGCCGCAGCGGGTTCTATACACCTCCGCAGTCTCACCCCGCGCTGCAGCTCACGGCGCTGACGCACCGCGCCAATCCTGTGTACCCCGCCACGATTCACGGCCGACCGCCGCGCGAATCGTACTGGATGGGTAGGGCCGCACAACAAATCTTTCGCCCGCTTGTCAAACTCTTCATACCGGAACTCGTCGACATCAACCTCCCCCGTAGCGGCTGTGGACGTTCGATCTGTTTTGTGTCGATCCGCAAGTCGTACCCACAGCAGGCGCGAAAAGTGATGAACGCCGTCTGGAGTTTGAATCAGTTGATGTACAGCAAGATTGTCGTCGTCGTCGATGAGTCGGTTGACGTTCAGCAGGAGGAAGAGGTCTGGTTTCACGTCGCGGCCAACGTCGATCCCCAGCGCGACTTGATGCACACGCAAGGACCGGCGGACTACCTCGATCACGCAAACGCCGTCGCCGGCGTAGGTCAAAAACTCGGCATTGACGCCACGTGCAAAGGTCCTGAAGAAGGGCACTCGCGACCCTGGCCGAAACCTTTCCAGACCGCGGCCGAAATTGAGCAACTCATCACCCGACGTTGGAGCGAATACAACCTCGACGGAAAAACGTCGTAACCCGGCCAGGTCTCCGTCCGCAGTAAGTCTGTTCCGCACTGCAGTTACGGTAATCCGGCCAACAATGCACCTCTCTCACAACCAGATCGCCCATTGACACGATTGCGGCCTCGCTGTACATCGGATTCCTCTCTCTCCCCGACTAATTTATCTCGAAATCGTCCCCATCTCATGACTCGGCAGGAGGCCGTCCATGAACGTGGTGTGGCTCGCGTATCGCCTTTCGGTACTTTCCGCCGTCTCAATCATCAGCGGTTGTTACGCGCCTGGACGTGGTCTGCAGTCTCCGCTGGCAGCGTTGGAAAACTCGTTAGTCTTTGCCCCGCTGCCCTACCCCGAAGGAGACTGGGCACCCGACGGTCTTGAGATCGAAGACGTCTACTTCGAGTCCGCTGACGGTACTCAGTTACATGCGTGGTACTTGAGGCACTCGCAACCGCGGGCGGTGGTCCTTTACGCACACGGCAACGCCGGCAATCTGAGCCACCGCGCGCCGATCATTCGCGAACTGCACGAGCGGCAAGACGTGTCCGTCATGATTTTTGATTACCGCGGTTACGGTCGCAGCGAAGGCGTCCCCGATGAATCGGGTATCCTGCAGGATGCCCGTGCGGCGCGAAATTGGCTGGCGCAGCGTGAAAGACTCAACTTCGACGATATCGTCATCATGGGACGTTCGCTGGGCGGCGGCGTAGCCGTCGATTTGGCGGCAAACGACGGCGCGCGTGGGCTCGTTTTGATTAGCACGTTCACATCGCTGCCTGATGTCGGAGCGCGGACCGTGCCGGTGCTCCCTGTCCGATCCATCATGCGGTACCGGCTGGACTCAGAATCCAAAATCGCGAATTACCGCGGTCCGTTGCTGCAATGTCACGGCGACGCCGATCGAGTCGTCCCGTACGAATTGGGCCGCGAACTGTTCGACGCAGCGAATGAGCCGAAACGGTTCATCTCCATCCCGGGCGGCACACACAACGACGCGATGACGGCCGAGTTCCACGCTGCGCTGGACCAATTCTTCGCCCAGCTTCGCTGATGGTCCTGCGACCGACGTGCCGCTTGGTCGGTCGATCTGTCTGCTGATTCCACTCGCGCCATCGGAGCAACCCAGTTTACCGCTCCGCTGCCGTGCCGGCGAAGCCCGACGTGACAACCAACGACGACATAAGGACTTATGTCGCCCGCGTTGCAGACAGCCGGCGTTCTTTGCCGCGTGAATCTGCAAAAACCGCTAATCTTTCGTAGTGTTCAACGTTATACTTATTAAACCGGCTCCCGTGATCGGGAGCCGTCTGCTCTCAAGCCGACTCTGAGCGCCTGCCGAATCTGGGTGTAGTGACTTTTTAAAGCAGTGAATTTGGAAAGACAATGTCGTCCAATTCTTCCCAGACTCTAAAAGCCGCGGCAGACTCATCTACGGTCTCTCCCCCCACTTCTGCCGGAGATTCCACCAGTTCGTCGGCGAAAACCAAAGGACACCTGGTGCGCAAGCGACTGAAAGGACGCACTGCAAGTCCGCAACCGAGCCCTGCTGTCGGCGCAGGTGGATGTGAACCGGGATCCCAGGCACCACCGACTTGGCAACAGAGACTGACAGAGTGGGCAACCGGTCCCGAAGGGATTTCGCTGGTCGCGTCCGCCGCCGTCCACGGGTTTCTGTTTTTAATGCTAGTGCTGGTCCTCTACATGCTGGGTTGGAAGCTGCAGGCGGACGAAGGCCAAGCCGGCCCGATTAACGCGCTGTTCACCGAGCATACGATCGACGAGATGCCCGACCTGGAGACGTTTGACCTCGAGCTCGACCTGCCGACCGAAGGCGCCCGTGATCTGGCCACCTACGATTCCAGCGTCCGGACTGATGAGAGTCTGTTACTCCCAGACACCCCGCTCGACAGCTTGACTGACCCGTCGTCATTGCTGCCGACCTCGCCTGACAACCCGCTTGACGACCTGGAGGACACAGGCGGCGACAAAGGCCGGTCCAACCGCAGAAGCGGCTTCGCCATGCCTCGAAACAAAGGAAAAGTCGTCACACAAGGCAGCTTTTCCGTGTGGACCGTTCCCGAAGATCCGACCCCGGGGCGGAACTATCTGATCGTGATTCAACTGAATCGCAAGGTTCGAATTCGAAATCTCGCCAAGGACGTCACCGGTTCCGTCACGGGAAGTGACGGATACTTCACCGACATTGGCCTGAAGCGCACATTTCCCATTCAAGCGCCGCAATATGTGATTTCCAAAGCGCGGCAGGTTGTGATTAAGATTCCGCCGCCCAAGCCGGAGGTCGAACATCTCGGGATCCGCGACAAGATCATTGTCAAATCCAAGACGCTCGACGAGACGCAAGAGATTGAAATCGTCTTTTGACGACTTCCATTCGAGACAAGGCTTGCCCGTATCCGGCTCCAGCCTCACTCAACGAACACTTCCGGTGGCGTTCTCCGAGACGAGTTCATCAGTCGATCGACGTTGTTCTCCACCCCGTTCAGCACCGTCTCGTCGAGCACTTCGACCAGCACACGCTGCAGGAAACGGTGAACTTCCCAATAACCCTTCTGCACGCCGTCGACTGCATTGTTTAGATGGTCAGTCCGCAACACGCGATCACGACCGACTTTTCCCGACACCTTTTCATCAAGCCGTGTGCCGCGGTTTTGCAGCCAGTCAACCACGCCGTTTGCTCGATGCAGATTTCCTGACGACGTGGGGCTGTAATCGCTCAGCGAGACCTCTGAAATGTTCAGCGCGTACACTCCTTCCGAGACCCATTTTCGGCGGGATGTCCGGCCGCGACGGTCGACTTTATCCACCGCCGCGGTGACGCGTTTCTTGCGGCCTGATCCGGGCGACAATGCATCGTCCACCAGTCGAAACACACTCCAATCGCCGACCGTCAACGCGTTGTAGGCAATGTTGTTGATGTCCCACGGGCTCGACGGCCGGTTGATTGACCGGGGTGTGCGATCAAATTCTGAGACCGGCCGGTAGTCGATCTTGCGCCACGCCTGCAAATCAACGTCACGCCAATGCACCGGCTTGTCGGCCACTTCGACGTCCTCCGACGGTGCCTCAAAAATCGCGTTGACCGCTTTTCCCTCAAACCACTGCGGCTCAAACGGCGTGGAGGACATGGTCAGCAACGTCGGCGTCAAGTCAGCCAACCGGGCCGGCTGTTCGATTCGCGCGCCGCGACGAATGCCCGGCCCCGACACATACCATGTCGCGCGGACAGAATCCGCCAGCGGATAACCGTGCGTCGTGCCTGGAGTATTCTGTGTGCCGAACAACCATCCGTGGCGTGCGGTCACAACCAAATCGGGTGCGTATTCCTGTTCCCGCACCTTCAGGTGTTCCTGCCACAACATATGGCGCGTGAGTGTGACCACCGCATCCGGATAGTCGGTCGGCGCGGTAAATCTGAGCCACTGCTCTTCGGTGTGGTAGTAGGTAAAAAAGCGCGGCCATGCTTCACGTAACAGATTGAGCGGGTCCGCTTGGGGGTCGTCGACAACGTCAAACGAAACTCCCCCCGTTCCGTCCGGCCGGACGTCTTTGACAACCGTATATCGATATTCCCACCCCTGGTCTTTGCTCCACCGGCGGTCAATCACCGCCTGCCCCCGATCGGCGGTCGTGATCAGAATCGAATGGTCATCCAATTTCATGAGGACCAAGTCGATCGGGAATTGCTCCTCGCCCTGGTTATTGAGTGCCCGCGAACGGACGATGTACTCTGGCAAGTTCACCGGCGGCAAATGAGGAGCAATACGATAGGCCAGCAGATCCGCCGATCGGTTTGGACCGGACCAATCCCCCGATTGGTAGCCGCCACGCGGAAAGAAGATCCGGGCCGCCCCGTCGGAATTGCCGTCGATGAACACCATCGATGCCTTTGAGTCGCCCGTGTGCCAGTTCTCTAATCGATGCTGGCGGACAGAAAGTCCAAGTCCACCGCCGACCCACCGCCCGTCGGTGGCCATCTGCCGCTCTCGAAACAACAACTCATGGACCAAGTCGTACCGCGTCAGGTGAGTCTTGCGACCGCCGAGATGACCGTGATCGCTCACCAGGACCAGATACGTATTCTGCAGCCGCCCGCGTGCTCTCAATTCGTCAACAACATCTCCCACCAGCCGGTCCGCCAGCGCAATTGTTTTCCGCGTCGTGCCGAATTGTCCGCGACACGCTTTGTGGCTGACCGAATCGGTCTCGGGCAGCCAGATGACTGTCAGCGGTTGTTTCCGATCCAGCAAGTGCCGCACGGCGAAATGGGCATTGGCATCGTCGATGTACTTCCATGCCTTATGCGCGTGTAGATAAGGTAATTGCCGGGCCATGCTCCGCGTCCACATCGCAGGCGGCGCTTCGGTCATGATCGGCAGCACCCCGGTTGCCCAATCTTCACCCCCAGCGCGCAGGTGGTCGTAAACTGCCGGGACGCCCGTCCGCTTGCCCGCCCGCCAACGTTGGGCGGCGGCGTCACCCTGCACATATCCGATTGACGCCGCCTGGGCATTCTGGATCACCTTGTCCACGCCGTGCGGCCGCAGCAAGCGTGAGGTTCGGCTGGGCCCCATCGGATCGAGGCCCGACTCGGACACCAGACGGTGGCGGCTGAAGCGAACTTGCCCTTTGATGCCGTGCCGGTCCGAAAAGCAGCCGGTCCACATCGTGCCGTTGGATGTAATCGTATCGGAGGGAAACGCCGTGAACGTGTTTCGTAGGTGCGTCCCGCCTGCTAAAAAGTGCTCCGTTAAGTGCGGGATATGTTTCATCGACGACATCTCTTCCAAGACGTCCGGCCGCAATCCGTCAATGTAGAACACCACAACCGAGCAGCCCGGTTGAGGCCGTCCGCCGGCCGCGTCATAGGGAATCTCCTGCCGAAACGCGACCGGCTGAACGCTGTCCGGTTTGCTCACCTCAACGTAAAACTCACCGGTGTTGTCCGCGACGTCGAAGTCGTTGACCCCCAGATACAGCCGTCCGCTCGATTCGCACGACAGGCTCATCCCCTCGCCCACAAAGAACGGGTCGCCCTCGCCAATTCGCCCGATGAGGCAATAACAGGGCGCTGGCCCCAGTCCTGCCGCGGGGAGTGGGAATTCCCGGTGTACCAAGTCGTCGTCATAAAAGAACGTTCCGGCCGGACCGCTCTCACAATTCGACAACTGTTGTTTCGTCGTCGGAGTCAGGTGGCGGATTCTGCCGTGTGCGACCAGCGTCAATGCCTCGCCGGCGGTGACATCGATTCCGCTATCGACCCATGTGGCGTTCGCGGGAACGATCAACGCGTCACCGGAGACATGTGCAGTATCGTACGCCAATTCCGGCACGGAGATTTTATGATGGCACCCCACAACGGAGGCGCACAGCATCAACAGCGAGACGGCGATTGGTCGCAGCCTCCTGGCTGAGGTCGGTGGGGAATCTGCGGTGGACGGGTGGGTCATGCGGGTCAGACAGCGGTTGGGTCACTCTGTCGACGGCAAAATGGGGGACTCTTGCCGTAGGCTCTCAAAACGCACGGACCGTATGATGGGGTAATCTCATACGGGAGTTACATCACTCAGGATCGTCACAGCCCATACGATCACATCAGCGAATCGAGCTTGCACCCCACCGGCACCGGGCGGGGGGAGACCGTTTGCGCCGGTTATAGCGATTGCCGCACCATGTTCATGAACCGGCGCCCGTTCGCCCCGTCATCATTCAAGCGAACCAACGGTTTGGCTATGCTTTGAGACATCACATCGCTTCTCTCAAATGACGAATTTGAAATGACCGGCCGCCTATTTTTCGGAAACTTTGACTTCGAACATCAGTTGACTGGTGTATCGTTGCCGGCATCCGCGTCACGACTGGAGCGAATCAATCTCGAATTGACTCCGGCACTGGCGTCATTGGCTAAGAACGACGACGTGATCTTCTCAACTGCGGAATACGACGGCAGTTTTGAGTCCAAACTCGAAACGGCCGGACTGTCGGCGCCCCACTTTGTCGACTCGCGGCCGCGCGACCCATCTCAATGGAACCTAATCCCCTGGGGTTGGTCGGAGCCGGTTGTAAGATGGGCTGAGCGGCGTGGATTTCGACTCCACCATCCTCCCTTGCCGATCGTCAGGCAGATCAATAGCCGGATGTATGCGTTGCAATGTGAGCAGGCGTGGAACTGCGGCCTCGAAGGTGCGCAGGCTGTGGACAATCTGGAGCAATTGAGTGCCGTTCTGAAACAGGCCGCACAACAGTATCCTCGATGGGCCATCAAATCCTTGTTCGGAATGTCGGGCCGTGAACGACAACTAGGGAAGTCGGCGGAATTGACTCCCCAGATCGCGGCCTGGGCCCGCAAACGAATCGAACGTGACGGCGCGGTCGTTTTCGAGCCCTGGGTCGATCGAATCGACGAGGCAGGCCTGCAGTGGAAGATTCCCGAACATGGCAAACCGCGTCTCTTGGGCATCACCCCCTTGCTCTCCGACCCCACCGGCCAGTTTCGGGGAAATCGCCTGCAGGCCCTCGAGTCGGACGCCATTCTGTGGCAACCGGCGGTCGATGCCGGACGCCGGATTGCACTCGATTGCCAGGCTCAAGGATACTTCGGACCGCTAGGAATCGATGCCATGCGCTACCGCGACGCAAATGGCGCCGAACGAACTCGCCCGCTGCAAGATATCAACGCCCGCTTCACGATGGGACGAATCGCGTTGGGATATCGCCGCTGCCTGTCAGACAAAGACTACGCAATCTGGCTCAATCTGTCGCGTCCCATTGACTGCGGCTCGATCGAAGAGTTCTTCGCCTGCAAACAGAAACGAATCCCTGCCGGCTGCCGTCTCATCCCAACGTCGCCACGCCTCATTAACGGCACGCCGCCGCAACTTTGTCACTGCCTGCTGATCGCGAGTTCGGAACGGGATCTGGGTGTTGCTGAACGCGAACTGTTGAAGTGAGAAGCCGTCCGTTGACCGATGGCGTGGTCGCAAGGTTCGGTGTGGCTTTTTCGCGCACAAAAAACCCCGCGGGGTGACGCGGGGCGGAGGATACACGCATTGGTGTGAGTGCGTGGTTGTTTCTGTGTGCTGATGGGAGATCAATATTGCAAGCAGGGTGCCAATCCGCCTCGCAGCAGTCGCATTCGCTGCCCTCGAAGACTCCGGCATCGCGCAACTTGTGAGGCAGGTGGAAGTTAACTCGAACTCATCAGTTTGGCATTTCCGACAGCGGGGCGATCTTGCGCCGCACGGGGATGTTGCGTTCGGGAATCATACGTGGCTGCGACGTCGACCGAACTCCCTATCACAGCTTGCGTTTTGGAAGTCGTCACCTCCTCCGCAACAGGTTGCGATTCGGCAACATGGAACACCGATGGTTTCACATTTCCCCCTCAGCCCGATTTGACCACCAGGGCAATGAGACGCCACCCTCCATCGCCAGAATACTGCCGGTCATGTATTCCGCATCATCGCTGAGGACAAAAGCAATTCCCTTAGCGATCTCCTCCGGACGGCCCAATCTCCCCCAGGGCAACGCTTTGCCGCCGGCATCGAGCTGCTCTTCGGTAAAGAATTTCCGCTCGCCCGGCGTGTCAATCCAGCCGGGGTGAATGCCGTTGACGCGGATCCGATGCTCAACCAGTTCAATTGCGGCGGTGCGCATCATATGGTCGATCGCGGCTTTCGCCATGTTGTACGCCATTGAATCGGGAATGGCGAGCACCGCGTGCGGTGAGCTTACAATCACAATTGAGCCGCCACCCCCCTGCTCGATCATCTGTTGGGCTGCAGCCCGCGTTCCGTAAAGTGCGCCCCACATCGTCACGTCGATGGTGCGGCGAAAACCGTCCATGTCCGCATTAACCATCGATTCGCGATCGCTGTAAGCGGCATTGGAGACGAACAGATCCACCTTGCCGAACGTCTCGGCGGTTTGTTTAACCATCGCTTCCACAGCGGACTGGTCGGCGACATCGCCCTGCAGCAGCAGCGCCTTTGCTCCCAGCGATTCGATTTCCTGTGCGACCTCCTGTGCTTCGGTTTCGCTACTGCGGTAGTTCACACCTACGTTTGCGCCTTCTCGGGCAAGCTCGATAGCGGCCGCGCGGCCGATCCCCAATGACGCTCCTGTCACCAATGCAGTCTTGCCCGCAAATCTCATTTCTCGCTCCTCAATCGGCTCCGCTTGGCCAGTCTAGAACATTCTCACTTCTGAAGTCGGCACATCATATCGGATTCGGGCCGGGAATTCGAATCGGCCTTCGTGCACAACTGGACAACATTTCACGGGCTGCGATATGATCGCAAAGAGGACGAACGAGACACGAATTCCGGAGAATCTGCAGCATGTCGACGCCTTGTTATCTCGCGGTTGATTTGGGAGCCGCCAGCGGTCGTGTGATCGCAGGTGTCGTCGAAGACGGCCACGTTCGGCTGGAAGAACTGCATCGCTTTCCAAACGGCGCGGTCAATGTCGCCGGGACCTTGCGGTGGAACGTGCTCTCTTTGTGGTCCGAAATACAAGCCGGCCTGGCCAAGGCGGCCGAACAATTTCGCGACGACGTCGTTTCGGTTGGCGTCGACACTTGGGGGGTTGACTATGTTCTGTTGGGACAGCAGGATGAACTGTTGGGTTTCCCCTATCACTACCGTGATTCTCGGACCGATCACATCATTGAGTTCGCGGTCAATCACGTCCCGCGACACAAGATTTTCGCCCAGACCGGACTGCAGTTTCTGCCGTTTAACACGCTGTTTCAGCTAATCGCCATGCGTCGGGCATCACCGGGTCTCTTGGACAGCGCCCAGCGGCTGTTGATGATGCCAGACTTTTTCCATTGGTTGCTCTCGGGCAGCCAGGTGATGGAATTCACCAATGCCACCACCACGCAATGCCTTGACCCGCATTCGGGCAATTGGGCAGAAGGTCTGCTTAGAAAGTTTGACATTCCCACACACATCTTTCCCGAAATCGTCTCGACGGGAACGAAGCTCGGATCGCTGCGCGGAGAAGTGGCTCAACAGACGGGGCTCGGACGAATCGAGGTTGTCGCCCCCGCCACACATGACACCGGCGCCGCGGTGACCGCCGTACCGACGCTCCACACGGGAGCTCCCAACTGGGCCTATATCAGTTCGGGCACGTGGTCTCTGATGGGGGTTGAAGTTTCTCAGGCGATCGTCAACGACCGCGCATTGGAGTTGAATGTCACCAACGAAGGCGGAATTGACGGCACTTATCGCCTGCTGAAAAACATCGCCGGCCTGTGGGCGGTGCAGGAATGTCAACGCTCGTTCGCCAAGCGGGGCAAGTCGTTCGACTTCGATGAGTTGCAGAACCTCGCCCGCGACGCGAAGCCTTTTCGCTGTCTGATTGACCCTGACGACAGCAGTTTTCTCGCACCGGACGACATGCCGACTGCGATTGTCGCGTGGTGCGACGGGAGCGGCCAAGCGGCTCCACAGACCGAAGGCGAGTTCATCCGCGCCTCGCTGGAAAGTCTGGCCCTCAAGTACCGTATGGTGCTCTCCTGGCTCGAAGAATTGACCGGCGTCACCACGGAGGTGATTCACATCGTCGGCGGAGGGACCAAGAATGAGCTGCTCTGCCAGTTCACCGCTGATGCCTGCCGCCGCCCGGTCGTGGCCGGGCCGGTCGAAGCGACAGCGCTGGGCAATGTCCTCGTCCAGGCCCGCACCGCCGGAAGTGCTGGCAGTCTGAGCGACATTCGTGAAATCGTGGCCCGCTCGTTCGAGCTCAAGCATTACCAGCCGGCCAACACCGCAGACTGGGACGCAGCCTACCGCCGCTATCACGACCTGCTGTCGGTGCCTCGCCGATAAGGCGATTCGTGAGCACGCACGATCAGGCAAATCCTGCCACAGGCCGTCGCCAAGCGCCAAGCTGACCGTGCCGGCGACCTGGCGTGGCCGGATCGTATTAACGGTCTGAACGCGAGTAGAGCCTGCTTGAAGCGATTTTCTGTAAACCCCTGCGCAGTCAGTGTTTAGACCCGGTTTGCCTCGGAACGACCCCGGGAATTTCGAGATGTCTTGTAACGCATCGAGGAATGATTCGCTTGGATGGGCAGTCAGGAATAAACAGTTATTCCGATCCACACTCACACCTTCCAACAGACAGACTCAGAACCCCCCAGGAGATGATCCCATGATTAAGTTCACGACTCGCAAAGCGACAATCTGTGTCGCCGTCACCCTCAGTGCTGCTTTGGTACAAGCCACGGCTGCTGCGGATGATTTTTTCTCGTCCGACAGCCTGAACAAGGTCTTCAATCCCAACGCACCAACCGAAACTGAGCCGGCTCCGCCGCAACAAGTTCCCCCTCAACAAGCACCGCAGCAGCAGATTCCGGTACAACCGGTGCCGCAGAGCAAAGCCCTGGAACCCTCGGAGATCCCGATGTTTCTGACGATGCTCGGGTATCAACCGGAGAATCTGGGAGACGGTGTCTATAAGGTCACGCTCAAAAAGGATGAATGGACGCTGCCCTACGCGTTTGTGATCAGCCCCAACAAATCTCAGTTCTGGGTGACGTTGTCGCTGAACTCGCTTAAGGAAGGCGTCAGCATTCCTCAGGACAAACTGCTGGGTATGCTTGAATTCAACCACAATTACGGGCCGGTTCACTTCGCCTTTAGCGGCAAGTTCCGCAAGATTTACATCTGCCGGGCGTTGAAGAACGACGGACTGAATCCCACGGAAGTCAAGCAGGTCATCGAAGTGCTCGCCAATTTGGCAATCAAGCACGAAGACTTGTGGAACGACGCAAAATGGCAAATGGTCCAAAAACCGCAAGCCCCGCCGCAGCGGACTCAGCCCCGCGTTCAAACCCAGCCTGCACCGCGACATGTGGGCACCTGGCGGTCCACGGCGGCCGACAAATCAACCTTTCAGTTGACTCTGAACGCTGACGGAACGTTCGTGCTGTACCATACGCAGCCAACTAAGCAGGACAAGTCGGTCGGCCGTTACACGCTCATCGGCAATCAATTGACGCTGATCATCAGCGAAACGGACAGGCTGGAATCATTCGTGACCTGGTACACAAATGGCACCTGGCGTTTTCAAGTCAAGAACGCCCAACCGGGAGCCCCGGGACTGCTGTTCGCACGAATCTGATTTTGCTGACTGAACCGACAACCACGTAAACCGCCCGGAGCAACAACTCGCTCCGGGCGGTTTTTGTATTCAATTGATACTAAAAGACTTATGACGCAGGAGTTTTAGAGCTTGCCCAAAGAACCGGTTTCCAACGGATTAACTTGAAACACTTTCAGGGTTCCTGCGCTTGAACTGGCAACAGCATTCAAGCACCACCACCAACAGAATCCACAGGACATTTTTTGAGATTTCTAGAATAAACGGCCAAATCGTGGCTCCTCATCGAGCCGTTTGGGCATCCATAGGTAGAGCGGTGAGAATTCGCTTCTAACCTGACCAGAACAAAACCCTCAGAAAGATACAGAAATATCATGAAAACGCTGATTCACCTCACCGCTGTCGTGTTCATTGTATTTACGGCCTGCCCGTTAGAGGCGGGTCCGAAATCACGCGGACATCGTGGACATGGCCGTCGCGGACACCACCATCGCCGCCACCATCACCACAGACACCATCGCGGGCACTATGGCTACGGTCCCCGAGTCGGATTTGACGTCGTCCCCTTTGAAACCGGGACGTTCTACGATCCGCTGGTGGGCGAAGCGGAAGTCATCCGCGCGTTTGGAGAGTATAACCGCGACACCTCCGAGGCCTTGATCAACATCGAGCAAGCTCGTCAGCACGCGATCGAAAATCACCAGCAATACGTCGAGACACGCAACGAACTGAAACGTCAATGGCGCGAGCGGATGCTGGCCCGCAATCGCCGCCGTCAACGCCCTCAACCTGAAGGCAAGGTCTCCGTCGAGAAGCAGGTCGAACGACTGAGCCCCGAAGAATTCAACCGGGCGACGGGCGAGATTGCTTGGCCGGAGGTGTTGCTCGACCCTCAATTCAACGAATACCGGGCCGCGTTTGAAGCGATCTTCACCAATCCGGCTCCCCAAAAGTCGGGAGCGGGCACGAACTTGCACCGGGACGTCAACGAGGTGGCCGCCTACATGAAAGCACAATTACGCCTGCAAGTCGGGTTGATGGCCCCGAGCGACTACATGGCCGCCAAGAAGTTCATCGTCAAATTGGCCAACGAAGCCAGCCACGTGGAAATGAAACCACAACCCAATAGTGCGTTAACCCTGCTCAAGTAGAGCCGAGCAGCATCAAATTCCATTGACCATTTTTTGAAACACCTCAGCGGCGGGCAGGGCCGTTGGGGTGTTTCGCCTTTTTAGGCGGCGGTTTGTCATTTGGATTGGTCGCCGATCCGCCGATCGAGCGTCGACAGCGACTCCTGAAACGTGTACTTGAGGTAGTCGTCTTCCGGATGGACGAGTGATTCGTAGAGGATGTCGCGGGCCGCTGATGAATCAAAGAAACTCAGGGCTCGGATCGCCTCCAAACGGACGCGGGGATGTTCATCGTTGATCTGAGTCTGCAGCAACTCCAGCGGTTTCGAAACGCGGTCGCGCCAATAGCACAGCACCCGCGTCGCCGCGGCGCGGGCGCGGGGGTCGGGCGACGTCAGCAGCTGCGCCAATAGCTTCTCGTCGACGACATCATGATGCTGGTGCACCCACAGTGCCTCCAGCAGGTGATGCTGGTAATCCTCGTCGGACTGGTCCAGACCGGCGATCCATTGATCCAAGGCCGCCATAACTCCAGCCGTGTCCCGTTCGCGAAGTTCCCGGCGCACGCGATAACGCGTGCGGTCTTCGTAAGTCTTCAGCAGTTCCAGCAGCGCAGGAATCGGCTCACCGGCGATCTGTGGCGGTTTGACGAGCGGACGATCCTTGTAGCGGATCCGCCAGATTCTCCCATGGTTCTTGTCACGATTGGGGTCGCGGAGCGAATGCTGCATATGCCCGATCAGCGGATTGAACCAATCGACGACGTATAGTGCGCCATCGGGGCCGAACTGCAGATCGACCGGCCGGAAATTCGGATCGGAGGACTGCAACAACGGCTGCACCGGATCAGCGGCGAAGCCCGACCCCTCTTCTTTCATGCGATATTGCAGGACACCGTGAAAACCGATGCAGTTGTTAAGCAGATAGTTCCCTTGAGCCTCCTCCGGAAAATTGCGGCTGGAGACGAACTCGCAACCGGAGGTCGGACGCCACTGTTTCGTCAGGAATTGTTTGAGCTTCTGGTGTTTGTGTGGATAGTCGACTTGGCCGGAGAAGGCGGTGCCGTAGTAGTTCGCCCCGCCGGAAGCATCCGCGACGAAGTTCTGACCCCAACGGTCAAAGGTGTGCCCCCACGGATTGGCAAATCCGTAAGAGACGAAGATGTCGAACTTTTCGGTCTTTGGTTCGTAGCGAAATACGCCGGCGTTCTTCAAGCGACGGGGACCGTAGGGTGTTTCGACTTGTGTGTGATGAAACGTCCCTTCCTGAAAATAGAGCGCTCCACCCGGCCCCCACGTGAAGGCGCTGATCGAGTGGTGTGAATCGGCGGAATCGAAACCGTGGAGGACAATCTCACGCTGGTCGGCGACGTCGTCGCCGTTGGTATCTTTGAGAAACACCAAGTTCGGCTGTTGGGCGACGTACACTCCGCCGTCCCCCAGTTCGATTCCGGTCGGCACGTGCAGCCCGTCGGCGAACACCGTCCGCTTGTCCGCACGGCCGTCGCCGTCGGTGTCTTCCAGAATCAGGATTTTGTCGTTCACCCGCTTGCCGGGCAGGTACATGGGATAGGAATTCATCGTGCAAACCCACAACCGGCCCCGCGCGTCGAAGGCGAACTGCACCGGGTTTTCCAATTCGGGAAACTGTTTGTCCGACGCGAACAGATTCGCGACATAGCCGTCGGGCAAGGTAAACGTCTCGAGTGTCTGCTCCGGAGACGTGATCACGATTTCACGTTCAAAGTTTGTCGGAATCGCCTTAATCTCACCGGTGCCGCTGTCGTCGACCTTCTCCGGAACAGGCTTGCCTTGAGCCACGTTCCACACGCGCTGGTCGCGGGCAGCGATCATCTTCCGCAGTTTCTTAAACTCGTCCGGAAAATTGACCACGCCGAACGGCTCTTTGCGGCCGCCGTAGATATAAAAGCCGTTGACCGCGCGGTGGTCGTACCAGAACTGCAGATTCTTTTCGTTGACCGACGCGCGAAGCTTCTTCAGGTCGATCGCATCCGCCGCCTTGGGCCGGGCACCGAACAGCGCCTCGTCCAACACTGGCGCCAGTTGTGCATATCCCGCATCGTTCAGATGAACGCCGTTGATCGTCAAATCGGTGCCTGAATCGCTCATCACTTCCGCGCTGGGCGTGAATAGATCGACGAACGGCACTCCCTCCTTCGCTGCCACGTCCGCCATGGCGTCGGTGTACAACTTGATGTTGTTGTTGTTGGCCTTCCCGTCCGTGAGACCGGGGCGGTGCAAATCCTCCTGGGCGATCGGCGAAAGCAATACCAACCGCGGCGGCGACTGGCCGTTGTATTTGGTCGTCGTGGTCTGCGCAATGAACTTCTTCAGATCGGCACGGAACTTCTTCAGCCCCTCCGGGCCCGCGAATGACTCGTTGACCCCAAAGCAGGCAATGACGACATCCGGCTTGTGATCTTTGAGAGTGTGCCCGTGATCCTGAAAATCCTTGGACCGCGGCCGCAACGTCAATTCGTCCGCCGACCATCCCAGATTGCGGACGATGAGTTGATGCTCCGGAAACCGGCTGTGCACCAGCGTCTCGAAGTGCCCGAAATGCTGCATTCGCTCGGCAAGCGTGTTGCCGATGATGACGATGCGATCGCCCTTGTTGAGTTGAAGTTGCTCGGCCGCTGATGTCTCGGAAGATTGAGTAAGAAACAGACCAGAGACAAGCAAGAGCGTCAAAATTCTGCTGCGGTTGTTCTGCATGGGAGGGATCTCTATCTAAGCGGTCTACGAAAATCGACGAAACATCGATTATCGTGCGAAGCGGGGGATACGGCAAGCGGCGGGGGAACGCTACAGCATAAACTCGCGGGCGGCGCCAAAGGCACGTACCCTTATTGGGAATTGCTTTCGATATCTTTGATATCACCGAGTTTATCGCGCAAGACTTCCACCTGCCGAGCAATCGATTTCCGCGCCGTTGCGACAGTCTTTAGAATATTGTCGCTCTGCTTGCCGATTGTTTGCGCCGACGTTTCAATCTTGCCGAGCGCTTCGGCCCGTTTTTCGATTTCCAGTACGGCAACGTCGATCGCCTGGAAATCGGCCGCCTTCGCTTCATTTTGCTGCCCCGAGCGCACGCACAACGCTCGCGCCAACGTTAGAGAAGTCTTCAAGTAAAGATCGCTTTCCGGCTGTTCGGGATCCCAGATGACGACAATATCGTGGTGATAGCGGGTCAGGGGCTCTAAGCCGTCGGGAGCCGACTTTTGCGAGAACACAAATAGGCCGATTTGCGCATCGCGATTCTTGCGTGCCGTCTCGATCTCCTCCAAAGCCGCGGCCAGATTGTATTCCTTCTTCTGTTTGGCTTCGACGACGATTCTGCCGCCGGCGGCGACGTTGTCCGGACCAAGCTCGACAACACAATCGCCCACCTTGCGATTCTTGATCAAACCGGTGCTGTTTCCGGTGTGCGTGGCGATGTCGCCGGCCCTTTGCGCCTCAGCCTGCACGACGGCAAAGACCGCATCCTCGAATTCCATGCCGTGCGTCGTCGACCGCGCCGCCTCCTCGCGGCGGGTGACCATTTCGTTAAGCGCGAGTTTGACTTCCTCGCGAAACTTCTGATTGGCTTCCGCATGCGAGCCGAGCACCTTTAAGATTTCATTCTTGAGCCGCGCCAGCGACGAGTGATCGTCGTCCAGCGAGAATTCATCGGTAATCGTCTTTTGGGCGCGGTCCACGTTTCTGACTAGCCGGCTCAGCGCGGAGTTGTCCTCGTCGAGGGAGAACTCCTGCACGACTTCGTCGATTTTTTTCTTCAGATCGCCGGTGAGCTTGCCGTGCTCTTCGCTTAGTTCCTTCACTAATCGCGACAGCGCGCCCTCGCGATTGTCGAGCGAAAACTCATCCAAGACCCGTTCGCGCTGCGCTGCAAGCTGCTTGTCGAACGTTTCGCGAAAGGCCGCCAGCAACCCTTGTGATTCCTCAGGGCCGAGCAGCTTCATCAGCGGACTGCCGCTCCCGAAATGGGCTGTGAGCGTCTTGCAAAGTTCGGAGTCCTCACCACCGATTTGCCGTCGCAACAGCGATTCCAGTTCGCCGTCTTTGCTGATCAGCCGATTCACCCGCTCGGGAAGCCGCCCGCTTTCGGGATCGAAATAGTCTTTGAGCAGCCCGGTCATCCGTTCGTGGACCTGCTGTCCATGCTCGCCCAATTGCTGCTGCAAACCGAGCAACATCCGCTCGCTCTCCCGGCGAATCTGCTCACTGTCGACATGTCCCCGCGCTTGTCGCAGTGCGAGGACGCCGATCCGCAGCGCCGAGAGTGCAAATTGCTCGCGGGGGTCCCCTTCCGCATACCGGACAAGCTCCGCCACGGTGTCGGGATCTCGCACGACGAGTTCCAACGCGATCGAGTAGGGGACCTCGTCGTTGGTCTTAATCTCGCCGGGGGACGAAGAGGAGTCGATGCGATTGGTATCCGCCATGACGTGCTCCACCGTGAGACATTTCGTTGATCCTTAAACACAAACCCCCGGCTGAGCCGGGGCCTGGGAGACGTTATTGTTTTTCGGTGTGTTCGACGATGAAGCGAACGGACTCGCGGAGCGTGCGTTCCAGCTCGTAGCCGCCCCAGCCATGATTCGCGCCGATCAAGAATTCAACACGACCGGGGACCTTTGCTACGGTGAGCGCCTCGACCATCTGCGTGGCTTGATCGAAGGGCACCAACCCATCTTTGGTGCCTTGATAGAGCAACAGCGGGGCGTCGCCCTCATTGACGTAGGTAATCGGGGACGCCAGCCGATAGGCCTCCTTCTTTTCTTCCTCAGTGCCGCCGATGAAGTTTTTCACGATTTCCCGAGAGCGCTCGGGATACTCCGCAAGGAGATTCGTTGGGCCGAAGAAACTGACGCCCGCCTGAATCTTGCTCGACCAGCCGTCCCAGCCCCCCTTGCCTTCCAGTCCGTCTTGCGGGTCCATCGTGCTGAGCATCAGCACGAGATGGGCGCCGGCCGAAAATCCAATGGCCCCAATCTTCTCCCGATCGAGCCCCAGCTCGTCGGCGTTGGCACGCATCCAGCGGATGGCACACTTGACGTCTTCGACACACGCGGGAAAGCGATGTTGCGGGGCGAGCCGATAGCCGACGGTGGCGGAGAAGTACCCCCGTTTGGCCGCCGCTTTCACCATGTCGCGATGTATCCGTTTGTTGCCGGCCGCCCAGCCTCCTCCGTGGATGTACACGATCGCCGTTAGCTTTTTCTCAGCCCCTTTGGGCCGCGCCCAGTCCAACAGCAGTGGCTCGCCCGCCCCCACTCCGTAGACGACATCTTCTTCGTAGTCGATGTCCTGCTCAGCTTCGGCGGAAGCGACACTCGTCAATAGTCCGGTCAGCAGGAATGCAAGAAACATGCATCGTATTGCAGCGAGGGGCATCGTTTTCTCCAGGTGAATATCGGTTGCAACCGCAAGCGGCCGGTTTGGTGCGCGATTACTTCTTCTTCTTGGTTTTTCGTTGCGGACCGCGGACGTTCAGTTTGAGGCTGTAGAGCTTCTTGGAACAGGTCAAGTACAACGTCTTGCCGTCCTCGCCACCAATGGCGACGTTGGAGCAGAACTCCGGCACCGGGATCAGCCCCAGTGATTTGCCGTACTTGTCGCAGACCCAAACGCCACCGCGTCCGCTGAGATAGAGATTCCCACGCTCGTCGATCGTCATCCCGTCCGGCGGATCGCGACGCTCGGTATCCGGATCGAAAAACACATAGCCTGGACCGACCGATCCGTCCGCTTGGATCGGATAGGCCCGCCAATGCGCCAGGTGGCTGTCGCCGACGTAGAGTGTTTTCCCGTCATTAGAGACCAAGCAGCCATTGGGAACCTGCATATCGGAGAGAACTTTTTGCACCTTCCCGTTCGACGCGAGGTGATACACGGCGCTGGTGATGCGGTTCTTGAAGTCGGGATCGGTGTAATAGATGCCGCCGCCCTTTTTGGGAGAGGCGGCGACGTCGTTCGGTTGATTGAGCGTGGTATCGTCGACTAAGACCTTCGTATCGCGCGGTCCCTCTTTGCCAATGCGGTAGCTCACCAGTTTGTTGCCGAACGCCATGGCACCCAGCAGGCGGCCGTCTCGCGCTAAGCACGTGCCGTTGACCCCCTTTGTGTCATCCAGCCAAACGTGGGCCTTGCCCGCTCCATCGAGCCGCAGGATTTGAGTCGGCCGTTTGCCGGAGGGGAATGAGGTGAACAGCAAGATCTTCGCTTGCGGATCCCAAGTGGGGCCTTCGAAAAAGCTGTCGTCGCCGTATTCCTCGACCAAGGTTGCGCCTTTTGCCACCGTCGGCGGCAGAGGGTGCTGTTCCTCAGCCCGCAGTTGCGCGGAGCAAACGGCGACGAACAATACGATCAATCCAGCCGACGACTTCAAGGATTTCATCGGGCGCAAGCTCCACCTAAAGTGTTAGGACAATCAGACAGCAGGTTCCATTATAACTGGCAGCCGTCACTTCGCGAACTGCACGGTCCGCGTCTCCCGCAGCACGGTCACTTTGATTTCGCCGGGATAGGTCAACGTTTGCTCAATCCCCTTGGCAATTTCGCGGCAGAGCTTCGCCGCTTCTCGGTCATTGACTTGTTTGGCGTCGACGATGCAGCGGATTTCCCGGCCAGCTTGAACAGCGAAGGCGTGTTCCACGCCGGGAAAACCACAGGCCAAAGCTTCCAACTCTTCAAGCCGCCTGACGTATTTCTCCAAAGTCTCGCGGCGTGCACCGGGACGAGCCGCGGAAATCGCGTCCGCAGATGCGACAAGAACGGTATAGATATAATCAACACGTATGTCGTCGTGATGTCCCAGCGCTGCGTGCACAACCTCGGCGCCTTCGCCATAGCGTTTGAGCAGTTCTGCGCCGACTGCGGGGTGTCCCCCTTCCATTTCGTGATCGGCTGCTTTGCCAATGTCGTGAAAGAACCCGCAGCGTCGGGCCAGTGTGCCGTCGAGCCCCAATTGCTCGGCGAGCAATCCGGTCAGATAGGCGACTTCGATGGAGTGGCGTCGGACGTTTTGGCTGTAGCTGACCCGAAAATTCAACCGGCCCATCAGCATGACCAGTTTTTCGTGCACGTTGGAAATGCCCGCTTCCTGAATCGCCTCTTCACCGAGCGATTTGATATGAGCATCCATCTCCTTTTCGGTTTCGCTGACGATCTCCTCAATCCGCGACGGGTGAATACGGCCGTCTTGAATGAGCTTCGCCAATGACAGCCGAGCAATCTCGCGGCGGACGGTGTCAAAGGCGGATACAATCACCACGCCGGGCGTGTCATCGACGATCACGTCGACACCGGTAATCTTCTCGAACGCGCGAATGTTCCGCCCCTCGCGGCCGATAATCCGTCCTTTCATGTCGTCGTTGGGAATGTCCACCGAGGAGACAGTCGTCTCCGAGGCATGGCTGGCGGCACAACGCTGAACCGCCATTCCCACCGCTTCGCGGGCCAGCTTTTCGCAGTTCTCCTTCAAGTCCTGCGAGTGTTTGAGAATGACTGCGCCGGTCTCATTTTTCAGTTCGTTGTTTAGTTGGGACAACAAACGATCCTGTGCGGCATCAGGAGAGAGACCGCTGATCTTAAAGAGTTGGTCCCGCTCCTCTCGCAGCAATTGCTCCAGTTCCGATTCCTGAACGTCGATCTGCTTTTGGCGCTCCGTCAGCTTGTTCTGCAGGCCTTCGACCATCCGTTCCTTCTTGTTGATATCCTGCTGCAGTTCCCCAAGATTCGATTCACGGCGGTCGAGCCGTTTCTCCTGGTCACGCAGTTCCTCCTTGATCGTATTGGCCTCTTTCTCCATTTCTTCGCGGCGGCTGATCAATTCTTCCTTAGCCGCCAATTCCTCGGTCTTCTTTAAGTTTTCCGCCTCCTGCCTCGCCTGGGCGATAATCTCATCGCGCCGTTGGTAGGCCGCCCGTTTGCTGATGCGTTCGATGCTGAGCCCGATCCCCAGCCCAATCACCAGTGCCACACCCGCCGAAATCAGAGCGACATAGTCCGCTTGTGCCAGCAAAATCCCCCAAGTGCTCCCCATAGATCACTCCTCGCTTTATCACGCCGATCACAGCAGGCCGAACCAGCATGGCGCATGCCGACTGCGTTGTTTTGAATCACTGGCCCCAATCGGCACGTGCCGATATTGGGTGGATGATCAATCTCCGAGAGCGATGAGCGGGGTGTGCGGACTTCACAGGATACGAATGCAACCAGTGAGTCGGCCAATCCCGGAACGAGAACGGCGGGCAAAGCACAAAAAAACCGGTCGGCGGGCGCTACCACTGTCTCCGGCGCGTGGCGATACTGCTGTTTGTCCGCTGCAGAAGCGCACGTTCCGCGACTCCGCACGATCGGCGCACGGGAATCGGAACAGTCTTCCACCCTCGTTCAACAGGCAGCATCAAAAGCAACCACGGAGATGTCGTCACTTTGCTCCAAGAGAATCTCCGCAACGCAATCCCATCGTAGGAACGGAGTTGCGCCGCACCCACAAGATCTGTGATCATCGAGCAGATCAGATTGATGATCACCAGGAATGTCGCAGACAGTTGTTCGAGCATCGTTTTACATTCCGCAGTAAGTCATGTGAGTCCACGCATGACACGATTAGACAGAGGTTTGGTCCGCACAACGTGGTATCGTTGCACTTTTTCCCCGTTTCTCAACAACAAAGCCGCCCGGAAGGTGTCTGAATTGTTAACGAAACGATAAGAAACTTGGCCGGTCACTCGACGAAAGCAGGATCTGCCCTGAGCGGAACAGACCTCCACTGGACGTCAGTTGACCGTAAGTCCATACTACCAAAGCAAAACGGATATTCAACCGTGAAACAGTAATTGGCCGGTTGATCACGAACTTCACCGGCAGGGTGGCCTATGTCTTCCGTGTACCATGTCTTATCCCGATCAGAAGTTATTCCTCGAATCGCTCCGCCATGGCCTGGCGCCTGTCAATGAGGCCGGAAATGTCTTGCTGGCGGTCTCGGGAGGAGCGGATAGCGTTGCCCTATTGCGCGGAACGCTCGCTCTTCCGGAGCGGTCATCCTGGCGGATCGGTGTTGCCCACTTCAACCACATGCTACGCGGTGAGGACTCAGTTCGGGATGCAGAGTGGCTGGAGCAAGTCTGCAGCGGCCTTGGCGTCGAATTTGTTGTTGGCGCCGCCCCAATTCCCGAGATCGCCTCAGAGTCGGGACAGGGGATCGAGGAAACCGCGCGAAAGATGCGTTATGAGTTCCTGAGCAAAACGGCGCGTCGGAATGGCTTTGCTTTCGTCGCCACCGCTCATACCAAGGATGATCAAGTCGAGACGATTCTGCACCACATCGTGCGTGGGACCGGTCTCGCCGGCCTCCGGGGCATGCGATCTCAGCGTGAACTGTCACCAGCAACTGCTGATGATGAACCGCCGGTCTCGCTGTTGCGTCCGATGCTCAATGTCACACGCGGTGATGCTGAGCAATTTCTTCGGGAGTTGCAGCAAGATTATCGAAACGACCCGTCAAATCGCGATCCCGGCTTCACGCGCAACCGCATCCGCCACGAGTTGCTTCCGCAATTGGAGGAGGCGTTCAATCCACAGGTCCGCAAAGCACTGGCCCAATTGGGTCAGCAAGCCGCGGAGTTACACGAAGCGTGGGAAGTCCTCGCCGCACGGCTGCTCGTCGACGCCGTCGTCGACGCCGGAGCCGACATTGGGCGGCTGCGGGTGGACAAACTCTGTTCGCAGCCGCGGCCGTTGATCCGCGAATGTTTCGCGCTCTTTTGGAAACGGCAGGATTGGCCGCGCCGTAGAATGTCTCAAGAACACTTCGAGAGTCTTGCGGACGTAACGCTGCACGGTGGAACAACGACGTTGCCAGGAGGAATCACTGCGCAGCGGCGAGACGGTTTAGTGGTATTGCGACGTGCGCAGCACGACTAACGCGACGCGAATGACGTTTCCAATCGGGAGTTCCGCAGCATTTACTCTTGGGCGGCAGACATCGGTTTGACCACCACAATACCCAGCGGAGGCAAATGCAGTTCGACACTCTGCTTTTGTCCATGGCTCTTGACCGGCTCGCTGTAGACGCCGCCCAAGTTACCAACGTTGGTGCCGCCGTAAATGCCGGCATCGCTGTTTAGCACTTCCGAGTAGAATCCGGGCTTCGGCACGCCGATGCGATATTGCTCGCGAGGCACCGGCGTGTAGTTGCAGACGACGACCAGAAAGTCATCTTTATCACGAGCAGAGCGGATGAATGCGAAGACGCTGTTCGCGGAATCGTCGCATTGAATCCAAGCAAAACCGGCGCCGTCAAAATCACATTCGTGCAGCGCGCCCTGGCTGCGATAAAGCTCGTTTAGATCGCCGATGAATCTTCGCAAGCCGTCGTGATACTTGTGACCGTAGAGGTTCCAATCGATTTCGGCGTCGTGGTTCCATTCGTGCCATTGCCCCAGTTCGCTGCCCATAAACAGCAGCTTCTTGCCGGACATGGCGTACTGATAGCCGTACAGCAATCGCAGATTGGCAAACTGCTGCCAATAGTCGCCCGGCATCTGTGACAAGAGCGCCTGTTTGCCGTGGACCACTTCGTCGTGCGACAACGGCAAAATAAAGTTCTCGGTGAACGCGTATACCATGCGAAACGAGAGATCGTTTTGGTGATGCGTGCGATGGATCGGGTCGCGCTGCATATACCGCAGCGTGTCGTTCATCCAGCCCATATCCCACTTCATGCTGAAGCCGAGACCGCCGTTGTACACGGGATGCGAAACGCCGCCCCAAGCAGTTGATTCTTCGGCAACAGTCAAAATTCCGGGAAAGTCGCCGTGCAGCATGACGTTGAGATCCTTCAAGAACTGCACTGCTTCGAGATTCTCACGGCCGCCAAATTCGTTGGGAATCCACTCACCGTCCTTGCGGGAGTAGTCCAGATAGAGCATCGAGGCCACCGCGTCGACGCGAATGCCGTCGACATGATACTTATCGAGCCAGAATCGCGCACTGGAGAGCAAGAAATTGCGAACTTCGTTGCGCCCGTAATTAAAGACCGCGGTCCCCCAATCGGGATGCAGCCCTTGTCGCGGGTCGGCGTGTTCGTACAAGGCGGTCCCGTCAAAACGGGACAACGCGTGCCCGTCCATCGGAAAATGCGCCGGGACCCAATCGATCAGTACGCTGATGTTCGCCTGATGGCAGTAATCGACGAAATAGGCAAAATCGTGTGGAGTGCCAAAGCGGCTCGTCGGGGCAAAATAACCCGTCGCCTGATAACCCCATGATCCGTCGAAGGGATGTTCACTGATCGGCAGCAGCTGCAAATGTGTAAAGCCCATCTCGCGGCAATAATCGACCAGCATATGGGCCAGTTCGCGATAGTTATAGAACTCGCGCCCATCTTTCGGCTTTTTCCACGAACCGAGATGCACCTCGTAGATGCTAATCGGCTGCGCCATCCAATCGGTCATTTCACGGCGCGACATCCACGCCTGATCCTGCCAGACGAAGTCGCTCATGTCATACACGATCGACGCGGTCTTCGGCCGTAGTTCCTGGAAGAACCCGTACGGATCAGTTCGCTCGGAAGCGACGCCCGATTGCTCCTGGATGCCGAACTTATACGCGTCGCCGTGTTCCATTTCCGCGACGAACCCGGTCCAAATCCCGTCGCTCGATGGGCGAAGCGGATTGCGACCGTGCGTCCAATGGTTCGCATCGTTCAGGATCGAAACTTCGCGTGCATTGGGGGCCCAGACGGCAAATCGCGTCCCCGCGATACCGTCCACTGTGTCGAGATGGGCGCCCAAATTGTGGTACATCGTTCCGTGCATGCCTCTGCGCATTGTCTCGATATCGGAATCACTAACGATCGGACGCATCTTGCGAACGCGATTTCCGGATTGACGCCACGGAACCGATGGTCCCGAGAGGGAATGTTGCTTCGAAATTGATTCGTCCATGTTGGATTGGATATTTCTGTTGATTCTTTAGAGCGCCGAAACCGGCAAAATTCGGTCCGACAACAGCGCCAGGTTGGCCGCTCAACTGTGACTCCAAATGGTGACCCATCGACACGAAATCACTGTTGACTGGAGAGACTGGTCGGACCATGAGGTCCTGATTTGTGTGTAACATGAGGCTCACAAGGGATTTCGTCCCGTTTGGTCCGCGTTCTTGAGCACTGATCGCCAATTACCGCTGACGCGTAGGCGATCGGTTCCGGCTAACCGAGCGGAACACACTCCATTGTGCACTTCGCCGGTTATGTCAGTTGCGGGGCCGCTGCCCAATGGGCGGGATTTTCGATGCTAAGTGCACTGAATTGTGGGGAATTCGTTCAAAACCCTCAAGTCAGGCTCGGAAATCTTGCTTCCGGGCGTACACTTGGCAGAGATTTTGACAGCAGCTTCGAACCCACGGAATGGTGCCGACATGGGATCGGCAGGCGACATATCCCCTCTTCGCCGCTCCTGGCGACTGCGACGTCACAACTTATTGCGAATTCTAACCTTGAGCTGACAACGTGAGCAATAAACGTTTTCTCGTCCTGACCGTCGGGCCGTTGATCCTCATCTTTTTGAGCTATTGGGTGACGTTCGAGTTACCCCGTACGTCGAGCGCCTCGACGATCGCAGACTCAAACGGCGCCGCTCCGCTGCCGACCGTCGCTGCGCCGTCATCCCTTTTGCCGCGGTTTGCCCAACTTCAAAAAACGTGTCAGCAAGCAGCGGGCTCAATTGCTCGTCGTCTCGGAGACGGACACCACGCGATCGCAAAAGCCCCCTTCGTGATCGCCGGCGACATGCCCGAATCCGATTTGCGGGAATTCTACCAAATCACCATACGTCCCATTCACCATGCACTGCACGGCAGTTACTTCGAGACGCCTCCCGACCAACCGGTGACGTTGGTCCTACTCCGGTCGGCGGATCAATATCGCCGTGTCGCGCAACTCCTGGACGGCTATGATGCACTTCGCTATCACGGCTACTACCGCCGCGAAGAGCGCCGCATTGTCTTGGACCTCTCCAGCGGCAACGGCACGTTAGCCCACGAACTGACGCACGCGTTAATGGCGTTCGATTTTCCGGCCGCCCCCGAATGGTTCGACGAAGGACTGGCCTCGTTGCATGAAGAAGCGGAGTTCGCGAAGGAGGGCACGCATCTGCTGGGGCGGCATAATTGGCGATTTCACGCGCTTAAGCAGGCGGCCCAAACAGGACAGTTCAAGTCCCTGCGGCAGATCATCACGACCGAAAGGTTTCGGCAAGATGGCGAAGGTTTGCATTACGCATTCGTGCGCTACTTTTGTCTCTACCTTCAACACCGCGGACTGTTGCAGTCCTTTTACCATCAGTTCCGCGGAGCTTCCGAGACGGATGCGCAGGGAGAGGCGACCTTATGCCGCTTGTTCGGATATGAAACTCTCGAGGAAATCGATGACGATTTCCGCTTCTGGCTCAAATCCGAGTTTCGCAAATTCGACCGTGCGAATCGCTAAACGTCGCTACTGGCGGCCCTCGGTCCGCTCATGGTGCACGCGTCGCAGTTTACTGAACAGCCGCCGTAGGTTGGGCTGGGGAACGACGCGGTTCTCGTCTTCCTCTCCGGCACCACTGTCCGCGTTTGCCTGGACGTCGTGCCTGATGATGTCCGACGACCCGGCGGGTTCCAACTCGACGACGTCAAAACTTCCTGCGGCCGGATCTTCGGCGGGAAACTCCGTCCCAAAGTCCAACTCATTGATCTGTCCGACGATCGTCTGACGAGCGTCTTTACAGAGATCCAAGATCTCCGAACAGATCTCCTCGTCAGATCCGGAAGCATCCGCCCCCGCTGCAACGATTTGTGAATCCTCGTGGATCACGCCTGCAGAAGCAGTATTTGCCTCGGCTGGTTGCGCAACGTCGGTTGGTTCAAATTCGATGACATCCGTCGGCTCGTCAAGAACAGGAGCTGCTGAGTCATCTTGGGACGAAGCCAATGCGGGGACCTCGCGGCGGCCTGCTTCCAGCGCCGCGTACCGGTCAACAACGACTTCCTCTTCGAACATGATCGGCCCCGGCTGCCGGTCGCTCGCCAGCGGCACAACGCCGGCGATGGCCTTATCGTCAGCCGCTGAACCACTCTCCACCTGCTGTGCCGATTCCATTTTGTCGGCAGTCAGGACGCCTTCGTCGACTGGTCTCACGTCTGAACTCATCTCGTCTCCAAAATCCGTTTCTTCGACCTCAATCTCGACATCGTCTACGTCGGGACCGCCCGGCAAGGCGAGTCGATATTCGTTCGACTCCTCTTCACTTTGTTCAATCTCCGGCATGCCCGCGGACTGCTGTCCGCCGATCTCAATGCTTTCGACTCCCTCGTCGCCGAACATATCAAATTCGTATTCCGCGTGAGTCGCGACATGTTGATCTTCCGCCGGTTCCTTCTCTGCGGTCTGCTTGGCCGAGAGCGCGTCCAGCGGGCCGGCGGGTCGACTCTTCTCGTTCCAATGCTGCGGCAATTGCTTCAAATCCTGCAACGCTTGGTCCACTAACTCAGAACCGATTTGTTCGGCATCCGCCACATAGGCCAGCAGCAGTGTGTGATCGCAGAGCTGGTTCAGGCAGCGGGGCACTCCGTCTGCGGCATGCACGATCGCATCGAGCGCCTCGTCGGAGAAGATCTGCTGCGGATTGGCTCCCGCCCAATTCACGCGGTACTCGACATATTGCCGCGACTCGACGCGCGTGAGAGGTTCCAAATGTTGTTGACAGGCAATTCGACCGTTCAACCCGGTCATTGCGGGTTGCGCGAGCGTCTCTTCCAGATCGGGCTGCCCGACCAGTACGACTCGCACCAGCGGAATACCCTGACAGGTCAAATTCGTCACAGTGCGGACCTCTTCCAACAGCCGCGGCGACAGCAAGTGCGCTTCGTCGAGAATCAGCACCACGCCATCGGAACTGCTTTGCACCGACTCGCAATACTTCACGAATTCGAGACGCAGCTCCTGCTCAGACATTCTGCTGTAGGGCTGCCGCAATGCGAACTGCAGGCCTTGGAGGAATGAGCGCCGCGTCACGAAATTGGCGTTTTTCAGTAACGCCACGGTGAACTTTTCAGATAACTCGTCGGCGAGTGCTTCGCAGAATAACGTTTTGCCCATCCCGGCGGCGCCGGTCAACACGCCGATCCCCTGCCCCCGTTCTGTACAAACGATAAACTCCGCCACGATTTCCCGAATTGACTCGGTGATGAAAAAGCAATTCGGGTTGGGAGTTGCGGAGAAGGGCCGCTGTTGAAAGTGGTAATACGATTCGTACATGGCCTCGGTCCTGGAGACGTACCGTCGGTGTGCGCAGATTGGGGTTAGTCCGATAGGAGTTAAATCGAACCGGGGCGGGCAGCTACTTTAAGCCAACGCCGCTCTCTCAAAAGAGCGCCCAAAGTAATACGAACGGCAAGCTCCCACTCGCCGCTAGAAAACGAAGGAAATCCCACCCCTCAATACCAACCAAGCGAGCGGCAAGTGTCAGCTTGCCGGTTCCGACGTAGCCTGCCGATGCCAAAACGGGTGGCCCCGATGGCGCAGCCAAACGGGGTGCCGAAGGTGTAGGGCAGGCTCCCGCCTGCCGCCCCAGCCGGAAGATCTCCAACGACACGGGTGGCCCTGATCGCGCAGACAATTGGGCTGCCGCAGCCGCAAGAGGGTACGATCCCAACATTCTACGTCAACAAGGAGCGGCGGCAGGCGGGAGCCTGCCCTACCTCTACCTCAGCCAATTTTTTCGCGCAGCGACTCCAGCAGCCGGACGGCGGCGCCGATGTCCGCTTTTTGGCGTTCGCGGTCATGGGCAATTTCGCGTTCGATCGTCAGCGGACCGTCATAGCCCAGTTCCTTGAGCGTCCGCAGGTAGGTCTCCATGCCGACGTCCCCCTCGCCGAGCGGAACCTCCGCGCCCCATTCCTTGCCCCGCTGCCCTTCCGCCGCCCAGGTCGCATCTTTGCAGTGCACGCTCCGCACCAAATGGCCAACTTTTTTGAGCGCCTCGATCGGTTCGCCGGAACCGTACAGGATCATGTTCGCCGGGTCGAAGTTGATGAACAAATTGTTTCGCTCAACATCGCCGATGAACTGCAGCAGATGATCGGCCGACTCCTGCCCCGTTTCCAAGTGGAGCCGCTGGCCGTTTCCGGCGACGTGATCCAGCAGGTCGCGGGTCACGTCGAGCAAATCGCGGTAACTGTCTGACGAGGACTCCGGCACAAAGCCGATGTGCAGCGCCACGGTGTCGCAGCCAAGCAACCGGGCGAAATCGGAAATCTCCTTCATCTCCTTTACGCGGGCGGCGCGGGTCTCTTCGGGGACCAGCCCCACCGTACGAACGGTGGTGGGGATGTCGGCATAACTCTCACCGTCAAACCCGCCGAAGACCGCCGTAATCGTAATTCCCGCATCGGAGCACTTACCGAGAAACTCCTGGGCAGTCTCTTCCGTCCGCGTCTGCTGATGCGGCGCATGCACCTGCACGGTCGGCACTCCGAGTTCCTCGGCGACGTCCAAATGCACTCCCAATCCGGCATCGACGGATGCGAAGACTCCGATGGGCCAATTTTGCATGGTGTTGGTTCCTTGGTGTTATGTGAATCGATTTTGGTTAGCATGAATCAAACGACATACTACCGATTTTGGCTGTAACGGACTAGCACACGCCAGGGTTGCTACGAAACAGTCCCGGAAACTCGCTATGAAAGGATACCTGCATGTCGAAACAAAGTTCGCTCGGCTTTCTGACGGTACTGCTGGCGACGTTTTCGCTTATCCTTGCCGGATGCGAACGCGAACCGAGGCAACCGGGTGATACGGTGAGGCGCTACGGACTATCGCCGGTTACCAGTGTTGCCGCCGATGATCCCAAAATGAAGGCGGCTATGGAGCGAGCGCGCTCGACAGTGGATCAGTTTGTCAAAGCGTTCACGAATCCCCAGCCTTCGCAGGACAACTTCTCGATCAAACTGCCGGTTCAGGATGGGGAATTTGTCGAGCAGATTTGGATGCTCCCCCAGAAATATGAGAACGGCAAGTTTTTTGGAACGATAAGCAACGAACCTCTCGACGTCACAACTGTCAGATTCGGCGACAGTGTCGAAGTTTCTGAAGCTGAGATTTCGGACTGGATGTACGTCGAGAATCAAAAACTCGTCGGCGGCTACACGCTCCGCGCGATGCGTGACAGTTTGCCCGACGACGAACGGAGAGAACTTGATCAGACTGTCCCGTTCACGATTGATTGACTTGTCATAGCGCCGTAGGGCCGGTTGTACCGGCCGAAAACCACTCACCATCGACGTCCGGCACAGCCGGACCCACAGAACTCACGTTGCATCAAAGAGACACCCATGGGCTGGGCCACGCATTACGTCCAACAACTCAGAGAGGGCGAAACTGTCCAGTTCCGGCCGCGCGGAAACTCCATGTCCGGCAAAATCGAGTCGGGTCAACTCTGCACGGTGGAGCCGATCGATGACCATAGCTCGCTGCAAGCCGGCGACATCGTGTTGTGCAAGGTGAACGGCAATCAGTACATTCATTTGATCAAAGCGAAACAAGGAAATCGGTTTCAGATCGGCAACAACCGTGGCCGGATTAACGGATGGATCACGGCCAATTCAATCTATGGAATTTGCATCAAAGTTGAGCCTTAGCTGCGCAGGGCCGGTTGCACCGGCCGAAAAACACTCACCGTCGACGTCCGGCACATCCGGACCGACGAACGTAGGAGTCAGTCATGACGAAGCCGCGTAATCTCTGGAACTTCGCTGTTGTACTCTGCACATTTGCCGTACTGCTCGGTTGTGCATACATTGTTTGGCAAGACACTGAGACGGCGCCACGACCGGCCACAAAAACGAAACCAAAACCGGTGGCGTTGGCGGTTCAGCGCAAGCTCAACGTCGGAACTGTCAAACCCGACCAGATGCTGAAAGACTGCGTAATGCTGCGCAATGGGGGCATTGTGCCGTTGCGAGTCCAACCGGGACTAACCGGGTGCCGTGCGCCGCACCCCGTCACCGATAGGATCACAATCGCCCCCGGCGGTCAGACGGGGATCGACGTAAGGATTGACGGGAACGCCCAACCGGGGACGTACACGCACGATTTCATAATCCATACCGATGATCCCGACAATTCTCACGTTCGAATCGTGATGACCTATACGGTTGCCAAAGCGGATGCCGGGTGAATGTTAGTGCGGCACGACCAGCATACCTCGGCCACGACATTCTTATCGCAAACAATCAATCACGCGCTCGCGCTTCGCCGTTCGCGCGACCGGCCACGCCGGTGTCGGAGATGTTCAACAGCCACGCGCGGAAGCTGAGCATCCAGGGCAACCACTCGTCGCGGCGTACCGCTTGGCCTCGTCGATGGCAGCTCTTGCGGAGTGCACCGCGTTGCGGCGGCTTCGTCGAGCGGCTGGATCGCTGCGCAGTCGGAACTGATAGCACCCTGATCGAATATTCGCAGTGATCGTTCATAGACCGCCGTGCCGAGCAAAGTATGAATCGGATTCAGACGTGACTCCGATACATTCTCGCCTCACGCCGCAGGCCTGTCTGTGAGATCGCCCACCAACCGCGGCGGAAGAAAATGCGGCAAGAACCGGCGACTCGCGGTCAAATGTGACGCAATCACGGCGTTCAACAATGCTTGACGACTACGGCGGTGTTGTCGTCGCGCTGGAGTTCCCCCGCCGCGAATTCGTCGGCAGCCTCGAAGATGGCGTGAACGACTTTTTCCGCCGGCAACGACCGGTTGCGGACGGCGACTTCGAATAACCGGTCTTCACCGAACATTTCACCGTTGGGCGACCGTGTTTCCAGAATTCCGTCGGTGACGAGCAGCAGCATGTCGTCATGGTCCAACGACAGTGGCGAGGAACTGGTCATCACCGTCTCGTCGCTGATGCCCAGCGCCAGCGACGTAGGGCCAAGTGTGGAAACTTCGTCGTTGCCCCGCAGCAGATAACCGCGGTGTCCGGCACTGGTGAAGACGGTGCTCGCCGTGCCCGGCTCGAGGCGCGTCATAAACAACGTGACGAACATCCCTGCTTCAACGTCCCGGGCGACCGCTCGGTTCACTTGCGTGAGAATCTCACCCACATCGCAGCTCGTTTGAGCCAAGGCGCGCAGAAACGCCCGTGTCGCCGACATCATGAGTGCCGGGCCGATGCCGTGACCGCTCACGTCCGCAACAACGACGGCCACGCTGCCGTCGTACATGGGGATGTAATCGAAATAATCCCCGCTGGTCCATTCCGCCGGTTTGGAGGCTCCCGCAATCTCGTACCCGGCGATTTGCGGCGGTTCGTCGGGAAACAGATTCTCCTGAATCTGTCGCGCCACGCGAAGCTCATCCTCTTTCTGCTGCACGACCTGTTCGAGGCGACTCTTATCCCGCTTCAGCAGTCGCTCCGCCTTGTGCAATTCTACAAACAGCGGCTCAATCAGCGCAATTCCCGCCACAAGCAGAATCGAGACCAGCAATTCGATGCAGCTGACCGTCCAGAATTTCGCCGCCTCGTCACTGTCGGTGAATGGTTCACCCCAAGTGCTCGCTAACGTCGCCAGACGCTCGATCGTCATGACGATTGCCGCGGCGGAGATCAGAATCCAGGCGGATCGCCGCCGATACAACTGATTGAGCCGCAATGCGAGCCCAGCGGCGATCAGTTGGAAGACAACACTAAGAATCAAAACAAACTTGACGGCCATGCAGCACTTTCATGCTCAAAAAAGTCGCGACTAACGGCGGGCAATCCATTCGAGCATGAAACGTTGCTAGCGTTTGCCGAAGGACAAGTCTCTGACTCCAACTTGAGTGATCGCCAACGGAACCTGTGATTCGCACCCATCATAGCGGCTGACGGGGCGCGAGAATAGCAGGCCGAATTCCTTCGCGTCGCAATCACGGCGCAAGGGCCCAATTAGCTCTTCGCTTCGGGATAAAAAAGCATCACGAGCCAATGCGCGACCATGGCGGGCTTCTCGCTGCCTTCGACTTCGATCGTGTTTTCGGTCGTGAGCAGCAGCCGGCCGGCCCCTCGCTCGGCGATATCCAGGAGACGGATGCGACAGCGGATCCGCGACCCGATCGGCACCGGGGCCATCAATCGCAACCGGTCAAACCCATAGTTGATTCCCAACTCCGCACCGTCGGGATAATCCCGGCCGGTCGCCTGCCGGCTCAGGCGTGTGAGCATCGAAATCGTCCAGAATCCGAAGGCAATTGTCCCGCCGAAGGGACTTTCTCGGCGTGCGCGGTCCGGATCGGTATGAATCCAATCCATATCACCAGTCGCCTTGCCAAACCGGTCAATCTGCTCTTGTTCCACGTTATGCCAATCGGAGACTAGCTCCGCTTCGTAGAACTGACGTATTTTCTCAATCCGATCTTGCTGACTCATCAATGCCTTTCAACGCCTTGCGAATGCTGATGGAAACGGCGGGAATCAAGCGTCCTGATCCCAACCGCCGTTGCCGCGTAACTTCTCAACTTCCTGTTTTGCCAGTTCTCTCAAGCGAACGTAATCGGTCTTGGCGATACGGTTGAGCGGGAACTTTCCCGGCTTCAGTTGCACATAGTGCGAGGGACGCATGTAAGAGGCGATCCCGCGGGCATGCTCCTCTAATTGCGACTGCTCAACGGCCGCATCCGTCTTCAACTCCAAGAATAACACGACCCCTTCGCTGTAAATGTTGTGCTCGACACCGACTGCGCCGCAAGTCCCGACGAGATCCGTCAGCTGCGCAAAGTGCTCTTCGATTTGGGCGGGATGGATTTGATAGCCTTTTGGCTTGATCACCAGTTTCGATCGTCCGGAGAAAATCAGACCGCGGTCGCTCTTCGTGCCCATATCGCCGGTGTAGCAATAGCCGTCGCTGGTGACGGTCTTACGATATGCGTCCGGATTCCCGACATAGTCCTGAAAGACCTGCGGTCCGGTGAAGCAAATCTCACCGACTTCACCGTCAGGCAGTTCGGGGCCGGCCGTGCCGTCCTCGTTCATGGGGGCGCGAATTGTCAGCGGCGTTACCGGCATCCACCAACCGAGTGTTTCCGCTAACAGATCGACGTCGCGCGTCAAAGGGGTGTACGTCACAAACCCCGCCATTTCCGACAATCCCAGTCCGGTTGCCGACTGCGGAAATTCATCCACCAGCTGTTGCACAAACGTCCGCGGAACTTGCTGACCGCCGTACATCACCGATTTAACCGAGGAGAGATCGTAGCTGTCGTAGTTCGGCAAACGCCGCTGCATGTTGAACATCGCCGGAATCTGACCGAACAGGTCGACCTGATAATCCTGTATGGCCCGCAATGTCTTTTCGGCATCGAAGACATACAGAATGACCGCAGTGATCCCGCAGAAAAACGTGGTCATCAATTGCTCCGCCTGACATCCAACGTGCGACGGAGGCAGATTCACAAGTTGCCGTTCGACCTTGAACATCTCGAATCCGCCGGCGAGGCACATGTTTTGGCAGGTGATGTTTTGGTGCGACAATAACGCTGGTTTGGGCAGGCCGGTTGATCCGGTGGTGTAAATGACTTGTGCACCGTCGGTCGGTTGAATCGACGCGGAGATTTCCTCATAGCGACGTTGCAGTGAGTCGGCGTCGCCGCCCAAATCCTCCAGCAAGGACTGATACGAGATTGCTCCCGGAATCGTTTCGTGATCAGGGGAAATCTGAATGAAATGCTCCACAAACGGGCACTTCTCCTGCACCAGCCGCCCCCATGCCGAGAAGTCGGCAACCTCAGTCCGGCCGGGAAAGACGTATCCCTTCGCTTGGATCATTTCCAGGGAGCGGACGATTTCCGCATCCTTGAGCCGCAAATCAAGTGGAGCGTGAATCACCCCTATCTTGAAACAGGCGTACTCGAGAAAAATATGTTCGACCAGCAGCGGCAGCGAGGTTGCCAAAAAGTCGCCCGGGCTGAATCCGAGTTGCAAAAGCTGCAGCGCCAGCGCGGTCGTCGCCTCGTCGAATTCGCGGTACGAATAGCTGCGATCGGTCTCGGCATCGATGATCGCAACACGGTCGGGCGTTTCAGCGGCCCATTTCTGGATGACGCCGTGCAGCAAGTGCCGGTCGGCGAAGTCGGTGTTGTAGTGCTCCAAAGTGTATTGGGGCACACCTTGCCGGTATTGAAGCTCAGTCATGATGGTATTGATGACGAAACTGCGGATGAACGATATTGATGACGGTCGAGGCAGTGGAACCCTCGAACCTTAGCAATTCATTGTAGAAGGTTTTTTAGCAGTTCGCTCACAAAAAGTGAAACCGCAAGTCTGTACGACGATTGCCATCGCGACCATTGGGGGGCTAGGATGCCCAAGTTACGTCGTGAAACGCGGTATTTCATCCAGCAAAAATCGAGAGAGACGACAATGCGCCCTGTTTTGACTCTGTGGTGTGTGTTTTCCATCAATCTCGCGGCAACATTGGGAGTCGGCCGCGCGGCGGAGCTTACCGCTGGTGTCGCTCGGGTTGATCTCACGCCTCCGTTGGAGATGAAGGTCCCCCTGGGGGGCTACGGAGCAAGAATGAATCGGCCTGCTGAGGGTGTGCACGATCGCGTTTTTGCCAAAGCGCTCGTTGTTTCTGATGGACGAAAAAAATTCGCCCTGGTAACGGCTGATCTGCTCGGTTTTCCCCCGCCGGTGAAACAGGCGATTATCGACAAGCTCAACGATCCGACGTGGACGATCGACCGCTTGATGCTGCTCCCCAGCCACTCGCACACCAGCATCGAAATGAACGCGATCAATCCGCTCAACTCGTACAACATTCCGCAAATCGGGATCTATCATCCTGCTGTCTATCAACTCACGGTGAATAACTTCGTCCGTGTGATTCGTGAAGCGGAGCGGAATCCGCACCCCGTACAAATCGGCACGACGAGCATCCCGGCGACGGGATTCAGCAGAAACCGGCGCCATCGCGGGGGGAGTGTCGATCCCGACCTGACGATCACGCGGATCGATCGCCGCGACGGCCGCGCGCTGGCGGTGTTGGTAAACTTTACGGCGCATCCCACGTTTCTCTCCGAACGGGAGATGTGGTTTTCCGCCGGCTGGCCGGGACACTTGCAGCGGAACCTCGAGTCATTGATTCGGCAAGATGTGACTGTCATGTATTACAACGGGGCGGAAGGGGATCAAGCTCCCGCCGACCGCCCGGACAGCGGCGGCAGCCGTTGGGAGCGCGCCGAAAAATATGGCCGCGAACTCGCCGTCATCGCGTTCCGCAATTGGAGAACAGTCCGCACACAGGCCGATGCCCCGTTCGCGTTTCATCGTCAACTCATTCGTCTCCCCCGCCGTACGTGGCATCCCGACTTCCTCGAAACCGGCGGCAAGGAATACGGGCTGACCGAAGAGATTCTTACCGAAATGCTGCCCCGCATGTTTCCGACGCAAACCGCCAGTATGAGCCTGCGCTTGGGGGAACTGGTCATCGTCGGTGTCCCGGGTGAATTGGCCGTCGATCTAGGGCTGGAGATCAAGGCGGAAACCAAGCGGATCACCGGCGCCAAATACCCGACGATCGGCGGTCTGGCTGATGAATGGATTAGTTACATCCTGCCTGCCGACGAATATCGCCGCGGCGGCTACGAAGCCAGCGTCAGCTTTTACGGTGAGGCCTTAGGCAAGCAGATCGTTGATGGGACCGTCGCCGGTGTTCGCCATCTGGCGAAATAGAACACGGCCGGCAACTGACAAAATCGCAACGTGGTGCCGCGCTTCAGACGCCCAGCGTGTCAATCAACGCCGCAAGGACCTCAGCCGAGCCGGTCCCGCGGGCTGATAGCCGAAAACGCCGCTGAGCCGCGCCGCAAATCTCGATGTCGATCTGTAACACATCATCGGGCAAGACCGCGTCCACTCGATCGGCCCATTCAATCACACAGACCCCACCGGCGTCGAAGTATTCTTCGACTCCCAAGTCGACAAACTCATCCACGCTCTGCAGACGATACGTATCAAAATGAAACAGCGGCAGCCGGCCGGAGTATTCTTGGATCAGCACAAACGTGGGGCTGCTGACCAGCTTGGGGTCGATTTGCAATCCGTCGGCGACACCGCGCACCAAACAGGTCTTGCCAGCCCCCAAGTCTCCGATTAAGGCGATTACGCTCCCCGGAGTGACGACCTGCCCAATCGCTTGGCCAAACGCGTGCGTCTCGCGGTCCGACTCGGAGGTGAATTCAAAGGGCGACGGCGGATTGTGCATGATATCTGACACAACGCTTGATAACTCGATTGGCCAACTTCTGAGTCCGCCGGATGTCGAAGCGCCTAGAGCTGATGTTTCCAGCCCAGGTCTGCCAGCGGTTCCACCACGCCGCCGGAGCTCCGCAACTGCTCGCCGGCGCCTTTTGTCGTTTCTCCAATCTTCGTGAGGGACAATTCGATTGGAGGGTCGTCCAACAGCTTTTGACCGTCCTCGGCAGAAACTGTGAACAGAAGTTCAAAGTCCTCCCCGTCGCTCAAAGCATGTTCCAGCGGAGTCCGCTGATCGTCACAGTTGAGCGCCGCATCGCTGATCGGAATCGCTTCCGCCTCCAAAACGGCGCCAACTCCGCTTGCGCGGGCGAGATGCGCCAAATCCGCAGCCAATCCATCGCTCACGTCGACCATCGCATGTAGGTTGACTGCTTGATGCAGCGCCGCCGCTTCATTGAGGCGCGGCACAAAATCAAGGTGTTTGCCCGACAGACTGCCCCCCAATTCGCCGGTGACAAAAACCCAATCACCCGGCAAGGCCCCGCTGCGCAGCACCGGACCGCCGGCGCTTTTTTCGCCCAGCAGCGTCACGTTGATGACCAAGGGTCCGTTCCAGCTATTGGTATCACCGCCCGCTACGGTCACGCCGAAGCGCTCCGCCAGGTCCGCCAGACCCCTGTAGAGCTCTTCGTAGAACTGGCGGCCTTTGCCTTGGGGCAACGCCATGCTCACGACCGCCGCCAACGGTGTTCCGGCCATCGCTGCAATGTCGCTGAGATTGACCGCCATCGCTTTGCGGCCGACTTGGATTGCTGAGGCGGGCGGCATCGTAAAATGCACGCCCTCCATCAACAGATCGGCGGTCAACAGGCAATTTGCCGCTTCGGGAAACGAAAGGACGGCTGTATCGTCACCGATCCCCACCGGCAGGCGGTTGTGTGGAGAAACCTGCCGGCGGATCCAGTCGATGAATTCAAATTCCGTGCTGCCCGAATCCACGAAGGTGCGGTCACTGCTGCTGCGAGAGGGATTTGCGCATATCGCCGCTTTGGCGATCGTCAATCGGCAAATCCTGGACCGAAAAAGACGATCCTCAAATTAGCAGCCACGCCCGATTGCAGCAACGGATTCCCCGAACGCGACCTCTCGCCGGTCGCGAATCAGTTCTTCTTCGAGATGTTGAGCAGTTTTTCCAGGTGGCCCTTGCCACGGAGAAGCAGGCACTTCAGCGAGCCTTTTTGCTGCTCTTGCTTTCGGAGCACGAACTCGACGTGCTCAATCTTGTTCATCTCCCAGAGTCGTTCTCCGCTCTTCTGGCTTGCTGCATTGACTTGGCTGGCTGCCACAGCTTTGGCCGATTCGGCCATGCCCAGACCGATCATGACGTCGCCGATTTTCACGCCGTTTGCGGCCGCAGGACCGTCGTTGCGGACCTCAATGACGCGGAGTCCGCCTTGGTAGTGTTTGCGGAAGTTCGGCGGCAACTGGCTCTTGCTCAGGTTCTCCAATCGCAGGCCCAGAGTCCGCCAAACATGCTGCTGCGGCGTCTCGCCGTTATTTCCACGGACGACGAGCGGCTTATTGCCTTTGCGGGCCACCATCAGAGAGAGTTTGCGATCACCGAAGCGTGCGACTTTGAGCGGCACGTTCAATTCCGCTCCGCTGCGTCGTACGACCATCGGCACCTCAGTACCGGGACGGATGCCAAGCAGTGCCCGTTCTAGATCCGCCCGGTCATGGGTTGAGACTGGTCCCACTTTGAGAACCTCGTCCCCGGCCTTTAATCCGGCCAACGCCGCAGGACTATTCGACTGTGCGCTTTGCACGACCAGTCGCTGATCGCCCGGCTTTTTGATGTCTTGTGTACGCAATCCGTGAAACGTGCCAAATTTCTCGTTGTTGAGCAGGCGGGAAATCGTCGTGCGGGCATCGTCGATCGGAATCGCGAATCCGATCCGTTGCGCGCCGGCGCGAATCGCCACGTTAATGCCGATGACCTCTCCGTCGAGATTGACCAACGGCCCGCCGCTGTTGCCCGGATTGATGCTGGCGTCGGTTTGAATCAAGTTCTTGTAGCTGATCTTGTCGTTCACCTCGACATCGCGGCCCAGGGCACTGATGATTCCCTTTGAAATGGAATCGGTGTAGCCAAATGCGTTGCCGACGGCGAACACCGTTTCGCCCCGCATCAGATCACAGGATGTGCCGAAGGGAGCCACGGCGACCGGTTGAGTCGCGTCGATTTTGACAATCGCCAAATCGTCGCGGCTGCTGAATGAAATGACTTGCGCTTTAAACTGCCGTCCGTCGAGCAACTCGACGCGAATCGCCTTCTGATTCACGTTGTGGATCACATGCTCGTTGGTGACGATATAGCCCCGCTCGTCCACAATGACGCCGGTCCCCATGCCGTTGACCTTTTTAGTCGTACCAAACACGGCATCTTTGGCTTGCAGCTTTTCGGTATGAATGTTGACGATTGACGCCTCGACCCGCTGAACGGCTTTGACGAGCGGTGTGCGGCGCAGTTCCGAAGCGCTGGCGCGACTAGCCAGGCAGGAGACAATCAACACGCAACAGAGTCCGGTGATATGAATCCGTGATTGCATAGGTCGGGGTCTTCTCGGTGCGGGGCTCTCAAATCGGTATGCTTCCGGCAACCGATTCAACGAATGGCAGTTCAAGCGAACTGCAGGCGAGATTCATATCCGTTGCATCTCGATACCAGTACTCGGCACGGGTCCGTTAGAACCACCAATCGGCCAAGAACCGGCAAGCAGCTTACCTATCCGCCAGCAGGTCCACGCATATCGCCTGTAACGGTTAGGTAATCCCCGAATCGTCCCAATCCTTTCATCTCGAAATATTTTCCCCTCAAGTCATCCGCGATAGAATGTGTCTGCGAATGGCGGCCAATCGAGCGATCTCAATTGGAGCTTGTTGTGCCGCTGTCGGTCACGATCCCGAAACGCAAATCGACTGAAGCGACTCCACTTAGATTACCCGATCGCTAGCAATCTCAGACTCAACCAGGACCACCCTATGTCACGCCGCGAACAACTCGAACAGATGCTCGCCGACGACCCGCACGACGAATTCCTGCTCTACAGCATCGCCATGGAGTACCTCTCAGAAGGGGACGCACAAACCGCCCGGCAGCGATTCTTGGAGATGACCGAAAAGTTGCCGGAGTACGTCCCGGCCTACTTCCGGTTGGGCGAACTGTACGCGAAGACGGAAGAACACACTGCCGCTCGGGATATGCTCAATCGAGGAATCGAGATCGCCCGCAAAGCCGGCGACGCACACGCCGCCGGAGAGATGACGGAGTTTCGAGATAGCTTGCCGCCGGAATAGCGCGCATCCCGAATAGGCGAGCGGCACGCGTCAGCAAGCCGGTTTCGCCCACTTCGAACGAGTTGCGTGACTCGAATTTGATCCGGGCAATCTATGGCTGGTTCTACATTTCTGATATTGGTTGCGGCCCAGCCAATCGCGGCTGCGATGTCGTAAGACGTCCGCAATAAGATTTCCCCGAAGGGGATTGTCATCGTGGCCCAGGGTGCGCGGCGAAACCGCGCCACCCTGGGTCGGCTCACTTGGGATTGTACTATCCCTTCAGGGTAGGGACTTGTTTTCGAATCTCAAACCAAAAACCAACGCAGCGCCGCTCCGATTGCAAGACAAATGGAAGGTAACAACATCGGCACAATCCCGACACTCTCTCGTAATTCGTTACCCGTGCGGGACATTTCGATGTCAGGATCGATCATTGTCGTGGGAAAAAGAAGACCAATCATGCCCCACAAAGTCATCCCAGGGGCACCCCAAATAGCAATCTTGAAATTACCGTCACCCTTGATCATCCACGGAGGAGCAAGTGGTTCCACAAAAAGAATCATTCCTCCGATCACGACCAAAACTGCTGCGAATCGACGTTTCCGTCTAGCTTCCGACATCATCGATTCCTTGTAAATCATGTCGCACCTGACTTGTCCACCAGACCTGAATCGGTCTTCATTCCTGACGCCGCAACTCCGCAAACGCCTTCGCCACCGCCTCACTCCCCTGCACTGCGCCCTCCGGCATCGGGTGCGACTCATCAAACACCTGCATCACCGCCGGCTCCTCGATCACGATTGTTGCCGTCTCTTCCGGTTCCAGCGTCATCCCCAGATGTTTCGCGAAAAACGCATAGACCGCGTTCCGCTTAGACGGACCGAAGTCGTGTTTCTCCGGCTCCAGATGCAGCAACTGCGCATTTTCGGCTTTGTGGTGGCGTTCATACACCTGTTTGATGAACGGAAACCCAAACTTGGGAAACTCCTTCGTCGGATCCGGCGCTCCGACGGATATCAACAACTGTGCCCGCGGCGCCACCGACGCCGCCAACTCGATCGCGTTGGTCTCGGTCGCCTGCATCACCGGCAGGCCCCCTTCGCACAGGCAGCCTTGCGGTGCCGACCAAGGATAGACGATCACCACCGGCGCTGACGCCCGCACGCGGTCGTCGAGCGCCGCCAGGAAAAACGTCTGCGTTCCCCCGCCCGACGCGCCGGTAATCCCTAACCGCTCGGTGTCAACAGTCGGAAGCTGCGCGAGAAAATCCAACGCCCGCAAACTGTTCCAAGTTTGCAGCGCCAGCACCAATGGATCGTTGTGCGTCGTCTGCTTCGAATCCTGCCAGCCCACCATACTGTACGAAAAAACGGTCGCCCCCATCCGCGCGAAATGCGCGCAGCGAATTTGGTGGTTCGCTCGAAACCGTCCCAACGGGCGGAAGTGCCCGTGCGGACAGAGAATTCCTGGTCCCGCACCTTGCTGAGCAAGCGGGCGGTAGAGATTGCCGGTGCAATAAAACCCCGGCATCGTCTCCAATGCGACATTTTCGACACTGTATCCGTCCCGCTTGCGAAAACTGTGTGAAATCACCCGGACCCGAGGCCGGTCGGGGAGCGGCCACAAGCCGGCGCCTCTGAGGAATCCTTCCCGCAGTTCCTGTCGCCGTTTGGTCCAATCCTCAGCCGATCGGTATTCCTTTCGCGAGCGGTCGAGTTGTTGCTCGATGAGCGGCCGCTGAGCGAATCCTGTGGAGACCGTCAGGCCGCAAGCAAACAGTCCAATACAAATGCCGGCGATTCGCGTCATCGCCCGCCGTCCAAGTCGCTTGTGCATCGTTTCGTTCCTTTCAATTTGGCTCTCACGATGATAGCCGAGCGAGGCAACGTTTTCACATTTCCGGGGGTTAATCAAGCCGCGCGAGAACAGCTGTTCGCTTCTGTTAAACTTGAAATCACCTTAAGAATTGGACGACGGGAACGAATTGCTCACTGTGGAGGCCGCCGGACGGTTCGCGGCCGCGATTTCTCGAATGGGCTGGCCCCATTCCAAATCGGGCCTTACAATGCCCTGAGCCAGGGCCGCCGGAATCGGCGCGATTTGCTGTCCGCGGCTCCCAACACCTCTCGCGATTTACAGTTACGCAGCATGTCAGAAACTCCCAAAGTTGAACTGAAAGATCCCCGGATTGCCGCGCTCTTAGCGTTCTTGGTGCCGGGGCTGGGACACTTTTATCAGGGACGAACCCTCAAAGGTGTGATCTATTCCGTCTGCATCTTGGGGACGTTTTTCACCGGCATGGTCCTCGGCGATTGGAAAGTGGTCTATTACAACTGGGGAAAGCGGGACCGGATCATTCCGCCGATCTGCCAGTTTTGGAACGGGCTCCCCTTTCTCCCCGCCCTGATCCAATCGCGTCGAGTCGCCCTGTCGGAGCACCCGCACGACCGGTCCTATCGCGCCCGTTTGGAATCGCCGCTCTCCGCTGAACTGTTGGGGGAACTTACGGACATCACCAGCAGCGTCGCCATCAACGGCGGAGAAGTCAAAGGACGTCTGGAAATTGAGCCGCTCGATCAGGGCAGCCTCAATGGTTTCACCGGGCAATTCCAGGGGCGGTTAATGGACAAGTATCCCATCCAAGGCAAGGTCAAGGGTATCGAAATCGACCCCAGGGTGGCACCGTTTCCCACGCGGCGGATCGAGTTTCGACTGGTGGGAACGATCGCCTTTGAGAATAGCGACTTAGAGATTGACGGTAAGGTGATCGGCGCGGTGCCTCGCTCAATCTTTAACTCGTACGGCGCGCCGCTGCACGACAACAAGGAAATCAACAACCCGACCGACCTCGAAGTCACCAACGGCCAACTCGGCCGCTACTTCGATTTGGGGACATTGTTCACGATGATTTCAGGTCTGCTCAACGTGCTGGCGATCTACGACGCCTACGAAGGACCGGCGTACGGCTACGGCGAAGAAAACGAGGATGACAAGTCCGACAAGCCGGATGAAAACAAGCCGGACGAAAAAAAGACCCAGGCTGCCTAAATCAAACCAGCCGCCGTATTGAATCACGAGCTAAAGATATGCCGAACCTTATCCTGCTGGGAACTGTCAGTACGCTCTGGTGGCTGTTTCCCTTGGCGATGGTCGTCAGCCTTGTCTACAACACGAGCCGCTACGAAGCCCCCAAGGTCATCTTCCGACGCAGTGTGCGGATCTTTATGACGATCGTGATCTTCATGGCGTTGGCGCTGGGATTCCTGCAGATTGTTTCGCCGTAGCGTGTGTGCGCACGAGTCCGGCGACTTGCTCCCCCTCCCCCCCCGCGTTCATGGGAGAAGACGGCTGTAGAGCACATCGTCCTGCATCGGCAAAACCCAGGCGTGGGATTGCAAATGGCAAACTTAAGCCGGCAAATTGCGATATTGATCATCGCCGCTTCGTCACTCAGTCGGGTTGCCGAAGCGAACCCACCACGCGCGTTTGTGGGACATACCAACTGGGTTTTTCGCGTTGAATTCTCTCCGAATAGCAAGTATTTGGCGAGCGCCAGTTTTGACAAGACGGCAAAGTTGTGGGATGTGCAAACCGGTAAAGCGCTGCTGAGCTTGGAACATGCCCACCGTGTGCGGGGTGTTGCTTTTTCTCCCGACGGCAAGTTTCTAGCGACATGTACGGATTTCAGCGCGCATCTCTGGTCGGTTCCCGAAGGGAAGGAACTTGGTCAGTTCACACCCTCGGTACGCGTCGGCGCAATTTCTTATACGCCTGACGGGAAGACGATCGCCATCGGCGGAGGAGTTCTGTATGAATCGGGCAGTGTCTGGCTATGGCAGCCGAACGAGAACAAAGTTCATCTCGTGGTCGATACGCTCGATCGAGTTGCATTGAGTCTCGACTTTTCGCCAGACGGAGAGAGCCTGGCGGTGGGTGATGGCGAGGGATTTGTCAGCATTTGGAATGTTGCGAATCGGAAGCGGACATTCACGACAAAGCGATTTGGCTACTCGGTCAATGATGTGCAATATTCAGCGGACGGAAATACTTTAGTGATCTGTGCTGCGGACTTGCATTTCTGGGACGTCTCTCAGAAAAAATTGCGCGTTGACATTGATCGAAATGCTCCCGGCTTTGGTGTTGCGTTTTCGGCAGACGGACAGCACGTTGCTTGGGCGGGGACTCACGTACTGTTCGGGGCCGCAAAGTCGGGAAGAGCAGAGGTGTTTGATCTCAAAAATGGAACACCACAAGGTTTTATTCCGTACACCGGTCTAACTTTGTACGACGTTACATTTTCTCCCGACGGTCAATTTGTCGCACTCACAGGAGTCAACAAGAACGTTATCGTTTCACAGGTTCCCGAGAAATTCAGAGGCCCCAAGGAATCGGATAAACCAAAAGCAGTCGAATAGCCGGCTCGACATTTCCACACGGGATCATCCCAACTCCTTCCCCAGTGCTTCCGCCACCGTCCGGCATGTCTTCATCATCTCTGCAAATGCCTCCGGGGTGAGCGATTGGGCGCCGTCGCTGAGGGCTTTCGATGGATCGGGATGGACTTCAACCATCAGACCGTCACACCCTGCCGCGACCGCGGCCGCCGCCATTGGCGGGACGAGGGAGGCGATCCCCGTCCCGTGGCTGGGATCGATGATCACCGGTAAGTGCGTCCGCTCGTGCAAGTACGGCACGGTCGCCAGCGGCAGCGTGAACCGTGTGTGTGTTTCGAACGTCCGCACTCCGCGCTCGCAGAGCACGACCTGTGAGTTGCCGCGATCCAAAATGTATTCCGCCGCCAACAAGAATTCATCGATCGTCGCCGACGGCCCGCGTTTGAGCAGTACCGGCATGCCGGCGTCACCGACCGCCTGCAGCAGATGATAGTTCTGCATGTTGCGGGCGCCGATCTGCAGCACGTCAGCGTACTTGGCAAGCATTTCCACATGGCCGGGCGTCATCACTTCGGTCACCACGGCTAATCCGGTGGCCTCCCGGGCGGCTGCGAGGATTTTCAGACCTTCCTCTTTGAGGCCTTGGAATGCGTAGGGGCTGGTGCGCGGCTTGAAGGCTCCCCCCCGAAGTCCGGTCGCGCCGGCGGACTTGACCGCCTGGGCAGTTCCGAGCAACTGTTCCGCACTTTCAACCGAACAAGGACCCGCGATCACACCCACGTGCCCGTTGCCGATCTGCAATTGGTGGGAGGTCACACAGGTCGGCTCGGGACGGGTTTCGCGGCTCGCCACCTTGTACGGCGCGAGAATCGGCACCACCTTGTCGACTTCCTCGCACGATTCCAGTGTCTCCCGCTCCCCGTTGCGCTTCTCGCCGACGGCGGCGATCACAGTCCGCTCCGTTCCGACAATGATGTGGGCCTTGAGCCCCATCTCTTCGATGCGCCGCGCCATGCGGTCGACCATTTCCTGGGTGGCTCCCATTTTCATCACGACGATCATGTTTGTGTCCTCGTTCTTGCCGATGTGCTGCTGGGCGGAAGGCAATATCGTAACCGCGATTTCTCAGGCTGCCCAACAGAAAAAAGCCCTGAAATCGCGAGGATTTCAGAGCTTTGGTGGCTTTAATTGACATTGAAGCAATTAGTTTGGACCGCGACTCCCCAAATCCCGCGTTGCGGGGGTAAAAAAGAAAAACTCGCGCCACCAATCGCCGCCGGTGTTACGAAGATTTTTCAAGTTTTGGGGAGAATACAACATCAACAATCGATCCGATTCGCCATTAAGTATCGCTGTCTGGACTTCTGTAGCGCATGATACCATGACGAGGAGCAGAGTCAACAAGCAATTTCTCCAGCAAATCGTCAACTGCGGCAGCCCGCGGCGAACGTTTAGGACCAGAAATTGATCGACTCGTCTTTACAGAGCCGCTTCTCCAATCGCCGTCCCCACAGCAATCGATTCAAGAAGAACCAGGGATAAGCATAGTAGGCGACAACCACTGGAATCAGCACAAGACCCCAGCTTCCCGCGATCAAGAAGAACGCGGCGGGAATTCCAATAATGAGGACCGCCAACGTGATGGCGATGCGACCCAATAATGTCGGCCGGTGTTTGCTCATTGCAACATCGTACCGCAGGTTCGAGCAACGTGCGAGATCGAATTGACGAATACGAATCCTGGGGTGCACGACGCACTTTGAGCGGCGGGAATCATTTCTGTAGGGTCCGCTGTGCGGACCATTGAATTGATGGGAAAACGCCCAAATTGACAGTTTGCTTTCCGAACAAGAACAAGACACAAGACTGTGAATTCTTCATGCGGGATGCGAATTCTCAGTCACGGTCCGCACAGCGGACCCTACGTCAAATGAAATGTTAAACCGCCTCGTGCACCTCGAAGCCTGACATGAGAACACCCGTAGAGCGAGGCCGGCGATGAGCACCAATCCGATGTCGAACTCTACGATCGTTGCGGCAGTGGTGCGTGACGTGCACAACGACTGGAAGGACTTGGCGGTGACTGCCGTCTTGTACCAGATCATCGCGTTCGTCCTGCTCACACCCCTAGCCGGACTATTGTTTCGCGTTTTTCTCGCCGCCTCTGGTCGCCAAGTCCTGACGGATGCCGACATTGCCGTATTCTTTTTGAGCCCGCTGGGGCTCACGGCGCTGGTGATATTGGGAGCAGTGTGGCTGGCAATTGCAGTCTGGGAGCAGGCGGCACTAATGACGGTCGTCGCGGGAGAGCAGCGGCACTGTGTGCGCGGCGTCCTGTGGTTCGTGGCGCGGCGAAGCGCTGCGGTCCTCAATTTGACGGCGCGCGTAATCGTCAAAGTATTGGCGATCGCGGTCCCATTCCTCGCCGCGGGTGGGCTCATCTTTTTCGCCCTGCTGACCGACCATGACATCAACTTCTACCTGAGCGAAAAACCACCGAGGTTCTTGGTCGCCGCGGGACTGATCGGCTCAATCCTGGCTGCAATGGCGGTCTTGCTCGCACAGCGCCTGTTGGGCTGGGCGTTTTCACTGCCGATTCTGTTATTTGAAGGCACCCCGCCAGCGCAATGTCTTGCTGTGAGCCGCGCGCGCACTAATGGTAACAAGCTCACGTTGGCAAAGTGGCTGATCGGTTGGATGATCGCCGCGACCGCGGTCTCATCGGCGGCAACACTCGTGGTCGCCTGGCTGGGCGGGGTGTTGATTCCCGACACGGGCGAATCGCTTGCGCGGCTGTCGATCGCCGTGGGAGCAGTCGTCGTGGTCTGGGGCGCGCTCAACCTGGTCATTACGCTGTTGAGCGCCTGCGGTCTTGCGGTGATTGGGTTTCATCTGTACCGGGCGGCATCGGCGGAGACAGCGGCGATTCATGTCGATCTGCCGGCCGCCGATCCGAGCGGGGAGAGTGCGCTGTTTCGTCTGTCGCGCGGAAAGATCCTAGCGGCCTGCGTCATTGCCCTTCTTCTCGCCGGAGTTGCCGGCGCATCGGCGCTGGAGACTGTGAAGTTTGAAGACCACACACAGGTGACCGCGCATCGGGGCGCTTCGGCCGATTCGCCGGAGAACACGATGGCTTCGGTGCGTGAAGCGGTCGCTCAAGGGGCGGACTGGGTCGAGATCGACGTCCAAGAGTCCTCCGACGGCGTGGTGATGGTGGTGCATGACAGCGACCTCAAGAAATTGGCCGGCGTGGGTTCCAAGATCTGGGAGCAAACGGCTGATGAACTACGAGCGGTCGACATCGGCAGCAAATTCGACCCCCGCTTCGCCGGCGAACGTGTTCCGACGCTGGCGGAGGTCTTGGAATTCTGCAAAGGAAAAATCCGCGTGAACATCGAGTTGAAGTATTACGGCCACGATCAGCAGTTGGAGCAGCGCGTCGTCGATCTTGTCGAAGCCGCCGGAATGCAAGACGACGTGGTGATCATGTCGCTGAAATTGGAGGGGGTCGAGAAACTCAAGGCAATCCGCCCGGATTGGAAAGCGGGGCTGCTGGTCGCCGTCGCGGTGGGAGATTTGACAAAACTGGACGTCGACTTCCTGGCCGTGAACCTGAAATTGGCGACCCGCGCGCTGATTCGACGTGCGCACGACCGCGGTATGGAAGTCTATGTTTGGACGGTCAATGACCCCGTGAGCATGTCGACGATGCTCGGCCGCGGCGCGGATAACCTGATCACCGACAAACCGGCCAAGTTGCGCAGCGTGTTGGCGCAACGCGAGAAGTTGACCGCCGTCCAGCGACTGCTGTTAGATTTGGCGGATCGGTTCGGGATCAGCCACGGGGAAAATCCCGGCACGGAACGGCCGTGATTGTCATCTCCTGCGCCGATCTTCATCAAGCGTCGTGCGTGTAACGCGCCACGTTAGATTCCCGGCACGGGATAGTCGCTGGCAAACGCCTTGATCTCCCCACGCACGCGCTCAATCACCGCGTCGTCATCGGCCGATTTGAGGACTTCCAGAATCCAGCCGCCGACTTTCTTCATTTCCGGCTCTTTCATGCCGCGCGTGGTCAGTGCGGCGGTGCCGATGCGGATGCCGCTGGGATCGAGCGGCTTGCGTTGGTCGAAGGGGATCATGTTCATGTTGACGGTGATCCCGGCCCGGTCGAGCGCGGTCTCCGCGATTTTTCCCGTCAGGCCGATGGCGGTCACGTCAGCCAACATCAGATGATTGTCGGTTCCCCCGGAAGCCAACGAGAGGCCCCCCGCCATCAGCTCTTCGGCCAGCACTTTCGCATTTGCGATGATTTGTGCTGCGTAGGTCTTGAAGTCCGGCTGCAACGCCTCGTGAAAACAGACCGCCTTGCCCGCGATGATATGCACCAGCGGTCCACCCTGGATGCCGGGAAAGATCGTGCGGTCGATATCTTTGGCATTGTCTTTCTTGGTCAGGATGAAGCCGGACCGTGGTCCCCGCAACGTTTTGTGAGATGTCGAGGTCACGTAGTCGGCGACCTCGACGGGATTGTTGTGCACGCCGCCGGCGATGAGTCCGGAGTAGTGCGCCATGTCGACCATCAACAGCGCGCCGACTTCGCGGGCGATCTCAGCAAATCGCGGATGGTCAATCTCACGCGGATAGGCGCTAGCGCCCGCCACGATCAATTTCGGCTTATGTTCCCGGGCCAGTTGCGCGACGTGGTCGAAGTCAATCCGATGGTCTGATTCGCGGACTCCGTAGTGTACGGGATTGTAGAGCTTGCCGGAAAAGTTGAGGTGCATTCCATGAGTCAGGTGACCGCCGTGAGCGAGATCCATCGCCAGATACGTGTCCCCCGGTTCGAGGACAGTGAGATAGACCGCCATATTGGCCTGCGATCCGGAATGCGGCTGCACGTTGGCATGTTCAGCACCATAGAGTTCGCAGACGCGATCACGAGCGAGATTCTCAATCACATCGGCATATTCACAACCGCCATAGTAGCGCCGGCCGGGATAACCTTCCGCGTACTTATTGGTGAACACGGTGCCGGCCGCTTCCAGAACGGCCGCGGACGTGTAGTTCTCCGAGGCGATCAATTCCAGGCCGTCCCGCTGCCGCGACTTCTCATTTTGCACGGCGTTAAAAACTTCGGGGTCGCTTCCTTCTAGCGCTGACATCAATCAAAACTCCGTGACGCTGAAAAACATGATTCACACGACCGATACGGCCAAGTTGCTCCGTCCTCATCGAGCGGGGAGAGCAATCACAGTGCTGGTTACCCTGGTCGTTGCCCCGAACCACTCAATGACTGTCGGCCATTTTGGGGGTGCAGAAATCTTGCCGCATTCGGCAAGAGCACGGCCAATCGTAGCTGGAGCGAATTGGCTTTTCTATGGTCACCCAAATTTCTCCCAACCTCTTGTACGTTTATGGAATTTAGGTGGTACAATTTCCTATGTGGAAAGGGTTTCTGAAAAAATGGTGTTGAGCGATCTGCGTGCGACGACGCTCTCGCGAGACCCCGGACTTAAGCACAACACATTTCACAGAAATAACTTACGACACGAACTCGCGGTGAAGTTGGTCCGCCCTCGTCTTTGAGGGTCGGAGGATGTTCAACAGGCTCAATCATTCCAAGGCCAGGTTCGGTGACGCAGCCAACGCAACAACAGATCGGCAAGAATCTGCAAGAGTTAGCGGCCAACATACACGAGATGTCGATGCGCGCAGACCAGGAGGCGAGCCGCTGCAACGCGACACTGGCCGCGATTCATCCCGAAAACGTGACGCCGCTTGCCTTCGCTGAGTTGAAGCAGGTGACGCGTGATCTGAGCGAAATCTACGTTTCTACGTTACACCGTCTCGCCGGCAGCCTTGATGAATTGGCAAATAGCATTACCAACGCAGACGCATAACCTCGGCGAGAGTACTGCTGCGACAGCACTCCCAGAGTTGATTATTAAATACCTGTCGGAGTGAGACATTCCGGGCATCAGTAGCTAGAATGTAGCCCGTCGCGCCAGCGGAGAAGCTGTCGTCGGACTCGTCTACTCGCTGTGTACCGCCATGTCTGCAATTGCCGGGGCTCCTCAAGAATCCACTGCGTCGGTCGAGGAAGGAGTTCTCGCCGGCGAACGCCTGTCGTTTACCGGCACATTGGCGTCGATGACTCACCAGCAGGCGGGTCAATTGGCGGCCGAACATGGCGGGACCTTTACGTCCAGCGTTAGCCGACAGACCACGATGCTCGTCGTTGGAGAAGAAGGTTGGCCGCTGGAACCCAATGGCAGCCCGTCGCAGAAACTGCAACAGGTGTCCGCTTGGCAGCGGGAAGGCGCAGCCATCAGAATCGTCAAGGAATCGGACTGGCTGCAGATGCTGGGCGTCGACCAGCGCCGGGACGAAGTTCACCGCGAATATACGCCGGCGATGCTCTGTCAATTGCTCGATGTGCCGGTGAATGTCATTCGCCATTGGGAGCGTGCCGGTCTGATCCAGCCGGTCCGCCGCGTTTTCCGTCTCCCGTATTTTGAATATCAGGAAGTGGCCGGCGCACGGCGACTGGCCGAGATGATCGCCTCTGGTGTGCCGAAGGCTGAAATCGAGCAGGGCTTAGACAAGCTGCGACATATCTGGCCCGACATCGAACAACCGCTCGTTCAGTTGGAGATCCTGGCCCGGGACAAACACCTCGTTTATCGTGACGGTACCGGATTGGTCGAATCGGTCAGCGGCCAGCGTCTCCTCGATTTCGACCCCGACGAATTGGCGACTCAAAGCGCCGACAAGGAGAAGGACTCAGAAGAGGAATCGCATCACGTTCAAACGCACTGGACTGCCGATGAATGGTTCGACGAAGCGAATCGCCATTTGGAAGATCATCAATTGGACGCAGCTGTTGAGGCGTTTCGGCTCTGCCTGATCGACGATCCGCAACGTGCCGACGCCAATTGTCAGTTGGCGGAAACGTTGTACCGGCTGGACCGTCTGGACGGCGCGCTGGAACGGTATCACGTGGCGGTGGAACTGGACCACAATTTTCTGGAGGCGTGGACCCAACTCGGCTGCTTGCACGCGGAAAAGGGGGAACTGCGCTCGGCTCTCGACGCCTTCAACGTCGCGCTGGACATCCACGAAGACTACCCGGACGCCCATTTGCACAAGGCGGAGATTCTGCATCAACTTGGCAGGACGCCGGAGGCGGTCAACCACTGGGAGACCTATCTGCAATTTGACAGTCGCGGCCCATGGGCCGAAAACGCGCGCCGCCGATTGGAAGAAGCGGGGCGGAGCCGGCCGTGACCTCCGACGCGAGGATCGGTCGCTCAAGCAGCGCGTGCCTGCGGTCGGGCCGCAATCACCTGGCGGCTCTGGCTGTGGCCTTTGCCCCGGACATCCAGCGTGTGTTGGAGAAACACGTCGCTCGCGACCGCAAGCGGTCGGCTTGGGACTCATCAAAATCCGTGTTTGATGCGTGTGAATCTGTGGCTAAATGCTCTCGTGGATTTTCGTTGTGGCGCGGCTGCGCCGTGTCTCTTCGAGGCGAGGATTTGTCGCTCAAGCGGATTGGGCGTTGATTTCCGGGCCGCGTGAATGGGTTTTGAGATGTCGCCAACGCGATCGGAACAACTGATCAAAAGGACAGTTGTCGATACGTCGGACGCAAGTTATCTTTAGCCGCGTCGCGGCGGCGAGTTCCGCAAGCGGCGGCTGTCGTCAAGGACTGGTGTGCTATTTCAAAACGCACCTGCCGGTGTCGTCACCGGAGACGGCGGTGAAGTTCACTGAGCGACATGCTCTCAGAGAAAAGGAGCTCAAGGATGAGCGACCTAAGACTCTATCACCCGGACGCAGACTCTCCCTCCGGCGACGAGCCGAGAATTCTCAAGTTCGAGACCTGTGTCCAGCAGATCCGCAAGCCGTTCGAATTCGACGTTCTCTCGCGGGCCAGCTTGATCTACAAGAACAAGTTTTGCCGGCATTGCGGCGCGCCGGCAGTGGCGCCGGTCGAGAACGAAGATATTCTGCTGAGCCGTAACGGTTTGCCGATCCCCGGCTCCGGGACGCTGATCGGATTTCGTTGCGACAGCTGCGAGCGGCAATGGCCGGTCTGATTCCCGGCCTGCCTTTCCATCGGCGGAACGAACTCGATACGATAGCGGCTCGCTGGCGGCGCGGGCGGCCAGCTCAACACGATCGAGGAGTTCCGCATGGCGTTGATTCTGTGCAGGCGCGAAGGCTTGCTCGCGTTCGCGTGTCTGATGCTGTGTTGTCCGCCGCTGGAGGCGGGCGACTGGCCGCAAATATTGGGCCCCCATCGCACCGGCGTTGCCGATGACGAGCAGCTTGCGGAAAGTTGGCCCTCGTCCGGTCCGAAGCTCGTATGGAAGCAGCCCGTCGGCAGCGGGCTGGCCGGACCTGTCGTCTCCGACGGCCGTGTCATCCTGTTTCACCGGCTCGGCGACGAGGACGTCGTGCAAGAATTTGACGCGACCTCCGGCATGCCGGGCTGGAAGAAAGGTTTTCCTGCGCGGTTCCGGCCCTCGATTAATCCCGACGACGGTCCCCGTGCCGTCCCGCTGATATACAAGAAGCGGGTGTACGTGTTTGGGGCAACGGGGGAATTGCGGGCGCTCTCAATGGCGGACGGATACCAGTTTTGGCTGCGAAAGACTCACGAGGAATTCGGCGCCAGGGAAGGCTATTTCGGCGCCGGCAGTTCACCCCTCGTCGCCGGAGATCGATTGCTCCTCAATGTGGGCGGGCGAAATGGTGCTGCTGTTGTCGCGTTCGCATTGGACGATGGCGAGACCGTCTGGAAAGCGTTTCGGGACAATGCCAGCTATTCGTCGCCGGTCCTTGCCGAAGTCAACGGCGTCCAGCACGCGATCTTCATCACGCGGTACAACGTCGTTTCGCTGGATCCGCAAGACGGCAGCGTTCGCTTTCAATTTGCCTTTGGAAAGCGCGGCCCGACAGTCTCGGGCGCTAACCCGCTGGTTGTCGGCGACCGCTTGTTCGTAACGGCCCACTACCGCGCGGGGGCCGTGATGTCGCAAATCGGCGACGACTCAACGCACCGGCTCTGGGCCAATGACGATTCGATCTCCAGCCACTATCCGGCCTGTATTTATGACAACGGCCATCTCTACGGAATTCACGGCCAGGACCGGCGAACGCCGCTGCACCTTCGTTGCGTGGAGGCTGACAGTGGAAAGGTCGTTTGGTCCGAGGACGATTTTGGAATCGGCACGCCCATTTTTGCCGATGATAAGATACTACTGACAATGCTCAACGGCGAAGTCGTGCTCGTTCGCCCCTCGCCGGAGAAATACATAGAACTCGCCCGCGCCAAAATCGGCCGCAGTACGACCCGGGCGCTGCCGGCACTGGCCAATGGGAAATTGTACTTTCGCGATCAACAGAATCTGTACTGCGTCGACGTCGGAAAGTAGCTGCGAATGCGGCATGACTTACGGTCAACGGACTGCTTACGTCACCGCGTCTCCACTCACCATCAAGATGAATCCATTAGTCCAAAAACTGCTGTTTGCATTCGCCTGTTTGGTCGTGCCGGTTCTATGGGGAATCGCCGTCAACTGGTTGTTCAATCGGTGGCAGTTGCACCGGCACAGCGGGGAGTCGCAACGAACGGCCGAACCAGACGCTGAAGTACTCGATTATCAAATTTGAGCGGCCGCTTGTTCTTACTGTTTGCGCAGTGATTTCTGCTCGACAAGCTTCTTAGCGCCCAGCGCCAACAACAGCGAACTCGACACGACTCCACCGGTGAGAAGCTTATGGTCGCTCGCCATCACCGCGCAGATCACTCCGCCCAACAGCGCCAGAACGAACACATTGGCGGTTCCCAGTGCGCCGGGAAAGAAGGACCGCTTCACCCACCCTGCTCCGCGGAGTTCGTTGAACGCGACCGCTAGCACGACCAGGACGCCCACGATCAGTCCCTGAAACTCGTCGGGATTCGTTTTGACGGTTTTTGCCACCGAATCGATCACCACTCTCAGAAACAATGCGCCCAACATCACGCCGGGAACGGTGCCGATACCTCCCGCCAAGGAACTGCCGCCGACGACCGCGGCGGCAATGGCATTGAGCTCGTACCCCATCCCCTGTGTTGCAGGATCCGACATCCCCACGTAACTGCTGTTGAGGATTCCCGCGATCGACGCTGTGACTGTCCCGATGCAGTACGCCAGCCACTTTAGGTTCTCGGTGCGAATTCCACTCAGCTTAGCGGCTTCTTCGTTGCCCCCCAGCGCGTATAAATGCCGCCCGACGACCGTTCTGCTGAGCAGCAGCCAGATCACAGCGCTCAGTACGAGAAAGATGATCAGCGGAATCCACCAATCGCTGCCCCAACTGTGAAACGATTCGTCATAGATGTAAATCTGCGTCGTACGTCCTTGGGCGGTGACGGCCTCGGTCACATCTTGGACCAAGACTCGAGCCAACGACCGTAATCCAACCAATGATGCCAACGTTGCCACGAAAGGGGGTAAGCCGACGACGGTAATCAGCCAGGCGTGAAAACTCCCGACAATCAGGGCGGTCATCAAAGTTCCGCCCACGGCGGCAACGAGAATCCAGCCGTTGAGGTCTGTTGTGACGGGATTGCCCAGCTCGTCGCGGGGGGCCAAGATGATGATGATTGACGTGCAAACGGCGCCGCTAAACGCGATCACCGATCCGCTGGAGAGATCGATCCCGCCCGAGATTATGACCGTCGCCGCCCCGAGCGCGAAAATGCCCAACAGCGAGGTCTGCCGGAGAAGTTCAGCGGCATTCTGGCCCGGTTTTTCAACGTAAGAGTCGTCTGCGACAGCGGTCGTGGCGATGACGACGATGACGGCCAACAACAAACCCAGTTCGTTCCCGTAGCGTTTCATTAAACGGCTGAATGCTCCGGAATTTTGATCTGAAGCGGACATCAGTTTGTTTGCACCGTAAAGTCAAACCCCCGGCGGAACCGGGGGCTGGTGGAAATTTGACGGTTGTTCTTTTGCGGTTGTTCGGCGATGTTGCACGGTCCGTGTCAAGAACCGGTCAATTTGTACTTCTTGAGCCAGGCCTGGAATTGATCCAACGTCAACAATTCTGTGGTCGGTTCAAACAGGTCGGGGGTTAATCGCTCTTCGTTGTTGGGGACGATCACTTTTAGCCCGGTGCTGTACAAATCGCCGTTCGGGCTACTGCGATCAGGGAGCATCTCGTCGATTGCGGCTTGGTCCTCCTCGACCATGGCCTTCATGAGCCTGACGCCTTGGTATCCCATCTGGTAGGGGTTTTGCACGACCATCACATCCAGCATGCCTTCATCCATGGCCTTGATCGCGGGCGGCTCCGCGTCGAATCCGAAGATTTTGACCTGCTCGCGGTTGCCCAACTCTTCGACAATGTCCACGATTGCCGGCGTGTTGTACGACCAGATTCCCACCAGCACGTTGATATCCGGATTTCGGTCGAGCGCATCTCGCACATTCGATCGTGCGGTGCTTCGATCTCCACCGTCGCCCATATTCTCCTTTTGTGTGAAAGCGTCGCCCGCTCCTTCGCCGAATCCTCGAATTCGCTCCTTGGCGTTGTCCGCTCCTTTGATACCGACAAAAGTCGCGTATTCGCCCCCCTCAGCGGCAATCGCCCGCGACGCCTTACCCAATTCTCGCCCGGCGACGATATTGTCGGTTCCGATATAGGCGAAGCGCGCATCGCGGTAATTCTGGCGGTCCACGTCCGAATCGATCGTGATGACTTTGATTCCGGCGTTCTTCAGCGTCTGCATTTCATCGGCGATCGCCGGGGAGTTGGCATCGGTGACCGAGATTCCGACTGCGGCGACATCGGTGGCGTTGGTGTAGTTCTTCAGTTTGTCGACTTGCGGCGAAACTCCAAAATCGCCTCGCTGGAATTCGAGGACCAAGTTGGCGTCTTTGAGCTTGAGATCCTTGGCTGCCTTTTCCGCCCCACTCGCGGCGGCGTCCCAGAACGGCGAATTGCCGTTGGTGAGGATGATGATGCGTTTGACTTTTGGCTCCGGCGTTTCATCACCTTGACACCCTCCGATCAATCCGGCCAGAGCGACCAGAATCAGGGCCGTCGCGTGTGTGCGTCCAGACATCGCAAAGAAACCTCGAACGAAAGGGAGAGCTGCGGGAGAACCGGAAAGATTCCCAGAATACGGACCGATTCTGGCGAAGTCAACGACACCGAAATCGCTACGGGTGCACCAAAGGAGTCAGAGTATCGGGGTGAAGTCCCGATTATTGAGGCCACGAATTATTGGCGGAGCAAACTGTCACAACGGTCTGCGCAAACCCAAACGATGGGTCACAACTTTGATGCATACAATTCCGCGTATTCCAAGACCCACAAGTCAATAAGTTCTTGAAACGATTCCGGATCGGCTTCGGTGAGTTTTTGATACCGAGTGCGGCGGAAACTTTCCTTGTTGTTGATCGTCCCTTTGGCGCGCAGTTCGAGGATGTGGACCGTCGAGAAAGGGCTAATCACAACTTCTAATCGGCTGAAGTTGTTGACTCGGCGGCCGCCTGCAACGTTGAGATCGTCTCGCGTGATGGTTGCCCCCCAGCCGCGCTCGTCGGTGGCGGTATTGAAGCGGAACCCTGGGAAATGGTCCGCCAGCTTGCGCAGGCAGTTCTCGATGTGTTCCGACAGGTTTAATTGGTACTGCGTATGGAGTTGTTTGAGCTCCGATTCGCCCATTCGGCGTTCCGCCTCTTCGCGAGCCTGGGCGTCTCCCTGGTGCTGTCCCCGTTCGATGGCTCGCTCGAGCCGCTTTTCAAAGTCCATCGTCTCCCTCGTTCGTTGGCGTCTCTCGGAGATTGGGTTGCGTCGCGGTGCTCCGGCGCGTTCTTGTAACACCCCGAACCCAATTAACCATATGCCGCTCCGCGCGGCATTGCAATAGGCGGGCCACGTCGAAACTGCCGTCTACCGTTAGACTTGGCGCTGTCGGCGCCACCGTTTGTGCTTGACACCGCACGGCCAGGATTTAGAATCAGAGTTTAGGTGCAATTGGGCCTGGAACCGAGTAGAGTAGAGGCAGATTCGCACCATCGCAGTTATTTTCTCTTTTCATTCCCGTTTCGTCGAACCTTTCGTAAACGAACCCGTATTAAGGAAAGAGAAAGCTCACTTCGCCGCACGATCCCGACTATGGGAGCAATCGCGTTCAGCCGAATATCCGGCAATTCCCGTCTGTCTAGCAAAGTTGCTATGCCTCGACGGTCAGCGGCGAATCTGTGCAAACTCACCGGGGCTTGGGCTTTAGCCTTTGACCCGCATAACGAGTGCCGTGTACATTGGACGTACGCATTTCTGCACCACACCGTTTAAGGATGCATCAGGAAATCCAGGCCCATACGACTTTTCGAGGGTGAAAGAACATGGCAACGTCCAAGAACACCGGACTCACACTCACATTGGTTTTCTTCGTGATGGCCACGGTCTTTAGTGCTGTCGTTGCGATTGTGATGTATCAAAGAGTGCAGGATAACGTCGCCCAGAACACTAAGGACAAAACCGAGGCCCAGCAAAACGCAACGCTCGCCAAAGAGGCCCAGCAGGATGTCAACGTGCTCAAGGACTTGCTCGGAAAGCCGGGATTGCAGTCCGTCGGCGATCCGAACTCCGAACCCGATGACCAGACGGTGTTCTGGGCGGTCCGGCAAGACATCGAAAAGTTCGCCGGCGACGAGCAGGAGAAAACTGTCGGGAGCACATTGCAGAAAATGCATACGCGGATTACGGAATTGGAGCAGCACCTGGCCGAACGCAACAAGGCGTTCGACGATCTGCAAGAAAAGTTCAGCATGCTGGATCAAACACAAGGTGAACTCAACAAGCAAATCGACGATGCGAAGGAGTTAGCGGAACGGGAAAAGCAAGAGGCTCTCGAAAACCACCAAACTCAGCTGGCCGCGAAAGATGCCACGATCCAAGACAAGCAGACAGAGGTCAACACGATCACCGGGCAATTGGATGAAGCGATCCGCAACTATGAGGATTACAAGGAGCAAACCGACGAGCGGCTCAGCGATCAGAAGAACTTGATTCGCCGGCTTTCCAAAGAACTTGCCGACATCAAGAATCTCGACTGGGAAGTCGAAGATGGTGTCATTACCTGGACCAGCAACGACAAAAAGACGGTCTGGATCAACTTGGGTTCGTCCGACCACCTTCCGAAGCTGATGTCGTTTAGCGTGTATAGGAAACAACACTCCGGCATCGCCCGCACTGAAAGCGACATCAAGGGCTCGATTGAAATCACAAGAATCCTCGGCCCGCACCGCGCTGAAGCACGCGTCACGAACTCCGACATCTACTTGCCCATCACCGAAGGTGATCCGATTTACACTCCGTTGTGGAACCCGGGCAGCCGTGAAAAGATGGCAATTGTCGGCTTCATCGATCTCGACAAGGACGGCCGCGACGACCGTCAAAGGCTCCGCGAAATCATTGCCGCCTCTGGGGCGCAAGTCGTCGCTGAGATTCTGGACGACGGGTCAACGCTTCCGGCAGATGCCGATTTCAGTAAGTTGATCACCTCCGATGTGAAATTCTTGATTCAGGGAGATATGCCTGATCCGTCATTGGCAAGTCTCCCGGCTGAGAAGGCCGCCATTCAGAGAATTCTCTCGCACTACAAAAACATGGAGGACGCGGCATTGGACAACGGCGTTCGAATCTTGGATCTCAGCAAATTTCTGAACTTCATAGGTTACAGGAACGAGCGGCGGCTCTATCGACCGGGCGACAACGTGGGATACCGGCTGAAGAACGGTTCGCGTTCTGCATCTGTCGACGAGACGATCAGACGGCTCGGGCCGCGGACGCAACGCCAATCGGGCCAAAACGCCGGACTTTACGACCGCAATCGAGCCTTGCGGCGCCGGTTCTCGACTGGTCAAACTTCCAAGAAATACTCGGGAGGCGGTTCGGGGTCGCGTTAGACCGGCAATCTCCGGCAGGGGGTCCTCCGATACGCTTAGCGGAGACTCTGCTGCTACGCACGCTAAGACTTTGTGACATACAACAGGCCGAACGACGCGTCTTCGTCGTTCGGCCTGTTTTTTTGGGTGACGGAACCGATTTGCCCGACTTGCAGAGACCGCCCAGGAATTGCAATCGACGCGATGCTTTTCAAGATCCGCCATCGACCGGCTGGCTCCCGTATTAGTTCGCATAGCGAGTCGCTCGCGAGAGTTTTGAGAAGCATCTTGTAACTCATTTTTAGGGATTCGGTATTGCCGCGCAGCAACACAGTTGGCACACTACCGTCGCTTGAGGTCCCTCCCACCTTCCCATCACCGTCACCTCGTCTGCAACTCGATGCTTGTGAGATTCCTGGTTCTCGCAGTCTCAACTGCCACGCTGACAATCTGCTCAGGGTGCGCTTCAACCGCGCAAGTTCCCGCCGGCGGACAGGTGTTCGTGCGAGGACAAAACGATGAGCAGGTGTGGGAAAAGACTGTGGACGTAGTGCACGATTATTTCTTCATCGAGCGGGAAAACCATTTTGACAACGTGATCGAGACCAAATACAAGGTCGGATCCGGCCTGCTTGAGCCTTGGCAACACGATTCGGTCGGCTTTTACAATCGGCTGGAAAGCACATTGCAATCGATTCGGCGAAAGGCGTTCGTGCACGTAACTCCAACAGGTGACGGCCATTTGGTGAGCGTGCAGGTCTACCGAGAACTGGAAGACGTCCCCAGCCGGAACAAGAATTCGCCCGGTGGAGCGACCTTTCGCCAGTATTTGCCGCTACAGCGAGAACTGGAAATCGACGCCGAACAGGCGACCGACAGCCGCTGGATCCCCGCCGGTCGGGACCCCGACCTTGAGCAGGAGATGCTCTCCGCGTTGCAGTTTCGCCTCTCCCGTTAGACCTGCCCGCAAATCCCTCTGTTCGTGGGAATCACACGCCTCGTAACAGGTCTGTTGGGTCAATGGGCGTACCTACTGGCGCAAACTGCCGTTTTTCTCAGAAGTGCACCAGCGATCATTGACAAATCCCGTGCAAGCCAACATACTGCACGCGAAATGAGATTGAGTCTCAATACCGAGTGTCGCTCCTGGCAACGGGATTCGCCTGAGACTTAATCTTCGGGGGAGATTCCGATAATTGCTTCTTGGGGAGAGCAAAATGTCCACGCTGAGAATGCCTACTTCTTCGCGGAGAGGCTTCACTCTGATCGAACTGCTTGTCGTTATTGCCATCATCGCGATTCTGATATCGCTATTGCTACCGGCCGTCCAGCAGGCCCGGGAGGCGGCGCGGCGAACCCACTGCCGCAATAACCTCAAGCAAATCGGACTGGCGCTGCACAATTACCTGGATCCATTCGGCTCATTTCCACCCTCAATGTCGGTTGGACTCGGCCCGGGCGGTCAATGGTCAATCCATGCGCGGATTCTGCCCTATCTCGACGGGGAAAACATCTACGAAACGGCCGATTTGGAGCAGTCCTACACGGCCGGCGAACCACCGGCGAATATCCGCGTCGGAACGTACATCTGCCCCAGCGACGTCAACGATCGACCGCGCGACGGCGGTGAGTATTGGCCGACGTCCTACGGCTACAACGCGGGAACCTACACCGTGTATACGCATAGCTCGCAAACAGCGATGGTCGGACCGGACACATTCATTTTGGGCGGCTCGCTGGCTGACGGCGCATTCGGCCCCAACAGCAGCACCAAACCCCGCGACTATCTCGACGGGTTGACAACCACACTCTGCTTCGCCGAAGTGAAAGCGTTTACGCCTTACATTCGCGACGGACAAGACGGCCCGGTCGATGCACCGGAGGACCTCACTGTGCTGACCGCGGGCGACTTCAAAACGGAAACCGGCCACACGGAATGGGTCGACGGACGCGTGCACCAAACCGGGTTCACAACCGTCTTTCCACCGAATGCCACGACGCCGATCACCGACGGGACCAACTCCGCGGCCGATGGAGACTTTACTTCGTGCCGGGAAGCCAAAACTCCGTGCGTCGGCCTGCCAGTCCGCGCCGCCGTCACCAGCCGCAGTTGGCATACTGGGATGGTGTTTGCGCTGTTGATGGACGGTTCGGTCCGCTCGATCGGGGATAACATCGGGCTGGACATTTGGCGCGAAATCTCCACCCGCAACGGCGGCGAAGTATCGTACGGCTTTTAGCGTGTAGCGGGCCGGCACAAGTTGAGCCGACACGTCGGATTGCTCACACGTCGTAGTACATCGCGAACTCGAATGGATGCGGCCGAGCGCGGAGCGCTTCGACTTCGTTCTCCGTCTTGTACCAAATCCAGGTGTCGATCACGTCTTCCGTAAAGACGTCGCCGCGGAGCAGGAATTCGTGGTCCTCGCGCAGCGCCTGCAGCGCCGCTTCCAGCGAACGGGGCGTCTTGGGGACATGACTGAGCTCGTCCGCCCCCAAGTCGTAAATGTCCTTGTCCAACGGCGGGCCCGGCTCGATTTTGTTTTGAATGCCGTCCAAAGCCGCCATCAACATCGCGGATACCGCCAAATAGCCGTTGGATGAGGAGTCGGGGCAGCGAAACTCGAACCGCTTCTTGCCGGGGCTGGGACTGTAGACCGGAATCCGAATCGCCGCTGAACGGTTTTGGCTGCTGTAGGCCAGATTCACGGGCGCTTCGAAACCGGGGACCAGCCGTTTGTAACTGTTCGTCGTCGGGCAACAAAACGCCAGTAGTGCGGGAGCATGTTTGAGCACGCCGCCCATGGCGTACATCGCGACGCGGCTCATGCCCGCGTAGCCGCTGCCCGCAAACAGCGGTTCGTCATCCTTCCAGAGTGATAGGTGGATGTGCATGCCCGAGCCGTTGTCGTTCCAAATCGGCTTGGGCATAAACGTGGCGGTCTTGCCGTGCCGGGCGGCGACGTTCTTTACGACATATTTGTAAAGCAGCAAGTGGTCGGCCATGCTGACCAGCGGCTGATATTTCATGTCGATTTCGCACTGCCCGCCCGAGGCGACTTCGTGGTGCTGCGATTCGACCTCGACGCCGCAGTCCATCAAAGTGAGCATCATCTCAGTGCGAATGTCCTGCAGCGTATCAGCGGGCGGGACGGGGAAATACCCCTCCTTGTAGCGGATGCTGTAGCCTGGATTCCCCTTTCCGTTGGGATTACCGCGGTTCCATTGGCCTTCGCCGCTGTCGATATGATAATAGCCTTCATGTTCGTTTTGCTCGAAACGAACGTCGTCGAACAGGAAGAACTCCGCTTCGATGCCGAAAAAGGCAACGTCCGCCAACCCGGTCGACCGCATATAATTCTCCGCTTTGCGGGCGACGTTGCGGGGATCTTTGGCGTATTCCTCTCCGGTGACCGGATCGTGGATGTTACAATAAATGGCCAGCGTGTTTTGCATGAACGGATCGACCATTGCCGATTCGGGAACGGGCATCAGCAGCATGTCGGCTTCATTGATCGCCTTCCAGCCGCGAATTGAGGAACCGTCGAACCCGAAACCGTCTTCGAAACTCTCTTCGGTCAGGGCCTGCACCGGCACAGTGAAGTGTTTCTGCATGCCGGGGAAATCCATGAATCGCAGATCGACCGCCTTGATTTCCCGTTCGCGGCACAGAGCAAGAACTTCGCGTGGAGTCATGGTTCAATTCTCGACGTCGGCATCACCAATGGATTCCCCCAATCGGATCACGGCTTGGGGGGCAATTCATAATCATACCCTCAGAACAGAGCGAAACATGCGCCCGTGAGCACAAAATTTGCAGTCCAGAGCCCAAAATGCCCAGTTTTCAGGCAAGATTCGTAGTACTAATCCATGACTGGCCTCAGTTGCACTGGGATTTAATGCTAGAAAACCAGGCAACACTGCGCACTTTTCGGCTATCCCAGCCGCCCGACACGCCCGGACCAATCCAGACAACCCCGCTCCAGGACCACCGGATCGATTACCTGGAATACGAAGGCCCCGTCAGCGGCAACCGCGGTACGGTCGAGCGGTGGGACCGTGGAGAGTACGAGTTGCTGGAGGAGGAAGCGGGGCGACTGTCGATTCGCTTCAGCGGGGAGCGGCTGAATGGGACGGCGATTCTGTCGCAACTCGACGAGGAATGGGAGTTTTTGCTAGAGGCTTTGCCAACCGACAGTTTGAGACAATCGAAATGAGTTCCCGCACGATCGCCATCGGCGACGTCCACGGTTGTGCCGACGCGCTCTCCGCCTTGGTCAAATTAACCGCTCCACGCGCGCAGGATACCGTCATCTTGCTGGGTGACTTGATTGATCGCGGTCCCGGTAGCCGGAGCGTGATCGACCAATCAATTGCGTTGTCTCGACAATGCCGGTTGGCCATTCTTAAAGGCAACCATGAAGAAATGGCGTTGGAGGCAATCGCCGATCCGTCGAAAATCGAACGTTGGATTGGCAACGGGGGTGGGGAAACACTCAGCTCGTACGGCTGGCGTTCAGGCAATTCTCGCCGTGCTATTACTGATTGGATTCCAGCTGCACACATTGAATTAATTCTCGGGACTCGGGACTACTTCGAGACGGATTCAACGATTTTCGTCCACGCCGGGTATGTGCCGGAACTTCCGATGTCAGAACAACCCGAACTCGCGCTCCGCTGGCGAGTCTGCTCCCGAGAGACGACCCAGCCGCATTGTTCCGGAAAGAGGGTGATCGTTGGGCATACGCCTCAGCGATCAGGAGAAGTCCTGGATCTCGGATTCGTGAAGTGTATCGATACAAACTGCGTTCGCGGCGGATGGCTCACGGCACTCGAAGTCGAATCGGGAGACCTATGGCAAGTCGACCGTCACGGGAAAGTACGGGGCGCATAGCCCGGTTTAATCATCATCCGCCGGGCGCTCGCCAATGGTTGACACTAGGCGTGAGGATTAAGGCTGTGGAGATTGCCGCAGAAAGTCCCCTACAGCCTCCAGTCTCAATCCTCAAGCCTTACGTCAGCGCGTGCCGGCGAATTGACACACTGTTATTCCTCACGATGCGGCTCAGTATTGCTCCAAAGCCGCTCGTCCGAATTTGCGGACGTCGTTGTGGTCGTGTGACTCGGCAAGTTTCTCAAGAAGCAGTTTTGCGGCGGGCGATTCGATTTGGACGAGCGCGGAGAGTGCCCGTCTCACGGTCAGCAACCGCTCTTTGGTGGCGTCCTTGTCGACCAGGACCTTCCTCAAGCGTTTGCGGCGCTGGGATTCGTCGACATCCAACTCGGGATCGACGTGCTGCAGGTCGACGACGTCCTTGATTGCCTGTAACCGTTGCCCAAGGAAGTCGACCGATTGCTGCGGTGTCTCGGCGAATGTCCAGATGACATCGTAGGCCGTTTTGCTATCGTCGGAACCAAGATCATTCCAGAGTGCGGGCAACGACTTCGCCGGCAACTTCTCTTGCGGGCGGAGATCCCAGAGATAGCACGTGCCGTCTTCCGCGCCGCTGACGAGCGTCGCATTGTTTTTTCCGAATTCGACGGCGTAAATATTCCCCTCTTGCCGGCCGGCGTCCCAGACGATGCTTCCTGTCAACGGATCCCACAGCCGTACAAATTGTCCCTCCCGGTGATCTGACCCAGTAGCCAGCCATAATCCATCCGGAGAGAAATCAATCGTGCCGTAGCGGAACAATTCTTGGACGCTAAAACCGTTGAGCAACCTCATGCTGTCCGCATCCCAGATGCTGACGAAGCCCCCCAAGTGAGCGGTCGCAATGAGTCCTCCTTGAGGAGCGTATCGTACTGTGTACATACGGGTGTCGTGGCCCAGTAACCCGAGGCGTTTGTCGGGGTCAGCCTCTGGTTTCACTTCAAATTCTCGTTGCAGCACGCCTGTTCCCGCCTCCCAAAAGCGAAGTTTCTTATCCCAGCCGGCGGTGCACAGCGTTTTCCCATCGGGACTAAACGAAAGCCCGTCCACTTCGCGATGCTCTAGCTCTGCGACCTGCTCGCCAGCGGAGAGATCCCAAACATACGCCTTTGATTGTCGAAACACCGCGGCGGCGAGATAGTGTCCGTCAGGAGTGAAGCAAACTTCGTTCACGTGCGAATGCGGATCACGCCCTTTGGCCCACTTCCAGCGCTCTGCGACTTTTCCGTCGCTCAGATCGAAAATTGTGACATTGATGTTTTCTCCCGATGTTCCAGCGGCTGCCAAGAGGTTGCTGTTGGGCGAGAACTTCAATTGCGAAAACCTGGTTCCGCGAAGCGATAGTGTATCGAGTTCGTTTCCGTGTTGAGCGTCGACGAGACGGATCGTGCCTTGGTCGTCTTGATAGGCCAGATTTTTACTATCGGGTGACGCAGCGACGACGGCCGTGGCACGGACTCCGCTGGGAGGGGGCAGTTGTTTTTGGGACGCGACGTCCCAACGGCGGATTGTGCCGTCCCAGCCGGACGAATAGAGAGTTTTGCTATCGGCAGTGAAAGCCACCGCCCACGGTTTCCATTGATGCCCTTTGAGTATCCCCTGAACGTCGCCCGTGTCTGTCTGGAGAAGATAAATCCAATAATCTGAACCGATCGGCGCGCAGGCGGCTATTGTTTTGCCGTCGGGGCTGCAGGCGACGCCGCACATGTAGCTTTCGGCTTTGTTTTTGAGTTCGATCGCGTGCTCCCACAATCTCTCGCCGGTTGAGACGGAGTACATTCGAATTGCGCTGTCTCGCTCAGTGACGACAATTCGCCCGCCGTCGGGCGTAAACTCCATGCGGACGAGATTGTGGGTGAGCGGAATCCGCCGAATATCGCTGCCGTCGGTCACGCTGCATAAGCGGATTTCCTTGGGAGACTGACTGAGAACCACCGCGATCGCCTGGCCGTCCGGTGCGTAGCGGGCATAACTGAAATCGCCGCCGAACCAAAGGCGGTCACGGTTCATGTCCGCTGCCCTGACCTCCTGCTTGGGAACGTTGGCGATTCTGAACTTTACAGCGCCGCTCTGGTCGCAGACGGCCAGCCCTTTGCTGTTTCCGACGGCGAGCGAGTCGCCGTCCGGGGCCACGTCGACCGAACCGCTCGATCCGATCCGTCCGAACAGTTGCGGAAATGACGGCTGAATCGCAATTGTTTCATGAGTACCGGCGAGTGTGTCCCAAACGAGGAATCTGTTGTTTCTCGCGGGTGTATAGAAATTGCGGCTATCGGGAGCGAATGCAATCGCTCTCCATCCGTAGGATGCCGCCGGCGGATCAAGGCCGAGTTCTCGAGTATTCGCCCGCCAGCGTTCTTTGCCCGTTTTTGCATCCCAAGCAATGAGCAGACTACCCTGCCCTGTGGCGACGACCGTCTGTTCATCGGGCGAGAGCGCCAGTTCAAGAACGTTCGACGGATACTCGAAGCGCTGCGTCCCCATCCGCATCAACGCCCCTTTCGGCAGAGGATCGCCCAGAGCGTCGACGGTCGGACGTTTGGCCCGGAGCGTCTGCTCCGGCTTTGACTCGCCAGTCGCAGACTGCTCGCCCTCGTAGGCGATGGCCGCCCGCGGGACGGGATGCAGCGCCGTGACCGCCAGCAGGAGCGGGATTGCCGCGGCGATTGACGCAAATGAGCACAACGCCGAAAGCGGCCGGTGCGAGCGAGCGCTGTCGAGGAGCGATCGTACGCGAACTTCCAGTTCGCTTGAGCGGGCCATGGCCACCACTTCGAGCATTTGGGGCGCGCGATAGCTATCGGCGATGTCGACAAGTTGTGAGGCGTAGTTGAATGCCTGTTCGCCGCCGTGCAGCACGAGATCGTCACACGCCCGCTCGCACTCCAGCCGCAGCCGCGACAGACCCCACCATGTGAGCGGGTTGAACCAATACAGTGCGCAGGCGATCCGCGCCACGATCTGCAGCGGCAGGTCAAATCGCCGGATGTGCGCCAATTCGTGCAGCAACACGATTCGTCGTCGCTGCACGTTCCACTGTTTGTGGCCAGTGGGCAACAAAATCAGCGGACGGGCAATCCCCCACGTCATGGGGACCACATCGCGGTCGGATTCGTACAGGCGAACCGTCCTTCTGATTCCAAGCTGTTGCGACAACTCTGCGAGCAACGGATCGTCGGCGACACGCCGTGCTCCGGTGAGCAATCGGCGGCTGCGGAGGACGCCTGCAGCGAGAGGAAATACTGCAAACAGGCAACCGATGCTCCAGACGACCACGCCCCACGGAATCCGGCTGAGGGCAGTCGGTCGCGCGGGATCGGTCGGAGCATCATTTTCCGATGCGGTGTGGCTGGCGGTTGCCGTGACCGTGGCGGCTGGTGCGCCTTGGTTGGCAGTCTCTGCAGGAAGCAATGGCTCGCGCAGTCTGTGCTGCGACATCGAGGGCCGAACGTGATTCGCGCTTTCAATGAGCGTGTCGGGGACATCAGCCGGCACCGGCGATTCTGATTCTAGTTCAGCATTCAATGGCGCGGCGTCCGCAGGCAGGAGCGGAACGCCTTGCACGGGAATTGTCGTCCACAGAATCGGAATGACCACTGCACCGCAAAACGCAAGACCCCAGACGCGATGCCGCACAGCCGCCGAGCCACGTCGCAGCCAGATCGAAATCAACGCGGCAGCAATGAATACGAAACTGACCCGGACTGCGACCTGCAGCGCGAAGCCGAGAGCGGCCGTATTGTCGAATGTGAAGGGGGACGGCATGCTACTTCTCCTGTTGGCGAGCGTTTTCAATAAGGTCGCGTAGCCGCTTGATGTCGGCGTCGGTCAAATTGTCGGCGGATACGTCCAAGATCGTGTTGACGGCAGCCGTCGTTGAGCCGGCGAAGAATGTGCTGAGAAGATGTTTCGCCGCTCTGCGCCCGGCCGACTGCCGCGATTGGGTCGGCTTGTAGATGTATTTGGTTCCCTCGCGGCGATGGCCCAGAAAGCCCTTCTGTTCGAGCACGCCGAGCATTTTGCGGATCGCCGAGTAGCTGGGGGGGTTATCGATCCCATTGAGGACATCGCCGACCGACGCCTCGCCGCAGCGGTAAATGACGTCCATTATCTGGCGCTCGCGATGTCCGAGCGGCTGTTCGGCGGCATTCTTCTTTTTCATAGTTGGTCCATCAAACTGCGGGGACTGAGTGCTACCTAAGTAGCAGATGCTATTTTGGTAGCACCTTGCAGGTTTGTCAAGTTCGATCGCCGAGAATCCCCGATTGAGGATGCATTTCTCGAGGCGCGCGCGATCGTGAAAACTCTCTCGGGTGGCCGCGATTGCGCAGCAATCGGGGTGCCGCAGGCACAGGAGGCCGCAATTTCACCGTTCGCCGCGTTTGGAGACCGCAGTTTTATTGACCGTTGAAATTGCGGCCTCTTGCAGGCAAAGCCTGCCCCGATTGCTGCGCAATCGCGGCCACCCCTGAGCATGTTTCACTTGAAACGAGATGGCTGCCGAATGGCTGCGGCTGATGTTTCTATTCTAAGAGACCGTTCAGGATGCCTCTGTGTTTTTCGCCACGGCCGATCATCCCTAACCAATCCATCGCAGGTCTCCAGGAACCGCTCACTGCAAGTATTTCATGCCAAGTGCAAACCTGGGAATGCCCCCGATTGATTGGCGCCGATCGAGCACTCGGTCGTTTGGTTTCGCAATCAGACAATCGGAGATTGTTTCATGGAGATGCCAATTGTCCGATTGTTATGCGCAGTGATCCGCCACTTGTCAGTCGGAAAGAACGCGGCCCAGTGTCGATCGCCGCTCGCGCTCGCGCGATTGGCGGAACAATTTGACTTCGCGTTTGTTGATCAGATGATTCACGTCAAACGCCGTCAAGTTGTTCTGTTTTCCAACGGCATAGAGCAACTGTTTTTCGTCCGGGTTGATCTCGCCGTCCGCCAGTGCCACGTCGGTCATCAGCTCTAACCAGCGGCGGGTTTGCTGGAGGTTTGCTTGGAGCGGGGCTTTCAAGTCGTTCGTGCGGGCGGCTTCGATCATGCCCTGCACTTCCGACTGCGGCATGCGAACTTTTTGGGCGAGATCGTTAATGGTTCTCATTTCGGCGTCGTCGATGTGTCCGTCGACCGCCATCATTCTGATCATCCAAGCCATCGCGTCGGAGATGGACATATTGGGATCACCCCCCTGCACCACGATGTCGTCTTGGACCGACTCAAGCTGATCGAGCCAGTGCCGTCCCTCTTCAGAGTTCATCGAAAGAACTTGGACCAACACCCAATCGTGATCGCCGGTGTTTAGGACCGTTTGGCAATACTCGCAGGTATCCGAAGCGATGTTGGATTCGGCGGCGCCGCAATTGGGACAGTGCGCGGACTCGACGGCACGGCTGACGTTGGTGCGGACGCCCGTCTTGCGCGCGAGTACAAATAGCGTGTTAAAGATCGTTCCGTCGGTCAATTGCTGCGGTGGACTCCCCGGTTCGACTGCCTGCTTCTTTCCAGACCAGCGAACTTTGACCAACACATGGTCCATCGCCTCGCCGCTGAGGACACCGAGCGCTTCGACGGCACCGACGGCGCATTCACCATAAAACAGCCGCTTTCGATCCGGCCCCTGTGGCTGGAGTTGTGGCCGGTAGGCGCCGCAAAACTCGTCGGTGGCCATCTTCATCAAGGGGCGAATCTCACCAAGGCGGTCCGCCATCGCCTTGCGCCAAAAGATGACCGACGTGCGGTCCTCCAGGTGCAAGATCGATAAACTGCCGTCCTGTTCCGCCTGATACTTGTTGATACTGACTCTCTCGATCGTGCCGCCGGGTCGCCACTCGCTGGCTTGGGTGATCTCCGCCAACGCCCAGTCGTACTCGCCGCTGCGTAATAAGGCGTTGCAGGACGCGCACTTGCCGAATTGGTTCAACTCGACGGGACTGCCGCAGTTGGGACAGTGGCCCTCTAGAGATCCCATGCCGCTGGTGGACTTCGTCCCACGCCGCCGGATGAAGGACCAAAACTCTGTAAAGATCTCGGGAAATTTGCTGCCGGATAAATAGCGTTCGTCTTCCAGAGAAACCCGGTAATCGATCGCCGACGCGGTCACTTGTACGGTGAGGGTTTCAAAGACTGGACCGGTGTTGGACTCGGCAAGCACGATGTTGCGGATCTCAATCTGATCCATGTGGTCCCGGTAGCCCAGATCCTTTTGTTCCAGGATTTGCAGCGAAAACCGTTCGTAAATCCCGTCGGAAACGAGCGCCCGGATTGGTTTGAGGTCCTGGTGCTGCCAGGCATTCTGAATGAGCAAAAAGGCGTGCGGAAACCGACGCTTGAAGTCGTCCGGGTCAAACTGGGGATCTGATTTCTGGAGCGCGGCGACAACGGCGAACTCGTCGGCAAGTGAAACTCTTACTCCGGGAAAATCAGCTGCTGTGTGCTTCCAATCTTGTCGCATCCGACCTTCACGGCCGTTTTGCAGGAACTTGGCCCAGACAATCACAGCCAGCACGGCGAAGAAAATGAGGAGTTCCCAACCGTTCAGCGATCCGCTGCTCCCTCCAAAGCCGCCGTAGCCGCCGCCGAATCCTCCACTAAAACCGCCCCCGAAACCTCCGCCGCCGCCAAAACCTCCGCCAAATCCTCCTCCCCCCCC
>JANQPT010000050.1 GCA_028285345.1 Planctomycetales bacterium
ATCAAAAAGAGCATGGGCAACATCGACTGGAGCCGCTCCGCGCACGAAGTCGACTGCCACATCCGCGCCATGCAGCCTTGGCCCAAACCATTCACGTTCTGGCACCGCCGCGATGCCGATCCGCTGCGGCTCGTGGTGCCCCGCGTCCGCAAACTGGACGCTCGATCGGCCGAACTGCCCGGTACGGTCCTCGCCGACGAAGCGGGCCGTTTGATCGTGCAAACCGGCACCGACGCCGTGGAAATCGTCGAGATTCAGCCGGAAGGCAAACGAATCATGCCCGCCGCCGACTTCCTCCGCGGCCACCCCATCCCCGCCGGCGACCGGTTGGGCGCGATTGATTGAAGACTTCATCTCCGACGCGGGTGTTGCGATAGAGCAAAGGATTCCATCCGATGAGTGTCGAGTGCGTCGTGTACATCGCCGTCAGCGTTGACGGTTTCATTGCACGGTCAGACGATGATGTCTCTTGGCTGGATCATCCCGACTATGCGATGCCGGGTGACGAAGACTTCGGATACCGCGACCTTATGCGGACCATCGATGCACTCGTCATGGGGCGGCGAAGTTTCGAGAAAGTGCTCAGCTTCGGTACCTGGCCGTACCAGGAGACGCCCGTGATCATACTCTCAGGTTCGCAGCTGGATATTCCCGGCAATATGAGCGCAAAGGTCCGCACCGCCGACGCAACTCCCGATCAACTCGTCAGGCAATGGGAAGCAGACGGCCTGAAGCGTCTCTACATCGACGGCGGTGAAACCATTCGGCGGTTCCTGCGTGCCGGATTAATTGATGAAATCACGCTCACGCAGATACCCATTCTCCTGGGCGAGGGCATTTCCCTGTTTGCCGGACTCGGCATGGAGGTTGAATTGAAGCGTCAACAAACCCGCTCATACGATAATGGGTTCGTCCAGACGACCTATCAAGTCGTCCGTTGACGCAATTCTGCGACAGACGCAGCGCCTTGAGGGCGTTATCACGGATTGATTGTGGGGTTGTGTGCCACTGGCTTTGCCAGTGCAGATTTCAGTACCTCAAATATTTATGAAGCACTGGCGGAGCCAGTGGCACCGCTGTTTGTCAGTCTGACAGAGCACCAGGAGCGAAACCACTCACATCGGTCCGCTCAGCGGACCCTACGTCAGAAACACCCACGTCAGCGCCAGCGACAGCGGAAACAGCACGGCGCAGCTATAGGCCATGTAGCCGAAGAAACTGGGCATTTTGACGTTGTTCTTTTCGGCGATCGACTTGACCATGAAGTTCGGACCGTTGCCGATGTAGGTCATCGCTCCCATAAACACGGCGCCAAGACTGATCGCGATCAGCGATGTTTCCGCCACGCCCGCAACGGTCGCCGCGTCGGTGGGGATCGTCTTCGCCGTTTCGAAGAAGACCACGTACGTCGGGGCGTTGTCTAAGAAACTGGAGAGCAACCCGGTTCCCCAGTAAAACTGCCAGGACTTGTCAATCCCCAACGACGGGCCGTAAGTATGCAGAATTTGAATCGGCGCCTGCATGCAGATGAAGATGCCGATAAACAGCGCTGCCACTTCGATGATCGCGTCATAGTTAAACGAGTTCTGCTGTCGGATCGCCGTCTGCGTCGAGAGCAGCGACAACCCGGTCAAAGCCAGCATCACGACCTCGCGAAAATAGGCCGGTGCATGGAAATGGGTGCCGGGAATCGCTTTTGAAGGATCGAGCAGGGCGACGCAGAAGATCACGCCCACCAGCCACACGAAGTTGATCCCGCCCCGAATAGCGAACGGCTGTGTTTGCGCCGGCTTGGTTTCGACCGCCGTTCGGTCTTCGTGGCGATACCGCCAGCTGTCCCAAACAAAGTAGACCGCCAGCACGCAGCCGTTCATCGCCAGCCATTGCGGCCACAACTTCAACGTCCAAAAGAAGTCCACGCCCCGCAAGAAGCCCAAAAACAGCGGCGGGTCGCCGATCGGCAGCAGACAACCGCCCGTGTTGCACGCGGCAAAAATGAAGAAGATCACCGTGTGCGCCACATAACGGCGATTGGCGTTGGCTTTCAGCAGCGGGCGGATCAGCAGCATCGCCGCTCCGGTGGTTCCGATCAGACTCGCCAGCAGCGCGCCGACGCCGATCAACGCCGTATTCAGTTTCGGACGCCCCACGAGATGCCCTTCGATGGCAATTCCGCCGCTAATCACATACAGGCTGAACAGCAGCACGATAAACGGGATGTATTCCACCAACAGCGCGTTCTTTAACACGGTCAGCGCGGCCGCCCAGCCTGGGGCGGAGAGCACATGTGTGCCGTGATCGACAACCCCGTGGCCGTAGAGAAACGCGTAGTAAAGCAGGGTCAGCCCGCCGCAGCCCACCGCCACCAATAGCCGGTTGGAATTGTGCTCCCACCAATACTCCGAAAAGTGAAACAGAGGCAACAGTGCGATACACAGCAGCAACACGGCAAACGGAATGATGCTGTACGCCGCCGGCGGGGTGGGGTGATGAGCCGTGTCCGCATGATCAGAATGGTGGTCCGCTTCCGATGCGACTGCGTGAGTCGCAGCATGTTCAGCGGAGACGACCGGCACCATCGTGAATCGCCACAGACAGTATCCGACGGCGATACACAAGATTGCCGCAACGACAAAGCGGCGGGAGAATTCCTGTCGTTCGTGCGGGATGGCGGCGATTTCCATGATAGATTCTTTCGTGCAATGATGAATTGAGCGCTGTTGGGGGCTTTCGTCGGTCTTTCGAACTACGAATGGGGAATGGGTTCGCTATGGCTTTGTGAGACGGCCTCGGCAGCGGCATCTCGGCGGTTCGCCGGCGACTGCATCACCTGAGAGCGTGTAGTGATGTACGCTTCCAAGGCACACTTTACTTCTGTGGCGTCCAGTAGATTCAATCGCGCAAGTTCATTCGCCAATTGAAAGGGGTCTTCATTCTGCAGAATCAACAGGTCGACCAACTGATCTTCTTCCAGCAGGTCCAACTGCAACCCCGCTTCGCCGAATCGTTGCGCGGTTTCCTCCTGAGTCGCGAGAATCAGGTCAACGTCAGCGGGCCGCAGAATATCCCGCTCGACCGCCATCTCGCCGATCAATTGTTCTAATCCTCCTGAGCGCACCAGCGCTTGGGAGACGGTGGGAACGTCAAGCAGCTCTTGGCTGACCAGCCAGCGGCTAAACCGATGTTGGTTGACCATTTCGTTCAGGCGCTGGACCGAGTCGTCGATCAGCGATCGCACATGAATACAATTGCCACCGTCCCGCTTGGCCTGGTACATCTCCTGGTCGGCGGCGGCCAGTACGCGTGCTCCAATGTCGGTGCATTTGCGCCCTGGCACATCCAAAGCGGCGCCCAAACTCACAGTGGCCGATATTGTGCGCTCGTCAAATTCAAAGATCTCGTCTGCGACCCGCTGCCGGATCCGTTCGGCAAGCTTCTGCAATCCTTTGAATGTGGGGTTGCTCACTAAGACGACAAACTCCTCACCGCCATAGCGGGCGAGCACGTCGGAGGGCCGCAATGCCGCCTGAAAGACTTCCGCAATTCGCCGCAAGACGCGGTCACCGAACTGGTGGCCGTACGTGTCATTGATCTTCTTAAACTGATCAATGTCCGAGAAGATCACGCCCAACGGCTTCGCGGAACGGAGGCACTTCGTCGCTTCCGACGCAAGCGCATTGTCAAAATAGACGCGGTTAAAGACCTGCGTAAGCGGATCGCAACTGGCGTGTTCCTGCAGCTTCTGGTGCTGCGATTCGATTTCCTGTTTCGCCTGAATCGCGGCCTGATAACGGGCGGTCGCTTTGAGTTGTTCGACGTTCTCCCGCGCGGCGACCATCGCGAGTTGAGAACTCGCCTCTGCCATGATCTCAGTGGGGTCGCAGAGCTGATTCGCCTGGGCCGAAAACTGATCGGCGATATCCTCGATCCGCTGACGGACCGCATGCAGATAGTCGGCCAATGCCGTCTCGTCCATGCCATAGTAGTTATCCGCGCACTTCTTCAGCCGGCTGAATGCCTGTGCGGTGTTCTCGCCACAAAACAAATCTCCCACGTGTGAAGCCGTTGCCAGTGCCCGTATGATCGATATGTCCGGCCGATCCTCTTCCGACTCAATCAACTCTGGCGGAATGTGGTGAAAGCGGACCAGTTCCCGCAGCGACTCGGGAAGTTTCCATGTCTCCATCAATTTGGCGCCGATCTCCGCGTGATCAAATCCGAATTCTTCCTGTTCCGCTTCAAACAGATCACAACCGCGGTCAACGACCGCGTTCAATACGCGGCAGTACTCTTCCGGAATCGCCTTGAGCATCGCCAGCCGGCCCAAGTCCATCATCAGACCCGACAGAAACAGCTCCGATTCGGTACGGTCGTTCATCCGTTTGCCGATGAGCTCAGCCGAAATGGCGTGCACCACCGACTGCAGCCAATAGCGGGAATAGTGCTCCGCCATAGGACCGCCCGTCGACGCGGATGCGGACAGGTAAAAGCTCAGGGCGATCGACGTCACATACGTCCCGCCCAAAAGGCTGATGGCACGCTCCAAAGACGTGACTCTCGACGAGACGCCGAAAAACGTGGAATTGATGACCTTCAGAATCTTGGCCGAAATTGCCGGATCGGTTTTGACCAATGCGACCACTTCGCCGACGCCCGCTTCCGGATCGTTCGACAAGTTGATCAGTTCCACTGCCACCGAAGGCAGGGAGGGCAAATGCTTCGAATTCCAAATTCGCTGGGGATCGATCATCGTTGAGGGTGAACCCGGGGGGCAGGTTGCTAGGCAGCGAGAGGGGGGAAGCTGGTTTTTGATCCGTTCGATGTGGCCCGCAGCAGTGTTCGGTCGGCGTTACTCTCGACAATTCGTGGGTTGTGGGGAGGTGCTCGCAGGCGTGATCATGAACTCAATCTTGGCGGGGATCCTTCTACGTTGGTTGAAAACTCTTGGCATTAATAGCGGCGTTTTTTGAATTGAGTTGCGGTCGTTAGTAGTGGCCAATCGTCTACGATTTCGGGGTGGTGAATCCGACTTCGATGGAGAAACGTCCGAGATCGCACTCAAATGAGACACAGATCGGCGTCACATCCGAAGGAAAGTGCACGACATGCCCCTGTCCCGTGACGACATTCGGAATTCCCAACGATAGCTCTAAGTCCGCAAGTTTCGCCTTGGCGCTGCCGGCAACCATATTGGCCAACTCGCCAATCGCGTCGCAGACTTCCTCATTGATCGTCTCGCTTGGCACCCCGATCATTCGTTCCGGCACCGCCAACGCGACCTCTTCTGCAAAACTCAGCACAATTGTCCCCTGAACGTGTCCAGTCAAGCCGATCACAGCGCTCACTTCGTACTCGGGCACGTTGTCCGTCTTAAGTCGCAGCCCCGTCCGCTTGGGCGTGACCTGCAACATCGTGTCGAATACGTTCTTCGTCGCGGCGATCACCGGATTGATGTAATCGACGTCGTGCGAGGCGGGGACTTCAGTGAGAGTGCTCATGTTTAAAATCCTAGGCCGAGTTCGATAAATCTCACGTGAGATAGAGACACACCCCGACCGTCCCTAAGAGATCAACCGATAGTGGGAAGGTTCGAGGCTATGGCCAATATAGGTCACGATTCACGGCAAGCAGGTTGTTTTCCTGGATGCGCAAGCAGATTTTTGCGTCAGAATCGAGCATCCGCCGTAGCAACGCTGCGGATGATGCGCGTTATGACGAATAAACCGCAGCGGCACCCGCTTCGTCCGGACCCTCAGGGACGGCGGCGATCCTCACTGGTCCGGATCGGCAATGCGGCGGAGATAGATCGCCAGATGCATTTCGGTCTTCAGCAATCGCTGCCAAACCGCCTGCGGAACGACGATCTGCGGCTGCCCGCCGTCGCTCTGTTCCTCGGCGTTTTCCAAAATGGCCGCAATCTGATCGTGAACGTAGGCCAAGACGTCCGAAACCAACGCGGCGTGCACAGGACGCAAGTCGCGCGGAACCTCGGGTGGCCCCTGTGGAAACAGTTCACCCTCTGAGCGCGATTCGCCGGGAGGTGATGACGACTGGTCGGAGTGCAACGACATCGTATGCGAATCCGACGAAAGCACACCGCTGTTTTGCAACTCGGTGCGAGTCTGCTGCAGCGTGATCTCCTCCTCACTGCCGAATATCAGCAACGATCGGCCCACCGCAACCAAATCGCCGATCTGCAGCACCCGCATATGCATCGGATGACCGTTGACCCGTGTGCCGTTGGTGCTGTCCAGGTCCGTCAGGATAAACTTCCCGCCGTCCTCTTGGATCTTCACGTGAAACCGGCTCACACTCTCGTCGTTGAGGCGGATCGTATTATCGTCCTCCCGCCCGATGGTGACAGGAGTCGGCAGATCAGAGTAGACCGAACCTTTCTCCAATCCGCTCACGACCTGGAGAGTCACTAAGGCCATACGACACACTAAAATCAAGAAGTGAAACGGTGAGAAGTCGTCGGTTCACGCGAAGACGGGTCGAGCGCAATTCCAAAGAGATCTGTCATGAGGAGATGCGGTTTTCAGATGATCGGTGACCTTCGTCGTGAACGGCCGAAACATCGGACAACCTTATTATGGCTGGCAAGCCACCGCTTGAAAAGGCTGTTGTTTGCCCAGACGATCGCTTTGAGGCAAAACTTGGCTTTTGAAAGCAGTCTCGAATCAAGCGCAGAAAGGCCGTCCTGGTCCAAAATACGGCGACGACGTTGGCAAACCCGGCATCGGATGTGCCTGCCACAATATTAAGCAGGAATCAGTTGAGCGAGCCTGTCCAATTCATAATATCCGGATCGTTGTACGTCTCGCCGATGGCGTGCGAGACGATCGTCACCACCTCGCTCTTGGTCACCGGTTTCGCCAGCACAGAAAACGCCTCCGCCTCTTCGGCATCCTTCCGCAGATCGTCGGTCGCATCAGCAGTAATAATGATGCACGGCAAGATCGACTGCAGCGACTTCACGATCCGCAGTGTCTCCAGGCCGGTCAGCACCTCCATATGCATGTCGAGCATGACCAGGTCAACTTGCCGTTCCTGCACAATATCGATCGCCTCTTCGCCAGAACCAGCTTCGACCAATTCGAAACGGGGCTCGAAAATCGACCGCAGCGTCTGACGAAACTGTGTGTCGTCATCCGCGATCAATAGTTCGTAAGGCCGGCAACCAGGACGTCTCACCGTCTGCTCCTGCAAAACAATTCAGCACCAAACATGCGCGATTCGGCAACACAGAACTCGGAATCTAACCAATTCGTAAGGGCTGAATGCGCAACTGGCCATCGAAGACTCAATGCCCATCTCCCCGATTACGCAACAACGGTACCAATCGAAGCACAATTTGCTGCAACGTCATTAAGTCTTTTCGTGAAAAGATCTTCAGAACACGCTCACAGCAACGGTTCTGCAATTGTACCAGCGCCACACGACGGAAATCGAGACGAATTTCCAAGCTGTATCCCCCTAAACTGCCAGAACGGCAGCAATTAGGCGGATTTTGAGTCAACGTCCAGTCTGCTGTGAGGCAACTGTGGGCGAAAAACTGCGCAGCCGGTCGGCAGGTCAAGCGGCGCCAGAAGCAGCTCCAGAGGTCACTACGACTGCGCCCCCGAGCGGATCGGGCTTCGAATCGCTGGCCCCACGCTCTTCGAGACTCTAATTCTCGTATTGAGCGAATATCAACGAGATGTTCTGTCCGCCGAATCCGAAGCTGTTGGAGAGGGCGCGTTGCACGCGTTGCTTTCGGGATTCATTCGGCACATAGTCCAAGTCGCACTCGGGGTCCGGCGTCTCGTAGTTGATGGTCGGCGGCAACACTCCGTCGCGCATCGCCAACAAGCAGGTGATCGCCTCGACACTGCCTGCGGCGGCGATCAAGTGCCCCATCATGCTTTTCACGCTGGAGACCGGCGTGTTGTACGCCTCCTCCTCCAATGCCCCCTTAATCGCCAGCGTCTCAACGCGATCGTTCACCGACGTGCTCGTCCCGTGGGCGTTGACATAGTCGATCTGATCCCGGTTGAGTCCGGCATCCTTGAGGGCCATTTTGATGCAGGATATCGCGCCGCGTCCTTCAGGGTGAGTATCCGTAATGCGATAGGCGTCCGCCGTCGAGCCGAACCCGACGATCTCCGCATATATCTGCGCGCCGCGTGCTTTCGCTCGCTCCAATTCTTCCAGCACCAACATCCCGGCCCCCTCGCCCAGCACGAATCCGTCACGATTCTTATCGAACGGCCGCGAGGCCCGTTGTGGAACCTCGTTGTTGGTCGACAGTGCCGTCAATAGATTAAAACCGGTGACCCCGAACGGGTGAATCATGCTGTGTGCCCCGCCCGAGAGCATCACCTCGGCGTCCCCGCGGCGAATGATCTCGGTCGCCTCGCCGATCGCCTGGCTCGACGCCGCGCAGGCGGTCAAACAATTCGCGTTGGGACCCTGGGCGTTGAAAATCGAGGCCAGGTGGCCGACCGGCATGTTCGGCTCTTGTTCCAGTTCCGCTTGCGGGTGCAGCGAGGCGAGACCGCCGCGCGTAAATTCGACGAGATCGACCTCGCCGTCCCGGTAGGCGTCGGCGATGATCTTCATCAAATTCATGAAGTCTTGCTGCCCCTCACCCGCGCCGAGATAGACACCAAAATCGACCGGCTGCAGTTGGGGGTCGTCCATGATTCCGGAATCTTTGACCGCCTCCGTTGCGGCGCCGATCGCAAAACGAACGTTGCGTCCCGCATGTTCGTAGTCGGACTCATCGTCGACGTACTGTGAAAGGTCAAAACCCTTCACTTCGCCTGCGATGCGCGTCGGAAAATTGCCGGCGTCAAAATGCGAGATTTCCCCGACGCCGCTGCCCCCTTCCTGCAGGACATTCCACGTTGATTCGACACTATTTCCTACGGGGGTGATGCAGCCGATCCCCGTCACCACGACTCGACGTCTCATGGTACCTGTTTTCCCAGCTATTCACGAAGATTGGTCAACAGCGCAGCACGCCGGACCCGCACCCGGCGTTTCATGCGGACTGACCGTTTCGTCCATTGTACGCGTTTCGCAAAACTTCGGCCAAGAGAAGTCTTCTTGGCCGGGCGTTTTAAGACGCTATTTAGTTGTCGACGACCGTGATCGATGTGCTCCCGTCGCCCGCCTTGCCGACATCCATCACACCCAGCAGCCGCATACTGAACACAAAGTTCTTTTGGTCAATTGCGGCCGCTTCCGGGCGGGTCTTATCCACGTGGGCGAACACAATCTCGGCCTCGGCAACCGTCCGCTCGCCGACGGTCGCGGTGCACTCCACCATTCCGCCCTGCTCGGACGATTCGAGGAGCTTGGCGTGATAGGTCAACGTTTCGCCGGGGCACGCCCAGCTATGAAACTCCAGCTTGGGGATTTTTGCCAGAATCACGACATGCTCAAAGTCGTTCTTCTCCCCGAGCAATATCCCCCCGGTCTGGGCCAGACCTTCCATGATCAGAGAACCCGGCATGACCGGGAATCCCGGATAATGATCGTGCAAATATTCCTCGGCCAGCGTCACGTTCTTGAGCGCGGTCGCGTGCGACCCGCTTACGAACTCCGTGAACCGGTCAATCCAAATCCACCTCATTGCACATCTCGTCTTCGTCGAAAACGTCGCATCAACCCATGCCCCGCAGGGATCGCCGTACGGCAGCGGGCACGCACACCTGCGTCGGTCCGTCAAAGGACCGATGCCGGTCTGCTCACCGAACTATTCTCAGCCGCTCCGGCGAGATTCAGTTTATCCCGCCAATTTCTGACCCAAGTAGTTCACCACCATTTGTACGGTGAACAGGTCGCCGATGTTCTCAACCTTGGGGTCCGACGCGAATTTCTCCACATCGGCGAAAGGAAGTTTTTCCTTCAGCATCGAGATGCCTTTGTCGGTGACGACCCCTTCTTGAACCAACTCCGGATCGCCGGCGGTCAAGTTTTCCGGAAACAACTCCCCACGCGGGATCTTGAGGTCAAAAGTCTTTTCGAGGCGGAACACAATGTCCAAGAAGTCGATCGACTCCGCTCCCAAATCTCCCACCAAGGTCGCCTCGGGGGTGACTTCATCGTCATCCAGGCCCAAAGCGTCTACCAATGTTTCCGCAACTTTTTCGTAAATTTCGTCTTGTGTCGGCATTACGCCTCCTCCTCCAGGCGGCGGACGATTTCCAATCCATCGCCAGCCGCAGACGTCCTGTTGAAATGAAACCCAACCTAGTGCCGTATCATTTCGTCTCTCGGCTTCCCGCGAACGCTCAGCACCGCGGTGCGTCCCGTGAACAACGCTTTACTCGCACTAGACGTATCATATCGGCGATCAACAACTGACCACCGGACCCACACTTCTATTGTGCTGCAGCATTTGACCCGCATGCTGCCGCTAAAACCCGCCCAATGTCAATCCGCCGTCGACGCTGATGCTTTGACCGGTCACATACGACGCTTCATCGCTTGCCAAAAACAACACGACGGCCGCCACGTCGTCCGGCTGTCCTAATCGACGCGCCGGGATCTTCTTTTTCAGCTCTCCGCCCGCCATATTGCGGACCGCTTCCGTCATGTCCGTTTCGATAAACCCGGGCGCAACCGCGTTGACGGTGACGCCTCGGCGGGCCAATTCGGTGGCCAAACACCGCGTAAACCCGATGATTCCCGCCTTGCTGGACGCGTAATTGACCTGTCCCGAATTTCCGAACTCCGCCGCCACGCTCGACATGTTGATGATCCGTCCCGACCGGGCCGACATCATCGGCCGCGTGACCGCCTGGCAGAAGTTGTAGACCGACGTCAAATTCGTGTCGATCACCTCTTGCCATTGATCGGACGACATTTGTGCCAAGAGCGTGTCGCGAATAATCCCCGCATTATTGACGAGGATGTCGACCTTCTCCCACGCCTCGATCACCTGGTTCACAGCGGCATCTGCGGCCGCTTTGTCCTTCACGTCGGCCTGAATCGCCATCGCCTCATGCTGGTCAAGTTCGAGGTCCTTAACCAACTGATCGGCCGCCTCTTTGCTGGACTGATACACGAAGGCGACCTTCGCACCCGCTCGGGCCAGAGCCCAGACGATTGCTTTGCCAATTCCCCGGCTGCCTCCGGTGACTAATGCTGTTTTTCCCGCCAAACTCATCGATTCTGCTGTCCACTGTTCTGATAGGTCTGTTAGTTGTCCGGATCGGGCTGCGTCCACAACTCGGCAAACAATTCACGAAGTTTGCGAATCCGGTATTCGTCCGACTCGGCCAGATCCGGATTGCGGTCCGCCAGATTAAATCGCTCCAACGTCAGTCGGGCACTGACGGTCGGACGGCCCTCCACAGACCCCTGACCTTTGATCGTGACCTCATTCTCCGCCGTCTTCTGCCACGTGGCTTCGATCAGCAGCGCGTTGCCCGGAGTGACAAAACTATTAAACTTCACGGCTCGGGCGCGCTTCAGCAATATCGTGCTGTGTGCAAAATCGTCCGTGTGTCGTATCAGCCAGGCGCCCGACTGTACCATCGCTTCCAGCATCAACACTCCGGGCATGACGGGAAAACCTGGAAAATGGTCGGCGAGGTATTCTTCCGCCAACGATAGGTTTTTCACTGCGGTGATCGACTTGCCCGGCTCGATTTCAACGATTCGATCCACCAGAGAAAATCGCATGTGCTCGGTACTTCTTCGTCATGATGAGTTCCGCGAATCAGCTCTCGATGAGAACCCGTCATTCGGGAACGAACTCTGCGAATCCGATGGGATCTGGGGACGTCTGTCGAACTTGCCGTTTCGTCGCCGGCGTCAGAATCGTGTGAGTATAGTCAGCCCCCAGATGCTTCACAAGGCAATCAGACTGGGTGAATAGGGAAAATGAGCCGGATGGGGCGTTTCTCCTCCGCACTCGGAACCCCCCTCATTATCCCGAAGTCTCGACGTTCCGAATTCATCAGAAAAACCGATTCAATCGGACGGCGACTGTGAGAGAACTCACCGCAGTCGCCGGGCGATTTTGACACGGACGGCACCGCAAACTACGATTTTTCAGGCCGTATTCCAATCTCGCTGAACGGGTTACGGTGATCGACGGATCGCGGGTTCGGGACGAAAGCGACAGTTCTCATATGTCTGACTCTGACACGCGCCTGAAGCACGCACTCACTCCCGATCTTGAAGCGTCCGTCCCCCAAACGGAAACACGTCGCCGCTCCGCCCTGTGCAATGCTCTCCTCAAGCTGCAGGCCCTTCAAGCCGCACAGAATCGCCCGGTCAAGCAGCCCGCGGATCGCGGCGACCGAATCCTGTTCTCAGTCTCGCCGATTTCGCCCAACTCCGACGCCGCGGCGGCAGAATCAGGCGACGAATCACGCAACCAATTCCTGTTGAGTCCCTACCCGAAGCCACAGATCGAGCGTCGCGGCGTTCCCCGCCGCATCAGCCGATGCACAGTTTCAGTTTGCACGACACAGCAAACATCAGACTGTTCGGCATTTCGCCAATCTTGGCGGTTGCACAGCAGCCGCATCAAAGGCCACTTAGCCGACATCAGCCGCAGCGGTCTCGCCATGACACTCGGACGCGGACTGCAACTCGACGAAGAAGTCTGTCTGCGGATCGCGAACCCGGTGTTCGATCACAGCTTAACGGTCGAAGGCCGGATCGTCCGCCAGCAGCAGCAGAGCGAGGACAGCTGGCTGATTATGTGCCAATTCGACCGGGCGCTCGATTTCGAGCAAATCGAGTACTTCGGACGACACCTCTTTTCGACCCACGTCGTCTAGCGCTTCGGGCTGTAACAAGTCCGTCAGCTCGAAGTCGGCCAACATCAGCCTGCAGCATGCCCTCGCCGCCGCTCGCCGAGCCACGATCGAATCCTGTCGATTCCGTTCGCCGATCCAGACTCGGTCACGGGCTCGGTGGCCAGGCAGGTTTGCGGCAGCCGTGCCAGCGGCGCGAAAAAGACCAGCACGAAATACAGACTCAGCACATACCGTACATGTTGCGCCGGGGCGGCGAGAACGACACTGACCATGGTCAGGAAGGCGGGGCACGCCGGCAGCAGGTAGAGCAGCGACCGCTGCCGCAGACACAACGCCGCTGCTGCGATCACCAGCGCATAAAACCAGAGCGTCGGCCTCCAAAACAGCCAAATCAGATCCGGTTTCTTGGTCCGTATCAACGCGGCTGACACCCATGTCCGCAGTTGCGGAAACAGCGAGGCCTCGGTGCGCTTGTAGGGATACAGCCGGTGGACGTCCAGCGAATAGCAGTTGATGGCGGTCTCCCCCGGCCTGCCGTTCGGGCTGAACAGATACGCCGCGGCATCAAATCTAGACTTGATGAGCAACAACGGATATCGCCCGACGAGCGACTTGGCGATGTCCATGAACTCACCGTGATTCCGCCGCAGATATCTCTTGTTCAACTTGTTCCGGTAATCGCGGGTGTAGACCGTGGAGTATCCCCATTGATCCGTCAGGGGACGAACGCGGTGCAAGTAGGCATATTCGTCTGGCGCGAACGGCAGGTCTTGCGCGATCAGTGATCCAACCGACATCTGCAGGCCCCGGCTGGATTGGGCGGGGATGCGAGGCCGCGGACGGAAAAACGGCACGGCAACTGTCGTAAACCCGTAGTACAGGACAAACATCAGGCATGCGCTCGCGTACACGCGTGGATGTTTATAGAACGCCACCAACAGCACCGGCAGGATACACCACAAAACGAGCAACCCGTTCACGCGAAACAGGGGCATCAATCCCAGACCGATCCCCAGCGCGATCCACGATGACCAACTCTCCCGCGCCTGCCGATCCAGGATCAGCCGCGTGAGACAGATCGTCACTTCCAGAGTTGTGATCGCGTAGGCGACACCTTTGCGAATTGTGATCGCATACACGCCGAACAGCGGCCAAATGAGGACCAAGCCGAAACTCAGGTAGACGAGATCTCGACGCACGCCCAATCTCAGCAGAAACACGAATCCATAACTGAGCATGAATGCCAGCACGCAAAGTTGAATGAACGCCACCGTCGAGGCCGAATCCCGGTAGTGGCTGATCGATCCCATCAACAACGTGTGCAGCATCGAATGCGATTGCCCGTACGCGGTGTGCTTTCCCATCGTCCATTGCAGAGCCGGGTCGCCTGGAACCGCGCCGGGGTAGAACACGAGCAGAAAAAACGTCCACAGCACGACCAGCGGAACGAAGAACCCCGCAAAGGTCCGCGTGAAGACGATCGATTTGAACGCCAGCGAGCCGCTGAAATCCCGCTCCGGAAACGGTGCGGTCAGGAGTTGGATCACACGACGGCCGATCAGACACGTGCCCCACAAGATGACCCACAACAGGATGAAGGTCGCAATCCCCCCCCGCTCGACGGCAGAGAGGGCAGGGAGCACCACGCGGTGAACTGCCGGATTGCCCGCCGCCTCGCTGTACCCAAGCCGGGACAGTTCATTGCCGGCGAACATTGTCGGAATCAGCGTGCCGACTTGAATCTTGCTGATCTGATCAAGATTCGCGCCGCCGACCTCCACCGCGAGCTGCCCCAGATGTTTCCGCGGCAGAAACGCATGGAATCGAGTCCCGCCCCCCGCAGGGATCGGCAGTTCGTGCGAAACCGGCTCCATGTCCGACAAGTGATGAAACTCGCCGGCGGACGCGTATCCGACGCGCAGTTCCGCAGCATCGGTCGTCCGAATGTCAACGGCGACGTCCAATCGAGAGTCGGCGATCACCCCGCACAGAAAGAAACTGGCGACGCCGCCGGCAATGGCCAGAACCACGCGGGTTGAAATCGAGCGCGACGTCCGTCTGATCCACTTCATCAACTCAAGCACAAGCGGTCGAACCCAGTTTTGAGATAGATCGACAACTCCGTGCCGTCGATGCCGGGCGCGTTCTACCTGATTGTGATCTTCACAGCAATGTGACTATCACGTCGCGGGCCGCCGCAATTGTCGCCTCGATATCATCGTCGGTGTGCCGCACGGAGACGAAATTCGCCTCGAATTGGCTGCAGGGCAGGTAAATCTGCTGTTCCACCATGCCCCAGAAGTAGCGTGCGAAACGATCAGTGTTGTTGCGGGAGGAGACCGTGTAGTTCGTGACCGGTTCGGGATTGAAAAACAGCGTGAACATGCTGCCGATCTGGGCCACCGTGTGCGGCACGTCGGCGGCGGTCGCCGCTTCGCTGAGGCCGGCGGCCAGACGCTCCGTCTTCCGTTCCAACTCCGCGTAAGGGTCGGTCTCTTTGAGTGTCTTGAGCGTAGCGATCCCGCATGCCATCGCCAGTGGATTGCCGGAGAGCGTTCCCGCTTGATAGACCGGACCGACCGGCGAAATCGCGTCCATCACGTCCGCCCGTCCGCCGTAGGCCCCCACCGGCATGCCGCCGCCGATGATTTTGCCCAACGTCGTCATATCGGGCGTGACCCCGAACCGCTCCTGTGCTCCGCCGTAGGCCACGCGAAATCCGGTCATCACCTCGTCGAAAATCAACAGCGCGCCGTGCCGGTCGCACAACTCGCGAGCCGTCTGCAGGAACTCCATCTCCGGAATCACGACCCCCATATTTCCCGCGACCGGTTCGAGAATCACACACGAAATCGCGTCGCCGTGAGCGGCAAATGCGTCCGCAAGCTGTCCGGTGTCGTTGTATTCCATGACGAGCGTGTCGGCGGTGCAGCCTTGTGGGATTCCCGGGCTAGAGGGCGTGCCGAGCGTCGTCGCGGCGCTGCCGGCTTGGACGAGCAGGCTGTCGACGTGGCCGTGATAGCAGCCGGCGAACTTGACGATCTTGTCCCGCCCGCTGAAACCCCGCGCCAGCCGGATCGCGCTCATCGTCGCCTCAGTACCGGAATTGACCATCCGTACCTTTTCGATCGAGGGAACCGCCTCGACCACCAACTCGGCCAATTCCGTTTCCTGGACCGTCGGCGCCCCAAAACTGGTCCCCCGCCAAAGCGAGGATTCAATCGCCTCCACCACCGCCGGATGCCGATGCCCCAAAATGTGTGGCCCCCACGAGCCGACGTAATCGAGCAGCTTGTTGCCGTCGATGTCAAACAGATGGGCCCCTTCGCCCCCTTCAATCAACAACGGCTCCCCACCAACCCCGCCGAACGCCCGCGCAGGACTATTGACTCCGCCGGGAATCACCCGGCAGGCTCGCTCGAATTCTTGGTGGCTTTGGGTTTGTTTCATGATTGTGACATCTAAATTGCGACGGTCATTTCAATGGGAATAGTAAATCCAAGCCGACAATTCCTACTCGCGATTAGTCGCAGTGCAAATCCTCAATGAATCGCGATTCGGGGAGGATTTCACCGAGCGGGACTCCTAGATGCTCGCTGATGATCATCGTGAGTTTGTCGTAGATTTGCCACGTAGGTTCGGATTCAACACCCTCAAGTTCAGCAAGGCGGGTCAGATTTCGATAAAACAACGTTTGACTGATGCCGCGAACCGTGAGGCACTCTGCTGGAACGGCGTTGGCACATGGAATCGTGGCGAGGTAGGGCAGGATCGCTATCAGAATTCCTAGCGGGATCATCAAGATCGACCAACTGCGGAAGTGAATCGGATCCAACAAACCGGAGATTCCCCAAACTGCAAATACTAAAATCGAGGACCAAGCCCAAACGATCAACACATTCCGCATCCATTCCGGTCGTTCCAAATCCGGGAGATTTAGGCCCAGACTTTTCCGCAGTCGATCCCAGCTTGTTCGCCGTCGGCGTCTGGGAATCAAGTCATCCAGGGACGTCTGTAGTCGAACCCGGTCGCGGGCGATTCCCAGCGTCGACATTAAACTCCGCCTCAATCGCAAAAACGCGGCGCTGCTCAAGCAGTGCTTTGGTCGCATTGCCTCTTTGGCATCACAGATGTACTTGTGAAAGTCGCCGACGGTCGAAATCTCTGAATAATCGCTGTCGGAGATTTTGACGTCGAACTGCTCTTCGACTTCCATAACGAGTTCAACGAGGTCCAAACCCATCCCAACGCCCTTTCATGGCCGCTGACGTCACACATACCCCAAATGCCGCCCCGAAATCCGATCCCCCACCAACGCCAAATCCGTCAGCCGCAACCCCTCTCCTAATATGGCCAGATCGCAATTCTCGCTCGCCGCAATCATCCCCGGCGGGAAGGGAATGTGCCACACCTGTTGCAGCCGTTCCGCTTTTAGCTCCGCGGGGATCGGCAGCGGCTTGCCTTCGAATGTCAGTGCGAGCCCATCGATGCCGCACGGTTCCGGGCAGCGCAGGACCAGGTACGCCCAATCGAAGAGCTTGTGCCAGTGCCCCTGGTACGTAACCCGCGCAGGTGCGTCGGATATCTCGCGGTAGCGGTCCAACCCCTCGCCGACCGGATCGCTCAGTCCGTGCAGCTTCCAGTCCGCTTCGCTGTCGGGGTTGCCGAAATCAATTGTCAGATACCGCAAACCGCGCTCACGCAGCATCCGCGTGAAACGGCCCAGTTTTGGGTGTTTCAATCGCGGTTGCGGGGCAGGCAACGGTTTCGGCTGTGATTTTCCGCCCAGTAGTTTGTAGATCGGTTCACCTAGCGCGACCGGATAGGGCCGGTTCAGCTTGTCGTGGATCAGCGTCTCTGGTTCGATCCCTAACAGATGATAGACCGTCGCGGCGATGTCATCTTGCGTCACCTTTTCGGAGATCGGATGCGCTGCCTGCCGGTCGGACGCGCCGTAAACTTGCCCGCCCGGCACACCGCCGCCCGCCATGACGACCGAATTGCACGCTCCCCAGTGATCGCGTCCCGCGAAAGCGTTGAACCGCGGCGAGCGGCCAAATTCGCTGTTCCAGATTACCAGTGTCTCATCCAGCAAACCTCGCGATTCAAGATCCTCCAGCAGTGCGGCAATTGGCCGGTCCGCCGCCGGCATCAGCCGATTTCGCAGTTCCTGATTGTTAATCCAGTGCGTGTCCCAACTGGAGTCGACCGACGGTTTCTCGCGATGCCAATAAACGGTCACCAGCTTCACGCCCGCCTCGATCAGCCGCAGCGCGAGCAATGTACTCTGACCGAACGTGTGCCAACCATACCGCCGCCGCTGTTGCTCGCTTTCGGCGGAAATATCAAACGCGCGGCGGGCTTCGCGGGAAAGCACCAAATCGAGCGCCCGTTCGTAGAACGCGCCCATATCGCGGACTTGCGCGTCGCGATCGGCGAGCCGTTTGACCTCGTCCAGTTGCGACAACAATTCGCGGCGGTTGCCCATCCGTCCGGACGTGATCCCGCCCCGCAGCGCCAGACTCGACACCGAAAAATCGGGCAGTTCCGGGTGCTGGTCGATCTGAAACGGGTTGTAAGCTTTGCCCAACAGTCCGCCGAATTGCCCCGGCGTGATCGTGCCGTCGGTCGTGGCGATGATCTCCGGCATGGAGACAAACGTCGGCATCCCCGCCTGATTGGGGTGCAATTTGGAAAGCACCGAGCCAATGTGGGGGAAGTCGGTCTCGCGGGCGGCGAAGCGCTCCTGTTTCAATTCGTGCCGCCGCCCCGTCAATCCGGCATGCGCGCCGGTCGAGTGGTTGTTGTCTTCTTGGCCGACCGAGCGGATGATCGCCAGCTTGTCGCCGTGCCGGCTGATCAGCGGAAAGTGCTCGCTGATGTGCATGCCGGAAACTTTGGTGGCGATCGGCAAAAACTCGCCCCGCGTTTCCGACGGCCCATCCGGTTTGAGGTCCCACGTATCTTGGTGTGCCGGTCCGCCCCACATGAAGAAGAAGATCACCCGTTTCGCCCGGCCGAAGGTCGCTGACGGGGACGCCGCCGTGTTGGCCGACAAAAGCTCCGGCAGCCCCAAGCCCAACGTGCCCAATCCACCCACCTGTAGCATCTGCCGCCGCGATAGGCGATCGCAAAACTTCGGGGAACCGTGCTGTGAGAGGATTTGCAACATCAACGACTCAACCGGCATCGTGTGGGATTCATGTGAATCATAACAAACCGCAATATCGGAAAACAGATCTTGAAGCGTCTTGTGCATCCGATGGCGATTCATTGGTTTGAACCCCCGGCGGAGCCCGGGGTCCCGCCGCCAACCATCGCCCGTAACCCTCAATCCCGCTCAAAAACCACAGCGACGTCATCCTCATACACGACCCGCCACGATTCCTCGTGCCGTAGCGCTTCAATCAGCGGTGCGCGGTGCCGGTGGTCAATCACGATCGTCTTGACCTGATGCCGTTCGAGCCGCTTCCGCCAATCGGGCGCGCCGTCAATGACGGCCATATAGTCCTCCCAGACCGGACGGGGCACCAAATGCGCGTGTGAACCGACGAAGATCCGCCAGTTCTGGTCGTGCCGGTGAGCCATCCAGGCGAGAAAATCGCCCCACTCATATGTGTTGAAAACCTGTCCCCGTGGTGGATGCCGCGTCAGATATCCGGCTGCATCGACGGGGGTCTGTCGCGACGTGACGGACGTGAGATCATGAAGTCCGTTTTGTCCTCCCGTCGCCCCGGTGCCGTCGGACCTCACAAGCATCACAACGAGCGCCAAGCTTGCCGACACCGCAATCAACGTCGCCCAATACGAACGCGTTGAGCCGTCGGGCAACCGCTTCAGAAGTGGCCGGCTGTTTACTATGGCCGCCGTATGTCGCGCAAAGGAATACGCCGCCACCGGCGCAAACCAGACGATCATCCGTGACGTCCACGCGGTCATTCCCCCCAACCCGGCCAACAACAACCACTCCGTCGCCGAAATCCGTCGCGGACTGAATAGCAGAACGGCGCACAAACACACCGAAACGATCGTGAAGGCCCGCCCTTGCGATGTTGTGAGCGCAAGCGGACCCCATTCGGTCAGATCCGCCAGATTCTGATTCTGCGAGAAGGTCAACACGTAAGAATACAGACGCGGACCGTACGGGTTCACCATCGTGGCTAAAAACGAAAATAGGCACAGCAACCACAGCTTACGGCTCCGTCGGTCGTGCATCACCGCCGCAAATCGTCCGCTGCGCCGGATGACATCGATGCCGCGACCGGCAGCAAAGCAGCCCAATAATCCCAACCCCATCACAAAAGACCCGTGCAAGTTCGCCCAGAGCATCATCAGTAGCGGGATGAGACACAGCTCCACGGCGCTCTGCCGCCGGCGAGAGAGGAGCGCGAACAGAATCATGAAACAGACTAACCCGGACAATTGCGGTCGGACGACCTGAAACTGGTACCAGCTCAACCAGCCCATCACCGCGGCGGCTCCCCATCCAACAACGATGCCGCGGGGAAAACGGCCGCACATGACGATCAACAGTGCAAAGCAACTGGTGAGACTCAGCGCATAGAGTGCTTGGATACCGGTCAGCCAGCGTTGATCGAAGACTTGATACGCGATCACCTGCGTCAACCAGGCGGTGTCGGTCAGCGGGACGTCTGCCGCCAGCGGCATGATCGGTTCAGTTTCGGGAATCGACTTGCCGGTCCAAATCAACTCGCCGTACAGCAAATGGCTCCACAGGTCCGTATGCCAGAGCGGACGCCGGGCGAACAGCATAAATAAAGTGGACAACCCGACCACCGTGAGAGCGCAATTCCAGGGAAGCTGTCCGGGAATGCGCCGTGCGGTTAAATCACCTTCAAGGGATTTCGGGTCTGTGGTTGAGCGGTTCATCGGGAACTCAAGCCTCGGAACCCACCGCTGCGCTGTTTGCCGCGTTGGGGTCGGGCGGCGGGAGTGGAGCCGACGGTTTAGGCATCAAGAGTTGGCTGCCCAGATCTTCCGGGAATTGATTCAGCTCATCGTCATCCTCTGGTGACGCGGGCTGCGAACCAAAGTTAAAGATCCGAAAACTGCCGGGGAACGGCGCCTGTGCCAACAACTGATCCTCCCAAAGCTCGGCCTCATCATCAAACACGTCGTCGAGCAACTTCTTGGCGTGCTGCCGGTCCGCGACAGTTTGAAATCGATGTCCCAACTTCTTGGCCTCGCGGATCATTTTGGCGGAGGGATTGTAGTGGACTCCCAGCAAAGCCGCAGTCCAGGCGCTGGGAATGTCCTGCCGGCGCCGATATTCTCGGCTGAGTTCAATCCATGCCGCTTCAAGTCCGGGTTCCAGGGCCACCGCACGGCGGAAATGCATAAGCCGCTCCTCTGGATCTCGCGACTGTTCGGCATACAGCAAGTGATAAACTCCATTACCGATTGGATGTTGCACCAGATAGAATCCGACCAGAATCAGCGCGTGTGCGGCATAAAAACTCAGGCGGGCCGGGACCCTCCAGGGCGATTCCCGCTGAAACACCCAGCCCGCAAACAGGCCGTATCCCAGACCGCTGAAATGCGACAAGTTGGCGACCGGGAACAGGTCGAAGTACGTCATCGGGATGCCAGCGACCAAAAAGAGCATCACGAACCTGATCAATTCGTCGGGCATCCACTCTTGCAACTCGCGGTCACGCGTCCGCAGAACCAATAGATATCCGAACTGAGCACAGATGACTCCGGAGATTCCCACCACGGACGATCCCGCCAAATACTCTGGGAGAATCGTCACTGGGACACTCATCAGCACCAGCAGCGCGGTCCGCCAACTGCCAAGACGAGGTTCTAGCAGCAATCCCAGCATCCACATGCAGAGGCAGTTGCCAACCACATGAAACAGGCCCACCCCAAAATTGTCGTTTCCGTGGTGAAACGCCGACAGGAAGACCCGCCACCACTGACCTTCCCACAGCTTCAGCGGCGCTGCGTGATTGCCGTCAATCGGATACCCCAGTGCGGCTCCCAACATTTCCTGTGCATGCAGCGCCGTCAATGGAGCCCGCCGGACACGTGCCTCTCCCTCGCCACTCTCTCTGATCGGCATTCCCCAGAGCGTGAGGCACCAGACAGCCGAGAACAGCACCGAGCACAAAAATATGCACGTCGCCGTCACAGGCGCCTTGGCAAAAATCTGCAGGAGCTTCAACCGCATCGTACTCGTCATAAAAAGCCAAACAATTCAGCAGCAGGCGTGTTCATTGGGAATCATAGGGATTGCCCAGAATCGTGGAAAGGGGATGTTTCCGCTCCGAGCAACGTGTTGCAGCAATCCGTTGCGATCGGCGACCCTTAGCGCCGGCCGTTGCCGAGGGTTACAATGAATCACCGTAAAACCCGTACTTGGACCATTCCCTCGCAACGTTTTCTTCTCAGTTGACCTCGATGTCCGACTCTGCCGATCGCCGCTACTTAGCGCTCAAAGTCACCATGATGCCCCGTGATACGAATCCGCACGGGACGATCTTCGGTGGGGTGATTCTCAGCCATATCGACCAGGCGGGCGCGATCGGCGCACGGCATGCCATTCGCCAGGCGGGGCATCCCGACTGCGCGCTGGTCACCGTCGCCATGAACCGCGTCGAATTTCACCATCCCGTCTATGTGGGGGACGTGGTGAGCTACTACAGCCAGGTGCGCCGGATCGGCCGGACTTCGATCACCATTCACGTCTCAGTTGAAGCGGAACGGGACAGCCAAGAGATGATGCTGACCGAAGCGGAGGTGACCTACGTCGCGGTCGATCTCAGCGACACCGAGCGCAGCCCGGTGCCGATCAGAGGTGGATCATAAAATGACCGGGTGGCCCTGATTGCTCCGCAATCAGGGCAGCCTCGTGTGCCTGCGGCACCCCGATTGCGTTGCAGAGGGCGTCCGGGAATTGGGAGGGCGAAGCTCCTGCTGAGCCGCATTTTCGAAAACGTGTTCGGCTCGGCGGGAGCCTCGCCCTCCCAAAATACGCTGTGTTTGGTGATTTGAATTCCCGGACGGCCTCTGCGATGCAATCGCGGCCACCCCGGATGATTCCGCTTGGTAGGGCAGGCTCCCGCCTGCCGCCATGAGCATTCAGCGATCCCCAGATTGTTTGCGATCGCCCCGCCTGCAACCACTTGTTGTTGGACATGTTCGACGTCGCGCCTCACAAATTCAACTGCTGCGCCCGCAAGAGACTCACTTAGACCCTTTTCTCGTGGTCCCACGAGGACACGTTGCCCATGCGACGGAATAACTCCTCGGATGAAAACTGTGAATCTTCAGAAGTCACGCTCTTCAAAAAGTTCTGGAGTGCATTCTCGAATTCATCACCCGTTAGTTCTTCCGGTAAAAATCTCCCATCGATCATCCAGGACGTCCAGTGTCCGGAGCGAATGAGGCTTCCCAACGCAATTCTTTGCACGGCGTCGAAGTCAGCAACCTGTCTCCATTTACCTGGCGTGTGGTCGGGAAATGCAATATCCAGGAGTGCGAGCGGCAGCGCATACGTTGTGCTTTCAACTTGCTCAATCGCGGTACAAAGTGCTGCCAATATTTCGTTCCGTCGCCCTGGTCCGACGAGCGTGAGAACCATCGCGGCATACCCCAAGAGATCGCCTTCGTTCCACCAAGTCCAGTATCGTTCCGGAATATCAAACTTCCATGTCTCAGTCAGAGCCGTGAAAATTGTTTGAAGCGCGAGCTCCGGCACATCGGCTTCGTGGATAGTCATTAAGGCGATCGCTGCTGCCAAGCGAACCATTGGGGTATTCGACTCGGATAGGTACGACTTCACAAAGTCGGTTTCCACGGCAGAGTCCGCATGTCGGGCAAACAGTCCGAAACAGAGCAACAGGTTTGTTTGTTGCAGCGGCTCCGTTTCACCTGACAAGATGTCTGCGATTTCAACGTGTCGTCCTTTTAGCGCTTGCGCAAAATGTGCCAGCGCGTAGATTGCCGACGTGCGAACGTCGGACTTATAACCGGGGGATGCGAATTCCAAGAATCGATGTGCCCGTTTCGCACCCTCCAGGTACGAGTTCTTGGCACCGAGACTGTAGAATATCCTAGAGTGCCCGGCGTCATCATACTGCTCGAGTTCCGCTCGGATGTCATGCCCGCACGGCAAGAGGTCGTCACTGTGGCCAACGGCGAGCGCCCACAACAAATCAATCAGATCTCGTTGTATATCTGACGACGATTGCTCAAGGATCTCGAACAGGAACGGGATTGCGTAGGGTCCCGCTTCGCTGAGGGATCCTTGGTCGACGAAATTCTCCCAAAAATACGTCAGTGCGGCCGCATGGTGCTGGCGCGAACTACTGGCCAACGTTCGTAAAAACTTAGGAGCATCCCGTGAGGATCCATAGACGTGAGACAGGCTCTCCCAATCAATTGTATCGAGCGTCTCAAACATCTTTTCCACTTCTCAACCAATTCCCCGATGATCTATTTTCACCTTACAAGTTCAACTGCTGCGCCGCCAAATAATAATACGTCCTACGCTTGGCGATCAGTTCGTCGTGCGTCCCTCGCTCGACGATCGTGCCGTCGTGCAAGACCAGAATCTGATCCGCGTCGCGGACAGTGGCGATCTTGTGGGCGATGATGAATGCCGTCCGCTCGCTGAGGATCGCGCCCAGGTTCTTTTGGATTTCCCGTTCGCTGAGGCTGTCCAGCGCACTGGTCGCTTCGTCCATCACCAGAATCCGCGGATTGCGATACAGCGCCCGGGCGATGCTCACCCGTTGCCGTTGCCCACCGGAAAGTGTCAGCCCGAATTCGCCGACCACTGTGTCATAACCCAGCGGCATGCCGCGAATGAACTCGTGCGCTCCGGCGAGTGTCGCCGCTTCCTCCGCGCGGGTCTTGTCCGGCTGCAGATCACCCAGCGCAATGTTCTCCAAAATCGTCCCGCTAAACAGCAGATTCTCCTGCAGCACAAACCCGATCTGCCCGCGCAAGGTCGTTAAATCGACGCGGTCGAGGTTCCAATCGTCGATGAAAATGTCCCCCTCCGTCGGCTGATATAGGCCGAGCAGCAACCGGGCGAGCGTCGTTTTGCCCGATCCGCTGCGACCGACAATGGCGATCCGTTCGCCCGGCGAGGCTTCAAACGAGATGTTCCGTAACACGTACGGCGCGCCCTTGGTGCCGTAATGGAAAAAGACGCGGTCAAATTTCACGCGGCCGCGAATCTTCTTGGGATAGACGCGCTCGTCCTCGGGTGGTTGCGGCTCCGGGTCGTTGTCGAGCACGTCGCTCATCCGTTCCAGCGATACGCGGGCCTGTTGCAGTTGATCCCACAAGCCGATCACCCGCGACAACGGACCGGTCACCTGTCCCGCGAGCATGTTAAATGCCATGAATTCGCCGATCGTCAGGTCGCGGGCGAGGACCAATGTCGATCCGTACCACAGCAACGTGACATTGCTCAGGACGCCCAGCGCGCCGCCGATCGCGCCGAACGTTTGCTCTAGCCGCTCGCTGCGATACTGCGATTTCAGAAAGTTGGCGAACAGCCCCTGCCATTTGTCTTGCATCGGCTGCTCGATGGCCATCGCCTTAACCATGTCGATGCCGCCGATACTTTCGATCAGATTCGACTCGTGTGCCGCCCCTTCTTCGAGCAGCCGGCGATGCATTCGTTTCATGACCGGGCTGACCAGCAGCGTAAAGCCGACAAACAGCGGCACAAACAGCAACACCACCGTCGCCAGACGCACGTTCCAATAGAACATGACGAAGAAATAGACCACGACCATCATCGAATCGAGCACGACCGTCATCGTACCGGCCGTAAACAGATCGCGGACGTGCTGGTTGTCACCGAAGCGGGCCACGATATCCCCCGTGCGGCGGAGTTTGAAAAACCGCGTCGGCAACCGCAGCAAGTGATCGTAAAACTCGTGCAGCAATGTGCGGTCCAGCCTTTGGCTCAGCCGGACCGCCACCAATCCTCGAAACATTGACATGCCGATTTCCGTCACGGAGACCGCCACCATGCCCAGCGCCAACAGATTCAACAACGACAAACTGCCATTCTCGGGCTGCAGCACGTTATCGGTGATGTATTGCGTGAACATCGCCGGGACCAGGCCCATCACTTCCAGCACCAGCGAAACCGCCAGGATCAATCCCAGCGCCTTCTTGTTGCGCTTCATCAAATCGATCAACCGCTGCGCAGCGTTCGGCTTGGCGCGAACCTCCTCCGCGGCGTCGGTCGGTGTGACCTCCAGCGCATAGCCGCTGAAGTCCGCTTCCAGTTCTTCACGAGTGATTCGCACTTTGCCCATCGCGGGATCGGCGATGTAGGCGTATTTCTCATTCAGCGCGTACAGCACCACATAGTGATACCCCTTCCAAAACAGGACCGCCGGCAACCGCAAATTCGGCAGCCGGTCCGCGGAGAGCCTGAGACTGCGCGTTTGGTAACCCACTTCGTCGGCCGCATGAATCAGTTGCGTCAGCGACGCTCCCATCGTGCCGACGCCCGCCAAATCGCGGAGCCGGCTGACCCCCACCGGGCGGCCATAATGAGCGGTGATCATTGACAGCGAAGCGGCGCCGCAATCGACTTCTTCATGCTGCGGAATGTAGGGAAACTGCCACCGCTGCCAAAACCCCCCGAGTCCACGCGACGGCGGCGTCGCTGCGCGCACGTCTTTTTCGTCCATCTCCTGCACCGCTGCCTGTTCGACGGGCGGCGCCTGCGGTCCGTCCGCTGCAGGCGGTTCCTCCTCTGAGGCTGATTCCGGGCTTTGCGCTTGTCTAAACTCGGCGACCGCCTGCTGGAGGACTTTCGTCGTTACCGTGTCCAGGAAATTGACCGCTTCATCGGCATGCGCGTGTGCGGCCCGCTCCTCAAAGTAACTCCGCACCTGCGGAACATCATCCAACAATTTGCAGAATTCGTCGGCCGCCAGCGTCAGCGTTGTCACCGCGCCATCCGCTCGAATCGTAAAATGATTCCCCACCGGCGGACGCTCCACCAGTGCATTGCCGCCGAACGTGTCGCCGGCCGTCATCGTCGTTTGGACCGTGTTATCTTCGAGAACGCTCACTCGCCCCGATTGAATCAAGTGAAAGTGGCTCGGCACATCGCCGGCCGCCAAGATCGTGTCGCCGTCTGCATGTTCCTGCGCTTGAAATTTGTCGACCAATTCCCTCAGTTGCGGCGGACGGAGTTGAGTGCCGAGTTGTCCGACCATTTTGACAAAATTCCACAACTCGAGCCGGTCGGCGTAGCGGTCGAAATATTGTCGCAATTCGCTGTTTTGATCGAGCAGACTCTGGATGGCTTCGGCCGGGATGCCGATCAGCGTACTATCGGCCGACGAGCGAATGGTGGCGTTGCGCGGCGCATTGCTGACCAGTGCCAGTTCTCCAAAATGGTCCCCGGCAAACAAGGTATTCAGCGGCAGTTCATCTCCGTTATCTTCGTGCAATACGCGAACTTTTCCGGAATAGACGACGTACATCGCGTCCCCGGGATCGCCCTGACGAAACACGACCTCGCCGAGACTGTAGTGCCGGATCTCGGCCCGGTCGCGCACGGCGGCCAATTGCTCGTCGGTCAGCAGTGAAAAACAACTGCAGTTCCGCAAACAGGTTTCGAGTTGGTCAACATTCATAAAGGTTCCTCAACCGGTCATCGCCGGCACGTTTAAATGAACGGCGCAAAAGACCGGGTCTGTATGGATTAGGCATTCACGAGAGGTCGAGTGATTAGTCCGCAGAATTGGCAGCGGGACCCCGCTTTTGCGCTGTCTGCATGACTGGCGCCAGATCAAGTTCTGAAGCGGTGCAAAAAAGCTGCTCTTGAAGATAACAAGTCCACGCGAAAAAATCCGACCGGTGCGAGCGAATACCCCCGAATTCACCGGCATTGCTGGACCGCATGCCGCGTCTCGATTACCCTGAATGAATCACAGCGTGATGTGCGATTCCGTCACCCACCCCTCCAGTCATTCCAGGAGCGCCATTGTGACCCAAACTTCGCCCAACCGCCGACAGTTTCTAAAAACGACCGCCGGAGTTGCCGCCGCCCTCACCCTCAATCCTTACATTCACACAGGCGAGGTTTATGCGGAAGATTCGCCCAACGAACGGCTCAATATCGCGGCGATCGGCGTGGGCGGCAGAGGGTCGGGAATCGGCCGACAGGCGGCGGGACTGGGGAACATGCTTGCATGCTGCGACGTCGACACGGAACATGCACAGCGGTTTGCCTCGTCGATCAAGCGTGAATGCAAGACGTACGTCGATTATCGCAAGCTGCTGGACCGCGAGGACATCGATGCCGTGACCATCGGCACGCCCGACCATTGGCACACCAAAATCGCCATCGACGCGATGCGGGCCGGCAAAGACGTCTACTGTGAAAAGCCGCTCACGCTGACCATCGAAGAGGGCAAGCAAATCTGCCGCGTCGTCAAACAGACCGGCAAGGTATTTCAAGTCGGCACGCAGCAGCGGAGTGAATACGGCGCGAAGTTTCTCAAGGCGGTCGCCATCGCCCGTAGCGGGCGTTTGGGCAAGACGCTCAAGGCGGTCTCCTCCGTGGGACCGGCGGCCAGCGGCGGACCGTTTTCTTCAACGAAACCTCCAGCACACCTCAATTGGGAGATGTGGCAAGGCCAAGCGCCCTGGGCGGAGTACAAGAAAGAACGGGTCCACCACAATTTTCGTTGGTGGCAGGAATACTCCGGCGGGCAGGTGACCGATTGGGGCGTGCATCATACCGACATCGCCATGTGGGCGCTGGGACTGGAACAGACCGGGCCGACGAAGATTTCCGGAGTCGGCAATTTCAACAAGCAAAAGGACTGCTACAACGTCGCGCAGAACTTTGACTGCACGGCCAAGTTCAACGGCGGACATCAGATCCAGCTCGTCAGCAATGCCAATGAACTGATCATCAGCGGCGAGAAGGGCAAGATCCGCGTTAACCGCGGCAATTTGACCGGCAAGCCGGTCGAAGAAATCGCCGCTGATAAAGCTGCAACCGATCAACTCAACGCCGACGTTGAAAAGTTGTACCGCGGCATGCGGATGGCGGGCCACATGCAGAACTTCTTCGACTGTGTTAAGAGCCGGAAGCTGCCGATATCCGACGTGTTCACCCACCACCGCTCGGTGAGCGTCTGCCATTTGGCCAACATCGCGATGCTCCTCGGCCGGCCGCTCACCTGGAACCCCGAAAACGAAGATTTTGTCGGCGATGCCGAGGCGACCGCGATGCTCTCCCGCGAACAGCGCAAACCGTATGAGATTGACGCGTAGTGTTACGCCGGGTGCCATGGTCTCACGCCGACAGGCGGGTGACCATGCCGCGCCCGATTCCGCGATCCCATGCTCACTCGTCACTTCGTGCCGCGAGAGCATGGCACCCGACTCAAACTGAACTCGCCAAGATTCATTCAAACCCGAAGTAAGTGCCGTTGGGCTCGCGCCCAGCGGCTGATGAAAAGTCCGGTTGATTGATTCGTCAGTGGTGAGGTTTACAGAAGCCGAACTCGTGTGAGTTCGGAAGCTCACCCCAATGGACAACTTTGGCGATTCATGAACCGTCCCGACGTCATATCTGTGGGACGGTAAAGTCGGTGCCCGATTGATACTCGGCCTGCTTGTGGCGCCTGGTGATCAGGCTCATCAGGACGAGCACACAAATCGCCGGACCAATCCACCACGGAGAGAGTAGGAAACTCCATCCAATTCCCACCGCGAGCCACACGACTCGCGGATGCGAACTCAGCCAATCCAGCGGGCTGAATTGCACGTAGCGACGATAGATCCTTGTGATCGCCAGCAGCAGTAGCAGGCCGCCGGTGGTGGCGAGGCCGCGCAGCCAGCGGCGATCAGTTAGCCAGAGTGAAACTTGCGGCGACTGGCGATTGCCCCCCGTTTCAATTCGGTAAAGGCCGGCCAACGAAAGCGGGACAGTCTGAGAATCGGTCGCGGCCATGTTCACGTCCCCGTCAGGGGCAACATCTTCACGCGGAACATCCCAACGCGCCTGAAAGTCGCTGAGTCGGTCCGACAGATCACCAAGACGGCCCAGAAAACGTTCGCGATCCTCCGTCGGCATCTCGTTGAGGGGGACGGACGACAAAGCTTCGAGACGCTGCTCCAAAGCGCCGAACTGCCGTCCCAATTCGTGTTGTCGCGTATGGCCGGCCGTGATCTGTGCCCGGCGAAGATCAAATTCCGCTTCCAATCGCAACAAGGCATGCTCAAGTGCCGCTGTTCTCTGCGCATCCGCGCTTTCGTTAAGCAAGTAGCGCGAGGAGGGTATCACTGCGACCGTTGCTTGCTTCACGGAAAAATTTCGCGGGCTCGGTAACGACGACTCCACATGCCGCATCAACCCGAATCCGGGGCCGGTCGGTGGCTTCGACCAATAAAGCGTCACAATTTGCCCTGCTTGGGCCGATTCCAATGTTACGGTGACGTCCCGCCCGTCTCGCTGAAAAAGTGCCTCCCGATCACCGTCGGTCAATATCGCCTGGATCTCTGTTCCCTGCGGCAATCTCAGCGTCAGCGCCTGCTCGTTTCCGGGCATGACCAAGAAACTTGTACGGCCCCACAGACTCGAACGGTCGCTGAGCCGGATCCGCGTGTCTGACAGCTCGATCGTGCGTTCATTCTGTGACCTGGCGTCGTACATTTCGAACCGCCATCGTCCCGGTTGACCACGATAGGAGGTCGCCGACGCGACCGAAAAGCCGTCCGGCAAGACCTCTAGCAGGTCGGCTGGAATATCGGCTTCCTCCAGCCCGGAAAACTCGTTGGTGGGGACAAGAGAGTCATCGTCCGAGACTGCCGTAAGATAGATGTCACCAAACTCGGCATTGACGGGAAACGGCGGATCAATTTCCAAACTCCCGGAGGCGGCCTGAATCGGAACGGCGAGCCGGGCGATAAACGTTTTTTGACGCGGATTTTCCGACAGGAACGTCAACTCTAAACCATCGTCGGTCTGCCGGCGTTGATACGACTCGGGAGAGAGAACCTCAAACGATTGCTCTTGCGACTTGGGAAGCCTCACGCTGAACGTTGAGGAATGCCCTTCCGTCACGCGAAAGCGAAGCACCGCTGACATCTTCTGAACGCCCGTCCGCATGTCCAACGCGCCGATTAAGTCCATTTTGACCTGAGGCGAATTCTCACTGACGTGAATCCGCACTTCTTCCATCGCCGTCTCCGTCGGAATTCCATACCGCCCGACAAACAACCGGCCGGTCGAATTTTCGCCTTCAGCTTCGATTTCCGGGAGTGCAGTCAGTTCTCCGCTTCCAAGCAGAGCAACCGTCAGGTCGGCATCCTGCCATAACTGAAACTCGGAGTCAGCCAGCGACGCATTAAAAAACCCCACGTGTGGCAATTGAAAATCACCGGGAAATCTCAGCGGCATCGTCCCTTTCAGCCGGATCACCTGGTTTCCAATCGCTCCCGCTTTGAGGAACAAATCGAGTTGATCCTGTGTTTTCGTATAGCGGCGAAGTCGCTCCGCACCTTGCTGCTGAACTGAGATTTCGTCGATTTTCAGCCGTGGATCGACTTGCAAACGATGTTGATGCGCGAAGGCATTTTGGATTTCCATACGGGCTTCCAATTCCCATTCCAACTGACGGCGGGAAATCCGCCCCCGAAAAATGGTTGAAACCGTCCGGAGGGGTGCCTCCTGCGCCAATCTCACTGGAAACGTTGTCGCGCCGTCGATCTGAAACGCCGTTGCCCGCGGTGAAATCGTGTCGCTCCACCGCGCTGACAGCGACTCGGAGTCAACCTTACTGCGGACGTCCGCGCGCTCCGACTGGACTTGCAGCCGGAATTCGGCCGGACTTTGCAGGGCGAACACTTGATCGGCCGCATCGTTGTTGACGTCGGCTCCCTGCGGAACAAGATTGATCGCCGGTATTTCGAAACGGCCGTTCCTGCTGGAGACCGGCAACAGAAACTGGGCCGACAGATCGACCTGTCCCCGTTGCGGCGAACGGAATTCGACGGAGAGCCGCCGCCGGCCGTTCGTATCTGTGATCACGCGATGGCCGGCCACCGCGGCGCCTTCGACCGATTTCACCGCGACTCGGTCCGGAATATTCCAGACAATGTGATTCAGAGATCCGGACTCGACTTGATAATCGGCCTGTGCCCGATACTGAATCACTGCAGGCGTAACATCTGTCAGTGTCGTCGCCTTGACTCGCAGTTTTGGATTGGACACAAGCGGTCGTTTCGACCAAGCCAGGCGAACCTGTTCAGCGTTTCCAACGTGCACGATTTGTGTCGAATCGTCGCCGGTACGGGTGAGTTCCCGCACTGGCGCGTCATCCAATGACACCGCGGCAAATGTTCGATCGTCGGGCAGCGCGATTGTGAGCCGACTGGATGCCACCCGCGGAATCCGGAACGATACGGTGGACCGCTCCTGGATATCCTGGCCGTTCATCATGGCTTCAATTTCAACGTCGTAGCGTCGACCTGTCGAAGTCGACGTTTCATCCGCGACCGGCCCGGGCAAATTGATCGCGAATCCGGGAGTTGTCCCATCGATAAATATCGGGTGCGGCTGTCCGTTGACGAGACACGATTGCCGTGCCGAGAGAATCATGCCCGACAGCGGCAGCCGAACCTTAACGTCATTCTCCGCTGCAAAGACGGTCACTGCAAAACGCAACTTGCAGCGCAGCCCCTTTTGCCCGGTCAGGTCGAGATCGTAGTCCGCTGCGGAGATCAGATACGGCAGTTGCCGCTGCCGTTCGGCGGAGAGGGATCGGAGATAGTCGAGCCACGGTCGACTCACGTATCGTCGGTCCGATCTCCGCCCCAGCGGATCATCTGACTCGTAGGGGATCAAGATTTGCATCAGACCCTCCGGCCGACCGGGCGATACCGCACTGCGGGACTCGTCCGCTTCCGCTCCGCAGCAGCAGAGCAACGCCAACAGGCAGCCTGCCGACAGGGGGACATGCCGTCGTGTACTCCCCTCAGGGACAATGACGCGTGGCGGGTTGTTCCGCTTGGCGATCCACTGCGCCGAGAGCGGAACCAGGCACGCCAAGCACGATCCGATGAATAGGCCACCGGCGAGCTCCGCATAGGCAGCCGGAACGAGCATCGCCAACATCAAACAGCCGGCCAGCCAAAATGCCGCAAATCGGCGCGGCAAGGTGACGCGTGCAGCCCGCAATAGCGCGACCGCCAACACGCAAAACAGCAGGATCGCGTATGCCGCCAGTCGCGAACTTCTCTCGTTGCGGAGCGTCACCGCAAGCTCTGCAGGTGCGCTCGCGAATGTGAACTCCCAAGTTCGCCATCCGGACAGCACAGTTTCGGCAGTGTTCCCCGCGCCGGGGGCAATCAGATCGCGCGCAATCGCCGGTGCGGGATCGCCAAGCCCCTGCGGGTTGGTGTCCGTCGTATCATCGACGGCCGCCAGTGGGCCGAACAGTCGCGTTTGCCACCTGTCACCCGGCTGCGAATGACTCTGCCGGGCATTCGCTGAGAGGAGTTCCGGTCGGATTTGCGCCGGCAAAGCCAGCAACCAGTCGAAACGCAGCGTCGGAACATCGAACTGAGGAACGGGGATTGGGCTGACCGTTCCGCGAGAGGCAGCCGATGACGGCGTTTGATAATCAATGGTTAGGCGCCGAGCGGATTTGTCGGCGGGAAGCAGGACTTCATACCGGTCCTCGATTTGGTAATGCGGAATTGTCACATCGCCCAACTGGACCGACGTGACATTCGCCGGCGCCGGCAGGCTCCATGAAATCGCGGAGGTCTCGGCGAATCCATGCAATTGGAAGACCGCCCGATGGAAATCCCAGTCGCCTTCGGCCAACGTCATTTGGGAATAGATCTGTGCCGAGAGCAGTTTCGGAGAGGTTGTTGATTGCGTCTCACTGAGCAAATTGAACGAAAGAGCAGCGGTCGGCGATTCGTACGACCAGCGATTGGCTTCGGCGGCAGCGGACGGATCGCCTTGCTCACCATTAGAAGTTAGCACCGGGATTTCCGTCAGTCCGTCGACGACAAACTGCGGAATTGCAGCCGCTTCGTCCCCTGCGGCGCAGGCGACGGTTCCCTGAAAAGTTTCCGCAAGCGGCACAAACAAAAGCGCGGCCCGGCCGGTCGACGAAAGCGCCCGCTGCCGCGTCCCGATCAGTGAAAAGTCGGCCGGCAGCGGAGGCGAAAACTGAAGCTCCCACAATTCTCCCGATCGGGGCAGATCCATCGACGGATGCCGCGCCGTTGGAAGTCGTTGTGCACTCAGTTGCGTTCCCTCGGCGCCGGACAACTGCCACTCGATGTCAGCTCCCGGTTCCGTCAGAAACAGATGCAGTCGGGTCACGTTGGCCGCGTGTGTGTTGCCGCGTACAAGAAACTCTTCGTCGATTCCATCCTTCGCAAACGCCATCCGCACTTCAGCGGCAATGTTCAGAGACAGTCGGTTCGATTGCAGCCAAAACGCGCCCGCCGGTGTTGTCGCTGTGGAAAGGAAGCCCGGCTTCTCACCCCGCGCCGGCAAATCAACGTCCCAGAATGAAAACTGTTGCCACTGTTCCGGCAGCTGCGACGAATGGATCGCTTCAAACGTCGAACCAGGTTCCAAGACCAGCTGGCCGTCGCTCTGGGGAACTGCCGAAAAGTAGTTTTCGACATCAGTCGCATCCTGCGGGCTGAGAGCGGGGATTTGCACCGCCTCCAACGTTGAAGCCGGCGGTCTGGCCAAGATGACCTCCAGCAAAACGGGAGACGATTCCGTCAATGCTTCCTGGAGACTCACGACCAATTCGCGATCTCCGCCTTCGCGGTTTTCAATTCGCCAGTCTTTGGGGATCTGATAGGGCATCGATCGTCTGCGCAGCCTCAGCCGGATGACCTCCCAGCCTCGGGGAATCCGGCTGCGCAGCGAAAACTTTCGGCCCGACCGGCACTGCCACAACAGGTGCGATTGCGCTTCCCACTGCTCGGGCGATGTCTTCAACATTCCTGCAACGAGGCATTGCGCCTCGGCACGCGGCCAGCCGACGACAGCGGATAACTCGCCTTTCGTGCCGTAATGTTGCACGGAAATCGCGTCCCCGCGCGCGGCCGAATCGATTTGCAGATAGTCGTCCGGCGCCGTGAACTTTTTCAATTGCAACGGTTCGGCAACATTGAGATTGATCCGCCCCCGCGCCTGCAGCGCTTCCGGAAACTCGATCTGCGGAAGGCGAACCGGACGATCCAAATCAAGAGACGCCGTCGCCTCAATGTGCAACAGATGTTCGCTTCCGCGCAGCGGCGGATCGAATTTGATTTTGACGTGGTTGCGGTCGTCGACCGGCTGCTTCTCGATCAGCAGCGGCGTATCGCTGCCGGCGACCACCGAGTGGACGTCAACGGACGCGTCGGTCGCGAGCAGCAATTCCGATAACGGCGCGTCGAGAACCTCCAAATTGACGTTGTGCTGAATCCTCAATTGCTCAGGCAGTGCGGCCAGATTCGTCACGCTATTGTTGATCACAACCAACGGTTTGTTAACGCTTCCCGGAGCGGTCTCGTGCAGTCTCACGCGGCACGCCGTCTGATTTCCGAGTTCGATCGTCCAATCCCGCCAGTCCGCCGAACGGCTCGACGCTGCGGACATGACCGGTCCCGCGTCACAGGCAAGTGTGAACCGTTTTGGCAGTGAAAGTTTGAACTGCGAACTCGCCGCGCGCGGCAAGCGGAGATCAAAGACGACGCCTTGAGCCACTTCGGCGCCGCGCAGACTCCATGATCCGCCCAAACGGCCTTGTGTTCCGCTGATCGCGACCAGACATTGTCCGTGCGGATCGGAGCCCCACACCGCGGGGCGGCCGGACCAAGTCAAATCGCTCACAGCCAGGTTGAGCGGATCCAATTTGAGAAATCCGGCATTCGCATTTTGATGGTCGATGTCAAACTCAAACCTCCCCTCTGCCAATTCGCTTCCCTTGAGAATGGCAGAATACTCTGCCCGCCGAACCAGATAGTCGGCGGAGGGGGCGGGCTTCTGATTGGCCGCTTTCAGCAGTTGTTGGAGTTCGGCGCGGGAGATCGACTGCCAATCGGCGCGGGGCCACTTCTCCGGATGATCGAGTGGGACCAAGTCCGTAACAGTTTCGATCGGCCGATGGACGGCCTCGGCCGATTCCGTTGCCGGAGGAGGCAGTAGCAGAAAAAACGCCGGCAGCAATTTCAACCAAAAATGACGACCGGCACGGCAGTCGACCGATGCGGTCATGAACTCGCCCCCGTCGCCGTCGATGAGGGAACCGAGCCGCTTGCCGGTTGCTCGAGCTTTGCTCCCGATTGACGGGAACCTGCCAGCGCGACCATCTCGTGTTCGAACGACGATCCTCCCGAAGGAACGTAGCCGCTGGCCGACGGCACCGTTACGACAGCAGAGCGTCGACGCCGAATGAAGCCCTGAATCAGGGCGCTCACCAATGCCAGCACCAAACCGACGACCGAGGCCTGCAACAGCAGCAGGACCGGCGCGGTGTACCAAATACCTGCTGTCGCGACCAAGAAACCAAGTCCCAACAAGACCAGCGAACTTCGTGTCACGGGAAAATACTGAAACATCAGTCCCAGAATCAATGCGAAGCCTGAACCGACCGCCACAATCATCGGCCAACTCATTGACTTGAGTTGCATGTCGATGGGGGCCGCCAAACGGGAGAATTGATATCGGTGGTCCGCGGCGTCGGCCTCTGTCGACGTCGCGCCGACCCATTCCAGCAACTCGGCGTCACTCTGATGGGGTACTCGTTCCCAAAGCAGGCCGTCTAGACCGCTCCGTTGCCAACGGTGGTCGCTGGTGTACCCGGCGGGATCGAGGAACAGCAGCGAGTTCTCCGGAGGCGCCACACTCCAAACGACGCGTGCCGACCAATGATCCAACGGCAACTGCGGCGCGGCCAACTGAACGTTGTCCGCCAGCGAAGGCGTCCGGACGCCTCGCGAACCAAAACTGATTTCGAACACCCCCTGGCGCGTGTCCTTGATTTGCGTCAATGGGACGCGATAACGTCCCGGCGAGGCCGCGTCGCTCCCAATCGCCTCCGCCGGCACTTGTCGACCGTCCCACTTCAGGCCCGTCAACTCGATCGAGGCAGGCATGACGAATTCGATCCGGTCAGGGACGTCTCGTAACATGTAGAACGCGGTTCCATCGTAGTTTCTCGCCGCATCAATCGTCGTCCGTATGTACGCCTTGGTGACGGTTGCCGTATGTTGCCGGCTTTGAGGCCGTGCGCGGGTGATCGTCACCGGGATCTCGTCGACTGATTGATCGGTACTCCAAAATGTCGTGCCCCCCACGTCGGTTTGTGACCGCCAGCGGTCGTCAGCAAATTCGACCTGGACGTTGTTGGAGCGTTGAACTTCAAATTGTGTGGTTTCATATTCGCTGTCGAGCGACTCGATCACCGGAATCGTCAATTCCTCCTCGGCGCCGGAGATAAACTCCGTGTCGAAATCGATCTCGTACGGCACGATCACCTGAAAGCGGTCCGTGCGCGGCTGATCGAGCTGGAGCGTTAAGCGTTGACGTCCCGGTTGCCCGGAGTTTTGCCAAATGGGAACAGCCGTTCCGGTTTCTGACGACGTGCGCACCACGATTCGGTCGCCCTGAATTCGCTCTTTGAGGCTGTCGGGAACTAACAGCGAAACTTGGTTTTGTTTGCTCCAGGCAACCGTGTAGGAAATCGTCTGCTCCACGGAGAGCTTCTCCGGCGACGGAAGCAAGTTGACCAAACTGCTTGTCTGCACGCTCGGCGAGTGGACGGAGATTTCCGCGGAGAATTGTTGCGGCGTCGAGTTGAGCTGATAGGCGGTGTGGCGCAGATCCTGCAGTCGGTCCGGAAAGCGGAGCAGCCTGGGCAAAGGGGTTTCCAGCAGGCGAGCCACAGTTTCCGCGCCGGGCTTTAATTGGACTTCGATGTTGTCCTCTTTGAAAATAACAAAGTACGTGTCGGTGCGGCGCGACGCGGCGGCAAACGGCAACTCAAAGTCCAACCGGCTGCTGCCGGGAATGGCTCGATACGCTTTCAACCGGATCGAAAATGTCGGACCGATTTCCTGTGCCAGCCGAAACTTGATCTGGTCATCCTCTTCGATGCGCTCCAAAACGAACGCATCGGGTTCGAACGGTTGCGACAATTCCCAGCCGCGATTCTTCCACTCTTTCCAGTCCACGATCACTTCGCTCAGCTCGCCGCGTAGCACGCGATATTGGAATAGGCATTCCAAATCAAGCTTGTCTTCCGAAACCGTGAGCAGCAACCGCGGCGAAACGCTGAAGCGCGGCTCAACCGTAAATGTGGAGGCCCACAATTCAAAAGGCTGTTTGTCAAATCGATACGCCTCGTCGGGTGCATCCGGAAACTGCTTCTTGGTGTCGGCGACGTTGATCCGGCGGACGTGTCGCTGCTGCACCGAGTCCACAGCCAACCGCTGATGATCGTTGCGTGTCCGCAGCCCGATGACGCCGCTCTCGCGTTTGGCGTCATGCACGTGAAATCCAGAACACGAGACCTTTTCTCCCTCTGCCTCCCGGTTTAACTTCAAGTTCCACGTGAGGTCGATCGGGCCTTTGGTCGGCTCTGCTAACTGAAGATGCACCGTTTCCGGATGCTGTTCGTCGAACCGTTGCTCGGCGATGTCCACGCCGCTGACGCTCAAAAACTCCGCTTGGCGCGGGAGATCAATGGAGAGTCGATCCACATATCCCGTTCCGTCGATGGCACGAATCTGTTGCCGCGCCTGCAGGAAGATGTCTGTCGCGTCGAATTCCACAGAGACCGTGTTGTCAACTTCTAGGATCGGCCGCGCTTTGGGACGCAGAGGTTCCCAACTCATGTCAAAAGCAGTGCCCAAGCCGGCGACGGTGATGGTTCCGCCGTTGTTCTTGGTGATCACCGGCGGCACACCGGCATCCTTGGGGTGGACCGTCGCGGAGACGTTCGATGAGAGCATCTTCAACGTCAGTTCGCTGACGGCGGTCGGCGGCAACGACAATTGCAGGTGTGGTTTGGTCGTCTTTGAGACCACTGGCACACTGAGCTTCAATGTCAGTTGGTGATCGCCTTTGCCTAGAATCCACCATACCAGCCCGCTCTTTCCGGCCGGCGCGGCTGGATAGGCTCTGCCCGGCCCTTCATATTTCGGCGCACCCAGCAACGTGGCTTCGTTGAGACGCAGCGGAATCGAGACAAATTGATCATCAACGGGAACTTGAATTGCAATCTTGGCGGTCAATTCCGCGCGGTCGCCGCGGACGATTTCGCCGGTGAGACTCAGCTTCGAAATGTTTGCCGCGGGTGCCGGCGACTGTTTCCGGGATCTCAGTTCTTCGAGCGCCTGTTCCGGCGTCTGTCCCGGTTTCACGAAGAGAATCGGTTCTCGTTTTCCGGTCTTCTCGTCAATCTTGTAGATGATCGTCGGTCCGTCGTCATCCTCAACGACACTGGATTTCGGACCGCGCGGCGTTGGCGCTGCCGACGTTCCAGAATCTGCACGTTCACCTTCGGCTGTTGATTGCGCCCAGGAAGAACGTTCGTCAGCGCCCCACATCACGCCGATCACGACCGCGCAGCAAAGGCAGACGTTTCGCGCCAGACGCGAAAACATGGCTGGGGTGAGCTGCGCGTTTCCGACCATCACATGCTGATCTTGCTGAGATTGAACTGTTTCGGCGAACTCGGCAGATGTGCGTTGCGTCGACGAGCCGGCGTCCCTCCTGCGCCGCTTTGATGATCGAGTTCCCCGCGATTGGCGACGTGATCTAGATTCTCCCGGTACTAACCGTTCTCGGGTGGACATCAATTTCTGTCCCGAGACGTAGCAGGCGTCACCCCGCCCACACTGGGGGCGCCCACGCAGAGAGGAGAATTAGACATTCTCCATTTTACCCCCCCCGCATACGCAGGGAAAGCAGGAAATCCCGTCCTCACAAGAATTAACGGCCTAGTTCAACAGCGCTGACAGTTGTGCGTGAATTGCGGTCCCGTTAGTCGCCAGCATATCCGCACGCTCCAAGTTCAGCGGTTCTCCACCGGTAGTCGTCACGCTCCCACCCGCCTCGTGAATGATTAAGACTCCCGCTGCCATGTCCCACGGCTTCAAATTTGTTGACCAGTACCCCTCCATGCGTCCGCTGGCGATATATGCAAGGTTTAACGCGGCTGAACCGGTGCGATGGATTGTTTGGGCGTGGGGGAGAACGTTTAGGAAACGGCCGATTTCGGGCCCCTCCCGGCTGACTCCCGGCGGAAAACTTGCCACCAGCATTGACCGGCTCAACTCATCCGTTTCGCTGACTTGGATCGCCTGGCCGTTCAACGTGGCGCCGTCGCCGAGCGCTGCTGCGAAGAGTTCATTCCGATTCGGGTCAAAGATGACGCCCGCAGCCATCTCGCCCTCATGCTCCAGCCCGATCGAGACCGCATACGAAGGGTAACCATGCACGTAGTTCGAGGTTCCGTCGAGCGGATCAATAATCCAACGATAGCCCGAATCGCCGCTCCCTTCTTGCAGACCCTCTTCGCCCAAAAAACCGTGATCGGGAAAACGCTGAGACAACGTTTCGTGAATCGCAGTCTGCGCCGCCAAGTCGGCTTCCGTGACCATGTCGGCGGTGTGCGACTTATGACGCACGGTGAATTTGTCCGCCCAGTGCAATAAAATGTCGCCCGCCTGCCGCGCTGCGGCCTCCGCCGCGGTTAAAAATTCCCCGTCGCTCACGGGAACTCCTTTCCGTCACTAATTCTAAATCCGGAGTTGCTTCAACTGCCGAGTGTAGCCGGTGTCGTCGCATGGTCAAGATGAGCGGACCTCTGGCTTGATTCCCGCCTTCACGTGATCTAATCATGACTCTCTCGGACGTTACTCAATCATTGTTTGATTCGCCAATTGTGAAAGAACAGTTTGTCCATGCCCTATGCCTACAACTTTGGCGCCGCCGCCGACGGAACGACCGATGACACCGCTGCCCTGCAACACGCCATCGACGAAGGCGGCGGCGTGCTCAAACTCACCAAAGGAACGTATCGAATTACGCGCCCGTTGGTGTTCGATTTGACCAAACTCGGCTACGGGGCGGTGTTGGGTGACGGCGGGACGCCGCGAATTGTGATGGCGGGGCCCGGACCGGCAATCCAAGTGCTCGGTGATCATCGCGGAACGGCCTTGCCGTCCACGGTGAAGCCGCACACGTGGGACAAAGAGCGTTTCCCAAACATCAGCGGCGTCGAAATTCTCGGTGAACATCCCGAGGCGATCGGGATTCAACTCCGCAAGACGATGCAGATGACCGTTTCGCGCGTGCTCGTCCGCAACTGCCGGTACGGCGTGCATCTCGTCGAACGAAACCGCAATTTCCTGCTCTGCGATTCGCACATCTACGACAACGCCGAGTACGGCCTGTATCTGGATCGTTGCAACCTGCACCAGATCAACGTCACCGGCAACCACATCAGCTACAACAAACGGGCCGGCATCAAATCGCTCGACGGGGACGTGCACAATCTGCAAATCACCGGCAACGACATCGAGTACAACAACCACCCCGGCGTCGACAAATCACCGGGCGGCGAGCCGACTGGTGCGGAGATTTGGTTTGAAGCCCCACAGGGAGTGATCAGCGAAGTGACGATCGCGAGCAACACGATTCAAGCGACGGTGCAACCGGGGGGAGCAAACATTCGCATTCACGGATCGGGCAAAACCGCCCCGTACGGAGCGCGGCTGATTGCGATCACCGGCAACATTCTCGGCAGCCAGACCCGCGGCATCGAACTGCTCTCGGCGCAACGAGTGGCGATCACCGGCAATACGATCTACGGGGCGGCCGAGTTGTCGTTATTGGCACGGCATTGTTCGGGGCTGTCAATGTCGGGCAACACGATCGCCTGGCAAGGCTTGCCTAACGATCCGCCGCGGGACGGAATTCTCTGCGAAGACTGCGACAACGGCGTGCTGTCGGGACTCGTCACGCAAGGCATGAGCGCCGGATCGCCTGATAGCGGCGCAGCGATTACGCTCATCCGCTGCAGCGACTTCAGTGTCAGCGATTGCCACGTACTCGACCCGAAACATCGCGGCATCGAACTGCGCGATTGCACCCGTTGCCGCGTGACCGGCAACCACGTTATCGACCGCCGCGAATCACCGACGATGCTACAGGCAATCCGCGTTACAGGGAAGAGCCGCGACAACTTGGTTCGCGACAACACCACAGGCGGCGCCGTCGGCGAGAACATCGTGGTCCCACAAGAGACTACGATCAATCGCGGCAATATTCAGTGGTAGTCATCGAGATCGGCCTGGTTTGTGATCGTTCGACACGTGTGTTAGAAGTAGGACGAACCGATGGTGGCGCGATGTCGTGAAATCAAATATTGTCGGGGAGTGTCACACGCAGCATCACCGACTTGCAGGTTTATCGTCTAATGCGCATCGTTCAAAACGTCGCAAAAGCTATCGCCCCGAAGGGGCATCAACATTCTAGCCCAGGGCAGAGCGCAGCGCCGCCCTGGGTTCACAAGGGTTGTTACAATTCAAGCCCTGAAAGGGCGAAACATAAATCGGTCACGCCCTTACAGGGCTTTGTTTATTATCGGGCCTACCGACCCAGGGCGGCGCTGCGCTCTGCCCTGAGCTGACCTGTTTGGGCCCCTTTGGGGCAAACTCGTCGTTGCGGTTCAACAACAGTCGGTCATGCACAGCATGACCAACACGGGAGTGCAGCATGACATTATCGAGCACGACACGTACCGAGATGGAGCAACTGCTCGCGCCGCTGTACCCGGGCCGCGAAGCCGAAGTGGCCGATTCGATCGCCGAACTGGCCGATCATTACGCGGACCTGCCGGTGCGATCCGCCCCAGGGCTATGGAACGAGCAAGACGCCGTGCTGATTACCTACGGCGATCAGGTCCGCCGTGAGGGGCAATCGCCGCTATCGGCACAGCAGGAGTTCTTGATCGATGCCGGTCTGGACCGGGCGCTGAGCACTGTTCACTTTCTTCCGTTTTGCCCCTATTCCTCCGACGACGGATTTTCCGTGATCGACTACCGGCAGATCGATCCAAATCTGGGCGACTGGGACGACGTCGAAAACTACCGCGAGCAATTCGATCTAATGTTCGATCTCGTGCTGAACCATTGCTCCCAACATTCGCAGTGGTTTCAGGACTATCTCGCCGGCACCAGCCCGTATGACGGTTACTTCATCGAAGCCGATCCGGCGGACGATCTTTCCGGCGTGACCCGCCCGCGCAGTCTGCCGCTGTTGACGAAGTTCGAGACCAGCCGGGGTGATAAGCACATCTGGACCACATTCAGCGACGATCAGGTTGATCTGAATTTCGCCAACCCTGCTGTGCTGCGGGAGATGCTGGACGTGCTACTGTTCTACATCCAGCGGGGCGCGCGGATCATTCGTCTGGATGCGATTGCCTATCTGTGGAAGACGATCGGCGCCAGTTGCATTCATCTGCCGCAGACGCACGCCGTGGTCAAATTGATGCGGACGCTTGTCGATGAACTTGCGCCCGGCACGATTCTGCTCACCGAGACGAACGTCCCGCATCAGGAGAACGTGAGCTATTTCGGCGACGGCGATGAAGCGCAGATGGTCTACCAATTCAGCCTCTCGCCGCTGCTGCTCGATGCGTTCCTCACCGGCGATGCGGGGACGCTGATGCGATGGCTCACCGATCTGGAGCCGCCGCGGCCGGGCACCACCTATTTCAACTTCACCGCGTCACACGACGGAATCGGCGTCCGGCCACTGGAAGGCATCGTTCCTCCCGAGCGCGTTCAATCACTTGTGGAAGCCGTCGAGCAGCGCGGCGGTCGGGTGAGCACCAAACGCAACCCCGACGGTAGCGATAGCCCGTACGAATTGAACATCACTTACTTCTCCGCGCTTGGAGAGCCGGATGGACTCGATCCGGAGTTGCACGCGCGGAAGTTTCTCGCCTCACAAGCGATCATGCTCTCGCTGCAGGGGATTCCCGGCATTTACTTTCACAGCATCGTCGGCACTGCCAATGATCAAGCGGGCGTCGAGCAAACCGGACGGGCCCGGTCGATCAATCGACGCAAGTTCGACCGGCAAGAACTCGATGACATTCTGGCGAACGAGAATTCAGCGCAGCGACAGGTGTTCGACGGATACCGCCGCATGCTGCTGATGCGGATCGCCCAACCGGCGTTTCATCCCGACGCAAGCCAACAGGTCGTAGACGTCGGACACTCAGCCGTTGTCGCCTATGTTCGCCGGAGCGGCGATCCTGAGCAAACAGTGCTGGTCTTGGCCAACGTTTCCGGCGAGACTTGCCAGGTTGATTTGTCGAGTCTCGACTTCCAACCGACGACCGATTTGCTCAACGCCGAGGCCGAGTTTGCCGGAGGTGGTCCGGTGACGCTTGCGCCGTTTCAGGCATGTTGGCTGACGGCACATTGACCGGCGGATTTAAGGTATTTCCGTAATGGTGTCGCTTGACTTTCCCGTCGCATGCAAGATACTGTGAGCCCTAATCGCTCCGTTCATGGCGGGTGGAGCGTCCATTTTTGAAGAGCTATGACAGCCCCTTAGCCGCACGTGCGCGGCTAAGGGGCTTTTTTTATGCCGCAAAATCCTCATCAATAACCTTGCAAGCTATGCCGCGAACTATCACTTCGATCCTAAGTCCACGCCGCATGCCGTTATGGGGAATGTTACTATTCGGCTGGTGCTGCGTCGCCGGCTGTGAGCGGGCTCGCGATGACATCTACGTGCTCAACGCACAATCCCAAGAGTTCAGTGATGAACTGCGCGTTAAAATCCGGCAACTGCTCGACTCACACAGCGGGACACCGCAGGCGCCCAAAATGCTCGGCGATTCGTCCTTTGATGCCGAGCAACTGAAGCTGGGAATGGAAGTCTATACCCGCCGCTGTGCACAGTGCCATGGAGTTTCCGGCGACGGTGACGGTCCGGCGGCAAAGTACCTCTATCCGCGCCCGCGTGACTATCGTCGCGGACTGTTTAAGTTTACTTCGACTCCGTACGGCTATAAGCCCCGTCGCGCCGACTTGATCCGCACCCTGCGGCGCGGAATTCCGGGCACGTCGATGCCCTCGTTTGCTCGGCTTTCACCGGCGGAGCTGGAAGCGGTCACCGATTATGTGATCGCGCTCTCGCGTCGCGGGGAATTGGAAACGCAATTGGTGTTGGAGGCCGATCCGGACGAACCGGAATTTGATCCGGAAGTCGTGCAAGAATTCATTGACGCCATCACGGAGAGCTGGAAGACGGCCGAGTATTCCGAGGTGATGCCGCTGACTCCCTTGCCGGAATTCACCGCGGACGACGTCACCCTCGGCAAAGAGTTATTCACCGCTGCCGACGTCGGTTGCTCAAAATGTCACGGCAACGATGGCCGTGGACAAACAGCGGCGAACGTGGTCACTCCGCTCAAGGACATGTGGGGGCAACACGCCCGGGCGGCCGACTTGACGTCAGGCATTCTGCGGGGCGGTGGAGAGCCGATCGACATCTATCGACGGATCTATAACGGCATCAACGGCACTCCCATGCCGGGATTCAGTACATCCGAAAAAATTCGCGAGAATCCGGAGTTGGTCTGGAAGCTCGTGGCGTACGTGCTCAGCGTCTCCGGCGAGCGCCGATCCGGAAACGTTCCGCCGGTGGGAGAGTTTTCGTTCGCACCCTATCCGATCGGAAAAAAAGCGGACCAAGCAGACGCGGACGGCGAGGATGCCGAATCCGGACAACAATAACCCTGCCGCGAGATTTCTTCATCGTTCAGAGGCGATGCCGAACATGGACAAGCCGGAAAAACAAGCGGAACTGCAGCAACTCAAAGATCGCGTAGAGAAGCTGGAGTCGGAAATTGAACAGTCCCGTCCAGTCACCCATTGGCAGCCGTCGGGATATTACACGGCGTATTATGCGACCAGCGGCTTTTTGCTGGGCATTTTCGGCGCGATGGCCAGCCTGTTGGTCAATGTTGTGGGGGCGCCGCTGGCCGGGAAAAGTCCGCTCGAGTTGATCTGCGTCTACCTGACGTTTCCCTTGGGTGAAAAGGCCCTGGGCCTCGCCGATTCGGCTCAGAATGTCTACGCCGTCAGTAACGGGCTGATCCTCACCATCGGCTGCTGCCTTTATCTAGCCACAGGCATGTTGCTGGGCGTGCCCTTCTACGTCGCCCTGACTCGGCTGACGCAAAACTCGTCGGTCGCAATGCGGTATGTCGTCGCCGCCGTCCTGTCGCTGTTGGTTTGGCTAGTGAACTTTTATGGAATTCTAAGCTGGCTGCAACCGGCGCTGTTTGGCGGGAACTGGATTGTTGAACAGGTTCCTCCTTGGGTTGCGGCGGTCACGCATCTCGTGTTTGGCATGACGATCGCGCTTTTATATCCCCTGGGCCAATTCGTCCCGTACCAACGTCCGACGGAGAAATCATGAGTGAGGCGGAAAGACTCGACGAAACCTCGGAGGTCCCGTTAGTCGAAGAGCGTTTGGTCTGCTGGTATTTCTACGCGGCCATCGCCTTTATGACGGTGGCGATGTTGGCCGGACTGCTGATGGCGCTGCAACTAGTGCGCTGGAACCCGCTGGGAGGCATTGAACTGCTCTCGCCGGGCCGCTGGCGGATGTTGCACACCAACGCCATCGCCTACGGTTTTCTCGCGAACGCGTTCCTCGGTGCGCTGCACTGGTCGGTGCCGCGCCTCACCCTCCGCCCGGTCCACAGCCGCTGGCTTTCATACGCGATCTTTTACGCGTGGCAATTGGTCGTGGTCGCCACCGCGGGTGGAATTCTGGTGGGACAGGCACAGGGGCTCGAATGGGGTGAAACGCCGATCTGGATTGACCCCGTCGCGCAGTTCGGCCTGTTGTTGGTGGCCATCAACTTCATGACACCCATCCTCCAGGTCAAAGGCCCGATGTATGTCACGTTGTGGTACTTCCTCGCCGCGTTCGTCTGGACGTTCATGACCTACGCCATGGGGAACTTCATTCCGCAATACTTTGTCGCCGGGACCAGTGCCGGGGCGGTCGGCGGCCTGTTCATTCACGATCTGGTCGGACTGTTCGTCACTCCGCTGGGGTGGGGATTGATGTATTACTTCGTGCCGATTCTGCTGAAGAAGCCGATCTGGAGCCATGGACTGTCGCTCGTCGGGTTTTGGGGATTGGCGTTTTTCTATCCGCTCAACGGCATCCACCACTTTCTCTATACGCCGATTCCCATGTTTCTGCAGTACGGGGCGATCATGTCGACGGTCGCCGTCGAGCTGGTGGTGACGACGGTCGTCATCAATTTCTTCGGCACGCTCAAAGGATCCGGCCGCGAAATCGTCACCAACCTTCCGGTCCGCTGGTTCTACACGGGAATGGTGTTCTATTTTCTCACCTGCCTGCAGTGCGCCATGCAGACCACGTTGACGTTTCAACAGGTGATTCACTTTTCCGACTGGGTCGTGGGGCACGCGCATCTGGTCATGTTCGGCGTCTTCAGCCTGTGGCTGTTCGGCATCATGACCTATCTGTTCCCGCGGCTGCTGGGTGTCGACTGGTATAGCCGCCGGCTGTGCGAATGGCACTACTGGCTCTCGACCGTCAGCGTGCTGGTGATGGCCGGCGACCTGACTCTTGCGGGGCTGTTTCAAGGATACTTTTGGGCCTCGCTGCAGCCGTGGGACGCTTCCGTCGACGCGTCGGTGCCGTTTTGGATTCTGCGCGTGTTCGCCGGATTGGCGATGTTCGGCGGGCAACTGGTGTTTGTCTACAACCTGCGCAAGACGATTCAACAATCACGCGCCAAGGCCGACGAGGCGGCAATGGCCGTTTGACGGTTATACAAGACGAATTCAAAAACATCGGTCATCCGTGAAGGATTGCTTCAGTCATGTTTGAAAGTAAATCGGGAGTCTTGCTCATCGGCGGCCTGTTCTTCTTTGCGATCGCCTTCGTCTCCAACGCGGTCGTGCCGGTGCTGATGTACGACGAAGAACCGACGCCCGTCGAACAATTGGTCAACGGAAATCTCCGCTACCAGTTCGAGGACTTGGCGGCGCGATATCCGGAGTCATTTAAGGCCGCCTACGGCGAACCGCCCGAGGGCCTCGAAGAGCAAGACGCATGGCTGAATGAAAAGTGTGCCGAGGCGCTGCGGCTGGGTCGGTCGATCTACATCGGCGAAGGCTGCTGGCATTGCCATAGCCAGTTTATCCGTCCCGTCGCGAACGAGGAGGAGCGGTGGGGGCCGGTCTCACAACAAGAGGAGTATCAAAACGAACTGCAAATGCCGGTGATGTTCGGCACGCGGCGCGTCGGGCCGGACCTTTCGCGGGAAGGGGGGCGACGCTCCAACGACTGGCACGCCGTGCACTTCTTCAAACCGACCGACCTCTCGACCGGCTCGCCGATGCCCGATTATCCCTGGTTGTTCGACGGTTCGCCCGACAAGCCCAACCGACGCGGCCTGGCGCTGATCACCTATGTGCAATGGCTCGGTTCCTGGCTGGAGAGTTATCCCATGTACGAGCAGTACGAACCGGCTCCCGAATTTGCCGCCGCGGACGATGAGGAGGACGAGGAATGAAATCATACTGCACTCCCGCCGGACGCCAGTTCCTGATCACCTGCATCCTAGCGGTGATCATTCTGGTTCCCAGTTTGTGGGGATTCGGCTCAAAGTTTGTCGAGTTCGTGGCGCTGTTTCGCAGCAGTTCCGAAGGCGTCTTCGCCATTTCACCCATCATGAACTACTTGCTGGCCGGGATGGGCTTTTTTTGCCTGCTCTGCTGGGGCATGGCCCAGGGGATGTTCACCGACGTGGAGCGTCCCAAGTACTCCATGCTCGAGCAGGAGCAAGTTCTTGATGAACATCCTCATCCCACTGCTGCAGAAGCGGCGGATGATGCGGACCATCTGAACCTGACAGGACATCACGCATGACCGACGCACCGAAGCAATCGGCCGAAGAAGAACACCGCTACCACCACTACACCGGCAACGCCATTCCTTGGTATGTGCGGCTGATCTGGGTACTGTTTTGGTGTTTCATCATCTATTATGCCGTGCGGTATTTTCTCCCGAACATGCAGACGGAAGTTCTCACGCCGCAATGACCTCCCTTCGTGACGCGTGCGATTTTTGCGGTCTGCCCGTACCGGCGTCATGGTGGAACCGGGGCGACGACGCAGACCAGCGGGGTGATGAACCTCGCTATTGTTGCTACGGTTGCCGGTTTGCCGCCGCTGTCACCCAGGAGCGCAATGAGGCGGGCGCAGTTCGCTGGACGCTGACCCGGCTGGGCATCGCGATCTTCTTCACGATGAACGTGATGGTCTTTACCATGGCGCTTTGGACGCAGGATGTCTACGGCGCCGATCCCAACGATGCGTTGGCCGGTTCGCTGGCCGAATTGTTTCGCTACATCTGCTTGATCTGTTCGCTCCCTGTGTTGTTTTTGTTGGGAGTTCCGCTGGCCGACAACGCGCTGGGCGATCTGCGCCGGCGGGTATTATCCACCGATCTGCTGCTGGTCACCGGTGTGGCGGCCGCGTACGTCTATTCCGGCATTTCCGTGTTCCGCGGCGAGGGGCACATTTACTTCGAAGTCGGTTGCATGGTGCTGGTAATGGTGACGCTGGGTCGCTGGCTCGAAGCGGCCGGGCGGCTGCAAGCCACAACGGCGCTAGATGACCTGGAGAAACTGCTGCCCGAATCGGTCCGCTTGGTCGATGAGTCAGGTGAGCGAGCCGTTCCGCTGAAAACGGTCACGGTCGATCAGACTCTCCGCGTGCTGCCGGGTGAGCGATTCCCGACCGACGGCTGGATCATCAACGAATTTGCTTTGGTCGATGAGCAAGTCCTCACGGGCGAAATGCAGCCGGTCGAAAAATGCCCCGGCGATGCGGTGCTCGCCGGCACATTGAATCTGGACGGCGACGTCAAAGTCACCGTGACCGCCGCTCCGGGCTGCGGGTCGTTTCAGCGGCTGATCGATTTTGTTCGCCAGGCGCGATTGAGCAAAGGGCGCTATCAACGTTTGGCCGACCGGCTCGCGGCATGGTTTTTCCCGGTGATGGGCACGCTCAGTCTGGCGACGTTGCTGTTTCATGGGCTGACCAAGAGCTGGGAAAGTGGGCTGCTGGCGGGGCTTTCCGTGGTGTTAATTGCTTGCCCCTGTGCGCTGGGGTTGGCCACGCCGTTGGCGGTCTGGGCCGCTATGGGCCGTTCGGCGCGAGAGCACGTTCTGTTTCAACACGGCTTGGCGCTGGAGCGGCTGGCCGGTGTCCGCGCGATACGATTTGACAAAACCGGCACGTTGACCACCGGGGACCTTCCGGTGGCAGAGTTCGTTGGCGACGGCGACCGTATTGACGCATTGCAACGCGCCGCCGCTTTGGCACGTTCGTCGCGGCATGCACTCTGCGCAGCGATTTTGGACTTTATCGGCGACGATCTGCCGCCGCTCGACGCACAAGCGGTTCGCTCCGTTGCCGGAAGGGGCGTCACAGCCCGACTTGCCGGCGAGACTGAACCGACCTACTTGGGGAACTTGCGTTTCCTGCAAGAGAACGGTTTAGAGGAGAGCGTCGAGTTGCGCCAGCGTGCCGAAACCGCTGATGCGTCGATGACATACATCGGTTGGGGCGGGAGAATTCGCGGCATGTTTCTATTTGACGAAGTCCTCCGCGCCGAAGCGCGGGATGCGTTGGTGCAACTTCGCGGTGCGGGGTACGATGTCGCCGTGCTCACCGGAGATCATCGCGCGCGGGGAGAGAAGTTGGCGCGGGAACTGTCAGTGAACGTTCGCGCCGACTTATTGCCGGAAGACAAGCTCGCCGTGATCTATGAAACCCAGCGACGGGTGGGCCCAGTGGCGATGGTGGGTGACGGCATCAATGATGCGCCGGCGCTTGCCGCCGCCGATGTCGGAATCGCCATGGGTTGCGGCGCGGATGTCTCCCGCGACGCGGCCGCGGTTTGTCTGTTGGGGAACGACCTCTCACAACTGCCGCGGGCAATGCAATTGGCCAAACAAACCGTACGCGTGATCCGCCAAAACCTGTTTTGGGCGGTTGGATACAACACAATCGGAGTTGGATTGGCGTGCGCGGGAATGCTCAATCCAGTTTGGGCCGCCTTGCTGATGGCGGCCAGCAGCTTTTTCGTCATTTCCAATTCGCTGCGTCTTCGCGGAACGGATCACGCGGCAATTCGAGTGACAACATCCTCCGAAACAGAACACCACATCAATGAGCAAGCCGCCCGATCGTCGACTGCGTTGACGGCAGACGCTCTCACTTCAGTATAATCCGAAACCCGTCGATTGGATCGATACCAAGATGTCGACCTCAACACTTCGAAACGATGTCGAAAACGCTCTTCAATTTTTGGCTGGACACACTGCTGCTCGTCTTGTTTCTCCTACTGGTCGCAGTATCAGCGGTGGTCCAATTTGTCTTCCCGCCGCCGGTCAATGCGGACGGCTGGACGTTATGGGGACAATCGTACGGCGCGTGGCTGAGTCTGCAGTTCGGAATCCTCTGCGCGCTCGGCTTGGGAATTCTGCTGCACGTGATGCTGCACTGGAGTTGGGTTTGCGGCGTGATCTCGACCAAACTCTCGCGAAAGAAGCGACGCATGGATGAGGGAATCCAAACGATTGTCGGTGTCGGCCTGTTGATCGTTCTACTACACGTTGTCGGCGGATTTGTATTTGCGGCCTGGGTCATGATTCAAGAACCGCAAACAGCTCCGGCCAAGACGGCACAGCGCACGGTTCGATTCGTGATTGGGGGAGAGCAACAGGTCTGATGATCGAAGGCCCGCTCATTTTCCTGGCTGGATTCTTGGGTTCGGCGCACTGTGTCGGCATGTGCGGCGGGTTTGCGATATCGATCGGGATGGGTGCCGACAGTTGGCGGGGCAATTGTCTCCGGCAATTGGTCTATAGCGTGGGCCGGATATTTACTTACGGTAGTGCTGGCGCCGTGGCCGGGTTTTGCGGTTTGTATCTTGCGCACGGTGCTGCGAGCATCATCAACGTGCAGGCGGCGTTGTCGTTGATTGCGGGCGTTCTGCTGGTCGTGCAGGGACTTTCGGCAGCCGGATGGCTCCCGGCGGTTCGCGCGACGCCGAAGCACAGCCATGGCTGTTTACCACGCAGCTTCTTTCGATCGTTTTTGACCGCGCCAGGGCTGACGAACGTGTTTATCGCCGGCATCCTCACCGGGTTTCTGCCCTGCGGGTTGGTCTACGCGTTTTTGGCGCTCGCGGCCGGCAGCGGTTCGATGACCACCGGCCTGGGAATTATGGCCCTGTTCGGCGCGGGTACGGTCCCGGTGATGATGTTGACCGGTGCGGGCGCCAGTCTGTTGAGCATCACCGCCCGCGCGCGAATTCTCAAAGTCGCCGCCCTCTGCGTCATCTTGACCGGCATCTCCGCCGTTTCGCGAGGTGTCGTTTATTGGAATCAGCAGCAGCAGGATCATTGTCCCTTGTGCCAGACGACCGTCGGTCAGAGCGCCAGCGTGAGTGCGCCTGGAAAGTGAGCGCTCGCCCTGCGGAAACATTGTCCCCCAGACGTCTTGCTCCGAGTTTCTCGGCGCGCACCTTGATCGCCCCTACCGTGAAGCGCTCTCGGAATGCTGTTTGGAAACTGCCTCAGCACACCACTATCAGTGTGGACTCAGCCTTCTGCTTTGGCGGGGTCCACACGATGTTGAATGCGATCAGCGATTTCCTGAAGGCGCTCCTCGCGACACAACTGAAGAACTTGCAACGCCCAGAGCTTGCTGGGGTTGGATTTGCGTCCGCTCAGCAAGTGGCTGAGGTACGACCGGCTCACGTGAGTGCGCCTTGCAAGTTCTGCAGCACGAATTTGGAGCGCGTCGAGGATTTCTTGGATGTCGCCTGCTTCGACGTACGCCATCCCCAACACCTTTCACATTAAATAATTACCGAAATACGGCATCCTTTCACATAGGCCTGCCCTACAAAATTTTAGGCGCCGGATGACGAAGTAAACAAGGCCTGCGCACGCTTTTCGCAACACAGACAACGTTTTGCGTCACTTTCGTAACAGTCACGAGAGTTACGCAGTAAATTCTTCCGCGATCTCGATACAACTTTGCTGACTGAGAAGACCGACACTTGGATTCTCAGTGCGCACACGGTCTTCCGAAGTAGTCGATTACCCGTGATTTTCGCGGATGCGCGTTGACTTGCTCACGGTTTTGCTTCGCACTTATTGACGAAACCAAAACAGGGCAAATTCGTAATAGACGACGACGCCGGTCAGATCCACCAGTGCTGCCACTAGTGGGTTGGAGATAAACGCCGGGTCGACACCAAGCTTCTTAAACATAATGGGCAACAGCGCACCGATCATCGTTCCCAGAACCACGATGATGGCAATCGTCGTCGAGACCACAATGGCCACTTGCACGTTGACCAAGAGCATCGCGGGCAGAAAGCCCAGCGCCGCCAAGCTGCCCGCGAGAATCGACGCCATGGCCACCTCGCGAACGACCAGCAGCATGTAATTCTTCGCATCGACTTCGCCGAGTGCTAACGTGCGGATCACCAGCGCCGCCGATTGAGATCCCGCGTTCCCACCGGTGGCGATCACCAGCGGAATGAAAATCACCATCCATTCGTAAGTGCTGGAGTCCTCTTTGTATTCGTCTAAAAAGAACGCCATCAAAAACGCGGCGCCAAACAGAAACACCAGCCAGATTCCCCGTTTCCAGGTCACGGTCAGTAGCGGGGTCGAGAGATAACTGTCTTCCAGCGGCTCGACCGCGCCGGCGCGATGAGCGTCTTCGGTTGCCTCTTCTTGGAGCACCTCAATCACGTCGTCATGAGTCACAATCCCCACGAGCCGGTTGTGGTCGTCGACGACCGGTATCGCCAGAAAGTCGTACCGGCCCAATGCGTTGGCTACATCTTCCTGGTCGTCATTGACGTTCACTGAAATGACGTCTCGATCCATGATGTCGGCAATCAGTGCTCCCGGCTTAGCCAGGATCAGCTGCCGCAATGAGACGATCCCGCGCAGATGGCGGTCCTCGTCCAGCACGTAAACGTAATAGATCGTTTCGCGATTCGGTGCCACTTTCCGCAGCCGTTGCAACGCCTCCTCGACCGTGATGTCTTCCGGGAGCGAGGCATACTCGGTCGTCATGATCGACCCGGCACTGTCGTCGGGGCAAGAGAGCAGCTTTCGGATGTCGGCCCGTTCCGCCTGCGCGATCATCGGCAGCAGCACTTCGACCTGTTCGGGATCAAGTCGTTCCAACAGGTCGACACGGTCATCGGCGGCCATTTCCTGCAGAAGTGCGGAGACACGTTCTCGCCCCGTCGTTTCGACCAGATCTTCTTGCCTCGGCAGGCTGAGGAAGCTGAAGATCTGCACCTGGCGGTCGACGTCGCTGTGGGAGAGCACCCGCCAGATTTCTTCGTTGTCCAGATCTTCGATCACCTCGGCGACGACACCCGGGTGCAGCGCGTCGCAGAATTCCGTCAATCCGGTATCGTCGTCCGACCGCAACATTTCCCGAACTTCGGGGAGCAAGAGGGGATTATACATAGCGTACCTCCTCGGCACCGACAGATCGGTGCCCCCGCTTTTCACAGCGTTCTCTGCTGCCACGCTGGGTTGGCAGATTTGCGGTCGTCACCATCGAAAAAAATTCCCCCCGATGGATAACGCTCCAGCGGGGGGATTTCAGTTGTCTGGTCCAGTTGTCGAAAGTCGGTCTGGGACCCGTGAGTTGATCGGCACGCTCAGGATCATGCGAAGAATATTCGATCGACCACGAAGTGATCTCCGCCGGGAGCGATCCTCCGACCGAATCGGCCTATCGTTTGGAGAATTGGAAACTCTTGCGGGCTTTCTTGTAACCGTACTTCTTGCGTTCGACCATCCGGCTATCGCGGGTCAAGTAGTGGCCGCTGCTGAGGGCTTCGTGCAAATCGGGCCGCATCACCTGAAGCGCCCGGGCGACGCCCAGCATGACTGCCCCCGCCTGACCGGTCGTCCCGCCGCCCTTGACATTCACGAATACGTCGACATTGCCCGCCATATTCGTCGCATGCAGCGGCGCCGCTGCCGTCTCTTGATCGCGCCTAATTCGAAAATACTCTTCCAATTCGCGGCCGTTGATCGTCAGTTTACCGCTGCCGTCCCGGATGCGGACGCGTGCCACGGACGTCTTCCGCCGCCCCGTGCCCCAAGCCACGCCATGCTTGTCAACGTGGCCGCGAATCACGACCGGTGCGGCGATCGCTTCCGCCTCCTCGTCAGCGTCGTCCGTCGATTCGCCCAGCGTCAGCCCGGCCGCCAGACTGTCGGTGTCGGTCGCGGGCTCGTCAGTCGGAGGGGGGGTTATGCCCTCTGTTGGCTGCGGCGCCATTTCCTCGGTTGGTTGCGGCGCCATCCCCTCAGTCGGCTGAGGTGTCATTTCCGGAGTCTCGTTTGCGTCATCTGCCATAACTGAAAGATCGCTTGCAAATAAAGTAACGTGAAGGACTCGCCTTGGAAGCGGCGAATCAGACCGGCCGCTACAGCTCCAAGGGCCGCGGATTCTGCGCCTGGTGGGGATGGCTGTCGCCGACATACAGCTTCAGCTTGTCGAGCATTGACCGGCCCAGCTTGCTCTTGGGAAGCATCCGTCGAACCGCCTCATGCAGGATCATCTCCGGCTTGGTTTCCAGGATCTTCGCCGCCGTCGTCACCCGTCGCCCGCCGGGATAGCCCGAGTAGCGGTCGTATTCCTTGGTGAGCATCTTGTCGGTGAAGTAGGGATGCGTCGGATGTGCCAGCGACTGACCGGTAAACCGGACTTTCTCAACGTTGATTACCACCAAAAAGTCGCCGCAATCGACATGCGGTGTATAAATCGGCTTGTGCTTCCCCATCAAAATGGTCGCCAGCCGCGAGGCCAAACGCCCGACAATCTGGTTGTCGGCGTCGACGAGATGCCACTCGCGGTGGATCTCCGAATTTTTGGCCATGTACGTCTTGGTCACGGGACTGTTTCCTATCTACGTCTCTCTAAACATCAAACCTGCAACCGGCAGTTTCCACCGGACAGCGATCAAGGGTTCTCCGCAAGTCGTTGTCCGTCAGTGAGATGCGGATTCTGCCGCTGCAGCACTTCCCGGCAGAACGGCGACGTTCGCGGCAACCTAAAGTCCCTCCGGGAATTGCCCTCAACATCCCGATGCGCAAGAACTTAAAACCTCCCGGGGGAATCAGAGAGGTTAGCGATTTCGGACCTCCGCTTCAACGCCGCGCTCTGAAAAAACGCCGATTTCAGCCAAGGAATCTGCCGTCAGCGGTCAATTGCCGCGCGGGGCTGTGGAGACGACCCGCTTGTTGACGTCCGTTTCCAGCACGCCAAATGCCTGTTCGTGGCGTTGAACCGCCATTTGCAAAGCACCCAGAAACCGCTTCGCGGTGTAGTAGTTCATCACGATCCGCTGCGAAATCGGGACCGACTCAACTTGCGTGCCGAAGGGCTGCGGATTGAGGCCGAAATCGATAATCAGTTCCTCAGGCGAGCCAGTGACACGGGCAAAGTTGCTATACAACGCGTGAATTCGATCGGCGTCGATGGTCACTTTTGGGGCGGCCGGAGACTGCGGGGCTGCGTCAGCGGGCGTTGCCGGGGGTGCGGGGCTCGTTGCGGTCGATTTCTCTTTGGCCATGTCTACTCCTCATCAAGGTTCGGGTTCAGCAGCGCAATACCGGCTCGTTGAAGGAATTCCTGGAGCGCTTTGGTGGATCGGATACCGGGTCAAGATTCCGAATAGCTCGAAAAACTCCAAGTTTCGCGGAATCATAACCAGTCATACTTTATCTCCGGGCAGTAAAATAACACAATGCCCTCAGCCTCATTTCCGGCAGAAATGCGGGGAATTTGCACGCAGACAGACTGGTTTCGCCAAATCCCCTGGTTCACCTTGACGTCAGGCTCTCTCAGCGTCTCCGTCGTGGTCTGAGGAGGCAAAGCGGGGGCGATTCGACATTCAGAAACTTTGCAAGAATCGATCGGGCAGCATGGCTCATTTCATCAAGCGGCTAAATCAGGCGATTCGGGAAAAGCGGGCCCCGGTTGTCGTCGGGCTCGACCCGCGGGTCGATCAACTGCCGCCCCAACTGATGAACTTCAAAGCATCGGCCCATTCTCACCATGCTGATTTGGCGGCCGCCGCCTATGAGCGGTTTTGCTTTCGCATCATTGATGTCGTCGCTCCCCTTGTCCCGGCGGTCAAGCCGCAGGCGGCGTTTTTTGAGGAATTGGGGCCGAGCGGATCGCAAGTGCTGGCGTCCGTAATGCGCCGCGCGCGTGAGGCGGGGTTGATGGTCATCTGCGACGCCAAGCGGGGTGACATCGGCAGTACTGCGGAGGCCTACGCGCGGGGGTATCTGGCCGGCGCCGACCACAATCGCACCCCCTGGGCGGCCGATGCTCTAACGGTGAATCCCTATCTCGGCCCCGATACCTTACAACCCTTCGTCGAAACGGCACAGGACCGCGAAGCGGGGATCTACGTGCTGGTCCGCACCAGCAATCCCGGCGCCGCCGGATTTCAGGATCTGGTTGCGGAGGGACGGCCCCACTATCGGCACGTCGCCGCTGCGGTCGAACAGCTCGCACGCGACACGGCGGGCGAAGAATCGTTCGGGGCGGTCGGCGCCGTCGTCGGCGCGACGTATCCGCAAGAGTTGGCGGACTTGCGCGAGGCGATGCCGCACACGCACTTTCTCGTGCCCGGTTACGGCAGCCAAGGCGGAACGGCCAAAGACATCGCCGCAGCATTCAACGACGAGGGATTGGGCGCCATCGTCAACAGCAGCCGCGGGATCATTTTCGCTTACAACCGCGCGCCTTACAAAGAACAGTTCGGCCCCGATAGCTGGGAGGCCGCTGTCGAAGCGGCGACGCGGGACATGATCGCCGATTTGGCCCAGCACACACCGGCCGGCCGCTTGGGGCAGCCGTAGATTTGCCTCGGCTCCATCTACGAAATTGATCCGGCATCATGCGCCGTATCAAGTCAATTTTGATGAACCATCACGGGCGACTTCGTGTCTTGCCGGCAGTGAGGTCCTGCAGTGAATTGGTCCGGCACGCGACACTGTGAAAGTCACAATTGCGGGTTCGATTTCGCCGTCGACGCCTTGTTCTGATTTTGATCAAAACTTAACAGACGTCCGTCACAATTGACCTCATCGGACGGACCTGAGAGAATGCTCGTAACGGCCGAGTTGTGGGATGACCGCGTTCGCCCCCAGCCGGCCGAAGCACCACCCCTTCAATCGGAGGATTTTCATGGTAGCTGCTGTTTTGAATCGACCGACGTTGGTCCTGAACCGCAACTGGCAACCGGTGGGAGTGGCAACCGTCTCCCGCGCGCTGGTCAAGGTCTTCTGCGACAACGCCCGGATCGTCGATCCAGCCGACTACCAGACCTACACCTGGTCCGATTGGGCCGCCATGCGCCCCGAAGCGGACGAGTTGGTGATCCGCACCAGCCGCTTGCGGCTGCGGGTGCCGGAAGTGATTACGCTGATTGAGTACGACCGCGTTCCGGTGAACGCCGTCACATTCAGCCGCCGCAATGTGTTCAAGCGTGACCGCTACACCTGCCAGTACTGCGGCTGCCAGCCCGGCAGCGACGAACTGACCATCGACCACGTCCTGCCCCGCTCGCAGGGTGGCGGCTCAAGCTGGACGAACTGCGTACTCGCCTGCGTGGAGTGCAACACGCGCAAGGCGGACCGCACACCGGAGCAAGCGGGCATGCTCCTCCGCAAGCAACCGGTCCGCCCACAGTGGAAGCCGCTGTATGCGACCCACGGCATGCGAATCGACAGCTGGTCGAAGTTCGTCAGCGAGGCGTACTGGAACGTGGAGTTGGAAGAGTAGCTGAAGAGCGGAGCACGGATTTCACGCGAAAGCCGCCTCCGCGACTTACTCTCAGTTGCATGGGCCTTCTATGTACCTTGCGATGATGTAGATCTCATAGTCTGACTCCGCGACCTCTTCAACCCGATAGTTCCAGCCTGTTATCCTCGATAGACCGTGTTTTCGCACGACACTCCTTGTCAGCTCACCCAGAGACGGCAGGAAGCAAACCTCTCCCACTCTTCCTCTTGACGAGGAGTAGATTGCATTAGCGATGGCAGCGCTTTCGTTTCGTTCAAACTCAACCAATTGTGACGTTCCACGAGAGTATACGCTGCCATCAAACGGGCCACCGAGTAGGTCAACGATGATCTCTCTGTGCGCGCAAGCGTTTTCAAATTCCCACATCATTTTTATTCTTTCTCCGATTCGGATTTCAGAAGTTTCATTTGAAAAGCGATATTCTATCTGGAGTGGCCGTTTACGCGAACACCGGTTTTGTTTTTGGCGTGGCCACACCTCGAAGAGACATTCTTAAACCGTCGTCTTGTCGAAACAGACTGACGTTCCCCTCGATGGATAGAGGTATTTGACCGAATTTGTTCTTACGTGGTTGGCCTTGTGTGCGTTTGGCCCCTCAATTTCGTTGTAATATCGGCGACCCGCGTCGTCACCAAGTCACGAAGAACCAGATGTCATGCGCCTCGATGCGATAAGGCGGGTCTTTTCCCTCTGGCGACCAGCCACAATACCCAAGGATTGGCCCCTTCGCGTCAAACTCAATATCTTCATCGATCCAGCGATCGCAAACAGGGCATTGCCAACTGGCGTGACACGGTTCATCTGGAGTACCGCTGAATGCCGCATGAATTCTTACCATCGGAATTGTCCGTTTGACGATACGCCAGCCACGCTCGCCTGATTCCGTCGCCCACGTGTTTCCCAGAGACATGTCGTCCGGGTCAGTGGGATCGGGCTCGCCGAAACGGAAAGAAGACTCGACGGCAGCACAGGCATCGGCTTCGGTAAGGCCATAGCTATATTCTTCGCCGTCAAAAACACCAAAATAAACGTCGATGAGAACACGATTCTGGTTCGGGTCGGCTTGGCTTGCTTCTGACGGGGACTCAATGCGACTGACAAAAGTGAGCCACATCATTTTTCCCCATGCCCAGCCCATGATCGGGCCTAAGATGAACATTGAGCCGACGACGAACAGGGCTTTGATGAGAATCGGCTTTTGACCAATATCAGGCATGAAATAAATCATTCCAATCGCCCAAAACAGGCCGCTGGGTATTCCGAAAAGAAACATGCTCAATTGCCAAACGAACCGTTTCTCATCCTGGCTGCACGTTTTTACCCAACTCTTGAAAGCATTTGCCCACTTCATCAGCGAACCTTTGTGCATGACGAACGTCAACTTTCAGTCTGGTTGCTGAAAACTGTTTGGAGTTACCACGGGTACGGCCGGCTTTTTTTGAAATTTTGTATTCTGAGGACAAGTTTCAATCCCGTTTGGTTCCATTGAAATGCCCATCATGTCGCAATCCAATTTGCATACTGAGCGCCTGGCATTGCGCGCATTCGTCACCGTTGACGCCCCGCGCGTGCAACAACTCGCCGGCGAGCGCGAAATCGCCGCCACAACTTTGCTGATTCCGCACCCCTACGGCGACGGTGTTGCGGAAGAGTGGATCGCGGCGATGCCCGACAATGTGGCGGCAGGGAGGAGCTATGAGTACGCGATTACGATTCGCGAGACAGGCGAGCTGATCGGCGCGACCGGGTTCCGCTTGCGGTCCGACTGGGAGCAGGCGGAACTCGGCTATTGGATCGGAGTGCCGTACTGGGGCAACGGCTACGCGACCGAAGCGGCCCGTGAGATGGTGCGGTTCGGGTTTGAGGAGTTGGGGCTGCACCGCATCTTCGCGGCGGTTTTTGCGAACAATCCCGCTTCAGCGCGTGTCCTGCAAAAAGCCGGCCTGTCGTACGAAGGGCGGCACCGGGGAAGTGTCAAGAAGTGGGATGAGTTTCTCGATACCGACAGTTACGCCATCCTGAGCTCGGATGGCCGGCCGCACCTCTCATAAAACCGGGTGGCCGCGATTGCGGAGCAGAGGCCGTCCGGGAATTCAAAACACCAAATAGAGCGTATTTTGGGAGGGCGAGGCTCCCGCCGAGCCGAACACGTTTTCCAAAACGTGGCTCAGCAGGAGCTTCGCCCTCCCAATTCCCGGGTGGCCGCAATTGCGCAGCAATCGGGGCAGGCGGAGCCTGCACGAGGCCGCAATTTCAGCGATCCACAAGGTTGCGGAACCCTTATCATAAGGAACGGTCAAATTGCGGCCTCTTGTGCCTGCGGCACCCCGATTGCGTTGCAATCGCGGCCACTCCTGCGGATTGGGCGTTCAGGCCGACCGACCCCGCGCATCGACCGGCCAGATGTCGACCAGCGTGTCGCCGCGCACGCAGTGATAATGGTCGAACAAGTTCACCGTCGGATCGCAGTGCGACGTCACGCAGAGCACCTTTTGCCCCACTTCCGCGCGATGCGTCTTATCGGCAAAGTGCAAATGCCCATGCTCGTCACCGCGAAACTCGTATTCCGTTTCCGGAGGAGCGCCCGCAGCAATAGCGGGCAACGGTCCGCGCGGAAAGAAGCTCTTATACCCCGCGTCGATCGTCGCCAGCCCGGCATGGTTGGCGCTGACCACCGTCGCCAGCACAAACAGGCTCGTCTCGAATCGCAGATTGTCATCGTCCACGTAGTGCACGGCGTTGTAGTCGGAGTCCATGAACAAGTACGACCCGCACTGCAGTTCGTTGAACACGTCCTGGGCGGCGTCGAACTCAAACGTGCCCGTTCCGCTGCCGGTCACAATTTGCGGCTCAAGCCCGGCGGAGTGCAATGCACCGCAAACTTCACGCAACTGGTCGTTCGTGCGCGCCGCCGCCTGACGTCGTTCGTCATAATCAATAATGTGCTGCAACTGACCGGCATAGGCATGCACGCCGTGGTATTCGACCCCTTCGGTCTTCGCGACGAGACCCGCCAACTCAACTGCGGCATCAACGGACGCGACACCCATGCGGTGGATGCCCATATCAACGGCGACGAGCAGTTTCAACGCGCTCTCTCGATCAGCGGCCGCCGCCGCAAGTTCGATGACATTGCCTGCCTGATCGGCCACGACGAGCAAGTCGGCCGCGTATTGATTGACGGCCAATAATCGTTCCATCTTCCGCGCCCCGACGACGGGCGAGGTGATCAGAATCGAATCGATCCCCGCATTGGCCATAACCTCCGCTTCGCCCAGCGTCGTGCAGCAAACCCCCGCGGCGCCGGCGGCGATCTGCCGCTGGGCGATTTCGACCGACTTGTGCGTCTTAGTATGCGGCCGCAGCACCTGCCGTTTCCCTTCGGCAAACCGGGCCAATTTGCCGAGGTTGGTTTCAAAGATGTCGAGATCGAGCAGCAGCACGGGCGTATCCAACAGTTCCCGCGAGTGGGGTATGCCGATCAAATCGAGATTGGGAGAGACGGACATCACGCTCCTGCTTACCAAGATTGCGGTCGACCAAACACTCCGCAACGATAGCGGGGAGTTCACGATTAGTCTAACGACAAACCCAAAACCGGGTGGCCGCGATTGCATCGCAATCGGGGTGCCGCAGGCACATGAGGCCGCAATTTGACCGCTCCTGATTTGGGCGGTTCCGCAGCCTTAGTGAACGCTGAAATTGCCGCCTCTTGCAGGCTTCGCCTGCCCCGATTGCGATGCAATCGCGGCCACCCCTTTGGGGGTTCATGCGAAACTGCTATTGCCGTCGGAGGACATGCGGCGCATCTGTTCCGTTGGTTGATAGCGCAGCCCCAGGGGGGAGAACGGGGCGAGCATTTCCAGGATCGTCGTCATGCCCAGCCGTTCCGCCCAGCCGAGCAATCCGCCGTCGGTTACTGGAAAACCAATACCGTAAACGAGCGCATCATCAATGTCGCGCGGGCCGGTCACCAGCCCTTCGTCCAACACTCTCATTGCTTCGGTGAGCATCGGCAGGAACAAGCGGGCAGTCAGTTCTTCCTTTGAGAACGGGCGCGGCGATTGCTTGCGTTCGTCGATGATCGCCGTTGCCGCCGGAGACGGTTTGGATGGCTGTCCGTCGTCGCCGTAGACATAGAACCCCTGCTTTGTCTTATATCCAAAATCGCCGCGTTCAAAGAGTGCGAGTAACAGTCCGGAAGGCAGCATGCGTTCGGGAAATGCGTCATAAATCACCGTGCCGGCGCGAAGGGCGACGTCGATGCCAATGCCGTCAATCGCCGCAAGCGGGCCGAGCGGCATGCCGAACTCGACCGCGGCGGCTTCGATTTCCTCAAACTTTGCACCTTCCAGCAACAAAACTGTGGCCTCGTTCAAGTAAGGCGTCAACAGCCGGTTGACAACGAAGCCAGGGCTGTCGCCCACCACCACCGGCCGTTTGCCGAGACTGCGAGCGTATTCCACCGCCGCGGATAGCGTTGCGTCACTGGTCTGTTCGCCCCGCACAATCTCCAACAACGGCCGCTCCGCAACCGGATGACAAAAATGCAGACCCACGAAACGCTCGGGATGCTCGAGCTTAGCGGCGATCTGCGTAATCGGAATGCTGGACGTATTCGAGGCAAATAAGGACTCCGGCGAAGTGTACGTTTCGAGCTTCGCAAAAATTCGTTGCTTGACCGCCAACCGCTCGACCGCCGCTTCGATGATCAAGTCGCTCGCAGCCAACTCTTGACGGCACTGCGTCCCAGAGATCAGTTTCTGAGCTTGCTGCCGCGAGTCGAGATTCGCTTCCAGTTCCGCAACCGCGCCGGAGAGTGCGTCGTTCGACGTATCGCTGATGCGGACGGAGATCCCTTGCTGCAAATTCGCCGCGGCGATGCCACGCCCCATCACACCCGCCCCAATCACGCTCACCGAGCGGATGCGCCCAGGTTGCTCACCTGGGGAATTCACTCCGTCAGCGAGGCGGGAGATCCAACTTGGCGACTGCGTGGCAGTATTGGTTTTGACCGGCATCTGGGTTCGCGCGTTATGGTTGATTGTGGAAGGACTTTAAGCCACAGAGGACACAGAGATCACAGAGAAGATCGTCGACTTACACTCAACGCTATTGGGCATACCAATCTTGGTTCCAGCAGAGGCCGTCGGCCAATGAAACCGCGTATCGTCCCATGCCTACAGCCTCCCGCCAAAAGTTCTCTGTGTCCTCTGTGATCTCTGTGGCCAATCCTAAGCGGCGCGGCGGAGCGCTGTGGCACGGGCGGACTCGTCGAAGCGTGACAGGACAAGCGCCGCGTTTTGGCCGCCGAAGCCGATGTTGTTGCTCAGCACGTGCCGGCAATCGAGTTCCCGGGCGACGTTGGGGATGTAGTCCAGATCGCATTCGGGATCCGGCGTTGAGTAGTTGATCGTGGGTGGCGCGACGCCGTGTTTGATCGCCAGCAGGCAAACCGCCGCTTCGATCGCGCCGCAAGCGGTCGTGGCGTGGCCCAGCATGCTCTTGGTGCTGGAGATCGGCGTCCGGTGCGCATCGGCGCCGAAAGCCCGTTTGACCGCCAGTGTTTCGATCTTGTCGTTGAGCACCGTCCCAGTGCCGTGCGCGTTGATATAATTGATCTGATCGGTGTTCAGTTCCGCTTCGCGAAGCGCGCGGCCGATCGCCGTGGCGATGCCGCGTCCGTCGGGATGCGTGTCCGTCACGCGATATGCGTCCTGCGACGAACCGTAGCCGGCGACCTCGCCCCAAATGTCCGCGCCCCGGCGGCGGGCGTGATCCAGTTCTTCCAGCACAAAAACGGCAGCTCCTTCACCGATCACGAATCCGTCCCGTTCGCGGTCGAACGGCCGGACAGCCGTTTCCGGGTCTTCGTTGCGCGTGCTAAGCGCCGAGAGCCGTTGAAATCCGGTGACGCCGAAGGGGTGTATCGTGCTGTGCGAGCCGCCGGCGAGCATCACGTCGGCGTCGTCGCGGCGGATCATCCGCGCCGCTTCGCCGATCGCCTGCGTGCTGGAGACGCATGCGGCGATGCAATTCAAATTCGGTCCCTGGGCGTCGAACAGCGACGCCAAATGTCCGGCGGGCAGATTTGGTTCGTACTCGCATTCGGCGTCGGGATCGAAGATCCGCAGTGCGGTCCGGTCAAATCCAACCGATTCGCCGTCGGTTGTCTGTCGGCTGATCGATTCCGTAAAGCGGTCAAAGTCGGCAAACGCTTCGCCGCAGCCGAGATAGACCCCCATGCGGAGCGGGTCGATGTGCGATCGCTCTAAACCGGCGCCGCGGCCTGCTTTGAGACCCGCGCCGATGGCAAACGTCGTCTGCCGCGGACAGTGCGACCACTGGCGGGGGTTTTCGCCGACGTCCCACAGATCCCAGTCGCGAACTTCTGCGGCAATCCGCACCGGAAAGTTGTTGGCGTCGAACAAAGTCAACGGACCGATTCCGGACCGCCCCGCGGTAAGATGCTGCCACAGGGCATCTAAGTCCGCCCCCAACGGCGTCACGCAGCCTACGCCGGTGATCACAACGCGTCGATGCATGTCACGGCTTTCAGATGAAAAAGTTCAAACGTGTTCGTCGGTGTGCCATGGTCTCACGACGGTAGGCGAGTGACCATGCGGCGTGCTATCCCGCCGTTGCATGCTCACTCGGCATTTCATGCCGCGAGAGCATGGCACCCAATGTTCGTTACGGCGGATGTCATTTCTGCATGCTACTTCGCCCCGAAAGTGGCAATGACAAGTCAGCCCAGCGGCAGAGCGATGCGGCGATAGCCGCTGAGCGCCGCCCTGGATTGAGTTGTCTTCCAATCATTTGCCCTGAAGGGGCGCAACAAGTCGATGTCCGTGCCGCCCTGGGCTAATTTGTTTCGTCCACGTTGGGGCAAGAACGCTCAATTCTAGCTGCATCATTGATTCAAAAACGGCAATGTGCTTGAGGCTCACAAGCCGCCACGGCCAGGCAACTCGCTTGGCCTTGGGCGACGATACTCAAGTTCAAAAAGGTCTCACCCGGTTCGCGGTCCGCCGAACGGACCGGTGCGACGGGACACTGTGGGTCCGGTTCTTCGTAATTCAACACTGGAAACAACCGATCGTTTTTCAAGGCCAACAAGCTCGCGACGACTTCCAACGCGCCGCTGCCCGCTCCGGCGTTTCCGGTATTGCTCTTGGCCGCCACCAGCGGGATTTTGCTTGTCCGTTCGCCAAACACTTTGCGGATGCCCGCCACTTCTTCGATGTCGCTACGGTGTGTGCTCAAACCATGGGCGTGGATGTGGCCGATCGAATCGGGCGAGAGTCTTGCCTTGTTCAGAGCCGCGCTAATCGCATTCGCCAACGCCTTGTCACGGTGCGCAGTATGGCCGGGGCCGACGACACAGGATGACCCCGCACCGAGAATCTCGCCGTAGATCGTCGCGCCTCGGTCGACGGCCGCTTCATAGTCTTCCAAAACCAGCGCCGCCGCTCCTTCGGCGATGACCGCCCCTTTTCGCTTGCGATCAAACGGTCGGCAGATTGACTCTGGTTGTCCCGCAGCGGCGGCGACTTGTTCTTCGAGTTCCGCGTGCAGTTTATTGAACGGCAAGATCGACGTCCCCGTCGCGCCGGTGATCATCGCGTCGGCCGCCCCCTCTTGAATCGCGGCGCATGCCTCGGCGATTGAGAGATTGGCAGCCGCCTCGCGTTGAGTGATCGTGTTATTCGGTCCCTGCAAGTCGTGATAGATCGAGACGTAGCAGGCAGGCATATTCGGCAGGCACTTCAGCAGCCAGAGCGGCGCCACTTGCTCCAACCCGTCGCTGCCCCAGCGCTGGAAGTCGAATGCTTGTTGCTCGTCGGAACAGGCACGCACTCCCGCTTCAAAATCGGCCGGCAGCATCGAGACGTTGCCCGCCCCGAAGCAGACGCCGATTCGCTCCGGATCATACCCGACACCGAGCACTCCGCTCTCAGTGATCGCCTGCTGCGCCGCGGCAACGCCCATCTGCGTTTCACGGTTCATCAGCTTCAGCGCTTTACGGATGGACTTTTTGAGGTCCTTCTCCAGCGGCCCGAAATCGTCGATCCGGCCTTGAAATTCACGGGCCGCGCCGACGCAAAACGGCGGTTCACCGGGCGTCTCGTTGAGCGAAACTCCGCTGCGGCCGTCGATCAGCGCCTGCCAGAATTCGTCGATCGAATTGCCCAGCGGACTGATCACCCCCAGCCCGGTCACCACGATGCGCCGTTGTTGTTGATAGGCGGAAATCATTTCTGCATCCTTGCGAAACTACCGCGACGGTTCCTCGAACCCGTGCAAATCGGGCTGCGGGAGAATACGGGAATCCCGGCAAACTGTCGAGCCGTCTTTTGAGAAGGCAGTTTTGAGATGCACACTTGGCCGGATCAATGATTTTGGAGTATTCTCCCACCACGTCGGGTAGGGTCCGCTGTGCGGACCGCCAGAAATTTGTTTTCCAAAATCCAAACAGTACGCACGCTGAATCAAAAATATCTCGCGCAGAGACACAGAGACGCAGAGGGGAAGAAAGATGAGTTGACTTCCGGTCGGCATGTGAGGAGAAATTTGGTAAGCCTGTTCAATCCCGTCGAATTGACCACGTCTTCTTAGTTGAAGAGTTCTTTTTGCTCTGCGCCTCTGCGACTCTGCGCGCAATTATCTGATTCACCGCGTACGGGAGCGGCAATGCCTGCAAGAGTCTGCAGTTGCCGCGTAGAATATTTTCGCGACACTTCCAGACCGGGGGGGCGGTGAAATTGCGGCCTCTTGTGCCTGCGGCACCCCGATTTTCAATCGGGGCCACCCGTCGTGATGACACACAGTGTTTTTAGTTCGATTTCGAAGAGTGAGAGTACTCGCACCGGCATGAAAGTCGTCCACATCATCACGCGGCTAATTCTCGGCGGGGCCCAGGAGAATACGCTGCTGACGGTCGAAGGTCAGCAGGAGGCCGGCGACGACGTAACGCTGATCACCGGACCCGCTCTGGGGCCGGAGGGGAGTTTGCTGCAGCGTGCCGAACGACGCGACATCGACGTCCGCATCATCGACGACCTGCGGCGCGAGATACATCCGCTCCGCGACTGGCGAAGTTATCGGGAACTGCTGCGGCTGCTGCGGGAACTTCAGCCGCAGGTCGTCCATACGCACAGTTCTAAGGCGGGCATTTTGGGGCGTGCAGCGGCCTACAAGTTACGCATTCCCACGGTGCACACGATTCACGGATCGCCGTTTCACCAATACCAGACCCGCGCTGCGCATGAATTATATCGCCGCTGCGAACGATGGGCGGCCCACCGCTGCGACAAGTTGGTGAGCGTCTGCGACGCGATGACTGAGCAGTACGTCGCCGCTGGAATCGCGCCGCGCGAGAAGTTTCAAACGGTCTACAGCGGCATGGAGGTGGAGCCGTTTCTGCATCCGCCGCAGCCACGAAACGCGGTGCGTGCGGAGTTCGGATTTACTGATGAGCACGTCGTGGTCGGCAAGATCGCACGGCTGTTTCATCTCAAAGGGCACGAATATGTGATCGACGCGGCGAGCGAAGTGGTCCGGCACAACCCGCAGGTCCGATTCTTGTTTGTCGGGGACGGGATCTTGCAAGACGACCTCAAACAGCGGATTGGGCGGGCTGGTTTGGGCGACCATTTTGTCTTCGCCGGGCTGGTCGCACCTCAGCGAATTCCGGAACTGATCGGCGCGATGGATATTGTCGTGCACGCCAGTTTGCGCGAGGGGCTCGCCCGCGTGTTGCCGCAAGCGCTGATCGGCGGCAAGCCGGTGATTAGTTACGACATCGACGGCGCCCGCGAAGTCTGCATCGAGGGCGAAACCGGTTTTCTGCTACCGCCCAAGTCGGTCGCGGAATTGGCCGGCGCGATCAATCGACTGGCCGACGATGCCGAATTGCGACGTCGATTTGGAGAAACGGGCCGCGAGCGGTTTACCGAACGGTTTCGCGATCGGACGATGGTGGCGGAATTGCGGGGGATTTATCGGGCGTTGGGTGATGCACACGATGGAACTCCCGGCGGAGCCGGGGGCTGAGGGGGGGCGACGGTGCGAACATCCCCGGACTTTGCCGGGTGTTATCGCGGATTATTCATCCAACAACGCGGCGTTTCTTACGCCCGCCGATGAAGCTATCGATCACCATGTTGCCCAAGTCATTGGCGTCGCAATACGCGCACACGCCGCGGGATACTTCCGCCATTTGCTCCACAAAATTCACCAGCCCGAGATAAAAGTAATCCTCGATCAGCGCGAAGCTCGAAAGATGGATTCCCTCGTCAGCGCAGCGTTTGACTTCCGCCAGCGTGCGGCGGGCGGTGCTCTCCGCCGGCGGGTAGATCAGCACAATCTCCCGCCCGTCGATGTGCGCCGTCGGTTCGCCGTCCGTAATCGTGATGATTTGCTTGTTCTGCGCCGGCTGCCGGTTGAGGATGCGGCGGGCGAACTGCAATCCCGCTTGAATGTTCGTAAAGTGCTGCGGGACAAATTGCGGCGGGTTGTCGAGATTGATCTTCAGCCGCACCCGCGAATCGAAAATGCTCACCGGCTTCGGCGAGGAATACAGCAGCTCCCGTTCGGTCAACGCCGAGGCATACGTATAGAAGCCGACGACTTGTAAGAAATCGCCCTGGTACTTGCCACGCACCAGCGATTGCAGTGCCATAGCGACTCGCTTGGCTTGGCCGAACTTGCCGTATCGCATCATGCTGCCCGACATATCCAGCAGCACGACCGTCGCGCAGGACGTCTGGTACTCCGTGTCGTAGACGACGAAATCATCTTCAGAGACGGAAATCGGCGAGCCGCCCCCTTGCCGGTAAAGCGCGTTTTTGAGCGTCTCGTGCATGTTGAGGTTGGCCACCGGATCGCCGTATTCGTACGCCTTCGACTCTTCGTGCAGCGTCTGCCCGGCGCCACGATACTCGGTCTCGTGACTGCCCAGCTTGTCTTTGCGGGAAATGTCGAACAGATCCTCCAGCGCCCGCGTCTCCGCCCGTTTGACCCCCTTGCCGGTCACGACGAATTGTCCATCTTCGTCGCGGTCGATATAACCTTGTTTGAGCAGCAGATCGAGGATGTCCGGATTTTCCTCTTCGAGCTGGTCCAGCATGTCCAGCACTTCGTCTCCGTAGTCCATCATGTAGTTGCTGAACTGATCGAAGATTTGGTCGGCCGATTGCGGCGTGAATTGCTGCGTGCCGTCCCAGCGGCTGTATTGAAACGAGGGCATGATCGCGGCTCCTTGGTGTGGTGCATCAATAGTAGACGCTCACCGCGGTGCGGGCAATACGGCGGTAGGATCACGAAAACCCCTGCCCGATGGTGCCGCAGCAGAAACGAACGACAGAAATTGGCCACAGATTGACACGGATGAAACACGGATTTCGCATACGAAGCAAACCCTTGAATCGTTAGTCGCATGGAAGACTTGCTGAACAGCGGGCAGCGGCTCGGTCCCCGGCGTCGAAGGGAACTCGGCAGCTATTACACGCCGGCGGCGGTCGTGCGATACATTGTTTCGCGGTGCCTGACGCAAACACCTGTTTCGCGACCCCGAATTCTCGACCCCGCGTGCGGAAACGGCATGTTCCTCTGCGGGGCAGTGGAATCGCTTCTCGGCGGTCGCCGTCTCTCCGCCGAGCAGCGTCTTCAACTCGTTCGCGAGCAGATTTTCGGCGTCGACATTGATTCCGACGCCGTTGACCAGGCGCGCGATCGATTGCGGGAACTGATCGCTCCCGACACGGCTCCGCTCCAAGACAATTGCCAAGCCGTGTTGGCCAGGAATCTCCAAGTCGGCGACGCGCTGACGGGGCTCGACTTTGCCGCTGCTGACGGCCGAGAGGCAAATTCCCGCGGTATCGATTGGCGAGACACTTTTCCGCAGGTTGCCGAGGAGAGGGGATTTGATGTCGTCTTGGGCAATCCGCCCTACCGCAAGGAACGCGACGCCAAGGACCTGTTTGACACGATCGCCGCAAGTCCATTGGGTCGGCGATGGCGGGAACCGAGGATGGATCTTTGGTACTACTTCATGCATCGTGGGTTGGATCTGCTCAAACCGGGCGGTCTGTTGTCGTTCATCGTCGGCAGTTATTGGACGGCGTCGACCGGCGCACAGAAGATGATCGCCCGCCTGCGACAGGAAGCGACGCTCAGCGAGGTGGTCCTGCTGCACGATCAAAAGGTCTTTGCCGATGTTCAGGGACGGCATCTTATTTTTCTGGCGCAGAAGGGGAACCGGCCGGATTCATGTCGCGTCGTCTCACTACCGCGCGGAGGCCAAGACAACGAAGCCGCTGGCGGCGGCTTAGTCGCTTTGGAACAACTGGCCGTCGGGCACGGCTTTCCGACAACGGCGGACATCTACGAGATTCCCCCGGCCGACCTTTACCACGGCGGTCAGCTCAATTTGGCGCGCCCGAGCGGGCCGTCGGCGTCGTTGAGCGAATGTCGTGAGTTGGGCCGGCTATTTGAGACGGCGCAGGGCATCGCAGAGAACCCCCCGCGAATTACTAAACGGCACTGCCAAGAATTCTCCGCAAATTGGCGGGTCGGCGCCGGAGTGTTTGTGCTGAACAAGCGCGAGATTGAAGAACTGGGTCTGAATCGCGCAGAGCAAGAGTTGCTGCAGCCGTACTTTGAACTGGCGGACTTAGGCCGATATAGCATTTCCGAGCGACCGTCCAATTGGATTCTCTATTTGACGCGCGACACGGCCACTGAGATTGAGCAGTTTCCGAACGTCATGCGTCATCTCGCGCAGTATCAGGCCGTGATGGATCGCCGCCGCGAGACGCGGCTGGGCCGCAACGCTTGGTGGCATTTGCACTGGCCGCGGCGGATGAGGCTGTTTACCGAGCCTGCGGTTCTCTGCGTGCAAATGGGCCGGGCGCCGGCGTTCGTGCTGGCTGAACGACCGGCCTTCGTTGGATTCTCCACCAACGTGGTCCTCCAGAAACCGGCGTCCCCGTTCAGCTTGGCGGCGCTGACGGCGATTCTCAATTCGACATTCGCCGCCGATTGGTTTTCGCAGTTTGCGAAGCGTCGCGGTGTGAATTTGGAGATCAACTTGCACGTCTTGCGTCAATTTCCAGTTCCGCCGCACGATGCAAGCTTGGATCGGCAACTCGCAGAATTGGTTGCCCAGCGGCAGGCGGAGCGGGATTGCGAGAGTGAGCAGTCTCGAGAACTGGAGCGCCGTATTGACGAGATTGTCGCCGAGCTCTACCAACGGGCGAGTCGCGAACCCCGCGGCGACTGAACGTGCGCTTGTCCGGGCAGACGACCCGCGCCGCGCCTAGGCGGCGGCGGAATCGTCTTGTGGAAACATTTGTTCCTCGCCGCGAACCATGCGGTCGTTGAGCACGTACTTTCCGCCGCTCTTGCGTTCGGGCAGTTCGAACATGATGTCGAACATCACCTCTTCGACGATGCTGCGCAAGCCGCGGGCGCCGGTATCCTTCTGTTTGGCCATCCGAGCGATTTCGTGCAATGCCTCGGGCGTGAATTCCAGTTCGGCCTCTTCCATCTCGAAGAATTTCTGGTACTGCTTCACGAGCGAATTGCGCGGCTCTTCCATGATGCGGACCAGGTGATCTTCATTGAGCGGAGCGAGCGACGTCATCACCGGCAAGCGGCCGACCAGTTCGGGGATCAGGCCGAATTCCAAAATGTCGTCCACGCAGGCCTGGCTGAGCAGTTCGCCCTTTTCGGTCTCGCTGCGGCCGTCGCTGCCGCTGCCAAAGCCGATCATCTTCTTGCCGATCCGCTTGGCGACGATGTCTTCCAGTCCGACAAACGTCCCGCCGCAGATGAACAGGATATTGGTCGTGTCCATCTGAATGTACTGTTGCTCGGGATGCTTGCGGCCCCCTTGAGGAGGCACGTTGGCGACGGTTCCTTCCAGCATTTTGAGCAGTGCTTGTTGCACGCCTTCGCCGGAGACGTCGCGGGTGATCGACACGTTCTGGCTGGTCTTGCCGATCTTGTCGATCTCGTCGATGAACAGGATGCCCCGCTGGGCCGCTTCGATGTCGAAGTCGGCGGCGTGCAGTAGTTTCAACAATAGGTTTTCGACGTCTTCGCCGACGTATCCCGCTTCGGTAAGCGTGGTGGCGTCGCCGATGGCGAACGGCACTTGCAGTGCGCGGGCCAGCGTTCGGGCCAACAACGTCTTACCGCAGCCGGTCGGGCCGATCAGCATAATGTTCGATTTTTCGATTTCGACTTCGCTGTCGGCTTCGGCGCTGATCATCAACCGCTTGTAATGGTTGTGGACGGCGACCGCGAGCACCTTTTTGGCTTGCTCTTGCCCGATCACGTACTCCTCAAGGTGATCGACGATTTCCCGCGGCGTGGGAACTTTGTTGAACAGGCTGCGGGACGATCCGCGTCGGCGGCGTTCCTGTTCCAGTATCGACTGGCACAGTTCGATGCATTCGCCGCAGATATAGACGTCGGACGGACCTTCAACCAGCGGCCCCACTTCGCGATAGCTCTTGCGGCAGAAGGAGCAATTGGCGTTCTTCTTGCCGGCGGACCCGCGACTCCCAGAAGTAACATCTTTCCCGGATGGCATCAGCTTTCCTTCAAACGACTCACAAGGTACCAGTTCTCAAAGTCAAAACTCTTAACGGAACAATCGATTCGCTCAAGCGGGACTTTCCCGCCGGCTGCCATCCTAGCATGCGAATTGCCAGCATTTGTCTTGGCTTGCAGTCAGCCACTGCCGATTCCCAGTCCTGCCGTTCTCCGCGGAGCGATTGGTTACGCCCACCTTGCGGATTCTGAGGACTATTCCTGTCTACTCTTCCTTGGAGACTGCCGTTTCGCCCGGTCGGCCGATAGTACTCCGCTTCCTGCAGATTTCAACGGGCTTTGATGCGAGTTCGACTGTTTCGTTTCAGTCGAATGCATCCTGCCCGCCGCGATTCAACGCATCTGCCAGCCGACTTTTGATCAATCGGAATTCTTCCTGCGATAGCTCACCTCGGTCATGCATTTCTCTGTATTGAGTTAGCATTTCATGAGTTACCTCCGCAGGATCGTCACTTTCCCGATACCGCGCACGGATTCGAGATATAATCCAGGCCAAAACCGCTAAAGATGCTACGAAGATGCTCAGTGGTAACGCGGTTTTTTGTAGCAGCTCTGACATGAATCCTTTATCTCGAAACGATAATAGAGACAACCGCCATCTCGCAATTATCGTTTCCCGCATCGGCCGAAGCAAGAGCGAACCCATTTGGGGCTACGGACAGCCGCGGCACGCAGCATTCGCTCAAGCAGATTTCAGTTTTCTCCCGGCGGCAGCGAGAACTCCCGGCCGTGCGGCGAGACGTTTGACAACCCCACATCGCGGCAATTAACGTGAATCGTTGCCGTCGCCGACCACTTGGCCGCCTGGAAACAAACCCTGCGCGGCAGCGCCGCAACCAGAACCAACAAAGAACTCGCCACGAATCGCACGAATCTTCACGAAAGTCAGTGATTCATTCGTGTGGATTCGTGCGATTCGTGGCTAACACAATCCTTGATGAAACCAAGCCGACCGCTTGCGGTCGCGGGCAGCGTACTCCGCCCAAACACGCACTATCGCCGCTTCGCGCCGCAAATCGTGTCGTGTTACGCGTCAAAGATTTGCGTCAGAAATAAGAGTTTGAAACGTTAGTAGCAAAAAACGAGGGATTTATGAGCAAGCGGGACGATCTGGAGCGTGTGTTGGACTTGGGCATCGTGGCCATTATTCGCGCACCCTCCGGCGAGTTACTCGCCGACGTGGCCCGCACGCTGTACGAAGCGGGTATTGATGTGATCGAGGTCACTTTTACGGTGCCCGGCGTACTCGATATCATTTCGCAGGTCAGCCGCGCACTGGGGGACAAGATTTTGCTCGGCGCCGGAACAGTGCTGGATCCGGAAAGTGCCCGGGCGGCGTTCTTGGCGGGGGCGGAGTTCCTGGTCTCGCCCCACGTCAACACCGACGTGATTCGGCTCGCCAACCGCTACGACAAATTGGTGATGTCGGGCGCGTTCACGCCGACGGAAGTGCTCACCGCTTGGGAAGCCGGCGCAGATGTCGTCAAAGTCTTTCCCGCCGACGTGGGCGGACCGAGCTATCTCAAATCGCTGCATGGACCGTTTCCGCAGATACGACTCCTGCCGACCGGCGGCGTCAACCTGGAGACGCTGCCGGCCTTTCTCAACGCGGGGGCCTGTGCGGTCGGCTTGGGAAGTTCACTGGTGGAGAAGCAAGCGGTTGCCGAGGGGAACTTGCAGCGGATCGGCGATCTGGCGCGGCAATACGTGGAACTTGTGAAGTCCTCGCGGGGCGGTTGAGTTCGCCTCCACAAGTGCTGGCATTCCGTTATGTATCAACGGGAAATTCTGAATAGCTGGGACCGTATTCACCGATCAGCCAAATTGCTGCACGATGCCTCTCGGAGATAAATGACTCGCAAGATCTCCAGAGTGCTTCCGAGTTCTCCGAATGCGGGATGCCGTTGACGGCGAAATCTCCATTGGCTGCCAGGGGACTGTCGATGCCAAGTGTCCGTAGCCACTCGCATTCAATCCAGTCTTCGATATTCCGCGACAGTCGCTCTCGACGGAATTGTCGCAATCGGCAATGGATAGCGTAAAGCAACTCTCGGCATGAGGTCAGTTCGTGTTTCGGACGTAACTCGGCCGAATCGATAATGTCAGCAGCTTCTGGGTTGAGCAACGCCACAGCATCGGTAACCTCGTAGGGGTCAACTTGCCGGTCAAATGCCGGAAATGGCAGTAACTTCAACGCCCACGCTAAGATTGCGAGTCCTTCAACGCGCCATGTGCCATCGATCTTTTCCTTGTTACTGAGAGTGCCTAACGGCTTGTCGATGACCGTGATTTCGTGAGGTTCGAGTTCAGAAACGACATCAATTGATCCAATCCAGTCTTGCAGGCGCTGCCACAAGTCTTGGGCTTCCGAGTTTTTGGGGTCATCGTCCGAGAAACTCCGGCATGCGACGGCAGCCAGAACCATCGCTCGGCGGGCAACGCGTTGAGCACTCGGAGGTTGCAAGACGTGATCCATAGGCATACTCAGATGAGTTTCGCCGGACTATTCGCCCACAATAAACGGCTTTTCACTCGCTTTCTTGTAGATTTCCCGCCAGCGGTCGCTGCCGTCATTGGGCAGTTGCTTCGTTTTGACGCCGCGCACATAAAACGGAATCTGCTCCCGATTGCCGGCGTTGAGCACGAAGTTGACATCTTTCTTGTCTCCCCCGGCGGCAAAGTACATCTTGCGCCCGTCGGGCCAGACGGATTCGACCACGCGCGGCGGGTTGGGCCGCAGCTTCGGCTTTTCGATCCGGTATTTCTCGATCGCGGCCTGGTCCAATTCGTAGCCCAAACCGGGGCCGGTCGGAATCTCGGCGAATCCCTCGCTGACTTTGATCGGCTTGGTCAGCAATTGGTGCTTGTAAAGTTGATGGCAATTGACGGCCGGCCAGCGCGCGTGTGAGAGCACCGCGCCGAAGTGCAGCGAGAACGCCGCCGTCAATCCGGTCCCCACCAACTGCAGCCAGAACGGCTTGTCCGCCATCGCCGCCACGTGCCCGTTGCGCATCACGCGGCTCGCGCCGCCGCCAATCACGAAACCGTCGCAAACCTCTTCTTTGAGGGCGACAATCGGCTTGGGGCTGCCGTAGTGCATGGCAATGTTGACCCGCGTCGCCTCCCGGATACGCTGATTGCCTTTGATGTCCCCCTGCGGGATCGGTGTTTCATAGATATCGACCTGCGGATATTGCTCCAGATCTTTCAAAATCGGAATGGCGCGGTCGGCATCCCGCAGTGTGTCGTTGAAGTCCATGTCGATCTTAAAAGACTCCGGCACGACCGCCGCCGCCTGTTTGACCTGTTCCCAAACATCGAACCAGGGGCGGCCTTTGGTTTTGTACGACATGTATCCCTGCCGGTACGCCTCGGCGCATTCGGCCGCCATGTCTTCAGGGGGTGTATCAATATTCCACCAGGAGAGCGGCGTCTTGTCGTAGACCTGATGTCCCAGCAGGGCGTGAATCGGGACGTCGAGCGCACGTCCGACCGCGTCGAACAGCGCCATTTGCAGGCCGGCGCCCAATGAATCGTCCCACATCATCTCAGCGGCGTTCTGCCCTTTCGCGCGGGCGACGTCGTCATCGCCGGTCGCCCCCCACGTATAATACAGCAGCGTCTCGCCATGGCCGACATGGCCCGACTGCAGTTTGACTTCGACGATTTCCGAATACCGCCAATGGGGCAACTCCCGGTCCATCGCCCGGCGGGGGATCTCCCGGTACGGCACCCGGACGGTGGTCCGCTTGATGTCGGCCACTTTCATATCCGCTGTCGACTGCTTGGCCGCAGCGGCGGAAGGTGCGAGCCCGATCATCGGCCCGCACGCCGTCAATCCAACGGCGCCGGCCCGGAGCCAGTCACGTCGTGTCCAACCTTGATTTCGTCTCATCTCGAAACTCGTCTGATTCGTGGGCATCGAACTCCTCCCAGCGTAGGTCATCTTGCGGATGTCGTTGCACGGCATCTTGACGTTACGTGACCGGCGGCGGGAATGCAATTCTGCGCGGTTGCTACCGGCAATCGACGACGCGGAAGTCGGACGCGCGGGGATTCAGACGGGGCAGCACGCGCGTCTTGCGGTGCTACTCTGGCAATCATCAATGCCGTTTCGCTACTGCATTCCCACCGCGATCAGAAACACGCCCAAAATGACCAGCCAGAGGATTCCCAGCACGTGCCAAAAATAGGTGCAGACCAGTACGCCCAGGTAGTATTCGTGGTCGTAACGCCCCAGCAGCGCCCGGGTGGTGACGTAGGTCAGGAACAGGACCGCCACGAAGAAGTGCATCCCGTGCAGTGCGGACATCACAATCAGAAAGGCGCTGGCGTCGAGCTGAGCGGTGTCGGGCGCCTGATTTTGGGCGAGCGCAATCAGTGCGTAGCTTTGGAGCCCGCAAAACAGCGTACCGGCGGCGAGGGCGATCAGTAAATTGCGGCGAAACGATTGTTGCCGCTCGCGGCGCACGCAATAGAGTCCCCGGTGGACGGCGAAACTCCCGGCGGCCAACAGGAGCGTGGTTCCGTAAAAGGCGGGGGGAAAAACCAGCACTCCCGGAACGGCGTGCGTGCCGATCGCGGCCACCAGCAGCCAGGCAATTCCCGCAGCCGTCAGCAGCACGACCGTCAGGCCGAGACCGAACCGGAGCAAGAACCCGGTTTCGCCGACTCGTGATTCTGTGGTGGTGAGCAATTGCTGCATGGCGCATCGTGACCGGGCAACAGGGGCGATCGAGTTGGGTGCGGATTGCGACTCCGTTGATTATTATAGAGGAAGTCCACGAAAGAGCGACTCGAAATTCGAGGTCCGCCACGGTCATCTCAAACTTCTTGATCGGCCGGCACGAGCGATTGCTTTACGGAGAGGTTTCGAATGTTCTCACGACTGTTTTCGATTGCCGCCGCTCTGGTCGGCATGCTTCTCGTTGTTCCCGCGTTCGCAGCGGACCAAACGGCGAAGCCGCCGAATATCGTGTTTATTATGGCGGACGACCTGGGCTACGCCGGTCTGAGCTGTTACGGGCAGAAAAAGTACAGCACGCCGCACCTCGACCGCATGGCCCGCGAGGGGATGCGGTTTACGCAGGCGTACGCCGGTTGCACGGTCTGTGCGTCGTCGCGGAGCGTGCTGATGACCGGACTGCACACCGGCCATACACCGGTTCGCGGGAACTCCGGCGGCATTCCGCTCGCCGATTCCGACGTGACTGTGGCCGAAGTCCTCAAACAGGCGGGATACAAGACCGGCTGCTTTGGAAAGTGGGGATTGGGGGAGCATGGAACCACCGGGATTCCCAATCGGCAGGGATTCGATCAGTTTTTCGGTTACCTGCACCAAATCCACGCTCACTTTTACTATCCCAAATTCCTCTGGAACAACGACGAGAAGTATACGCTAAAAGGTAACGACGGATATCAGGGGCAGTACACCCACGACGTGATCGTCGAGCGGGCGATGCAGTTTCTGCGCGAACAGGGGGACCGGCCCTTCTTCCTGTACATTCCGCTCACGATTCCGCACTACGAATTGTTGGTCCCCGAAGACTCGCTGAGCGAGTTTCGCGGGAAGTTTCCGGAGACGCCCTACACCGGCCGCCGCGCAAAAGTCGGCTATCCGGACGATTATGCGGCACAGACGCATCCCAAGGCGGCGACCGCCGCCATGATCACCCGTATGGACCGTGACGTGGGCCGCATCTTAAAACTGTTGCGGGAGTTGAAACTGGAAGAGAATACGATTGTCTTCTTCACCAGCGACAACGGAGCGACAGGGGGGCCGTCGGATCCCGATTTCTTTCAGGCCTGCGGGCCGCTGCGGGGCTATAAGCGCGACCTCTACGAGGGAGGCATCCGGGTTCCGATGATCGCACGGTGGCCGGGGCGGATCGACGCCGGGCGCGTCAACCATCACGTCTGGTATTTTGCGGACATGATGCCAACGCTTGCTGAGCTGGCAGAGACGAAACCGCCGGAAAAGTGCGACGGCATCTCGGTCGTGCCGGCACTCCTGGGATCGAAAGCCGCCGGGCAGGAACAGCCGCAGCACGAGTATCTCTATTGGGAGCACCCCAATCGACACGGCCGCAACATGCAGGCCGTCCGGATGGGCGATTGGAAAGCGGTGCGGCTCGATGCTGGAAGGCCGCTGCAATTGTACGACCTGAAACGCGACCTTTCCGAGGAGCAGGACGTCGCATCGGCCAATCCGAGCGTCGTCAATCGGATCGAGCAGATCATCAAATCGGCCCACGAACCGGCCCGTCCGCAAATTGAACCCGAACCTCCGCCGGGACGACAGTATCAATAGTGGCACACAGTGCCATAGGTGCGACAGAGCACTGGCCACGGCTCAATCTGACGATCCCCTTTGAATATCCGAGTGAACCGCTATGCCCGCCTTGGGAGTCAATATCGACCACGTTGCCACTGTCCGGCAAGCCCGCCGCACCATTGAGCCGGATCCCGTGTGGGCCGCCGCGCTTGCCGAATTGGGGGGAGCTGACGGAATCACGTTGCACTTGCGCGAGGACCGCCGTCATATTCAAGACCGCGATTTGCAGGTGATGCGGCAGACCGTGCAGGTGAAACTGAATCTAGAGATGGCCGCCGAGCCGGAGATGACTGCAATCGCTCTTCAGGTCAAGCCAGACCAGGTGACGCTCGTTCCCGAGAAACGCGAAGAGGTCACGACCGAAGGGGGCTTGGATGTTGTTGCTCATGCGGACAAAGTGAAGACCTGCATCGACTCGCTCCGCTCCGCCGGAATCGAAGTCAGCCTGTTTATCGACGCTGATCGACAACAAATTGAACAGAGCCGGCAACTCGATGCGGATGCCGTGGAGTTGCACACCGGCACCTATGCCGATGCTCCGACCAAAGCCGCGCAGCAACGGGAGTTGGAACAACTCGTGACGGCCGCCGATTTCGGCATCGAACAGGAACTGCTGGTTCACATGGGGCACGGCTTGACCTACCGCAACGTGATCCCCGTCGCCGAGATTCCCGGCGTGAGTGAATTGAACATCGGGCACAGCATCGTTGCCCGCGCAGTGATGGTGGGCTTCGAGGAGGCGGTTCGCGAAATGAAGGCGCTTGTGAGCGTCGAATAACGCTCGACCCGCCTGTTGCTATGCTTCGCGGCATGCGCGCATTCCCTGAAACGTGCGCGACAATGACTCCACTCCCGGGTGGCCGCGATTGCAACGCAATCGGGGTGCCGAAGGCACACGAGGCAGCAATTTCACCGTTCTCTGTCTGGCGCAACCACAAGACATTTTGACGTTGAAATTGCGGCCTCTTGCAGGCATTGCCTGCCCCGATTGCTGCGCAATCGGGGCCACCCCTGGCGTGAAACGAATTGACTGCCGGGTGGACTTTGCTGATGTTCCTTACGGATGACGGACTTGAGGACGGCATCTCAGAACGGTCTATCTCATTAGCTTTTTTTGAGATTTTCAAAAAAGTTTTTTGCCTCTCGATTCGCCACACCTGCCCCTACGAGCGGCAATATTGGCAGCAACGCTCGACGTACTAAGGGGATGCCCGAAATTGCGGCACGATTTCGGCGTTTTGCCCAAGGAGTTCTCAACAATTGGGGCAAGCTGGGGAGTCGTTCGCGGTCCTATCAGTAGTATCTGTTGCACGCATAATCACGGGGGGGATTCGCATGTTGATTCAATTTGACGGCATGTTCCGATAGCCGGAACATGCGAATTTTGCTTCGCAGACCTTTTGCAACGAAATACCGACTTTTAAGAGCGGCTGCGTCCCTGATTCGAACAGCTCTCGATGGACATTCATTGGGGGAGCGGCAGCCTGCTTGATTTTCCACTTTTCGATTTGCCCGCGGAGCAACGCGTGCACGGAGGATCCGATGCCGGACATTCTTAAAAAGTTGACGACTGTAGTCATCAAAGGCAAGGTGATGGCTGCCTCGCTCGTCCTCGGCTCAGTGGGGTTGCTCATTCCGCAAGCCGCTGACGCTGGCGAGTTCTCGAATTTCTATTCCCACAACCACGGCGGCTCCTGCGGAGCACCCTGTGCCCCCAGTTGCGATTCCTGCGGCAATGGCTGCGGAAACGGCTGTGGCAACGGCTGCTGCGAAGAGTCGAACGATCCTTGGAAGCTCTTCGAAGAACCCGTCGGGGGATTCGCGATCGGCGGATGGACCCAATGGGGTTATTACACGGAATCGACCGGCATGTTCAATAGTGAGCCGGATCGTGTGAACAACAACCAAAGCTGGATGTGGGTCGAGAAAGCCGCCGACGGTTCCAATGGTTGGGACTGGGGTGCCCGCATGGACTTCATGTACGGTACCGATGCCAACGACACCCAAGCCTTCGGCAACAATCCCGGACGCTGGGACTACCTCAACGGCTGGGATCGTGGGGGCGGATATGGCTGGGCCATGCCGCAGCTCTATGGTGAAATCGCCAACGGCGACTGGTCGATCAAAGCCGGTCACTTTTTCACGATCGTCGGCTACGAAGTCGTTCCCGCACCGGACAACTTCTTCTACAGCCACGCCTACACCATGTACAACAGTGAACCGTTCACCCACACCGGTGTCCTGGCGACCTACAAGGCCAGCGACGACGTGGAACTGTACGGTGGTTGGACATTGGGTTGGGATACGGGCTTTGATCAATTCGGAAACGGCAGCAACTTCCTGGGCGGAGCCAGCCTGCAATTGACCGAAGAAGCGAAGTTGATCTACATCCTGACCGCCGGCGACATGGGCGTTCGCGGCGACGGCTATTCGCACAGCATCGTCCTGGACGTGGCTGTGACCGACAAAGTCAACTACGTCTTCCAAAGCGACTATGTCAATCTGGACACGAACCCCGGCCAGAATGATGAATATGGTATCAACCAATACCTGTTCTACACCGTCAACGACGAAGTCAAACTCGGCACACGGTTGGAATGGTGGAGCTCCGATGCCGGATTCAATCACGGCGGTCAATCCGCTCCGGCCGGCGGACAGCACTCGTACTACGAGGTCACCGTCGGCGTCAACTACCGTCCCACGCCGAACCTGATCGTTCGTCCGGAATACCGGCACGACTGGTTCCCGCACGGTGCGTATACCCAAGACATCTTTGGGATCGACGCCATCCTGACCTTCTAAGTTGACACCTAGAATTGTGCGACGGAGTCGCCAACTGGGCGATACGACAACACGTCAATCAACCGCAACCGCCCGCCGAGCCCTTTCGGCGGGCGGTTGTTTTTGATATCCGGCTTTTCGATTTTACGCGACGCCCGCATTCGACTCTGCGCGGAGCGGGGCCGCACGACGCAATTCCATTGCCAGGGGTCAACTCCGTAGGGTCCGCCGCGCGGACCGTCGGCATGCCCGAAAGATCCATGACAGGCCTCTTCATTCGAGGCGCGAATACTACGTCGCGGACCCCCGACTAATTGGGCCGGACACATCTCCGCATTGGTGACGCCCCTACAGGGCTTTGCTGATCTAATGGTCCGTTTACCCAGGGCGGCGCTGCGCTCTGCCCTGGGCTAACATGTTTCCGCCCCTACGGGGCTGTAACAAATCTGCGGCTGAATTCTGCAGCGCCGTAGGGTCTGCTGTGCGGACCGCCGGCATGCCCGAAAGATCCATGGCAGGCGGGTGGCACCGATCGCGTAGCGCATCGGTGTGCTACAGGCACAAGAGGCTGCAATTTCAACGTTCTCTGTCTGTCGCAACCGCAGAATGTTTTGACGCCGAAATTGCGGCCTCCTGCAGGCTCCGCCTGCCCCGATTGCTCCGCAATCGCGGCCACCCTTGGCTTGTCGATGCACGTTCATGCCGACTGCAAACCAGCAAACGCACCCCGGATTCTTGGTAGAGAGGTGCGAATGATCCGTCGCGGTCCGCATAGCGGACCCAACACTCTGACATTGGCTGTCGATGGGTGCGTCGCGTCGAAACTCCCGTACTGCGGTTAGCAGGATCTCTTACCGCTCCGCGAAATGCCTGCAGAGCGCGCAATGGTTGTGCAGAACGCTGGCATGCCTCAGCTCAGGGCGTTTGATTTGCGGTCTGGGGAGTTTTCTTAAGTTGCCGGAATCGCTTGCATTTCAAGGTGTTGCATTCCAAGAGGACAGGCCGCCTTATTGATGGGCACGGGAATTGCATTTCTTACAAATCTGCCGAGCAAGTTTGTGTGAATTCACTCACGCATGCTGTCTGCGAGTGGTGAGAGTGATCGCTCTTCTATGCTTTGCAGATGCAGGCGGGGGAGTCCCTCTGGCTTCGAATGATGCGGAGTCAGGAGCGACCAGTTTCAGCCGGTTGAAGTAGCCCGGGAGCCTTCAAACCAGTTGCGGCGCCCCGTTCACACGCTCGGCATCCTCCCTTCACCGGGGAGTTGCGCTCTCCGTCCGTTATTTGCGCTACCGATCCGTACCATCCGTTTGAACTCAATCAACAAAGGAAGCCTGTGACATGCGTACCCTCTTGACTCTCACCGCCGCCGTATTCATATGCGTGGCAATTCCCTCCGGCCCGGTGGCCGCATACCAGGATGAGAAGGAACCAGCTCCGGCAGAAGCCCCTGCTGATGCCGCTCCTGCTGAGGGTGAAAAAGCGGAGGCCGTGGCTCCCGTCACGTTCGACGCGGAGATCTCTTATGCCCTTGACAACATTGTGTTGTTTATTTGTGCGGTGCTCGTGATCTTCATGCAGCCTGGTTTTGCGATGGTGGAATCGGGGTTCAATGCCGGAAAGAACACAGTCAACATTTTGTTTAAGAACCTGATGGACTTGTGTATCGGGGTCCTGCTGTTTTACGTCATTGGCTTCAGCCTGATGTACCCTGGTGATGATTACGCCGGCAAATTCTTCGGCTTCGCCGGATTCGGTGTGAGCCAGACTGCACCGACTGCTGCAGCGGGAACGTTAAACCCCCAAGTTGACTTTCTGTTCCAAGTCGCATTTGCGGCCACGGCGGCCACTATTGTGTCCGGTGCCGTTGCGGGACGGATGAAGTTCTCCGCTTACTTAATCTATAGTGCGCTGTTGACAGGCCTGATTTATCCGATCAGCGGCATGTGGAAATGGGGCGGCGGATGGCTCCAAGGCGTGGACGACAACTGCCTCGGATTCGGTGCTCCGTTTCATGACTTCGCCGGATCGTTGGTCGTGCATGCCGTCGGAGGATTTGCCGGGTTGGCTGGTGCGATGGTCCTCGGTCCGCGGATCGGCCGTTATTCAGCCGAAGGGAAATCAATCCCCATGCCTGGTCATAATCTGACGGTCGCCGCACTCGGCGTCTTCATCCTGTGGGTGGGGTGGTACGGTTTTAACCCGGGCAGCCAGTTGGCGTTTGCCGGCAGCGACAATACGAACGCGACGATGCTGATTGCCGTAAACACCACGTTGGCTGCGGCGGCAGGTGGCGCGGCGGCAATGCTGTTCAGTTGGCTGATGTTCAAGAAGCCGGACTTGTCGATGGCACTCAACGGGGTTCTCGCCGGTTTGGTGGGGATTACCGCGAACTGCGACCAAGTTTCGAACCTGTCGGCAATCATCATCGGCGCTGTCGCCGGCGTGTTGGTTGTGCTGGGAATCATCGGCCTGGACAAGCTGAAGATCGACGATCCTGTGGGTGCCTTCCCCGTTCACGGACTGTGCGGCGTGTGGGGCGGAATCGCCACTGGAATCTTTGGGACTGCTGAGGCACTCTCGATGCCCGTTCAGATCATCGGCTCCATCGCGATTCCGGTCTGGGCGTTTGCCACGATGTTCGTCTTGTTCAGCATCCTGAAAGGCGTCGGGGTCCTGCGCGTCTCCGAGGAAGAAGAAATCGCCGGGTTGGACATGGTCGAGCATGGCATGTCCGCTTACACCCCGGATGCGTAATCACCGTGCGTCGGGCAGGCCGCGTCTCTCTCCGAGTTAATCCTGCAATCGGGGAGAGTCGGCCGGCCCGGTGAGGTACTGCTTAACGACCTCAATGGATTGGACGTGTCGCAGGACGCGGATCGGTGAGATGGGGCGCGGCAGCAATGTCGCGTCCTCATCTCCACCGCGAACTCAACACCGAGACGTTCTGAATTCTCAAAGATTCCGATTCCCTCTCCGAAGCTGACTGGCTGCAATATTTGTTGATAGACGCAGGCCGGTCCGGAGCTTGAATCAGCGACCCATATCGAAACGACAGGGAAACCATGAAGAAAATTGAAGCCATCATTCGGCACTACAAATTAGAAGACGTCAAGAACGCGCTGAGCGCCGCCGAGATTCACGGCATGACCGTTACCGAGGTGCGCGGGTTTGGCCGCCAGCGGGGACACAAGGAAATGTATCGCGGAGCGGAGTACACCGTTGACTTTCTGCCCAAGGTGAAACTGGAACTTGCAGTGACCGATGAGCAGAGCAGCAAAGCGGTCGAAACGATTCTGGAACACGCTCGCACCGGCGAGATCGGCGACGGCAAAATCTTTGTCACCAGCTTGGAGGAGATCGTCCGAATTCGAACGGGCGAGACCGGCGAAGAGGCGATTTGAAGTCGGGCGGTCTGGAAGTTGTTGTCTGTCATTTGGCGATTGCCCCGGGCGGATCGGTTTCATTCTCGGCAAAAGGAGGGTAAGATGGCCGCTTCGATTCCGGGAAGCGGTCGACATCCGGGGCGATCAAATCCGACCGGCTGTTACAGCCGGAAATGACGGGCGAACCGCTCATCAGCCAACCTCGAACGTGGTCAGCTGAGGCAATTTTGACTCGCGTCACACTTTGTTATTGCGAGAATCGCTGGTTGAGTTCGAGTTTCCTGCGGCCGGTCCGGCGGGATTCAGCGAATCCTTGCGGCACTTGGTGAGTCAATGCTGCAACCGATCGGCAACACATACGATCTGCGTCCATGAAATTATTTGCGTAACACAGAAGAATCACTGAAGGAGAAAACAGACAATGACCCCCAAAGAGTTCTTTGATTTCGCCAAAGAGCACGGCGCCGAAATGGTCGACCTGAAGTTCACCGACCTGCTCGGCACGTGGCAACACTGCTCATACCCGATCGACACGTGGGACGAGGGGACCTTCGAAGATGGTGTCGGCTTTGACGGCTCGTCCATTCGCGGCTGGCAGGCCATTAATCAATCCGACATGTTGGCCGTGCCCGACGCCTCGACGGGGGCGCTGGATCCGTTTTTCGCCAAGCCGACGGTCAGCGTGATCGCGAACATCGTCGACCCCATCACGAAAGAGGACTATACCCGCGACCCGCGGCATGTGGCCCGCAAGGGGATCGAGTACATGAAGCAGACCGGCATTGCCGACACCTGCTACGTCGGTCCTGAGCCGGAATTCTTCATTTTTGATGAAGTCCGCTACGACCAAACCCAAAACCATGGGTTCTACGAAATCGACTCCGTCGAGGGTGCGTGGAATACCTCTCGGATCGAAGAGCCCAACCTGGGCTACAAACCGAGCTACAAGGGCGGCTATTTCCCGGTCAGCCCGACCGACAGCTATCACGATCTCCGCGGCGAGATGGTGTACAAGATGCGAGAGTTGGGCATCGTGGTCGAAGCCCATCACCACGAAGTGGGGACTGGTGGACAGGCCGAGATCGACATGCAGTTTGCCGATCTGCTGAAGATGGCCGACCAGTTCATGTGGTACAAGTATGTGATCCGTAACGTCGCCAAGGCGGCCGGCAAGACCGTGACGTTCATGCCCAAGCCGATTTTCGACGACAACGGATCGGGCATGCACACGCACATGTCGCTGTGGAAAGAGGGTCAGCCGTTGATGGCCGGCGACGGATATGCCGGCATGAGCGAAATCGGCCTGCACGCCATCGGCGGCCTGCTGAAGCATGGCCGGGCGGTGCTCGCCTTTGCTGCCCCCACGACCAACTCCTACAAGCGGTTGGTGCCCGGATTTGAGGCCCCGGTCACGCTGGCAATGTCGCAGCGGAACCGGTCCGCGTCGGTGCGGATTCCGATGTACTCCGCCAGCCCGAAGGCGAAGCGGCTTGAGTTCCGCTGCCCCGACCCGACGGCCAACGGTTACTTGATGTTCACGGCGATGATGATGGCGCTGTTGGACGGCGTGCAGAACAAGATCGATCCGGGTGATCCGCTCGATCGCGACATCTATGAAATGACGCCGGAAGAGTTGGCGGAAACCAACACGACGCCGGCGTCGCTCGAAGAGGCGCTGGACGCTTTGGAGAAAGACCACGCCTTCTTGACTCAAGGCGACGTGTTCACCGACGACTTGATCGAAACGTGGATCAGCTACAAGCGCGAAAACGAGCTGGACGAATTCCGTCTGCGTCCGCATCCGTTCGAATTCTCGCTGTACTACGATAGTTGATCTGAAGAGCCCTTGACAGGAAATGTCAGGCTGGGACCTGCTCCCGCCCGGGTGACGACCCGGCGCGGGAGTTTTTTTTGAACCGGTTCTACGCTGGTGTGGAGGTGAGCACGGGAACGATACGCGGGGCGCTAACCCACGATTGTATTAGGCGTGAGGACTGAGGCGGTAGGCGGTAGGGATGGCGGCTGAAAGTCCTCTCCAGCCTCGAGCCTAAAATCCGGGCTATGAATGGCCGATGCGGTAGACGATCGCCAGCGCCGCGACGACCAACAGGATCACCAAGACCGCGTCCGGTTCGACGATCCAGAATCGTTTTTCGGCGCGATACAACAGCCCCTGAATCACAACCGTCGTCACCAGAATGACCATGACTGCGGTGACGGCATGCGTGGCGGATGCGGCTTCGAGCAACGAGCCTTCGTGGACGAAATCGAGGCCGACCAGGAGCACCATGTTAAACGCGTTGCTGCCGAAGATGTTGCCGACGGCCATGTCGACCGCGCCCATCCGCAGGGCGGTGAATGTGGTGACCGCCTCGGGCAGCGACGTGATTAAGGCGACGAACGTGGTTCCGAAGATCGTGCCTCCCAATCCCGTTGCCTCGGCTAATTCATCCGATACGGTGGCGAGTCGCGGGGCGGCGATGAAAATGACGGCCGCCGACAGCACGTAGCCTGCCGTCACGAACTTCCAATTCTGTGCGGCCGGATGTTCTTCTTCGGCGCGGCCGGCAGTCGAGGTTTGATGGTCAAAGAAGATCAGACGCAGGCAAAACAGATACGCGACGAAGACCATCCACGACCCCAAACCCAGGTTGAGGAATGTCCAGGGAGCCTCCAGCAGCAGAAACAGCAGTACGATTGACGTGAGCAGGATGCTGCAAATCGCCGACAGCGCGTGTGAGGCGGCCGATTTGGAGAGCATGCCGCCGCGGGTTTGCGTCGACAGGTCGAGAATCGCCAGGATCAGCAAGTTGAACAGCGAACTGCCGATCAAGTCACCAAGTCCTAGATCGACCGCACCCACCGCGACGGCCTTGCAGCCGACGAGCAGTTCCGGCAAACTCGTGGCTAAGGCCAACAGCACTACTCCCGCCATGGAGCGTCCGATGCCGGTCATCTCGCCGAGTCGGTCCGCGAAGCGGGCGAGAAATGTTCCCGCCACAATGACCACTGCGGAACACAAAAAGAATTCGACGATCAAAGCGGTCATGCGTGCTGATCCTGGTGGCAACTCGGGGTCGCAGAATTGAACAGACATCGTAACGGGGTTGCGACTTGACGCGAAAGTCTGCGGTTGGCACATTTCAACAACTTCCCATCCTCTCGGAAATCGGAAAGCACAACCGGTGATTCGCCCGCCGCACGATCCTTTAGACGACCACAAAATCTATATGGCGAAAGCTCTCGATCAGGCCCGCGCGGCGTATGAAGAGGGAGAGGTGCCGGTGGGAGCAGTGATCGTGCACGACGGCCGGATCATCGCCGAAGCCCACAATCAGCGTGAAGCGCTGAACGATCCGACCGCGCATGCGGAGATGATTGCGATTACGCAGGCGGCGGAAATGCTGGAGTCGTGGCGATTGCTGCAATGTGCGTTGTACGTGACGCTGGAGCCGTGTCCGATGTGTGCGGGGGCGATCGTGCAGGCCCGCATTCCAGCGGTCGTGTTCGGGGCGGCCGACGCGAAAGCGGGAGCCTGTCAGTCGTTGTATGCGATCACGGGAGATGAGCGGCTGAACCATCAGGCGACGGTGGTGGGCGGCATCCTGCAAGAGGAGTGCCGCGATATTCTGCGGGAGTTTTTTGCCGAACAGCGCGGGATGGGCAAAAAATAGAGGGTTTCCGGGAATTCGAAACCGAAATTTGCATCTTAGTTGTATGAGGGCAGGAGCTTCGCCCTCCCGATTCCCGGACGGCCTCGAGAAACGATCCAGCGGCCGCGTTGTGAGGTGCGTAGAGCAAGTGTGAATTTAACGCTGCAGTCTGTCATTTGCTGCGCGGGGCGTTATAATTCCGGGCGCGGCCTCACATTCCGGCATCTCTTCGTAATTCAAACATAGGGGTTTTTCCATGAAATCTTCGCATTCATCTCTGCTGTTGTCGCTGCTGGCGGTTGGCCTATTTGTCTTGGCAGGCTGTACGGGTGGCGATCAGGTGGTGTCACCTGATATCGAGAAGGGCACCGAGGGCAAGTACGATGCGCACGCTCACGGCCACCATGGGCCGCACGATGGCGACGTAATTGAGTTGGGCGACGAGATGTACCACGCCGAGTTAGTGCATGCTGGCGATACGGTGACAATTTATATTCTCGACGGAGAGGTCAAGAATGCCATCCCGATCGACGCCGAGGAGTTGATGATCAATCTCATTGCCGACGGCAAGCCGAAGCAGTTTAAACTCGCTGCGAAGCCGCAAGAAAAGGACCCGGAAGGAAAGTCATCGCGTTTCGAATTGGTCGATGGAACGTTGCTCCATGCAATTGAGGAGGAGGGCGCCAAGCCGCGCCTGAGCTTCAACATCGGCGACAAAGCGATCAATGCCGAGTTTGCACTCCACGGGCACGGCGACCATGGTCACGGCGACCATGACGATCACGGTGACCACAAGGACGGCCACGATGACCATGACGACCACGATGCTCATCACGGAGAGCACAAGGGCGAAGGTCACGACGACGACGATCACAATCACAAAGACGGTGACGATCACAAGGAAGCGCACGACGACGAAAAGGGTCACGATGATGACCACGGCGAGGACGACAAACACGCGGACGAAAAGAAATAGCCCGCGATTCGCCGCGATTTCGATCTGCCTCGATGAGGATCGTGTAGCGCGGCGACGCCTGCTCAGTCAAATTGCAATTAAAGGGTCGTCCAACTCGTGAGAGTTCGGAATCTTGCCCGCAGCGGTTGAGGTTTCAGAAGTCTCACGACTTCTGCTACCCGAGTTTGTCAGGATGCATTCCTCGGAATGCGCGCGACAGTGAAAACCTTCTCGGGTGGCCGCGATTGCAACGCAATCGGGGTGCCGCAGGCACACGAGGCCGCAATTTCACCGTTCCCTGCGATTGGAAACCGCAGTCTTATAGACCGTTGAAATTGCAGCCTCTTGCTGGCTCCGCCTGCCCCGATTGCTCCGCAATCGCGGCCACCCCCTGGTAAGATTCTCGTAAAACGAGATGCTTGTTGAATGGACGCGGCTGATGCTCCTGTCCAAAGACACACTGAATGCTCCGTGACGAGCGATCATCCATAAGCAATCCATTGTAGATTTCCGGGACCGACTCGCTGAACATACTTGATGCCAAGTGCAAACGAGGGTATGCCCCCAGTTTATCATCGCACTACGGGATTCCCTTGCCGAGCCGCTGCAAGCGGTGCAAAATGTCGGCCATTCGTGCCGCGACGCGGTGCAGATTGATCGTCTCAGGGAGGTCCTCGTTGAGCCGCTCGATCCAGGTCATGCCACTCAGCACGACCCCGCTGCGGTCGAAGACCTTGACTGCGACGAGCTCTTCAGCGGAGAGCGGGCAACTTGCCTGATAGGCGTCCAGCGCCGTATTCCACGCGTTGCGGTCGTCGCCGACGAGACTCCCCAGCAACCGCGCGAGGTCGCCTGCGACCGTTTCGGCGCGGCAGGCGGACGCGTCGATCAATCCGGTGACGGTTTCTCCGGAAAACAGCACGTGGTCGTGCCAGATGTCGCGAAGGCAGGGCTGCAGGCGAAACCTCTGTCCGGCGACGATGCGAAGTTCCGCTTCGATGACCGGCGCTGCGGTGCGAAATCCCGAGAGGATCGACCGTGCGGTTTCGCGAAGATCGACGCGGCTCAGGGCGGCGCAGGCCCTTTCGGCTTGTTGCAGGCGGGCGGGATTCCAACTCTGCAGCCGCTTCAATCGTTCGGCGAGACCGGGAGAGGGTGCCGATGGCTGAACGGCGAACCAGCGTCGTTCCTCGGCGGTCGGTACAAACGTCGCAGCCGCTTGATGCCACTCCGCCAGCGCGGACATGGCGACCGATAATCGCGCGGGGGAGGGTGCCAATACATAATCCGCCCGGCCCGGCAACCACGGTTCCAATTGCCACAATCGATCCCGGCAATCGACCAGTGTCGAGTCTTGCAACGATGTAACGGGGACGGCGACGTTGGTGATACCCTGAGCGTGCACGTGCCGCAACAAGCGGTGCAGCCCTAACAGCCGCTCTGCCTCCAGGCTGCCGCGCGGCCATTGCCGCAGGGCAAAATCTCCCGCAGGTGAGGTGAGCCGCCAAATCCTTGCGCCGCTGAAGCCGGCATTCTCCACGCGTGCCGCTTGTCGAGGTTGGTACTGCGCCCCGTAGTGCGACATGACCTCACGCAGCAGACGGGATTCCTGTTCATGGAGCATGACAAATCATCGGCTTTTGACGGCTGCCAGTGCCGTCAGACCTTGGGCGACTTGAGCGATCACGGACGGCCAGTCACCCCAAACCGGCTGCCGAAACAACCGCATTGTGGGATACCAGGATGAGTCGCTCCGCTGCAGCATCCAACGCCAGTCAGGTGTGTGAGACAACAGTGTCCAAACTTCGCATCCCATCGCGCCGGCCAAGTGGGCGACCGACGTATCGACGGTGACGACCAGATCAAGTCCATTGATTAGCTGCGCCGTGTCCTGGAAGTCGTTCAACCGACCGCTGGTGTCGGTGAGTCGCCCATGAAGATCGGCTTCGGCGATTTGTGCCGTGCCTTCGGAACCGACCTGCAGGCTGACAAAGTTGACGCCGGGGATATCGAGCAGCGGGCGGAATTCAGCTAGCGGACAGGACCGTAACGGATTGCGAGGTTGCGCCGGATTGCCGTGCCAAACCAGTCCGACGTTGATCGCATTGGCGGCGAGAATATCAGCGAATGGTTCGGTCGACGAGGAGTCCGTGCGGACGTAGGGAATTTCAGCGGGCAGCGAATCCAACGACGTACCCAGAATTCCCGGCAAACTGAGCAGCGAAACTGCGGCGTCGCATGTCTGTGTGCTGTGACGGCCGGCGACGACCTCGTCGGCACCCGCGACGTTCTTCAGCAGTCCACACAAACTGGTCTGGCATTCCAAGACGATATTCGCCCCTGAAGCGGCTTTGGCTTGGGGGAGAAAGCGGGCGAATTGCAGCGTGTCTCCCAAACCTTCATCGGCGAAAACCAAGAGCGTCTTGCCTGTGAGCGGTTCGCCTTGCCATCGTGGTTCAGGGCGTGCGGGGGACGCTAAGGTGGTCAACAATTCGCGGGCTTCGAATCCGGGCCAACCTTGCTGCAGTTCTCCCGCCATCAAGCGGGTGGTGCCCAGATTGAAGCGGGCAAGTGGGAAGTCGGGTTGCAGCGTCAGCGCTTGGTCAAACGCCGCGCACGCTTCGGGCAGGCGATGCAACGATCGCAGGGCGATCCCCAAATTGTTGAACGCTTCGGCAGAGTCGGGACGCAATTCCACGGCGCGGCGGGCGGCGCGTTCGGCGTCTGCGAGGCGGCCTTGCCGCTCATAGACATACGCCAGATTCTGCTGCATTTCCGCGTAGTCCGGTTGTTGCCGGCCGAGCTCTTCGTAGATCTGCGTCGCTTCGGACAGTTTCTCTTGCTGGGTTAACACGTATCCCAAGCGGATCCGCATCTCGTCATCGCTCGGTGTCAGTGTGAGCAGTTCACGGCAACAGTCCTCTGCCTGCCGCCACGCCTGCTGCTCTACATGAACCTCCGCAAGGTGCCGCAGCGTTTGCTCATCCTGCGGGTCCAACTCGTGCGCGCGGCGGTAGCTGGCGGCCGCTTCGGGGAGTCGCTGTTGTGATTGCCGAATCCGTCCCAGGTTGAAATAGGCTTGGCCGTAATCCTTGTCCCGAGCAATGACCCGCTCAAAGCAACTGACCGCCTCGTCAATGCGGCCCGACGCCTGACAAGCGATTCCCAAATTGTTGTGAGCCGAGGCGACGTCCGGTTTCACGCGGCAGAACTCGGAGAGCAGCTCGATTGCCTCAGTGAACCGGCCTTGCTGCAGCTCGAGCGTGCCGAGCAAGTACATCGCTTCCAAGTGATGCGGAACGGCTGTGAGAATCGACCTGTAAATGGGATCGGCAGCTGAAAAATCACCTTGTTGGTGCAGCTCGATCGCATGAATTAATTGCGATTGCAGGTCGGTCATCAGCGTTTGGATCACGATAGGGCGGGAACAGTGCGTTGTGGACGCGACGACCGTCGGCCGGAGGCAGGCGGCGGCTGATCTTCAGTCTGTGTTGTATTCGATTGCCCGATGTGATGACAATCAAGGCCGACAGCGGCAGGATTGTCGAAGCAGCGGGCGATTTGGCTGAGTGGTACAGGTGTCGTGAGCTATAATTCGGGATGCGGGGAACCATCTCAAAATCGAATCTCACCTTGGAGATGTGTGTTGAGCAGACTCATCATGTCCATTAGGATGAGCAGTGCACTTGAGTCACGAGGTCCGGGGTGGTCTGCCCGAGGTGCGGACGATCATGTTGAGCGAGGGATATGATGGCCGATAGCCGATATGAGACAGTACTGTTGTTCGGGGCTCCCGGAGCGGGCAAAGGGACTCAGGGCGGAATATTGGGCCAGATTCCGGGGTTCTTTCATCTTTCCTGCGGGGATGTGTTCCGGGGGTTGCAGATGAACTCTCCCGAGGGACGCGAGATCTACAAATACAGCTCTCAGGGGCAGCTCGTCCCGGACGACCTGACGATCCGCATTTGGCGGAAGGGAATGGACGCGCATACGGCGAAGTCCGATTACAGCCCCGAGGAGGATCTGTTGGTGCTGGACGGCATTCCGCGAAATGTCGAACAGGCCAAGATCATGGAGAACCATATCAATGTGCTCAAGCTGGTGCATTTGGTTTGCCCGAGCGAAGAAGCGATGATGCACCGCATGAAGCGGCGGGCAATCCGGGAAAACCGTGCCGATGACGCCAACGAATCGGTGATTCGCCGGAGGTTTGAGGTTTACCGGGCCGAGACCTACCCCGTGCTGGATTACTACTCGAGCGACTTGGTGGCGGAGGTAGATGCGATGGGCTCGCCGGCGGAAGTCTTGCAGCAGGTATTGACAGTTCTGGTGCCGGTGCAGAATGCCCACTTCGCCAAACTGGGCGAAGAGGAAGTGGCTTAGAGCGGATTGCCGATTGTGCGATCACACGCGGCATGGTCACTCGCCTGTCGGCGTGAGAACATAGCACCCCGCGAGACTTGGATCCAGTTTTTGGACCGGCCGGTCATGCTTCCGGCGCGGCGGATTCCTCGGCGACACGATTTGCCGAGTCGGGGCCGTCGAGGTCGTTGATTCGCCCCCGCTGCTTGCGTTGCTCCTGCCGGAAGTTGGCGTGCAGCGAATCCCAATCAATCACCATGTGCCCGCCGGTTGATTCGTGCTGCTTGGCCCACGACATCAGCAGGTCGAGGCAGGCGTGGTCAATGTAGTCCAGATGCTCGAAATCGACGTGCAACTCCGCACCGGTGGGGACGTCTTCGAGTTTGACTGCCAATTTGGGCAGGCGAACAAATGTTGCCGCGCCGACCAGCTTGAGGACCGCTCTGTTGGTCTCCTTGTCTTTGACTAAGCGGACTTTGAGGTGCGAGAAGGTGTAGAGCAATTTGACGGCGGCGCAAGCGATTCCTGTAATGACGCCGGTGAGCAAATCGGTCGCCACGATCGTTCCGACGGTTGCGACGTAAATTGCGACCTCGCCCCAGCCGTACTCGCGGAGTTTCTTGATCGATTTGATGTCGAGGAGCTTGTAACCTGTGAACACGAGCATCGCGGCGAGACTGGCGGTGGGAATCGACCGCAGCACGAACGCAAGTGCCGAGACGAACAATAGCAGCCAAATTCCATGCAAGATCGCGGACAATCGGGTGGTGGCACCGGCGTCAACATTGGCCGAGCTGCGTACGATTACTCCGGTCATGGGCAACGCCCCCATCAGGCCGCAGAGCGTATTGCCGACGCCCTGTGCGAACAGCTCTTGGTCGTATTTGGCGCGCGGGCCGCTATGCAACTGGTCGACCGCGGTCGTGCAGAGCAACGTCTCGGCGCTGGCCACCACGGCGATTACCACGCTCAGTTTGATCAAGTCGCCCCAAGGCGCGTTGTGAATGACCGCCATTGTGGGAACGTGAATTTCGTCCATCAGGTTCTCCGGCACCTCGACGAACAATACCGGCAACACTATTACCGTTGCCACGACGCTTGCCGCAGTCACCGCCACCAGCGGCGCGGGGACCATCTTTAGCGACTTGGGGATGAGTGTTTGCCAGATCACGATTAAGATAATCGTCAGCATGCCGATTTGTGCGGCGAACCCGTGATTTTTGAGCTCGCCCAGCAGACCGCCTAATGCCGTCTCAGCATTTTTTTGTGCTTTCAACGCCAAGTCGTTGAGTCCCTGGTCTCGTAAATCAATGACGGCTGTATTGCTCTGCTTCAGCGCTTCTTTGGCAGCGGCGCAGATTTTGTCGGACCGTTCTCCTTTCACGGTTCCGGTTTCATAGTCGCACAATTCGGTGACGGTTGTCTCTAATTCTGACGTCAGTTGCGACTGCTGCTCAGCGTACTTTTGAGGGTCGTCAATCTTTAAAGCCTGATTGCCGCTTCCTTCGGAGTTGACGAACTCGGTGTGCTCCGCCAAGCGTTCATGAAGACTGACTTGGCGGCGGTGCAATTCTCCCACGCGACGCAGCATGTCTGATCGAAATTTGCGAACTTCACGGCTGCGGAACTCGGGGAATTGCAGTCCCTTCTGAATCGCGGATGGAATGCTGAGCAGATTCTGAATGCCGGTTCCTTTCGGCTTGTCATCGACCATCACGTGAAATTGGCTGGCAAAAATCAGAACACCGATGCCTCCGAGCATTCCTTTAATCACCGCCGGCGAAACCGCGCGAAACCATTGGCCGAGCCGAAGCGTCCCGGCAATGATTTGCAGGAGGCCTGCAAACAAGACGGCCAGACCGAGCATCTCCAAGCCGAATCGCTGCACGATGTCAAAGACGATCACCGTCAATCCGGCGGCCGGTCCGCTGACTTGCAGGGGAACACCGCTGATCGTTCCTACGACAATTCCGCCCACGATGCCGGTGATCAGTCCGGCGGCGACGGGAACATCGGACGCGATGGCAATCCCCATACAGAGTGGCAGCGCCACCAGAAATACGACGATCGAGGCAAGTAGATCGTTACGGAAAGACCGGGTCGGCTGGTCAGGTTTAGGATCGGAGCTCTCGGACATCGCTGGCTACCTGCTGAGAAGGCTATTGTGACCGGACGGCTGAAACCGGCCGGCAAACTTTGGGTCTTGCGACGGCACTTAGCACATCGCGACGAACTGTTCAGGCTGCGGGTCGAAACGGTGGACTTCGCCGGTCTCGAACGTGTATTTCCATCCGTGCAGCGTCAGGTTGCCGTCGGCGAGGGCGACCGCCACGCTGGGGTGAGAGCGGAGATTCTCCAGTTGCACAAGCACGTTTTCCTCGACGGCCGCCGTAAGCCGCGATTGCGGATCTGCGACGTCGCGGTGTTTTCGGTCCATGTTGCGCGCCGTGGCCTGTGCATGAGTCAGCCAGCCTTTGACGGCGTCGAGGCCGTTCAGGCTTTCCGGTTGCAGCAAGCCTCCCATCGCGCCGCACTGCGAGTGCCCACAGACGATGATGTCGGGAACTTGGAGTACTTTGACCGCGTATTCAATGGTTGCGGCTTCGCCGCCCGGTCCGGCCGAGTAGGGTGGAACGATGTTGCCCGCGTTTCGCAGGATGAACAGTTCGCCCGGCTCGGTCTGCGTCAACAGATTGGGGTCGATCCGCGAATCGGAGCAAGTGATGAACAGTGCCAGCGGCTGTTGGCCGCCTGCGAGACGTTCGAATAACGACTGATTCGTCTTGAACGCAGTTTGCTGAAAGTTGTGAATACCTTGGATGAGTTTTTGCATAACAGTATGACCCTACGGAATCGTTAGGAAGCCGGACTTCGATCATTTTGCAATGAATTAACCCGGGACATAGACTGGGGCAATCGCAAAGCCTCGCCGCACATTCAGCGCTGCCGCGTGACGAGCCGCTGACAGCGCTTTTTCAGCCGTTATCTGCAGACGGGATCGACGTTTCTCGGTGCGCAATCTTGGCGGCACTGCGAACTCGATTGATCCGCGTCACGGCGCAGACGGAGACGCATCCGCCATGCGCGCACTGTTGCTGTTCAACACGTGATCGGAGCGAGCAAACCGTTGGAGAGGCGGTGGCCGCTGACGACACCGGAGCGCTCAACTCTCTTCGCGTAAGAGCCTTGCTTCGATTGGGGAACTGCGGAGCGGACTTTATCAGCGGCCGAGTGCAGGCGGATCCGCCGGTGGTGATTGGTGACCGCTTCTTCGTGCTTGAGTTCCGCTTCTTCTTCCGACTGGAGTGGCGACTTTGACTCCGCAATCCTGACGGTGACCGGACCCACGACGCCTGAGGCGGCAACCATGCAGAGCATGGCAGCCATCGCGCAGAGGCGGACGAGCAAAGAGGAATATTGACGATTCCCGCAAGTATTGTGGCCAATCAAGCTCGGCATGGAGAGTTTGCGGGTGTTTTCCCGAAGTTTGCAGGTTGGAGAGAGCGGTGGGAGATTTCAGCCGGGGCGGGGCGGCAACCCAAAGAAAAGCTAGCAAAAACGCCCGCGAAGTGTCAATGGTCTCCGGGCAGTGAGTCTTTGCAGGCGTGCATCCCCAGTCTTGCGTTTGCACCGGATAGGGAACGGTGAAATTGCGGCCTCGTGCGCCTGCGGCACCCCGATTGCGCTGCAATCGCGACCACCCGGGGGAGTTCTCATTGTCGCGAACAATGCGGGGAGTGCAGCCATCCTGGCGGCGACAGATGAAGCAGGTTGCGTCTGAAATGGCGCTATGCTCTGCGGCTGACGTCGTAGGACAAAGCGGTTGCCAGCGGCGAAGGGCTGATGAAAACAGTCGCGTCTCAGGTGTCTGTGGTCTCTTCGCCGGTCATTGTATCAACGAGAGACTCAAACCAGATCCGCCCGTCTTGCGATTTGTCGCCCGTCGCATTGTCGCAGCGGTAGAACGCGCGATAGAAGGCCAGGTTGTTCGCCAAGCATTCGATCAGTTGTTGAGCGCGGTCGACAGCGCGGTTCCAATCGCCCGAGCGCTCTCCGGCAGCCCATGCATTGTGCGCCTCGTCGTGCCATTGAATAACGTCGAGGACTGCTTCGTCGTCGAGATACGATTCCGCAAACCGGCGGGCATAGGCGCCGTGATGATTGGGCCCGCTGCGCGGTTTTGCGTGGTCGACTTCAAACTTGAACGTGTCATGAATGAGCGCAACGAGCCGCAATGAGGGGTAGTACGGCGATGGGGCATACCACCGCTGGACGTTGTTGAGCACTTCGGCGATGTGATGCTTCACATTGCCTTCCGGATGTCCCGGCCGCGGCCGTCCATACTCGATGCCCTGCCGGAATTGCGGATCGGCGGCGATTTTGCGTTCGAGTTCGTTGATGAGCGTGAATGGTAGTTCCTCCATGCCGGTCATTGTACAGAGTCGTGTTCGTTTCTCTTGTTGATCGTGGTTTATGATTGAGGCATTAGGCTTGAGGCAGTAGGAAAGGGAGTCGACAACAGTTCTTCCTCCAGCCTACCGCCTCACTCCTCACGCCTCATAACAAGCGGAAGCCGTGGGACTCGAACCCACAAGCCGCATTGGGCGGCCACCTGTTTTCGAGACAGGATCCTCATCCGGCCGGATGACTTCCTTATTAGGCGTGAGGCTTGAGGGGTGAGGCAGTAGGAAAGGCGGGTATTTCCTCAAGTCTCCAGCCTCATGTCTCAAGCCTCCCCCAAAGTGCCCTGCGGGAGTTGAACCCGCCTTTCCAGGGTGGAAGCCTGGTGCCTTTGCCGCTCGGCCAAGGGCACGTGTTGTGATCTGTGACAGAATTGTCAAATTGCACTCAGTCTTGTCTGAAATCCTCAGCCGCCGGCCCCCAGCCCGCATGTTAGGGGTTAGGCTCTAGGCGTTAGGCTTTAGGAAAGGATGGCCATGCTCCTCTTTCCTCCAGCCTCCAGCCTCAGGCCTAAAGCCTCTAAAACGCGGAAGGAGAGGGATTCGAACCCTCAAGGCCGGTTACGGCTCGTCCCGCTTCCAACGGGGTGCCATCGCCAAGTTGGCTTGTCCTTCCGGAGAGGCTTGAGGGGTGAGGCTGGAGGCTGTAGGAAGAAAAGCTCTTCTTCAAGCCTCCTGCCTCCAATAAAGCGCCCAGCGGGAGTTGAACCCGCGCTTCCGCCATGGCAAGGCGGCAGGCTACCGCTACATCATGGGCGCGTTTCACTTTTACCACGGAGACACGGAGGCATGGAGAAGTAAAGTCGAAGCACGAAATTCGAAATCCTAAACAAATTCAAAATTCGAAATCCAAATGCGGGAGACTTTTCGATTGAATCTCCTGCATTGGAGCTCGTGTGGTATCGCGCTCAAACTCTGGTTTGATCACGACTGCCGGATCAGCCGTGAACGCATACGCCTCCAGCCTTTAGCCTCACACCTCAAGCCTCAGCAAAAAGTCGGGATGGTCGGACTCGAACCGACGATCTCGTGTTCCCAAGACACGCGGGCTGCCGCTGCCCTACACCCCGAGTTTTCGAGAAATCCGAGAATCGAATCTCGAAATTCAAAACAAATCCAAATTTCAAATGACAAAACCCTCCCTAGCTCCCGTTGGTAAACGTGATTCGTCATTGAAATCGACGATCAGCATTGTTTCACGCTGTTTTTTGGTCATTCGAATCTGTTTCGGATTTCGAATTTCGTGCTTTGAGTTTTCCCAAGTGGGCCGGGAGGCGCTCGAATCCTCGTCTGCGGTTCTTCAGACCGCCGCTACACCGTCTCAGCTACCAGCCCTTGTTCGTTTCCGTCTTCACACAAAAATACCCGGTGTCTCGCGAGTGACACCGGGCAGTTTTAGGAACGGCTTGATTCCAACCGAGTGTCAACAGCGCCGGCGCGAGACGGAGCGCGAATTCGCCGGGGAGCCGGCAAATTGCTGTCCGCTGATCGAACTCGGTTGTTGAATAGCCATGTCTTGGTGGTCTTGTGGATATGTTTGACGATTGAGTTTTGTAGTCATGCCGTATGTCATCTGCCCCCTTAGACGCACGGGTGACGGAAATGGTTCACGAGATTCTCCGAAAAATCGGACAAATTCAGTAGTCCAGGGGCGTTGCCCCTGGCTACGGTGCGCTTGGCCTTCGGCCAAGAGACGCGTGCTTGAGACTGCTGAAGTATGACAACAAATCGGGTTTCCAACAGGTTCTCCCGCGATCGAATGACTTCAGCAATTTGTGCCGGCGGCATCCTTGTCAGCAGTTGATGAAACATAGATGATGAGGTTGCGCTAAACAGAACTGCTGAGTGTCGAGTGTTTTAAACAGCGTCTTGACGGCGCGAACTTCTAGTCTGGAAAGTTCACATGAGAAGAATTGCTGCATTTCTATTTCTTGCATTGTGCGCGGCGGTGGCTGGTGATTGGATTCGGGCCGCGGAACCGCCGATTGCGGACCGGCCGTTTTGGCAGGACTATCGCGATCCATTCATTACCGTTGAAGTGCCGGAGGGCGAGAATCTTCGTAACACGGCCAACAACCTGCGGGCGGTCGCCGTGGATTCCAACGATCAGATTTGGGCGGCAACAGCGGTTGGACTGCGCCGAGTCACTGACGGAAAGTTGGTCGCTCCGGAGGGTGCTGCCGTCGAGGGATCGACCTACGACGTGTTGGCTGAAGAGGACGGTTCGCTCTGGGTCGGGGCTTGGAACGGATTGTTTCGCATTGCCGATGGCAAGGTGACGCGTGATGACGGGATCGCAGGCCCGGTTACGCTGATCGAGCGGTCCAAGCAGCGGTTGTTCGCGTCGACTCCGAAAGGACTGTTTGAGCGGATTGAGGGCAAGTGGCAGCACATCGACGGGCCGTGGGCGACGAACATTTATGATGTCGCCGTTGTGGACGGCGACCTTTACATCGCCAGTTGGTCGGGCTTGTACCGTAAATCGGGCGAGGAAGTCGTGTGGCTGCATCGGCCCGATCAAGCGCTTAGCCGGCGGGTGAGTTCGATCGCAGCGGACCGCAACGGGCACGTGTGGACGGGGACGCGGGCGGGAATCGACGTTTATCGCAATCGCCGCCGCGTGACGGCGGTCACACCGAAACAGGGACTGCCGTCGACCGATATTCGCTGCCTGGCATTGAGCGACCGGGGAGAGCTCTGGATCGGTACTGGAATCGGCGCTGTGCGGTTTGACGGCAAGAACTGGTCGTTGCGGCACAGTCGGCGCTGGCTGCCGGCCGATGAAGTTCGCGACATTGATTTTCTGAAGGATGGATCGGCCGTGGTGGCGACGGCGAGCGGGATGAGTATCATCCGCCGCCGGCAGATGACACTGGAGGAAAAGGCGGACTTCTTCGACAAGCTGGTCCGCGCGCGGCACGTTCGCGCGCCCGGATTGGTCGAGCGGTGCCGGCTGCCGGTTCCTGGAGATCTCTCAAAAGTCGAACCGATGGACACCGACAATGACGGGCTGTTCACCGGATTGTATCTCGCGGCGGAATCATTTCGTTATGCGGCGACCGGTGCCGAAGATGCCAAAGCAAACGCCCAGGAAGCGTTTCGCGCAATGGAGACGCTGCAAACGGTCACCGGCACGCCGGGGTTTGTCGCGCGGACGGTAATCCCGCCCGAATGGGACCGCATGGCGGACGCGAACCGGAAGTATACCGACGAGCAAGCAGCCGACCATTTGGCTCGTGAGGCACGCTGGAAGAGGATGGAGAACCGTTGGCGGAAGAGTGCCGACGGGAAATGGGTCTGGAAAGGGGACACCAGTTCCGACGAGATAACCGGCCACTTCTTCAGCTACTCGATCTATTACGATCTGGTTGCCGATGAGGAGGAGAAAAAACGGGTGGCTGCGCTGGTGCAGCGGATTATGGATTACATTATCGAGGGTGGCTATGTCTTTCGCGATATCGACGGCAAAGCAACTCTGTGGGGGGTTTGGGCGCCGGAGAAATTGAACGACGATCCGAATTGGTGGATGGAGCGTGGCGGGAATTCGGTGGAGATTCTGGCGTACCTTACGATCACGCGTCATATGACGGGTGACGACAAGTACGATCGCGAAATCGACAAACTGCTGAACGAACATGGGTACGCGGAGAACATTTTGGAGCCGATGCGGCCTGGCAGCGACTATTTCACGTACATCGGCTATCACCTGTTGTCGCTCTGTTATCCGGCACTGATGACCTACGAAAAGGATCCGGAGCGACTCGCGCTGTACCGCAAGAGCATGGAGGCCTGGTTTGCTCCGATGCGGAAGGACGGCAGTCCGATGTTTGGATTTGTGTATGCCGCGTTTGCCAAAGGGGATGCTCGATTGGACTTGTGTGCGGAACTTCTGCGCGACGTGCCGCTGGATCAGATTCAATACACAGTGAACAATTCTCAGCGGGAGGACGTCGAGCTGGTTGGACGTCCCGCGGAAGGCCGCGTGCAAACCGAGCGGTTGCTGCCGCCCAGTGAGCGGTCGGTGTTCCGCTGGGACCGAAATGTGTATGAAGCGGACCGCGGCGCTGGCGGCCGCGTGGAGGGTAGCAGCGTGTTTTGGCTGTTGCCGTATTGGATGGGGCGGTATTACAAGGTTGTGGAGCCACCCGGGTAATAGAGTCCTCTGGTTCCCACACTCCGGTTTGGGAATCAAAGTTCGCGAAGCTCTGCTTCGCGTAACTGTGCGAAGGTCAACCGGAATCATGTGGACCTTGCCTTGGGGAAGCGATGCGGAGCTTCGCGGAGGTGCGTTCCCAAGCTGGAGCTTGGGAACGAGTTAAGTTTTGTCATGACGGGGAATAATCTTGAATCTCAGCGCGGCGTTGCTGACAATAGCTCGTTGGCCGCTGAATCGTTTACACAAGTAGGGAACACTCTGATGCAACGCAAAACTCAGCTTGCCGTGATTACTATTGCGGGTCTTCTCGCTTCAACGATTTCCTGTGGACCGTCGTCGGCGTCCGCGGCGGAAGGGACGTTTCCGGAATACATTGCGGTCGATGCGCAGCCGTTTCAGGCGGCGACGAAACGGCTGGTCGATGCGTTGAACTACGTCGGTTCGCCGCTGAGCGAGGCGGAGACGCGCGAGATTGAAGCGGCGATGAAGATCGAGGATCCCCGCGAGTCGACGGCCGCGATTCAGAGAGTGCTTGATCGGCGAGCGCTGGCGGCGGTGCATATCAATCCGGAAAGCCGCGTTTCGGTGGGCGAAGGGCCGGCCAAGAAAGAGCTCGTGCAACAAGGCTGGCGGACGTTTTTGGTCAAGGTGCACAACGAAGCGGGCATCACGGCGAAGTTGGTCGCCGACAGTCCCAATGCCGAGCCGGTGTACATGAAGGGGAAAGGTGCTCGTCAGCGTCCGCAGACCGAACAGAAGCTGGTCCCGCCCGGCGCGGGGAAAGATCGGTTTCTCGATATCGTGATGTTCAACAAGCAGCCGCTTAAGCCGGCGCTCTCCGGATTGGAGGCGGAGTACCGTATCATTCAACTCTACAGCCGCGATGTCGGAAAACGGGAGGCGAAACTGGCCTTCAATGTGGGGCAGGGGACACAGGATATTGGATTTCGCAATGCGGTGCCGATTCTGTTCGACTGCGTGCCGGCGGTAAAAGTGAATTTGAGCGTCAAAGACTTCAACGGCGAGCCGACGACCGCTTCGTTTGTGATTCGCGATGCGTTGGGCCGCGTGTATCCCAATCCCGCCAGACGGCTGGCGCCGGACTTTTTCTTCCACGATCAGATTTACCGCGCCGACGGCGAATCGGTATTGCTGCCGCCGGGCGAATACACCGTCACGATCAATCGCGGTCCGGAGTATTACGTCGACACGCACACTTTGGAGGTCAAATCGGGCAGCAGCGAACAGAACGCGGGGTTTCCGCTGCGGCGCTGGATTCATCCGGCGAAACGGGGCTGGTTTTCGGGCGACCATCACGTGCACGCGGCCGGTTGCGCGCATTACGACAGTCCAACGGAAGGGGTCGGGCCCAAGGATATGATGCGGCACATTTTGGGCGAGGATCTCAACGTCGGCTGCGTGCTGAGTTGGGGGCCTTGTTGGTATACGCAGAAGCAGTACTTTGAGGGTAAGACGTCGGCGCTGTCGCGGGACAACTATTTGATGCGGTACGACGTGGAGGTGAGCGGATTTCCCTCCTCGCACGCCGGGCATCTGTGTCTGTTGCGGCTCAGCGAAGATGATTATGACGGCACGACGTTGCTGGAGGAGTGGCCGAGTTGGACGCTTCCCGTGCTGGCGTGGGGCAAGAAACAGGGTGGCGTTGTCGGCTACAGCCACAGCGGGTGGGGATTGGCCTTGCCCGATTATGACGACCGCGGAAAAAGAGTCCCGAATAAGAAAGGCAAGGCGGCCGACAAACTGCCCGATTACGCCATGCCGCCGTTTGACGGCATCGGCGCCAACGAGTACATCGTGACCGTTACACACGATGTTTGCGATTTCATTTCGGCCGTCGATACGCCGTCGATTTGGGAATTGAACATCTGGTATCACACGCTGAATTGCGGCTACCGCGCTCGTATCAGCGGGGAGACGGACTTCCCTTGCATCTACGGCGACAAGGTCGGCTTGGGGCGGATCTACGTCAAGCTGCTCGAAGGTGAGGAGCTGAATTACGACAACTGGATTGCGGGCGTGAAGGATGGACGCAGCTATTGCGGCGACGGGTTGAGCCATATCCTCGATTTCAAGGTCAACGATGTGGCGGTCGGGGAACCGGGCAGCGAGGGCAAGATCAGCCAATTGAATTTGGCCGAGCCGGGGACGGTGAAGGTTGAGTTCGACGTTGCGGCGCTGCTGGCTGAGGAGCCGACTCCGGCGACGGAACGGATTCGCAACCGGCGTTTGGACGAAAAGCCGTACTGGCACATCGAACGTGCTCGGGAGGGTGAAACTCGGACGGTGCCGGTGGAAGTGATCGTCAACGGGTACCCGGTGGCGACGAAACATATCGTCGCGGACGGCGAGACACAGCATCTGAGCTTTGACGTGAAGGTCGACAAATCGAGTTGGATAGCGGTGCGGATTTTGCCGTCGGTGCACACCAATCCGGTGTTTGTGGAGGTCGGCGGCCAGCCGATTCGGGCCAGCCGCCGCAGCGCGCAGTGGTGCTTGGATGCAGTGGACGTCTGTTGGGATCGAAAGAAGGGCCGCATCGGCATGCGTAAACCTGAGGAACGGAAACAGGCGGAAGCGGCCTATCAACAGGCGCGGGAGAGTTATCAGCAGATTCTAAAGGAGTCGGTGGCGGATTGATCCCATCCAGAGTGGTTGTCGGGTCTCAACATTTGTTTGGGAACGAAAGAGTGATCGACGGGAGTCGCGGCAAACAGCGAACGGGATAGTTGCAGCCTCGTGTGCCTGCGGCACCCCGATTGTTGCGCAATCGCGGCCACCCATGATTGTGTTTAAGGTTTTGTGCCGTTGACGTTCGGCCTGTGGCTTGGCGACTGAAGTCATAGTCAGTTTCAATCCCTTGACCGGCCTGATTTTCGCACGCCTTGTGTTGAATGCTGAGTGCGAACGATGATCTGTATCACCATCGCTCCCGAATCACATACGCTCGGCCGGGCGGATTTGCACAACGCCGAGCCGCAATGTGACGTCGTTGAGATTCGACTTGATTGCCTGCAGAAAATCCCCAATGTTTCGGAATTGATCGGGGGCCGCAAAAAACCGGTACTGGTCTCCTGCCGGCGGCCGCAGGACGGCGGTTCCTGGAATCGCGACGAGCATGAGCGGGTCACGATTCTTCGCCAGGCGATTGCCGACGGTCCGGAATTTGTTGAGCTTGAAGTCGACATTGCCGCGAAGATCCCCCGGTTCGGACCGTCGATGCGCGTGGTCAGTTCGACACATTTGGACGGCCCGCTCCCCGATTTGAAGGCGGTCTACCAACGGGCGTGCGACGCCGATGCCGACATGGTGAAATTCACCGCCGCTACGCCGACGTTGGAGTCGGCCTGGCCGCTGATTCGCGCTCTGAATTTCAATGGAGATGTACCGGTGATCGTCAGCGGCACGGGGGATGCCGGGCTGACGCTGGCGCTGGTCAGTTGTAAGTTGGGGTCCCCGTTTGTCTATGCCGCTTTGGAACGGGGCATGGAAGTCCAGGCAGGCCAGATTTGTATTCACGATTTGGAACACATCTATCGCTGGCGGGACATCGGAAAACAGACGCACCTGGTGGCCGTGTTGGGGCACGAACCGGCGCAGGTGAAGACCGTCCGGGCGCTGAATGCGGCATTTGCCGAACAGCATCTCAATATTCGCTGCCTGCCGGTGGAGACGCAGCAAGTCGAGCGGATGATGGAGATGTTTGAGAAGTTGCACATCAAGGCGATCTTGCTCGATCCGAAGAATCGGGAAGACATGATGCGGGTCGCCGACCATTTGGAGAAGTCGGCGGAAATCGCGCAGCAGGCGGACATGTTGTTGAAATCGGATCAGGGCTGGACCGCTTATAGCACGCTGTGGCGGTCAGCGCTGATCGCGCTGGAGGAAACGTTGGGCGGCAATCGCCCGACCGCAAAGCCGCTGGACAATCGAAATGTGCTGGTGATCGGCGCCAATTCGACTACGCGCGCGGCGGTCTTCGCTGCGAAACGTCGCGACACGGTGCTGAGTATCACCGCCGGCGACGACAAGCGGGCGCAGATGCTCTCGCAACTGTTTGACCTGCGATACGTGCCGCGGGCGAATTTGTTCTCGACCCTCTGCGACGTGGTGATTTCAACCGAACGGAGCTTTGAGAAAGGCCCCAAGACGAAATTGCCGGCCAGTTTTCTGCGGGAGAACATGGCGGTGATGGATCTGGACGGCTTACCGGAAGAGACGCCGTTTCTTCAAGAGGCGCGTTCGCGGTACTGCAAGGTGGTCGAGCCGGTGAAGATCAGCGTCGACCAGTTGGCGTCGCAGTTTCGAGCGATCTCCGGTTTTGAAGCGTCTCGCGAGGTGTTGGAGGCGGCGTTGACGGCGGAGTGAATTGCTATGTGAATTCGAATGTGCTTAACGGACGGCATGCGAATGTCAGTGCCCCATGTTACGGAGCTTAATTCCGGCGAGAAAATCACAGCTGGGGATTTTTCGTCGGCGACGACGCAGCCGCCGTTTCGGTATGAACGTGTACGAGGCCGACTCGTTGTTCTCGCTCCCAGAGGTCCGGAACACCGCCACGTGTCACGGCCCTTTCGACGAAAGCTCAACGCATATTGGGACGCCCACCTCGATGTTGTGGAAGATGTCGACATTGAAGGTTGGGTGAACATTACCGACGAGACAGAACGGATTCCTGATATTTGTGTTTATCTCACTGCGTCAAACACTCAATCTGCAGTTCCCAGCCGTGTACCCGATTTGATTTTCGAGTTCGTCAGCGCCGACCGCAGCGATCAGGAGCGCGATTACATCGACAAGCGGGCTGATTATCATGCTATCGGTGTCAAGGAATACGTGATCGTCGATCGCTTTAAGAAATCGGCGCTGATACTCACTTGGCAAGAAGCTGATTATGCCGAGCGTGTGTTGCCGGCGACTGAGAATTACACGTCGCCCTTGTTGCCGGGGCTTGAGGTGCCGTTGAGCGAAGCGTTTTCCTCGTAGGAGACGTCGGCGGCACTATTATTTCTTCCTGCGCGACTTGGCGGCGATTTGTGCGAGGACCTGTTGCGCGCGGCGTTCGCCGTCGGTCACCGCGCTGGCGTATGCGGTGTTCATGTTCACGAACAAGGTCTGCACCATTTTACGGTATCCCTCGAACTCGCGGTGCGCCTGATGGATGCCGTCGAAATACTGCCGCTGCGTGATGTATTGCTCGTAGGTCTGTTCCATCCATTGTCGCTTGACGACGTTGGTGGCGTCGCCGACGTCGCAGTCCTTGAGATTGCGGGAGACCCTCACGGCGGTCTCGCGGAGCCACCGCCGGGCGTCCTGCCAGGCGGTTTTGTCGGCGTTGTCGGCATGCATGAGTTCATCGTGTGTCAGGTCGCGGTTCAACGTATTCAGCCTGGAGAGGATGTCGGAGAGCTTCCTGCGGCACAGTCCCAGGTCTCGTTCGGTTTTTTCGATAGCTTTCCATTCCGAATCGATGTTTTCGAAAATATCGCCATGGATCGAGGCGGCGTCGGCCGGGAGTGGTGCGGCGGCGGCCGGGGGTTGGTACGCGACAGGTGACGGAGCCGCCATGGACAGATAGATCGTTCCATCGGCATCCGGCACGGGGCCGGCCAACGGCTGGTCCAAATTGGGAGCGGTCCCCTGCAGGGCGTCGTAGACGGAGCCGTGCTGCGACCATTGGAGAAGTTCCGCGGGCGAGAGCGCCAGTGATTGCAGCAACTTGCGAATTGTCAGTTGCGCGCGGTCGGGATATCCTTGGAAGGTTTCGGCGGGAATGTTGACTGCCAGGCCATGGGGAAAGTTGGCCGGCTTGTACCAGACCCAGAACACGTGCTGGGCGGAATTGGCCAGCGGGGCCATTTCCCATGTTTGTGAGGCGGCGCGGGCGGCAAAACTGTTGTTCGGCACGGAAGATTGGGCATGATCTGTTACGAAGTCACTGCTGCCTGACATCGATCTTTCCTCAAAAGTCCTTTACTTCAAGTTCTCGTGAGCTGCTCAGCTTGGAGTCCCCACAGGAGTACGAATGTGCGATTATGGGATTTGGTTTAGAAAATTGGCAACGGCCGCCCCGAATTTGGAAAGTCGTGAGCGGTCGATGTCGTTGTGTCCGGTTTCGGGCAACTCGACGAACTGTTTGGCATGGCCGGAATCGGACTCTGACGGCGCATGATGGAAGAGCCGCTGTCCCAATTTGAGAGGGACAATCGTGTCGTCCGTGCCGTGAACGTGCAGAATAGGGCAGCGAACTGTGGCGATCGCCTTGACGGATTCAAAGCGGTCGGCCATGAGCCAACCGACCGGCAGCCAGGGGTAGTGATATCCTGCGGCGTCGACGAGCGATGAGAAGGTGGCTTGCAGGAGCAGCGCGTGCGGCATTTGGTCCTCGCGGCAGGCGTGCGAGGCGAGTTGCGTGGCGACTCCGCCTCCCAGAGATTCTCCGAAGATCACAATGCGCTGCGGTTCGATATTCCTCTGTCGCGTCAGGTATCGCCAGAGGGCGCGGCTGTCGGCGATGATCGCGGACTCGCTGGGCGACCCCTCATTGGATCCGTAGCCTCGATAGTCGAAAATGTAAGTATCGATATCGAGCTTTGAAAACAGCTCGAGAATATCGCCGCGATAGCCCCGGTGCCCGGCGTTTCCGCAGAAGACGATGGCCACACGGCGTCCGCTGCCGAGATGTTGGAGATAGTTGTCCTGATTGAGGCACGTTCGTCCGCCGGCGGGTAGAAACCAGCCGTGCAATTTCACACCGTCGTCGGCTTCGACTTGAATTTCAAAGACGCGCGCGGCGGAAAGCTGGGCGGATTCCGGCGTCACTCGGGTAACGCGGTAGGGATGGTAAATCAGACTGCGTTGAAACGTCGCCAACATCAGGAGAATCCCCAGATAAATCGCTATCGGCCACAGCAGGATGCGCCACTTGCGGCGAGAGCGTTTTGCCGGTGGTGATTGTTCGTTTGCCATGGAGTCGCCATGCGCGAGGAACGTCGAATGAGCGGACGCGTTGGAGGCGGCGGGGGCGACCTCTCCGGTTCAATTCTATTCACTTGGCTGCACAATGTCTCCCTTGGTGCTCTCGACGATGGCGAACAGCTGCTGCTGCTCGGTGGCGGGAACTTCGAATTTGTCGAGACATGCCTGAAAATCCGCCAGAAATGCCTGCCACTCCGGTTCGGTGATGTCGAGATGCTCGTGCGAATCCCGCATTGTTTTTCCGGTATACGTTTGCGGTCCGCCGGTCGCCCAGCAGACCATTTCCGTGACCAGGTATTTGAATCCGGCGGGAGGGACCCGGTGGTGGGCTTCATCAACTTTGGGGTTGGCGTTGAGAATCGGATTGGCCATCACGCGGTCGATGAAATCGTCGACGACCGTGGCGATCGCGAAGACGCCTCCCAGCCGGTCGTAGAGAGATTCCTCCGTCGTCGAATTCGGGGCGTTGGTCATGGGATTGAGACTGCTCCTGTGAGTGGATCGTAAGTTTCGAGATTCAGAAACGCGTCGACGCAAGTCTGGAGACTTAGACGATCGAGTCGAGGTAATTTCGGATCATTTGCTGTTCACCTTTGCTGAGAGTGCCGCGAAATTGGAGCTTTAGGCGTCCTTGGTCGTCCCAGCGGCCGGTGATTTTGACCGCTGGGGCCGAGAGTTTCGTTTCGTCGAAGTAGCCGCGAATCTTGGACTGTTGTGCTTTTGATAAGCGACCGCTGACGGCGGTTCTGCCCAGAGTGATGCGGATTCGAAAATCGGAACGCCTGCGGAGCAACAGCCAGGCAACATACAAGACGGCCGCCACAATCAAGATCCTCAGCCACATGATTCCCCCGCAAAAGGTCGCAACATTGTGTCTCGTCAATGGGATGTCGGAATGATTTGGTATCTTACCGCAGGGTTGCTCAGTCCGTGAAGCGTCGTCAGACTTTCGTCTGAGGTGTTCTGGCGAATTGGAATCCTGGTGATGCAGATCATACCGGTACTCGACATATTGGACGGGCGCGTTGTGCGGGGCGTCAGCGGTCGGCGCGAGCAATATCGGCCGGTTGAAAGCCGATTGAGCAGTGGATCAACACCGCTACAGATCGCGCGCGGATTTCGCGATCACTTGGGGCTGAGCCGGCTGTATGTGGCGGACCTGGACGGAATCATGCACGGACGGCCGAATTGTGCGGCTTGGGAAGAGCTGGCGGACGACGGGTTTGAACTGCTGATCGACCGGGGCTTGCGCGCGGTGGCGGACGCCGTCGAAGTGTATGAGAGCGGCGGCGCTGCCGCGGTGGTTGCGTTGGAGACCTCGCCGCCGCGACAGCTGATCGCGGAGTTGTGCGTCGATTATGGGCCGCCGCGGGTCATTTTTAGTTTGGATCTGAAGCAGGGCCGGCCGCTGGGGACGCTGGATGAGTGGCGGAATCCCCGGCCGTTTGAGATTGCCGTGGAAGCGGTGGCTCTGGGGATTGAGCAGATGATTGTGCTCGACTTGGCTTGGGTCGGCACCGGCGAGGGTCTGGCGACCGAGCAGCTTTGCCGCCGCTTGCGCGACCGGTTTTGCCAGCTACAGATCATCACCGGCGGCGGAATTCGCGGACCGGGCGATTTGCCGGCGGCAAAGGCGCTGGGCGTCGAAGGGTTGCTGATCGCGTCCGCGCTGCATGACGGGCGTATCGACCGCGCGGCGATTGAAGGTTAGGGGTGAGGGTGGAGGCTGGAGTGGTGAGGCTGGAGGAGGGCAGGGAGCGGTCAAGATCGGGGTCGGCTGGCGCGCGGGGGGGCGCTGCCGTTGGCGAGTAACGGTTCTTGAAGGGGTTTTGGCGGAGAGTTGATTGGGGTTTGGTAGGTTGTTTTGTGGTTTGGTGCCTGATTGATGAGTTGTTGGGTTGTACGCGTCTGGATTAAAAATAATGACGCGCGGAGATCTCCCTGGCTGAGATGTTCAGCCAGTGCGTCGCGATGGACGGGCGACTCACCACCAGCGGCGTCCCGGGCCGGTCACAGAGTGGCTTGGGAGTGGCCTGTCCCTCTACCTTTACGGGGTTGGTTGCGCAGAGTGAGTCTCGACACGGCGGGTGCGGCATCAGAAGGCACCGTTTAACCATTCTCCGAAAACAGAATCGGATGGTCTGATTCGAGGTCGCCGACGCGCATGGTGATTTTGCCGTCGAGCAGGTTGGTGAGGAGATCGCCGCAGACCTCGGCCCTCCATCCTCCGGCGATGCGCGGCGTTTGCCCTGTGCCGTTGTTGTAGACATGCCAGCGGACGAGTTCTTTTAAGTCGGCGGTCGTGCCGACAAGCTGCAGCGCCACTTCTTGCTCGGCGCAGCGGTTGGCGAGGGCGATCGAGAGCAGCTTTCCGAGAATCTGCTCGTCGCGTTCCTTCTCGCGGCGGATTTGTTTGGGCCAGTCGGATTTGGGGAGGTTTCGTCCGCGCGCGATTGACTCCAGTATTCCCGGTGCGATCTCCTTATGGTAGGGGCCGCGATTCATGTCGCGTGTGGCCAACAGATCGTTGACGGTCCGTGGCTGGCGTTTGGCGATGTCGACCAAGAGATCATCACGCAAGATTTTTCGTGCGGGGCGGTCGCGCGTTTCCGCTTCGCCGCTGCGCCATTCATAGAGCGCGCGGACGACCGACAACTCGCGGGGCCGAAGCGAATTCACTCCGGAGAGCCGCCGCCAGTTCTCGCGCGTCCGTTCGCTGTCGATTTCGTCAATCATCCGCTCGAACTCGGCTTCGGCCCACGCAATACGGCTGCGCGATTGCAGTTCGGTGGACTGTGTCTTCCAGACGTCCAATAAGTGGCGCACGTCTTCGATGGCGTAATGGACCTGCTTGTCGGTCAGCGGGCGCCGCCGCCAATCGGTGCGGGTTTCCTTGCCGGAGACTTCGACGCCGAGCACACGATTGAGCAAGGCGGCGTGGCCCAACGGAAAACTTTTGCTGATCAGACCCTGTGCAATTTGCACGTCGTACAGTTTTTGGGGGCGTTTGCCGGTGAGATTGATGCAAAAGCGGACCTCCTCGCGGCCGCCGTGCACGATGACGGTGGTCTGGTCGTCGGACATCAAACGCCACCAGTCGCTGATGTCTTCAATTTCGAAGGGGTCGACGGCGACCAGCCGTTCGGCGGTGGCGAATTGCATCAGGCAGAGCTGAGGCCTGTAGGTGTATTCCGAGACGAATTCGGTATCGAACGCAACCAGTCCGGAATCGCGAAGATGAGCGCAGAGTTCAGCAAAATCTTCTTGAGTGGTGATTAACTCCTGAGACATGCTCTCATCCGGGCCGACGTTGTCGGGGAACCTTGACCAGCACCTACGTACGATGGGTAAATCGGAGTTCAACGTATTTGGCGGTGCGTCGTTGTGAAATAGTGACAAGCTGGTAGATGATCCGCAAGGGCAGTCGAGATTGAGTGAGAGTGCGGGGGCTCTCGTTCGACTGCAATATCGACCGATGGCGCGACGGACGGCCGGAGAGACGTTGCAATCTGGGTGGAGTCGCGGAAAATGTAGTGCAGAGTACACCGCTGTATTCCGCTACGGCAGATTCCGTCAACTTGGCGCAATCAAACAGAGGAAAGCCACAGATGCGAACGCTGACGCCCTTAGAAGAGATTCACGTACCACCGACACAACCCGATCAAGAGTACAAAATCGAGTTGTTCAATCGTTCCTTCCGCTTTGAAAGCCTCAAGCGGTTGTTGGGAGCGGCGGATTTTACGAAGGCGGGAGATCGCGGCGCGGGATTGGCGGCCGCCAGCGAGCCGGAGCGTGAGGCGGCGCGCGCGATTCTCTCCTCGCTGACGTTGCAGGAGATTTATGATCAGCCGCTGAAGGACGACAGCGGCGAAATTGATACGGTGATGCGCGTCAATTATGACATTGACCGTGACCGGTTCTCGTCGATGTCGACGATGACGCTCGGGGAACTCAAGGATGTGTTGTTGCGGGAAACCGGCGAAGCGGTCAACTCACTGGGCTTCGGGCTGACGGGGGTGATGGCGGCGGCGGTGGCGAAGTTGATGGACACGCACGAGTTGGTCTACGCGGCCCGCAAGTTGCAGCGTCCGAGCCGCGCGCGGACGCATCTGGGCCAGCCCGGGACGCTTTCCTCGCGGCTGCAGCCGAACCATCCGGTCGACGATCCGCGCGGGATCGCGCTGTTGTGCTACGCCGGGCTGTCGATGGGAGGGGGCGACGCGTTGATCGGCGTAAATCCCGCCGTCGACACGGTGGAGAATATTTCGTCGCTGTTGCACCATCTGGACAAACTGCGGCGCCGCACCGGTGCTCCGACGCAAATCTGTGTGCTGGCGCATCTCAAGACGCAGTTAGCCTGCTTGGAACAGGGCGTGCCGGTGGAGATTATTTTTCAAAGTTTGGCGGGCACTGAGGCGACCAATCTGAGCGAATTTGACATTTCCGTCGATCTGCTGGACCACGCCTATCGGACAATGTTCGAAAGCAGCCCGCTGAAGGACGAGGCCGAAAACTTGATGTACTTCGAGACGGGCCAGGGGAGCGAATATACGTACGGAAAGCACTACGGCATCGATATGGCGACGACCGAAGCGCTCTGCTACGGATTGGCTCGACGTTATCGCCCGTACATGGTGAACAATGTGACCGGGTTTATTGGGCCGGAGACGCATCTGGACGACTTCGAGATGATCATTTCCAACCTGCAGGACCATTTTATGGGTAAGCTGCTGGGACTGCCGATGGGGATGGCGCCGTGTTACACGCTGCATTCCAAAATCACGCTGGAAGGACAGCAGATGGCAACGCAATTGCTGTCTACGGCGGGGGCCAATTATTACATGGACGTGTATCTCAACAACGACCGCATGCTGGCTTACTTTGATACGAGCGCCCATGACGATCAGACGTTGCGAGAATTGCACGACCGCCGGCCGACGCCGGAGTTTTTGGAGTGGGCGCTGCAGCGCGAGATCTTTGTGGAGACTTCCGGCGGGCGCATCGAACGCGGCCCGCGGTGGGGCGATCCGCGGATGTTCTGCGAATCGGACGCGGAGTTTGACGAACTTTGCCGAGCGACGCCGGCGATGTACGGTTACGAAAACTCAGGTCCGCGTCCGGCCGACGCGGTGAGTCGCCGACTCAAGTCGAATCTGGCTTGGGCCCGCGAAGCGATTTACAGCGAAGTGGACATGGATCAACTCCGGGCAATCGATGATTTTAGAGAGTTGTCGACCAACGCTGGTGACAAGGAGAGCCACTTGAACTCGCCCACGTTGGGATCGGAGGTGGCGGATGGTGACGGGCAAGAGTTGCAGCCCGAGAATTACGACGTGCAGATTGTGGTCTCCGACGGTCTGAGCGCCAAAGCGGTCAATGCGAATATGGCGGAGCTGTACCCGGTGCTGGTCGACGGATTGGATGGACACGAGTTATCGCGCGGCCGGCCGATTGTGGCCCGGTATGGACGCGTCAAGCTGGCCGAATCGCTGGCGGAGCGATTGCAGACGCGATTGACGATCATGCTGATCGGCGAGCGTCCGGGCGGGGACGCCGAGGCGGCGAGCAGTTTGTCGGCTTATCTGGCGTATCAATTGCTCGGCGAAGAGGAGCAGCGGGAAGCGGCGACTTTGAGCGGGAATCCGGACATTCGGTTTGAATACACGGTGATTTCGAATATCTATTCGCGCGGATTGCCGCCTGTGGAAGCGGGAAGTGTCGTGGTCGAGAAAGCGTGGCAGATTCTGTCGAATCGCGCGGCGGGCAATCGTTTGGAGGCGCTGTTGAAGGCGAGTTGTTGAGCCACCAAATTAAAACGCATATTGCGCAGATTATCGCAGAGTAAGGGTTTGCAACTCTGCGATAATCTGCGCAATCTGCGTTTCGATTATAGAGTATCGACACTAGCCGCGTTGCAGCACCGGATCGTAGAATTGATTGAACGACCACAGTCTTGGGTGAGGGTACGCAGATGCATGATGTGACTTCCGATTTGCGGGAGGCGTGGGAGCAGGAACTTACGGCGTCGCCAGCGCGACCGCAGCCGCCGACGACGGTGAGCGGGATGCCGATCGATGCGCTGTATCAGGATTTCGGCGGCGACGAATTCGACTCCGGCGGCGATTTGGGGTATCCGGGACAGTACCCGTTCCTGCGGGGCATTCATGCCAGCATGTATCGCGGTCGGCTGTGGACGATGCGGCAGTTTGCCGGGTTCGGCACGGCGCAGCAGACCAATCAGCGGTTCAAGTTTTTGCTGGAGAAGGGGCAGACCGGGCTGAGCACGGCATTTGATCTGCCGACGTTGATGGGGCTGGACAGCGACGATCCCCGTTCGCGTGGTGAAGTCGGCCGGTTGGGTGTGACGACCGATACATTGGACGACATGCAGCAACTGTTTGCCGACATCGACCTGGAAGCGGTCTCGGTCTCGATGACGATCAACGCGCCGGCGATTGTGGTGATGGCGTTTTATCTGGCGGCGGCGCGGGAACGGGGCTTTGACTGGAAGAAGCTGCGGGGCACGATTCAGAATGACGCTCTGAAGGAATTTCACGCGCAGAACGAGATTGTGTTTCCCGCCGAACCGTCTGTGAAACTGGTCGTCGATTTGATCGAGTTTTGCAGCGAACAGGTTCCGCAATGGAACACAGTTTCGGTGAGCGGGTACCACATTCGCGAGGCGGGTTCGACGGCGGCGCAGGAATTGGCGTTCACTTTGGCGGACGGGTTGCACTACGTCGAGAAATCGCTCGAGCGGGGGTTGGATGTCGACGCGTTTGCGCCACGGCTGAGCTTCTTTTTCAATTCGCACAACGACGTGTTTGAGGAAGTTGCCAAATACCGCGCCGCCCGTTTGATTTGGGCCGATGCACTGCGAAATCAGTACGGTGCACAGAATCCGGCGTCGTGGAAGTTGCGATTCCATGCGCAGACGGCCGGTTGCTCGCTGCAGGACAAGCAGCCGGAGGTGAATTTGATCCGCGTCGCCTATCAGGCGCTCGCGGCGGTGTTGGGGGGGTGCCAGTCGCTGCACACCAACAGCATGGACGAAACGCTGGCGTTGCCGTCGGAGCATGCGGTCACGTTGGCATTGCGGACGCAGCAGGTGTTGGCGTACGAAAGCGGCGCCACGAACACGGTCGACCCGCTGGGGGGCAGCTACTTCATCGAGACGCTGACCCGCAAGCTGGCGGAGGAGGTGCGGCAGTATTTCGAGCGGATCGATCACAAAGGGGGGATGATCGCCGCGATTGAAGCAGGTTTCTTCCGCCGCGAGATCGCCGATGCGGCGTTTGCGTATCAGCGGGCGGTGGACGCGCAGGAGAAGCTCATCGTGGGCGTCAACGCGTTTCAGGAAGAGGAGGAACCGAAGATCGACATTCTGCAGGTGGACGAAGCCGTCGAGTCGGACCAATTGGCAGCGCTGCAGAAGATTAAAGAGAACCGCAGCGACAACGACGTCCGCCGCCGACTTGACGAATTGCGCTGTGTTGCGGAGGCGGGAGGGAACGTGCTGCCGCCGTTGATCGACGCGGCAGAGGCGCGCGTGACGGTTGGTGAGGCGATGGACGCGCTGGCTGACGTTTACGGGCGGTTTCGGCCAGGTGAGGCGTGGTAGTGGTGGAGGGGTTAGGCTTTAGGGTGGAGGCTTTAGGGATGGGTGCCGGGATCAGTTAGTATCAGAGTGTAAAGGGCGGCGGTCACGTGTTTGATTTCGAATCGCGGGATAGATTTCGGTCCGCACAGCGGACCCTACGGATTAGTATTTCATGACCGAACGAAGTGATCCACAACGTGTGCTGTTGGCCAAGATTGGCCTTGATGGGCACGACCGGGGTGTGAAGGTCGTTGCGCGGGGGTTGCGTGATGCGGGGTTTCATGTGATTTACTCCGGGTTGTGGCAGGCGCCGGAGGCGGTGATTCAGGCGGCGGTTGATGAAGATGCCGATTGGTTGGGGATCAGTTTGCTGAGCGGGGCGCATATGACGCTGATCCCCGAGCTGCTCCGGATTCGCGATGAGCAGGGCGCTCATCATGTCGGCGTGATTGTGGGAGGGATCATTCCCGAAGAGGATGCCGCCAAGTTGCTTGAGATGGGCGTCGCCAAAGTGTTCGGACCGGGAACGCCGATTCAGGAGATTGTCGATTTTCTCAGCGCGCAGGACGATCGTGTCGAACAATCTTGAATTGCTAAAGCGGATCAAAAGCGGCGACCGTCATGCTCTGTCGCGGGCGCTGACGTTGGCGGCGCAGCGAGAGAGTGCGGACGAATTTCGCGAATCGTTGGCCGGCGCGTCGCGGGGCGTGGTGGTGGCGATCACGGGTAGCGGCGGGGTGGGCAAGAGCAGTTTGATCGGGAAACTGATTGAACATCTGCGCCGTGGCGATCAAAGAGTCGCCGTCTTGGCGTGCGATCCGCAAAGCCCGCTCACGGGTGGCGCGCTGTTGGGCGACCGCATTCGGATGTCGCCGGCGGAAGTTGATCCGGGAGTCTTTATTCGCAGTCTGTCGACCGCGGCGGGGGGACAGGCGATTGTTCCGAATCTGGACGTGATGATCGAATTGCTCTTCGCGTTCGGCTTTGACGCGGTGATCCTGGAGACGGTGGGAGCGGGGCAGGGCGATACGGCCGTGCGGGATCTGGCCGATGTGTTAATCCTGCTGCTGCAGCCTGAGAGCGGGGACGAACTGCAGTGGGAAAAGGCGGGGCTGCTGGAAGTCGCCGATATTGTGTCGGTGAACAAGTCCGATTTGCCGGGCGCCGAGGCGATGCAGTCCCAGATTGCCGCCCAATTGAATCTGCCGGGCTGTCGTGAGATCCCGGTCGTGCGGACGAGTCCGTCGCGAAACGAGGGAATCGCGGAATTGTGGGAGTTGGCACTTTCATTGGCGAAAGGGAAGCCGCATGGATGACCGCATCACCAGCTTGGACGATTATCGGCGCATTAGAGCGGCGTTTCGTTGGGAGGCTCCGGCGGAGTTCAATTTCGGTTTTGACGTTGTCGACCGCTGGGCGGCAGCCGATCCCGAGCGAACGGCGATTCAGTGGGTGGGTCCAGACGCGGAGCGGACAGTCTCGTTTGGCGAGATCTCCCGAAGATCGAATCAAGTCGCGCAGGCGTTGACGGGCTTGGGAATCGGTCGCGGCGAGAAGGTGCTGGTGATCTTGCCGCGGATTGTTCCGTGGTGGGAGACGATGGTCGGGCTGCTCAAGGCGGGGATTGTGGCGATTCCGGGCACGCCGCTGCTGACGGCGGGCGACATTGCTTTCCGCGCCGAAGCGGCCGAGGCGGTCGGGATCATCACCGAGGGAACGATCGCCACAAGGTTGGACGAAGCCGACGTGGAGATTCCGCGACTGAAGCAGCGGATTATGGTTGACGGCGATTCCCGCGACGGTTGGCTGCCGTATGCGGATTTGGTTGAAAGCGCCGCCGCCGATCGGCTGAAAGTATCAACGTCGGCCGATGATCCGGCGTTGCTGTACTTCACGTCGGGCACGACCGGCATGCCGAAGATGGTGTTGCACACACAGGCCAGCTATGGGGTCGGGCATCAGGTCACCGGCCGTTATTGGCTCGATTTGCGTGAGGATGATTTGCATTGGAACGTCTCTGACAACGGATGGGCCAAGGCGGCGTGGTCGAGCCTGTTCGGCCCGTGGAATTGCGGCGCGGGGTTGTTTGTGCAGGAAAGTGGAGGAAAGTTCAACGCGGGAGATGTGTTGAACTGTCTGGCGAAGTATCCGATTACGTCGATGTGCGCCGCTCCGACGATTTACCGCGTGCTGGTGCAGCGCGATTTGTCCAAGTTTCGGCCGGCGGCGCTGCGGAGTTGTGTGGCGGCGGGGGAACCGCTCAATCCGGAAGTGATCGCCGTTTGGCAGCAAGCGACGGGGATCACGGTTCGCGACGGGTATGGGCAGACCGAGACCGTGCTGCTGTGCGGGAATTTTCCTGGCGTTCCGGTACGGCAGGGTTCGATGGGATTGCCCGCGCCCGGATTTGATTTGGCTGTGATTGACGAGTCGGGCTGCGAGTTACCGGCGAATCAAGAGGGGGATATCGCAGTCCGCATTCAGCCGCAGCGTCCGTTGGGATTGTTTCGCGAGTACTGGAACAACGCGACGGACAGTGCGGCGACTGTCCGCGGCGATTGGTATGTCACGGGCGACCGGGCTTATGTTGATGACGACGGCTACTTCTGGTTCGTTGCGCGGGCGGATGACGTGATTACGAGTTCGGCTTATCGGATCGGCCCGTTTGAGGTGGAGAGCGCGTTGATCGAGCATCCGGCGGTGGTGGAGGCGGCGGTGGTCGGCAAACCGGACAAAATGCGGGGCCAGATTGTCAAAGCGTTTGTTGTGTTGGCGGCGGGGAGCGATCCGACAGAGGTGCTCAAGTCGGAGCTGCAGGAGCACGTGAAGACTTCGACGGCGCCGTATAAGTATCCGCGCGAGATTGAGTTTGTTGATGAGTTACCGAAGACGGTGAGCGGGAAGATTCGACGGGTGGAGTTGCGTGGCGAGTGAATTTGCGTTCGGAGACCCCCGGCAGAGCCGGAGGCTGGTAGTGTCCTGATTTGAAATAGACAGCGAAAAGCGAGGTTTCAGATTGACTCGAAAGATGAAATAAGATGGACCATTTGCTCGGCCGACTGTAACGGTTTTGCCGATAGGAAAATCTATGGCAAACACGCAAGTCTTCAATGGTCCAGCGCGAGGTCTTCTGCTATGCCTGCTCGCGCAATTCTTCTTGTTCGGTTGTAGTGGCATCCGAAACTATAGTCCGAAAAGTGGAAACCCTCTTAGCGATCGTAAAGCATCTGGTCCATTGAAAAAGGGCATGACAGATTCAGAAGTGAGAAAGGCAATTGGCGTTCTTTTTAGGGATGGGTCTTGTGGGACGCTTAGGTGGGACTACTACGAATGTATATCGATGAGATACCCATTCTCACGGGTAGGGCTTTATTTTGAGCTCGATGAGAATGGAGTTTATCGACTGCACGATTGGAAGATCGGGGTGAAATCTGGCGCGACGATTGGCCCAATACTGCATCTAAAAGATCCTCAAATTTCCAAAGCCGATCTGTCACTCCCGCCATCATAGCCGGAGTGGGCCGCTTTCGCCCGCTCTTGCCGTTCTCGCGCATCCGCCAGCAGAAGTTGTAGTTCGCGATGTGCATGGCAACGGCAGCTTCCAGGTTTTCGAGCTCCTTTGAAAACGCCAAGGTCAACCCGTAGGCTGATGGGGGCGGGTGGAATTGCGGATGGGGTGGGGTTCTTGGTAGCATTTTTCAGGTGAATTCATTCAGCAGTTCTGGAGGGGCGTATGTCGGCTGAAGATTCTGTCATGATGTGGATCGACGGCCTGAAGCGGAAGGATGAGACCGCGGCGCAGGAGTTGTGGGAGCGATATTTTCATCGGCTGGTGGCGCTGGCCGGCAAGAAGCTGCCGGGACACGTCAAGCGGACATTCGACGAGGAAGACGTTGCGCTCAGCGCCTTTCACAGCCTGTGCCAAGGCGTGCAAAAAAACCGGTTTCCGGAGTTGGAGGACCGCGATAATTTGTGGTCGTTGCTGGTGGTGATCACGGCCCGCAAGGCAATGCGCCGCCTACGGGGAAACCAGGCCGAAAAGCGCGGCGGCGGAGATGTCCGCGGGGAGTCGATTTTTGGGTCGATCCCGCAAGAGGAGAACTTGGGCATCGAGAATGTGATCGGAAACACACCCACCCCGGAATTCGCTCTGCAGATTTGCGAGGAATCGGATCAGTTGATGGACCAGTTGCCGGATGAATCGTTCAGGGAAATCGCCCGTTTGAAGCTGGCTGGCTATTCCAACGAAGAGATTGTCACGCAGACCGGGCTGAGCCGCCGCACGGTCGGCCGGCGGTTGAGTTTGATCCGACAATTGTGGAACGAGGACGGCTAAGCTGGTAGGCTGGTGGGCATGAGCAAACCCGTTTCCCCGGCCGAGCCGAATCTCTCACAACAGCTGCAGATCGACAGCTGCTGTCTGCAATTTGAACAGCAGTGGCGCAGCGGCGCGGCTCCGCAGATCGAGGAGTTCTTGTCGGAGGCCGAGGAGAGTGTCCGCCCGCATCTGCTTGCGGAATTGGTGCAAATTGAGTGGGAATTGCTGCAAGAGCAGGGGACGCAACCGGACGTCGCCGCCTATCGCGCGCGGTTCGGCGAGTTTTCCGCCGAGATCAATTCCGCTGCGGCCGAGTTTTCGGCGACGGAGGTTATGCCGCGGCAGTCGGGTGATCAGGCGACGGACTACCAGATTGTGTCGCAGCTCGGGACGCAGGCATCGGGGGTCTCCTATCGCGCGATTCGTCCCGGCGACGGTGCTGAGATTGACGTGCTGGTGCTGAACGGACTGGATCCGGACGCGGCGGAGCGGGTGAAGCGGCGGGTGCGGTTGGCAAGCCAGTTGAATCATCCCGCAGCGACGCGTGTATTAACGTCAGATCTGGAACATGAGGAATCGGCGGTCGTTTTGGAAACGACTTCGCAGCGCAGCTTGTACGAGGCGGTCTCCAAAGCGGAGCAGACGGACGAACAGCAGTTTCTATCGCTCGGATGTCAGTTGGCGTCGGTGCTTGCAGCGGGGCACCGTCTCGGCTTGGCCCACGGCTGCTTGACACCGCAGTCGGTTTTCCTTCGCCCCGACGGCACGGCTCAGGTCGACTTTGTCCGTCCTGCGCCGGGCGAGGATACTTCGATGGACCAGAAAGAGGACACGCAGTTCCTCGCGCCGGAAGCGACTGACATCCCGGAGCCGGACGCTGCCGGGGATGTGTTCAGCCTGAATTCGATGCTGGTGTGGATGTTCACCGGTGAAGCGGGCGAACCGCTGGCTCACGTTGACGATTTTCGCCGCAGATTGCAGCAGTGGCTGCCGCAATCAGAGGGGACGACTTCGGCATTGAACGCATTGTGCGATGTCGTGACGCGAGCGTTGCAGTCGGATCCGGCCGACCGGGCGACCGCCCAGGAAGTCCTGGAGCAACTCGAAGTCGTTGCGCAACATGCAGGAGTCCCATGGAGCGGGGCGGATGCAACGATCGGCCATGCGGCACCGGTGTCGGATGCGACCAACGTGGAACAAACGGTTCTGTACGATGACTCCGACATTGTCCAAAAACTGGGGTCGTCGGCGATCGGTAATCGCAAACGGCTGGGTCGTTATCAGATCTCGGATAAGCTCGGCGAAGGAGGGATGGGGGCGGTCTACAGGGCCACCGATTCCGCGGACGGCTCAACGGTGGCCGTCAAGGTACTGAGCGAGCGGATGGTCGAGCATCCCGAGGCGTTGCGGCGATTTCGCAAGGAAGCGCGGCTGCTGGGAGAAATTACCAGCCCGTACGTCACAAATCTGTTGGAGATCAACGAAGACGCGGGCGTGCATTTTATCGTGATGGAGTACGTGCACGGCACCGACTTGCGGCTGTTGATCAAGCAGAAAGCGCCGTTTGATGAGCGGACGGCGCTTTCTCTGGTCGCTGATACTGCGCGGGGGCTGGTTGGGGCTCACGAACGGGGGATTGTTCACCGCGATATCAAGCCGGCGAATATTCTCCTCGCGCGCGATGGTTCGGCAACTAGCGGTCATGATGACGATACCACAGTGGTCTTCGCATCGCCGGAGACGCAGAGTTCGTCGACTGACGTGGAACTCCCGTGGCATGTCAAACTTTCCGACTTCGGATTGGCCCGGCACGTTGATCAGAGTGAGTCGATGAAATTGACGCAGTCGGGGATGTTCGTGGGGACCCCGACGTACATGTCTCCTGAGCAGTTCGCCGATCACGGAGAGATCACCCCGGCTGCCGACGTTTATGCGTTGGGCGTGACCCTTTTTGAATTATTGACCGGCAAGCCGCCGTTTGCCGCGGATGAACTGGTCAAACTGATCAATCTGCACGGGCAGGCGCCGCCGCCGCAGATCCAGAAAATTAACGCGGCCGTCAGCGATGCCGCGGTCGAAATTGTGGGACGGTCACTGGCCAAGAAACCCGCCGATCGCTACGCGGACGCGGCGCAGATGCTGCGGGAGATCGAACGTGTTCTCCGGGGCGAAGCGAGCGACATCGCGGCCCATCCGCACGTTCCGCCGCACGATGAGAGCGAGGTGATTTCCGATACCTTCGAGTGGCAGTTGCAGGGAGCCGCTGCGGACTTGTGGCCTTATGTGTCGAACACTGAGCGGATCAACTGCGCGGTCGGCATCCCCTCAGTGGTATACGAGACAAAACGGGACGCACAGGGGCGGCTGCGAAAGTACGGCGCATTTCGCATGGCGGGGCAAAACATCGCCTGGGAGGAGCATCCATTCGAGTGGGTCGAGGGGCAGCGCCTGGGGATTCTGCGGGAGTTTCATCAAGGTCCATTCTACTGGTTCTTGAGCATTGTGGAGTTAATTCCGCAGGCGGGCGGCGGGACGTTGCTGCGGCACTCGGTGCGGATCAAGCCGCGCGGCTTGCTGGGCCGGTTGGTGGCGACCTTGGAGGTAAGAGTTAAAGGGAAGCGGGCGCTGGATCGCGTTTACGGGCGGATCGACCGTTCGGTGAGTGGCAGACTGGGGAGCGGGCCGACAATTGATCCTTATACGACGGCCGCCAAGTTGCCCGGAGCGCGAAAACGGTTGCTGGATGAACGATTGGATCGACTTTCGCAATCCGTGTCGGATCCGCGGATCGCCGAGTCGCTCGGCAGCTATCTGGGTGAGGCGCCTGCGCAAGAATTGGGGCGGATACGACCGTTGGGGCTGGCTGCGGCGTTTGATCTCGACGGCGACCAGTTTCTGGAGGGTTGTCTTCAAGCGGCCAAGGAGGGGCTGCTCGATCTTCATTGGGATATCTTATGTCCCACCTGCCGGATATCGTCGACGGTGGCACAGTCGCTGCAGGAGGTCAAAAATCATTCGCGGTGCGAGGTGTGCGACCTCGATTTTGATGTGGATTTGGTCAATTCGGTTGAGCTGATCTTTCGCGCGCATGCGGAAATTCGCGAGGTTGATGTCGCGACGTACTGCATCGGAGGGCCGGAACACTCACCGCATGTGGTGTTGCAGGTGCGAATGGCTCCCGGGGAGCGGGTCGAATTGACGCCGCTGCTCACGGAGGGACGATATCTGCTCCGCAGCGCGCAGCTGACGACGAACTATGAATTACGTGTGCTGCCCGCCAAGGGAACGACTCACACGGAGTTTGTACTCTCGCCCGATCAGGGACCGCGCGGGGTTTCTCAACTGCGCGCGGGCCGGAATTTGTTGGCAGTGACCAACGATTACGATCGTGAGATTGTGATTCGACTGGAGCGGAGCATTCCGATGACCGGGGTGGTCACGGCGGCTCAAGCGACGGCGCTGCCGGCGTTTCGCGAGTTATTCCCGCACGAGGTGCTCAAATCGGGCGAGTTGATCACGGTGTCGACGGTCACATTGTTGGGGATGGACATTGCCGACGCGGACCGGGTGTTTGAAGAATTGGGTGACGCTGAAGCGTTTGCGGCGCTGCAGCGGTTTCGGGATCGACTCAGCGAACACGCGGGAAAGCATGCCGGATCGATTATCAAGGTCGCCGGCACGGAGATCCTGTGCACGTTTGAGACTCCGGGTGATGCTCTCAATGCGGTGGCCGCGATGGCTCGTGAAATGGGAAGTGGTGACACGTCCGGCGGGTCGATGGACGTCCAGTGGCGGGCGGGGATGCATCGGGGGACGGCGCTGGCCACATCGAGCAGCGGAGAGCTGGATTACTTCGGCCGTACGGTCCATCTGACGCAACGTTTAACGCGATTGGCGGGCGGCGGTGAATTGCTGCTGACCGAGACCGTGGCCGCTGATCCGCAGATTGTGGCTTGGCTGCAGGATCAAAGCTGTCCGGTCGAGGTTTGCGATTTTCCGCTGGCGGGAGAATGGGGGCGACGCGGCCGCCGCATTCCGCTCCAAACGCCGGCTCGGGCGTGAGAATCGGCGAATTCCTCAGAATCGCTATAAGCGCTACAGGCGGCGCAACCGATATCAGAGGAAGACGAACAGCGCCGCTGGATGCGTAGAGACTCCATCTCAAAAGTCGCGCCTAGCGGTGTGTACAGAGTTCCGCGAATTCCTTGAGAAATCGGGTGGAGATTATGCGTCGCCTAAATGTGATCTTAGTTGCGGCCGTTGTGCTGGGATTTCACGTCGAAGCTGGTATCGCACAAGTTCGTCCGGCCGATCATTCGCCGGACTTTGGATACAGCAATCCGCTGGAAAGGGTAGTCGCTCCGTTCAAACGTGTGGCAAGCACTTCGCCTGGGAGTTCACTCGCCGATGATCCTAAGTTGGCACGACGATGGAGGCAGGCGGTGTCAGACCACGAAGCCCAGCAGGTCGGGTTCGCGTGTGATGAAGGGGTGCCGTGCGATTCGACGGCTGCCTGTTGTCCGCAAGAGTGTGGAACCTGTTTCGAGAACCTGTCATTCTTCCTCGGTTTGGAAGGTTCCAAGCAGCCGCAGGATTTCGGCGTCAACGCGCATTTCGGCGGCCGGGCGCACGTGAATTGGGGCGCCCCCTTGTGGGAATCGATGGGGCTGGGCTTTCAGTTGGGGACATCGATCAACTACACGGATAATGCCGTGCAAGTTTTTGAACGGATCGATGGCACGTCGGAGCGGTTCCAGAACTTTACCACCGTGGGCCTGTTTCAGCGGACCGATTCCGGTTTCATCTGGGCGGCGGCGTATGACTTTCTGTATCAGAACTACTATGACAATTTCTCGCTCGGACAATGGCGGGGCGACGTCGGCTACGCGCTGGATCCGGCGAATGAAGTCGGAACCTGGTTTGCGATTTCCGACAAGCGGGACAACGGCTTTTACGGCGCGATTCCGGTGACGTTGGATCCGATTACGCAAGGCAACATCTATTGGAGGCACACCTGGGAAAACGACGCCGAGACGACGTTTTGGGTGGGGATCGCCGAGGGGCACGCCGAGCCGAACCTGGCGCTGGGCGATTTGGCGCCGGTGGGAGAGCGATTCGTATTTGGATCGGATGTCTTCGTGCCGCTCAGTCCGCGCTTGGCGCTATTCGGCCGGGCGAATTTCATTATGCCGGCCGATACGGGAACGGTGGATGCTTATCTGGGAATCGCGTATTACCCGGGTGGTTCGCATTGTGCGCGGAAGCGCAAGTATGCTCCGCGGCTGCCGGTGGCGAACAATACCGATTTTGCGCTCGATTTTGCACGATGAGCGACGCGGGCGGGTAGCAATTCAATCAATTCGGTTTGTTCGTTGTGCGCTCGGCTGACGTGATGCGTGCCGCCCCGTGAAAGTTACACCACGAGGAAGACCTTTTGGTTGTGGCGTCAGGCGGGAGCCTGACCTACGGGCTTGATCAGCGGCGGTGTGAGAGTGACGCGCGTCGGCGTACGCTGAGGCCGACTTGCAGTCCGTCGAGGGACTCGTCCATATCGAAGCTGCCATACTGATCGAGATCGACCGGCATGTGGTTGACAACGGGCTCGTCCCCGGCCGGTGCATCGATCACGACCCAATCGACGTTGTGAATGTCGAAATCGCGCTCTTTGAGCACCTCACCGTCGGCATCCCGAATGGTGACACAGACGCGATCGACAGATCCGTCGAAGTGTGTGTACCACAGATCGATTGTGTCGAACGGATTCGTGCAGAGGATTTCCAGAACGCCCCGATTCAGCCGAATCTCGGCCGGGTTTAGGCGAAGATCGTCGTCGCATTCAAATCGAATTTTTTCGCTGCAAACTGTGGCCATCATATCAATCCCTGGCTTTGCCCGTACCACTGGTTTCAAAACCCTCTGACGCGTCTCGCAGCCGCTTGTATGTCGGCATCTTCAACAGGCGCAACCGGGTTTTGAAACTGGTTCTCATCAATTTTCCGTAAATGGTAGATGTCCTGCTCTACTTGGATATGCCCATCCGCGCTGGCAATGAGCCAGATTTTTCTCATAATTTGGTGAAAACCGAAGAATCGTGAGATGCCCGCGTGGCTGTTCGGCTTTAAGTCCTTGCGATGCAATAGGTTGTTGGTATTGGGGCGTTGTCGGCGAATTGTCGCTACCGCTGCTGAAATCGTGCATCATTTTAGAGGTCATCCGGCACTTCGAATCACCAATTAGAGCGTATTTTGGGAGGGAGCCTCGCCCTCCCAATTCCCGGACAGCTTCCATTTTAGTTCGTGTTTCGCCGTGAATGAGCAATCGACATCACTTGTCTTGGGTTCCGTTCGGGCGAGCGGCGCGGTCGTAGTGCGCGGGGCCCGGGTGCACAATTTGCGGAATGTCGATGTGGAGATTCCGCACGAACAACTGGTGGTGGTTACCGGCGTCAGCGGGAGCGGGAAGAGTTCGCTGGTGTTCGACACCATATTTGCCGAGGGTCAACGGCGTTATTTGGAGAGCCTTTCGACGTATAGCCGGCAGTTTCTAAACCAGTTGCAGCGGCCCGACGTGGATGTGCTGGAGGGATTGCCGCCGACGTTGAGCATCGAGCAGCGTGTCGGCACGGCGCAGCACCGCAGCACCTTGGGGACGACGACGGAGATTTATGATTACCTGCGACTGCTCTATGCGCGTGCGGGGCAGGCGCACTGCCCGCAATGCGGGCGCGCGGTTGCGCAGCAATCTCCGCAGGCGATCGTCGATTCGGTGTTGAACCTGGAGGAGCGGACGAAGGTGATGCTGCTGGCTCCGCTTGTGCAGGGGCGGAAAGGTGCGCACAAGAAGCTCTTTGAGCAGATTTGCCGTGACGGATTTGTGCGGGCGCGGGTCGATGGAGAGCTGGTCGATGCGACGGAGCCGCCGGAACTGCAGAAATCGCGGACTCACGATATCGACGTCGTGATGGACCGGATCATTATCAAGGAGGGGGTCGAGTCGCGTGTCGCGGAATCGGTGGAGTTGGCACTGCGGCATGGAGAGGGGAGTTGTGTGGTCCTGCATGAGGTGCAGGGCGAGTGGTGCGAGTCGCGGTTCAGCACGCAATTCGCGTGTCCCGAATGCGGCATCAGTTTCGAAGAGCTGCAGCCGCGGACGTTTAGTTTTAACTCCCCCTACGGGGCATGCTCTGATTGCGACGGGATGGGTTACGTGGAGACTGAAATTGAGGGCGACGATGATGAGCCGCGTAGGAGGAGGTGCGATGCCTGCAGCGGTGCTCGACTGGGACCTGTTGCTCGCGCGGTGACGGTGGAGGGGCTGACGATTCATGAGTTGACGGCATTGCCGATTGACGCGGCGCACGAGGTCGTCGAACGGTGGCAGGCGTCGTTGGGCGATGAGGAATCAGAGGTCTTTGCAACAGAGTCGGCCCGCCAGGTGGCGTCGGGCATATTGCCGGACGTCGAGACGCGGCTGAGTTTCCTGCGGCAGGTGGGACTGGATTACCTTTCGCTCGATCGGAGTGCACGGACTCTCTCGGGCGGAGAGTTTCAGCGCGCGCGGCTGGCCGCCTGCCTCGGATCGGGGCTGACCGGGGTGTGCTACATTCTGGACGAACCGACAATCGGCCTGCATCCTTGTGACGTCGGCCGGTTGATTGACGCGCTGGAGGAGTTGCGCGCGCAGGGGAACAGCGTGTTGATCGTCGAGCACGACCCGGCGGTGATGTCGCGGGCCGACCATCTGATTGACGTCGGGCCGGGAGCGGGCGTTCACGGAGGGCTGATTCTGGCCGCCGGAACGCCCGAGCAAATCGCGCGGCAAGAGACTGCAACCGGGCGATACCTCAGCGGCGGACTTGAAGCGGCGCACTCGGAGAAGCGCGCGGCGGATCCGGGTGCGAGGCTGATGTTGCGTGACGTCGAAACGCACAACTTGAAGCAGGTGACATTGCGACTGCCGTTGCGCGTGCTGACGTGCGTCACGGGAGTTAGCGGCAGCGGGAAGAGTTCGTTGATCATCGATACTCTGGTTCCCGCGGTCCGTCGGAGATTGGGACGACAGGCGGATAAGCATTCCGGCGATAGTCTCACTGGTGGGGAGGAGATCACACGGCTAGTGGAGGTTGATCAATCGCCGATCGGCAAAACGGGGCGGAGTAATCCGGCGACGCACTCGGGGATTTGGAACGAAGTCCGCAAGGTGTTTGCCAAGACGCGCGAGGCCCGGATCCGGGGATACAAGCCGGGGCGGTTTAGCTTCAATAGCCGCAGCGGGTGTTGTGAGGAGTGTCGCGGACAGGGGACGATTCGCATGGCGATGAATTTTTTGCCGGACATGTATGTCGTCTGCCCGCGGTGCCGGGGAGCACGGTTTAATCCGCAAACGCTCGAAGTCCGCTTTCGCGGCAAGACAGTGGCGGACGTGCTGACGATGACCGTGGAAGAGGCGGCGGAGTTTTTCGAAAACGTGCCGAAACTGTGCCGGGTGTTGTCGACGTTTGCCGACGTGGGATTGGGCTATTTGCAGTTGGGGCAGTCGGCGCTCACGCTGTCGGGCGGGGAAGCACAGCGTGTTAAACTGGCGGGAGAGTTGACGCAGCCGGCTGAGGGATCGACTCTGTTTGTGCTCGATGAGCCGACGACGGGCTTGCATCCTGCGGATGTTACGCAATTGCTTGCGGTCCTGCAGCGGCTGGTCGACGCCGGTCATACGGTGGTGGTGATCGAGCACGATCTCGACGTGATTGCGGCTGCGGATTGGGTGATCGACTTGGGTCCCGACGGGGGGGCGGGGGGCGGTGAGATTGTTGCCGAAGGGCCTCCCGAGAAACTGCAGGAAGTCGACGCCAGCCGTACTGGACGGGCATTGCGCGATCGAGGGGCGAAGTGAAGCGGCTTTTCGCGACAGGCGGGCGGCTTGGACTCGGTGCGCGGCATACGCTAGCATGAATCGCAGCAGCGAACGCTGAAACCATCCATTTCTCCGGCGAGGGCGGCGACATGCGTGACCGGCAGATCGATACCGATTGGAGCGCGCTGAGCGTGGGCGAACGGATTCAGCACCTGGAGGTGGAAGGCTATTTGGTGCTGCCCGATTTGTTGGACGGGGCGCACATTGCCCGGCTGAAGGCGGAGACGTCTCAGCTGCCGACGGTCGCGGTTGATTACAGCGTGCACCAGCAGGTTTATCCCAATGCGCAATTTGCGGGGCCGGCGATCACGGAATTGATTGCGCATCCGCCGGCGATTGAGTTTTTGTCTCGGCTCTTTGGCGATGAGATCGTGATGATGGACTGCGGCTACGCGCGGTCGGAACCGGGGCACCCCGGCATCAGCCTGCATTGCGACGGTCAGCCGTGGGGGTCGGAGATTTTTGGCTTTGAACATAGCTGCCCGAAGCTGGTTCGCGTGCTGTACTATTTGGACGACCTGACGCCGGAGGTGTCACCGTTTCGTGTCGTGCCGCGGTCGCACCTTTCGCTGCATGCGGACGCCAATCCGTATCTGCGGTACGAGGAGCATCCGGGGCAGGTGATGGTCACCTGTCAGGCGGGGTCGGCGGTGTTGTTGCAGCAGAATGTGTTTCACGGCAATTATCCAAATACGGGCGACTACGCCCGCGAGATGATCGCCATCGCCTATCGTCCGGCGTGGGCGGGACCTGCCGGTGAGGTGTCGGAATGGGAGGAGGGCGAGTTGGAGCGGGTTCCCGGTGCTGTACGGCCGATGTTGATCGGCCGCAATCGCCGCGTGTGGTTACCCGAGGGGGGCAACAAGCCGGCCGGGATGAAGCATGAAGCGCCGGGGATTGATCCCAGCCGTTGGGAGCGTGGTGGCGCCGCTTCCGAGGTTGATGAACGGATTTAGCCACAGAGGGCACAGAGGACATGGAGAAGACAGCCACGAGGCTGTCGGCTTGAGGCTGTCGTTGAGTGCGCTGATCGTTTTAGACCATCGCCTCAACAGGTCGTTTTCTTCACTTTCGCTGCCGGGCGACAGTGAAAAAGTCTCTCAGTGCCCTCTGTGGCTGAAACCATACTGCCCGATTAGGAGGTTTCTTCATACGTATCGCGGCGCGGCCGTGGGGAGAGTGCTGATGTCGTTGGTCTTGCGTCTCGCGCCGGTGCTGGTGTTCTGCGGTTTGTGTTGCTTCGCGGAAGAGTTGTTCGCGAAGCCGCCGAATGTGGTGATGATCATTGCCGATGATCAGGCGTATTCCGATTTCGGCTTCATGGGGAATCGGCAGGTGCAGACGCCGCAGCTTGATAAGTTGGCGGCGCAGTCAGCGCGGTTTGTGAATGGCTATGTTCCCAGCAGCGTTTGCCGGCCGTCGCTGGTGACGCTATTGACCGGGCTGTGTCCGCACCAGCATGGCGTGCACTACAACCATCCGCCGCCGGGATTCGCGAAACTGACCCGTTCGCCCGATATCGACAAACAGAAATTCGATGAACTTCGCGAATGGGGAACGCTATTCATCCGCAGGGTACCGACGTTGCCGAGAGTCTTGGCAGCGCAGGGTTACCGCTGCCTGCAAACGGGCAAGTATTGGGAGGGACATTGGCGGAACGCGGGATTCACCGAGGGGATGACCACGGCGCAGCCGAAACCGAATGCGCGGTACGGCAATAAGACATTGGCGAACGGCGACGTCGTGGCGCACGGCAATGGTGATCACGGACTGTCGATCGGGCGCGAAACGATGCAGCCGATCTTTGACTTCATCGACGATTGCGGCGAGACGCCGTTTTTCGTGTGGTATGCGCCGTTTTTGCCGCATCTGCCGCACGATTCGCCGGCGAAGTTTCAGAAGCTGTACGAGAACAATCCGGACGTCCCGGCGCACTTGCGGCGGTACTATGCGGCGTGCACGCAGTTCGACGCGACGGTCGGACAACTGGTGGATTACATCGAACGGCGGGGGCTTGCCGGTGAGACGTTGTTTGTGTTTGTGAGCGACAACGGGTTTGTGCCGGATGAGAAGCAGCCGCTGCGTGAGGGCGAGTTCAACTATACCAAGCGGAGCAAGCGGTCGCCGTTTGAAGATGGGCTGCGGACGCCAATCTTGTTTCGGTGGGACGGCCAAATTAAACCGGCGACTCACGAGGCGCTGTGTAGTAGTGTCGACATCGCGCCGACGATTCTGCAGGCGTGCGGATTCGTGGATGCCGATGCGCTCTTGCCCGGACGGAGTCTATTGCCCGCTGCGCGAGGCGAGGAGCAACTGGAGCCGCAACCGGTCTTCGGCGAGATTTATCCGGGCGACGCATCGAGTTTGGGGAATCCGTCGCGCGACTTGGCGTACCGGTGGGTGCGGGAGGGGGATTACAAGTTGATCGTGCCGCATATGCACGGTCGCAAGCGGGCATGGGGCGGGTATGTGGAAGAATCGTCGCTGTTCAATCTTGCCAAGGATCCGCATGAACGGCGTGATCTGAGCGAGGACGCGGCGATGGCTGACGAATTGCGGCGAATGCAGCGAACTTTGAATATGTGGTGGGATGGGCGTTGAAGGTGCTCAAAAACCCCCGGCGGAGCCGGGGGCTGAGGGGGGCCGACTCGAAAACGGCCCCCGATTTTGCCGGGGGGGCAAAGCTTGCCTCGGCGCTGCCGCTTATAAATATGTATTCCGGCTGCGGCGGGATGTGAGTGCACTGGCTTGATCGTCGCCGACGAATTGCTCTTTGGCGGGATCCCACTTGAGGTCCCGGCCCAGCATCAGTGCGATGTTGCAGAGATGGCAGGAGGTCATCGTGCGGTGGTGGGTGACGACGTCGGAGATCGGCTGCTGCCGGTCTTCGAGGCACTCGAAGAAGTTTCGCATGTGGTGGCCGGGCTGCTTGCCTTTGTAGAGCTTGATTGCCTGTGCGGTCAGGTCTTCTTGTTCTGCGGTCGTCAATTCTTCGATTGGCTTGCCTTCCAATTTGCCGCGGTTGACCACGATGCGTCCTTTCTCGCCCTCGAAGAGAATGCCGTTGTCGAGCCTGATGTTCTCGTCCTCTCGCCGGTAGACGTCATTAACGCTCAAAACCGACCCGTTGTCGAATGTCAAATCGATGTTGAACTGAGTGGCGGTGTTGTAGCCATCGGGAAGTTTTGCGTCGCCGTTGAGGAATGCCTGCCAGTTGAAGTTGTCGGGCACGATGGGCGGAAACTTGCCTTTGGCGCTGACTTTGACCGGTCCGCCGTGATCGTAACCGAGTGCCCATTGAGCGATGTCGACGTGGTGCGCGCCCCAGTCGGTCATTTTGCCGCCGGAGTATTCGAACCACCAGCGGAACATCCGCCGGCGTTCTTCCGAGTATCCGGCCTGCGGTGCGGGTCCGACCCACATGTCCCAGTCGAGATCGTCTGGGGCGGCGGATGATTTGAACGGTCCCTCTCCCGGCGCACCGCCGATGGCGACATACGCGTTGACGTTTTTGCCCAATCGGCCGCTTTGTACGAGGGCGATCGCCTTGAGGAACCGCAGTTCGTTTTCGCTGCGCTGCTGCGTGCCGACTTGAAAGACGCGGCCGGTTTGCTCGAGAACATTGCGGAGGTCGATGCCTTCTTGGATCGTGAGTGTGAGCGGCTTTTCGCAATAGACGTCGCAGCCGGAACGCAGTGCGGCGATGGCGATCGGCACGTGCCAGTGATCCGGTGTGCCGATGGTGACGACGTCCGGTTTTTCGTTGTCGAACAGTTTGCGGTAGTCGCGATAGGTCTTGAGCGAGCCGCCCATCGCTTCGTTGAACTCAGCGGTGTGCCGGTCGTCGACGTCGCAAACGGCGATCATTTTGCCCAGTTTGGCCGCCTTGCGGGCGATGCTGCCACCTTGATTATAACGCCCGCGGCTGCCGCCGACGCCGATCGCGGCGACTGTCGGTTTGCTATTGAGGTTTTTCCCGAAGGCTGCGTCTTGCGTCCAAATCAGAGGAGCGGAAACGAGTGCGCCGGCGGCCGCGGATTGCTTAAGAAAATCACGTCGTGTGGTTGCCATGTGGGTTCTCTCCTCGGGCGGGTTTGCGGGTGAGTTGTTGAAGGATTGCAGGGCGGCCGGCGTTCAGCGGGCACTGCATTTATTGATCGTATTGGAGATTCCAGGCGGTATCAATCGTCGCGGTGGAACTTTCGCTTGTTAACCACTACGTCGAAATTGCGGGGATTGCCGGAAGATTTGCGGATTGCCCCTACAAGTCGTTTCAAAACCCTCTGACGCATCGTACTGGCACTTGTATGTAAGTATCTCAAACAGGCGCAACCGGGTTTTGAAACTGGTTTGCCTTGTTGAAAACTAATTTACGACGATAACCAACCGGCTAACGCCGCAGGGCGTAAG
>JANQPT010000051.1 GCA_028285345.1 Planctomycetales bacterium
TTGAGACACACATTTCGACCTGCAAACATTTCCTTGGCGTCGAATCGGAACCCCATTTAATTCACGTCGATTATCAAGAGTTTGGAGATGACCGCCATACAGCATCCAAGGAGAAAGCATTCCGAGATATCGGAACAGTAGTCGTTCAACTTACGGGTACGCAGGCTTAGCGGCTACTCGCCAACTCGCTTCGGTTGAGCACGCGATGCACCCAACGCACTCAACGACATACTACGAAGCTGCGTCGGCTTCATCGACCGACGCATCGAAGCTACCCAGACGGACCAAGTTAGAAAACGTTGGATTCTCGCCACAGGCTGCTCTCTGGTCACTACGTGTGTCAATCCGGGGATGACCGAGTCCGAAAAACTCATCACGAAAAACAAAGTGTCAGTTCGCCGTTAAATCGGTGGCGAATGACACACTCTGAGGCCATCGCGTGCGCGCTCCGGTCCGACACGCCGGATATACGCTACAAATACCGATACGCCGGATTCACAAAACCAGACCGACACCCGGCGTCCCACGCCGAGCGTTGGTTGCCGTGGGCGGGGATGCCGGCGGTGTCTTTGAGGATGCGGGCCAGGTGCAACAGACTTCAGGTCATGAACGTCGCGCGGCGGTTGGTGAAATCGTTCTCCGGGCCGCCCGAACTGGCGTCGAGATAGGAGGGGCCGGGGCCCGCTTGGCCGAGCCAGGATTCGCGTATCATGAGTCTCTTCATGCACTCGTACTCCTAGGTCTTCAAGCCCCAACGGCCGATCAAATGGCTGGCTTCGCTTTGTACAGTTAGACTCCTACTTGGACAGGGGTCCGCCGGGAATTCACAAGAAAATGTTCTCGCGAGTGAACCTTTTGGCGGCAACAGCGGAATCACCAATACTGTGAACATGTCCGAAGACAATGAACGCGAGTTGATCGACCGTGCGCAGGCTGGCGAAGCGGTCGCCTTCGAGCGGTTGGCCGAACAGCACGCCGCTCGTTTGTGGCGCTGCGCGCTCGCTCTTGGTAAGGATGGCCACTGGGCCGAAGACCTTGCACAAGAGACCCTGGTCGAAGCGTGGCGATCGTTGGCGCGCTTTGATAGCCGTTGCAAGTTCTCCACTTGGCTCTACGGCATTCTACGGCACCGGTTCTTGAAAGGGCGTCCCAACCAGAAGGCGGCCAGGCATTCCTCACCAGATGCTCTTGGCCAAGTGCCGTGCACTGCGCACACGCCCAGTCGTTCCGCGGAGGCCTCTGAAGATGCCGGCCGGATTCGCCGAGCGGTTGCGAGCTTACCGGAAGCACATCGTCTGGTTGTGGAGTTGCGTTTTTTCGCAGGGGCGACGTTGGATGAGATCGCGGCGGCTCTTGGCTGTCCGTTGGGGACAGTTAAGTCGCGATTGCATCATGCGTTGGAAAAATTGCGGCAAATGAATCTTGAGGTGAACCTTTTCACATCGACCGGGGAATCACGGGATAGCAAACCATGAATGATCTCCGTCACAACTGCGAACTTTGGGCCGAGCCGATCAGCTTGCTGGCGGCCGGTTGCCTATCAACCGACGAAGAGCGAGATGTTCGTCGGCATTTCGAGACGTGTCCCGATTGTCGCGAGCGTTTTGGGCAACTGACACAGTTGTGCGGCGCGCTTGCTGAAGCACAATTGCCGGTCAACGTCGCGGAAAACGCCATCGTCGAGCGAGTGATGTCGGCGGTCGCCTCTGAGGAATCTCGGCGGCCCCTCGATCGCCCGCAGGCGGAGATGATTCAGCCCTCGCCATTGACACGTTCACGAAACAGATGGAGGTGGATCATGCGTTCCCCAGTTTCTCGCATTGCGGCAGTAGCTATTGTTGTTTTGGCCGTCGGAGTTGCCATGTTCTTCCAGGGTGGCGGCGGTACGGCGTTCGCCTTTACCGACTTCGTTGCCCCAATCCTCAAAGCGAAGACCACCAAGTGCAAGATGATTATTGAAACGAAGGGTCCGCCCGTGCAAACGCTAACAAGCGAGGTGATGACACTGGACGGCGCCCGCGTGCGCCAGGTGACGGAACTGCCGGACAAGTCGAAGGTCGTGATGATCCAGGATTGGAGCCAGGGCAAGAGTCTCACTCTGCTGCCCGCGTCTAAAACGGCTACGGTCCTCACTTCCTCCAGCAATCGCAAAGACAAGACTCCCGAAAACGGGGGGTTCTTTGTCTTTTTTCGTTTGTTTCAGCACGTGGCTGAGGATAAGCCAGGCATCGAACACGAATCACTGGGCGAGAAGGAGATCGACGGGCGCAAGGTCGTCGGGTTCCATATTATCAGCCAGCCTCACGACTTGATTATGTGGGGCGATCCTAAAACGGGTCTACCGGTCCGCGTCGAAATCACTTCGGGAATTGAAGGCAGTGTGAAAGCGACGCTCAGCGACTTTGTGTTCAATGTGGACATGGACGAATCGTTGTTTAGCCTTGAGCCGCCGGCCGGCTACACGGTACGGAAGGGGAAGACCGATGACTCCCCGAAGGAAGAGAAGGACCTGATCGAGATGTTCCGCGAGTACAGCAAACTGAGCGACGGCGCTTTCCCGGACTCGCTCGATTTCCTGACAACGTCGACAAGCTTTGGGAAGAAGGCCGGTCTCCGGATGTCGATCCAGAAGATGTGGGAAGATCTCGCTCCGGGGAAGAGGAAGCCGAACGAGGAGCAGATGCGCAAGTTAGAGAAGCTGATGCTCAAGCTGGCCGAGGGGAAACTGAATAAAGAGCAGACTCAAGAGATCGCGGAGCAGATCAAAGAGTATATTGAAACTCAGACGCAGAATACCGCAGAAGTGGGGGAAACGCAGGAGACCGAGGGATTTCGGCAAGCCCAGTTCAACGAAGTTTTTCGACGAGTTCAGCGAGGTTTAAATTTCGCCAACAAACTTCCGCCTAGCGCCGACGCGCACTACGTGGGCAAAGGCGTTTCGTTTGGCGCGGCCGATACGCCAATTTTCTGGTATCGGCCTAAGGACTCGCAGAATTATCGAGTCATCTATGCCGATCTTTCGGTCCGCGACTCCGACACGCCGCCCAACGTGAGCAAGGGGCAGCCGGTGTCCGCCCCGTCCAGACCGAAAGAATAGTTTATCAGCGGCGATGTACCACACCGTCCGCAAGAAGGGCGACTCCTTCGAGCTGGCGGTTGCATCGGCTTCGGCAGTTTGCGTTCGCCTTATTCCCGCTTCGGTCAAAATGACCGAAGCAGTTTCAGCGAATCCGAAATGTGCACTAGGTCTGCGGCACCAGATGTACGCTGCAAATTCACACCGCGACCATGATTTGCATCGACTGCAAGAATCCCCCAAGTCGCCATCCACCCCTCTGCCGCAACTCCTCGTCCACACCTCATCGATAAGCCGGATTCACAAAATCAGACCGACAACCGGCATCCCACGCCGAGCGTTGGTTGCCGTGGGCGGGGATGCCGGCGGCGTCTTTGAGCATCCGCGCCAAGTGCAGCAGGTTCCACGTCATGAACGTCGTGTTGCGGTTCGTGAAATCGTTCTCTGGGCCGCCTGAACCGGGGTCGAGATAGGAAGGGCCGGGGCCCGCTTCGCCGAGCCAGGCGGCGTCCGCTTGCGGCGGGATCACATAGCCGATGTGTTGGAGCGAATACAGAATGTTCATCGCGCAGTGCTTGGCGCCGTCCTCGTTGCCGGTGATCAGGCAGCCGCCGACGCGGCCGTAGTAGGCGTATTGTCCCTGTTGATTGAGGTCGCCGGAGGAGGAGTAGAGCCGCTCGATTAATTGCGTGCAAATCGAGGTCTTCTCCCCCAGCCAGATCGAGGAGCCGATCACTAAGATGTCGGCGGCCATCACCTTTTCCGAAATCGCCGGCCACTCGTCCTGCTCCCAGCCGTGCTCGGTCATATCGGGCCAGACGCCGGTGGCGATCTCGTAATCGACCGGCCGCAGGCATTCGGTCGTGACGCCGTTTTTCTCCATGATGGCGATCGAGATATCAATCAACCCCTGAGTGTGCGACAGCTCCGGCGATTTTTTTAACGTACAGTTCAAAAACAGCGCTTTCAGATCCGAGTAATCGGTCACGCTTTCGCTGCACATCTGCTCTTGCTTTTGGTTCAACTCCATCATGATCTCCTCTTCGAATGGACGACACAGCGGTCAGAAATGAAATCGGACGAAGCCGAATCTCACCAAAAACAGGTGGAAGGCCCGATACCGTTTGTGAGACGAAAACTCCCTCGATAAGACCTGCTCGACAGCCCACTGAAACACGATCCCGGCGAAACAGAAAATGCACTCGGAAACAGGGCGACAATTTGTTAACGTACAGCGAGAGTCTGTCATTGGCAGTAAGCCAGTTCACCAACTCCGAAGTCAGAGTGCAAACCAAGATGTCCGATGAGTCGCCTCAGGATGAGATTACCCTGATTCGCGCGCGGATCCGCCAAGCCGGGTTGCGCAGCACGTCGGCGCGAATCGCCGTGCTACAGCATCTGCAGGCCGCCGACGCGCCGCTCACACATGCCGAAATTGCCGATGAACTCGTCCCACAAGGATTCGACAAGGCGACCGTCTACCGCAATCTGATCGACCTCACCGAAGCGGGCATCGTCTCCCGTTCGGAACTGGGCGATCACGTGTGGCGATTCGAGGTCCGCGGCGAAGGGAAAGGGCACGACGGCGAGCATCCGCATTTTGTCTGCGTCACCTGCGGCTCGGTCACCTGCCTGGGCGATGTGAAGATCACCCCCAAGAAGAAAAAGGAATGGGCTGACATCGCCGACATCAGTGAAGTCCTGCTCAAAGGCCACTGCAAGAACTGCGCTTGATCGCGCCGGCCGTTAGTGCTTGGTGACGGCTTAGTTTTCGGGTCGTGTGCCACTGACGAAGCACTAGCCGTCGCGCCGCGTCATTAAACACGACCAACCGCGCGGCCCCCGCGCGCCGCCGGCATCCTCGAAATAGAATGCCCGCAGTTGCTCGATCACAAAGAGCGGTTCCAGTTCATGGCAAATCTCTTCCGCCCGCAGCCGCGGCGGACCTTCGTCGGACGGTTCGTCGGCATTGCCGATCAATGACAAGTACCGCGTTCCGGACCCGCACATACGCCGCAGGAAATCCAAATACGCCGTCAGGTCGACTTTGCGAAGGCAATGATAGGCGCCGCGATCGAACAGAAACTCAAACGGCGCATTCAGTTCTTCAACCTTCGTGATATCGGCGGTCAAAAAATCGATCGTCCTCCCGGCTTGCTCGGCCTTCCGCCGTGCGGTGGTGATTGCTGTCGGCGACAAGTCGATCCCGGTGACGGCAAACCCTTGTTCGGCTAAAAACAGCGAATTCGTTCCGGTGCCGCAGCCGACTTCCAGCGCCCGGCAGGGTGCGATCGACTGTTCGGCCAACACGCGCCGCAACTCCGCCGACGCAAGCCCCGAATCCCACGGGGTGTCCGCATTCTTGTAACGCGCGTCCCAATCTTTCGGCTCTTCAGCCATCTTTCTCTCCTGATGTTCGTACTTGCCGGCCGACGCTTGCTTGACACATGAATCGCTGGCGCACGTCGCCTTGGGATTATTCGTAATTGCTGACGGTTACGAATCCTCACGAATTAAACGCCGTCGGATCATTCGTGCGAATTCGCGCGATTTGTGGCGTCACCGTCAATTGCTGCTGGTTGTACGGCCCTGCTTCTCTGCGTCTCCCCGCCTCTTGCGACTCTGCGTTGAATTCTTTCGTCGAATGGTTGATTACGCGTAACCGAGTTGCCACGTTACTTGGTGCGGCACGTCGCTCGCGACCGCGAGCGGTCGGCTTGGGATTCATATGGATTAACAACAACCTGCGAACGGCTTCTTGCCGCGAATTGATGTCCGAATTGTGGAATATCACTGTCTCGCCGGGTATGGTGAACTCTTCTCAATTGTATGCACGTGGTGTCGCGCCGAAAATCCATTCGCTGAAAGCCTGCCATGAATTCGATCGCCAAGAGACTTGCGTTTCAACTGGCCGCCCTGATCTGTCTCGTCGGCTTATTGACGCAGGACAATGACGCCGCGGAAAAACCGAACGTTCTGTTTATAGCAGTTGACGACCTCAATGACTGGACCGGCGTATTGGGCGGATATCCTGGAATTGAAACGCCCAATCTGGACCGCTTGGCAAACAGCGGCGTGCTGTTCACGCGGGCCTATTGCTCGGCCCCGGCCTGCAATCCTTCGCGGGCCAGCCTGCTCACCGGCGTGCGTCCCTCGACTTCGGGCATCTATCACAACAACCAGCCTTGGCGCAAAGCGATGCCCGACGCGGTCACGTTGCCGCAACGCTTTCAAGCCGCCGGCTATCGCGTGTGGGGCGGCGGAAAGATCTATCACGGCCGCTTCCCCGACCGGCCCTCTTGGCACGAGTATTTGAAACGTCCCGGCGACCCCTACCCGCCGAAGCTGCCCATTAACGGTTTCCGAAACACAGGGCATTTCGATTGGGGACCGGTCCAGGTTGCCGATGCAAAAATGGGCGATACGATCGTCACTGATTGGGGAATCGATTTTCTGAAACAAAAACAGGACCGGCCGTTTTTCCTTGCCGTGGGAATCTTCCGCCCGCATCTGCCCTGGTACGTGCCTCAGAAATACTTCGACAAATATCCGCTCGACAAAATCCAGCTGCCCAAAGTGCTGGAATCGGATCTGGACGACGTCCCTCCGGCGGGCAAGAGAATGGCCCGGCTGCGCGATGACCGCCGATTTCCCGACGACGAAAGCCGCCGCAAAGCGGTGCAAGGATATTTGGCATGTATCACATTCGCCGACGCGCAAATCGGCCGCTTGCTGGACGCGCTCGACGCCAGTCCGCATGCCGACAATACAATCGTCGTCCTCTGGAGCGACCACGGTTGGCATCTGGGCGAGAAGCACCACTGGCGCAAGTTCGCCCTCTGGGAAGAAGCGACGCGGGTCACGATGATGATCACTGCCCCCGGCGTCACACTGCCAGGGGGACGTTGCGGGCGCACCGTGAGCCTACTAGACATCTATCCCACGCTGTGCGACTTGTGCGGGTTGGAGCCGCCGGAGGCCATCGAAGGAGACAGCCTCACATCTCTATTGAGAGATCCGCAACATGCCTGGGACCGCCCCGCGATCACCACCCACGGCCGCAACAATCACGCCGTCCGCAGCGAACGCTGGCGCTACATCCGCTACCACGACGGCGGCGAGGAGTTGTACGACCACGAGTCCGACCCGCACGAATGGAAGAACCTCGCCGGCGATACCAAGCATGAAGCCGTAAAGGCAAAACTCGCCGGACACCTGCCGCAAGTGAACGTGAAGGGCATCAAAAGCCGCCGCAAATAGACGGCTATTCGGGTCGCCGCATGACAAAGATCGTGCCGTTTGCGTTCAACGTGACGATGCGGCCATCCGGCAGAAACGCGGTGTCCCATAATTGGTAGTCCGGCAGGACCCATTGCCCCAACGACTTCTGCGCCTCGGCATCCCACAACATCAAGCGCCCCGCCCACCGGGGATGGCCGGTGTCACTCGGCAGAGTGTCGACCAGCGGTTTTTGCAGCAGCATCTGTTTCCGATCCGGAGATATGCTCGCGAAACCGTTGACGATCGCTATGTTTGAAGTGAGCAGCGGCCACGCCTGCAACAAGTCCCGCACGCGTTCGGACCGAAACTCACTCCATTCGATCAAGTCTTCAGCGTTTTCGTCCGGGATGGCGGCAATGTTTTCCCGTTTGCCGGTCTCAATCGACCAGCGTTCCAGCAATGGATGAACTGCGCCCCTGCGGCGCGGTGAATTGTTGGTCGCCGCAACCACATATTTGCCGTCGGCTGAAAACATGATCCTCTCGGGAGTCGTCGGACAGAGCAGTTCGTAGACTTTGTCGCCGTCGTCAGCGAACCGCACAGAGATGCTCCCCTGAGAATGCTGCGAGTGCGGCAGATGCTGTCCGCCGTCAACTCGAGTCACCACAGCCAGCAGCGACTCTTGAGGATCGACCGCCAAGTCGAGCAATTCAGTGTGCCCTTCACATAGACGCGTCTTCCAGAGTCGCGTTCCCGATTCGTCAAACAGATAGGTATGGTGTTTGCCGCACGCCGCAATCCGATTCCCGGAAAGCACCAACACCGGGCCTCCGCGGGGATCGTCCAGCGGCAAGGTCTTCGTGGTTGTGCCATTCGCGGGATCAATGATCTCCACGGCTGCGGACTTGAGTTCCCGCCGGGCATTGCCGTCCCGGACCGTTGCGATCCACTTCCCGCCCGGTTCCCAAGCCGCGTCGCGGACCCAGTCGGGCCGATCAACCGACCACACCCGTTTTCCAGTCTGCAGATCCCACAGCGCTATGTTCGTGCTGCCGACCGCCAGCAGCTGCTTGCCGTTGGGCGACGGACGGACCGCAACCGGGTAATTGTCACCTCCATGAATTTGATCCCGTTTCCAACCGGAATTCCCCGCGACGACCGGTTCAAACGTTGCCGCGTCGTAGATCGCCACACTCTGATTAACGCCCCCCGTGGCGATGCGTCGTCCATCCGCTGAGATTTCCAGCACTTCGCTCCAACCTCTACCAAGTTTTCGCTCGCGCAATTGCCGGCCGCTCCGCGCATCGTAGGCCAGCAGGGCTGACCCGCGGTCTCCGCGCCGACGAAACCTCCTGATGATGACTTCCGTGCCGCTGTTATTGAACGCCAGATGGAGGTGATTGAACTTTGGCCGCCGCTTGTTGATTTCTTCCGGCGCGTGATACCACAGCTTCTTGCGTCCTTGCACCTGATACACGCCGATCGACTCGTTCGTACAAACCGCAAGCAGCTTGCCGTCGGCGGAGATATCCAACGACCGAGGCGCTTCCGACGGCTCCAGGCGAATGCCGCGACGAATGAGCTCTCCGTCAGGTGTCAAGAATATGATGATGCCGCGCGACTCGCCGACCGCAATGAAGCTGTCGTCGGGCGCCCAAGCCAGCCCGTCCATCGACGGCCCGTTTCGCCGAACCGTCAATTTCCCCATTTCACAGTCGTAAATGGAGAGTGACGAATGGTTTTCTGACTTCTCGAAGCTGAGCGCAAGATACTTTCCATCGTGAGAAAAGGCGGAAGCCTCGGGAACCCTGCCGACGCCGGGAATCGTTTGTATGACCTCCAGCGAGGGCCACGACAAGATCCTCAATTCGCGCTTCTTGCCGGGCATCAGGGCGAGTTTTGTGCCGTCGGGGCTGACCTCGACTCGATTCGTATTGGTGCCCGTCGCCGGCAGCCGTCGCTGTAGTTCCCGGGACTTCACATCCCAGACGTAAAACCCAGCCCGATCCGCCGTCAGGAGAGTCCGCCCTTCGTCCAACCATTTCGCACTGCCGAGTTTGGTAAAGTGCTGAAACGGCTGGCGGTTCAAGATCATGTCAACATGTGCGAGATCAGGGTAGGCTTCAATCTCTTGTGGGAACAACCCGCCTGCGGCCGCGGTCTTCGATTCGGTACTCTCCGAAACCGCGGGCGTTCCCAGCACGACCGACCCGAGCAAAAAGATCGAAGCGACGATCAAAACCAACAGACGCCGGCCCCCCGTCTGCAGCGATTCGCCGGAGACGACACCCTCAACACGGTGATACAATTCCGACCGTCGCTGAACCATTGCCGTCGCCGACACTCGCATTTGAACCGGGACCCGTTCCGCAACGTCAACCAGTGCTCCCGCGTAGACTGTCGCCGAGAAATTCGCACGGCGCAGGACCCACCGGTCCGCGGCCGCTTCCCGTTCGACCGCCAATCGACGCCTCAGCCACCACGACAGCGGATTGTGTGCATTCAGCAACCACGACACTGTCGCAAGCAACGTCGCCCAGAGGTCGCGCCGCGCGATATGCGCAAATTCATGTGCGAGCACGACCTGCTGAGTGCGTGCCGAAAGGTCCGTCACCCAGACCGGCAGCCAGATTGTCGGACGTAAAATCCCTGTCACGAGCGGCGAAGGACAACCGCGCGAGACGCGCAAACGAACCTGCGGAATTCGCCGCAAACTGGTGGTTGCCCGCCGGACCAACGACGGCCGGCAAGTGGATTCTGGCTCCACGTTGAGTTCGGCGATCAGTCCGGCGAAGCGTTTTTGCAATTGTGACGGCGACGGCACCACACCGCCCTTCAGGCGTCGCTGGAACCACCAACACTGGACCAACAGTACTATGCCCATGCCGCCGACGCCGCAGACCCAGAGGAGGAACAACGCAAGATAACTGGATACAGTCATCGAGCGGAACTCCGATGACGGCGGAGAGTCCTTAGCATCCGCAACCGCCGATGCTCCAGAAACATTCGTCTCACCGACCGGCGTTGTGGCGTCGCTTTGGCTCAATTCTGCATCGCCGGCATGAATTTCCTGCGGTGTTGCCGGCCCAGACACTGATTCTTCTGCCGATGGCGCCGGCTGATTCATGCCCTGCTGCGAGTCTACAAGTGAGGCTTGCTGTGCCAGCGGCGCAAACGACGGGACGCGCGCCCATCCAGTTGGTACGCCAAACGGCAAGTAGAACCAGCACGCGCCGCACGCCAGCACGAACCACCAGACGAGAAACCGGATCTCGGCGGAAACTCGTCCCCGTAGCTTCCACAACACAAGACTTGCCACCAGCGCAGCGACCGACATTAGGGCCGAGACTCGGAGCGCAAGATCGGCCCACACTTCAGACCAGTCGGCAATTGACGCCATCATCGTCATCCCTAGGTTTGGAAACGGTCCTGCAACATTCATTTCGGCGGCGACTGTTTGTTCGCCGATGTTTCAGCTTGGTCGATCAAATCTCGCATTTCCTGTATCTCGGCGGCGGTGAATTCCCGTCCCTTGAGCAATTGCGCAATTAAGGGTGCGGGGCCGTCGCAAAGTTTGTCGACGATCAAGCCCACGAATTGCCCGGCAACGCGCCTGCGAGAAATTGTCGCCTTATGCACCGCCGGCCGACTGGACTTGTCGCGTGCGACCAGTCCCTTCTCCACTAACCGATCCAGCAGTGTTTGCACGGTCGTATAAGCGAACTGCTCGCTCATCTGCTGGTGAACCTCGCGCAATGTCGCCGATTTGAGGTCCCACAGTACCTGCAACACCTCCAGCTCGTTCGGCGAGATACGAGGCGATTTCGACGACATCAGTTGGTCGGCTCCTGGAAATTGGTCGGCAACAATCGATCTGATGGAGACAATATTCTACCACAAATGTAGTGTAATTCAATACCACAGTTGTGGTGTAGGGGGCGGTCCGTTTCCACCGCACACAGTTCACCCGGTCGCGGATGATGTTTACAATGAGGATTTCGCCAATCCCGTTATCACCGAGGTCTGCCCACGATGAATCGTTCGTGGTGTGCATGTTTGCTGGTTCTTGCCGTCTTCACACGGGGAGCGTACGTTCGCGCCGCCGAAGAGCGTCCGATCGATTACGCGCGGCAAATTCGGCCAATTCTGGTGAAGAATTGCTTTTCCTGTCACGGTCCCGACGACGACGCCCGCGAGGCGGAACTGCGGCTTGACCGGGCAGAGGCGGCCTACGAAGCGGAAGCGATCGTGCCGGGCAAACCGGACGAGAGCGAACTCGTGGCGCGGATCACCAGCGACGACGCCGATCTGCTGATGCCGCCTGCGGAGTCCAAGAAAACTTTGACGCCGGAGCAGATCGAGTTGCTCCGCCGTTGGATCGAGCAGGGAGCCAAGTACGACCGCCATTGGGCATTTGTCGCGCCGCAGAAACCGCCGCTGCCTGGCGTTGAAAATCGCGCTTGGCCCAAGAATGCAATCGATCAGTTTGTGCTGCGGCGTCTGGAACAGGCCGGATTACAACCGTCACCGCCGGCGGACCGCTACACGCTCATTCGCCGCGTGTCGCTCGATTTGATCGGCTTGCCCCCCTCGCCCGAAGAAGCTGACGCCTTCGTCAACGACAAACGTCCGGATGCTTACGAACGGGTCGTCGACCGGTTGCTCTCCTCGCCGCATTATGGCGAACGTTGGACACGTGCGTGGCTCGACTTGGCCCGCTACTCCGACACCAACGGCTACGAAAAAGATCAGCCCCGCACGATGTGGCCCTATCGCGATTGGGTGATCAACGCGCTGAATGCCGACATGCCATTCGATCAGTTCACGATCAAACAGATCGCGGGAGACATGCTGCCCGGCGCGACTCAGCAAGACTTGATCGCCACCGGGTTTCATCGCAATACGATGATCAACGAAGAGGGCGGAATTGACCCGATGGAGTTTCGGTTCTACGCCCAAGTCGACCGCGTGGCGACGACCGGCACGGTCTGGCTGGGGCTGACGGTCGGCTGCACGCAGTGCCATAGCCACAAGTACGATCCGCTGCAACAAACCGAGTTCTACCGCATGATGTCCTTCTACGATCAGGCGGACGACCTGGAGTACGACGTCGCCGACGAGGAAATCGCCGACCGCCGGGCGGAGATCGATCGACAGATTACCGCGTTGAAGTCTGATTTGGCCAAACACTATCCGGCCGGCGACGGTAAGCAAACGCCGGCACCGGAGAATACTGAAGAACTCGCGCAGCGCAGGCAGCAACAACTACAGCAGGACTTTGAAGTATGGAAACAGTCCGAATCGGCCAAAGCTGCAGACTGGACCGTCTTGCGTCCAACGCAGCTGCAAAGCTCGCTGCCGATTCTTTCGGTGCTCGAGGATCAGTCGGTGTTGTCCTGCGGCGACTACCAGAAAAGCGAAACATTCGACGTCACCTGCCGCGCTGGTCCAAGGACGATCACGGCAATCCGTTTGGAGGCGATTCCGCACGAATCGCTGCCCAACAACGGCCCCGGCCGCGGTTCGATCTCGGCCAGCGTCGAGCAGAAAGGCCGTTTTCTGCTCACTGATTTTTCCATCACGGCCGACGGCAAACAGATCGCGATCTCCTCTGCCAGTGAATCGTTCGCCCACAAAGAGAGCAACGCCTCCAAAGCGCTCGATGATGATCTGCAATCCGGCTGGGCCAACAACGGCAACCAGGGCAAAGCTGCCGCTGCCGTGTATCAGTTGGCTGAGCCGCTGGTCCTCACCGAGGAGACGGACCTCGTGTTTCGCCTGCACTGCGAAGCGTTTTATCCCTCCGGTCTGGGACGCTTTCGTCTCTCCGCTACCGACAAGCCCGCACAGGTCGTCGCCACCGGCCACTCGGCGGAAATCGAAGCCATCTTGGCACAACCTGCCGAGACTCGGACCGCGGACCATGAACAGCAATTGCTGCAGCGGTTCCTGCTCGTCGCGCCGAAACTCAAGGATCAGCACGAACAGATCGAAAAGCTCCGCAAGGAGCGGCCCCGTTTCGTGCGGACGCTCGTGATCAAACAGCGCGACGCGGACCAATTCCGCCAAACCACGCGGCATCATCGCGGCGAGTATCTACAGCCCCGCGAGCCCGTCCGACCCGGCGTGTTTGGCATCTTGCATCAACTGCCCCAGGGTGCCGAGCCGAATCGGATGGCACTCGCCAAGTGGCTCGCCTCGCCGCAAAATCCGCTCGTCGCCCGCGTCACCATGAACCGTGATTGGGCCGCCCTGTTCGGACAGGGGTTGGTACGAACGCTGGATGATTTCGGCGTTCAAGGCGAACCGCCCACGCATCCCGGCTTGCTCGATTGGCTCGCCGTGGAATTCATCGAGCGGGGCTGGTCCCGCAAACAGATGCACCGCTTGATTGTGACGAGCGCGACCTACCGGCAGTCATCACAGGTGACGCCGAAACTGTTGGAACAAGATCCGCAAAACCGGCTGCTTTCACGCGGGCCGCGCTATCGGCTCGACGCAGAATTGATTCGCGACGTGGTCCTCAAAATCAGCGGGCAACTCAGTCCCAAAATCGGCGGACCGAGCGTCTTCCCACCCCAGCCGCCGGGGATCACCGAAGGGGCGTACGGCCCGCTCAAATGGAACGTCAGCAGCGGCGAAGACCGTTATCGCCGCGGCCTGTATACGTTCAACAAACGGACAGCTCCATACGCGATGTTCTCAACGTTCGATGCGCCGAGCGGCGAACTCTGTGTCGCCCGCCGGGACCGCTCGAACACACCGCTGCAAGCGCTGATGTTGCTCAACGACGAAATCATCCTCGACGCCGCCCGCGCGCTGACGGACCAGGCGATCAATCTCGAATCCGACGACGTCGCTGAACGGGCGAAGTCGCTCTTCAGGCGGTGCGTGATTCGCCCGCCGGACGAGGCCGAGCTGACAGCGCTTATCGAATTCTATCAATCGCAACTCGCCCGGTTCAGCGGCGGCGAGTTGAATCCGCGCAAAACCATCGGCGCGTCCGAAAAAGAACCAGTCGAGTCGCTGAACGATCGGGCCGCCTGGACGGCCGTCGCCCGGGTTCTACTCAACCTTGATGAGACGATCACCAAGGACTGACTCATGCACAATCAACCGAATATCCTAAGGCAGTTAACCCGGCGGCATTTCTTCTCCCAGTGCGGCGTCGGTGTCGGTAAGGTTGCGCTGGCGTCGCTGCTCGCCGGCGAGATCGGCGTTCAACACGCGGCAGCGGCAACTCAGCCGCAAGCAATCGGCCCGCACTTTCCCCCGCGGGCGAAACGGGTGATTCACCTGTTTATGGCGGGAGCGCCGAGCCAGCTCGATCTGTTCGACCACAAGCCGAAATTGGCCGAACTGGAAGGCAAGCCGCTCCCTAAGAGCGTCGTCGGCGATCAGCGTTACGCGTTTATTCGTCCCGACGCCGGCGTGCTCGGCCCGCGATTCAAATTCGCCCGGCACGGCGAATCGGGTGCGGAACTCTCCGAAGTGCTCCCCTATCTGGCCCAAGTCGCCGACGAGATCGCGCTGATTCGCTCCTGCCACACGGAGCAATTCAACCATGCGCCGGCGCAACTCTATTTCAATTCCGGATTCCCGCAGCCGGCGCGGCCCTGCATGGGATCGTGGGTCACGTATGGTCTGGGTTCGGAAACACAAAACCTGCCGGCGTTCGTTGTGCTTTCCACGGGCGGCGGAACCAGTGCCGGAGCGGCGAATTGGTCCAGCGGATTTTTGCCGACGTCGTATTCGGGCGTTCCCTTTCGTTCGCAGGGGGATCCGATTCTCGATGTCTCCAACCCGGCCGGCATCGACGCGAAACTGCAGCGCGATTCGCTCGATCTGATCGGCCAATTGAACAACCGCCGACTACAGCGCGACGGCGATCCCGAGATCGCCACTCGCATCGCCGCCTACGAAATGGCGTTCCGGCTGCAGACCTCGGCGCCGGAATTGATGGACCTCTCCTCCGAAACCAAACAGACGTTGGAGATGTACGGCGCGACACCCGGCAAGCCGTCGTTCGCCAACAACTGCCTCTTAGCCCGCCGCATGATCGAGCAAGGCGTACGGTACATCAATATCTACCACAAAGGTTGGGATGCCCACAGCGACGTGGCGGGCAATCTCCGCAAGAATTGCGGCATTACTGATCAGGCGTCAGCGGCGCTGATTATGGACCTCAAACAGCGCGGTCTGCTCGATGAGACGCTTGTCATCTGGAACGGCGAATTCGGCCGCACGCCGATGGTCGAATCGAACGCGGCCATTGGACGCAGTTTGGGCCGGGATCACCATCCGCAGGCGTTCACGATGTGGATGGCGGGCGGCGGGGTCAAAGCGGGAACCACTTACGGTGCGACGGACGAACTCGGTTTCCACGCCGTCGAAAACCCAGTCAACGTGCGTGACATTCACGCCACGGTGCTGCATTTGCTCGGCATCGATCATGAGCGGTTGACGTTTAACTACCAGGGGCTGGAATTCCGGCTCTCGGGCGTCGAGGAAGCCCACGTAATTCGCGACGTCGTCGCGTGAACCCCCCGCCGGAACCGCTATCAATTTGCCGCCGGTCATTTTCTCTCAGCCCCCGGCTCCGCCGGGGGTATCACCGGCCACACACCGCATTTCCCCCCAAATATTCCCCCTACGTGGTTGATTCGAGCGAATTCGGTTTGTATAACACGTGATTCCCCACGCGCTTGTGGTCCGCACATGGGGTTGCGCTCCGATCCCTGGGCCATAACCGCCGCTTTTGCAAACAGTTACCGTCTAGACCGCGTTCTCCGAAAGTCAGAAAGTCAGCCGAGTATGGGTCACTACACCGGTCCGAAAGCCAGAATCAATCGCCGTTTGGGCGGTATTATCTTCGAGGATGCCGGGGCGCGGAAGGCGTACGAAAACCGCGACTACCCGCCGGGGATGCACCAGCGTCGCAAAAAAGTGACCGACTACGGTGTGGCGCTGACGGAAAAACAGAAGATCAAGTACTACTACGGTTTCCGCGAAAAGCAGTTGCGGAAATACTTCGAAAAGGCGAAGCATATTAAGGGCAACGCCGGCGAGAACTTGCTGATCCTCTGTGAACGCCGGCTCGACAACGTCGTGCGACGTGCAGGATTCTGCCTGACCCGCCCGCAGGCCCGGCAAGGGATTGTGCACGGCCATTTTTGCGTCAACGGCCGCAAAGTCGACCGGCCCTCGTATCAGGTCCGCGCGGGAGACAAGATCACGATCCGCAACCGGCCCAATCTCAAGAAGCTGTATGCCGAATTGGCCGAAGCGCCGCGCCAGGAAGGAACAGGCTGGCTGACTTTCGACACCGACGGACTCGAAGCGCAGGTGGTCGGACTCCCCGGCCCGGAAGACATCAGCCTGCCAATCGAAATCAACACCGTCGTCGCCTTCCTCTCCCGCTAGTCTTTCTCGGAATTCAATTCTTCAGTAGCCGAACTCGTGAGAGTTCGGGATCTTGCCTGCACCGATGGAGTCAGAAGTCTCACGACTTCTGCTACCCCAGTCTTGGCTCGGACACAACGTTTAGCCATCGGGAAATTGCCGGCAGTACTCGTACAGCGCCATCGCAGTCGCCGTGGCCACGTTATGGCTGTGCGGCAGTCCATAGACCGGGATCTCCACGGTGGCGTCCAGCAGCGCCAACACATTCTCGCTGATCCCCAGCCGTTCGTTGCCCAGCACCAGCACGGTCTTGCGGGTGAACGGGAATTCAAACAGACTGACCGACCCGCTCGTCTGTTCCAGCCCCACCAGAGCGTAGCCCGTCTGTTTGAGCTTTTTTAATTGCGGCTCCAGCGAGCGGTGAACGTCAATCTCCACGGCTTCCGCGCCGTCGCGGGCAATCTTGGACTTCACCTTGCCGTTGCCGGCGCAAACGATGTGCTGCACACCACAACAGCCGGCAGCCCGGACGATGCGCGATAAATTGACCTGGCTGCGAAACGGCGGGCAGGCGAGCACCAATTCTCGCGGTTGTTTCAACGGGGTCGGAGATTTGTGTCGCTCGTGTTTGAATCCCGTCATAGTGCCGAATCGCTGCAGGATGCCAAAGAACAGGGACTACGTTGACCAGCCGGCACGTGCTAGCGTCCGGTTTCGAAACAGGCTTGAGGCTCGAGACTTGAGGCAGGAGGAGTCCTTCAACCGTAATCCCTCCAGCCTACCGCCTCAATCCTCACGCCTAAATCGCTCTCGTTCCCAAGCTCCGGCTTGGGAACGCACTTTCGCGAGGCTCTGCTTCGCTTCCTCGACTGGCAGCGTTCAATTGCGCTTCAGACGCGAAGCTGGAGCTTCGACCAAGTAAGTTCCCAAACTGGAGTTTGGGAACCAGGGATAAATGAAAAATGGGGACCAGAAGAAATCAGTCCTTCACCACCGGGTTCGTCAGCGTGCCGATGCCGGTGATGCTGATCGACACCTCGTCGCCGTTTTCCAGCGTGAACTCATCAGGCGGCACGATCCCCGTCCCGGTCAGCAGAACGGCTCCGTTGGGGAAGTCGTTTTCCTTGCCCAGCCATCCGATCAGATCTTCCAGCCCGCGGGCCATCTGATCGACGTCGGTCTCGCCACTAAACACCATTTCCCCGTCGCGTTCGATGGAGAGTTCAATCTTCGTTCCAGCGCGGTCGAGCGGCTCTTCAGGGATCAACACACAGGGGCCAAGACCGCAGCATTGCCGATACAATTTGGCTTGCGGCAGGTACAGCGGGTTTTCACCCTCGATATCGCGGGCCGACATGTCGTTGCCGATCGTTAGCCCCACGAGAGTCTTTTCGGGCGAGACCATCAGAGCCAACTCCGGCTCCGGAACCGACCAGCCGCTGTCGAAGCGGACCCGGACCGGGTCGCCCGGTCCGGAGACGCGGCTGGGTGTTGCCTTGAAAAACAGCTCCGGCCGGTCGGCGGAATAAACGCGGTCATAGTGCGACGCGCCGGTCTCCGATTCCTCCATCCGCGCCACTTGGCTCCGCTTGTAGGTGACACCCGCCGCCCAGATCTCCTGCCGGTCGACCGGTGCGAGGAATTTGACCTCCTCTTCGGGAATCGGCGGCGCGTTGGGATCGATCAGATACTTTGCCAATCCAATCGGGTCGGGCGAATACAGCAGATCCGCGAGGTTGTGGCAGTTATCGACCTGCATCAGGTCAAGCACACGCACGCCGTCTGCATCGATCACCGCCAAATGGATCGAATCGTCTGCCAACTTGATCGTGGCCACTCTCATCGTTGTGTCGATCTCTGATTTCGCAGGGCATCCAAGGTTCTCTGCATGTCGTCGGGCAACGGCGCCTCAAATTCCCGGCGGCTTCCGTCAGAAGGATGATCAAACGCCAGCCGTCGGGCATGCAGGGCTTGCCGGGTGATGAGCGGGCGGCTCGTGCTGCCCGCCGAGTCACTTTCGGCACTCTCGCCAGTGTACTCGAATGGGGTCAATTTCTCACGCGTACCCAATTGATCCCAATCCAATTTGGCGTGGCCGCCATACAACCGGTCGGCGACAATCGAGTGCCCCAAATGCTGCAGATGGACCCGCAATTGATGTGTGCGGCCGGTCCGGGGATGCAGCCGCACATGGGTAAATCCCCGAAACCGCTGAATCACTTCGTAAAACGTCACCGCTTCCCGCGCCTCGCCGCCGGGTGGACAGATCGTCATCTTCTCGCGGTTCTTTGAATGCACCCGCACATACGTCTCGATATAGTCGCTATCGAGTTCGACCTCACCCCACACAATCGCGTGGTAGACCTTCTTGACCTCGCGCCGCTCAAACTGGCCGGCAAGCCGGTGGTGGACTTGGTTGTCCTTGGCGACCACGAGCAAGCCGCTGGTATCGCGATCCAATCGATGCACAATTCCGGGCCGGAATCTTCCGGCGACGTCGCTGAGGGAATCGAAATGAAATTGCAGCGCGGCGGCCAACGTGCCCTGTGGATTCCCCCGCCCCGGATGCACGATCATCCCTGCCGATTTGTTGATCACGACCAGTGCGTCGTCTTCGTAGATGATCGACAGCGGGATGTTTTCGGCGGGGATGCCGTGGTCCGATTCCTCGGGAAGCCGGACCGACAAGACGTCGTTGACCCTGAGCCGCCGGCTCGGTTTCGCCTGCAATCCATTGACCAGAATAGCGCCGGCGGCGATCGCCTTTTGAAAGGCGGCGCGGCTATAGTTGGGGTATAGTCGCGTCAGGTAGTGGTCCAACCGCCATCCGTGCGCGCGGTCTTCGACGGTGACCGTGATCGGATCGCGCGACTCGGGGAGGCTCATTTCTCGTCGTCGGGCTGGGAGGTCTCGCCCTCCTTGGGTGTTTCAGCAGGGGCTGATTCCGCCTCCTCCTTCGGCGGGTCGGATTCCGTCTGGCCCTCTTTGTCAGCATTCGACTTTGGTTCCGAGTCCTGCTGCGCCTCGTCCGCTGGGGCTTTGAGGAAGGGGAGCGACTTTTCCGGGTCCTCCTCGGATTCGGCGGGATCGTCCTTCGGTTTCGGCAACGGTCCAGTCGGAGCGAACGGATCTCCGCCGCCGAACTGTCCGTCAGGAAGCGACAATCCCGGACCGGGCATTCCCGTGTCTTCCGGTTTGCGCGGTTCGGGCGGTTTCGGATTTTGCTTCATAAACCACGTGTAGAATGCCTGCGCTCCACCCTGTTTGAGCCGCGCTAACCGCGCTTGAGCCTCGTCGTGGTAAACCGACGACTCCGAAGCGGCCAGTTTTTCGTATTCGGCCCGCGCCAAGTCAAGTTCATCCAGCGATTCGTGAATCACGGCCAGTCCGAAAATCGCCCGCTGCTGGATTGCAGAATCTTTGTTGTCGACCAAGCGGCCAAATTCATCGCGGGCTCTCTTCAAACTGGTCAAGGCGCGGTCGCGGTCACTAAACATATCGTGAATCGCCTGCGACGTGCGCGCCTCAGCTCCCAATAACAGTGCCCAATCCGCCGCCTGGGTCCCTTCAAATTTCTTGTCGTCGGCCACGCCGACCAACTGCTCCGGACTGCCGGTATTGAGCGCGCCGGCGAACGCGTTCCAGGCGTTGCGTTGCGTGCTGGAAACACTGTTGAAGTAGAGCCGATACGCCATAATCAGCACTGCCGCCGCGCAGATCACGATCGCGATCTTAAGGCTGTGCTGATTGACCACATCAATCACTTTTTTCGTCAGCTTACTGAGATCGTTGGTCTGCAGTTCGTGGCGATGTTCGCTTTTCATGGTTTCGTCTAGGTCGGACGTGAATCGGATTTGGTGTTGCCGGCGTCAAAATCCTGGGCCAAGGTGCTCGACACTCCGGCAGTGCAGTCGCAGGATCGAGCGAATGATTACGCGATCACCGGCGGTTTTTGCGGCAATCGCGCGAGTATAGAAGTGAGATTCAACCCCGTCAAGGGGAGCAATTTACGGCGATTTCGCCGTCTATGGAATGTGAGCGAACCTGCCCCCGGCCGCGCGGACCCAAGAAACCGCCGCTTTTGCTTCGTGTCGGCACAGTTCGGCAGCCCAACCGCCGATACAGAATGTATCGATTGCGAGGATTTTCCCGCGCAATCGCACACATCAATTCGATTTCGTCTGCGAAACACCCACCCGGCTGCTGAGTCAATCGACCACTCATCAGATTCCATAACGCCCCCACGAGTATCTCAAAATGAACAGCAGCACGGACAAACCGACGATCCGCATATTGCATCACATGGCCCGTTCCGGCGGAACGATCATTTCCCGTTGCCTGGGCTCGATGAAAAACATCACGTTGCTCAGCGAAGTCAGCCCTGTTCCGTATGGCTGTATCACGGCGGAGACGATCGGCACTTGCGCGCAATTCCACCCGATCCTGCAAGCATACAAATGGCATAGCCTCTTTAGCGTCGAGGAGGCTGAACTCCTCACGATGCAGACTTCGCTGGACTACGCGACCCTGATTGAGTTGGTGCGGCGCCGCTGCGACGAGCGGGGCGAGACGCTCTTGCTCCGCGACTGGTCGCACGCCGACTTTACATCACATCCACCGTTTCCCGCTCCGACGTACGACTTTTCGATCGTCAACGCCTTGCAGGAAAAGTTCAACATCCGCCACACCGCCAGTGTACGGCACCCAATCGACCAATGGCTCAGCCTGCGGCGACTGGTGGTGGTTCACGGCAACGTCTCGCTCGAACAGTTTCTGCACGGGTATCGCCGCTTCGCCGAGAAGGCTGTCGAGATCGGATTCGTGCGGTACGAGGATCTCGTGATCTCGCCCGAGACGGAGATCCGCAAGTTGTGCGACCGTTTGGACCTCAACTACGATACGGACTTTCAGACAGAATGGGTCAATTACACACGGGTCACCGGCGACATCAAGCAATCTCGGGCGGACGTCGAGATCAAAAAACTGCCCCGCCGCGACTTCGAACCGGAGCTCCTGGAGCAGTTCGCGTCAAACGCGGACTACCAGCGGTCCTTGGAACTGCTCGGTTTTGCTCACCCGGAGGGCATCGTTCATCCGACCCAGCAACCCCTTGCCGGACCGAACTTCTTGGCGCGCGAATCGTTCGGCATCCAACCTTCCATCACGATGATGGATCATCCGGGCCGGTAACACCGAGGACAATCGTGTTTGACATCTTCAGCTTGATCGATGAGCCGATACCGGAAATCACGATTGTCGACGTCGGCGCGATGGATGTCGGCGGCGAGATGCCGTTCCAGCCACTGCTGGACTGCGGGCGCGCTCAGCTGATCGGATTCGAACCGGTCGAGCAGGCGTGTGAGGAACTCAATCGTCGTGCCGCCGCAAATATGCGGTATCTGCCCCGCTTCATCGGTGACGGCAGCGCGCGCCCCTTCCATATCACCCGCGCTGCAATGTCGTCGTCGCTGTATGAGCCGAATTCGAAGCTGCTGAGTTACTTCCAGAATCTCGAACCCTACATGCAAGTCGACCGGACTGTGACGGTCCAAACCTGCCGGCTGGACGACGTCGCGGAGATCGCCGACGTCGACCTGTTGAAGTCGGACGTCGACGGTGCGGAGCTCGATGTGTTTCTCGGCGCACCGCGCGTGCTACAGAGTGCCTTAATCGTGCAGTGCGAGGTGCATTTCGTACCGCTGTATCAAGACGCTCCACTGTTCGCCGACATCGATGCCGATTTGCGCCGGCGCGGATATTTGTTTCACACGTTTGAAGGTCACGCCGGGCGAACCTTTAAACCGCTAACGCTGACCGGACATCCCTTCCGCGGGCTCAAACAGTGGCTGTGGGCCGATGCGGTTTATGTGAAATCGTTCGAACACTTTGCAGAGTTGCCGTCCGAAAAACTGTTGAAACTGGCCGTGATCCTGCACGACGTCTATCGCTCATACGACCTCTGCGCCGTGGCGCTGCAGCAATATCAAATTCAAACCGGACACAACATTGGACAACGCTATGTCGACCGCCTGTTAGCCGCATCCCCCGCCGCCGCGTGATTGATAAACTTAGAGTGTACCACTGGCTCCGCCAGTGCGACTTACGCGAGAAAATAACCTCCGACACCGATTATGCAGCAGCGGAATGCACAACCAGAGCCGACGCTTCAGGACGCCGTGCAACTGCATCAGGCCGGCGCATTGGATCGAGCGGCGGCGATCTACCAACGGGTCTTGCAGCGCGAGCCGCAGTCTGCCGATGCCCTCCATTTGCTGGGGGTGGTCGCGTATCAACGTGGGGACTGCGACGATGCGGTGCGTCTGATCGAGCAGGCGATCGCCCTGCTGCCCGGCTCGGCGGCCTTTCACAATAACCTTGGTTCCGCACGGCTCGAGCTCTCGCAAACCGAGTCCGCTCTGGAATGCTTTCGACACGCGTCGTCGCTCGACCCGAATTTTGTCGACGCGTGGTACAACCTCGGCAACGTGCTGCAAAAGACGGGACGGCTTACCGAAGCCGTTGACGCTTATCGCCATGCGCTCGGCTTGGTTCCGGAGAATATCACGGCACTGACGAACCTGGGGGCGGTGCTGCAGACTTTGAACAAGTTTGCGGACGCCGTGGATTGCTACCGCAAAGTCCTCGCGCTCGATCCGCGGCACGCGATCGCCTGGCACAACTTGGGTCTCTGTTTGGACGTGCAGAACGACTTGTCCGAAGCGGAGGCCTGTTTCCGCCGCGCGTTGGAGATCCGGCCGGACTACGCCGACGCGTATAACAGTCTCGGCTCAGCACTACGGACTCAAGGGCGCGTCGCCGAAGCGCGTGATTGCTTTGAACGGGTCCTGCGGCTCGATCCCGGCCACCGTCTGGCGCAGTCGAACGTGCTGCTGGCACTCGATTACTTGCACGACGTCACGCCGCGGGAGATTTACGAGCGGCGTTGTGCATGGGGTGATCGTGTGGGCACCGAGATCCCGATCACTGCAAGGCACGACAATCTTGCGATCGTTGACCGCCCTCTGCGCGTCGGATACGTCTCGCCCGATTTGCGCGAACACGCAGTCGCCAGTTTTTTGGAGCCGATTTTGCGGTCCCACAGCGAACAGATTGAAGTCTACTGCTACGCGGATGTTCCCGCACCTGATCAAGTGACAGAGCGGCTGCAAGGTCTCGCCGGTCATTGGCGGAACATCTACGGCGGAACAGACGAACAGGTCGCGGCGCAGATTCGCGAGGATCACATCGACGTGTTGGTCGATCTGGCCGGACACACGGCCCGCAATCGACTCTACTTGTTCGCCCGCAAACCGGCGCCGATTCAAATCAGCTATCTTGGTGACGCCACCACGAGCGGCTTGGCGGCGATGGACTATCGGCTCACCGACGCGTGGGCCGATCCATGGTTCGCGGAGGACCATTGCCGCGAAGACTTGGTCCGTTTGCCGGCCGGATTCATCTGCTTTCAACCACCCGCCGCAGCACCGGACGTCGATCAGTTGCCCAAAGCGCGAAACGGGTTTGTTACGTTCGGTTGCTTCAATAGCATGGCAAAGATTAGTTCCGTCGTCGTGGGGATTTGGGCAAAACTCTTGTGCGCGGTTCCTGATTCTCGGCTGCTGCTAAAGGCAGGTCCGTTGCGCGATGCCCAGGTCCGGGAGCGTTTGTTGGAACAGTTCCGCACTTGCGGCGTTGCGGCCGATCGGTTGGAGTTGCGGGCGCAAGTGATCGACGCCGCCGAGCATTTGTCGCTGTATCATCAAGTCGACATCGGCCTTGATCCGTATCCCTATGCGGGAACGACCACCACCTGCGAGGCACTCTGGATGGGCGTGCCCGTCGTAACGCTATCGGGCGAAACGCACGTGAGCCGTGTCGGCGTCAGCCTGCTCTCGCGGCTGGGACTGAACGAGCTTGTCGCCCAAAACGAGCAAGAGTACATCAACATCGCTGCCAGCCTCGCTGCCGACGATCTGCGGCTTTCAAAGATCCGCACCGGGTTGCGAACGGCGATGCGAAATTCCACGATCTGTCGCGCTGAGAGCTTCACACAGCAACTCGAAGCGGCATATCGCGACATGTGGTCCAGGTGGTGCCAATCCTCTCTGCAATTCATCGAGAAAGCGGGTTGATCAACGAACCGCTGGGGCGCAAAAGTACCAAACGCATTTCGGTCCACGCGAAACACGACGGTCATAGCCGGCTGGGGAAGAGTTGCAATTCCGGGACGATCGCCCGCGGCGGAAGGTTTGCGACGAAGAGGACCGCGTCAGCGACGTCTTGCGGCTCGAGCGCTTGGGCGAGAACTTCTTGCGGTGTGGGGACCGGCCGTTTGTCGAGAATTTCAGTTTTGCACAAGCCGGGAAAAATGATCGTCGTGCGGATGCCGTTCGCCTTTTCTTCCACCCGGGTCCCGTGAGCCAGGCCAGACAGCCCGTGCTTGCTGGCTTGATAAGCGACGCCGGAAACGTCCGGCATCTGCACCGCCCCGGTCGACAAATAAACAATCAACCCGCCGCCCCCCTGGCGCATCACCGGAACGACCGCCCGCGTGCATAAGAATGCGCCGGTCAAATTCGTCGCCAGCATCATCTCCCAGGTGTCGGGCGTGAGCACGTCTAAGCTCCGGTCCGGGATATTCGTGCCCGTCGCGTAAACCAGCAGATCGACGCGTCCGTGCCGATCGGCGACCTGTTGAATCAGCCGTTCGACGTCTTCGCGGACCGTCGTATCGATGCGGCAAATCTCAAGTTGATGCCCGTTTGCCTGAGCGTCGCTCTGCAATTCCTCGAGCGCCGCTTCGCGACGAGCGGCGGCGACTACGGTTGTGCCGGCGGCGGCCAGCGAGGCGGCGGTCGCGCGGCCCATGCCGCTGGACGCACCGACCACGATTGCGATCTTGTCGTCTAAGTCGTTGCTCATAATTGCTGACACTGTCCTGATACAGACGCGGAAGCGGGGAGACGCGAACGATCTTGTTTTAGTGTAGGGCAGGCTCCCGCCTGCCGCCGATACTGTTGGACGTCAACTTTGGTTCGCGGCAGGCAGGAGCCTGCCCTACGAGACTGTTTCTTCCCTGCACCTCTCGCCGATCTGTGTTAGATCTCACTGAAGCAGCAGATGTTGGCGTTTCTGGTTCGGCCTCGCTAAAGTAGGGACGTACGACACGATACCGATGTAAGTAGTACTGCGAAAGGTTGACCTCTGTGGATGCGAAGATTGTGCTGTTGCCCGGCGACGGCATTGGGCCGGAGATTATTGACGAGGGCGAGCGGGTATTAATCGCCGTTGCTGAGCGGTTTGGGCATCAATTTGAGTTCCAACGCTGCCCAAAGGGCGGCAACGCGATCGACAGTCATGGAACACCGCTGCCGGATGAGACTCTCGAAGCGTGCCGCGCGGCCGATGCGATTCTGCTTGGTGCGGTCGGCGGGCCGAAGTGGGACGATCCGAACGCAAAAACCCGCCCCGAAGCGGGGCTGCTCGCGCTGCGAAAAGAGCTGCAACTGTTCGCCAATTTGCGGCCGATTAAGCCGCACCGGCAGTTGATCGACGCCTCGCCGCTGAAGCGGGAGATTCTGGAAGGGACCGACATCCTGTTTCTGCGCGAATTGACCGGCGGGATCTATTTCGGCGGGTCCGGCGTCAAGGAGCATCCCAGCGGCGAAGAAGCTTACAGCATCATGACGTACAACACCGAAGAGGTGGCTCGAATTGTGCGTCTGGCCGCGAAATCGGCGCAACTTCGCCGCAATAAGGTGACTTCCGTCGACAAGGCAAACGTGTTGGAGGTTTCCCGGTTGTGGCGGCGGGTGGCGGCGCAAGTGATGGCCGAGGAATTTCCCGATGTGGAATATGAAGTCGTGCTGGTCGATGCGATGGCGATGCACCTGATCTCGCGGCCGCGCGATTTTGACGTAGTGGTCACCGGAAATATGTTCGGCGACATTTTGACCGACGAAGGCTCGATGCTGCCCGGTTCGCTGGGGATGCTCCCTTCAGCGTCGCTCGGTGTTTCCGGTCCTGGGTTGTACGAACCCATTCACGGGTCAGCGCCGGATATCGCCGGCAAGGGACTAGCCAATCCGCTGGCGACGATTTTGGCAGCCGGAATGGCCTTGCAGCATTCATTGGGGTTATCGGATGAAGCCGCTGCCATTGACGCCGCCGTCGAATCAGTCTTGGAGGCGGGTCACCGGACGGCGGATATTGCCGCCGGCGGCGAGGCCATCTCGACAGCGGAGATGGGTGACTTGGTGGTCGCAGCGCTGCAGCCCTAGTTCCGCGACGACGCCGAAAACTTGAACGAAGTCCGAACGCGCATAGAATTCGGATAGCAGAACAATACTCCTCAGAATTGACAGAAAGCCGCAGGTCTCGCGCCGTGAGCGATGATCTTTATCAAGAACATATTCTCGACCACTTCGAGTCGCCCTATCACAAGGGGGAACTCGACAGCCCCACCTGTACTCACCGCGACAAAAACCCCATTTGCGGCGACGAAGTCGAATTGGCGCTGCGGGTCGACGACGAAGGAATCGTGAGGGAGGCGTGGTTTCAAGGGCACGGCTGCGCGATTAGCCAGGCGGCGGCTTCGATGCTGGTTGAGGAAATCGAAGGCAAGTCGCTCGACGAGTTGAAGGACTTTGAGGCTCAGCAAATGCTGGATTTGTTAAAAGTCCAGCTCACGGCCACGCGGCAAAAATGCGGCCTGCTCGGTTTCAAAGTGCTCAAAACGATGATCTATTCGTTGGACGATCCTCAGCCGGCGGGCAATTGAGCGCAGTCTCAGATGAATCAGTCATGACCGAATCCACGATTCAACAATCGCTTGACGTCGAAGCCGTTCGCCGGGACTTCCCGATTCTGGGGAAGCCGCTCTCCGGCGGCCGGCCGTTGGTCTATCTCGATAGCGGCGCAACTGCCCAGAAGCCGCAGTGCGTGATCGATAAGGTCGTGGAGTGTTACGAAAACTACAACGCCAACGTGCATCGCGGCGTGCATTCACTGGGCAACCGTGTGACAACCGAATTGGAGGAGGCCCGCGAGAAGGTTCGCAGTCTGCTCAATGCACGTCACGTCGAAGAGATCGTTTTCACCTCCGGGACGACGGCATCGATCAATCTGGTAGCAAACGCGTGGGGCCGCAAATTCCTTTCCGCGGGCGATGAGATTCTGGTCACCGTCATGGAGCACCACGCCAATCTGGTGCCCTGGCAACAGGTCGCCGAAGCAACTGGCGCGGTGTTGAAGTATATCCCGCTGACCGCCGATGGACGTCTTGATCTCTCCGCGTTGGATGAACTGTTGACGACGAAGACCAAGATGCTCGCGGTGACGAGTATGTCGAACGTCTTGGGGACGATTAACCCAATCAAGGAGTTGAGCAATCGCGCGCATCAAGTCGGTGCGGCTGTGCTGGTCGACGCGGCGCAGAGCGTTCCCCACGAGGCGATTGACGTTTGTGATTGGGACGCCGATTTTGTGGCGTTCTCAGGTCACAAGATGTATGGCCCGACCGGGATCGGCGTGTTGTATGGCAAGCGGCAATTGTTGGAAGCCATGGATCCATTTCTCGGCGGCGGCAACATGATCCGCTACGTCTACCGTGACCGATTCGAGCCGGCGGATCTTCCGGCCAAGTTTGAAGCGGGAACGTTGCCGATTGCGCAGGCGATCGGTCTCGGCAGGGCGATCGACTACGTAACGTCGATTGGATTCGAGGCGATCGGTGCTCACGAACATCAACTCACCGTGCGTGCTCACGAAGCATTGGCGGAGATTCCCGGACTGACCATCTACGGTCCGGAACCGTCACAGAAGGGTTCAATCGTCAGTTTTTCGATTGAGGGATTACACTCACACGACGTAGGTGAACTCCTAGATCGAAAAGGAGTCGAAATTCGCGTCGGACACCACTGCACGATGCCGCTGCACGAGCACTTGGAGGTTTCATCCACCTCGCGAGCGAGCTTCGCCTTCTATAACACGCTTGAAGAAGTGAGTGCTTTGGCAGAAGCGATTCGGTACGCGCGTGAGGTTTTCCGCTTGAAATAAGCGTACTTCGCGAGATGTTTGAACGTTAACCGAGCCTGAGAGCCTAACCACAGGCGTCCTTCGAACTCGATCGAGAAACTCCTTTCAGTAATCTCGATGAAATCAATACGTGCACATGCGTTGGTTGCGTCAGACCGGGGAAGAACCTCTATCGCTGTAGGGATACGCACTAACAGTGTTTTTCCTACTTGTTTTTCGCGACTGGTTTTGTAGCATTTGAGTACTGCTGCAGGCGAGGTATTAGGTACCAATACCGGGCCAATTGCATTGCGGGCCAGCATCCTCCGCCGCACACCCCGAGAATCCGACCCTTATTGGGCTGGTGATTCGAGGCTGAGCGACGGACCGCGGCGGTGGGTGTTGGAGTTTTTGCCAAACCCCTATGCTTGTTTGCCTCGCTCACTTGTTGGAGCATTCGCGACGACTCTCCCTCCCGGTGAATTCCCACATTCGCCCGACCGCTTGGCTGCTGCGGGCTTGAGATATCTGCCACTGGTTTGTTATAAATCCGTGTAATGCGGGTGTAGCTCAGTGGTAGAGCGCCACGTTGCCAACGTGGTTGTCGTGGGTTCGATCCCCATCACCCGCTCTTTTTTATTGGCACTGAGCACACCGGCCGCTTTTTTCAGGACAAGCCCCCACAGGTGGCGCTTTTCGCCGGCGAGACGATTTCTTTCGCCGCGCTTCCCGTCCTGTCCCGCTCGCCTGTGTCGATCAATCACAATTGTTTGCGAAGTGGAAAAACCTGCCAAAATGAGCGAGAACGAAGCCAGCACCACTGCCGAATCCGAAGATCAGGCGGAAGCCGCGGTTGCCGAAAAACCTGAGAAGATGACGTTGGAGGTGGAGATCACCGACATCGGGCCGTGTAAGAAACACGTGCGTGTGATTGTGCCGCGAGCCGACATTGACGAGATTCACAAGGAAGCCGTGGGCGACTTGGTTAACGAGGCCCAAGTTCCCGGTTTTCGCCCCGGTCGCGTTCCCCGCGAGCTGGCGGAGAAGCGATTTCGCAAAGAACTCTCAGCACAGGTTCGCGAGAAGGTGCTCATGGAGAGCTTAGAGCAGCTGTCCGAGGAGCATGAACTCGACGCGATCAATGAGCCGAATTTGAACGTGGAAGCGATCGAAATTCCCGAAGAGGGTGATTTCGAGTACGAATTCGACGTGGAGGTCCGTCCGGAATTCGAACTGCCCGAGTACACCGGTCTGACGATCGACAAGCCGGTTCGTGACGTTAACGACGAAGATGTTGAGGAGTATTTGGAACAGTTCCTCTCGCAGTACGGCGACTTGGAAACATTCGACGGCCCGGCGGAGGTCGGCCACTATCTGGAAGCGAGTCTCGTTTTCAAGCGCGGCGGCGAAGTGTTGGCGCGACTTTCCGACGACATCATTCGCTTGCAGCCGACGATCCGCTTTCAAGATGCGGAGCTAACCGAGTGCGACGAACTTCTCGGCGGCGTCACCGCGGGCGAGTCGCGTGAAGTCGGGCTGACGATTTCTTCCGAAGCCGCCGACGTCGATCTGCGCGGTGAAACCATTGATGTGGAGATCTCCGTTAAGGAAGTGAAGTCGCTCAAGATGCCGGAATTGAATAAAGAATTCCTCCAAAAAGTCGGTGCCGACTCTGAAGAAGAGCTTCGGGACCAGGTTCGCGAGATGCTGGAGCGCCAAGTCAGCTACGACCAGCGTCAAACGGCCCGCCGACAGGTGTTGGAGAAGATCACCGAGTCGGCGCACTGGGAACTCCCCGAGTCGCTTGTCTCGCGGCAGGTGGAAAACGCCCTGCGGCGCGAAATCTTGGAGATGCAACAGGCGGGATTCACGACTCAGGAGATCCGTGCCCGCGAAAACGAATTGAGGCAAAACGCGCTGACCTCGACACGGCAAGCGCTCAAGGAGCACTTCGTTCTGGATCGGATCGCCGTCAAAGAAGAGATCGAAACGGAGCCGATGGATGTTGATATGGAAATCACCATGATGGCGGTGCAGCAAGGGGAGAATCCCCGCCGCCTCCGCGCGCGGCTGGAAAAGTCAGGCATGATCGAGAACTTGAGGGCCCAAATCCGCGAACGCAAGGCGATCGACTTCGTGCTCGAATCTGCGGAGTTCAACGAGATTCCTTCAGAACCGGATCGTGAGCAAGACGTCGAAGCCGTCGACTTCGCGATCTGCAAGCCGAGTGAATCCGCTGAAGAATCACAGGATGACGACACGCAGGCGGACGAGGATTAGCCGGTTATCGGGCACGACTCCCGGTTTGACTTCCGCGCTTCCCGAGCGAAAAATATCGCAAACGGACTTGTTAATCACATATCCACCACTGGAGGGGATTTTAAGATGACGACCCCTTTTTCACTCGCTGGTCTCCAATCTCAGAACGCGTCGCGGGATTACACCCGTCAGCGGCAGATGGGCATCGGCGATTTGCTGCTGGAAAACCGAATTGTCTTTTTGGACGGCCCGATCCACGACGGCAGCGCCAACCTGCTAGTGATGAAGCTGTTGTACTTGCAGTCGGAAAACCGGCATCAGGACATCCATTTTTACATCAATTCGCCGGGCGGATCCGTGACGGCGACCATGGCGATTTACGACACGATGCAGTTTTTGGACTGCGAAATCGCAACGTATTGTGTGGGCCTGGCGGCGAGTGGCGGCGCGATCGTGCTGGCGGGTGGTACCAAAGGCAAACGTTTCGCATTGCCGCATTCCAAGATGATGATCCACCAGCCCTACGGCGAAGTCGGCGGGCAAGTCTCGGATATTGAAATCCAGGCCAAAGACATTCTGGATACTCGCGAAGTGCTCAATCAGATTCTCGCGAAACACACCGGACAGCCACTGGAAGTGATCCAACGGGACACGGAGCGCGATCGATTTCTGACGGCCCCTCAGGCGATGGAGTATGGCCTGGTCGACGAAGTGCTGGGCGTCGAAGAGGAGAAAAAAGATAGCGACGCGTCGCAGTGAGCCGCGGCATGACCGCGCCGAGTCCAACCGGTTTCTCGGCACGATTCCGCTTGCCGCACTGAGGTTATTTGAACTAGAGTTACGGCCTGCCCATCTGCCGTCGCAGGCTGCCCAATGAACCCGAGCCGGGGCGCAGGGGGCGTCCTCTCTCATAACTCATACATGAGCCGGTTGCCCCGCCGGCGACGACATAATCAGCGAGCAATATCATGTCCGTCTTGATTCCTTATGTGATCGAAAAAAGCGGCCGCGAAGAGCGGGCGATGGATATCTATAGCCGCTTGCTCAAAGACCGCATCGTGTTTCTCGGCACGCAGGTCAATGATACCGTGGCGAACAATATCGTGGCCCAACTGTTGTTCTTGCAGTTCGACGACGACAAATCGGACATTCACCTGTACATCAATTCGCCGGGCGGTTCCGTCACCGCCGGGATGGCGATCTACGACACGATGCAGTACATCAACTGCGACGTGGCCACGTACTGTCTGGGACAGGCGGCCAGCATGGGCGCCTTGTTGCTGACCGCCGGAGCAGCGGGCAAACGAAACGCGTTGCCCAACAGCCGCATCATGATCCACCAGCCGCTCGCCGGCATGGAGGGGACAGCGACGGATCTTGAGATCCACGCCAAAGAAGTCATTCGCATGAAAAAGCGGCTCAACGAAATCTTGCTGAAGCACACCGGGCAAACCCTGGAAAAGATCGAAGAGGACACCGATCGCGATAACTTCATGTTGTCCGAGGAGGCCAAGGAATACGGGCTGATCGACAACGTGTTGGAGTCGCTGCCGACCGCCTGATTCGCCGCCGTAGCCTGCGATCAATCCCAACCTGGGGAATGGATTCCCTGAAGACCGCATGAAATTCCGCCGCCGGACATGGATGTCACTACTCATCGCCGCCACCCTTGCCGGGTGCGCTTCGGGCGGCGACGTCGATTTGCTGGAAAGCGAACTCAGGCGGACGGAAGATGCGATCGCGCGGCTGCAATATCAGCTCTCCACCGCGGAAGAGGATTTGAGAGTCGCCCGCGCCGAAACGGACATGCTGCAGACCCAATTGGCCCAGCGCGGCCGGCCCGCATCGCTGTTGCCGGAACAGTCGAATGTGCTGTTTCGCGTGCAAGACGTCAAACTGCACCAATACATGAGCGGCGGATTGGATCAAGACGGGCAGCCGGGCGATGAGGCACTGGCCTTGCTGGTGATGCCGCAGGACAGGCATGGCGAATTGCTCAAAGTCCCCGGCGGCGTTCAAATCGATCTGTTCGACATGTCGCTGCCGCCCGATTCCCAGAAAATCGGCCACTGGGAGTTTGACGCGGCCGACACACGCGCCAAATGGCATGCGGGCATCTTTGGTTCGGGCATCATGCTCGAGTTGCCGTGGAAAGCACTCCCGCGCTCCAATCAATTGACGGTCCACGCCAAACTGGCGACCGCCGACGGGCGGGAGTTTCATACCACCGAACAAGTTCGCGTGACGCCGCCGCGAGAGGCACAAATTGCGGTCAAGCCAAGGCCCGCCATTGAAGCGCCGCCGCGGCTCGTTCCGGGTGTGGATGGTCCCGACGTCCCAATCCCCACCGAGGACGAGGCCGCTGCCGAAGTCACTCCCGGGACACTGTTCGAGGAAGCTGACGACTCTGAGGGCATCCCCACCTCGAACAATTGGACCGAAGAGACGCGCCCGATTTGGCGTTAATACTTCGCTGCTAATGCCCGCCGCCTGCGGCGCGAACTTTGTGCTCTTGATCCCGGGCTTCCTCCGCTTCGGCGATTTTGCCGCACCTTTGGTAGATCACCGACAACTGCGTATAGGAAAAAGGATCCTGGGGATTCAATTCAGCGACTTTTTTGGCGTGCGAGATCGCATCGTCGTTGCGGCCCAGTTTCTGTAAATGCACTGCCAGTGCCGAGTGAGTTAACACGTGCCCATCGTCGATTTCCAAGATTTCTTGCAGTTTGGCGACGGCACCTTCCAGGTCTCCGTCTTCCTTGAGCGTTGATGCTTCATCATACATTTCGTCGGGAGTGGCCATGTTTTCCTCTCAGAGTGATTAATCGGTCGCGCCCGGCCTGGGAACGGGCAAACTGAGCCGCCTCCCATTATAGTGGGACGCGCAGGATTTCCCACCGACGCCGAACGGCCTATTAAATGGCACCCGCTTTCACTCGTTTCGGCCGCCGACTGCCGCGGACTGCCTAATCGAATTCCAGCTCAGTGAATTCGCGAATTCGCTCGGTGATCGCGGTTTCGACCGGCAGCCGTTCCATGCTGCTCGCGCCGTAGAAGCCGACGACCCCTTCGGTGTGATTCAAGATGAACTGGGCGTCGGCCGGTTCAGCGATCGGCCCTCCGTGGCACAGGACCAAAATCTCAGCGTTGACCTGCTTGGCAGCGTCGTGCATCTCTTGCACGCGGCGGGCCGCCTCCTCCAGCGTTACCGCAGTCTCCGCGCCGATGCTTCCTTTGGTGGTCAATCCCATGTGCGGAATCAAAATGTCAGCGCCCGCCCGCGCCATGGCCGTCGCCTCATCCGGGTTAAACGCGTATGGTGTGGTGAGTAGTCCCAGCTCATGCGCCTGCCGGATCATGTCGACTTCTAATCCGTAGCTCATGCCGGTCTCTTCTAAGTTGGCCCGAAAGGTGCCGTCGATGAGTCCGACTGTGGGGAAATTCTGCACGCCGCAGAACCCGGCCTGTTGCACCTCGCGCAGAAACAGCGGCATCATGCGAAAGGGATCGGTACCGCACACTCCGGCCAGCACGGGGATCTCCGGCACGACCGGCAGCACTTCGTGCGCCATTTCCATCACGATGCCGTTGGCGTCGCCGTACGGCATCAAGCCGGCCAACGAGCCCCGCCCCGCCATGCGGAACCGGCCGGAATTGTAAATGATGATCAGATCAATCCCGCCGGACGCTTCGAGCTTGGCGCTAATACCGGTCCCCGCCCCACCCCCAATGATCGGCCGCCCGGCCGCGACTTTGGCACGCAGCGTTTCGAGGGTTTTGTCGCGTGTATGAATGGTCATGATGTATGTCGATTTCACCCCTCGTCGCATCACCGTGAATTTGAAGTGAACACCCCCGTTAGCCCCCGGCTCCGCCGGGGGTTCCCCGCGCCACCCCACCCGACGTCATCGCCAACAGCGCATTCGCCGCCGCGGCCGCGAATTCGGGATCGTTAATATGATGTTCCAGCTCAACGACATCCGTCGTCCCGCTATGCGAGCGAATCGACTCGAACAACGCGTCCCGCGCCGCCGGATCGTCAAACGGTTGTCCCTCGGCGTCAATTGCCGAAACGCCGCGCAACGGCAACAGGATCTGCACCGGCCCGGTAGCCGCCGCCGCTTTGCGGGCGATTTCCTCTCCCAATCGGCGATTCTCCTCCACCGTGGTCCGCATCAGCGTGACAGTCGGATTGTGCTCGTAGAACTGCCGGCGCCGGAACTCTTCCGGAATGCTCTCCGGCGGCCCAAAATTCACCATATCGGTTGCGCCGACTGAGATGACCTGTGGAACTCCACGTTTCCCCGCTGCCGTCAATCGGTCGGGACCTGCGGAGAGGACACCCCCCACCAATTCATCGGCGAGTTCGGTCGTCGTGATGTCGAGCACCCCCGCGATGAGACCCTCGTCGATGAGCGATTCCATAGCCTCCCCGCCATTGCCGGTGGCGTGAAACACCAGCACTTCGTACCCGGAGTGCTCTAGAATCTTACGGGCCTGTTCGATGCAGGGAGTGGTGACGCCGAACATGGTTGCGGCAACCAACGGTTTGTCCTCCTCCGCCTGAACTCCGGACGAAGCATGCTGCACCATACCGGCCATGGCCCAGGCGGCGTTGGAGAGCACTGCGCGACTGATGCGATTGATGCCGGCAATGTCGACGACAGCGTTGAGCATCAGTAGATCTTTGTCGCCCACGTACGGTCGTACCTGTCCGGAAGCGAGCGTGCTGACCATCAGCTTGGGGAGACCGAGCGGGAGACACCGCATCGCTGAGGTGACGATGGTTGTTCCCGCAGATCCGCCCAGGCCTAAGATCCCGTCGACATCGCCTGCCGCGTGCCGCTGGGAAATGATTGCCGAGACTCCTTGCGCGGCCAGCGTGATTGCGCGCCCTCGATCGTCGGCTCGGCGCAATTCGTCCAGATCGGCGCCGGCGGACCGAAAGACTTCCTGCCGGTCAATCTCGGCGGGGATCGCCGGCTCTCCCAGACAACCGGCATCGATGACGACGATCTCACTGACTCCGCAAGCACGCAATTGCTCGCGGACAAAGTCGATCTCCGCTCCCTTGGTGTCTAAGGTTCCAATCAGATAAACTGCCATGCGTGGGCGAGTCTCGGCCGGGTATGGGTGTCGAATTGCAGTGCGAACACGAAGAATAACGCGCCGCGCGGCGGTTCTCCACTCCGCCCGATCTGCGATTGCGTGACCCGGGTCAGTTTGCACTACAATAGCAGCGTTCGTGGAATCAGAACCACTGCAACAACAGTCAGGCACAGAGCTCGCGGATGCCGGTGTCAAACACGTTGGAAAGGCTCCAGTGATGTCGCAAAACGCGGATCGCTCACCGTCGCTGCTGAAGCGATTGGTGATCTGGAGCGTGCCGTTTGTGCTGTTGACGCTCATCACGGCCTTTGCCGTTTGGTCTTGGCGGGCGAATTCGGCGTTTCAACTGCAAGTGCAGCGCATCCGCGATCGCGGCGAGCCGCTCCGTTTGGAGGAAGTACTGCCGGAAATCGCGGCCGAGGAAGATGCCGGGCCGCTGCTGCGCGAGGCGCTCTCACGTTACCAGGCGCCGGACGAAGAGTATTTCGTGCTCCTCAACGCGCAGCCCCCGACTCCTCCGGGAGACTATCGTGCATTTCGCGCCGCACTGGAGACAAATGCTCCGACGTTGAAACTAGTCGATCAGGCCATCGGCAGACCGCACTGCCGGTTGATGACAGACGGCGAGAATTCGTTCCAGCAAATCCGTCGTCTGTCGGAGCTGTTACGGGCACAGGCGTTGCAGCTGATGGGAACCGGCCGGCACGAGCAGGCACTTCAATCCGTCGTTCAGTGTCTGCAACTGAGTCGATTGATCCGGTCTGAGCCTTTCTCGTCGTCGCGTTTCGCGGGGCATGCCGTGGCGATTGACGCGACTCAGGCATTACAGGAAATGTTGGGACATTCGAATCTTGCCGATCAAGGTTTTGAACAAACCGACAGTTTGCTGGCCGAGATCGAGCAGCAATCATCGATCAAACCGACGGTGATCGCCGAGCGTGCGATCGGTGTCGAGCGATTCGAAACGTTGTTCAACCACGGAAGTTGGTGGGAACAGCCGTTGTTCTCGTATGCGAAATACAAGGAAACGGAAACCAGATTCTTGCGGTCGATGACGGACATGGCCGAAATTATCGACGGTGAAGGCCCTGATGTCGATCTGGCGGTCACTGCCTTGGATGAAAAGATCCCCATGTCGCTGTCGATGTCTTCGACGGTCTATTTCCCCGTGTTTTCGGGGCTTCGGCGCGAGGTGTTACGCGACCGGCAGCGAATGATCCTGGCAAGATTTGCCCTCCGCGTCGACCGTTACCGCCAAGAACAGGGTGAATTCCCCCGCACGCTCGCGCAGGTTTGCGACCGGCAGCTGAATCAGGTCCCGCCCGATTTGGTCCACGGCAAGCCGCTGGTCTACGAGACACATGAGCACGGATTTGTTATCCGCACACAGGTCGAGCAGCCGGCGGGCGAGGGGTTCGCATCAGATTGCCGATTTGAAGTGATCTATCCGGCGGGCGGCGACTTGCAGGATGCGGGCGATGACAGTACACAGGAGTGACGAAATTTCATTTTTGGCTTTGGCGGGAAAGATTCAGTTCAATGTACAAAGTTGTGTTATTGCGACACGGTGAGAGTGATTGGAACAAGCAAAACCGGTTCACCGGCTGGACCGACGTCGACCTGACGGAAGCCGGGATCGAACAGGCGCGAAGCGCCGGGCGCATTCTCAAAGAACAGGGATTCACGTTCGATCAGGCATACACGTCGGTGCTCAAACGGGCAATCCGCACGCTCTGGCTGACGCTGGATGAGATGGACTTGATGTGGATTCCGGTCGAGCGAGACTGGCGGCTCAATGAACGGCATTACGGCGATTTGCAGGGACTGAATAAGGCTGAGACGGCGCAGAAATTCGGCGACGAGCAAGTGTTGGTCTGGCGTCGGAGCTACGACACGCCGCCGCCGCCGCTCGCGGAAGACGACGAGCGTTACCCCGGACGCGATCCCCGGTACGCGAATTTGAGCAAGGAGCAATTGCCCCTGACCGAGTGCCTCAAAGATACCGTCGAGCGGTTCATGCCGTATTGGCACGAAACGATCGCCCCGGCGATCAAGGCAGGCAAGAAGGTCATCATCGCCGCCCACGGCAATAGCCTGCGGGCTCTGGTGAAATACTTGGATGACGTTAGCGAAGAAGAGATTGTGGGGCTTAATATCCCGACGGGTGTGCCGTTGGTTTATGAACTCGATGAAAACCTGCAGCCGCTGCGGCACGAATATCTTGGTGACCAAGAGGCGATCAAAGCGGCGATGGACGCGGTTGCGAAGCAGGGGAAGGCGTCGGGTTGACGTGCGGGAACTCCCGGCGGAGCCGGGGGCTGAGAGTAGGGCGCGATTCGAGATGGCGTGGTTATTGCGCGAACATGCCGTCAAAAAAGTGCTTAATTGCTCTGGACGCGATGGACGACATTTGGGAGACTCCCCGCCCTCTCAAACTCTCAACTACCATCACAACTTCATCCATCCACGCGCCCCCGATACGCACGGCTCCGCCGAAGAGTGTGGGTTGCCAGGAGGAATCCGTCCATGCGTCCCTGTCTGATCTTTCTCTTCGTGGCGACTTCGTTGCTGTCTCAAGGCTGTGCGATGTTCAATGCCGGCAAGGATCTGTCGAGGTCAACGGCACAGGCATTTACGCCCAACCCGCGCGACTATCAGGATGGAGACATCGGTACTGGCGATGATTCGTGGACCGAGTACGGTGTCAACGCCCGCAGCGAAACAGGCACCACCAAACTGAACGACCCGATCGGCAAGTTTGGGCACAGCGACAAAGCCAAGTCGATCGAAGAAAGCCTGGGTTTTGAGTACGAGTAAGCTGCACCCCGTACTCAGGTCGTCATCCGCCGCCGGACGCTTGCGATGAGAAGTCCGCGGTATAAAACCCGCAACTTCCCCATATCACATCGAGCGACACGGCTGATTTGCGGCGCGGAATTCTGTAGGATAGTCGGAGCGTGAGATACGCGACTTCGCATCCAACAACCCGTGCTGCCGAGCGGTTCAATGTGGTTCAAGAGCAAGGAACGAACAAGCAGCTTGCTGATCGTACTGGTCGTCGCGGCTTTAATCGTGATGATCAAGCTTAAATCGCACGAGCGGCGATTTCTGGACCGACTCGAAACCGTTGCGCCGCCGGAAGACTCGACCGACGTTTCGGCGCTGCATCACGGTGGCTATTCGAATGTGATTGTCTCGTTCAAGATCGAAGACGAATTTGCGCCGCCGCTGCCCGAACATGCGGAGCCGATCGGGACACTCAAGCGGTTTTACTTCACGGCCGACAACTACGACCCCCAGACCCGCACCTATTCGAAGACCTTTCAATCGGATGCCGTCAAAATCGCCGAACTTGAGGCCGATCTTGCGGCGAACAGGTACCAAAATTATCGCCTGCACATCGTCGATCCGGACAAGGCCGACTATGCGTTTTTCGGACGGCTCACGGTCGAATGTGGTGACGGATCGAGTGCGAAACAAGTCGTGGACGAAAAGCACCGTGCATGGGGTGTTGCCGCTGCACCGGAAACAGACGGCTAGGCTTTGTCCGGAAAGTCATTTCAGGGTGTCTGGGGTCGGACGTTAGTCCGCCCCCAGGTTCAGTATCTGGAGGCGCGCTTTGCTCGACCGCAGCCACCCATGATCAATTCGGAGTTTTCCGACAAAGGCTAGCGCGACTCGTCCGCGGACACCAGCCGGACGCGCAGTTCAGCGGAAACCGGGAGGCGGCCCGACTTGAGAATTGACAACATGGCTGCCGGCAGCGAAGTCGCAACGGCCCTGTCGTCGACGCGCGGCACCTCGGCGGGCTGTGTCGTGAAGGCGCGAACCAAAACGTTAGTGCGGTCGCCGACCGCGAACGAGTCAGGCGGATCGACTTTCAGCGTGATCGTTTCGCGGCCGGAGGAGACTTGCAGTTCCCGTTGCATCAGCCGGGTTTGTTGCTCATCGGCGGTCACGACTTCGATGCGAAGGTTCGATGTGAGCTTGCGAGAACAAGAGATTCGCACGGGCAGATCAAACGGCCGGCCGCCGCGAACTTGGACGACCGGTTGGTCGCTGTCCAAGGCGAGTTTTAACAGGCCCCCCTCAACGGTGATCGCGATGCTGTTATCCGGAGCCGGCATCCGGCTAATGAGTTGCCGCACTCGGCCGTCGACATCCGGCACGTCCGCTTGTGCGATCAAGAGCATACGGTATGCGTCCAAGGTTTCAGAGTGGTCCGGGACGAAGACGGGATAATAGACTTGCTCCGCCCCCGCGGGCACAATCACGTCCGCTCCGAGCAACCCTTGCCTGAACTTGAACGATTGATAGGAGTCGGCCCGGACGACGAAGGGGCGGTCAAATCCGTGCAACCGCTTCGTCTCGATCGGCGCTAAGTGTGTCGTGCCGCGATGCACGGTCCGTTCGTCGGACTCGACGGGCGAAATATCGATCCGCGGCTTCATGGCTGTAGCGACTAACGTTTTTGACAACGAACCGCCGGCAGCCTGTGCGGACGCCACCGATTTGAGTTGTTTGCCGTCCGCCTCAGCAACGCCGATGACCGTAACCAGTGAGGCGGCAACTGGAACGTCGGCTGCTGAATTGAGCGAAATCTTCAACTCCGATTTCGCGGCCGGCACGGTCAATGTCTCCGGCACCTTCACGCCGGGCGGTAATCCCTCAAGTTCGATTTTGATTTCACCATCAAATCCGTCACGGCGGATCGCTTTGACGGTCAGTTCAGCCTTTTCACCTTGCTGGATGTTCAACCGCTGTGGAATCTGCAGGTCAAACGAAGGATGCGGGTGATCGACCACCAGCCGATAGACGGCCGCCGCACCGGCGTTGCCCGACTGGTCTGAGACGACAATCTCGTAGGCGCCATCTTTCGGGGCCGTCCAGTGCAGACCTGCGTCGGTCGATCCCGGCAGGTCGTCGTTCTCCAGCAATTGCGTGCCATCAGGCCCAAACATTGCGAGATGTAGATCCAGCGGAAACTGTCCCGTCCGCGACCGCGCGGCAATCGACCACACTTCATCTTTTTTGGCTGAGAGACGATAGCGGTGCGTCTCCCCCCGCTTGTGGAAAACGCCCGTTACGCCGGTGGGCAATTTCAGCACGTCGAACGCGGAACTCCCCGAGTGCACGAACTCCTCAAAATCAGACACCACCAATGACAGCGGCTCCGCCAAGCCGACCGGACTTTTGAGCGGCCACGCAGAACCGCCGTTCTTCGGAAATTTCACGGCGATTCGTTGACGCTCCAGCTTGCTGATTCCGCCTTGAAACTCGGACATGAAGAAATCGACCAGCCGCGCTTGTCCCCTGACGCCAGCAGCGGGGACGGCTGCAACGTACCGAGGCATCGCCGAAACCGATAGGCGATACACGAACGCCCGATTGCCGCGGTAGTCGAGCTCGCGAATGTTCAGCGAATAGTCTTGCCCCGCTTCGGCCGCAAAGGTGACGACAACGTCGGCGCCCCGCGTATCGGCCGCGTCAGCAACTTTCTTTCCCGTTCCGTCAAGCACCTCCAACACACCGTGAAACTTCCCGCCAAGTCGACGGGCGGCGAGCACACAGGTGATCGGACCATCCTCTTGAGCGCGAAATGCATAGCGGTCGACTTCCTCGTTTTTCTCCAACCGTCCGCAAACTGTCACCGGCAACGAACCGATCGGCTGACCGGCGGATGTCTCTTCTTCCAACAGCTCTCGGTGCTGACCGACAATGAACACGCCCGCCTCGCTGGTCCCGTTTGCGTTGGCGACTTGCCAATGAATCGGCCCTGTCGGAAAATCGGCCGGCAACGTCAGCCGCGCGGATATCTCGCGGGGCATCGGCGGGGGGTAATAAGCTTTGCTGCCAACGAAATAAGGCGGCGTCTGCTGAAACAGCGGCCCCAACTTGCCGGTAATCTCGAGTTTCACGCGACGGTCATGAACGAAAAACTCCAAGTCGTCCGTCCAATTGAATCCGCCCAGTTTGACGTCGATGGTCTGTCCGGCCTGCGCTCCGGGCGGATAGATGTAACCGACCTGCGGATCGTGCGGCTGCGCGGCGCTCAAAAACGAAACGTGGAGGCAGAACAGACCAAACAGAAGACCGGCGCGGAGAAGCTTCATGGGCTCACACCAACAATTCTTCAACGACGCGGCCGCCGTTGACCAGCGGCACCGGCCGGCCCAGAGGCGTGTAGTAGATCTTCGTGGAATCGATGCCCAATTGGCGGAAGATCGTGCGGTGCAGATCTTCGATGCCCACCGGTTCGGTGACCGGGGCAGCGGCGTGTTTGTCAGTGGCGCCGACAACTTGTCCCGGCTTGATTCCGCCGCCGGCCAGCAACACGCTCTGCGCCATCGACCAGTGGTCGCGGCCCGCGCGGCCGTTGATCCGCGGCGTACGGCCCATCTCGCCCATCATCACCACCAAGGTCGTGTCCAGCAGTCCCCGCTGCTCCAGATCGGTGACCAGCGCCGCGAACGCCCGGTCGGCGTGCGGGAAGAGATCCTTCTCCTGACTGGGGAAACAATCGAAATGCGTATCCCAACTGCCATGATCGATGCCGATGAACCGGCAGCCCGCTTCGACCAGCCGCCGGCCGAGCAGCGCGCATTGGCCGAGCGACGTATAACCGTATTCCTGCCGCACCTTTTCAGGTTCGGAACCGAGATCAAACGCGCGGCGGGCCTGTGGCGAAGTGATCAGATCGTACGCTTTTTCGTAGTACGTCGACATCATCTCCGGCCGGCTCCGTTTGGCGGCCGATGCGCCGAGTCCTTCGAACTTCTGCAGCATCTGTTGGCGAGACTTTAACCGCTGGCTCGGCCGACCCGATTTGACGCGGAGGTCCTTGACCTCGAAGTCGGGCTGGACAGGATCGCTTTCAATCACAAACGGCGCGAACTCAGCGCCGTAAAATCCCGGACCGCCGGCGCCCATGCCGTTGGGAATGTTCACGTAGGGTGGGACCGCGCTTTTTGTCCCCAATTCGCGGGAGACGATCGATCCCATTGACGGGTACAACACGTTGGTGGGGATCCGCATGTTGCCGTCGGGAAAATCGGCCCGATAACCGGTGAAGGCGTAATGATATCCCGTGCTGTGGCCGTTGTCGTTGTGGCTGTGACTGCGGAGGATGGTGAACTTATCCGCCACGCGGGCACAGAGCGGCTGATGCTCGCCGACGAACGTTCCCGGCACTGAGGTGGCAATCGGATAGTACGGTCCGCGAATCTCGGCGGGGGCGTCCGGCTTGAGATCCCACATGTCGATCGTGCTGGGACCCCCTTCAAGGAAGAGCATGATGCACGCCGTCGCGGGCGGCGACTTTTCCGTCGCCGCCTGTGCCTGCATCTGCAATAGCGCGGGCAAGCTCAGCCCGGAAAGCAAACCGCTGCCGCCGATCTGCAGCGCCCGGCGTCGATTTACGCGATCGCAATAGCTGCTGTGTGACACGGCGGCGTCTCCTCGCAGAAATCGTCCGATTCTGAACGCAGAACACATCAACGATTGTATATGAATTCCTTGGAATTTAACAAGATCCACAACACGTCTTCCGCCGCGGCACGGCGGTCGTTTTGCTCAAATCGCTGCAGCAATAATTCGTATTCTTGGCCGGTCGGATACCGCGAGAGGGTGGCCAGCGTCAGTTCTTCAATGACCTTTCTCGGTTCCGCGTCTGCCCCGGCCAATATGCCGGCCCGTCCGGTACGCGACTGGATCTTGCTGAGAATCTCCGGCGAGTTCATCAAGTGCAATGCCTGGGCAATGCTCGGTTCGTTGCTCCGTTCGCATTCGCAGACGCTGGCCCGCACCGGCCGGCCGAAAATCGTGAAGAAATACGACGTCTGCCGGTTGTCCCACACTTGTACCGCGCGAACGCCGCTGGGCAGCCCGGGGAATTTCTCCGGCACAGCGGTCGCCTGGCAGATCGCGTCCAATAAGACCTCCGCAGGCAATGCCTTCGGCCGCGCGTGTGAGAAGTTCTGCGCATCGTGTTGGTTGCCGGCGTTGGTCTGAAACGAGAGTTGATACACCCGCGAATTCAGCAGCGTCCGCGTAAATGCCTTGAGATCATATCGGCCGTCGCGGAGATGGCCCTCCAACTTGCTGAGCAGTGGTTCATTGGTCGCCGGGTTGGTGGCCCGCAGATCGTCCACCGGTTCCACCAGTCCGCGGCCAAAGTAGTGCGCCCAGAGCCGATTCGCGATCGCCCGCGCGAAAAATGGATTCTCCGGATGCGACATCCAGTCGGCCAGCAACCGGCGGCGGTCGACGATCTTCGAAAAATCGGTCGCCGTACCCCCCAGCGGGCGAGCGGGTACCGGCTTGCCTGTGCGGGGATGTTTCAAGTCCGCGCCGCCGCGGCTGAAGACCGCCTGATTGCCGCCGGGCAATGATTTCTTCTTCACGCCGGTGAAGAAACCGGCCAACGCGAAGTAGTCGTCCTGCCCCCACTTCTCGAACGGATGGTGATGGCACTGGGCGCATTCGATCCGCACTCCGAGGAACAATTGGCTGATCGAACGGCTCAGTTTTTCGGGGTCATCGAGCACCGTGTAAAACGACGCCGGCCCTTCGGCGTAGGTGTCGCCCTGCGCGGTGATGATGTCCCGCACCAATTCATCGTAGGGCCGATTCTGCAGGATCTGCGACCGCAACCAGCGAGTCACAGCGACCGCGCCTTGCGGCTTGATCTTGTCGCGATCGACGCGGAGCAGGTCGGACCACTTCATCGCCCAATAGTCGGCGTACTCCGGGCGGGCTAACAATCGGTCGATTAGCTTGGCCCGCTTATCAGGCGCAGAATCCTCCAAGAACTGCCGCGCTTCGTCGACCGTCGGCAGCATGCCGATGGTGTCCAAATAGACCCGCCGCAAAAACGTGGCGTCATCACACAGGTCGCTTGGTTGTATGCCGAGCCGCTCGAGTTTATCCCACACCAATTCATCAATGAAATTCTCCGCCGGGGGTCGCGTAAACTCGACGCCCGGTTGCGGCGACGTGATGCGGCAGACGGCGACTTGTCCCATGTAGCGGACCAAAATCGCCGCTTCGCCGGGGATCTGACCCGCTTGAATCAAGCCCAGCCGGTCCGGCTCGGCAATCAACGGGGCGTTCGATTCGTATTCCGCTTCAGCGGTCACACAACGGCGATTGCCGGCGCTATCTATTGCGGTGACACGAATTTGATGTTGCTGCCCGGCCGTCAACACCGCTTCGCGCGGTTCCAACTCAATGGACGCGACTTGTGCAGACTGACCTTCAAACGGCGCACCCTCGGCGACCCAACGGAGAAGGCGGCGGTAGCCGAGACTCCCCTTGGGAATCTTACGTCCTCCTCCGTGCGGCATTTCTGCGGAGGCCTTGCGAAGCAACAGGCTGCCGGCAGGCGCGGGCTGAAACAGCCGTCGCGTGCGTCCCTCGGCGGTGATCGCTTCGTAATCGGCGCGGGGATCGAAGCCGAACACGCTGAGCTTAAAGCCCGCTTTTCCTTCCGCTTTGCCGTGGCAACCGCCGGAATTACAGCGGGATTTCGTTAAAATCGGAATGACTTCGTGCTCAAACGACACCGCCGGAGGAGCGGCCAATCCGTGCACATCGACGGAAATCGATTGCGTGTTCGTGCCATGCTGAACGTCAATCACCGTCCGTCCCTCGCGGAGCGGGAAGACAACACCCCGCTCGTTGACGGACACGATCTCCGGATTGCGAACGGCAAACGCCACGTCGCGTGTGCGGTCCCGTGTTGTCTGATCGGCGAGTTCGGTGACCAGCAATTGCTGCGACGCTTCAGGTCGATCGAGAACCACGTGAGCGGGGCTGACGCGGATTTCCGCCGATAACGGCGCCGCATAGAGGGAGAGCGACGCAATCGAGATTAAGTAGAAACAGACCAAACGCCGCTGCATATCGCTAGGCTCCGGTTGCAGCAGGGATGAAACGTATGTTTATAGCTTAACGCGTTGTTGCGCGGCGCTCAATTGCCCGAGATCGGTCTGTCATTGGCGTCGCGATGGCCGCGTGCGTCGATCGGGGAACTCCCGTGGCTAAGTCGGCGAGAAGTTCATCCAAATTCGCATCACCGCTGATAGATCGGCAAGTATTGGTACTCGACCGTCAGCGACAGCACGGCCATCGTCGTGGTGTAGACCGCACCGATCCGTTTCTCGCTGCCGTTGCCGGCGATCCAACTGCCGTCGGGAGCTTGTTTTTCCAGCAGAACCTTGCGGATCTGATCCCGCATCGCAGGCCAATATTTGCCTCCCATTTGAAACATCCCCACGCCGCAATAGTAGACGCCGTAAAAGTAATACGTCTCGTCGTAGCGGAGCGGGTTTTGCAAGAGGTACTCAGCCCCCCGCAAGGCCTCGTCGCAATGGTGTTCGCCGCAGATCTCCAGCGCGAGTATCCCGGTCCCGGTGCGGACCGACGTGATACTGCCGCCCGGCTGATAGGCAAATCCTTTTTCTTCCGCGCTGTTGCAGCGCTTGACGTAGGCGACGGCACGATCGATGTTTTCTGCGGGAACGTCGCAGCCCAGATTCTTGGCCGCCCGCAGCGCCAGCAGTTGCCAGCCCGACACGCTCAGGTCGCTGTCGCTGCTGCGGATTTGATACCGCCAGCCGCCGGAATTCCGTTCGGACTTGGGGACATTTTGGGCGGTCAGGATCACGCGAACCGCTTTCTCCAGCGCGGCACGGACTCTTTTCGATCGTTCCGGCGAGACCATGCCGGCGACTTCGGCCAGCATTAGCGTGCTTACGCCGTGGCTGTACATTGGGCCATGGCTCGTGCGATAGGCCAACAGTCCGTCGTCATATTTTCCGCTGCGCTGATGATCAACGACCCAGTCGATGCCCCGTTCGATCTGTTCGGCGTAAGGACCTTTGCCGGGAACGTGTCCGGCGGCAAGGAACGCCATCACTCCCAACGAGGTCGTTGCGGTCGATTCTCCGTACGCGTCCGACTCCCAGCAGCCGGAGGGCTTTTGTGTTTTGGCCAGGTACTCCAATGCCCGCGCCACGGCGGAATCGACGCGGCGTTCCTCTGCGGTCGGCGGGTCAGCACGCAGCGGTGCGGCAGTCCAACAGATCACCATTGGAACAACACACAACACGCGCAGAATTAAGGAGCGGACCGTCATTTCGTCTCTGCTTTTTGGTTGGTCTTGTCCGCCTTGAAACGAAACGCCGGTTCGCCGGACAGGTTGGTGCTGGTGATCGTCGGGCACCAATATTTCTCCACGTGGCCGACAATCGTCTGCAATCCTTCGAAATGCCGGCCGGGATCGCGGTGATAGGAATCGGTCAGGTCGCGGCAGAGAACGACGTTTTTGCCGAGGTAGACCATTTGGCGAATTCCAAACGGCCGGCCCAACACGCAACGGTTGGTGTGCACGCCCATGATGATCACGTTTTCGATTCCACGATCTTGCAGTACGTTAAACACCTCTTGGCCGTTGTCGCTGACGGCGTCCTGATCAGCAATCTCGATCGCGGCGATCTGACGCTTCCAGGCGCGAAAGCTTGGGCCGCACGGTTGGTCTGAATCACACGAACAGCCCGCCTCCTCAAACTTGGCAGCCAAGGGGCCTTCGCGGTCGGCGTTAAAATGATTCCATTGAAACGTCGTGGGAGCGGTCACTTTGGGGAGCGACAACACATTGCGCCGCGCAGGAGACTCGGCGTAGAATTCCATACAACTGCTGGGAGCGTGAATGATCGTAACCCCGCGTTTGCGGGCGGCGGCTACGACGCGGTTCATGTGCGGGGCCATCTCGACAACGCGTTTCGCGGCCGCTTTGCAGTGGTGGTTGTCCCACATATCGACGATCACGATCGCCGTCTGCTGAGGCTTCCAGCGGACGGTCTCTTCCTTCATGACGAACACGGCATCGTTCTTATCACTCTTTTCGCGCTTGCGAAGCTTCAGCGACAGCGGCTGATCCGCACCGGCCGCCGCGACGGGAATCGCGAACAATGCCGCTGTCATAAGTGAAAGGACGATTCGTCCGGCAATTCGCCGAGGCATCGACATCGGTTTCCCTCCGCTGGTTCGTCGGATTAAGATCGAAGCTGCGCAAGCTCACGTTTTACCGTAATGACAGCATACACAGAAGTCGAGCGAAATTGTGGCGGCGATGATCGATTTCCAAGTCAGCGGCTGGTGGTGGGTGTGGATGCTTCCGACCATTGCCGCCATCGTCGGCGTGCTCGTGTTGTCGCGGTACGAACGGCGCTTGGTCGCGCCGCGTCTCGGGTACGCATTGTTGGCTCTGCGGATTACTGCGGTTTGTGTGCTGGCGTTGGCCTTGTTCAAACCGGTCGTGACGCTCAGCCGCGAGGACCAGACGGCGGCTCAGATAGTCGTTGCGCTCGATGTTTCCCAGAGCATGCAAACGGCCGATTCACAGATGTCCCCCGCGCAAAAGCTCCGGTGGGCCCGCGCGCTGCAGACCATCGGCAACGATGCCAATCGAGAACAGCTCGATCAATGGCAACAGGCACTGGACGACCAAACCGATCTGCAGGCGCACCGAGAGATGCTATTGCCCATTCTCGAAGATATCGGCCGTCTGACTCGTCTGGAAATCGCGGAACGGCTGCTCTCCTCGACCCAAACACCGCTGCTGCGTGAACTGCGGCAAATCGGCGACGTCCGCTTCGTATTGTTCGCCGACCAGCCCGTCGACGCGGTCGAGGAAACGTTGGTGAGTGAAAAACTTGGATCGATCGATGGTCTCAACTCCAACGTCACCGACATTCAGTCTGCGCTGGCGGAATCGATTCGCAGTCGCAACGCGCGGCCGGTTTCCGCCGTCGTGCTGCTCAGCGACGGGCGGGAGACGGCGGAGAACGATCCGCAACAACTCGCACAGATTCTTTCCGAGGCGCAGATCCCGGTCTACCCCGTGCAGCTGGGAACTTCAGACAGGCCGTCCGACATTTCAATCGCCGATGTGGATCATCCGCCGTCAGTCTTTCTCGGCGATACAACGCGCATCACGGCAACGGTCGGAACTCACGGTTATGAGGGGCGGGAGTTCGAAGTCACGTTGACGCCGGAATCGGGAGAACCGATTTCAAAAACGGTGACCGCCGCCGAGCCGGAGACCACCGTGCACTTCCAGTGGAGGGCGGATCGCGCCGGACGGCATCCCATGACCGTTTCCGTTTCTGCACAATCGGGTGAAATCCGCGACGACAATAACTCCGCAGCCTTTGCGCTGAATGTGGTGGATGACACGGTCCGTGTGCTGTTGCTCGATCAAGAAGCCCGCTGGGAATTTCGATTCATCGACAATGCCTATCGTCGCGACGAACGGGTCGACGCCCAGCGGGTCGTGTTTGTTCAGCCGCACATGGACGTTCTCAACGAGACATTCTTCCCGAGCGAATTCGACTGGCCCGCCGATCCTGCCGATTGGGGCACGTCGCCGTTGGCGGAGTTTGATTTGGTGATCGTTGGAGATGTCTCGCAGGAGTTCCTCACACCGACCGCATGGGAGACGTTGGAACGCTTTGTCGAGGAGGGCCGCGGTTCGCTCGTGCTTTCCACCGGACGAAATTACGTCGATCGCGACAATCCGCCGGAGGCGCGGCAACGGTTGTCGCCGGTGGTGGATCTTCAGGAGTTGTCCGTCACTTCCCGTCCCGCATCGAATTCCTCAAGGGAATTCGGATTTCATCTGCAATTGACCCCGCTCGGTGAAAGTGCGCCGATGTTGTTTTTCGGAGCGGACATGCAGCAAAATCGCGAGATCTGGGACTCGTTTCCGGGACATGCGTGGGGGATGACCGGCAAGGCAAAGCCGGGCGCGGATGTGCTGGCAAAACCTGTGGCAGCGGCGCATCAGAATGACAAGATCGACCCAGACCGTGCCGTGATCGCCCGGCACAACTACGGCTCGGGGCAGGTCCTGTGGCTGGGAATCGACAGCACGTGGCGCTGGCGATATCGCACGGGGGACCGTTTCCACCATCGATTCTGGGGCCAGGTCGCACGCTGGGCGGCATTGAATCGTTCCCTGCAGGGGAACTCGGCTGTCCGCTTTGGAGTCGAACGCAGCGACATTGAGCAAGGAACCGAGGCAGTCGTCGTCGCGCAGTTTAGCTCGGTGTTCTTGGAGCGTTTTCCAAACCTCAAAGCGACGGCACAAATCAGCAGCGAGGGGACTTCAGTAACAGACGAAACGACGGCACAAGTCTCACTGGCACCGTCCAACGCCCGCCCGACGGTGTTCGAGGGCAGAATCAATGATCTCCCCGTCGGAACGTATAAGATCGTACTTGTGCTGGACGATGCGGAGTGGGAAGACGAAGAGCTGACCGCGGAGCTGTCGGTGTTGCCGCAAACGACACGTGAACTGGCCGACCTCACCGCCGACAGCGAATACCTCCGACAGATTGCCGAGGGCAGCGGCGGGCGCTTGGTTGCGCCGCAAGAGTTGCAGCAGTTGCCCAGTTGGATCGAGCAGTCAATCGGCACGACAGCGAAACCTGAGAGCATTCCGCTTTGGAATCACCCCTGGCTGCTGGTGGTGTTCTGCGTGCTGGTCGGAGCGGAGTGGACGATCCGCAAGTTGAACGGATTACCCTGAGCGAATCCCGCTACGGCGATGTGGTTCCGTTAACTCAAGCCCGCTGGGGTAAAACGGGGACCAACGGTAACTGCAGCAGAAATGACAGTTGCTTCAATCGCGACTGCCGGCGGATGCCCAATTTCATCACGCGGGAAATCCGCTGCAGCTTGCCTTGAGGGCTTTCGAATTTCTGGCAGAACTCGCGGACGAGCTGCACACGTTCTTGGTCGGTCACGGACGCTTCTTCCAGGCGGTTCAATAGTGTTCGCGCTTGTGTGATCCCGGCTGCGAGATTGGCGGTCTGCCGTCCGACGCTGGCCGGCAAATTGGCCAACAGCCGGCCGAGATGCATTTGCGTGTTTCGCGCACCGACACAGTTGCGCCCATGTTGCCGGTAGTTTACAGTCGCTTCCGGGAGATAATGAATCTCTCCGGCGATGGAAGCACAGAGAGCCAGCCACCAGTCGTGCAGCGCTGCTTCGGGTGGAATCGGCACGACCAGATCCAACAAGGCCCGATTGACTAACGACGTACAGCCGGTCACGAAATTCTGAACCAGCAACGTCTTCAGCGGCAAATACTGAGGATGGGCCAAACCTTCGTAGTCCATGAAGGACGGATGGATCATCTGCAAGTCGGCATCCACGACGGCGAGGTCGGAATGAACCAGTTGCGGGGTGCCCGCCCCAAACTCCGCTTCCGCCTGCAGCATGATTTGCATCTGGCGGGCGATTTTTTGGGGATGCCATACGTCATCCTGATCGGCGCAGAATACGTATTGGGCGCCGGCCTCTAGAGCGGCCTTGAGCAGTGCTCCAAAATTGTGTGTGGTTCCGAGCCATCCGCGGTCGTCGCTGAGAATCGAGATCCGCTTGTCGCCACGCGCCAGCTCTCGGACGACTTCCATCGTGCGATCACTGGAGTTGTCGTCGCGAATTAGCAGCGACCACTCGGAGTACGATTGCTTCTGCAGGCTGGCGATTTGTTCACGAATGAAGTGTTCACCGTTAAACGCCGCCAAGACCACTGTGATCGGCGGCATGGGGCAGCGGGCAGATCGCTTCTCTGAGAAGCCGGATTGGCTCTGTGGGCAGCCTGAGGTGTCTATCACGACCGCTTGCTTTCAGTCTCGAAACAAGCCGAAATCAATTGAGGAATGACAATCGGACCGATGGAAATCCGCTGCCGACGAGAAGCCGTTTTGTAAGAGTGCGGCGAAGGTTACTCACACTCCGCAAATTCGGCAATACGACTTTGCCGCAAAGCACATCGGCGCGCATCTTGAAACCGGCATGCCCAGTTCCGCCGCGCGTTGAGTTGGTCGACCGAAAATCGTTTCATCTCGTTTACATGTCCGTCGTCGGATTGCTACAGTGATGCAGCATCAACGATGCGGTGCTCGCGGAGCCATCGTGACACGGCGTCAAGTATCGCTGCCTAACGAGAATTCTGCCAAACGGGCCGTTTTGAGACACGATCGCCAGAGGGGATTCACATGACGTCAAAAGGCATCATTCTGGCCGGGGGAGCGGGGACGCGGTTGCATCCCGTCACGCGGGTGATCAACAAGCAATTGCTGCCGATTTACGACAAACCGATGGTGTACTATCCCCTCAGTACGCTGATGCTGGCCGGCATTCGCGACGTGTTAATCATCAGCACGCCGGAGGATCTGCCGCTGTTCGAGACGCTGCTAGGTGACGGGTCGCAATGGGGATTGAACCTAGAGTTCGCCGTTCAGGAGACTCCCGGCGGCTTGGCACAGGCGTTTCTCATCGGCGAAGAATTCATCGGCGGCGATTCCGTCTGCCTGATCCTCGGGGACAACATCTTTTACGGACATGATTTGCAGCACGCCTTGGAAAACGCGGGCGGTTCCCAGTCCGGCGCGACGGTGTTCGCCTATTACGTGCGCGATCCGGAGCGTTATGGCGTCGTCAATTTCGACGCGGATGGAAACCCGCTGGACATCGAAGAGAAACCGGCCCAGCCGAAATCGCATTATGCGGTCACGGGACTTTATTTTTACGACAACCGTGTTATTGAGATCGCCAAGAACCTCACACCTTCCCCGCGAGGCGAGCTTGAGATTACCGACGTGAATCGAAGCTATCTCGAATCGGGAGAGCTGCGCGTCGAGTTCTTGGGGCGGGGCAGTGCATGGCTCGACACGGGAACTCCCACATCGCTGCTGCAGGCGGCATCGTTCATCGAAGCGGTCGAGCAGCGGCAGGGACTGAAGATCTCCTGTCCCGAGGAAATCGCCTGGCGGCTCGGTTATATCGACACCGACCAGTTGCAGCAGTTGGCCGATGCCATGAAGAACAACACCTACGGCCAGTACTTAACGCAGATCGCCCAAGACGAGTTGGGTTCGTTGATTGACGATCGAAGTCGTCGTTCCGGTCAGCGAGGATCCTAAACGCGCCTCTCAAAACCGAGACCGGTCGTCTCGGCAGCCGTCGCACTGTTTAGCAGCGTCGCCGCGTCGTTCCTGCGAAATCCGAATTGACGCTGTTGATGATTGACTTCTATAATCCGCCGCCCATCTTTGGGCTCCCCTCTCGTCTGCCGGCCGCGTCCCGTCCATTCACGTGGTCGCCCCCCAATCACTTCCCACTGAGACCGCAGTCAACCCGAGCGGTCCAGGCAGTTGCTCAACATCGATGAAATCAATCTTCATTCTTCTGGCGGCACTTTGTGTGACGGCGGCGGGCTGCAACCGCGTGGCCAAAGTTGACAATCCCGTCGCGCCCGAGCCCCCGCCGCGCATCTCGCTCGATAATGAATCACCCCTCACTAGGAACGTGGCGGAGACGTCCCCGGAAGATGCCGGCCAGACCACCGTCGTCGGTGAAGGCGAAGCGCTGGCACAAATCCCAGATATTCCGACATACGATGAGTTCGTCTCACAACAACAAGACAACGGTTTTCGGCAGACCGCGGCGATCGAGAATTCACAGCGTCCCAAAGAGGACTTAGGCACGGCCACAGGAACCGTCGTTCTCGTCAACGGTGAACCGATCTTCGCGGAGGATGTGCTTCAGGAATTCGCCGTTAATTTGGCGAAGGCCGAAAAAGGGCTGCCGCCTGAAAAATATCGTGAAGTGCGGGCGACAATTCTGCGGAGGCGTTTGCCCGTGCACATCGAGAGCAAACTGCTCTCTGCGGCGATGCTCAAGACCTTGAAAAAGGAACAACGCGAAGGTCTGGACACGGGCCTGGAAGAAGAGTTTCAGCGGATGATGGAAGAGAAGAAACAGAAGCTCGGCATTTCGAGCCAGGGTGAACTGGATGTGGAACTGGCAAAGCAAGGCCTAACCTTGCATCGCATTCGCAAGGCGTTCAACGAACGCCAACTGGCCCAACTCTACGTTGTGCAAAACGCGGGCACGCCTCCCAAGTTCGGCCGTCAGGAATTGCTGGATCACTATTATGACCGCCGGGAGGATTTCGCCGTCATCGGCAAAGTGAAATGGCGGCACATTCAAGTCAGTTTCGAAAAACACAAAGGTGAAATTCCTGCCGCTCGCGAAATCGAACTCGTGAGGAACAAGCTGATCGACGGCGCGGACTTCGCGGAGCTGGCACAAGAACATTCCGACGGGCCGACTGCCCTTGAGGGTGGACTTTGGGACTGGATGGAGCGGGGCAGCCTGGCGGATGAGGAATTGGAAGCCATTCTGTATGAGATTCCCCGAGGCACGGTCAGCGACATCTTCAAAAACAAGCACGGCTTTCACATCGTGCAAGTAGTCGACCGCGTCGACCCGGGCTACGCGCCATTTCCCGATGTGTATGATCAAATTGCCACCAGTCTCCGCGAAGAGCGCTATCAAGGGGAGGCCAGCAAGTTGATCAACAAGCTAAAACAAACCGCCGTGATCGAATCCAACTACGACTTAGGATTTGAGACATCCGGCCACGAACCGGCGCCGTACGAGTTGGATTCCCACGTGGAAATTCCCTAACTGAGGAATTTCCCGAACCGCGCGTCTCGCGGCGCGCCGATTCGCCGAGTGCTGGTCGCGCCGCATTGGTGTTGAGCAGCACCAATCTCGCCCGGCCGTCAGGCGCTCATCATCTCTCGTTTGGCTCGTGCTATCTCACGTGTGGCTCGCGCTGCGGCCCGCAAGACGGACACGGCTCTCATCTTCAAAACCGGACAGAGCCCCCCGCGCACAACACTAATCGGCAACTTGTGCCGAAGTTGATTTCTCCACGGAGAGAGTTCTTCAAGTGCCGTCAAAAATGGGCTGAAAACTGCTTGACTCGCCTTGACCGGCAAGCCGGGTTTCCATTATTTAGCCCGCACTTCTACTACTCTCCCCCTCAACAATACATCACACATTAGTCGGCTCGGGTACAACCGGGCGGCGGACCCGCGATGAATCGTTCATCGACGGATCCACTCCGCTCCCGGTGTTGTCACCCGGCTATCGTTTCGTTCCACAGGAGTGGATTCGCCGCACGGCGCGCGAAGCTGCAATGGCTCTGCGCTCAACCGGCGAGTGCACTCTCCTCGCTTTGTTCGTCTAGGTCATGGAAGCTGTTAGGACCTGTAAGGAGGTAGGTAAGTTGGGTAAGGCATTTGGACTAATCGCCTGTGGTAGCCTGATCACCGCATCAATGTGGTGGGGAACTCCGGGATTAACCGCCGAGACGAGTCAACGACGCGGCTCCGCACGCCAGGACGCAGGTTCCGGTGCAGCCCGACAGTTGTCCTCGCGAGCGCTGTTAAGGCTCGGAAAGGAACAGTACGCAAACGGACGCTATGAGGAGGCGACGAAATCATTTCGTGCCGCCACCTATGCTCCCGGAGCATTGACGAAACAAGAACGTGCACAGTTGGAAAAGTATCTCTCGCGTGCGGAGCGGAAGCTAAAGAGCTTGCCGCGTACGTTCACCGCCCGCGGCCAGTCTCCCGAGTCGCCCAATCATTTTGAGGTCGCGGCCAAGAGTCTGGGAACGGCGGATCGCAAAGCGGCCGTCAAGAAATGGCTGGCCAACGCCCGCCGCGAATTCGAACGCGGAAACATCGCCGCGGCCGAAAAGACCGCGCGCCGAGCCGCCAACATCGACGTCAAATTCAATCTGTTGGAAGACAGCCCGCAGCGGCTGTTGGAAGACATCGCCGCTTACAAGCGCAAGTCGAAGCAAAAACTGTTCGACGACAATTCGGCGATTACCCGCGCTCAAACGCCCGCCGATTCCGGCGTGCGTCACGCGACGGGAACCCTGCGCGCCACGCGGCGTTTCCCGAAAGGTGTGCCCGGCGACGTGGTTCAAGTCTCCGGCAGCACTCCCGCCGCCGGACAGCATGATGAATGGCGCGTCAAAGCCGACTCGCTGATGCACAAAGCTCGCCAAGCTGCTGGGTCGAACCGGCTGAAAGAAGCTTATCGCTACGCCTTCAGCGCCCAACAACTGGAGCGCACGGGCAAAGTTCAGTACGCCGCCGGCGAGACTTCTCCCACGGCATTCATCAAAATGCTCGACAGCATGGATGAGAACGTGTCGAAGGCCGCTGAAACGGCCAGCACCAAAAAGCAGCAAGCACAGCAACTGCTCGCTGATGCGGAACGAGAGATGGCTGCCGGCAATTTCGACGCGGCCTACCAAAAGGTTGATCAAGCCGATCGTCTCGGAGTCGCCTATGACTTGTTGGAAAAAGGCCCCGAGTCCGTGCGGATGGCGATCGCCCAAGCTGAAACGCGGCAGTCGCGAACGTTTGTGGGAACCGGCCGCTACAACCGGCGGACCAGCAGTAAGTTTCCCACGCAATTTGCTGCCGAGGAAACTGCGCCCGCGCAAAATACGCGTCAGACGGCGCAACGATCCGACGCGCAAAACCTGTTGAACCAAGCCAAACGCGAAATGGCGGCCGGAAACTTTGATGCGGCCCGCGAAAAAGCCAAGCAAGCGCACAAGCTTGACGTGGCTTATGATGTGTTTGACGAACGTCCCGAACTGGTTTTGGCGGACATCAACCGTATGGAACGGACGGCGAACGTCGCCTCCAACGATGCCCCGCCGGCCTCTCAATCCGGGACTCTGAATCCCTTTGACATTCCGGTCCCCAAGACTGCCAAGAGCGATCTCAATGCCGACAAACGGCAAGCGATGAAGCTGCTCACGGCGGCACGGCGGGATCTGAAAGCGGGCGACATCGAAAGCGCCACCCAAAAGGCCAAGATGGCTTCGCAAATGGGTGTGACCTTCGGCGTGATGGACGACAGCCCCAAGCGGGTGTTGGCCGACATCAACTACTATGCCGATACCGGCAAGCAAGCCCGCCGATTCTCCGCGCAACACGATTCTGAAATCCGCGCCGCCAGCGGCGACACGGACCACGGTCAAGTGGAAAACGCGGCCGACTTGGAAATGGAAGCTCCTCAGCACGGAGACCTGGAAGGGAAGAAGCAAATTGCAGCGGAACTGCTCAGCCAGTCGCAGCAATTGGCCGACCGGGGCCGATTTGAGGAAGCTCGGCAAAAGGCGATCGAAGCCCAACAAATGGAGTTGGCCTACGATCCCTTTGAGGAAACTCCTGATCAAGCTCTGAAGTACATCGCCCAAGCCGAAAAGCCGGCTGCTGCGTCGCCGTCATCGCCGTTCGACGCCAGTGAGGACGATGTCAATCTACCGGCGGAGACCGCCGGAATGTCCGCTTTGGACCTGTACAACGCCGGCCAACGCGAATTGCGCAATCGCAATAAAGCGAAGGCCTACGGTTACTTCTTGCAAGCTTACCAATCGGGCGAGCGGTTGGCCCCCCGGCGGTCCCAGCAACTCCGCGATTATCTGCAAGAACTGCGTCCTAAACGCGGCAAGATCGTGCAAGTGGATAATGAACGCGAGCAAATCGTGGCACCCGGCGGCGACGAGCCCGGCAACTTGCTTTCGGACGTGTCCGATCAGCGGAAAGTCAGGTTCGAGAAGTTGCGGAGCGAGGTGCTCAACGACATCTTCCGCGCCGACCGGATTCGCAAAAACGATCCGGAAAAGGCGTTGCAGTTGATGGATCAGGCAATGACGCGCGTCGAGAACTCGGATTTGCCGCGCGACATGCAACAGCCGATGATCCGCGCAATCAACCGCAACCGGGAGCAAACCAAGGCCTACCAGGTCCAACACGCTCCGCTGGTGAGAGAAGAAAACCACAGGCAAGAAGTCGAAAGTGCGATTGTTCGAACTCGAAACACGAACATCCGTATCGAACGCGATTTCGCCGACAAAGTGGAAGAGTTTAACCAGTTGATGCGTGAAGAGCGGTACGCCGAAGCAGAAATGTTGGCCAAACAGGCCGAAAGTCTCATGCCCGAGTCGGCCGAAGCTCAAGTGATGAAGTTCAAAGCGACCTTCGCCCGTCAGCACAAGTTCAATGAGGACCTTCGCGAGGCGAAGAACCAGGGCTCTTTGGCTGTCTTGAACGACGTGCAATTGTCATCAATCCCGTTCGCCGGTGAGATTGAATACCCGGCGCTCAAGGATTGGCAAGAGTTGAGTTTGCGTCGTGAAAAGTTCAAAGGCGACAATCGCCGGCGGACTGAACGCGAACTCGAGATCGAACGCAGCCTGGAACGTCCGGTTTCGCTGCACTTCGACAACGAGCCGCTCTCCAACGTGATTCACCACCTGGCCAACATCGCCGACGTCAACGTGATGATCGATAATGAAGGACTGGAAGATGAAGGAATCACGACCAACACGCCCGTCACGATCAACGTTGACGGTATCATGCTCAAGAGTGCCTTGAACTTGCTGCTGGAGGCCCGCCACTTGGGCTACATGATCAAGGACGAAGTGTTGATGATCACCAGTGACATCCGTCGTCAGGGTGAAGTCTTCACTCAAACCTACTCTGTGGCCGATCTGGTGGTTCCGATTCCGAATTTCAACGGGACTCAGAATCAACCGGGAATGGCCTCCCCCAATATGGGGCCGGCATTCAACACGGGATTTGATCCTGCTGGTGGGTCGCAGATGAATGTTTCCGGTGGCCAGCAGTTCTATGACGTCTCCGGCAACGGGGGTCAGTCATCGTTCGGCGGCATCCCCGGAACTCGTGGCGGCCAATTTGGAGGCGGCTCCGGTGCGGACTTTGATTCGCTGATCGAACTGATTGAAACCACCGTGTCGCCCGATTCATGGGAAGCGGTCGGCGGACCGGGAACGATCAGTGAGTATGAGACGACGTTAAGTTTGGTCATCCGCCAAACTCAACAAGTCCATGATGAAATTGCGGACTTGCTCGACCAGTTGCGTCGTCTGCAAGACTTGCAAGTGACAATTGAAGTCCGTTTTGTCGCCGTGGCGGACCGCTTCTTCGAGCGGATCGGCATCGACTTTGACTTCAACGTCCAAGACAACGTCGGTGGTCCGCGTCCTGGAGACGGTGGTTTCGGTGCCACGATTCCGCCAAATCTGTCGGCAAGCGACATTGCATTGCAGCAAGGCACAACGGGGACGGCGGGAGCAGCAGGTGCAGCAGGTGCAGCAGGTGCCGCAGGTGCAGCAGGTGCCGCGGGCGCTGCGGGCGCTGCTGGTGCCGCCGGTGCGGCAGGTGCTGCTGGCGCCGCGGGTGCCGGAGGAGGCGTCTTAAACACGGCCGACGGTCCATTCGACGCGCCGCCGCAGCGGAACCTGGTCAGTCTCGATGACTATGGCAAGTACGGATCGATCGTTGGTCTACGGCCGGACGGTTCGTTCCAGCCGGACCTCGACATTCCGTTCCGACAAGGGTCGTTTGACATCGGCGTTCCCGACTTTGGCAACTTCCAGGCTGAAGCGGGTCTGTCTGTCGGATTTGCAATCCTGAGCGACATTGAAACTTTCTTCTTTATCAATGCCGCGACTGGCGACGAACGGACCAACATTATGTTCGCTCCGAAAGTCACGCTGTTTAACGGTCAATTTGCAACAGTGTCGAGTTTTGTTCAGCGACCGTTTGTGATCAGCTTGATTCCGGTTGTCGGATTCTTCTCAGTCGGATTTCAACCGATTATCCAACAGTTCTTTGATGGTGTCACGATGAGTGTCCAAGCGGTGATCTCTGCAGATCGCCGTTATGTCCGCCTGACAGTGGTACCGGCATTCCAGAACATCACCGACGTGTTCACCTTCTCATTCGTCTCCGGCGGCGGCGGTGTCGTTGGTAACGTCGGAGGTGGCGGCGGTGGTGCGGCCGGTGGAGCCGGTGGTCTGGGCGGAGGTCTGGGCGGCGGTGGCCTCGGTGGCGCCGGCGGTCTCGGCGGCGGAGGCGGCGGCCTCGGCGGTGCCGGCGGCCTCGGCGGAGGAGGCGGTATCGGCGGCGTTGGAGGAGCCGGCGGTGCCGGCGGTGCTGGCGGTGCTGGCGGTGCCGGTGGAGCGGGCGGAGCCGCAGGAACTGCGGGAGCTGCCGGCGGTGCTGTGACCGTTCAACAGCCGGTCACTGAAGTTGTCAACGTGCAAACGACCGTGAGCGTCCCCGATGGCGGCACCGTGCTGCTGGGCGGCGTCAAGCGGCTCCGTGAAGGCCGGAACATGGCCGGCGTGCCGATCTTGAACAAGATTCCTTACATCAGCCGCTTGTTCAAGAACACCGGTGTGGGCCGTGAAACCGAGAGCCTGATGTTGATGGTCACACCACGGATCATCATCCAGGAAGAAGAGGAAGAATTGCTGGGCGTGCCGCTCTAAGCAGCACGGCTCCCAGGATTCAGTTGTAACCTGAACACCGCCGGCAGTCTTAATTGATTGCCGGCGGTTTTTTCGTGTTTCGGCCAGATTGACGTCGGTGCCTGCGCAAGACCGTTGTGCTCGTTTTGCAGCGTGCATTACCATGGAGAGTCCTTCAGTAGGACGTGAATCCCGCAACAATTCGCCACTCGCAGATACCGACTCTCCAATCGAACACGATGGGCATACAACAAGACATCGACGATTTGCTGACTTTGAGCCGACAGTTGTTGCAGGCAATTGACGACGGCGATTGGGAGATCTATCGACAACTCTGCGACGACGAGCTGACCGCGTTTGAACCGGAAGCAGCGGGGCATCTCGTGGAGGGAATGCAGTTCCACCGTTACTATTTCGAGTTGGACGGCAATGCGCCGCTGCAAAGTACGATCAGTTCGCCGTCGGTGCGGGTCTGGGGCGACATCGGGCTCGTTACTTATGTGCGTCTGATTCAAACTGTAGATTCGGCCGGCGCCCCGCATACGGCCGCCGCCGAAGAAACCCGTGTTTGGCGCCGCCACGATGGCGGATGGCGCCATGTTCACTTTCATCGTTCAAACAATTGAGACACAACTAGAAGTCAACGCCAATGAACGCGCTGGACACAAAAAATACACGACGCTCATTCTTAAAGAGATCCGCCCTGTGCGCCTTGGGGTTGAATTGGGCTGCCCGCGCCGCGTATGCAGCGGCCGCAAGCGATCTGCCCCCGGTTCGGACGATCACCCGCGGTCCGAAGTTTCATTGGTTTGGCTATTACGACAAATTGCAGTTCGACCCCAGCGGTCGCTACGTACTGGGAATGGAGGTCGATTTCGAGCATCGTTCGCCGCGCCCGGACGACGTCATCAAAATCGGAATGATCGACCTCCAAGACGGTGACCGGTGGATCGAGTTGGGGCAGAGTACCGCTTGGGGATGGCAGCAGGGATGCATGCTGCAATGGCGGCCCGGTTTCGATCGGGAGATCGTCTGGAATGATCGGGAGGACGGGCGATACGTCTGCCGGATTTTGGACGTCTTTTCCCGCAAACAGCGGACTGTCGAAAAGCCGATCTATACACTCAGCGCAGACGGACGAACGGCTGTGGGACTGGACTTCGCCCGTGTCAACGACGTCCGTCCGGGTTACGGCTACGCCGGGCTTCCGGACGTGCACGCCGACGATAACGCGCCTGCCGATTCGGGAATCTACCGCTTGGACTTAGAAACGGGCGAGTCCAAACTGATCGTTCCGATTGCCGACGTGCTCAAGACCGTTCGCAAACGGGAGTGGAACGACAAGTGCAAACACTACTTCAATCACCTGTTGTTCAATCCCGACGGATCGCGGTTCATCATGTTGCACCGCTGGCGCTATCCCGACGGCCATCGGCGGACACGCATGTTGACGGCGGATCAAGACGGCAAGGATTTGCGGATCGTGGACGACAACGGATTGACGTCCCATTTTATCTGGCGCGATGCGGAGTCGATTCTGGCGTTTTCGGAGCAGCAGCCCCACGGCCGGGGATTCTTTGTGTTCCAAGACAAGACCGGTGGAGACGTGGAGTTTGTCGGCCGTGGAATTCTCAAGCGGGACGGACACTGTTCCTATTTACCGGGAGGCAAATGGATCCTCAACGACACCTACCCCGACAGCAACCGAAATCAAATGCCGCACCTGTTTCACGTGGCGACCGGCAAAGTGGTTCCGCTGGGTTATTTTCGTTCCGCACCGGAGTATACGGGGGAGTGGCGGTGCGATACGCATCCCCGTTTCAGCCCGGACGGCACCAAGGTCGTCATTGATTCGCCTCACGGAGGACATGGTCGGCAGCTGCATTTGATCGACATCAGTGACATCGTGAATTGACCCCATTTCCTATAGCGCTGCGGCCGACTCCAAGGCATTTGACACTTCCAACCGCACGCCGAGCGGGTGCCGATGGCAAGTTGACGATCATGCCCGTTTCTGGAGATTACACCGGAGGCGCAGCCAATCTCCTTTCACCCGCCAGCCGTGTGAGTCAGAGCCTGTGACGGTTACGTTTGCGACTCTCGATTGGTACTACTTGGGCGCCGGCCTGCTGCTGGCAGTCTTTTGTATCGTCGTCGCCGTGCCGCTGTTGCTGGGATTGTTTTACTCACACGAATTCCAGCGGCTGTTCGAGACGTCGCCTCCGTTGCAGGCCGATCAGGTCGAGCGCCCCGAGGACGACCGTCCTGTCGAGTTCGAATCCAAGGGCGGCCGACGGCTCATCGGAAGCGTCTATCGCCATCGCGGGAGTCGGCGATCTGGTTTAATCGTTTTCTGCCATGAGTATACGGGAAGCCGCTGGCTGTTTCAGAGTTATGTCGATTATCTGCGGAACGACGGATTCGACATCTTCACGTTCGACTTTTGCAATCACGGTGAAAGTCAATCCATCGAGGGTTATCTGCCGTTGCAATGGGTCACCGATCATGAAGTCGCCGATGTCGCCGCTGCGGTGGACTATGTGATCGACCACAAAATCGCTGCGGTCGGAGAAATTGGAGTGTTTGGCGTTTCTAAAGGAGGTTCCGCGGCGATCGTCGCTGCGGCGCGCGACACGCGGATTTCGGCCGTCGCGACCGACGGTGCGTTTCCGACGCATTCGGTCGTTTCTCAATACGTCAGGCGATGGATTGACGTTGTTGTGGCGTTTGGAAGCCTGTTGCGACTGCTTCCGAAATGGGTGCATCGCGGAATCACCCACATGGAACTCACCAAAATCGAATCCCGTCGCCGGTGCCGCTATCCACACGTGGAAACCAGCTTTCAGAAGTTGGCCGCGCGTCCACTGTTCTTGATTCACGGCAAACGCGACAACTACATTCGCGCCGAATTGATCGAAAGCCTATTCTCGGGCGACAAACAACCGGAAGAATTCTGGATCGTCCCCCAAGCGAAACACAATCAGAGCATTGAAGTCGCCCCGGACGAATACCAGTCCAAGGTGCGGACGTTTTTCCTAAAGCACCTCACCGACACAACCGTTTAAGCTCGCCGGGCGTCTGTCAGACGACTTCGATACAAAGGTTCACTGCGCATCGCGGCTTTCGTTTGCGATTTGCGTCATGGCACCGTACCATGGAAATTCTGGGTCGGCACCCGGTCCGGCTGATCACACAAGCGTCTTGAACCTGATGGAGTTCAATCACAAAGGTGTGAGCTTGGTGATGTTTTGGGCCGCACGCCGTACTGGGTGACTGATTTTGGCCTCGCGGAGAATAGTTCGATCATGGCTGGAACTCTCTATTCGCCGCTGCGTTTTGGAGTATGTCTTGCCTGAAGAGGCAACCACGAGTTGACACTGTCCGCAGCGTCAATCTTCCGCTCGGTCCGGATTTCGAGTGGTGTCTCTCGATTTCAGAGAATCTCAGGTGGGAGTGCGGACTCAACCACTCCGATTCTCGCACTTTGAATCGGGTGTTTGTGGGCTGCCCTTTCAACGGACCGCTTCACCGCACACTGTCGAGGCTGCACTGCACGCGTTGATGGGCAACCGGAAGAACTGATGTCGGCAGACTCACGCAAGACGATTGAGACATTCGTAGAAGACCAAGCGCGAGCGGATTCCGTGCCGCAGTCCGTCTGGCTGTTTCCAGGCCTTGGATCGCGGTTCGTTGGCATGGGAGCCGACCTCATCGGACGTTACGAGGCGGCTGATGAGCGAATCGCGACTGCCGAGCGCTTGCTAGGATACGACATCAGCGAAGTCTGTCTCTCCGGAAGCGGGCGAAAAGTTGTGCCGCAAACGGTGGAAGCGCAAGTGATCTATGTGATCAATTGCGCATACGCCGACGTGCTCTCCGGCTGTGGGCAGACACCCGTGGTCGTCTGTGGGCACAGTTTGGGAACTTGGGCGGCGGCTTATGCCGCCGGCGCGTTCAGCTTTGAAACGGGTTTGCAGTTGGTCACCTCCGTCGAGGACTTACTGGAGGAGTTGATTCCCGGTGGCGAGCAGGCGATGGGCGTCGTCATCGGGCTCGACGAAGAGATTGTGGAATCGCTCTGTCGAAACGAATTTCACGTCTATCTGGCCAACCGTAATTCGCCCGGTCAGTCAGTTCTTGCCGGCAGTGCCGAAGGAGTCGATTCGGTACTCGCGCAAGCACTGCAGATGTCCGCCAAGAAAGCAAAACGACTGGCCGGCTCACGGGCCATGCATACTCCTCTCTTGCGCGACGTCGAGGAGGAACTGCGAAAGGTCCTGAGCACAACAGATATCAGCGACACCCTGACGCCTGTCTGGGATTGTTACAACGCGCGTCCGCTGCATTCAGTCGACGACCTCCGTCAGTATCTCAGTGAATTCCTGTCGCGACCGGTTGAATGGTCAGAATCGATTCTCGCCCTGAGAGACCGGGGGCACACCAATTTCGTTGAGGTCGGCGCCGCCGCCGTCTTAACAGGAATGCTGCCCTTTATTGACCACTCGCTCGCATGCGAAACCACGTCTGATTGGCTCATGCGGCATGAGCCGTCCACATCCACTCACTCGACACATTCAGCGGGACCGATCAGCCGTTCATGACGAACACTTCCAAACCTCTCTTGCTTTCGGGAAACCAAGCGGTCGCCCGCGGTGCTTACGAAAGCGGCGTTCGGGTTGCGACCGGATATCCGGGAACTCCGGCCACCGAAATCGTCGAGTCCGCTGCGCTCTACGACTCGATGCAGGCGACTTGGTCCGTAAACGAAAAAGTCGCGCTCGAAACCGCGCTGGGTGCCGCGTTTGCCGGAGTCCGCTCCATGGTCTCCATGAAACATGTCGGGCTGAATGTCGCCGCCGATCCGCTGTTCTCATCGTCTTACACGGGGATTAACGCGGGAATGGTGGTCGTTGTGGGCGACGACCCGTCCGCACACAGCTCGCAGAATGAGCAAGACAGCCGGCACTTCGCCCGCGCCGCAAAACTACCCATGTTGGAGCCGGCGGACAGCCAACAGGCGAAGGACTTTGTCGGCATCGCACTGGAAATGAGCGAGCGCTTCGATGTTCCCGTCATGCTGCGGCTGACCACACGCGTCTGCCATGCACAGAGCCGCGTGATCCTGGGAAGTCCCGATGCTTCACGCAATGGCGCGACCGGCTTCCGGCCCGATTTCGACAAGTATGTGTTGTTGCCCCGCCAAGCAGTCGAGCGGCACGCGGTGATCGAAGATCGTCTGCTTGAGTTGGCGGAAGCGGCCGAGTCCATCGAAATCAACCATGCAGAATATCGTGACACGCAAATCGGAATCGTGACCTCCGGCATCTGCTACTCCTACGTCCGGGAAGTCTTTCCGGAGGCGTCGGTGCTGCGATTGGGAATGACGTATCCCCTGCCGGAAAAGCAAATTCGCCAATTCGCGGAAAAGGTCGACCGGCTCGTCGTGATTGAGGAACTCGATTCGTTCCTTGAAGATCAGATTCGCGGAATGGGATTGGAGGCCGAAGGGAAGAACTGGGTGCCGCGCGTGGGGGAATTGACGCCCGAACGCCTCTTGGCAAGTTATGACGCCGGGACACCGCAGCCACTGGAAATCGGAAATCCAGAAATCCCCGGCCGCGCGCCGCGAATCTGTCCCGGCTGCCAATACCTCGGCATCTACTCGGTGATTGCGAAGCTTGACGTGACCGTCGCCGGCGATATCGGGTGTTATACGCTCGGCTCCTTAGCACCTTGGCACGGCATCGACACGGTCGTCTGCATGGGGGCCAGCATCAGTACCGCTTTGGGAATGGAAAAGGCGCTCAAGAACAAAGCCCAAGGGCGCATCTTGGCCGTCATCGGCGACGGCACGTTGCTGCATTCGGGAATCCCGGCGCTGATGGATATGGTCTATAACCGCGGCCATGCCACCGTGTTGATCCTCGACAATGCGACCACCGCCATGACCGGCCTGCAGGGGCATCCCGGAAACGGCGTCGGACTGCAGGGACGATCCTCGCCGGGAATCGATTTTGAAAAACTCTGCGAAGCGGTCGGCATCGACTGGGTCGAAGTGGTCAATCCCTACGACTTGGAAGAGACCGAAGAGACGCTCCGGTCAGCGCTCGACTACGCCGGCCCGTCCGTCGTGATTAGCCGGGCACCCTGCCTGCTCATCGAACGCAAACCGCCCATCCAGCAGGCATTCGTCGCCGCGGAAGAATGCACGGGATGCGGCGATTGTCTCGCGGTCGGTTGTATGGCGGTTGAGAAACAGATCGTCGAAGACGAATGGGTGGCGCGGATCAACGAAGACTTGTGCGTTGGCTGCACGTTGTGCGTCCAATCCTGCCCTGAAGGGGCGATCACACCACGTTCACTGGTCGAGACTCCCGACCTGATCGAGTTACAGCCCTCATGAGTTCTCCAACGATTGCCACCGACTTCTCTGCAATGCTCACAGGCGTCGGCGGACAAGGCATCTTGCTGGCCGGTGACGTGTTGGCTGCCGTCGCCCTCGCCGCCGATTTGGATGTCAAAAAGAGCGAGATACGCGGATTGAGCCGTCGCTTTGGCAGCGTCTGGTGCCAAGTCCGTATCGGAGAGGAAGTCCACTCCCCCGTTCGCGGCGAGGGCGCACTCGACTTTATCGTCGCCCTGGAAATGCAAGAGGGATTGCGGCGGCTGCCCTATTTGCGCGATGACGGGACGGCACTGATCAACCGTTTGTGGATCGACGGGCACGGCACGGCGCTCTCAGAACCGCCAGCGGACTTCGACGAATTTGCGTACCCCGCCTGCATCTGGCTCGAAGGGACTTCGATCACCCGCACTGCCGACGAGCCGCGCAGTTTGAATTTTTTCATGCTCGGCGCACTCTCAGCACTACTGCCGTTTGAGGACTCTTACTGGCACACCGCGATTGAGTCGACTGTGCAGCCCAAGTTCCTGCAGGCCAACGGCGAAATGTTTGCCGCCGGGCGGTCTCAACTGCTCAAGCGCAATGGCACTCCCCGCAAACCGAGATAGTCCGTACGCACGCGCTACTTCAGCGACTGCAGATAAGCCATCAGGTCGCTCAACTCCGTGTTCGTCAGCGAACGGTCCAGTCCTTGCGGCATGATCGACGTTTTGCTGGGGATCATCTCTTCAATCGACGTGCGCGGAATTCGCAGTTCGGTTCGCTGTGCGGTCACCAGCGACACCGCATCGGCCGATTCCCGGCTGAGAATGCCCGCAAACATCTTGCCGCGATCCGTCACAATCGAATATGGCTGATACCCCCGGGCGAAACTTGCGCTGGGAAATACAACCGCTTCCAGCAGATCACGCCGCGTGCGTACCTGGCCGATCGTGGTCAAATCAGGGCCGACCTGTCCCCCTTCCCCCGCCACGCGGTGGCAGGCAAAACAGGCGGCTTTCGATCCAAAAAACACCTTGCGCCCCGCCTGCGCATCTCCTGCGGTGAGCGCCGATTCGAGACTCTTCATCCGCTGATCTTGCTCCGCCGACTGGGAAGCGAGACGTTCCACCAGCGGTTTGATCGCCTTCTGCACCGGTGCCGGATATCCCGCAAACGTCTCCTTCAATTGCGGCAATGTCAACACGTCGGCGCCGTCCGCCGCTGTGAGACTTGCCGCCAGCGCCAATCCTACCTGTTCGTTTTGCCCCGACTTGAACGCCGGCAGCAGTCCCGGCAATTGGAGCGGTCCGACCTCCGGCAATTGTTTCGCCAACGCGAGCAACTGATCCGGCTGCAACTTCGCCCGGCCGAGTACGTCCGCCGCTGCCAACTGGTCGAGCGCCGCGACCTCGTCTTCGAACTGCGACAACAACAGGGCGAACGCCTCATCGGTCAACTGCGGCCGCCGCGCGATGATCGCTCCCAGGGCCGCGACACAAATCTCAGTCGGCGTTGACGAATTGCCACTCAGCATGGCGAGACGCTCATCAAACACGTCGCTGTCGTAGCGGCGAATTGCCTGCACAGTTGCTTTGACCGTTTGCGGATCGTTCGCATCCAGCAACCTGCCAAGCGGAGCCTTCCAAACGGCGGGCAGTTCCGGCATGTCGGAGTGGGCGATCACGTCGAGCAGTAGTAATTTGGATTCGCCGCCGTTCTTGCTCGATGCCAACGTCTTCGCGATCAATTCTTGAATCTTCGGCTCCCGTACAAACGCCGACAGTGCGCCGCGAATCATTGACTTCCGACGGCCGACTTCGGCGGGATCCGTCAGCCACTCTGCCAACAACTCCAAGATCTCGTCCGACCAACCGGGCCGCGTGGTGACGATCTCCAGTGCGGTCTGTAACAGCGCTCCGTCGTTGGTGTCCAACAGCGGCGTCACCATTTCCCGGGTCAGCTCACCCGATGCCATTTGATCGAGCGCAATCAGCGCGCCGCGTTGAACGAGCGGATTGTCCGACGCCAACCCCTTCACCGTTTCTTCCGGCGCATCAATTTCAATTAATGCATAGAGAATCGCGTGTTCCAACAAGCGGTCCGCGGGTTGCTGCAACGATTGTAATAACACTGATACGACGCGCGGCGAGCCAATTCGCCCCAGCGCTGTTGCCGCTTCACGGCGAACCGGGGGCTCGTCAGTCAGCACCAGCTGTCGCAGCCGGTCGAGAGAATCGACGTCATGAAGCGTGCCCAAGCTGCGGACAGCCGCGAGCCTGACGGTCAGCGCGCGATCGTCGAGCGCTTTGCGAATTCCCGCCCGCGATTGCTCCGAATCGATTCGCGACAAGGCCCACACTACGTTTCGCCGTGCCGCGTCCGATTTCTCAGCCAGACTCTTCTCCAGAGCGGGCACTGCCGAGTTGCCCACTGCCGCTAATGCGGCGATCGCCCGATCACGGACGGCAAACCGAGGATCGGATAGCAAGCTCGCCAATTGTTTCGGCGACGCGTGCGCCCAATCGATCTTTCCGCCGCGCGGATCGTCGGCCGTCTCGCCCTCGGTCTTCCGGACCCGATAGATCGCGCCGTAGATATTCGGTTTGGCGATTTTCGACAGCGGGCATCCGATCCGAAACCAGCCGCCCGTGTCGACCACCAACAAACTGCCATCAGCATCCTCCAGCACGTCGGTGGGATGGAAATCGGAACTCGGCGACACCAAAAAATCCTCATCCCGGCTGGCAAACGTCGAACCGCTGCGCTCAATCGTCGTGCGAACGATCTTGTGCGTGTTGAACTGCGCAATGAAAATGTTGTTGCGGAAATCCGCTCCCAGGTGCCCGCCACGATAGCGCATCACTCCCGACGGCGCCACTTGCCCGAACAGGCTCAACGGCGGCAGCAAATCGCCGGTGCGGGGGAACTCGCGGAGTGCGTGGTGGTGCGGGTAGACCCCGCCGTACATCCAATGCACCAGCGCATCACGGCGGCGGGGACGGCTCAAAAAAATCGCCACGGTTCCCAGCATCTCCCCTTCGGGTGTGAAGGTCACTTCGACCGGGTTGTCCATCCCCCCGCCGCAATAGACCTGTACGTCGCTGCCGTCGGGCTTGCAGGAAAAAATCCGCGCCGCCAGCCCTTTGCTGGTGACCGTTTTCCCTTCGCGGAATTCGTGGCCGTGCCGCCCGTCGCACCAATAGATCCGCCCGCAGGGACCCAGAAAACAGCCGTGCACGCTCGCCGCATTACCTGAAAAGCCGAAGGTGTCGACGATCACTTCCCGCTTGTCCGCTACTCCGTCGTCGTCGGTGTCCTCGAGCCGCCAAATATTGGGCGGTGCCGCCACGTACAAGGCCCCGTCGTGCCACAGCGCGCCCATCGGCAGCGTCATCTTGTCGGCGAAGACCGTCCGGTTGTCGAACACGCCGTCCCCGTCGGTATCTTCAAGCATCAACACTGAGTTCGGCGTCTCCTTGACGAGATCGTCCGCCTTCATATTTAGCCCGGCGCTCTCGGCAACGAACAGCCGTCCCCGGTCATCAAATCCCGCCATCATAGGATGCTTCACCAGCGGCGGGGCCGCGGCCAGTTCGACCGTGAAGCCGTCGGGCACGTTGATCGGCGGCGGCTGAAACTCCGCCGCAGCAATTACCACGGGAAGTACGAGCCATGCCAGAAGAACCACAGTCAGGCGGAGTTGAGACATTGGTGAATATACAATCTGTCGGAGAGCATGTCGAAAAAACTGTTGAGTCGAGTCACCGAGATGCATCAGTCGGTTATTGAAACGAGTTGTTGACAATCGCGGAGAACTCAATCAGTCCGCACGCACTTCTCGGACCCTGGGCTGCGTCAGATCTCCATCGGCCACGAAATGCCCGCTGAGATGCCGCCGTCGACATACAGCGTCTGACCCGTCATGAATGCGGACGCCTGCGATGCCAGAAAAATCGCCGCTCCGGACATATCTTCTACTTCCGCCAAACGCTCCAGCGGCGTGTTTTCCCGGCCCCACTTTTGCATCTTGGGGTCGGACCACAGTTTGCGTGTCATGTCGGTCAGCGTGAAGCCGGGCGCCAGAGAATTGACGCGAATGCCGTAACGCCCCCATTCCAGCGCGAGTCCCCGCGTCATCATCTTCATCCCCGCTTTGCTGATCGCATACGGCAACACCCCTTTGAGCGGGGCGTAGGTGTTCAGTGAGTCGATATTGATCTGCGCACCCGACTGCTGTTCGATCATCCGCTTGCCGACTTCGACCGACATCAAATATGCCCCTTTCAGATTGATGTCGAGGATAAAGTCGTATTCATCTGCGCTGAATTTTTCCGCCGCTTGGCGCTTGTTGACGCCGGCGACGTTGATCAGCGTGTCAATCCGCCCGAACTCCGCCGCCACAGTGTCGACACAGCAGCGTATCGATTCCTCGTCTGACACGTCGCAGACGATCGGTGTGACAGTAAAGTTCTCTTGCGAAAGCGTCTCCGCCGCCTGAGAGAGAGTTTCTTCTTGGCGTCCAGTGATGATCACTTTCGCGCCCCGACTGGAAAACGCGCCGGCTAATTCCAATCCGATTCCCCGACTGCCGCCGGAAATCAGCACGGTCTGACCCGAGACGGAAAACAGTTCATCACTCATACGACGTTCATCTCCATTGCCGCAGTTTTTATCGGAAGTTCATGATTCGTTACCGCCAGAATACCACAAGCCCGGTATCGAGAAAACGAATGCCGATGGCCCTGAGGGCGTTTGTTACATTCGTCCAATGGTCTAAAATGCCTTGCATCATCCCAACCGGAGAGAGCGCATGGATTTCCCGTACTATCCCATCAACGATTTTGGACCGATGATGAAAGGGGTCGTGATCGGCGTCCTGGGAATCGTGCACGTCTTTCTGGCGCAGTTCGCCATCGGCGGCGGAATCTTGATGTGCTACTTCGAATGGCTTTCGCAAACCGGCCGCTGTCCGCCGGCGCGGCAGTTTGTCGACGGCTTCTTTAAGTTTCTTGTGCTGATCAGCTTCATCGTCGGCGCCATCACCGGTGTCGGGATGTGGTTCACGTCCATTCAGATCAGTCCCCGCACGATCGGCATGATGGTCGACGAGTTTCACTGGATTTGGGCGATCGAGTGGACGTTTTTCTGCTTGGAAATCGTTTCCGGCTACTGTTTCTATCGCTACGGAAGCCGGCTCGATGGTCCGTCGCGGATGACTTTCCTGGTGTTGTATGCCGTTGCCGCGTGGGGCAGCCTGTTTTGGATCAACGGCATCCTCTCCTGGCAACTTACTCCCGGCTCGTGGCTCGAAACTCATGTGATCTGGGACGGCTTCTTCAATCCCAGTTTCTGGCCGTCGCTGCTGTATCGCACGGTCGTCTCAATGGCGATCGCTGCACTGGTCGCCTGCGCGGTGATGAACGCGATGCCTGCGCTCAACAGAGAGACCCGCACACTGCTAATTCACCGCGCCGCACACTTCCTGTTGCCGATGGTACTGATGCCGGTCTTGGGATTCTGGTACCTGATGAGTTGGCCCGAGGACAGCCGCAGTTGGGTCACCGGCGGCAGCCCGGCCATGTCGCTGTTTTTGATGATGGGGGTCGGGTCCTCGCTGCTCGTCGGCGCTTATGCCACGATCGCTGTCTGGTGGGGGAAACTGTACATCAACGGCGCCACCGCAACACTGTTGTGCGCCCTCGCCCTGGCGGCGACCGGCGGCGGGGAGTTCGTGCGCGAAGGGGCGCGCAAGCCCTATACCATTCGACAGGTGCTCTATTCCAACTCCATCGAACAGCCGGAAATCAAGGATCTGCGAAAAGTCGGTTCGGCGACGAACGATCCCTATCCCTTGCAGCAAGCGACCGACTATCCCACGGGGCAACTCCGGCTCGGTGCGAAAGTGTTTCGCTTTCAGTGCAGCATTTGCCACACCATGCACGGCGTAAACGGCATGGTCGAGCTCACCGGTAACTGGTCCGACGATCAAAAGCGAATGATGATCGCCAAGCTGCAACAGACCAAGCCGTTTATGCCTCCGTTCTCCGGATCGGCGGTCGAACTGGAAGCTCTGGTGCAATTGATCAGTTGGGAGGCCGCAGACCGTCCCGAGCGGCAGGAACAGTCGGTCGACGACGCGGTGATCCAGCGGATCCAAACCTGGTTGGACGAGGCCGGGACCGATCCCGCTCCGCGTCTTCCGCGGCTGGGATATTAGGTTTCATTGGAAACCACCGAATTGACGATGGGTGGCTGGGGTCGAGCGAAGCGAGCCACCAGTTTCTGAAACTGGGGGCGGACTAACGTCCGACCCCCGCCACCCTGAAGCATCTTTTCCCATATAACCTAGAGCTTTGACAGACCGATGAATTGGGGTAGCAGACGTCGTGAGACTTCTGAATTCACAATCGGAGAGCACAAGTTTCCGAACTCTCACGAGTTCGGCTACCCAAGAATTAATGTTTGACAAAGCACTAGGCCGGGATTTGCGCGGCGCTGCTTCGTTCCGGATGCGAGAGCTGCATCTCGCCGGACTACGTCTCCGGCCGGAATTTGAGCCGTTCCCGCTCCAGTCGCTCATGCAGGAACTTCATCACGGCCGGCGCCATGTGATTGAAGTATTCCCAGCTATGTCCCCCCGCGCTGGTGGTAACGTCCTTCTCGAATAGAATCCCCGAAGATGAGAGTTTGCTGATGAGCCGATCGGTTCCCTCGAAGCAATCCGCATCTTGCGGGTCGCACGCAATGAATTGCTGGGCCGGCCAATTGAGCGGATGCAATTGCAGCGTCGCGCTATCCTGCCGCGCGTCGAGAGCCGACTCGTACATTTCATCCAGCGGCAATCCCATGCCCCACCAATTCTGAAAATCGACAGCCGGCGCCAGCGCGGCCACGACCGGAAATTCACGCGGGTGCCAATACGCCAATCGCAATGCCCCTTGCCCGCCCATGCTGACGCCGCTCACGGCGACCGCCGGCGGCGCGGCGTCGTAATCGGTGCCCAGAAACGGCAGCAGATGCTCCATAATGAATTCTACCGGCGACATCTCCGCGTCGAATTCACGGCAGATTCGCTTGCCCCACCAGGAGCGTTTTCCATGCGGGCAGACCGCCACGAATCCGTACCGCTCCAGTTCCTGCGTATATACTTCGTTCCCTTTGAGCGTCCGTCCTCCATGTCCGTGCAGATGCAGAACCGCGTAATTGTGTTCTGATCTTTGTGACGGCTCGTAGACGTCGACCGGTTTGCCGGCGACGTCGATTTGCTTCCAAGTTCCACAGGAGTCGTTCATGCGACGGTTTCAAATCGGGGAAGTGGTCTCGTGCAAGAAAGGGGTACGGCCCTCGGATTTAGTTGGCGTCAATCAATTCCGAAAAGCGGCGGCCACGGTCCTCGACGACATCCAAGCTCTGATTCCAGAAGTCAGGTTCGGTCAAATCGTATCCAAACGTGGAACGGACCGAGTCTTCGGCCGACATGCAGCCGGTCGCCTTCAGAAACTCGCGATATTGGGCCGGGAAATCTCCATCCGACTGTTGCGACAACTTGTAGATGCCGAGCGACAACAAATAGCCGAACGTGTAAGGAAAGTTATAAAACGGCAGTCCGCTGATATAAAAATGCAGCTTCGAAACCCAAAAGTTCGGATTCCAACCGTCGTCGCACAGCGCGTCACAGTATGCTTGTTTCTGTGCATCGAGCATCAACTCGCGCAGTTTCGCCGGAGTGAGCTCTCCGTGCTTGCGTTGACGATGAAATTCATCTTCGAAGAGAAATCGGGCGTGAATATTCATTAAGAACGAGACCGCGTCGCTCAACATGCCGTCGAGGATCTCGGCGCGCTGCTGCCGGTCGTCCGTTTCCAACAGCCGCTGCTCGGCAACGACCGCCTCCGCAAACGTCGAAGCCGTCTCGGCCAGGTTCATCGGATACTGCTGCAGCATGATTGGCTGGTCTTTGAGGACCCAGCTGTGATACGCATGGCCCAACTCGTGCGCCAGTGTCGACAGCCCAACCTCCGAGTTCGTATGCGTCATGAAGATCCGCGACTGCCCATATCGAGGAAAGGTCGTGCAAAACCCGCCTTGCCGCTTGCCGCCCCGGTCTTCCGCTTCGATCCAGCCGTCACGGCAGGCCTGTACGGCGAATTCTCCCAACTCGGGGCTGAACCCCGTGAACGTTTCCACAATCCGCTTCACCGCGGCGTCATAGCTGACATCGTCAGACTTTGTGGACGAGATCGGATAAGCCACCGTCAGGTCATACCAGGCGAGTTTCCCGAGTCCCAGCACCTCGGCTTTTTGACGCAGATAGTTCACGAGAATATCTTTGCGGGCAGTGATCGCCGACCACATCGCGTCCAGCGACGCGCGCTGCATACGGTTTTCATGGAGCGGTACGACCAGATGATCCTCCAAACCGAGATGCGCGTATCGCGTCAACCGTGTCCCCGCGATATGGTTCAAGGCATCCGCGCAACTGCCGGCGATTGAATCCCAAGCTTTGTCGGCGGCATAGAAATTGTTTTCCCGCACTTCTCGATGAGGAACGTCCAAGCGAATCTGCCCAGGCGACTTGCGAACGATTTCGCCTTTGTGCATCACCTCGACCCGCAATTCCCCCGACAGTCGGTCGTAAAGCCGCCCCCATGCATGAATGCCGTCGACGGAGAGATCGGAAAAGAGCGCCTCTTGTGGTTTGGGCAAACGCAGTTCCGCATGCCGCCGCGACTGGCGGAAAAAGAATTCACTGGCCGCAAGAGTTGGTTCGACACTCAAAAACGCTTCGAAATCCTCCTCGCCTGCCTCCGCTAGTACAATCTCAACATTCGTCGCCACGGTCTCCAGCGCAGGCGACAATGCGGAGAGCGCCGCTTCGTACTGCTGGTACTGTTTGTTCTCCGCATCAGCCGCACAGTGGCAGCCGATGAACGAATACAAGTCATCGTTGCGTGCCGAGATGTCTTCGTAGTCTTTGAAGAACTCCGCCCAGAATGCGATTCCATCAGCCGCCGATGAGATGGCCGGCAGCCGCTGCGACCTGTCAGCCAGCGCCTCGGCATCGTCGCGAAAGTTTTTGAAAACCGCGGCAAAGTCCTCAGTCGCTGGATTGGGATAGAGCGAGTCGAGGTCCCAATTCACGGGATAAGATTCAGTCATGTTGCGTTCCTGGTAGCGAAGTCGGCAAGAATCGGTCGGTGGCGGTCGCTTCGAGTGTAATCATCAAGCCAGGATCGCTGAAGAGACAGCGCTTCAGACCTGGCTGAATATTATTCATCCGGTGCTGCGAAGTTGTGCCACCACGACAATGTACAAAAAAATCGATGATTGGCCGACATCGCGGTGTGATCTTGCGAATCGCTGCGGTACAATCCTGAGGTCATCCGCATATGAAGCGCGGATATCTCAGCCCGGTCAAAGACGTGGATCACCCACAAAGTTTTTCTCGTCTCGCAGGAAATCACATCCGACCGGCGTAAGCAGGACGCGACAGTGGGGCCGGAACTAACGATGGTTCCGTCTCTTCTGGAATCAGCAGCCATTGCGATCCTCGTTTCACGTTTTCCACAAGCCAGTTTTGATGCATCGATCATCAAGTTGATGACGACCCCCGTTCGGATTGGAAACCCGTTGTATAAGGAACGGACCAGATGACCAAGAATTCGATCACCCTGTTTGCGCTCGCCCTCGCAATTGCGGCGTTAGGCAACATCGACATCGCCGCAGACGATTCGGCAAAGAAACCCGGTTCCTCGGACTCCAGCACCAACACGCATGAACAGGCCATCCGCAATTCCGCCCGGATGTTTACCGACGCGTTCAACAAGCGTGACGCGGAGGCGATTGCCGGGCAGTTCATCGAAGAGGCGGAGTACGTCGGAGAAGACGGTGAGGTGATCGCCGGTCGCGCCGACATTGCCGCGGAGTTTGTCGCCGTGTTCGAGAATTCACCGGAGCTGACAATCGAAACCGTCATAGAATCGATTCGCTTTTATGGCAAAGTCGTCGCCGTGGAGAAGGGGACGACCCGCGTCACGCGTGCCAAAGGCGAGCAACCAGCAGAGGGCGGGTACACTGTCGTTCACGTGAATACGGACAAGGGCTGGAAGATCGCCCGTGTGAGAGAAGTCAAGAGAGCCCCACAAACGAACTACCACCGTCTCAAAGAACTGGAGTGGATGGTCGGCGACTGGATCGATGAAGGGGAGGACTCTGTGATCGTCACTTCATGCAACTGGTCGAAAAACAAGAACTATCTGCTGCGGACATTTAAGGTCCGCACATCCGGCGAAGATACCATTGAAGGCACCACCCGAATCGGCTGGGATCCGCTCACCAACAAGATCAAATCCTGGACCTTCGATACCGAAGGGGGGTATGCCGAAGGACTGTGGACGAACGATGGCGATCGTTGGATCGTCAAAACCACCGGCGTCTTGCGGGACGGACAAACGGCGTCCGCGACAAACGTGTTCACGTACATTGATTCCAGCACTTGCACTTGGCAATCGGTCGACCGTACCGTCGGCGGCGAATTGATGCCGAACATTGAAGAACTGACGATCGTCCGCCGTCCGCCGAAAGCCCAATAGAAGTTTCGGTTCACTGGCGATCTTGCGAAGTGCGTGCAACAACCAAGTACGAATCCCGGCCCCCCGTTGCTGTTGATCGATGACTCGTTCAATGACGGACGTTCAAGACGCGCCAGAGGGGTTGGCAACCAATCAAAGCATTCCAACGAAAACCACCGCCTGGACGATGTGGGGCAATTCCATCGCGGGCAAGTTTTTCCGATGAGGAGAGGGCACGATGAAGAAATCGATCGCGATGGTCACCGTCATGATTTTGGTGCCGCTGTTAGTGAGCGGTGACGCTCTTGGCCGAGGACGTGGCGGCGGAGGTCGTGGCGGCGGTCGAGGAGGCGGGGCACGCGGCGGCGGAGCACGCGGCGGCGGTGCGCGAGGCGGCGGTGCGCGTGGTGGCGGAGGACGATCGAGCGGATCGTTCAGCCGGAGCCGTCCGAGCTCCCGTCCGAGCACTCGACCGGGCGGTTCGAGGCCCGGTGGCTCACGTCCCGGCGCAAGCCGGCCCGGTGGCAGTCGTCCAGGCGGCAGTCGTCCCGGTGGTAGCCGCCCTGGCGGTGGAGCGAATAGACCCGGCGGCGGACGGCCCAATGTCGGCAACCGGCCAGGTGGCGGCAATCGTCCTGGCGGAGGAAACCGTCCCGGCGGCGGAAACCGTCCCGGCGGAGGAAACCGTCCCGGCGGAGGAAATCGTCCCGGCGGCGGGCGGCCAGGAATCGGTGACCGACCCGGCGGGGGGAACCGGCCCGGCGGCGGCAACCGTCCCGGCGGCGGCCGACCCGGAATTGGCGACCGCCCTGGCGGTGGCAACCGACCCGGAAATCGACCGGGCAATCGTCCCGGCAATCGCCCGGGAAATGGCAATCGGCCCGGTGATCGACCTGGCAACCGACCCGGGAATCGGCCAGGAAATCGGCCCGGTAACCGTCCTGGAAATCGTCCGCCTGGATACCGTCCCGGTCGACCGGGATACGGACATCGCCCCGGTTACGGTGGAGGACGCTGGAATCGCCACTACAATCACCACAAGAATTGGTATCACGGCGGTTGGCACGGGCATTGGGGACGCGGTTGGCGGTACTATCCGTGGGCTTGGGGATTTGCCGGTTTCGGTTTGGGCAGCCTCGTCTACAACTGGGGTTATGTGCCTTACAGCAACCCCTACTACGTCGACAATACAAGTTCCACCGTCGTCTATAACTACTCTGAGCCGATTCCGGTGATGACGACCGACGATAACGGCGACGTCCCGCCCGAATCGATCTCCGATCCCGCTCTCGATAAATTCGATCAGGCCCGTGAACTCTTCAAGGAGGGGGACTACGACGGTGCTCTGAAATTGGTGGACTCGGCGCTGAAGGATATGCCCGGCGACGCGGTGCTCCATGAATTTCGGGGACTGATTTTGTTTGCCAAGGGGGACTATCAACAGGCTGCCGGCGTCGTCTATGCCGTTCTCTCGGCCGGTCCTGGCTGGGATTGGACAACGCTCAGCGGATTGTACGGAAATGTTGAGACCTACACCGACCAGTTGCGGGCACTGGAGAAGTATCGCAATGAACACCCCGATGACGCCTCCATCCGCTTTTTACTGGCGTACCAGTACATCACATGCGGACATGATGAAGCGGCCGTCAAAGAACTGAAGAAAGTCGTCGAACTCAACCCGGACGACCAACTCTCGGCACAGCTATTGCGCGGCATGACCGAAGGAGAGGGTGGGGATGAGGACGCGGCGCCGCCGGATCCACCGAAGACCAAGCCGCAACCTGCAGGGGCGACGTTAGCGGGCAACTGGAAGGCCGAGCGCGGCAAAGATCGGTTTGATCTGAAGCTGGGTGATGACGGTAAGTTTTCCTGGAGTTATACCCAGGACGGCAAGACCGAGAAGTTTGACGGCACCTATTCCGAAGGGAACGGCCTGCTGACGCTCGTACCGAGCGATGGCGGCGGCGCGATGGTCGGCGAACTTTCCTGGGACGGCGCGACGGCTTTCAACTTTCGGATGTCCGGCGGTCCGCCTGACGATCCCGGACTGAACTTCAAGAAGTAGGGAAAGTGACTAAGCCATACGCCGTCAGTCGGCGACTGGATGTTATGAAGTAAAAGCGGGCCTTACGCTGATCGGCGAAACGAATTGTTTGCGTTGTCGCCGCACCCGCGTTAGCATGGATTTTGCGCTGGATCAGGAGTTCACATTCGGAATTCTCCACACACCAGAGGACCGTTTACGATGAGTTTGAAATCACTTCGTAGGACAGCTGCGATTACCATCGTCGTGGCGACGCTCGTCTGCGCCGGGAACGAAGCGCAGGCTCAGTTCAAGAAAATGTTCACTTACATTCCGTCGGAAGCCAATGCGATCATCGCACTTGATATTGACGCATTGGAAGCGAGTCCATTGGCGATTCAAGAAAAATGGCGAGAGCAGCGTCAACGGAACCTGCAGAACGAATCGGGCGCCTACGGGCAGAATGTCAGCCGCGTCTTAACCGGCGCCGCCGTCAAGCCGCTGCATTTGGAATCAGAGCGGGAACTGACGATTCTCGAACTCAAACAGGCGCCCAACATGACCAAGGTCGCAGATTTTTTGGGTTCCAACGTGGACGAGATTGAGGGCCACGCCGCCGTCGAGACCAAGGGAGATTCCTACGTCGTGCGTATCGGCGAAAAGCTGGCCGGCATCCTCCACCCGGCGGACCGTCAACAAGTCGCACGCTGGCTGCGACGCAGAACCACAACGCGGCATAACGAATATCTCGAGAAGGCAATTGGACGGCTGAAGAACAAAACGCAATTGGTGGCCGCATTGGTAATGAAGGACGTCACAACAGCGTCTCGAATGCGGGTCTTAATCGCTGACCACGAAGCCTTCGAAAAGCGGCAAAAGGATGTGGATCCTGTCGCCGAATTGCTCGCCAGCGTCGAAGGGATTTCCTTCGACGTCCAAGTCGACAAGGCAGCTGCAGCGACCTTACGCGTCGATTTCGGACAATCGGCCGGCATCCTCGCTGATTACAAGGACTTCATGCTCGACATCCTCGCCGACTTGGGAATCTCGGTGAATGATTTCAAGGATTGGAACGCCCGTGTTTCGGGCCAATCCTGGATTCTGCAAGGGAAACTGTCGCGGCAAACGATCGACCGGCTGATGTCCTTCGCCGACACCAAGTTCGACAGCAAAATGATGGGCGATTCCTCGAAGTACCCCGGCGGAGAGCAACCCGAGGATGAATCGGCCAAGGCGGCGCGATTGGCATTAAGTTACTTCCACGACACCGAGGAGATCATCGCCAAGGTTGGAGATTACAAAGGGGCCAACTACAACATGTATGCGATTTGGTTCCGCCGCCAGGCTGAAGCACTGGAAGACATGCCCACCTTGGGCGTCGATAAAGAATTGGTCGATTTCGCCCGCAACGTGGCGAGCAGCCTGCGCAACACGGCCGCCAGTCTCCGCAAGGGGACTTCCCGCAAGGTCCTGCAACAGACGAGTGTCAATCTTAGCCGTGGCGGATCCTACGGAGGCTTCTATGGTGGTACCCGTTGGGGCGGATACGGGTACTATCGCGGCGGGGGGGTTTACAATCCGAACGCCGAGGCCGCAGGACGAGCGCGGCGCGGCACGCAAAAGCGAATGATCGGGGTCCAACAGCGATCACAGGCCGCGTCGGATGTTTTCTCAACCATGGACGCCGTTTCCGAAGAATTGGCCGCTCTGCGGGGCAAGATGACCGACAAGTACGAAGTCCAGTTCTAATTGGACATCGCACATCATCTCGTTCCGAGTGCTCACCACAAAATGAACGCAGGCTGAACCAGTGGGGTTCAGCCTGCGTTTTTGTTGATTGATGGCGATCGACTGCCGGCTATCGTTTGGATGACGCCCGGCGGGTGCGCGTAGCCGGCTTTTTCGCCGTTGAGCGCTTAGCCTTCGTCGAACGAGTTGCCGTCTTGCGGGCGGTTGTGCTCCGCTTGGCGGCACCGCTCTTGGCCTTCGTTGATCGCGAAGTGGAGGTTGACCGCTTGGTCGTGGTTTTCTTCGCAGTCGACTTGGAAGCGGTCGACCGTTTCGCGGTTCCTGATTTGGCTTTCGTTGATTTCGATGCTGTGGTCGACCGTTTGGTCGTTTTCCGTTTTGCAGCCGGCTTAGCGGAAGATTTCCGTTTGGCTGTTGCGGACTTGGCTTTGGTTGATTTGGTGGCCGTTTTCCGCTTAGTGGTCTTCTTCGCGGTTCCGCTCTTGGCCTTCGTCGAGCGAGTAGCGGTCTTGCGTGTGGCTGGTTTGCGTTTTGACGTGCGTTTAGAGGTTGTTTTCGATCTTGAAGTGGTGGTACGTGTCGCCATTATCCCTTGGCTCCCTGACTGTTGAAAAAGGCACCAATATGTTAGCGATAATGGCTTCTCTCAGGTGCCCGAGACGAGAGAAGCGACCCTTCTAATCCGTGTTCAGCACACCGTGCTGGGATTTACGTCTTCTTCAAAGTCATTTGCTCCGATCCTTCGGCGCGCACTTATAGTGGCTTGTGAATATTCCGTCAAGCGGAAATTCTTGCCACATAAGCCGTTGCCGACTTCGGCGTGATTCTAAGCTGATGGGCCGCACGATTGGTGAGATGACGTAACCTCCAACTCCGTCGACGGACGTCTCAATCGGCATGCGGCCAACTCGGTTTTTCGCCGGGACGGGGATCAGGGCACTTGACGATTCGGCGGACGGTCAGAACAATCGAGCTTGACACAACGGACCTTTACTCCTCACCCCACGAAGCCCGCGAAGTGACATGAAGCTGTCCTCAAGAATCCAGTCGCTAAAACCCTCCGCCACGATTGCCGCCGCGGCCAAGGCCAAGGAACTCAAAAGCAAAGGCGTCAAAGTCTACGAGTTCACGCTGGGTGAGCCGGACTTCACCACGCCGCAGCACATTCAAGACGCCGCTGTGGCCGCGATGAAAGCTGGGCACACCCATTACACACCCTCAGGCGGAATCCCCGACTTGAAACAGGCGATCTGCGCCGCCTATGAGCGGGACCACGGTCTGCAGTATCAGCCGACGGAAGTTCTCGTTTCCAACGGTGCAAAGCACTCCATTCACAATCTCCTGACCGCCACGTGTGAACCGGGGGATGAAGTAATCATTCCCACTCCCTACTGGGTCAGTTACAGCGCGCTGGTCGAGCTAACCGGTGCGACGCCCGTGATGGTGGAGACGACCGAAGAGAGCGGATTCAGCATGAACGCCGAGCAATTCGCCGCTGCGATCACCGACAAAACGCGGTTGATGATGCTCAACAATCCCTGCAATCCGACCGGGGCGGCTTATTCTGTTGAAGCTCTCAAGTCGATCGCCGATGTCGCCGTCGAACGCGGTGTGTTGGTGATGTCCGACGAGATCTATGAAAAACTCATCTATGAAGGGTCGGAATTCCGCTCGATGCCGACGCTGCGGGACGGCATGCGGGAGCACACAGTGATTGTCAGCGGCGTCAGCAAGGCCTACGCCATGACCGGCTGGCGGATCGGCTGGGCCATGGGGCCGGCGGATCTGATCAAAGCGATGGACAAGCTGCAAAGTCAAGAGACGTCAAACCCGTGTAGCATCAGCCAGTACGCGTCGATCGCCGCGCTGGAGGGCGACCAAGGCTGCGTCGAGGAGATGCGGAAGGAATTTGCCGCGCGCCGCGAATACGTACTCAAGCGGCTCAACGCACTTCCTGGCATCAGCTATGCCCAGCCGGGCGGGGCGTTTTACGCGTTCTTCAACGTTGCGAAGCACTTCGGCCGACCATTGGGCGGCGGCAAAACGGTCGAGAACTCCAGCGACTTCTGCACGGCGCTGTTGGAGGAAGCCCACGTGGCGTTGGTGACCGGCGACGCGTTCGGCGCTCCCGGATACGTGCGGCTCTCGTTTGCCACTGATATGGAGACCATCGAAGCGGGATTCGACCGGCTGGAAAAATTCCTCACAGCGTAAAGCTCAAAACGGTCCACGCACGTTTTCAACGCTAAATCGCCGCACGCACTTTTCCCGTCAGCCCCCGGCTCCGCCGGGGGTCTCGCCATAAGTTTCCGCCTCCCCCAACGGCGACCCCGCAGCATCTTTCGCCGAAAGAATTGGTTCCTCAATCGGCCAGTCGATGTCCAATTGCGGATCGTTCCAGAGCAAGCTCCGCTCATGCTCCGGATGGTACAGATCGGTGCATTTGTAAGTGACCTCTGCGGTCTCGCTCACCACGCAGAACCCATGTGCAAACCCGGGCGGAACGTACAGTTGCCGCTTGTTCTCCGCCGACAAGTATTCACCGATCCACAGGCCGAACGTCGGTGAATCGCGCCGCAAATCGACGCCGACGTCGTAAACCTCGCCTTGAACCACTCGCACCAATTTGCCCTGCGGATGCTGGATTTGATAATGCAGCCCCCGCAGCGTTCCGCGGCAGGAACGCGAATGATTGTCTTGCACGAACGGCAGCGTGATTCCCCCGTCGGCGAACTTCGCCTGATGATAGGTTTCCATAAAGAACCCCCGCTCATCCGCGAAAACGCGCGGTTCAATCAAATACATGCCCCGCAGCCGGGTCTCGCTAATTTGCATATCGGGCTCTCAGGAAATCGTGACTTCGTGGACGTCATTTTGAGTTCCGCTCTATAGCACAAACAGGGCCATCGCGGTGTCAAGTCCGTCTCGCCACGCTTTTCAGATTTCACTAAGATTCCCGCCTTCATTCGTTGGGATCTCTCTCCGCGTCGTGAGCGATTTACTGTGAAACTCCGATATCGCCACTTTGTGGTCTTGGCAGCGACAATCGCCGTCATCGGCATTGCGATGGCGGTACGCGCCCAACGGGTGGAAAACCGTTGCGAGCGCCTATTCGCGGAGATTCGACAGCGCGGAGGCAACGTCGCCGTCAGGTCGTACAGCCGTCATTACCCGTGGCGGCTTAGCCCTGTGATTCATATTGACCTGAAAGGGACCGACGCCGACGATGAATTGGTCCGCAGTATCGCGCAATTGGCGGAACTGGAAAAGCTCGATCTCTCTGAGACCGCGATCACCGACGCAGGTCTCAGAGAACTCTCGACACAGACACAGCTCGTAAGCCTCTATCTGTGCGACACGCGCGTCACTGATATTGGCGCTGAGCATCTTTCGAGTCTAACTCAATTGCGCGATCTGGACATCTCGGGAACATCAATCACTGATGCCGCGCTGGCGCCATTGAAATCGATGCGGCAGCTTATTGATTTGGAACTCAACGATACCGCCGTCACCGATGCCGGCTTACTGCATCTGCAATCTCTGACGCAGCTCAAAGACCTCGATCTGAATCGCACGCGTGTGACGGACGCCGGTCTCGTGCGGCTCTACGATCTGCGAAATTTGGAAGAGCTGGAATTGAGCGGCACCGCGATCACCAACGGAGGCGTCGCGCAGATGACCCGCTTTCCGGTTCTCGACGAACTCGAGCTCGCGGGTACTGACGTCAACGATGCCGCAATCCCCGCGCTCAAGAACTGCCGCCGGCTGGAAACGCTGAATCTCGCTGACACGAATGTCACCGACTCGGGTGCTCAAGCACTACGAACAGCGCTCCCGCAAATCCGCATCATTCGCTAGGCGCACCGAGTGGGCCACTGTGCGCGACGGTCATCACACTCCGTAGGGTCCGCTCTGCGGTCCGCCAATACACCCCCGCGCCGACTCTATGTTGTGGATCAGCCGGTGCGCTCCGACAATAGGCCGTTCAAGAACTCCATTGCTTCACCGATGAACTGCTCCGCATCCGGGCAGACGTCGTGAAACATTCCCCGTTCGTGCGCGAACTCCCCGCCCCGCCACGTCGAATTGTAGCCTTCGAAGCCGATGTAGCCCTGCCAACCGGCGGCCAACACCGAGGCGATCAAACGCTCCCAGGGAATCATCCCCGTGCCCGGCGCGCCGCGGTTGTTTTCGCATGCATGAATCCCCCACAGACGGGGCGCCATCTCTTCAAACGCCGCCGCCAGATCCGTGACTTCTGTCACCAGATGATACGTGTCCAGCAATGTGTAGAGATTGTCGTGCGCCGCCGTCTCGATCAGCGAGTTGATCTGCTGCGGCGTGTTTGCCACGTGCGTGCGAAAGTGGCTCATCGGTTCCAGCACGAGCTTGACCGAATTCGCCGCTGCATATTCGGCGATGTTGTGCAGTCCGTCTGCGATGCGTGATTGTTCGTCTCGGCATGGCAAGTTCCGCCGCACAGAACCGGGATGCCCATAAATCGCCCCCGAGTAAGCGACGGCGCCCGCTGCGCTGCAGAGATCAATCGCTCTGCGATGCCAGTCGAGTCCGCTTGCGGCGCTCTCCTTCAGCGAAATATCGCACTCCATCGGCCATGCGCCGCCGGGGCTTAAGACCAATTCCAATCCCCGCGCGTCCGCCGCTTTCGCGAGTTGCGACGTGTCGAATTCGATGTCGTCCCCCACCGCGACTTCTAGAAAGGAAAGTCCCAGCGCCGCGGCTGAATCGAGAACCCGCAGCAGGTCGTCGTCAACATAACGGTCCTGCCAAAGAAAAATATGTGCGCCGTATTTCATGCTGTCGGAATCGCTCGCCGGAGGCAACTGGTGTGGTGACGGCGGATCTTAACGTCGTGCGGCGCCGGGAGACAAGTCGTCGTCCCGTCACGAAAACTTGCGTCACCTCTTTTTCCGCGGCAAACGAATGCGGAGCGACTTGATCCGCACGTCTTTGGGGCCGTAGCGAGTGTCGTAGGTTCCAATCAATAGCTGCCCCCGTGCATATTCGGGCAGTAGTCGGTCGCGAATGACTTTCGTTTCGTCGCCGATCGTCAGGTTGAGCTGCTTGTTCTTCACGCTCAGCCAAAACGGCTCTTCATCCTTCCAATTGTACTGGTGCAGCTCTTCCCCAAAATCAATCGCTTCGCCGTCGTTGAATTCCGTGAGAAACCACGGGCTGCCGCTCTTCTTGAATGTCATGTTGTACAGTCCGTACCCATTGCCGTCCTTCCAGCCCAGCAAGATAAACCAGCCGCCCACACTCGATGCGTTCAGTACGCCCTCCAGTTCAAAGTTCTCCGCTTCAGCGACGATGATCGCCGCATTTTTTCCTTTGGTCCGCTTCAGCTCTCCCTGCTGAACCGCCCACTCGCCGTCGATTTTGAACTTCCCCAGCTGGTACTGATCGCCCGGTTTGGGGCCGATGAACTGCAGATCCTCGCTGCCGATCACCTTAAATTTCTCCAGCGGAACAATGCGTGTCTGCTTCGTCTTTTTCCCGGAATAAATCACTTCCCAGCGGCGCGTGGGACGAATCGGCTGTTTTGTCTTAGGCGTCGCCGCAGATGCCGGCACGTCGTGGACGAACGACGCCATCAGGCACAAAAAAACGGCGATGATCACTGTGCCGAGCCGTCTTGACGGAAAGCGATCCGTGAGCGCGATGCGAGCTGCCATCGTAGTCCCCACAAGAAAGCGTTGAGCGTTGGTTAGGCGATTAAGACCGAGCGCGCCTGCAGCGCAACATTTGCTCTATTCTGGCATGAACGCTCACATTATGCAAACAGAGGCAACAAAGGCTGCCCGGCGATCACGCGTTGCGGCCGGCCGGTCCGATCGTTGACCGTCTGTTCTTCTGGGATTCCCAAGGCATGATAGATCGTCGCCATGTAATCGAGCGGCGAAACCGGGCTCTCCTTGGGATAAGCAGCATGGGAATCGCTGCTGCCGTAAACCTGCCCGCCGCGGATGCCGCCGCCGGCGAGAAGGCCGTTGTAGCAACGGGGCCAGTGCTCGCGTCCCGCGTTGCCCCGATCGATTGTTGGTCTGCGTCCAAATTCGCCCACCCAGGCGACGATGGTCTGGTCAAGCAGGTCGCGCTCTGCCAGATCGGCCAACAGCGCTGAGAGTGCTCGGTCCGCCGGCGGAACAAGATCATTCTTCATACGATTGAAATTGTTGCCGTGCGTGTCCCAGAAGTTCTTGCGATCGTTGTGCCAATTCACCGAGACGACCGGCACGCCCCGTTCGACCAGCCGCCGTGCCAGGAGCACACTTTGTCCGTGGATATTGCGGCCATAGCGGTCGCGGACTTCGGCCGCCTCATCCGAGAGATCAAATGCCTTCCGTGTCCGGTCGGAGGAAAGCAACTCAAACGCCTGGTCCTGCTGCCCGCCCACGTCGGTGACCTTCGCCGCCCGATCAATCGACATCCGAAGCGTATCGAAGTCCCGCAGCAATTCGCGTCGATCCAGAAGTCGTCCCTGTGAGAGCCCGTCGATCAGCCGCAGAGCCGGAACGTTCCAGTCCGCAGCGCTGGGGTCGCCGGTCACCAGAAACGGATCGTATTTATGTCCCAGCCAACCGCCATGCTGTCCCGGTGCGCGGCCGCCCGGTGCCGCCGGATGCAACGCCAGCCACGGCATCGTGACAAAGGCCGGCAAATCGGCCGGCGTCGGCCGCAATCGGGACATCATCGCCCCGAAATGCGGTGTATCCTTTTCGCTGGGAGGAGCGGCATCGCTGTTGACGACGGGAGCCCAATGCCCGGTCAGCGTCGCGTGACCGCTGGAAAGGTGCGCCGGATCGGTGTGATTCAGCGAACGGATGACCGCCACCTTTTCCATTTGCTGAGCCAACGTTGTGAAGTGTTCAGAGATCTGAATCCCGGGAACGCTGGTCTCAATGGGGTCGAACTCGCCCCGAATCTCTGCCGGCGCTTCAGGCTTGGGGTCAAACGACTCCAACTGGCTCGGTCCGCCCCACATGAACAGAAAGATACACGCCTTCGCGCGGCCGAAACCAACCGGACCGGCGGCCGCCTCGGCGGCGGTGTTGAATCGAGGTAGGCCGGTTCCCAACAAACCCAAAGCACCGGCGCGCAACAGATCGCGGCGAGGGAGTTTTGCCAAGCGGCGGAATTCGGAGCAGGTGGGGTGGGGCATGGGGAAAGGCCAGAGGGCGGATCACCGATGTTCAACAGTTAAAGATTCGTTTATATTTTCATCATCGGCACGATTTCTGTCAACCTGGACCGCGATTAGGTCGCAGATGCTTGAATCGACTATAATGCATCGATCATTCCCGGATGGCGGCGATTTCGCCATTTGGCGGCAGACTGCTTGATCACGGATGAGAGGCGCAACTGACAGATGGTGAAATTCTTGACAACGTCACTTTTTCAGCGATTGCTCACACTGCTGCTCGTATTTACGGGAAGCGCCGTCGGCAATGTTGCTTACGCTCAAATTGTGGTGCCGCGAGGCACAAAGCCGAGCGATCTGTTTCCGCAAAACGCCAAGCTGGCAGGTCAGCTCGCGCTTGCGCGGACGGAACTGCAGGAGAAAAAGTATCGCTTGGGGCTGCAGCGCTTGGGATTCTTGTTGGGCAGCGAACGTCCCGAACGCGGGTCCGCCGGCCCTCCACTGAGCGAAGACTACTTTTTTGCGGAGGATCCGGAAGCCGCGGATTCGTTTGCAAGTCTCAAACTGGCGGCGCTCGACCTGATCGGCGGACTGCCCGCTGAGGGACGCGATGTGTACGAAGACTTGTACGGCTTGATCGCCCGGGCGGAACTGGGGCCTGCGGAAGCCGCTGGGGACTATGAAAAAATCGCGGAGGTTGCGAGGCGGTATTACCATACGATGGCGGGTTATGAAGCTGCGTATCGTCTGGCCGCGTACCGGATGGACCAAGGCCGTCCGTTGGCCGCGGCGCGAATCTACAATCGGCTGCTCAAGCAAGACCGGGCTGCAAAGCGGTGGAACCCGGTCCTCTCGGTCCGCGCCGCAATCTGTTGGTCCAGGGCCGGCCGCATCGATCTCGCTGCGGAACTGCTCGCGAATCTCGAGTTCAAAGGATCGGCGGACAAGATCGTGTTCGGCGGAATCAAGTTGTCCGCAATCGCCGACATTCGCTCAGCGCCCGAACAACTGATGACGCTGCTCACAACAACTGAGCCCGCAAAAGAAATGCCGGCCGACTATCAGTTTGTTGGCGGCCGGCCCTCTCGAAATCTGACGCAGCATGACAACTTTCCCTTTCTGCGGCCCCGCTGGCAGGTTTCTTCGGTGCAGAATACGCCGTTACGACAATTCGTCGCCCGATTCGATCGATCGCTCAACGACGGACAGGAACTGAACCTTCCCGCGGCGCAGCCGCTACTCGTCGGCAATCGACTGATTGTAAAGACGTTTGGCAATGAGGTTGCTCCCGCCGGAACGAGCATTCGGGCGTATCGCGTTGATGACGGGCGCTTGCTGTGGCAGACGGCCGTCGATCCGACGTTTGATCCGCTTCCGCTGAACCGTCCGTATCCGAGCCCGCGAGGCCAAGTCACTCCGGAGGACGTGGGTGAGCAAATGGCGCGGCAGTTCGTCTGGCACGACAATACCTTCGCCAATCTGTCGAGCGACCGCTCATCGATCTTCAGCGTGGAGGAACTGTTGTCGATCAAGCGCGTCCAACGGGCGACGATCGCTCCCTTGAACACGTTCAACGTGTTGCGTGCCTACGATGTCCGCAACGGCGCCGCTCGCTGGGAAATCGGCGGGCCGCCGGGGACTGCGGCTCTACCGCTGGCGGGCACATTCTTCCTCGGGCCACCGCTTCCGTTGGAGGGTCGCCTCTATTGTCTCGTCGAACAAGATCGCCAGATTCGATTATTGGTACTCGATCCGGAAACCGGCCGGCTCGTCTGGTCACAAAGCTTGCTGGCCGTTTTGCATGACCGCGATTCCCTGCAATCCAATCCCTGGCGGCGGGTGACCGGCCTCTCGCCGGCCGCGACTGATGGATTGCTGATCTGCCCGACGGGAGTCGGCGGTATCGTCGGCTTTGATTTGGAGCAACGTTGTCTGCTGTGGCATTCGCATTTCCGACGGTCCGACGGCCGTGCGGGAGCGAGACGCGCACCAATGCGGTCCATCTCGCAGTTACACGTCTTTCCCGGTCAAGACGGGTCGCGCTGGCTGGATTCGACGATACTCATCGCGGAGGGGAGAATCTTTGCCACTCCCCAAGAGAGCCATGAGCTGCTCTGCCTCGACCTGTTGAGCGGCGAGCCGTTATGGCGAAAACCGAAGTTAGACCGCTTGCAAGTCGTCGGTGTTGAGCGTGGACACGTCGCCGTTGTGGGGAGCCGCCAGATTGAAATCTTCGACGTTCGCAACGGTCAACCGATTCATAAAACTCCAATCGCTGCGCCCAGCGGGCGCGCGGTATTTGCAGGGAACAGACTGCTGGTTCCGCTGAGCAGCGCGGAAGTCATTGTCGTCGATCCACGCACGGGAGCCGTTCTCGAGCGTGCGCGTTCTGCTGATGCGGTTGTGCCCGGCAATCTCTTGAGCCACCCCTCGGGTGTGATTTCTCAGGGTGTCACCTCTCTCTCCGTCTTTCAGGATGTCCAACAAACCGAACGTCAAGTCGCCGGAGACCTCAGCCGCAATCCCCGCGATCGCACCGCCTTGGTGACACGTGCTGAACTCGCACGCCAATCCGGTCGTTTGCTCGCTGCTGCTGAAGATTATCGAAGGGTCTACGACGCGAGTGGCGACCCGGTCGTGCGGGAAGAACTGCTCGATCTCTCTCTGCAAGGCCTGAGAACGAACTTCGAGGAATTCCGCCCACGGACTGACGCCATCGAGGAACTATTGGAAGAATTCGAACTCCGCACTGCTCCTGCGACTGCCGTTGGACTCCCTCAACTTCGGCAGCCAACGACGCATCCGTCAGTTGACTCGTTCATGCCGACAGATCGGCGTGGTACCTATCAGCGGTTGCTGGGACTCGGCTACGCCGCCGCCGGTGACCCGGCTCGGTCGTACGAGGCCATTTCCCGCTACGCAGCCGGTTCAAACGGCTTGTATTTCGATGCCGTCGAGAAGAACTGGGGCGTGCGGCGCGATCGTTGGTTTGCAGCACGACTGGCCGAATTGCTGAAAGTTGCCACACCGGAACTGCGTCAGCAAATCACGCGGCAATCGTCGCAGGAAGTCGCGGCGGCTTCTGATCCGAGACAAGCGGCAGCACTCCGTCGTGTGATCACGCGTTATCGATCGCTCCCGGCCGCCGAGCAGGCGCTGCGGTCGTTGGTGGACGCCGTCACCGATGGCATCCGGCCCTTGGAGTCCGAGCTGGCGTTGATCCGGCTGCGAGACGGTTTTGACGAACAGTCGGCGATGTTTGCAACTGCAAAGTTGGCCGAACTACTGCTCGACTTCGATCACATCACAGCAGCGGCCGACTCTCTTGATGATCTGCGACGGCTCTGGCCGGAAACGGAGGTGACGGACGGCAAAACCGGGACCGAACTCGTCGAGAAATTCAGCGCCACTCCCGGCGTCGAACAGGCGCTCTCCGGAGCGTCGCCCTGGCCGAGCGGACGCGTGAATGTGGCGGCCGAAGCGGCAGGCGGCAATCGAATGACCCGAATGTTCAATCTACCGCTATCGAATCCGGAGCGCCGCAGCGCATCAACTCTGAACTTTGACTTTGACAACAGCCGCGGAGCAGGGGTCTCCGCAATCGTCACCGGATGGACAACGGGAACGAACCCCCAATGGCGTGTCGAAATTCCCAACATCAACATGCGCAGTTTCCAAGCGCAGGGTCTGGGAGATCTGATCATCATCCGGGCCGGCACGGAATTGCTAGCCCTCGACACGCTGGGCTGGCCCAGCGGAACAGGCGGTGAAGACGCCGCCCTTCGCGTCGGCGAAATCCTGTGGAGAAAGTCGCTGGCCGGATCGGAATCCGATTTGGAAGGCGCTTCCCGCGCTGCCCTCGCTTATGGCCGCGACCGGCGCGGACGGTTGCTCGGCAGGCTGGGACCGGTCACTGCTGAGGCCGTCTTCTACCAGCAAGGACGCTCGTTGTTCGCTGTCGATCCAATGACCGGAATGACCATCTGGCAGCAAGGAGGCATCGAGTACGGGTCACGGTTGTTTCTCGACGACGACCGATTGATGGCGGTCTCTCCCGACTCGCGCGTCGCCGACTATTACAGCACGGCCGACGGCTCGATCCTGGGTCGACGGGAGTATATCCCCGGCAAGCAAGAGATCGTCAATCACAACGGCAATGTGTTATGCCTGGAGTACGTCAATAAGCTGCTGGTCATACAGTCGCGGCATGTTTGGTCCAACACCGTGCGGTGGAAGGAAGTCTTCCAGCCGCCCACGCCGTTCACGCTCGTCGGTGAGGATCGACTCGCCATCTTGCCCCCCAGCGGCGAGCTGACGTTGCTGTCGATCAATGACGGTAAGCCAATTTTTCGCACGCCGGTACCGATCAAGTCAGGTCCGAAGTCACTCGCCGTGATTCCTTCCGGCGACATCGACATTTTCGTCGTCTATCGAGGCCGGCCCTCCATTCGACGTCAACCTGCCGGTGGCGCACGCAACTTAAGAAACGTGTTGGTCACCGGCAGCCTCTACGGAGTGGAACGTCGCACCGGCCGACTGCTCTGGTCTCAACAAGTGGCACAGCAGCATCTGGATCTGTCGCAGCCCCGGGGAATGCCCATAGTGGTTCTGACCAAACCACTACGAGTCAACTCGCGTTCCCCGGAGCACAAAATGAAACTCCTCTGCCTCGACAAACGAACCGGCCGAACGATTTTCGATGGTGAGGAGACAATGAGCCAGCGGATCACATACAACGTCGATGCCGAGGGTCAGACGGTGCAACTCAATCTGGGACGGAGAAAACTACGTTTCCAGTTCACAGACGAGCCGATCGAATCAGAAAGCTCCGACGCTGACGCGCCGCAATCTGAGAAAAGTGAAGCCCAAGATTGATCAGCGTCGCCGCTCACTTCAATACGGGCGTCGCAAGCGTTTTCTTCGTATCTCAGAGATTTCGGCATTTTCTTATGGTACTTGGCAACAGGGTCGATTAAGTTGGCGTTGACTTCACTTCGCATTCAACATCATGACCCACCGTGGTGAGACTGGCAGCGATTCCATGATGCAGTCTCGCATGATGCTTACAATCAGGCGAGGTCCTGCCACCTCGTCCAATCACAACTCTGATTAATCTTTCAAGGAGCAATCACATGGCGGCGGCAACCATACAACAGGACGATATCATTGCCCGGCTCAAGCTGAGTGGTGCATGGTTTGAAGCGCTCGACGAATTGGAGGCGGACGCACTGGTCGCAAAGCTGGCGGCGGACCAAGGCCTCTCAGTCTCAGACGATGAACTGCAGCAAGCGTTTGATACGTTCCGCGTCGACGCGGAATTGCTGAAGGCGGACGAGACTAACACCTGGCTGGCCGAATCGGGAATTAGCGTCGAGCAGGTCGAAGCGGCACTGGAGGCCAACATCCTCCGCGAAAAACTAGCCGAAAAGTTAATCGATGACGCCAAAATTGAAGCCCACTACAATCAGAATCCGGGTGATTTTGAATTTGCGCAAATCAGCCAATTGGCGGTGGCCGACGCCGGCGCCGCTGAGGAGTTGGCACTGAGCATCCGCGAGGAAGACGAAGACTTCGCCGCTTTGGCCAAGCAGCATTCGCTGGATGAGCAGACCAAGCAGGGCGGCGGTTATCTTGGTCGAATCTCGCGTGACGATGCGGGCGGGTTGCCCGGCGACGTCTCGGATCGCGTGTTCGCCTCTTCGGCGAATGAAATCATCGGCCCGTGTGAACTTCCCGGTAACGTACATATGATCATCTGCGTCCATGAAGTCGGCCGTGCCGCTTTGGATGACGATCTCAAAGCGGAACTGCGGTCGGAATTGCTTGAGTCCCATTTGGCAGAGCTGGCCGAGGGCTGATCATCATTGGCGTCGGCCCAGTTGACAGTCTTGGGCAGAGTCAAAATGACTACACTCAATGGTGGTTATGACGACAAGTTTTGAAGCTCGGCTGTGTACCTCGAACCGACAATTCGCATGTTCGGTGCAGGGAACTCAGAGACTCGAAATACGAAGAGGGTTGCCTTAACCTATTTGTAGGAAAGGGCATATGGCGTGCAGTTTGGGTTGAAGACCGTTCGGGAGATTTGAATCGATCCATGATGGTTCGATTGCGGCATGATGACTGCTTTTAAAGTCCGGTATCAAGGACGACGAAATCGGGGACTTAGGAAAATGACAACAACGAATAATCATTGAATTCATGATTGGGAGAAGCAAATGGCACGCGTAACAATCGAAGATCTTTCGGTCGAGCGGACACTGCAGGAAGGCGAGGCCGAGGATATCGTTGGTGCCGGTGGCGCCCATTTCCATTTCGGACCGGGCGGCGGTGGAGTTCACTGGCGCGGCGGGAGTATCCATTGGGGCCATGGCGGTTGGGGCCACGGTCGTCCCGGTTGGGGACGTCCCGGTTGGGGCCGTCCGGGTTGGGGACACGGCCGTCCCGGTTGGGGTCGTCCGGGTTGGGGTCACGGTGGACACCACGGCCATTGGCGCGGACGCCGCGGTCGCGGGCGAGGACGTGGTCACGGCGGGCATCACCACCATCACTAATTAGCGAGTCGGCAGCGATTAAGAGCAAGGGCGGCCGAGTTGGGGGATTCGGCCGCCCTCTTTTTGCGCACAGCGCGACGCGGTGTTGCCGTTCATTTTTGATCAAACAATCCAAATTTTGAGAACTAGAATCGGGAGAGAGAAGCAATGTCAAGCCTGACCATCAACGACTTGTCCGTCGAGCAAACACTGACGGAAATCGAAGCCAACCAGATTCTCGGCGGAGCCAGCTACGTGCATTACGGACCGCGCGGTCGCCGCATCTATTGGGGACGTCGATATCCGCGGCCCCGTTACCCGCGCTGGCGCGACACCAGCCACTGGGATTACTATCCCGGCGGCGTCTATCCCCACGGCGATCACTACCACTACGTGCCGGGCCACTACCGGCTGCATCGGTCCGGCTATTGGCAATTCTAGGATTGCGAATGCGTCATCGACTAGACGGTAAACAACTTGATCGGCATCAATCAGCAGCCGCCGGCTCCGCCGCGCGGCTGCTGTTGTGTTGCTCGGCCTTTCAATGGCAGGATTGCTCGGAAACGCCCGCTGCTTGCGACCGGGCCGGAGGGCATCTAGAATGCAACACCGGTCCTATCATTTCAGCACTTAACGAGGTGCCGTCAGGCCAACATGTTAGAGCGCAGAGAGTATTTCCCAAACGTCATCGAGATGAACTACCAGGCCCGCCAGCGTCTGGGCTGTTGCGTTTATCTGCTCTATGACGGGCCGGATTGGATGCTCATCGATATCGGGTACGAAGAGACCGTGCCCGAGATCGTGGAACTGATCCGGCAGATGGACTTTCCGTTGTCCAACTGCAAACAGCTGGTTCTCACGCATCCCGACGTCGACCACGCTCAGGGGGCGGGAAAGTTTCAGGAATTGGTCGGCGGGGCAGAAATCGTCGCCCATCCCGCGGCGGTTCAACCGTTGGCGGAAGCCGACCGCATCAGCACCTTTGCGGAGATCGCCGCGCAAGAGATTTCACTGTCACTGCAGCCGATACAGGTCGACCGCACTGTCGACGAGGGAGATATCTTGTCGGTGGGCGGCGTGGAGCTGACCGTTTGGCACACACCGGGACACACGGGAAGCCAATTGGCGTTTCGCCGCAACGAGCTGCTTTTCTCGGGTGACAACATCTTTCGCGACGGAGGCGTCGGTGCGATCGATGCGCATCACGGTTCCGACATCCCTGCGTTTATCAACTCGCTCAAACGGATTCAGCAGTCCGACGTCGAGTGGCTGCTGCCGAGCCACGGCCCCGCGTTTCGCAACGACGAGCGCTTGCTGCAACAGGCAATCGATCGGCTCGACGCCTATCAGCATCTCTCCGACTTCGGGACCTGCGCCATCGACTGGCCGCTGCTGGACCAGTGGGAGGAAGAATTGATCGCCGGCTCGGAACCGGACTGGAAGCAATAGCTGCCGCACTGCCTCTGTTTCAAGCACATTGGTTCGGGCGGTCGCGACTCAGTTGCCTACGGCTTTGTCGAACAAGGCCTCCATGACGAAATATCCCGGCAGCTTCATTCCCAGTTTTCGATAAGTCTGTTGTGCGCGGCTGTTCTCCCGCTCTACGTACAGCCGCAGGCCGACGACCTCTTCGTCGGATTGAGCGAGTCCTTGGACATGCTCGTAGAGCGTGCGAAAGATGCCGCGGCCGCGATACTCCGGATGAACGTAGACGCTCTGCAACCACCAGATGACGCCGTTACGCCAGTCGCTCCACTCCCAGGTATACATTAACTGGCCGACGACCAACGACCCGTCACAGGCGACGTAGTACAGGCCCTTGCTGTCGTCTTCTAGGACCGCCCTGACTCCCGGTTCGATCTTCTGCGGCGACAACCGTTTACCCTCGGTTTCGGCGGCCAGGGCCGAGTTTCCGGCGGCAATCGCCGGCCAATCATCATAGACCGCTTTTCTGATTTGAATCCGCTGCATAACGCGACACTCACTTGGGGACGGCAGAGAGAGAGGGGGGTATTCAGATGCCTTCAGTAGAACGAATTTGGACCGCAAGATCGAGGCTCGCCCCAATCTGCGGCGGGAGCAACAACCGCAAACTCCGGCTGTGGTTGGAGCAGCAGCCTCGTGCGCGCACCAAGTTCGGGATGCACGGGTATTGCCGTCCGCTCCACCTCCTCAGGAGATGCCGACTCCATTTTGAGAAAACCAGTTGACTCGCCGGATATCTCCGTGAGGACCACCATTAAAAATGGCGATATTGGGATATGTGGGAGCTTCAAGAAGAGTTTTTCGGCTGGGGCGTCCCTTTCGTTTGACAAACCAATTTCGAACGGTTGTGTCAACGTGGGGTATCCGGCAGTGGAATCGTGAAGCTCGATTCGATTGCGACGGTTCGGGTCGACTCGTTTGTCGGTTCGAGCGATGCCGAAGCGCCCGCGGCGTAGCCAACCGCGAATCGTTGAATCGAGTTAGAAACTCCAATAACGCTCTGAAGCACAGTCCAACGAGAAGACTTGGGCAACTGCAAATATAGCGACCGGGCGGGAACGCGTTTTCCCGGGAGCGAGACTTGTACAACTCTGATACCAGGAATTACGACATGGATCTTCAATCCGAATCTTCGACGGCGTCAACGAGCAAACCGTATTGGATCATGTTAATGGCCGGCCTGGTGGCCGGAACGGCCGGGATGTACTTCTTCGTCGCGCGACCAATGGAACAACAAATGACTGCCATGCGGCGGGAGATGAACTTGGTCCGCAGCGGCATGAGTGAACTTGTGGACATGCGCAACGGCGTGGACAACGCCAACACACTATTGGGCGGTTTGCGGACGCAACAGCAAAGTCTGCTGAGCGCGCAACAGGCGCTGGCCAAGATTCGGAAATTGCGAACTGAGGTCGAAGCGGAATCGCGACGCACTGCCCGGACCATGGAATCCTTCGCCGCGCTCAAAAAACTTCAAGACCGAGTGCTGCAAAATCAGGCCAAGACGGAAACCGCGCGGCAGGCCTTGGAAGACATCGCCGCGATTCAAGAGCGGTTGGTTGATCAATATGTCTCAACTCCCACCGCCCGGCAGGCATTAACCGAGCTCGTCCACCTCAGTCAGGACCTTGCAGACCAACAGCCCTCGACCGCCCAGGCCGACGTCGCTCTGGACCGGCTTGTGGAACTGAAGTCGAAACTCATCGCGCAAACCGACGATCTCGTCGACGCACACGAGAACCTGACACAGTTGTTGACTCTCAAGGATCGTCTGCGGGATGATGCCGCCGATCTGGCCCAGGCAGAAGCGGCCGCTGAGGGTATGCTGGAATTGAAAGAGCTGCTCCAATCTCATGGCGACGACACCACGCTGGCGCAGCAAATTCTGCAACAACTGTTCAGCATGTTGCAGGATCTCACCTCAAGGTCCGATGAGACGGCTGAGGCGCAAGGTCACTTAAGCACGCTGCTGCAGCTTTCCGATTCGCTCAATAACCGGGGTGAACTGGCGGCGAACGCCGTGCAAACCTTGGAACTGCTCTCCGACTTTCAAGAGGAGTTCGAACAACGCGTCGCTGGATTGGCAGAGATGCGACGAGTGTTAACGGACTTGATGCTGATGGAGACCAGCATCGGCCGAATCGCCCGCGTCTTGCAGCCGCTCACGGAGCTGGGAAACCTGCGGCGGCTTTCCGGTGACGAACTGCGTGAAGCGGCACGCGTGGTGCTTGAGAATCGCAGTGCCCGTGTCGGCCTCAATTCCGAGCCGGAGACCGTCTCCGAGAGCTACCCGGAACTGAACACCGACTTCGACGACGCGCCGACCAGCCAGCCGGTGCCGCTGCCCATCACCAACGATGCGGAAATCGAAGAGCTGCTCGACTTGGACTGACCAAATCTGCTGTCCGAGCAATCTTGGAACCTGGTCGGTTGTAGCTCTCGGCGTTCAAACACTTAACGGGCTTGGTTCGCGAATTCGCGAACCAAGCCCGTTTGTTTTGGCGACTCTCCATTCGCGGCGAATGTTACGGATCGATGAGCAACAACGCGCGTGTGGCAGCATCAGCGACACCGGAACTGGGATCGTTCATCGCTTCCAGCAACTGCGGAACGGCGATTTTTGCGGTGCGTCCGATCGTTCCCAGCGCAAACGCGGAGACTTCCCGCACGCTGGCGTTCTCGTCTTCCAGCCGTGCGGCGAGTGATTTCACCACGACTTGGCTTTTGGGGGCGATTTCCGACAAGGCGTACGCCGCAACCCAGCGGACCTCCGGATCGGAGTCATTCAATGACTTCGCCAACACGGCAATCGAATTCGCATTCTTGCCGACCACTTTCCACAGTGCCTCGGCGGCTTGCAGTTTTTCGGGTGTCTCGGCATCCTCAGTCGCCGAGACCAACGTTGGAACCGCCTTCTGGGCCGCGGGACCGATTTCACCCAGCGCTACTGCCGCCAGGGACTGAACCGAACCCTGCCCGCGGTCGAGACCGCTCGCCAGCGTTGGAACAGCGAATTGAGTCTTACCCGTGATCCGCCACAGGGCCAGCGCGGCGTGCATGCGAACCTTGGCGTCGGAATCGTTCAATAAAACGGTGAGTGCGGGAACGGCGTCAGACGCGTCGGCTGCCATCAAACCGAGCTTGTAGACGGATTTGTGCCGGTTGGGAGATGCGGGATCCCGAAGCGCTTGCAACAACTCCGCGACCTCGCCGTCGGCATGCAGCGGAACCTGGAGCGGGTCGGCCGACGTCGGAAACTGTGATGAACTCGCGTCTTGGTTGCGGTGACTCACCGCGATGTCTTGTGCGTGGTAGTTCTTTGCCGCGGTGCGGACATCGTCCTCGCCTGTCTCGATCGATTCCAACTGCACCAGCGGTTGCCGGGGTGCAATTGCGGCTTGTTCGCGTTGATGAGGACTCGGAGTCCATCCCGGTGATGACAACTCGCTTTGTTGCTGCACGGGCGGCAGAAACTGGCTGCTGGAACTGTCCCCTTCCACTGCGGGTGGAGGCTCGACGGTGCCGGGAGCTTCCTCGGGACGATTCTGATCGAACTCCGGACCTGCCTCTTCCGAGGCGTCGGGCACCGGATTGCGCACGCCTGGCTTGGGAGCGGCGTCCGGATTGGTCGTATTCGGCTCTTCATAAGGTACGGCGGGAGGCGCTTCGGGCGGTGCGGCTTCGGGCGGTGCGACCGGGGCGGTTTCGTCGCCCGGCACGGCCGGCGCCGGTTCTGGAACATTGGCCGGCATGGTGGTCTGACCGTCCGCCGGGTGCGGCATCATCTGCGGCGACGTCGGCGTAACGGGACAGATCTCACCGGGCGGGCAATTCTGAAAATCTTGCGGGAAGATCCGCCAACATGTCGGAAAGTGGCCATAGTACTGCTGGCAGTGCGGGCTGAGTTGCACCGGCTCGTACTTAGGCTTCTTGTTCTTTCTGAACATTCCGTGCCACCACCCGGCCGAAACCGACGCGGGCCAGAGTAGGGGAATCACAGCGAGTGCGGCGATGACGGTGAGCAGCCGGGTCGCCAACGAGGATTTCCTAAACACGATGATCTGCCTCCCTGCGGGGCTTATAACTCAAATGAAACCGTTGCGGATCTTGATCGATGCTGCGCGCACGATCTTCGCCATTTGTCTGGGACGACACGGTTTCAGAAGCTGGGTCGATTGTGGAATCGTTTGGTCAAATTCGGCGGGGCTTCATCCACAGACGGCAGGAATCCTGCCGCCCTATTTTGGGCAGAGCCACGGGTATGGCTTAGATCGGTTGGTGCACCAGGACCATTTGAAGGAATTGCGCCGGTTATGCTCGACTTGACGCCCCTTGCCCAGCTTATCATGCGCGCCAGGAATTCGGGCGGCCTCGGTTTTGTTTCGAGAGGTCAGTCGATCTTCACTGGTTGGGTCATCTCGTTATGCGTGCGACGATAATGTGCGTCAGGATTCGATGGGCAGACATTTGGTTGATGGAAATAACGCAGAGTCGCAGAGTCGCAAGGACGCAGAGATCTAAAGTGATACGCGGATTGATAGCAGTCAGCGGCGATGATTGGGCGAAGGATGATCGAAGAAGAAAAAGAGTCAGAGCCATCGACGACAAAACCGAGCGATGCACGGTTCTAGAGCATGACCGTCTAAGTTGATCATTGCGTCTCCCCGCCTCTGCGGCTCTGCGTTGAATTGCCCCATCACGCACGAACGCTATGCGCGAGAACTGCCGCTTCTAAGGGCTCGCGTCCGCTTTCTGATCCAACAGCGTTTGGGCTTCCTGGGCGGCTTGAGTTTCTTTGAAGCGTCGCACCAATAGTTGCAACTTTGCGTTCCGTATGCGCGGAACGACGGTCTGCCGCGCGCTCTGCAATGCCTTCTGGGCGATCCGCTCGCGATTCTTGGCGCGATCCGGATTTGGCGGATCGGTCCGCGAAGATCGTTTCGGCCGGTTGGCAAGTCGCCGATCATCCGCAGACGCAAACGGATCGGAGAAGCGGGGATCGGTTAAGAAGTCGTGATCCGTCAACGTGTTGAGAAAGGCGACAAGCGCGTTGATCTCTGCCTTGCTCAAATTCAGCCGCCCCGGCCCGAAATTCGGAAGGAATCTCTCCGGCTGACCAAACGGGACGTTATCGGGAATCTCGTAAAAAAATCCGGCCGCCAGCGCGCGATCGAGTTTGGGGTGATTCTGGACTCCCGTGCTGTAGTGCACAATCACGTCGCGTAGCGACCTAAAACGTCCGTCGTGCATATAGGGCGCGCGGACGGCGATGTTTCTCAGCGAGGGTGCCTTAAAGCGTCCATCGCCCGCTCCCTGATCTTTGTCGGTCTTTAAATCGAGGCCGTTGTTGTGCGCTTTGCGGCTGATTTGCCCGACCGTGCCGTGACAGCGACTACAGAGAGCGGATCTCACCGGGGGGCCTCCCCGCGATCGTCCCTGCCGGCCGAATTTGAAGGACTTCTTCCCGGAAAACCCCGATCCTCCAAATTGGAATGAACCGCTGGACTGACCGGAACCGCCGAATTGATTGGAATCGCCCATAAACAGCCGCTGCCCTAGCAATTCCTGTTTGTTGAACACTTTCTCAAAGGCGGGGGGACCGTCCGGATTGATCGTATACGCCCGGTCAAATTTCGATTGATAGGAGACTAGTGAACGCACAAATTGCGCCAGCGCTTTGGAAATGCGATCGCGGGTCACTTCCGGCGAGCCGAATGCCGCTTCAAATAAAGGAGCGTAGAAGTCGACCGCGGTCAGCTTCTGCTCCAGGTCATCGAGTTTCATACCCATCTCGACGGGGTCTTGGATCGGCATCAGCACCTGCTCTTCCAAGGTCGCCGCACGCTCGTCCCAGAAGAATCGGCCGCGCGCGTAGAAGCGGGCGTTCGTTAAGCTCATGGAGTGCCGGCGCGTCGGCTTGCCGTGTAGGCCTTTGCTGAACCGGGCGGGATCGGAAAATCCATGTTTCTGCTGATGGCACGACCCGCAGGAAACAGAATCGTTGGCGGAGAGTCGCTTGTCGTAAAACAAGACACGGCCCAGCGTCGCGCCTGCATCCGTGATCGGATTGTCGGCGGGCGTGTTATCGGCATCGATCATGGCGCCGAAACGGCGATCAGGGTCCCAAAAATGCTCGGGGAAGTCGACGTCGGCGTAGTTGTACATCTTGTCGGGGAGTTGCGGGACTCCCAGTTTGGATTTCGAGGGGCTGCGATTTGCCCCAGAGAGATGCATGGCCGACACAAGTCCCGCCGCCGCCGCGACACAGAATGCCAGATAGCGCTTCATCACCGCTCTCTCCCTGCAGAATCCCCGAATTAATCCGCTAGGTCGTTAACCAATCTAACGGAAATGGGGAACGGAAATTCGCGCATCGCCCCTGTTTTTACAGCCTCAACTCGCAAGATGCTCGACCGTCGGCAGGACATAGGGGCCCTGGGGAATCACCGCCACTTGGGCCTGGGGTCCATATTCCGCCAGCGAATCGGCGACTGCCCGCTCCACGCTCGGCGATGACTCAACAAACAAGCCGTTGATCGTTTCGGCCGGCAGGCCGTCGGTGACGAATTTGACCTTCGCTTTGCGGCGGACTTTGGCCAACTCCTCCAGCTGCCATTGATCCATCACGAAGTAATCTTGGCCCAGAATCCGCTCCATGAATTCCTCCAGCGACGCGTTCTCCGTGAACAGACTTTGGAACTCGGGACTGCCGATGCCTTCCGCCAGACTAGCGGCGATCACAATCGTCCCTCCCTGTTTGACGACCGGCAGCGCTCCCGTGAGCCCCTTGACCGCCTGATAAAAGGTCGTGTCGAGCGGATAACCTGCGCTCGACGTCACGACGACGTCGACCGGTTCGGGCAGCGGTGCTTTGACGTGCTGTTCGATAAAGGCGACCCCTTCGAGAAACGCCTGCTCCATGTCGCCGGCGACGACCGAAGTGACTCGCCGCTGCTTGTCCAGCGTGACGTTGACGATGAAATCGCAGCCCGCCATTCGCGCGATCCGCGTATTCTCCTCATGGACGGGATTTCCATCGAGGAATCCCTGGTCCGCCTTGGGGTGTTCCAAAAAGTCCGGGCCATGCCAGATCTTGACCGTTTCCAGCGCCGCCAATCCGGGGCAGATTAATTTGCGGCCGCCGGAGTAGCCCGCCATCAAATGTGGTTCGATCAGCCCGGTCGTGATCTTGAGTTCCGCGTCGAGATACCGCGAGTCGATCCACGCCGGAACACCCCGTTCCGTAGTTCCCAGGAACGTATGTTCTTCAAGTACCTTGCCGTGGTGATTCTCGCAGCGGTAATTGGCGGCGATCTGCTCGCCCACCAATTCGACCAGCTCGTCGCCTTCGTTGGGACGGTGCAGGCCTGTGGCGATGAGGATCGTCGTTTGATCTTGTGGGACGCCGGCCTCGGACAGCGTCGCTAGAATCTCCGGCAGGATCTGTTGATTAGGCACGGGGCGGGTGATATCACAGATGACGACACAGGCTGACGCTTTGCCGCGAGCTAGTTCGACCAGCGGTGCTGAGCCGGTCGGGTTTTGCAAGGCATGCCGGATCGCATCCTGCGGATCATCCAGCGGCTGTGCATCGCGGGTTTGCAGGACGCCTGCCAGCCGGTCATCCGGCAATTCGACCTCTAAGCCGCTTCTTCCGTAATCCAACTCCAATCGCATGGTTCGTTCTCTTGGTGACTTCAGACTCTTATGCTAGTTGATTTCGTGTCCACAAGGTCGCTCAGTCTTCCACAACCCGGTGATGCCGATTTGTAGGCGGGACGCGGCGTTGAACGCGCGTCCGCGAAAATTGCGGCAAACCTTGCCCGAGGGTATGATCGTGATCATACACAAACACATCAGCGAGGACATTCACGCGGAGAAGGCTATGACGAAAGTATTATACGCGATTCTCACGGCCTGCGCAGTGTTGTTCAGCGCAGCGGGCGATTTGTACGCCGCCGAGCAGACAAAGGTGCTGCTGGTCGGCAAGAAACCGGATCATGCCTTCGGCACGCACATGTACACGCACACTTGCAAAATGCTGGCCAAGTGCCTCGCGCTCAACGGGGATATCGAGACGGTCGTCTCGGAAGGCTGGCCGACTGATGCGAAAAAACTGCAGGGAGTCAAAACGATTGTGGTGTACACCAGCCCTGCGGCTGAGTTCTTATTCGACGCCCCGCACCGCGATCAAGTTGCCGCTCTGATGGAGCAGGGAGTCGGGTTGGTGACCATTCATTGGGCGTCGTCGATCCGCAAAGACAACCTGGATCGGCTGGGACCGACCTGGATGAGTTACTTGGGCGGTACGTGGGTCAGCAACGTCGGATTGCACACCGGCAAGTCGCCGCTGAAGCAATTGCAGCCGGAGCACCCGATTTGCCGCGGCTGGAAAGAATACGTACTGCACGACGAATACTATCTCAGTCCGACGATCACCGACGACGCAACCCCTCTGCTACAGGTCACTGCCCCCGACAAACCGGTGATTGTGGGCTGGGCATTCGAGCGCGAGGGAGGCGGACGGTCGTACGCCACAACGCTGGGGCATTTTTACCGCAATTTTCAGCGGGAACCGTTCCGCCGCATGGTAGTGAACTCGATTCTGTGGACGGCAAACGTTGAGGTGCCGCCGGGCGGGGCCAACGTCGATCTGGATCAGAAAGACCTGGCATTGCCGCCGAAGCCGGAAGAAAAGTCCCGGAAGAAATGATGCCGGTTTCCCACGGTTTGCGTTCAGAGTCTGATGACGAAGGCGGCCGAATCCAGACTCTCGCAGGCAGGGTGTGAAGATTTTCCGCGCTGGAAACGATCCTTGCCGGAAATGCGAATTGTGCCTGCAACTCGACTTAAGCATTCCAGGCATGATGACCCGATATGTGGGGCACAGGGGATTGGATGGTCCCTTGCGCGCTTGAACAGAAATGGATTTCTGCTCGTCACCACCGGTTTCGATCTCCGCAGGGGCCCGGTTCTCCTGCGACGGGGATCGCTGCCGTGACAATTGAGATATGGGATGGATACCATGCGCGTTTCGTCGACGGGGTTGTTGAAGGCAGTCGTTTGTATCGCTTTGGCACTGGGAATTTGGACCGGTTATGGATCGGGCGCGCACGCGCAAGTCGTGCCGGGGACAGGCCGCTTTCAGGCCAAAGTCAGCGACGACTTTGAAGATCCGGAGTGGAAGTTCGTTCACAACTTCCCCAAGAGCAGCAGCAACATCGACAATCAGACGCGGTATCCGACCGGCGCCTCCTCGAACAATAAATGGTTCGAGAGCCTCAAACGCGGCCAGCCGGATGTCATTAAGCGCGTCCCGACTCCCCCCGGCGGCCTTCCCGGCAGCGAGGGTGCGATGTTGATGCAGACTTTGCAGTCGGGTGTTCCCGGCTGGTCCACGCGCAAGTGGCAACAGGACGATTTGCTGGTCGACGTGACATCGGCATTGGGCGGATTCGTTCCGGTCTCCTGGAGCCCGAACTTCATCACCCGGGTGTATCTCCCCGATTTCGACAAATGGGAAAACCGCACCGGGACCACCTTCGGGCTTCGCGCCAGCGTTCTCGCACAGCGATCGACGTTTCGCGGATCACGCAAGAAGGGCTTCCTAGGATTTCTCTCCAGTTCGCGCGGGCGGGGAGTTGAGTATGAAACGCTTTACCCCGGGATGTTCATTCAATTCAACAGCAAGACCAACGGGTACAAGGAAGACTCCGCCTATTTCATTATCCGCGCCGATGAGCGGGGCTATGATTACACCGGTCCGCAGATCAAACAAACGGGCTGGTGGACGCTGGGGATGTCCTTCACTCCCGACGGCCGGATTCACTACTACGCGCGGCCGGGCGCCGGGAATCTGACCGCTGCGGACCACATCGCTTCGCACAACTACCACGACTACACGTGCACGCGATTTAACACCTATTTCTTCGACGTCTGCAGCGCCAACGACGGCCGGACGTGGTCCACGCCATGGATCATCGATGACACGGCGTTGTACTTCACCCGCCGCTAATCGGTTGCCTCCGACTTCGCAGTGCGGCGACCGTCAACCTCGCCCCCAACCAGACCGACTCGAGTCCGCTGATTCTGGCGGTCCGAAACCGCTCCTGGAGCGTCGCCCGAGACCGAAATTGACTGTGGGACTGCCGAACCTATAATTAGGGGTAGCCAACGGTGCTTCCGGCGCTGCCGTCGCGTCCAGTGACGGCTGGAAACGGATCGTGGAGAGGCTCGCTATTGGCTGGTTCGTTACCACAGGGGGACGGAGCGAGTGTTCACTGAACGGGCTCAGGTGAAGGAAGATCGGTGGGGGGCCGTCACGATTCTCCTCGTATTGGCGGCGGTGCAACTCCTCTCAGGCCGCGCGTCGGCGGAAGCTCCCGACGTGGTCGGCAAGTTCGTGACGCTGGAGGGGACGATCGATGATCGTGCGATCAGCCGCGTGAAACGACAGGGGCTGGCGCTGCAAAACCGCGCCCAGCAGGAGGGCCGTACAGGAGTGCTGGTTCTGCAGATCTCCAAGGGGACCAGCCAGTTTCACAACGTGCAGGGATTGGCAAACTTTCTGACCAAGGACCTGACCGGCGTCAAGAAGGTCGCCTGGGTTCCCGATACGGTCACCGGCAACAATGTCGTCGTTGCGCTGGCTTGTAACGACATTGTGATGAATCCTGACGCGGCGTTGGGAGACATCGGCTTGGGGAAAGCGCTGGACAAGGACGAACAGAACTTCGTCGTCAATTTGGTGAACCGGCGCCAAAACAACAAGCTCAGTGCGGCATTGGCCCTGGGGATGACGGATCCGCAAACGGAGGTGATCCTGGTTCGGATTCAAACGGGCGAGCCCCCCAACGAAGTGACCGAGACCCGCTTGGTGCTGCCGAAGGAATTCAACCGTTTGCAGAAAGTGGACCGTGCAGCGATTCCGTTTTCGCAGACGATCAAACATCCCGGCACCGCCGGCACGTTTACCGGCAGCCAGGCGGCCAACGACGGTTTCTTAGTCGCGGCCACCGCGACCTCTCGTGACGAAGTACGGGATCTGTATCATCTCAAGCGTGAGGCCATGTTGGAAGATCCGACCGGGGGCGCCGAGCCGGTCGTACGCGTGATTAAGGTGGAAGGAGAGATTAATCCACTGTTGCAGGGATTTGTCAGGCGGCACATCGATCAGGCGGTCGGTGAGGGGGCGAGCCTGCTCATCTTTGAAGTCGATTCTCCCGGCGGCGACTACTTTGCCAGTTCCGACATTGCCAATACGATTGCCGACTTGGATCCCAAGAAGGTGCGGACCGTGGCCTACATCCCGAAATCGGCATATAGCGGGGCGGCGCTGATTTCGCTGGCTTGTGACGAGATTTACATGCACCCCGAGTCAAAGTTCGGCGATATCGGTGCGATTCGCAATTTGCAGCATGGTGGGCAATTTGAATGGGTCCCCGAAAAATTGCTTGGTCCGTTGAAGGAGGAAATTCAAACCTTCGCCCGCAAGAAGGGGCGACCGCCCGCACTCGCTTTGGCGATGGTCATCAAGGAGACCGAGGTCTTTCAGGTCAAGAATCGGGACACCGGGCGTGTGTGGTATATGACCGACGCCGAGATTCACCAGAAGGGAGACGAGTGGATCAAAGGTCCCATCGTTCCCGAGACGGACAACGACCAGTTGCTAACCATCAATGGGACACGTGCCGCGGAGTTACTGATTGCCGAACCGCCGGTCAACAACAAAGACGAGCTGCGCGAGCGGTTGGGAATCTCGCCCGACCAGTCGCTGAATGCTGTGGGTCAAACGTGGGTCGACGCGCTGATTTTTGAGCTGAACCAGCCCTACGTACGCGTACTGCTGATCATCTTGGGAATTATTGGGGTCTATATTGAACTCCATGTCCCCAGCGGCCTGTTCGGCATCGGTGCGGGGGTCTGTTTTGCCCTGTTCTTCTGGGCCAGTTATCTCGGCGGTACCGCCGGCTGGCTGGAGTTTGTGCTGTTCGTCTGCGGCGTCGTCTGTTTGCTTATCGAGTTCTTCGTCCTGCCGGGGCTGACCGTGTTCGGCGTTTCCGGCGCGCTGCTGATGATCGCGTCACTGATTCTGGCAAGCCAGACGTTTGTGATACCGCACAGCGAAGCGGACTACGCCGTTCTCTCGCGATCAGTCGGTTCCTTGGCGGCCGCACTCATGGGCGTGGTCGTGCTGGCGCTGGTGCTAAACCGGTTTCTGCCTAAGATCCCCTTGTTTGGACAATTGATTCTCACGCCGCCCGGCGCCGAGACGGGTGATGAGCCGCAGTTGGCGCCCGAGGCTCTTGGAGAAGGGACTGGACCGCTGCTGGGGCAGTCGGGAACGGCGATGACCGTTCTTCGTCCGGCTGGAAAGGCGCAGTTCGGCGAAGAGTTCGTCGATGTCGTCAGTGACGGCCCCTATATCGATGCCGGCAGCGATGTGGAAGTGATCTCCATCGAAGGCAACCGGATCGTGGTCCGTAAAGTCTAATTTCCGCTACTGATCGTGTGCCCTGTACGCTGCGCTGGAAAGGACTCGCCCTCATGTCACGTTCGATATGGCTGTTGATTGTGGGGGTGATGTTCATCACCTATTCGTGCGCAGCATCTCCCGCGACCCTACGCGCGCAGGACGCGCCGGCGACCACCGGCAAACAGACTGAAGTCGCCGATGAGGAGCAATGGAATGTCATTTACTTGCAGACGGCCCGTTCCGGCTGGTCTCGCTCCCGAACGACGACGATCCAGCGCAACGGAAAAGATCTCATTCGCAGCGAAGACGAGATGTACTTAGAAATTAAGCGATTTGGACAATCGTTGAAATTCAAGGTGAGGCAGGTCATCGAGGAAACGGCGGCTGGCCGGATAGAACGGTTCTCGACGACCATGGAAAACCCGCCGGCGCTCAGTATGCGGACGGAGGGCACCCGAAGAGGCGACAAGTTAGTGGTTTCCACGACGTTGGCTGGAAAGAGGACGACGCGGGAAATTGATTGGGAAGCGGGGGCCATGTCCCCGGCCTACGAACAGCGGTTGCTGGAGGCAAATCCATTGCGGCCCGGCGACACGCGAAAGATGCGGGTCTTCGTTCCCGATACTCTGCAGTTTGCCGACGTCGAAATTGAAGCGGTTGGATACGAGACGGTGCGACTGCTGGGAAGACGCAAACAGAAGCTGCTGAAGATCGTATCGACCCTCGAATTGGAAGGGGGGCAGCAAATCCCCACCGTGTCGTACGTCGACGATGACGGGAACGCGCTTGCATCGACGATGTCCGTTGTGGGCATCGAGATGTCGGTTTATCAGGTGGAGCGCAGCGTTGCGCTGGAGAAATTGGCGGGGGCCGAGCTCGATTTGGGTGTCAGCACGCTGATCAAGGTGAAGTCGATTCCGCGGGCGCACGATGCGAGCAAGATTGTGTACCGCATCACAATGCCGGGAAAAGATCCAGCCCGCTTTCTGACTACGGGGGCCACGCAGTCGGTCGAAAAGAACGCCGACGAAGTGGTGAAGCTGACGGTGACGCGCACGTCGGTTCCCCCCCAAGCCGGAGACGGCGGCAAGGAAGCGGGACAGGAGTTCACCAAGCCGTCGCAGTTCTTGCAGAGCGACGATGATCACGTCATCGGGCATGCCCGCAAGGCGGTGGGGAAGGAGCGGGATAAGTGGAAGCAGGCGGTGTTACTTGAGGAATATGTGCACCTGAATCTGACGGAAAAGAATTTCTCGACCGCAATGGCGTCCGCCGCTGAGGTGGCGAAAAAGCTCGAGGGTGATTGCACAGAGCATGCGGTGCTGCTGGCGGCCATGGCCCGTGCCGTGGGCCTCCCATCGCGTGTCGCGGCGGGACTGGTGTACGTCGACCGGCTCTCCAGTTTTGGCGGACATATGTGGACCGAAGTTTACATCAACGGCTTTTGGATCCCCTTAGATGCGACGTTGGGCCGGGGCGGCATCGGGGCGGGGCACATCAAACTGAGCGATTCGCCGCTTGCCGACGACGAGTCGCCCGTGGCGTCACTGCTGCCACTGTTGACTGCGCTCGCAAACATAAAAATCGAGGTTTTGTCCGTTGAACACGAATGAGCCGCCCGGTTCGCGGGATGCGGTGAAATCGAGGGTTTCGGCAATGTATACCGTCCTCAGCACGGGTTCACGCGCCGTTTTCTCACAAAACAGGCGTAAACGGTCGATAAATTGCCGAAAAACCCTACAATGCTTGACGTATCAGTATGGATGATACGTCTCCTTGGTAGGCTGGTCTTGCTTCCCACGAGCGGTGCAGTGGTCATGCTGGGAACTGCACACGTTTTTGACTCCCGAGTTTACGGGTTCGCTTGGGATGAAACGGGGAACGAGTCAAGTCCAGCTGGGCATGAGCGCCCCTGACGATGGTATCGGGATGGATGTCGCGGAGAGATTGTGTTGACGCCGGTGTAAATCATCAGAGAGCGAACCCCGCGTGATTAGAAACAACAATCTGAAATCATGTCTTGGCGTGAATCGTTAGTCGTGCAACTGGGCCCCGGATTGTTCGGGGGTATCACGTTTGGGAACTGGCTGAAGTTGTTGCGGGCCAATCGCTTCGCAGTGGCGCCTCATTGTCTGCTGCGGGCCGCAACCATCTCGGCGACCGCTGCAATCACGTCGGCCTGCCATCGCTACGAGAACTGGCGGTACGGGACGCAAGTGCGGGAGGCCGAAGTCCAGCCGCCGATCTTCGTCTTGGGGCACTGGCGGAGCGGCACGACGCATCTGCACAATCTGCTGTGCCAGGACGGGCGATTCGCATACCCGAATTTTTACCAGGTGCTGTATCCCCATACGTTTCTCTGCACGGAAGAGCTTGTCACAAAACTGTTTGGTTCGCTCGTGCCGAAAAAGCGGCCGATTGACAATGTCAAGCTTTCATTCACCGTTCCCTACGAAGACGAATTCGCGCTGTGTGTCGCGACTCACTATTCGAATTACACCAGCATCGCCTTTCCGCAGCAGGAAGAATACAACTATCGCTACCTGACGATGAGGCAGGTGCCTCCGGATCAGTTGGCCCGCTGGCGGGAGGCGTTGATGCTCTTCCTCAGAAAACTGACCTGGAAGTACCAGCGGCCGCTGGTACTGAAGTCGCCGCCGCACACCTGTCGGATTCGCCTGCTGCTGGAGATGTTCCCGGACGCAAAATTCATTCACATCCACCGGAATCCCTACAGCGTCTTTCGCTCGACGAAAGGGCTGATTACCGGCTGGGACCGTTGGCACCGCCTGCAGACCCGCAATTTCGATGAGCTGGACGACCACGTCATCCGGCAATACAAGGAGATGTATGACGCGTACTTCGAAGAGCGTCATTTGATTCCCGAGGGCCAGTTTCACGAAATCGGCTATGACGCGTTGGATGCCGATCCGGTGGGCGAGCTGCGCACAGCCTACGACCATTTGTCGCTTCCCGACTTCGGCGATGTTGAGGCGGACCTGCAGTCGTACACCGAGCGGCTCTCCGGATATCAAAAGAATCAGCATCCCGACATCGAACCGGTGTTGCGGCAGCGCATCTCCCGCGCATGGCAGCGCAGCTTTGAGGAGTGGGATTACGCCGCTTGATCCAGCGGCGGTCTGCCGGCTGTCATTCATCGAGTACGCCCGAGGTGACGCTGTGCGCGCATCAACGACCAGCGGGGTGGCGAGGTCACTCAAGATGTTCTGCAGGCCGACGGTTTGCCGGCGCGCAAAAAAAGAACGGCCCAGGGACCAGATAGGCGCTCGCCCGAATCAATGGTTGACACCAATTCGGCTATCTTATCCAGCTGAACCGTTCTCGATTGCTTCGCAGCATTCGCCGCGATGTGTTCTTCCTGAAAGACTTATACCATTATGGTATCGGGCGATATTAATTCCAATAAGAAATTTCCCTAGAGTCGCTTTCGGGACCTTCTTAGACGCGGTTCAGCGGTTCTCCTCGATTCAATCCGAAAGGTCGTGGACCAATCGAACCAAGTCGACAACCGTGTCGGCCTGCATCTTCTCCAGAACGTGTGCCCGGTGGATGTCGGCGGTCTTGGGGCTGATGTGGAGATCGTAGGCGATTTGCTTGGTCCGGCGCCCCTGGACGAGCAGTTCCATAACTTGCTTTTCGCGGGGAGTGAGTGTGTTGATCAGCGATTTGATGTGCTCGGCGCGCTCCGCTTCGACGCGGCGATGCTGGTCGACTTCAAGAGCCTGCCGCACGCGCGTCATGAGCAAGTCATCGTCGAACGGTTTCTCGAGGAAATCAATGGCGCCTCCTTTGACAGCCGTGACGACGTTTTCAACCTCGCCGAAGCCGGAGATGACAATAATTGGCAGAAATATGCCCTGCTCGTTCAGCTTGGCCTGCAATTGCAGGCCGGTCATCTCCTCCATACAGACGTCCAGAATCAGACATCCGGGACGCTGCGGGTCGTAGGAGTTGAGGAATTCTTCGGCGCTCCCGAAGGACTCCTCGGCAAATCCGGCGGAGCGCAACAGGCGACCCAACGATTTACGCATGCTCGGATCGTCGTCAACGACGAATACAGTCGGCGTGGGGTTGGTTTCGCTCACAGTTTCACCCATTTCCTGAATGGGGTCCGCGATATTGGAAGCGGTGACGTGCTGATTGATTCTCATACTGACGGGAGTGGGCACTATGCATGTTGCGGTACACTGTAGATCAATCGCGACCGGGTCGACGAGCAATGTCGCGAAATCAATATCGGCTGTTCCTCTCTGATTGCAGTTCTGTGCTCCTGGGAGTGTGGGGCAAACGAAACGAAAACGTCATTCCGAGGTCGGGATTTCCCGTGGCCCACAGTCGTCCGCCGTGGGAATTGACGATTGATCGGCAAATGCTCAGCCCCATGCCCATGCCATCTTCTTTTGTCGTGAAGTACGGCCGGAAAATTTTGTCGCCGATGTCCTCGGAGAGTTTTTTTCCGTTGTCAATGACTTTGATTAAGACCCCATGCGGGTCAGGTTTTGCTTGAATCGTTACTTTTCGAGGTTGTCGTCCTTCCTCCACAAGCGCGTCGAATGCATTCCGTACCAAGTTGACGACGACCTGTTGAATCTGTATCGGCTCCACGGAGACCGGCTGCAGGTCCGCGTCCAAATCGAGGGAGAGCGTGATCGCGTGGCGGCGGCTGTCCGGTTCAAACAAACGGGCGACTTCCTGAATCAGATCGCGCAGCTCAACGATCGACCGCTTGGGCCGCGCCTTTGAGGTAAACCGTCGCAAACTATGCAAGATGTCGCCGCCCCGCATTGCCTCAGCGCTGATTTCTTCAAGCACCTCCAGTAGTTCCTGCTTGGGCAAACCGCCGTGTTTCAGGCCGCGCAAGACAGCGTTGGCGTTGTTGGCAATGCTTCCGAAGGGTTGATTGATCTCATGCGCCAATCCGGAAGCCATTTCGCCCATGGTCCCCAGCCGTTGGACGTGAGCCAGGTCCGACTGAAACTGGCGGACCTTTTCTTCTGCTTGGCGACGAACGGTAATATCACGGTCGATGGCGATAAATCCCGACGGCTGGTGGTCCGGCCCGGTGACCAGCGATATCACCGTTTCCCCCCAAAATTCCAGCCCTTGCTTGCGGCACAGCAACAATTCGCCCTGCCATGAACCTTTCTCACAGACTTGTGCCATTCGAAGTTCGTCGCCGCGTGCTCCATCAGGGCGCGTCACTTGGACCATCGGCTGATTGCTGACTTCTTTGGCGTGATAGCCGTATAGCTTCTCGGCACCCTTGCCCCAATAGACGATACGTCCCTGCACATCGGTTGCCACGACCGATTCCCGCACACTGTCTAACAACTTTGCATGAAACCGGAGTTGGTCGTTCGCTTTCTGCAATTCCAGAGTCCGCTCGAGCACCCGTTCCTCCAGCCGCTGGTGATCGGCCTGCGCCTTTGCTTCGGCATGCTTGCGATCGGTGACATCGTCGGCGACGTAGGAGAACCGAGATATCCCATCCGGTGTCTGACCGATCATTTTGACGGAAGCTGCCCACCAACGTTCGAGTGCGTCATGAGGGCGCGCATACTCGAATCGAACCATTTCTCCCGTACGCTCAGCCTCGCGAAAACGAGAGACCCAAACTGCAATCGCCTCTTTCGTCACCCCCAATTCGCCCAGGGACCGTCCACGCATCAACTCGGGCGTCGTTCCCAGCATCTTGGCCGTCTTCGCATTCTCAGAAACGAAACGCACATCCTCGCCGTCCAACTCCACGACCCCCATCAACATCAGGCCGCTTTCATAATAGCTGCGGAGAATCGATTCACTTTCTTCCAATTCAAGATCGGCGCGTTTGTGTTCGGTGATATCCTGGGTGGCGCCGATCATTCCCACCGGTGTTCCATTAGCATCGGTTTGCAGCCAGCGGATTGATTTCACCCATCGCACTTCGCCGTTAGCAGGACGGACGATGCGGTATTCATGGAGATTGGTCGCATTACCAGAGAAAACTCGGTCAATTTGCTCGAGCACCTCCTCCCGGTGGTCCGGGTGCACGCAACTGATGAATGTTTCTTTCGTCGGCGAACACTCGTCAGGCGCGATTCCCATGACGTTGTACAGCTCTCTTGACCACGTCAAGGTCTCATCACCAATTTTCCATTCGAACGTTCCGATACGGGCGATTCGCTGTGAGGCGGCGAGCAACCGCTCGTTCTCGCGAAGCTGTAACTCGACCTCCCTTCGATGAGTGATATTCTTAACGACCGAGAGCGAGCCGTCGAATTTGCCGTTCTCGTCATAAAGCGGCGTGGGAGTAAATATCGCGGTGATCTGGCGCGCCTTGCCGTTCTCCCACGTCAACTCAAACGGACTGGTGTCCCCCCGACTTCGTCTGGCGAAGTTGCTGCTGAGCATGTCTTGATTGTGACTGCCCGCAGCTTCGAGCATCGTCCGGCCGATCATGTCCTCGGCATTCATCCCGGCGATCTCGCAACCTTTTTTGTTTAGGGCGGTGATCACACCCTTGGCATCAACGATGATCAAACCATCGTTCATGATGTTGGCGAGTTGGCCTTGCACAAGATCAGCGTGCTCGATTTCATATTCGGCCTGTTGCCGGGCGCTGCGGACCCGCGCGACAACTTGGAGTTCTGCGACTGCGCCAGACGAATCGAGGACTGGGGTCACGACACAGTGCTGCCAACCAGAATGCCCTCCTTTGCGGATGATTTCGCAGACATGCGAGATCACCTGCGGGGATTGAAACAATGAGCAAAACTTTTCACGCGCCCGTTCCTGCAAGGATGGGGCGAAGAATTGCACATAGTCCGCTCCCAGCAGGTCATCCTCGGACCGGCCAAAATACTCGCCGAACGTGCGGTTGACGAACGTCAACTTGAGGTCGGCGTCGACACGGCAGATGATTTCGGATTGGTGATCGCAGACCGACCGATAGATCTCCTCCGACGCTGCGGCCGCTTCGTGCTTGCGCTGATAGTCGGCGACTTCGTGTTCGAGGTCCTTCAGGCGTTGGCGCAAGGACTGCAATTCGTCAACTGACGGTTCATCAATCTTGAATGCTTGAGACATGAATCGTACCCAGTTTTGAGAAGTTACAATCGCGACGGGCCAAGCAATTTCATTATCCGCTGGCGCCGACCGCAAAACCAGTCTGATTCACGAGAACTTCACACTGCGCCGCGTCAGTTGTGGGAGATGTAGAAATTTCCCAGACGCGAGATTTATTACATTCGCCGCAAGTCGCATAACACGTTCGGGGAAGAGTTCGCCACCGTAGAGAATTCTGTAAGTCGCATCGTGGCACAATCTCAGAATATCTCAAACGGCCATTTTTGACAAATTTCCGGAAACTGGCACACAACCTGCAATTCACTCCTGCCAGAGAGCCAACGGGCATCTCAAGTCACGAGACAGTAGTAATGCCGGTTTTTTGATTTCGAGCGGAGGAGAGAGTTTTCGGCAACGGCCGTCGCGCGGCCCTCGATCAATCCCTTGATCTCCGCGGGAACAGTTTCCCGCTTGCATGTCGCACGACGGTCTTGTCTGAGGAAATTAAGTCCGGCCGATTTATCACACCAGCCCGAGGAGTCGGGCTCAGCACACCCCACATCCTTCCCCAACACCACGTCCCCAGCAGGCCGAAAGGACCCCCCGCCTCCTTTCGGCCTCTCGCCTTTCTTTGCGGCCTGAGTTTGCGCCGCAGGGTGTGGGAGAGCGCAGGTCGGGCTCAGCCGGTGACCGGTCCGAGCGAACCTCCGGCGCCTTAACTTGTCACTAACACTGAAGTTGTAGTCGTTCTTGATGGCGGGTGCTTTGAGAACTAAAATAGTAATAGATTTCCGTGGCCAGCTTATGGTACGAGCAGAAAGGCAGTTCGCACACTTGACAGATCCGAAACGCGTGGAATTGAGTGTCCAAAAACGGCGCGCCGTGTTGGTGGCCGTAGTTCTCCCTGAACAGGATGCCGCAGAGCCGCATCCGCTGGACGAACTCAAGGGACTGGTCAAAACGGCCGGTGTACAAGTCGTGGGCACGCTGACGCAAAACCGCGAGAAGCCGGACCTCAAAACCTATCTCGGTAAGGGCAAAGTTGAAGAGCTGAAGATGCTCGTCAAGTTGCAGGACGCCGAGCTGGTGATCTTCGATAACAATCTCACGCCAGCCCAAGGCCGCAATTTGGAAACTGCGACCGGGGCGATGATTGTCGATCGCAGTGAACTCATCCTCGATATCTTCAACACCCACGCGCAGACCTACGAAGCCAAATTGCAGGTCGAGCTGGCACAGCTACTCTATCAGCGCACTCGTCTGAAGCGGTTGTGGACGCACTTGTCGCGGATCGAAGGGGGCATCGGCAGCAAGGGGCCCGGTGAACAGCAGCTTGAGACCGACCGCCGCCTCATCGATAAGCGGGTCTCCGAACTGCGGCGCAAGTTGAACGTCGTCGAAAAACGCCGGGCGCGGATGGTTGCCGGGCGGAGCGACCAGATGACGGTTTCGCTCGTGGGGTACACCAACGCCGGTAAGAGTACGTTGATGAATGCCGTCACCGGATCGGACGTGCTCGTCGCCGACCAGCTATTCGCCACGCTCGATACCCGCACGCGCCGCTGGAATATTCCGCATTGCGGCGACGTTCTACTGAGCGATACCGTCGGGTTTATCCGCGACTTGCCGCACAACTTGGTTGCGTCGTTCAAGTCGACACTGGAGGAAGTCCGCAACGCCGATTTATTGTTGCACGTCGTCGACGGAACACATGCGGCGGCGGAACAACATATCGAGACGGTGAATCGGGTACTCGGAGAAATCGGGGTCGACGGTAGTCAGGCGGTTTTGGTGTTTAACAAGATCGATGCCATCCACGACCGTTCGATCTACGACGTCCTGCGGTTGGCGCATCCGGATGCGGTTTGCGTCAGCGCCTCGCAGCGGACCGGGCTGGAGGAATTGGCGGCGCGGGTTGCCGAGCGGCTGGGCGAGGGATATCTGGAAGCGGAAGTAGAAACTCACGTCGGCAACGGACGGCTACTGGCCTACTTGGCCGCGCATGCGGAGGTAACCGAGACCGACTATTCGACCGACTCGCGGGTGACGGTGAGTTGCCGCATCCCGCGACGTTTTCTCAATGGCATCGAAAATGACGATACGACCGTCGCATTGCGGAACGGTCATTCGCTCAGTCCGCAGTCGGATGGAGCAATGGCGACTGAGACGGAGTGCTCAGCGCAATAAAACAGGCTGCGGCGACGTGAGTCGTTCCGCAGCCAATGGATGTTGCCCAATCGCGGCCGTTAAGCGGAGAAGCTGTTTCCGCAGCCGCAGGTACGGGTGACGTTTGGATTGTCGAACGTAAACCCGCGGCGATCGAGACCTTCGTAAAAGTCAACGGTCGTGCCGTCGAGATAGAGATAGCTCCGTTTATCGACGGCCACCGTCAATCCGTGCTGTTCGTCGACTTGATCCTTGGCGCCATCCACATCGGTGTCGAAGCCAAAGCTGTACTGAAAGCCGCTGCATCCACCGCCCGCCACGCCGATTCGTACGACCGTGTTGTCGGGATGTTTCTGGTCGGTCAGCACTCGTTGGATTTCAGTAGCGGCCTTTTCGGTGATCGTGATTGCCATAACCTTGATCGCTCCACGTTGACTTAGTTGTTGTCGGTTCCGACGCAGCGAAACCGTCGTTGGTGAGTGTCTTGAGTGTGTCAATTATAGCATGTCCAGATTTGAGGGAAAGAGGAACGAATCTCAGCAAGTTGCCTATATCCTGATGGAAATGTCTATAATTGCTGGGAGTCAAGTCTCGGCCCGATTTGCCCGACTTTGCCGATGCGGATACAGTGATCGATTGAGGCGACTCGAAGTGCCGCCGTTTCCGCCACGCTACAGTTCGACGCTATGACCAACCCAATCCCCCTCACACGGTTCTGCAATCTCGAAGCGGGACAGCAGGCTGATTGTTTCGTGCTCCTTTCGGCCAAGGACCGCGGGAAAACTCGTGACGGAAAGCCGTATTTCCGCGTGACCTTTCGCGACGCGACGCGTCAGGCAACCGCGATGATCTGGAGCGACACCCGCTGGTTTGCCGATTGTGAGGCCGGCTGGCGAGAGGGGGGATTTTACAAGATCCGTTGCCGCTACGAAGAGAGCCAATACGGTCCGCAAATCGACTTGCAGCGGATTCGCGAAATCACGGAGGAGGATTCCGCCGACGGATTCGACCCGGCCGAATTCTTCGACACGACCCGTTTCGATCCCGAGGAGATGTATTCGGAATTGTGCCAACTCGTCCGCGACCAGATCGGCGAGGAGCCGCTACGGGATTTGGTGATTTCGATTCTCGACGCCCACGCGACGGCGGTCAAGGAAAGCGCCGCCGCGGTACGTAATCATCATGCGTTTCGCGGAGGGTATCTTGAGCATGTCCTGTCTGTGACGCGAACCTGCGTCTACCTGGCCGATAAGTATTCCGAATACTATCCCGCCGCCAACCCGCCGTTGTCGAAGTCTTTGGTCGTTGCAGGCGGCGTCTTGCATGACATCGGTAAAGTTCGTGAACTGGAGTTTCAGCCACACGGCCACGCCTATACGCCGCAAGGACGACTCGTGGGGCATATCCTGCTCGGTCGGGATATCATCCGTGAATTTGCACAGGACATTCCTGCGCTTGATGAGGAGACCTTGCTCCGTCTGGAGCATATCATCATTGCCCATCAAAACCTTCCCGAGTGGGGATCTCCTGTTGCGCCGCATACTCCGGAATCGTTGTTGGTCCATTATGCAGATGACATCGATGCCAAGTATCATATGATGGCGACGGCTTTGGAGGTCCCGCCGGAGGAGGGCGAACAGTTTACCACCAAAGACAACCCGTTACGGCGCGCGATCTTTCGCGGACTACAAGCATGACATGGGAGCCGGCTGCAAAACCGGTCCTCGGTCCTTCAGATTTGAAATAGAGAGTTGGAAAACGACGGCATGAGATTTACGAAGATGCACGGGGCGGGTAACGATTACGTCTACGTGAACTGTTTCGAGGAGCGTCCCCCATCGGACGTTGCGGCGACAGCCGTCGCGGTGAGCGACCGGCATAAGGGGATTGGTGCCGACGGGCTGGTATTGATCTGTCCGTCGGAGCGCGCCGATGCGCGGATGCGGATGTTTAACGTCGACGGCAGCGAATCAGAAATGTGCGGGAACGCCATACGATGTGTCGCCAAGTACGTCCACGACCGTGGCATCTGCCGGAAGGAAGAACTGCAGATCGAAACCGGCAACGGCGTGCTGGAGCTCCAGCTGCAGACGGTAGGTGGCGTAGTCGATCGGGTAAGGGTGAATATGGGGCGGCCGATCCTAATCAGCAGCGACATTCCGACAACCCTGCCGGGAGATCCGCCGGTCCAGGTGCCCTTGTCGGTTGCCGGACGCGAGTTGGCGGTCACCTGCGTCTCCATGGGCAATCCGCACTGCGTCACGTTTGTGGACGAACTCAACGACGATTGGGTTCACAATGTGGGATCTCAAGTCGAGATTCATCCGGCATTTCCCAATCGCGTGAATGCCGAATTCATACAGGTGGTTTCGCCGACCGAGATCAAGATGCGGGTGTGGGAGCGCGGCTGTGGTGAAACACAGGCCTGCGGCACCGGAGCCTGTGCATCGCTGGTTGCCTGCGTGCTGGCCGGATTGACTGAGCGAAAAGTGCTCTGTCAGCTATTGGGAGGAGACTTGGAACTGGAATGGTCCGAGTCAGATGAAGTCTTCATGACCGGAGACGCTGTGGAAGTCTTCGAGGGCCGTTGGCCGGAATCGTAACGCGGATGCCGCCGGCTTTAGTGAGATGCGTCGACATGAATGGCTTCCAAGATAGTGACAGTGATCGCGACGGCCCGCCCGGTGGGCGCGAATCGTCCGATTTCACGAATTCATCGGAAAGTGCTCTTGCAGGACCAGCAGCAAACAACTATCTATCCCCCCTCTCTCAATCACCCCTGAACAATCAACAGACGGACGGTTTTCCAATAGGTCTCGGCAGCCGAGTATTACTCGTGCTCTGGAGCCTATTTCTGTGTGCCGGATTCTCTCTCGCCGCGAGCTTAACGCCTGATGCGCGAGGATACGGAACTCACGAAAGCTTGGGATTTCCGCCCTGCACGTTTCAAGTCATATTTCGTATCCCTTGTCCCAGTTGTGGGATGACCACCAGTTTTGCCCATTTCACTCGGGCGGAGTTCTTGCAGTCGGCACGTGCCAACGTTGCCGGATTTTTGTTGGCGTCAGTCTGTTTGATTCAAATCCCCTGGTGTTTTTACAGCGCCGCAAATGGGCGACTCTGGAAAATCAACCAACCACTGAATCTGATGCTGATTTTGGTCGGCGGAATTTCCGCGGTGGCCGTGATCAATTGGTGTCGCCAACTCTGGTACTAAAGCCACTGGAAACGACAGACGCGATGGAACGCCACATGTCGAATGAAATCGCCCCGGACAGTTCTGCAAATCGACGGGTGCCGATGGTGAGTCTCGCCCTCGCGGCGTGCATGCTGTTCTGCGTCAGCGGCTGCTCGTTGTTCGTTGAGGCAGGCACAATGATTCTGGGACGGCCCAAGATTCCTGCCGCGTTCGATGATGCCACCAGGAAGACGTTGAACGGCAAGGACGTCAAGACGGTTGTGATTTGCGAAGCCCCGATGGGGACCGATGCCGAGACGGCGGCGCTTGACCAGGAGCTTCAGGCGGAAGTCAGCCGCCGTTTGCGGCAGCAGGATATTGGCGTCGTCCGAAGCCACAAAGTGGCCAGCTGGATCGACGACAAGGGCGGCGACTGGGGCAGTCCGGAGGAACTGTTCGAAAAGTTTCCCGAAGCGAACTTCTTGGTGTTGCTCTCTGTCGAAGACTTCAGCTACTTGGAGAAAAACAGTCCGGGCCTCTATCGCGGCCGCTGCCACCTCGCAGTGTCGGTGTATGAAAACAACGAATACAATTCGAAAATCTACACGCGGGCCATCGATTCGGTCTATCCGAAATCGAATGCACAAATGGCCGATCAGCTCACTCACTCGGCGTTTCGGAAGCGGTATTTGGATCATCTGAGTATGCAGATCGCGCGGCTGTTTTATGACCACCGGCCTGAAGAGACATTCCATTAACCAGGGCGGATGTGTGCGAAGTTGCACAAGTTAACGCATGTGGAAAACAGCCCAATCGGCGAAGCGGTTTATAGTTAGTATTCACGGCGAAGGATCGCAAAGATGAAATATCAATTGTTGAGCCAAGGTGTTCGGCAGCTTTGCCGCCGCCAATTTGTCTACGGACTGATCGCAGCCGTGCTGATCGCGCAGATCGCGGGATGCACCTCGGGTGCGTTCGTCGGTTTGGGATATCTGATCGGAGGCCCGCCGTCCATCACGCCGGAATTCGACAAGCTGCTCAAGTTCTCACTTAAGGGTAGCGATAAACTGATCGCAGTCGTTTGTTACGCTCCCAAAGAGCTGAAATTCGACGTCGACGACGTGGATGCCCAACTCGCTCGGACTGTCAGCTACCGGCTGCAAAACCATGAGATCGACGTCATCCGTCCTGAAGTGGTGCAGAACTGGCTCGACCGGAACGACGATTGGCATTCGCCCGCAGAAATCGGCGAAGAGCTTGATGCCGGCTACGTGATCTACATCGACATGCACGAGTACAGCTTGTACGAGAAAGATTCAACCAATCTCTATCGCGGCCGCACAACGGCGAAGATCCAGGTCTTCGATCTGACCGATTCCGACGGCGAGATCATCTTTGAGCATGAACTGGTCACGCAGTATCCGCTGCGGCAACCGGCGTCGACGGATGAGATTCCCCGCCAACGCTTCAAGAACCTGTATATGTCCTTCCTGAGCGAGAAGATCGGCCAGCTGTTTTATGAACGCTACGCCGGATCGGACATTCCCAACGGCGTCTTGAACTGATCTCGTTCCGAAGGAATTCTCGGCGGCGCATCGACGCAGCCGCTCGTTGGTTATCTAGCGTCGTTGCGAGAAGGACATCGCCAGCAACACGATGGCGATCGACCCTACGGCCAGTGCGCCGCATCCCAGGCTGACCTGCGAAATCCGGGCTCCCAGAACGCCGGTCAGGCAGATGCCGGACAGAATCAAGGCGACCGCCGCCAGAATGCCCAGAACGAAATTGCTTCTGAGCAGCTTTTTCCGGGAGTATTTGGCCAGGGCAGAGCGGGCTGATTGATTCGCGACTTGCCGCAACGAGTTGAGTTCCGTTCGGGCGGCCCATTTCTCCTGCATGTTCTCCGTGAATTGATCTTCGTCAACCAGAGTTTCGCTAAACTCGGGAGTGGGATCAGGTTCAGCTGCCGGAACTGGCTCCTCAACCGCAAGCTCATCAGCGGCGCTGCTGTCGGTGTGCACAAATTGCCGCTCCAACTCTTCGATCTGCGCTTGCCTGAGGTGCCAGTCACTATCGGTCTTTCCATCCGCGTTCGATTCCGTTTCTGAATCCGTCGAGACGGATTCCGGTACCGGCGCTGCTTGGCCAATCGAGACTTCTGGAATATCAATTTCTCGGGTCTTCTGTAGGACTTCCTCCAGTCTGGCGTCCATGCGGGCACACATGTCGACCAGCTCGCGATCGCGCTGAGTCAGACTGTTCTTCAAGTCGCCCAGCCGTTGCTGCCGTTCAGCAAATTCCCGGCGGACCGTTTGTAGCGTGTCGCCAATCCGTTGCGGCTGTGTCGCACTGCTGTCGGCACCTTCATCTGCTGTGCTGGTTGAGACCAGTTCTTGTTGCAGTAATTCGTCACTCTGCTGCAGCGAGGTGCCTGTTGATTCCAGTTCTTCCGTTTGACGGTCCAGGACTCCTTTCAGCTTGTCAAACTCGCAGGTCAGCAGCTGGCGAGTGGCCATCAGCTCATCACGTTCGGCACGAAGTTCATTGGAAACGTCCTCAAGTTCCTGCAACCGGTCACGCATCAATTCGCGGTCCTGCAGAGCAGCGTCCCGCGATGCGCGGATTTGAGCCGCGCTTCGCCGCAGTCGCAGCGAACCAAACACCAGCAGTCCACCCCACACGATCAACGCCAAGGCGACGCCGGCTGTGGCAATCAGTGACCGATCTTGAGATTGAGGTTGTGCTGCGGCAGCCGTTGCGGCGCCATCGGTCGCCGCCTCTTGCGGATCATCCACTGCCGCACCTTCCGGGTCGGCGGACTTTTGAGCGTTGATCGCGGATAGGATTGATTGATTCGCCGGCGCCGGTCCCAATTCGATGAACACGGCAGCCGATGCCGCGGCCAGACCATCAGTCACGTTAATGTCGAGGACCGCGCTCCGCTCTTCACGAGCGTTGAGTTTGTCCAAATCGGCAATGGTCAGTGTCCCGGTCTGGGGATCGATCGCAAAGGCGCCGTCCTCTTTTCCAGCGGCGATTTCAAATGTCAACGCGGTGTCTTGATCAAAGTCGGTTGCCGCGACTTGTCCGACTTCCGTTCCGGTTTGTACGTCATCTGTGAGTTCAAACGACTGTTCCGCGATTACGGGGGGCTCGTTGACGTCCACCAAATTGATGCCGACATCCGAGGCGGCGCCCAATTCTGATCCATCGATAACCTGCACTGTAAGCCACCAGATGCGGTTGGCGGCTTCGTAGTCAAGCGCAGCGTCGTCATTAACAGTGATCTCACCGGTGTGTTCGTCGAGGATGAACAGCCCGTCCTCATTGCCGGCTGTGAATCGGAATCGCAAATTGTCGCCGGAATCGGGATCGGCAGCCGTTAACCGGCCGACCAGTGTGCCCGGTTGGCTGTTCTCTTCGAGTTGAAATTCTTGTTTGGTGATTTGCGGCGGTTCGTTCACATTCGACAATTGAATTTCGACCGTTTCCGAAGCCGCTGCCCCGGCGCGATCGATAGCAACCAAATTGACGCGATAGGTTGTGGTACCTTCAAAATCTAGATTCGCTCCTTCGCGCACGGTGATCTCTCCCGTGCTGCGATCGATTTCGAAAGGCGAGGCCGAATTGTCGTCGTTGATCAAGTACGTCAAACGGTCGTCTGCGTCGGCGTCAGTTGCGGCAACACGCCCCACGACGGTTCCGGCGGTGCTATTTTCGGGAACCGTCAAGTTTTCCGCATCAAACACGGGAGGCTCATTGACATCAATCAGCTTAACAGTGACCGTGACGCGCTCAACAACTTGTCGTTCGTCGATCTGTTTGCTGACGTCGATCCCGGACTTGAGAAGCTCCTTCGCAAAATCACCGCCGAGATCGTCTTTGTCTTCTGTTGCCTGTTTGCTAATCACGACCGTAAATTCATACGCGGACTGTGATTCGAAGTCGAGTTCCGCGTCCGGCTTGACTGTCAGCCGGCCCGTCTTGCTGTCAATCGCGAATTGGGAGCCTGTCTTTTTTGCGGGCAGCGCGTACGTCAAATCGGCTTTGCGGCGTTTCTTGCTCGTCGTCACCGTGCCGACGTTTGCACCGGATGGACTGTTTTCTTGAATGGAAAACTCGAGCGACGGACGTTGGCCGTCGGTTGAATTCGTCGGCGAGGCTGGAGGTGTCGACTGCTGTCCGGTTGCCAGCATCAACATGCTGAGAAAGATTGTGGTTTGCACGAAAGTCACTCCCCAACCAATTTCCTCTTGCTGCACCGCAATTGCCATGAGTTGCTGTTGCGGGCGGAAAGAGTGCGGCACAATGCGAGCGTCAGGCCATACCGAGATCACTGACACCTCCACAGATCAACGCGGATCTATGGACTCAATAGACTCTACCACCTCGCTTCGCGGATGTTGCTTTTCAGCAACGTAACCTGGGAGGTTCGGCGAAGATGCAGCCGTCAGCAACGGTCGTGCGCGATGCAGGAGTCGTGAGGAACTTTCAGGCGGGCGCGAAGATGCGAGCGTGCCGTTGCGCGATTCTGAGAGCGAATTCGGACACGCGGTACTGTCACCCCGTACCCTCAGCGTTCAATTTAGCGTGTCAGCCGCTGACGGGCGGCGGTTGCAGGCGGGCAAACACCAGCTCGTGTTCGGTCGATTCGCCGGGAACGTATTCATACTCAGCATCGGAAAAGTCGACCAATTCCGCAGGATCAGTGGTCCGATTCCGGATGGCCCATGCCGCCATCATCCCGCGTGCCTGTTTGGCGAATGTGGCGATCGTACGGGACTTGCCATTTTTGATTTCTCGAAACACCGCGGTGACGACTCTGCCATCGAGTTGTTTGCGGTTGAGCGCCTTGACGTATTCATTCGACGCCAGATTGAGCAGCACGCCGTTGCGCTGCGCCGATAAAACGTCGTTGGCGGCCTGAGTCACCTTTTCAGTCCAGAAGTCATACAGACTCTTACAGCGGCGCACGGCCAACTTGGTTCCCATTTCCAGACGATACGGCTGCATCAGGTCAAGCGGGCGCAACATCCCGTACAAACCCGAGAGAATTCGCAGGTGACTTTGAGCAAAATCGAGGTCCTTGGATCGGAATGTCTTGGCCTTCAATCCCCAGTAGACTTCTCCGTCGAACGCCAAGACCGCCTGTTTGGCATTCTCCGGCGTGAACGGACGGGCCCAAGATTGATAGCGCCGCTGATTCAACTCCGCCAGTTCCGGGCTAATGCCCATCAACTCGCCCAATGCCCTGCGCGACATGCCACGGAGCTTCTTGACGAGGATTTCCGCTTCGTCAAGAAACTCCGGCGTGGTGCATTTGCTGGTTTGCGTCTGTGGCGATAGGTCGAGTGTCTTGGCGGGAGAAAGGACAATCAGCATAAACGAATCGCTTCTTAAGTTGTCAGATGATCTTGTCCGACCCTAGTGCCGAACCTACTTCGCCGCCGAAAACTTCAACGCAAACAAGTCGGCATCTTTCATGACAAATCGCAGCCGAACCGGACGTCCAGACAATGAGCTGACATCACTTCCCGATTTCCAGTTCACCACGCGGCTGATTTCGTTGCCGATCGTCTCCTGCGCTTCCGCCAGCGTAAAGCCCGGGATCGGTTTGCCCGAGGCGTCTTGGATTTCGACGCGGATTCCGCCCGCCGCAGACGTCGCAAAGTTTAATTCGAGTTGATCGCCGCGAAATGTGAGCGGCTTGGTGATCAGTTCGCCGCCGGAATACGGCGCGCGAACCGCGGCGAATCCGTCGAGCCGAATCTCGTACCGCCGTAAATGGGCCGTCGGCTGACCGTAGTTTTGATTGGCGTAGAACGACATTGTCTTATCGCCGGTTTGTACGACGTTGAGAGCGGGGTAGTTCGTGCGTGAGACCCAGTTCTCCAATCCGATTCCGGGCCGCAAGAATCCCTCAGGAAATGTGCGGTCATACTGATCGCCGCCGCGGGTGGTGATCAGCACGCCGTCGGAGCAGTCGTTGAAGTAGCCGGGGTCGACGCCGATTTTTTCTGCTTGTGTCTTTGTCAAAACTCGGCGTTTGGGGAAGAACCGGGCGGCGAGGCCCACGTAGATTTGCGGCGCGCGAAAATAAGGACTGGTCTGGTTGGTGTAGAGATGTTCAACCGGTCCGCCGGCGTATCCCATCAGGACTGGTTTGCTCCAATGGATGAAGTCGTCCGACGTTGTCCGTGAAATGCGGCGGATTCCGTCGACAAACACGCGAAAATAGCAGACGTACTTCTTCTCCGCCTCTGACCACATCGGCACATTCTGCGAGTCAAACGCGCCCTCGGTAATGACTGGTTCGTCGCGGAGCTTGTTCCAATGCAGGCCGTCGGGCGAGACGAAGGCGACCAGACCGCTGCGGCGCGAACCAGCTAAAGCCTTATAACGCTGCTCGGCGGGAACGCCCTTCCGCGTGTCCAGCATGGGGCAGAAGTTGTGCGAAAACGGCGGATCCTCGGCCAAGATGACGTTGTTCTCTTTGGAACCGCCCACTTCGTGGATGCCCAGTTGCGGTTTTTCCCAAACGATGCCGTCGGGTGACTCGGCGACACAGGTGACCTCGCTCCGCGTTCCGTCCCGTCGCGATTGCGGAAGTCCGCGATAGAAGACACGGTAGGTATCACCGTCTTTGATCACGGTGCAATAGCCGCAGAATGCCCCTTCCCACGGCGCATCGAACTGCACCGCCACGCCCATATCACGGGGCCGATTCAGCACCAACTGTGCGCCTCCCGTCAGCTCATCGATCAGATGCCGGTCGATGAAAAGTTCTCGCTGCGAACCAATGTCGATCGGCTCCGCGGCGCAGAGAGCCCCAGCGGACATCGCGGCCGCCAAGCCAAGCACAATCTGGAAGACAGGATTTTGGAATGGCTTCATTGGAGTCGGCTCCTAATCGTGCTAGTGCGAGATTGCGCGTCGTCAGTCCAAAGTCGGGCGGCAGTTTGCCGTCGGTTTATCGTGGTCATCGGAACGCCCCCGTTTGCTCTGGGATACTCTCTCGAAGCTACCCGGAACTTGAGATTGTTGCAAACCAGTCGTCGGCGGACCGACGTGTAATGAGCTCTGGGCGGGGAACCATAGGGCGATACAGTTGTCTCTTTAAGAGGGAACCCGTAACCTTTCGGTCTTAGCGGGAAGGTTGCGTCGAGGAATTGTGGGATCGCAACCCAAACCGCAAGGCGGCGTGCGGCAAATCATGACCGATGATATTCACGGAATAAGCTGGAACAGATGGGCTGGGAAGCTTGGTATACGCTGGCAGTCGTTGCGCTGGTGATTGGGACACTCGCGTCGGGGCGGGTCGGTGCCGATATTGTCATGGTCGGCGGTGTCACCTTGCTGATTCTCGCGCGCGTCATCACTGAAGAACAGGCGCTGGCCGGCATGGCGGAGCGCTCTCTGGTGACGATTGGAGCCCTGTTTGTCGTCGCCGCGGGATTGCGTGAAACTGGCGCAATGTCTTGGCTGTCGCAATATGTCCTCGGCCAACCGACGACCGAACGCAAAGCGCAATCGCGGATCATGTTTCCAGTGGCGCTGATGAGTGCGTTCCTCAATAACACGCCGGTCGTGGCGGTGGCGTTGCCGGTGATCGGGGAGTGGGCCAAGAAATACGGCCAGCCGGTCTCCAAACTGCTGATTCCACTGTCCTACGCCGCGATTCTGGGCGGCACCTGTACGCTGATCGGCACCAGTACCAACATCGTCATCAACGACCTGCTCGCGGCGCAGCCGGACCAGGAGAGGTTGGGGATGTTCGAGATCGCCTGGTTGGGCCTCCCGGTCGCGATTGTCGGAATCCTGTATGTACTGGGTGTCGGGCGCTGGCTGCTCCCGGATCGGCGGCCGGCGATCAGCTATGGAGAAGATGCCCGTGAATATACGATCGAAATGCTCGTCGAACCGGGCAGCCTACTCGTCGGCCGCACGATTGAGGAAGCCGGCCTGCGGCATTTGCAGGGCGTGTACTTGATCGAGATCGACCGCGATGGACACGTGTTGCCCGCCGTGTCACCTCAGGAGCGGTTGCAGGCCAACGACCGGTTGGTGTTCGTAGGCGTTGTCGATTCGGTGATCGACCTGCAGCGGATTCGCGGTTTGCAGCCCGCCACAGATCAAGTCTTTCAACTCGGCAGTCCCCGTTCGGAGCGGCGATTGTTGGAGGCGGTGGTCTCGACCACGTGTCCGTTGGTCGGGAAAACCATTCGCGAGGGCCGTTTTCGGACGGTCTATAACGCCGCCGTCATTGCCGTCGCTCGTAACGGGCAGCGGTTGAATAAAAAGATCGGCGATATTTCGCTCTGGCCGGGCGATACGTTGTTGCTCGAGGCGCATCCGTCATTTCTTTCGCGGCAACGTAACTCGCGGGACTTTTTCCTGGTGAGTATGGTCGAAGATTCAGCGCCGGTCCGGCACGAGCGGGCCTGGGTGGCGCTGGGAATCCTGGGACTGATGATCCTGGGAATTACGCTCGGCATCAGCTTGCCGCTGGCGCCGATGCTGGCCGCCGGTCTGATGCTTATCTTCCGCTGCTGCACGGGAACCGAAGCTCGTCGGTCAGTTGATTGGCAAATTTTGATCGTAATCGCGGCCGGGTTCGCGCTCAGTGCTGCAATGCAGGAAAGCCAAGCCGCCGCCGGTATCTCAAGCGCCATCGTCGCTACTGTGGGAGAGAACCGCTATCTGGCGCTCGCGGCGATTTACCTGTTGGCGATGGTGTTTACGAACCTGATTACCAATGTCGCGGCCGCATATATTGTCGTCCCGATTGCGCTGGAAACGGCGGTCACACTCGACGTCGACGAAAAGCCGTTCATTATGTCGGTCATGATTGCCGCCTCGGTCGCGCTGGCGACGCCGATCAGCTACCAAACGAACTTGATGGTCTACGGCCCGGGCGGCTATCGGTTTTCCGACTACATGCGGATCGGCATTCCGCTCAGCCTGCTGATCTGGGTCCTCACCGTCGTTCTTGCGCCGCAACTCTGGCACTTCTAGCGGATGCGCCAGACTGGCGTAATGACTGCATGATCTCCCTCCAAGTAGTTTCAAAACCCTCTGACGCATCTCGCAGACACTTGTATTTTAGTTTCTCAAACAGGCGCAACCGGGTTTTGAAACTAGTTCTAATTCCTGCCGCAAGTTGTATCGACGGCTTTACACTTTGCGCTGAACGCGTTCCACACGCTGTTTAACCAGCGTAGCGCCTGCCGTTGAACACTGGTATACGCTCTTTTCCTAAGCGCAATCAACGACGCGTGTTGTGTTGCCGCTGGATGAGCGGATGTGCGGTGTGGTCCGCGAATTGCGATTGTCGGCTTTGGACTATTGCGCAGCCGGAATTCCGACTGACGCGTGGTTTGACTGTTCGACACTGTGCGGGTCATTACACCTCGGAGGCGAGCGATGGAAGTTTCTGGAATCGGTGCGGGTGTTTCCGCAGCAGGTGGGACCGGCGCAACCTCAGGAGCAGTTGGGGCATCCGCAGCAGGCGGAACCGTCTCATCGGCGTCGTCCGCGTCGGCATCTGGGGAGTCTCCCTTGCAGGTTGATCCCAATGCGGCGCCGTCGATTCCGGCCAATATGCAGCAGTTGATGGAGAGCATGCGCGACTTCAGCTCGGCGGAAATCCTGATGGCGCTGATCCTGCTGAAAGCCCTTGAAGGCGATGATGATGACAAAAAGGGAGGCAGCAGCGGAGCGGGATTGGCGCTACTGGCCGGCATGGCCTTAGCCGCGCAGCTGGGAAACATGTTTGGCGGAGACGCGGCGGCGGGCGTTGCACCGGTTGCCGATGCCGGTGCTGCAACGGGCGGTGGGTTAAACGTAACCGCCTAAGGCCAAACCGCAATCACAGTTAATCCCACCACCAACGGCCGTCGGGCAACTCGCGGCTGAGCGCTGCGCGTTGTTTTTCGGGCAACGCCTCTCCGTCGGTTTCCCAGGCCAATTCCCGGACCGTCCGATCGGGCGAGATCACCACACCCCCACCCACCATTCCGATCAACATCCGACCCCTGATGAGCTTCATATTCACAGTGGTCGGCACATCGAGGGGAATGTTCCATTTCGAGACGGCGGCGCGCTGGTCATCCAAGAATAGGTCCATCGTCCACTGAATACGGTCGGCCAGCCCGTGCTGCTCGATGAGGGCCGCGACGGTCAGCAGATCGAACAAAGTCTGCATTTCGGCGAAGGCGGGAACTTCCTCCGCAAGTTGTGCGAACTTATTCGTGAATTGCTTGGCATATCGGTCCGTACTGGCGACTTTGGTCCCGACGCTGATCCGTCGTCCGTCCGCCTGAATGACCTCGTTTTCCGCCCACAATTGCGCCCGGGGACCGGCCAATTGATAAGCGTTACCGTCGTCGGTCGTCTTAAATGGATCGTAAAGCGGCGTAAACCACCAGCGGTTGGCCATGTTGTCGCCCGGGCGGACCATGGAAAAATGCGACTTGAAACCCTTGACCCGAACTCTCAATTGCCCCAGAGAGATCTTCTTCATGATAAAGTCGGCTTCGACCAGGGTGCGGGCAAAATGGCTGTCGGCAGGCACGCCCCAGATCGAGACCTTTTGATTGCCAAGGATCTTGGCCATTCTCTTGAACCGCTGCCGCGCGACGGCAGTGCTCGATGCCGCGCTATTGGATGCTTGGTACTTCTTGAATTCTGCCAGGTTCTCCGGACGAGCATCGATGGAACACCCAACGTCTTGGTTGCGGCTCAACGCCCGCAGGGCGACCATCAAATCATCCAGTCTCAGCGGCGGCCGGCCGGTGGTCGTCCCGACCGTGCGACCGGTTCCGTCGGCGCCAAAACCCTCTGCCGGGCCGGCGATGACCAAGTCGCCTGTCTCCGGATAGACGAACAGATAATCGATCCGCTGCAAACCGGCCAAGAACTGCATTTCCGGCTTGAGCTCTTCGTCGGCGGCGAGAATGTCACCGTAGGCCCGTTCCAAGCGGACCAGGGAGACTTTTCGCAGCGGATTGAATTCGTTTAAGTCTTCCGGGAGGCTCTTGCGGGCGGCTCTGGCCCGCTGCCGCGCAAGCTGTTTCCCTCCCTTGGCGACGACGGTCTTGACCAATCCGTTGGCGTCGACGCTGACACCGGCCGCTGCGGCCGCTCCCGTTCCAGTCCCTGTGCCGGTTCCCGTACCGGTCCCGGTTCCCCCGCCGTTGACCTGAGCCTGACAGGTCGAAACCGGTCCAAGCAGCAAGACGGCCGTTGAGAGAAAGAATCGTGTTCGGAGCAAACGACTGAGACAATTCACGGTGGTCTCCTTCATGCAAGCAAGCGCGGCAAACAGCAAATGCAATGTGGGCGCCCGATTCGACGATCAAGCCGCTCCCACAGATGTATACGCCTTCCGTCGGCAATTCTTTCCCGGCGTGGCCTGCAATCCCCTCGAGTTTTGCAAAATCGAGGCATGTCACCGCGCGGAACCTCGCTATTTTAGCGGCCGTGGGTGTCCCCTTTGAGAGGAAAACTCGAGAAAACAGTTTCTTGGCCCGGAAAATCGGGCCGTTAGTGATTTGTCAAAATTGCAGTCTTAGGGTAGCCGAACTCCTGAAAGTTCGGGAACGTGTCTGGATCGATTGCGTTTTCAGAAGTCTCACGACTTCTGCTACCCCAATTCTTAGGTCTGAAAAAGCGCTAATTGCTCAGCAGAGGACATTCGCGCAAGCGGCGCTCGATCTCTGCTTCGAGTTTACGGTAGCCCGCTCCTCCGATGCCGCCGTAGCGGGTTTGCAACTCGTTAGCGCTAAGTCCCTCGGGCAGACCGGCTGCTGTGGGGAAGAAATCTTCCAGCGTGACTTCCTCCGCGAATGCGTTCTGCATCCGGCGCGCTGCGTCGACGTCATCGAGGGCGGCTTTGGAAAATTGCGCGCCGGCACGGTCGGCCAGCAAATCGCCGAACGAGAATCCACTGCCCCCGTCGGAGTCCAGGTCCTCTTTGAGCACTCCGAGCAAATCACTCGTGCTGTTATCGGACAGAACCACCAGAGCGGCGCTGACGCAGAAGTGCTTGGTCCAGTCGCTGCGTCCGCGCATTGTCACGTGGCCGATCCGATCTTTGGCAGCCGCCAGATGGCGGGTTGCGTCGCGCGAACCTGACAGATCGGCGACGCGATGATGCCCAAGTAGGATGCCCAACGACAACAATGCCGCCCGATTCTCCAGCAACGGGTCGCCGGCGGCGGACCGGCTTTGGGCCAGCTGGAATGCGGAAGTCATTGCTGCGACCATTCGTTGATCGCCCTGTGGCCATCGATCGGCGTCCTCGACCAAGTGATTCAGATAGTCTCCCGTTGCGCTGACCAATTCGGGAGATACCCCCAGTTTGGCTTGCAGCGACGGCAAGACTTCTTCGCGAATCGTCTCGCGATCACCTTCGAGAATGACCTTGGCATCGGCCACTTCAAGTTTCTTGAACGATCCGACAATCTTCCAAATTTCGTCATCCTGTTTGAGCAGGGACAGCACCCCTCGAGAGAGCGAATTGCAGAGAAATCTTGGCAGCCCGATCCGGCCAACTTGCAGCTGATCGATCTGCAGGCGCGGACGTCCTTCGTCGATGCCGATCCGCCAGGTGGTCTGCATATTGACATACCGTTTCGGGAACTGCGGGATGGAGATCGTCTGTGTGGACTGCGCAGTGATCTTGCCGTCGTCCAACCGCAAATTCACGTTGGGATCGGCGCCGGCGAGTTCCAGCCCCCACGCTGCGAGCGATTTGACATCCGATTCGCGGAGGACAAGTCGGTGGACATCGTCCTCTCCGTTTTGCGTTGATCGCTGAATCAACTTGGTGATCCGACGTTTTTCCGCCGAGGTGATGCCGACGCTGTTGGTCTCCAACGGCTCGGCGTCAGTGGCCAGGTACGCTACAACGCCCAAGAAAATCACAAACAGTAGCAGGTGCGTCATTGACCAAACGCACAGGCTGATGATGCCCTTCTTGCCGCGGAGCGATGCGGATCCGATGATCATGCCTGTTAAGGCACCCAATAACGGAATCGCCATTTGTGCTGACCCGGGCATTTGGCCCAATTCCACTCCGCGGACCACAGTCGTCAACCCCATGCCGACAAACAAGATGGCCAGCTTTCGACGAAACGAAGATCGGGGTGTCCGCGGTTTGCCGGCCGCCATCAATACCAAAAACCCGATCACAAAGTAGAGGCCGGCCAGGGCGGCCGCCGCGACCGCAAACTGTTTTAGCGATTCCCAGATTGCCGCGCGCGTGCTCAAATTCCAGACAACGTCCGTCGTTGACGGCATGTACTGCAGCAGAAGGTCGCGATACCACCACAGGGAGAACAGATATCCGACTAATGCCAGCCGTCCCAACCAGCGGCCGATGGGGACTCGGCGGCGGACGATACTCTTCCGCTGAGCGACAATATCAATATCGTTTTTGGGTTCGCTGTTTGCCGTCGACATAATCGGTGAGTATCCAGTGGCCCGACGTCTATGACGGGTCAACTTCGAGGCAACTCCCTGCTGCCAGGAGATGTCTACGCGAATTCCTGGTTGCCATGCCGTCACGGTTTTCCGCGTGCGGTAAGCGTGCGGACTGGCAATCGCACAATCATTCGCTGCAGGAACTACGCCCGTCAATCCGAAAAACGTGAAAAATCGGAACTCGGAGCGGAACAGATTCTCTCAAATCGACTCCATCCGACTGCGACCTCATCACGAGTATACCATCTGTCTCCGCCTTCCGGCGGTCCTGCAGCGCAGCGGTGACGAGCGCCGATGCGCGGTCTTGACGGGATATCGAAAATCTGCGAGAAACCCGCCCGCCTCATCTCTCTCAACACAATCTCACACTTCTAGCCAATCTCATTATCGGGCGACGCCATCTCGCAAGGGATCAATTGCGCGTCGGTCCAAGGATCGCCGGTATGAATTACAGCGCGAAAACGATCGTTCTGTTGACTTCGTTGATGATCAGCCAGGGTTGTGCCAATACCGTAGAAATGCGAACCATCTCGCAATGGATGGCTGAACTCGAAGAGGAGGACTTGGCGCAGGTCCGGGACCGCAGTTCTCAAAAACTCGACGATATGGCGTTTCCGCTCTCGGGACGGGTCGAACCCTTTGCCGCTGTTGAGGTGCTGAAACTGCCGAAGGGCCAACTGGACATCAAAAAGGTCGAAGGGGATGACGCCGAGAAAAAGGTGCTTGTCGAAATCAAGGAGAAAAAAGAGAAACGCGCCATCACCCGCAAACTCGTCTTCAAACTGATTCGCGATGGACAATCCGGCAAGTGGGTCGTCGACGATGTCTACCGGCCGGAAAAAATCCGCGGCGGCGATACCGCCTATCGCTCGATCGCCCAGCAAATGAGTCTGTTGCTTGCTGTGCAGGAATTTGAACAGGTCTGGAGTCAGGGTGATCGCGAAGACGTCTTGAGCGGTTGTTCCCCGCGTTTGGCGCGCGTGTTGGCGGATTTGCCGCCGGCAGACTTAGGCCACATCTTGTCCAAGATTCACGGCAAGCATTCCCTCTCCGGAAAGTTTAAACCGCAAGCGCGGATGTCGAACGACACCGCCGAAATCTCTTTCCGCAAAAACGGTCGCACGATCGTCGCCGCATTTCGACAGTTCGACGGACAATGGAAGGTCGACGACGTTGCCGCGAAGTCATCCCGCAAGTCCGACAGCGGCGAGACGGAGATCACATCGGTGCAGGATTTGGCCAAGGTCTTGGTCACAGCCAATACATTTCGCGACGCCTACGAGCGCAAGGACAAGCAGGCATTGTCCAAGATTTGCACGGTCCAGTTTTTCCAGGGCGCCCTGGAAACATCTGATTTGAGCGCGTTTCCCTTGCCCGAAGTTTCGAACGGCGAGGGCAACAACGCAGATATCAAAATCATTCAGGGACGTGCCGACTACGTGGTCAAGGGCGAGCGGGAGGTCCTGCAGATCAGTCTCGTTCGTAGTCAGGACGACACGCCGGGCGCACCCCGCATCTATCATGTCGATGACGTGACTGTGTTTGACTGGAATCATCGCCAGGAAAAGAAACTGGCGGCCGTGTTTACCGCTCACCAGGCGATGCGGATCTACAGCGCCGCGCTGGCGGATCGTGACCTCAACATGTTGGAGTTCTACTCCACGCGCGACTTTCAACAGCGGGCCTGGAAACGGCTGAATTCCGAGTCGATCCATTCGATTCCTCTCGATGATATTCCCGCCGTGGTACCGGTTGTCGAGAACACTGTTTTTCAAGGACCGCTGACGGAGATTACGGTCAATCAAGGCGGCCGGCCCGTGACGTATGTGCTCCGCGCACTGCGCGGCAAGATGAAAGTGGACGACGTGCTCTTTCCTGCCGTCGGTCGGCCGGATTCACTGAAGGAAACAATCGAATTGTTGCTGCCAATCCACGAATTCGCCGCGGGATTAGAATCGGGCGATTTGAATCAAGTCGCCGAATTCTCGACGCGGGAGTTCAACGGATCGGTGTGGAGTCAGTGCCGCAGGATTCCGCAGTTAGGTTTTCCCGCGGCTGATCACTTACGAACAACGCTGCAGCGAGTGGAGAATACGAATCCCGAACACGTCCAAGTGATTCTGGGCAACCAGAATCTTGGCGCGATCGTCTGGCTGCTCAAGCAGAACCATGCCTATCGGGTGGACGATGTCCGGATCATTCGCGGGCCGGATCAAATTCAAGACCAGGTTCAGCTCAAACGGCACGTGCGCCTGGCATTGGCCGAGGGCAAACAAGAAACTGGTGAGGATCAGCAAGTGGTCCCCGCCGACTTTGAGGTGATCGGCGAAGAGATGTTTCCGGAGAGCTTGGGAAGCAGCGCACCGGTTCAGCAAGCGACCGAAGAGCCGCCCGTCTTGCGTCGTCCGTAAGAAGTCACTCCCAAGTGACGACCGTTAGTTCGCCTTTGATCTTCGCCGCCTGGCGCGAGGGTCCGGCGGCTGCCGCTGCCGTTTCTGGTTTCAATCGGGTGAAAGCCGTGCGCGCCTTGCACGGCTGCTGAATCGGCAACGCGCCGTGTCGTCGGCGAGACCGCTCTTGCTCACTCTGCAGCACCATCCGGCGATGCCCATCGCGCGCCAAATGCGTTCTACGACGACCGCCGTTCAAGGTCGATTTGCCGCCGAATTGAACCGGCGCCCTGCGTTTAACGCAGGACACTCTGCGCGCCGACCGCTTAGCGCGTCGCGCTAACCTAGCTTAACACGACCGGCGACGCGCTCGATTGGTGCCATCTTCTAACGGTTGTCATGTCAATGGGTTACGTCATTGGCTGTGTTGAGTCACTCCCTTTGGCACGCAAATTCCTTAATTGAAGCAGAACTAACCCTGTTCACATGTTTCACCAAGCCGGTTGTTTCACCATCCCAGCTCTTCTCAAGGACAAGATTCTCAGGAACTCGATGCGATGAAAAAGATCACACTAACACTCGTCACTGCCTCGCTCGTTGCGATTTGCTCACTCCCCGTTCAGGCAGGTCTGATTGACTTTGAAACGGGATTCTCCGATCTCCAACCCGTCAGTTCGATCAATACCGGCGACAACGTTGTGGGTATCGAGATTTCAAGCGGCGGCGGCGGATTCATTGCCGAAGTTGGGTCGCCGCGGACCTCGTTCCGTAACATCAACGCGGTCGACGACGCCGATGCACCCGCCGGCGGTTTTGGAGGCAACTTCTTCTTGAACGACGAAAGCCTCAACGTCAATGAAAACGGCCAAGTCATCGGTCCGATGGCGGCCAACGACTACACCTTCACATTCGAGAACGCGATCCTCAGCCTCGAACTGGATGTTTACGACTATCGTCAAGAGTTCGGACCGGCTCCGGGTGATTCCGTGACGCTGAGCCTCTTCGAAGACTTGGGGCAGACGACGCTCGTCGGCCAAGCGAGCTACACGCTTCCGGACACGCCGCTGGAAGACGGTAACGTGATCCACCTGTCAGTTGACCAGTTGCTGTCGACGGCGTTAGTTGCCACGTTGACGTTCACCGGAACCGACAACGGCGTCGGCGTCGACAACATCGCCTTCGAATCAACCGAACCGCCCCCGATCAACCCGGTTCCCGAACCTTCTTCGATGGTTCTGCTGGGCATCGGCTCCCTGGGACTGCTCGGTTACGGCTACCGACGCAAGAAGGCCGCCAAGAAAGACTAACGATGCATTAGTTCGAACCAAAACGAATGCGGGCCAACCGCGACTCATCGTGTCGAAAAACAGCGGGCGAACAACTTAGTTCGTCCGCTGTTTTCTGTTTGCCACTGTTATTCGCGGACCAACAAACGGGAACGCTACTGAGAGTCCTCTGATTCGTCGATCCAGGACCAACGGCACTCGTAGCGGTGATTGGCATCGGGGTGGATCAACCGAAACATGGCGATCGAGCCGAAGGGGATTTCGACCTTGGAGTCCGGCACGACGAGCTGCGCCTTGTCCGGCTCACCAATCGGAAAGCTGCTCACCTCGAACGAATTGTAAAGCCGGCCCTCAGGCATCAATACCCAGACCTGCGACAATCCGGTTTCCAATGGTAGCGAGAAGTAAAACCGTCCGGTGTTCTCCTTCAGTGTCGCGAATTCGTCGGTCACGTCGCCTTCCAGCAGCAACTCGACGTCATCACCGACCGGAACATGGGAAAAGTCGAGATCCAATTCCCACTGATATCGGCCGTCCTTAAGCTTCATTCGCCGAAAGACGGGATTCAGGCGATCGGCGGTCGCTTTGATTAGCAACTGTTCGTTGTGAGTTACGAGTTGAATACTTAAGTGCGGGTTATCCGGCGCCTTCTCCGTTCGGCGAATCGTGGCGCGCGTGTACATCGCGGTCGCGTTACCTTCTTGAGTCGGATCGGACCACTCGCGCAGATCATAAATCCGCGCGTCGGAGACGACTTCGAACCCCTTCATCTGGGTCTCCTGGATGTGGTCCACTTCTTCAAACTTGCACGGCGGAAACGGGGGTGCCGGTCCCTCCTCCAATAGGGATAGAATCCGCTTATAGACAGGGCTCGATTCGGAGATTGCCGCCAGCACGGCCGCCTGTTGTTTTGATTTGCGATTGACCTCAACGACTTGGTACGGCAGGTAAATCGCAATGGCGATGATCAGCGGTATCCAGACGTAGCTGGGCCAGTCTCGCAAATCGAACAGCGTACTCCAGACACGGCGTTGTGACGACGCCTGTAGCTCACGCGCGCGATCCGACGCCGACTCTTCATCGTTCAAATCAAATACAGGAGGCACCCGCTCGGTTCCATTTTCTGTTGAGGATGCCAGCGGATCCCATGCCGCGCCGCGCGGAATTTCCGTTTGCAGGAATTCCGCTTGTGATCGGCACGCTTTACGGGCTACGCAGTAGCCATGCTGGACCAGCGCCGCTATTTCTAAATCGGAGAAACGGTCCATGTCGGTTCGGATCCGTGATGCCTGCCGTTGGATCGCCGGATGTGGAGCAGTCCGATCCTCGGATCGATCAACCACATCCAAAATCGGACAGATCAGCACGCCCGCTGAGTTTTCGAACGCCTCCGCCTCCAACTGCCAAACGCGGTCCATCAGAATATCAGTTGCGCGCAGCGTGGTCCGCAATAACCCGCCCGCACGGCTGTTGGGATTGACTTTGAATTTCCCGGAGGCATCGCTTACCAAGATCCCGTCGAATTCCTGACGACTCATCCGCAGACAGGGCTTGCCGATCACCTGCCGCAACGCCGACTCCACGATCTGCCGATTCAGCCACAGCCGGTCGTTCAATTCTGGTTGGCGGTTTGCTTCCACGACATAGTTCAACAGCGACTGCGCACCGGAGTCCGTCAGCTCCATGCCTTGAAAACTGGCCTCTCGGTAGAGCTCGTCGGTGCGGATAATCTCCCACAACCCCTCGACAAGCGCATCCTGCACCCCGTCGACCGATACCGCGACTGTCGGTCCCCACTTCTGCGGTTCGTGCTTGGACAACTTTTCTCTCAAGCGCCGCAACGGAGTTTGCTCCGGCAGATTCTCTGCCGAAACTAGCGCCGACGTTGCATCTTCTAGTTCGAGAAAATCGTCTTTGCGCAGCGGAGTGATTTCGCGAACCCACGATTGTTCAATACAGCGAAACATCCGTAGCCCGAGGTTGTCATACACGCCGCCGTCGGTGAACGCCTTCCGGTGAAACTCGCCTTCCTCGGCACCGACATCCCAGCCGTTGAGTTCCAAGGGCGGGAAGAAGCCGGGAAACGCCGACGATGCCGCCACCGCCATCGACACCGTTGCCAAACCCATTTCCACTCTTTCAAAGCGGTCTCTGCGGCCAGGCACGCGGCGCTGCAGCAGCAGGCCCCCTTTGTGGAATGAACACAAACAGCCTTCGCTCAAATTGGTGGAAAGGATGTGCAGCCGTGGACGATCGGGCAATTGAAAAAGGTTTGTGTCGCCGAACAAATACTTTTCGTAGTGTTTCTCCAGCAGCCCGGCTCGGGTCAAACTCCTCCGGCTGCCCAAACGTAGGAGCCGCTGGCCCGAATTCAGCAACGCTGCGAATGGAAACCGCCGCACGATGCGGTTTCTGACGTCCAGTTGCACATACCGCAATAACTCACTCGCCGCGTCCTCAAATTCCTCCTCAGACCCGCAGTAGCGGTCCCAATTGAGCGCCATGTGTGCCCCAATAATGCTTCCGCCCGAAACGGAAGTCATATGAGTCACTTTGCTTAGGATATTTGCGTCGCGCAGAAACCGAACCACGCCTAGGTGGTAGAGAACCGCACGAAACCCGCCGCCCGATAAGGCCAATCCCAATCGCCGCACATCAAAGCCCCCTGACGATCCAAACGTGTCACATAACGGCGCATTTCTATCATCCTACCTAATTTAAACGGGGTGTGCGGAAAGTTTATGTCGGGAAACCCCTCAATGCGGAGAAATTACCATTGTCGGACGGCTCCCAGCGGCGACGATTCCGGGCAGTCAACGATCAGGCCCCGCCAATCTGCGCGTCACTGCGGCGGATCTCCGGGAAGCACCATCTCCCGCGTCGGGACGACGATCACCTTGATCGTGACTTGTCGGTCGAGCACCTTGCGAACCCTCTCACCCAGTTCCGCCAAGGGTGGGACATCGCCGTCTCCGCTGAGGAGCATTTCGATCTCGTCACCGTGCGCTTCTATACGATTCAATTCCAGGCCGGACTGCTTCAGCCAGTCACGAACAAGGTGTTTGCCGTGCATTTCCGCGAGCGCTTCGTTCGCGACGCGGTTTGACGTATATGCCAACGGGATGATCACGATAAAAAATCCGATGATCACTGCTGCAAACGCGTGCCGCCGTCCGGCTGTGTTCATTCGATTGGTCGCGGCGGCGTTTAGTCCCAGAATTGCCAGCATGGCGCCACCGGCGAGTAGGATCGAAAAAAAGTTCGTCAGGAACAGCACTGACGATCCAAATGCAACCCGCCAGTGTCCCTCTGCGAGCCCCAGACCCGCCACACACAAAGGGGGCACGAGCGCGATCGAGACCGCGACACCTGGCAACGAATCGGCCACGTCGTCGCGGCTCATCGCAAAAGCGCCTGCCGCACCGGACGCCAGCGCGACGGCGAGATCAATCGTGCTCGGCGAGATGCGATTGATGATTTGCCCGCTACTGCTATATCCGATGACCCCCGGATGAACCCATGCGCACACGCAGGCAATCAGAATCGTCGCCACGACGCCCACAGCAACCACCACGACCGAACCCGCGGCCCGGCGCATATCGCCCATCACGAGTGCCGCGGATGTTGCCATGATCGGCTTCATCAGCGGCGCGATAATCATCGCTCCAATCACGGTTGCCGCAGAATCGCCTAATATGCCGTAAGTCGCGATGATCGCTGACAGAATCAGTAGCACAGCAAACCGCTCGAAATTCAGCCGTCGCTGAGTCCCCTCGAAGAACAGCTTGGCTTCAAATTTGGGCAAGTCCTCGGCGGTGAATCGGTTGTCTTTAACAATCTGCGGCAGTAGATCCAACGCCCCGCCCCCTCAATCATTCGACTGGTTGCACCGGTCACACATTTGTTATGGATATCGTTGAACGCTCGACTTTCACATCAGTCCAAGATGGCCAGGAGACCGAATCGCCTTTTGGAATTCGAGCACCAGCAGGTATGTTCCGACCAGGAGCGAAGCGGCTGAACGGGTTGGTCCGATTTTGCCGGAGAAACGTTCAGTGCCCGAGCGCAATGAGGATACATCGCATGTGCCCCGGTTTTTGTGCCTGTGTGTTGTCAAAACTGATCGGACAACGCCATGATCACGTGCGTCGTCATATTTGCATGAATGCATCGCCAGCACAGGCTTGAATCCGCCCATGAAACCCAACCAAGCCCTTCGACAAATGCTTCTCAGGCCTGGCTTGATTGCCAGCCTCGGCGCACATGACGTCTTCTCGGCGCTCGTGATGCAGCAGGCTGGGATTGAAATGTTATTCGCCGGCGGGTTTGGAGTGGCCGCCTCTACATTGGGGCTGCCCGATCTCGGCTTAATCACGCTGACCGAAATGGCCGAGGCGGTCCGGCGAATGACAGCGCAGGTCTCGATCCCGGTCGTCGCCGACGGCGATACGGGGCATGGGGATTTGCAGAACGTGGTCCGTACGGTGCGGGAACTGGAAGCGGCCGGAGCCGCCGGGCTGTTGTTGGAGGACCAAGTCCATCCGAAGCGGTGCGGGCATATTGCGGGCAAAGACGTGATCGCCGCCGAAGAGATGTGCCTGAAACTGCGCGCCGCGCTCGACACCCGTCGGGACGACGATTTTGTGATCTTTGCCCGTACCGACGCACTTGCGGTTGCAGGAATCGACGCTGCGATTGAGCGCGCCAATCTCTATGCGGACCAGGGCGCCGATGTCTGTTTCGTCGAAGGACCGACGACTTTGGAAGAACTGGAGCGGATTCCCCGCGAGGTGCCCAAGCCGTTGCTGGCGAACATGCTCACCGGCGGTGTCACGCCGATCGTTTCGTTTTCGGAATTGGAGCGAATGGGCTACAAAATCGGCGTTTGCCCCATTGCCGGCCTTCTCGCCACCGGAGCGGCAATCAAACTGTGTGCTGAGCGGTTGCGGAAACAGGGCCAAGTCAACGTGGAGGATGGTTCGCTGATGACGTTCGAGGAGGTCAAGCGACTGCTCGGCGTGCCGGAAATCGTGAGCCTGCGCGAGCGACTGGAAAGTTGACGGCGCGGCTGCTATTTAAGGGGATTCCAATCTCCAGAATACCCTCTTGAACGCGATGGACGCGATTTGATGACCAAGCGTGCCGAACTCGTAGAAGAATTGCGCTGGCAGAAGTTTCCCGTCCTGGATGACGGTTTCGTCTGCCTCGTGGACGTGATGGGCGACGATGGATCGGTTGTCCAGGCTGCCCGTGTGAGTTACGGCGAGGGGACGAAAAAGGTTTCCGACGACCGCACTCTGATTCGCTACCTGCTGCGGCACCGGCATACGACGCCGTTCGAAATGGCTGAGATCAAATTGCTCGTCCGGGTCCCCATGGACTGCTGGCGACAATGGATCCGCCATCGCACCGCCAACGTGAACGAGTACAGCACCCGTTACTCCGTGGCGATCGACGCCGCTCAGGCAACCGATCCCGGTGAGTGGCGGACTCAGGCGCAGCAGAATCGACAAGGCAGCGGAGATCCGCTGCCCAGTGATGTCGGCGAGCAACTCACTCAATCCGAAACGGAGTTTCAGGCGTCCGCACGCCAGTTGTATGAAGATCGATTGGAAGCAGGAGTCGCCCGGGAACAGGCCCGCAAGGATCTGCCGCTGTCGACCTACACCGAGGCGTACTGGAAGATCGACCTGCATAACCTGCTGCACTTTCTCGCCTTGAGAATGGATTCGCATGCCCAGGAGGAGATACGGCTGTATTCAACGGCTATCGGTGAAAACATCGTTAAGCCGCTCTTCCCCGTTGTTTGGGAGGCATTCGAGGATTACCGCCTGGGGGGCAAATTCCTCAGCCGGCTCGACGTCGGTGTGATGCAACGCCTGATGGCGCTGAACAAGCCGGGCGCACTGACGGAGGAAGATTTTCTGCAAGTGCAAGACGATTCATGGCGCGAACTCAAGCGTTGCCGCGAGCGGGACGAGTGCCGGTCCAAATTAGAGGGATTGGGGGTCTTGCCGAATCCGGAGACGGGTGGTGGTTAGCAAAAACCCCCGGCAGAGCCTGGGGGCTGATGGGGATCGATCACGCGCGACATTGCCGGGCGATTGTGGCAAACATTGAAATCAAACAACCGGAAACATGACATGCCCAAAGTTCTCATGCCCATTGGCGACGCGACTGAAGTGCTCGACACGATGTATCCCTACTACCGGCTTCCGGAAGACGGCTACGAAGTGGTGGTCGCCGGTCCCGAGGCGCGGATGTATCACATGGTGCTGCACGAGATTCCGCCCGATTCCAACATCGCCTGGGACATCACGCAGGAACGGCCCGGATATCACTTACGTGCGGATGTCGCATTTAAGGATGTTGACCCGACTGAGTACGCCGGTCTATTCGTTTCGGGCGGCCGCGCTCCGGAGTATCTGCGCTATGACGAGGATCTGCTGAAGATCACACGGCACTTCTTCGAAACGGGCAAACCGGTGGCTTCCGTATGCCATGGGATTGAGATTTTGACCGCGGCTGGTTGTATCGACGCAAAAACCGTGACCACCGTCGCCAAATGTGCGTTGGATGCTCAGCAGGGGGGAGCGGACTACGTCGATCAGCCGGTTGTGGTGGACGGCAATCTGGTCTCAGCACGCACCTGGGCCGACAATACGCCGTTCTTGAAGGCGTTCGTCGACATGCTGAACGCCGTAAATCGTTAGACTCGGGCGGAACCGATTGATTACGAGCCCGCGTGCACGCGCGCCCGCCGACTGTCGAGACCGCTGGCAGATGGCCATAAAGGTCGTGGTGAAATGACCTTACGAGCATGCCGCTTGTCGAGACCGGGTTCGGCGTCCGTGTTCCCCCTCTCAAAACGGAGTCAACGCTCGACAGGTGCTTGACGATCGGCCCTCTCCTTCGTAGACTGGCATTTCGTTTCGCGATATTCTCGCTTCTCTCATATCACAGATTCTTATACTATTGGCGATATGCATCTCCGCGCAGTGGAAATCTTCTGTGAGGTCGTCCAGCAACGCAGCTTTTCTAAGGCGGCGGATGCGTTCGGTGTCTCTCAGTCCTCGACCAGTCAGGCGGTTCAGACTCTGGAAGATCGATTGGGAGCCTTGCTGATCGATCGCTCGAAACGGCCGCTGGAGCTGACGCCGGCAGGTGAAGTCTACTTCGCCGGCTGTAAGGAGTTGTTGGATTCGTACCATGCCATCGAAGACCGCGTCCACCGGTTGCAAGACAAGGTGGTCGGTCCCGTGCGTGTGGCGGCCATCTATTCGGTCGGTTTACAAGAGTTGGACGACTATGTTCGCCGTTTTGAGCAGTCGTACCCCGAGACGGAATTGCGGGTCGATTACGGCCATCCTGATGAAATTCACAAAGCGGTCATACATGATGAGGCCGATTTGGGTTTGGTTTCATTTCCGCCCGGGACTGCTGAATTGGAAACCATCACCTGGCAAGAACAAGAAATCGTGCTGGTGACCGCACCGCAGCACTCGCTGGCCGCGCAGTCCGAACTCGCGGTACGGGATTTGGACGGCCAAGATTTTGTCGCGTTTACGCCGGACTTAACCATTCGCAAGCGGATCGACCGCTGGCTCAAAGAGCAAAAGGTTTCCGTCAATATCGTCCACGCCTTCGACAACATGGAGAACATCAAGCGCGACATCGAGATCGGCACCGGTGTGTCACTGCTGCCTCTGCCGGCGGTCAGGAGAGAAGTCGATATCGGTTCGTTGTCGGCGATTCCGCTGAGCAATGTATCATGGATTCGGCCGATGAGCATTATCCACAAACGCAACAAGGTGTTCAGCAACGCGGTCACGAAATTCATCGAATTGTTGCACGGCCATCGCCGGGGGTTTCCGGCCCGCGGTACTCCTGAATCGGACGCCTTGGAACAGTTCAGTGTCGCCCCTTGAAGTGTCGGTCTTCGCCTCCCAGTTCATCGATCATCGACAGAGATTCAGCCGCTCTTTTCAATACTTCGACCGCCCCGCAGTCACGGCGGCGCGGACTTCATAAACCTGAAGCTACGATCCGTTTCAGACGCGATCAAACGAGGCGCTCCCTCCGGCGTCGGAGTTTGAAACGGGATGATTGCCGTTCGTAATCACGAGTACATAGACCATGCACGACACTAAACCAGCCCATTCCGCCGAATTTGAGTTAGGTCACCCCGTTGCACAGGGGCTCTACGATCCGGCGAACGAAAAGGACAGTTGCGGCGTTGGATTCGTGGCGGATATCAAGGGCCGGCGGTCGCACCAGATGTTGCTCGACGCCGACCGCATCTTACGTCATATGAATCACCGCGGTGCCTGCGGCTGCGAAGCGAATACAGGCGACGGCGCGGGAATGTTGACCACGTTGCCGCATGAATTCTTCGCCAAAGTTGCCAAAGCAGATCTCGACGTCGAGCTTCCCAAGCCAGGCAAATATGGGGCTGGGATTGTTTTCTTGCCACGCGACGAAAGGGAGCGGAGCCTGTGCAAGTCGGCAATTGCCGATTTGATTTCAGCACAAGGTCAAACGCTGCTTGGCTGGCGCAAGGTTCCTCAAGAACCCGACAAAGCGGATATTGGGCCCTCCGCGCGGGCGACCGAACCTGTTATGGAGCAACTCTTCATCGGCGCCGCTGACGGTCTTGATCAGGAGGCGTTTGAACGGCAACTGTACATCATCCGCAAACTGGCCAGCCACATCCTGCGAACCAGCGAAATGCAACAGGCGCTGATGTTGTACGTCTGCTCGCTTTCCACGAAGGTCATCATCTATAAGGGACAGCTGACGCCCGACCAACTGTTGCCCTATTTTTCCGATCTCCAGGACGAGGATTACATCAGCCATCTGGCGATGGTGCACTCGCGGTTTTCGACGAATACTTTTCCCAGTTGGGACCGCGCGCAGCCGCTGCGGTTTATGAGCCACAACGGCGAAATCAATACGTTGCGAGGCAATTCCAACTGGCTGTTTGCTCGACAAGGCGTGATGGAAAGCGACTTGTTCGGGGAGGATTTGCCCAAAATCTGCCCGATCGTTGAGCCGCATTGTTCCGACTCGGGTACGTTCGACAACGCACTGGAACTTTTGCTGCACGCCGGCCGCAGTTTGCCCGAAGCGGTGATGATGATGATTCCCGAAGCGTGGCAAAATCACGAGTCGATGTCCGACGCCAAGCGCGCGTTTTATGAGTTCTACTCGGCCAAACAGGAGCCGTGGGACGGACCGGCGTCGATTGCCTTCACCGACGGGCACTATATCGGTGCCGTGCTCGACCGCAACGGGCTGCGTCCCAGCCGATTCTACGTGACACATGACGACAAAGTCGTGATGGCCAGCGAAGTCGGCGTGCTCGACGTGGATCCGGCCAACGTGAAAATCAAGGGCCGCTTGCAGCCCGGCAAAATGTTCCTCGTCGATTTTGAGCAAGGCCGCATTATCGACGACGAAGAACTCAAACTGGACATCGCCACCCGTCGCCCGTACGGCAAGTGGTTGGAGAATCAGCGAATCGAGCTGAAAGATCTGGCCGCCGCCGAGACTCCGCAGCCCTCCACCGGCGAGGAACTGCTGGCCAAGATGAAGGCCTTCGGATACACGACCGAGACGATCCAATTTATGCTGCTCCCCATGTTGCAGGTGCAGAAGGATCCGATTGGCTCGATGGGTAACGATGCGGCCCTGGCCTGCTTGAGCGACAAGCCGCGGCTGGTTTACGACTACTTCAAGCAGCTTTTCGCCCAAGTCACGAATCCGGCCATTGACTCGATTCGCGAAGAGATTGTGATGTCGCTGGAGTGCTACATCGGCTCGGAAGGCAACCTCCTGGCGACCGAGGAGAAGGACTGCCATCGGCTGTTGATCCCGCATCCGATTCTGACCGACAGCGAAATGGCGGCAATCAAGGCGATGGACCATCGCGGTTGGCGGACGAAGACCATCGACATCACCTTTCCCCGTAGCGAGGGCAAGCAAGGTCTTCTCAACACGTTGGATCGCATTTGTCAGGAAGCCGGGGAGGCGATTGACGAAGGGGATAGCCTGCTGGTGCTCAGCGACCGCGCCTCCGGACTCGACCGGGTTCCGGTCTCAGCGCTGTTGGCTTGTGGGGCGGTCCATCATTATCTCGTGCGCAACGAACAGCGGACGCGAATTGGGATCGTCGTCGAAACGGCCGAGGCCCGCGAGGTGCATCACCATTGCCTGCTGGTCGGCTACGGGGCCGATGCGATCAACCCTTATTGCGCATTTGAAACCCTCTGGCAGTGCCGCGCCGACGGCCTGTTGAACGACGAATGGTGTGATGAACGAGTCGTCGCCGCCTATCGTATGGCGGTCAAAAAGGGCATGCTTAAGGTGATGGCCAAGATGGGCATCTCGACGCTGCAAAGTTACAAAGGCGCGCAAATCTTTGAGGCGGTCGGGTTGAACCAAGAAGTGATCGAGCGCTGTTTTGTGGGTACAGCCAGCCGGATTAAAGGCGTCGGCCTGGATGTACTGGCTGAGGAGGCGATCCGCAGACACGATTTGGGCTATCCAGAGCGTGTGGAAGACGAGCAGTTGCCCGTCTTGCCGAACGAAGGCCAATTCCACTGGAGGGCCGGCGGAGAAAAGCACGCCTGGAATCCGCATTCCATCTCTCGCCTGCAGTCGGCGGCGCGGACGGGCGACCGATCGGCTTACGACGAATTCAAGGATATGATCAACGAACAGAACCGCCGCGATTGCTACTTGCGGGGGCTGCTCAAATTCAAGCCGGGGAATGCCATTCCTCTCGAAGAAGTCGAGCCGGCGAGCGAGATCGTCAAACGGTTCTGCACGGGAGCGATGAGTTACGGGTCGATCTCCGCCGAATCGCACGAATCACTGGCGATCGCCATGAACCGGCTGGGCGGCAAGAGCAACACTGGTGAAGGGGGCGAAGATTACAAGCGCTTCGATCCGCTGCCCAACGGTGACTCAAAGCGATCTGCGATCAAGCAAGTCGCCTCCGGCCGGTTTGGGGTCACAAGCTGGTATTTGACCAATGCCGACGAACTGCAGATCAAAATCGCCCAAGGCGCGAAGCCGGGCGAGGGCGGCGAATTGCCGGGCCACAAGGTGAATAAGATCATCGCCGCCACACGGCATTCCACACCGGGTGTCGGCCTGATCAGCCCGCCGCCGCACCACGATATTTATTCGATCGAGGACCTGGCGCAGCTGATTTACGATCTGAAGAATTCCAACCCCTCGGCGCGGGTCAGCGTGAAACTGGTCTCCGAAGTCGGCGTGGGGACGATCGCCGCCGGTGTCGCCAAAGGCCACGCGGATCACATTCTGATCTCCGGGCATGACGGCGGGACGGGGGCTTCCCCGCTGACGAGCATCAAACATGCCGGGCTGCCTTGGGAATTGGGTATCGCCGAGACGCACCAAACGCTGGTGCTCAACGATCTGCGCAGCCGCGTCGTGCTGCAGACCGACGGCCAACTGAAGACCGGCCGCGATGTCGCCATTGCGACTCTGCTCGGAGCGGAGGAGTACGGATTCGCCACCGCACCGCTGATCACGTTGGGTTGTATCATGATGCGGAAGTGTCACCTCAACACTTGTCCTGTCGGGATCGCCACTCAAGATCCTGAGTTGCGCAAGAAGTTCGCGGGCAAGCCGGAGCACGTGGTCAATTACCTGTTCATGGTGGCCGAAGAGTGCCGCGAAATCATGGCCGGGCTTGGTTTTCGCACGATCAATGAAATGGTCGGCCGGGCAGACATGCTCGAAGCGGACGACGCGATCGCGCACTGGAAGTCGGACGGAATCGACCTGACGCCGATTTTGCAGATCGCCAAGAAACCGCACCCGGACGTCGAGGTCTACTGCACGATCAAGCAGGATCACGGCTTGGAGACGGTCTTGGATCAGCAACTCATCAAGGACTGCCAGCCGGCAATCCAGCATGGTGCCAAAGTCGAATTGGATATCGAAGTACAAAATATCGACCGTGCCCTGTGCACGATGCTCAGCCACGAGATTTCCAAAAAATGGCGTGAGGGTGGCCTGCCGGAAGAGGACACGATCCACATTCGCGCACGCGGCTCCGCCGGGCAAAGCGTCGGCGCATGGATGGTGCACGGCGTCACGTTCGAGCTGTCAGGCGATGCGAATGATTACGTCGGCAAGGGCCTTTCCGGCGGCAAGATAATCATCGCCCCGCCGCCCGAATCAACCTTCGTGCCGGAAGAGAACTTCATCATTGGCAACGTGGCGCTGTACGGAGCCATTCAAGGGGAGGCCTACTTCCGCGGCATGGCGGCGGAGCGGTTCTGTATCCGTAATTCCGGCGCCCGCGCGGTCATCGAAGGTGTCGGCGATCACGGCTGCGAATACATGACGGGCGGTCGCGTGGTGATCCTCGGCCCCACCGGCCGCAATTTCGCCGCCGGCATGTCGGGTGGCGTAGCCTACATTTACGATCCGCACGATGAGTTCCTGCAGAATTGCAATATGGAGATGGTGGAGCTTGAGCGGCTGGAACAGGAGGCGGACATCGCTGAATTGAAGGAAATGATCCAGAAGCACGCGAACTACACAGGCTCAACAGTGGCCGCGAAGATTCTCGAGGACTGGGAAGCGTCAGTCCCGCTGTTCCGCAAGGTGATGCCGGTCGACTACAAGCGTGCGCTTGAGGAGATGGCCCGCGAGCAGGAGCAGGCTGAGGAAACCGTCACAGCGGCGGGGCAAAACTAATCAACTGCAAATCATTTGTTGTCGTAGAGAGATAGGTTGAGTAATGGGTAAGCCGACCGGCTTTATGGAAATTGAGCGGCAAGTCGCCGCGGAGCGTTCGCCGGAGTTGCGAATTCTCGATTGGGGTGAATTCCACGAACATATGCGCGTCGAGGACCTGCAGGGGCAGGGCGCGCGGTGTATGGATTGCGGAGTGCCGTTCTGTCACACCGGTTCGCTGATTGCCGGCATGGCGGCGGGATGCCCAATCAATAACCTGATTCCCGAATGGAATGACCTCGTCTATCGCGGGCACTGGCGCGAAGCACTGGACCGCTTGCACAAGACGAACAATTTTCCGGAATTTACCGGCCGAGTCTGTCCCGCACCCTGTGAAGGATCCTGCGTGTTGGGCATCAATGAGCCGCCCGTGACGATCAAGAGCATCGAGTGCGCTATCGTCGATCGCGGCTTCGAAGAGGGTTGGATTGTCCCCTGTCCGCCCGCATCACGAACCGGCAAAAAAGTCGCCGTGGTCGGCTCGGGTCCTGCGGGCCTTGCGGCCGCTGCGCAGCTCAATAAGGCAGGCCATTCCGTCACCGTTTACGAGCGTGACGACCGTATCGGTGGCCTGTTGATGTACGGCATTCCTAACATGAAGTTGGACAAGCAGTTCGTACAGCGCCGAGTCGATATCTTGGAACAGGAGGGGATCGAATTCATCGCCAACTGTGAAATCGGCAAGGATCTGCCTGCTGAGAAACTAAAGCACGATTTCGACGCGGTTGTCCTTTGTACCGGTGCGACGCGTCCCCGCGATTTGCCGATCCCCGGCCGCGAGCTGGCGGGCATCCACTTTGCGATGGACTTCTTGCGGCCCAATACTCGCAGTCTGCTTGATTCGAATCTTGAAGACAGAAATTACATCTCCGCGAAGGACAAAGACGTCATCGTGATCGGCGGCGGCGACACCGGCACCGACTGTCTTGGCACGTCGCTGCGGCACGGCTGCAAGTCGCTCACCAATTTTGAAATCGTTCCGCAACCGCCGCAGGAACGTGCGGCGGGCAATCCCTGGCCGCAGTGGCCGAAGATCTTCCGCGTCGACTACGGCCATGAGGAAGCGGCGGATCGCTTTGGCGCCGACCCCCGAGTGTTCGAAATCGAGACGGTGGAATTCACAGGCGACGAAAATGGACACGTCCAATCCCTCAAGACCACGGAAGTGGATTGGTCGCGTCCGGTTGAAAACGGTCCCCCCTTCAGCCGGGTGGCCGGCTCCGAGCGGACGTTCAAAGCGGATCTCGTCTTGTTGGCGATGGGCTTTTTGGGACCCGAATCACCTGTCGCCGAGCAGTTGGGCGTCGAACTGGATGGCCGTTCCAACTACCGCGCCGAGCATGAGCAGTACACGACCAATGTGGAGGGGATCTTCGCCGCTGGCGATTGCCGCCGCGGACAGTCTCTGGTCGTCTGGGCGATCAACGAAGGACGCGGCGTGGCGCGCGAGTGCGACCGCTATTTAATGGGCGCGACGAATTTGCCGTGATTCGCGAATCGCAACCGCTGCCGCAGACCACCCGCAAGTCGCCGATACCAATTCCTCAATTCGCTGTGCGACATGTTTGTCTTTCAGCATCTGGCCTTCAAACGACTTCGGTGTTGCGAAGACGATGTATGGCACAATGAGGCAGTGGAACTCCAGCATTAACCCGTTGGCCAGTCCCATGATTGACGTATAACTGCGGCGCCCCGAACCGGCGCACAGGAGTCCGACGACCTTGTGCCGCCACGCGTCCGTCGTTTTCTCAATGAGATACTTGGCAGTCGACCCGGCGTCGAAGTGATAGATGGGAGCGGCCAGCAGCACGCTGCTCGCGCTGGAGATGCGGCCGGCTAATGCGCCAATGTCATTGTTTGAATCGTCCTCGTCATGGAACTGCGCGGTATAGTCCTGCAAATCAATCAAATCAGCCGGTTCATTAAGCCGGCACAATTCATCAAAAGCCTCGCCGGCGAGAACGCGGCTGAAACTGTTCGGTTTGTTACTGCAACTGATGACAAGGTGCATAATCGATGTCTCCCAAACGCCCTCTCTCATAAATACATACGTACGGTTCGATTGGAAAGTTAGCTAACTCACACAATCGATCTGAATCGTCAATGACGTGAATGGATTTCCTTCGAGCGATCCGCAACCACACAACTGCCGGGACCGGGTTGATTTTCAAGCGTGAGACCGATTTCGCCGGAACCAGGAATTGAGATGCTCGGGGCTACGGCGGTTCAACTCGTCGTATTTCTTCAATGTCGTCAATGTTGAATGGGCCGAGATGCTCCAAGCCGCCTCCCTGATCGACCAAGAGGAGCAAAAGTCCGCCCTCGCTCTCACGGGCATCGGGAAAACCGACAAATTCGTCACCCGTCTTGAGTCTGAGCTTCACTTTGGCCGTTTCATCGATCCCCGACATCTCCTCGTGGACCAGATCTGGGAATCGACCCCACGCCCAGGCCCAAAGCGTTTTTTCGGAGTCGACCTTTCCGGCCAGGTTCGTCCATTCCTGTTGAGCGGCCAGCAGTTCCCGCCGAACGGTGCGCTCACACCACGGCCGTAGGACTTCGTCAATCCAGGTCCGCCGCGCGTCAGCCAAATCCTCGAAGGTGTCCATCGGTCACAGCTTCCCCGGCGTATCATGTGGTATCGGGTTTCGTCGACATGCTGGATTTCGACGTTGTGCGCGGGATTTCCCTGCGTCGGCATCACACCGTTTTCGCGCCAAAGATAACGAGCGGGAAATTCGCTACGTTCCCGAAAATCGCGCCCAAAATTTCCCCCAAAAACGGCCCTGAAAAGGCCGAAACGGGTTGTGGAGGCGACGCGAATCTGTACGATAATAGCAACGACGGAAGATTTCTGAAATCTCGGTGCCTTCCGTCTCGCGGTCTTTCACAAGTCAGTCGCACTAGTCGGAAAGGTTCTGAGGATGTATTCGTCTACAGTGATGGATGTTGATTTCGTTGAGGAGCTGCGCCTACGGACTTGGGCACGGCAAAACTTTGTTTCCCCGGAAGACAGGGACCTGGACTGGCATCCTGTTATCCTCGAAGAAATGCGAAACATCGACGACGAATCCCAAGACGACTGAAATGTAAGAATTTGAGACAAGGCCGGACAGCGGAAAAGTCCGGCTTTTGTTGTTTGTGCATGCCGCTCGCCTCACCGACTGCGAACTGACCTTTTCAAGTGCAGCAAATCCCGACGACGGACTTGGATGGTCATGCTCATGGATGAAAAGCCCTCCTCCGCTGCCGGCCGTCCCTTCCTAAGTTTGCATCTGAAATGCTGCCACGTCTACGTTCGGATCTATCCCAATGTCGCCGGGGATGCCTACGTCGGGAACTGTCCGCGGTGCGCCGCCCCTGTTAGAGTTTCGATCGTCGAAGAAGGCGGCAGCAGTTCCCGTATCTTTACGGCTTCGTAGTTCTGTGCGCTCAATGGCTATGACCGTGATGTGCATGGCCGCCCGCGCCCTCTCCGGCGTTCTTCTTGAGCTCCATCTGTATCTCATGCGCTCCGGACATCGCGATGACATCGTCGGGAAAAAGTGAGCCGTCGTAATCGATCACGACACTGACCGGGTCGCGGTATTTGACGTGGACGGGGCGTTGCACTAGCTTTTTGCCATGCTGCACATAGACGTAGTTGTCCGCCCCTTCACGGGCGACGGCGGCGGCGGGCAGCACGATCTGCTCTTTCCAGATTTCCACCGGGATGCGTAGCTGCAACCGCTGGCCCGGCTTGTATTTCCAAGCCAGGAAGCGGTGGCCTTCGTCGTCCTGCGTATCGCGGACGATCTTATTCGGCAGCGCCACGTAAAACCGCAATGCACGTGATTGCAGATCAATCTCGTTATCGAGATAGATCAACTGCAAGCCCGGAATTGTTTCCGGCTCGCTGCTCTCGGTTTCCCGGACAGCGGTGATTGTCCAATTCTGATTGGCCGTTTCCAACAGCGCGTCCATGTCGCGTTCGAAAGCCTGGCCTTCTATGAAGAGTTCGCTGAGATTGGCCAACACGCAGAGTGGATCGCCCGCCTGCACGGCCTGTCCCTTGTGCACGAAGAGCTGTTCCACAACCAGCGGCGTGCGGCGAGCGTCGTCGTGGGATTCATCTTTATTTGCTTCGAAAACGGTCTGTTGGATGGATTGGTTCGTCAGCCGGATTTCGCCGGGATCATCATGTGACGCCGGAGCAAAGATTTGCAGCTTGCGCAACAACTTTCGGTCATGGGCGATGCTGTCGACCTGTTGGGGAGTCAGCCCGTGTAGCAGCAGCGCCTCGCGCTGTGCACGCAGCAGGGCTTCGAGACGGTCCTTTTGGTACTCGCGCTGCAGAATGGTCTTGCGGGCGATCAGTCCTTCTGTGAGGGACTTGAGCCGGGCGATTTCCCGGTTCTCTACGTCCAGTTCGCCCAACGTCTGCAGATAATTCGTCTGGGCCTGCACCAAATCCTCGTGAGTCAGGCGGATTTCAAACAGCAACTTGCCGGGGAGAACCGCTTCGCCTTTGACAATCATCACATGGGTGATCACACCCGTCATCGGCGTCGCGATATGAAGATGAGTTTTTCCGGGCCGTTCGGTCACCAATGCGGGTACGGAGATCGTCCGCTTGAAGTCCTGAAGCTCGATGCGACCGGTCGTCAGTCCGATATTCTTTTGGGCCTGTGCCGATAACTCGACGGCGTTCTCCTCCGCCCCGTAATCGTGTCCATGTCCGTCGTCCTCTCCCCCTTCATCATCAGTGCGGTTCGCGTCCGCTGTTTCCAGGCGAGATCGATTCGCGGTTTGCTGGACCCAATTCAACAGTGGGGGCCACCAATGCCCCTGGAGCGTCCATGCTCCGACGAGCACGGCAAGACAGAGGGCGATGCCCAGGATTTTGAGAGAATTGGTGGGGATCCGAAACTTCATCAACGTCTCCAGGTCGCGTTTTCGGCAGCTCAGTCCGTCGAACGTAGCATCAACGGCATTCTGCTTCAATCCGGAACCTGGGCCGGTTGATGTATCCCGTTTCGCTCCCATACAAAGCCCACCAATCCCCATGACTTGGCGGGGAGACCGCGTGAGGCTTTTTCGGCGTTGTCACCCCGTCCGCCGCCGGCGCCCTGAGCCGTGCATCCGCACGTTGGCTTGACCGACCACTTCTTGCAGTTCGGCGGCAACTTGGGGGTCGCCCGAGACGCGAAGTTCCGGCGGGGTGGAGAGGACATAACGCACCGGGCGGCTGCGATCCTGTTGATTGACCGATTCGACCACCAGGACCACTTCACAACGGCCTGGATGTCGTTTTAAGACGTCGTGGACCCGCATGAGATCCTGGTCGCCGTGCAATCCGTTTTGGAATTTGATCGCGACTTGCTCGGTGAATTTGCGCTTGGCGTCTTCGATCGAGACGATTTCATTGACGATCAGATTCGGCTCGCGGCCGCGGCGGTCGACTCTTCCGCGCAGGAAGCAGATGGTCTCCGGCTTGATCTCCTCTTCGTGCCTCGCGTAGTCCTCGGGCCAGCAGATGCAGCGGACGATGCCGCGGACGTCTTCAAAGTCGAAGTTGGCATACCGCGTTTTGCCGTTTTTGCTCGGCTTCTTTGTGGCGGCCATTTTGACCGCATTGATCATCCCGCCCAAAAGCACTTCTTGGTTTTCGTCCAGTTCGTGCAGGTCTTTGGTGGTGTGCGTCGTATACAGGTTTAAGACAGACGCGAATTCGGTCAGCGGATGCGAGGTGAGATAAAACCCGAACACTTCCTTCTCGAAGGCCAGCCGCTGTGCGTGCTGCCAGTCGGGAACTTCGGGAAGCGACCAGATTTGATCATCCGTCGCGGCTTCGTCCGGCTCGTCATCACCGAAGAGATTCTTCTGTCCGCTCGCTTTGTCACGATGGACGGCGGCGGCGCCTTGCACGGCCCGTTCGACGACCGCCATCTGTTGCGCCCGGCTTCCTTCCAGATTGTCCAGCGCGCCGGCTTTGATCAGGATCTCCAGCGCTCCCTTCGTCATGACTTTGGGATCAATCCGCTCGGCCAGGTCGAAGATGCTCTTGAAAGGACCATGTGCGGCGCGTTCCTCGACGAGTGCCTTAGTGACGCTCTCGCCCAATCCCTTGATGGCGTTGAGGCCAAACGTCAATTTGTCGTCGGCGACGCCGAATTCTTCGAGCGACCAATTCACATCCGGCGGCTGCACCTCGACCCCCATGCGGCGGGCATCTTCCATGTGCTCGTTAATCCGGTCGGAACTCTCCATGCCGCAGGAAAGCAGCGCCGCCATGAATTCGCGGGGATAGTGCGCCTTGAGATACGCAGTTTGGTACGCGATGGCGCCATAGGCGGTCGAGTGCGACTTGTTGAAGCCGTAACCGGCGAAGAACTCGATCATCTTGAACAGCTCTTCGGCCTGCTTACGGTCCATGCCGTTTTCAACCGCGCCTTCCAGAAACTCTTCGCGGAACTTGGCGATGATGTCCAGTTTCTTCTTGCCGATCGCTTTGATGCAGCGATACGCGGAGGAGAGTTCGATCCCGCCCAGCCGGTTAAGGATCCGCATCACCTGTTCCTGGTAGACCATCACGCCGTAGGTCTCTTCCAGGATCTCGTCGACGACCGGATGCACCTTCGGCGGATCTTTGCGGCCGTTTTTAACGTCGACGTACGTCATGACCATCCCGCCTTCGAGCGGCCCCGGGCGGAATAGGGCGGAGGTGGCGATGATGTCTTCAAACCGGTCGGGACGCATCTTCTGCAGTAAGTCGCGCATCCCGCCGCTTTCGAGCTGAAAGATGCCTTTCGTCTCACCCCTCTGCAACAGCGCAAACGTCTTCGGGTCGTCCAGCGGGAACTTAGACGGGTCGATGTCGTCGCCGGCGTGCTGTTTGACGTTTTTGACCGCTTTGTCCAGGATCGTCAGATTCCGCAGCCCCAAAAAGTCCATCTTCAACAAGCCGGCCGTCTCGACGTCGGTCCATTGCGTAAGCACGTCATCCTTGCCGGTGATCTTTTGCAGCGGAACATACTCATCTAACGGACGGTCTCCGATGACCACTCCTGCGGCGTGCGTCCCCACATTGCGGGCCAATCCCTCCAGCCGCATTGCAAAATCCAACACTTCTTGCGTGTCGGGGTCGGTGTTGTACGCCGCCTGGAGGTCGGGCGACTCCTTGATCGCGTCCTTGAGTTTGATGCCCAACGTTTCGGGGATCATTTTGGCGATTTGGTTCACGCGGTCGAGCGGCATGCTCAACACGCGTCCCACGTCCCGCACCGCCGCCTTTGCTTTCAGTGTCCCAAAAGTGCCAATCTGTGCGACGTTCTCTTCGCCGTATTTTTCTTTGACGTAATTGAGCACGTCCGCGCGGCCGTCGCGGCAGAAGTCGATATCGATATCGGGCGCTTCCGCGCGGTTGGGATCGAGAAACCGCTCAAACAGCAGGTCATATTTCAGCGGGCAAACGTTGCTCAGTCCCAGCACGTACGCCACAATCGCGCCGCAAGCCGAACCCCGAGCGAGATTGGGAATCCCCTTCGACCGCGAAAAACGGACAAAGTCCCAGACGATCAAGAAGTAACTTGAATAGCCCATCCGCTCGATAATGCCCAATTCATAGTCGAGCCGCTCGTAGTACTTCTGATCCGCATTTTCCCCGTATCGCCATTTAATTCCCTCGATACACAGTTCGCGGAGGTAGTCGACGTCCGTCTTTCCTTCCGGCGGTTGAAACACCGGATAATGCCGCGCGGTGAGGTCGAGCTCGATATCGACCTTGTCCGCAATCTCCTGGCTGCGGGCAACAGCGTCAGCGTGTTGCGGGAAGGCGTCGTACATTTGCTGCGGCGAGCGGACGAAAAATTGCTGGCCTTCCATCTTCATCCGCTTGATGTCGCTGCGGTACGATTTCGTATTCACGCATAGCAACACGTCGTGGGCAGCGGCATCTTCTTCACACAGATAGTGCGAGTCGTTCGTGGCGACCAGCGGCAAGCCCTTTTTGTTTGCAAAATCAACGGTCCCTTCAGCGCAGATCTGCTGAATCTCCAGTCCGGCGTTTTGGATTTCCAAGTAGTAGTCGTCGCCGAATAACTTGTGGAACCACTCAACGGTTGCTTCCGCTTCCTTCATGCGGTTGCCCAAAATCTGTTGCGACAGTTCCGCTGCGGCGCAACCGGAGAGACAAATGACCCCTTCGTGATACTGCTCCAAGATTTCGCGATCGATCCGCGGCTTGTAGTAGAAGCCTTCCAGATAGGCGGCTGAAGCGAGTTTGACCAGGTTTTTGAAGCCGGTGATATTCTTCGCGAGCAAAGTTAGATGGTAGCTCGCCTCTTTCATCCGTGAAGCGGACCGGTCAAACCGGCTGCCGGGGGCAATGTAAGCCTCATAACCCAGAATCGGCTTGATGCCTTCCTTCTGGCAGGTCTGGTAGAACTCCAGCGCTCCGAACAAGTTGCCGTGATCGGTAATGGCCACCGCGTTCATCCCCAGCTCTTTAGTCTTCTTGACCAAGTCGGGGATATTGCTGGCGCCGTCTAAGAGGCTGTAATGCGTATGGCAGTGCAGATGCACAAAGGGACGCGAGTCGCTCATGATGATCCTTCACGCGGAGGGGTTAATCCGTCACACATAGGGTTCCATTTTAACAACCGAAATGCGTACCACAATCATGCCGGGGACTGCGCCGCATTGCTTCAGTCACCGGTTTGGCCGCTCTGTGGATTGTGACAAACGTATCGTGACGCTCGGGAATCTTCTTGTCGTGCCAATCTCTATGGTACATGATGGTCAGGTTGGCCCTGTTAACATTGAATCTGGTCTTTCAGGAGTCTTCTCATGCGCCTGACAGTTTTCTCCATTGTTGCACTTGTATTCTTCTCGCTCGGCGAATCCAAGTCGGCACAAGCGGGCCTGATCCCGGTCGGCGGCCAATACAAGGTGCAAAACACCAACTTTCCCAACACCTTCACCAGCCGGGATCTGACAATCAACTCACAGAAGAAAGCCATCGGCGGTAGCACGTCAGGCGGGTTAACCGTCACAGAACGAATCACGTCCACCGGCGCGAGCTCCGAGTGGATCGAATGGATCTTTGAGAAGACCGCTGCGCCGATCGCCGACAATTCGACCGCACGCTGGGAAGCGAAGGTGATCGACGTGCCAGTCACCGAACCGGTGTTTTTCAATGGCCTGTTCGTTTATTGGACGATTGACGGCCAAGCGGCGACAGGGATTCGATCAATCACCGGGCTCGGTGCGCCGAGGACGAATCCGATCAATCCGTCTCTGGGCGAAGGATACGGCGGTTTCTTCTCGCCCGCGCAAGGACCCTCCAGCGGCCCCTTATTCTTTGACCTCATCTTGACGAATTTTGGGGAGGGCATGGCGCAGGGCAACATGAATACCAGCCGCGTGAACGGATTTGTGCTGGCCGCCCACTTAGTGGCCGCAGATACGTTTGTGCCTGTTCCCGAACCGTCGACGTTCGTCTTGGCAGCACTCGGCGGCTTGGCTCTCGTCGGCTACGGCTGGCGGCGCAAGCGCTGCCAGGGCTGAGCGATCTTGCGACGGCATATCGGCAACGGCGAGCCAACGAGTCCGTTTCTTGTGTTCTGCCGCAACCCCTTTCCAGAAAACAACTTTCTTAAATCGGCTAAAAAAGTCCGATTTCGTGGCTCATCGGCTGAGCCGTTGGGTATTTCATAGTAGAGGGGGGTTAAATGACCCGCTCAGCCCGCTGAGACGGGACGCTCGAATCGATGCCGTTGCCCACCAGGGCGGACGGGTGCGATGAGCTAAGGATGGCGATCTCACCAAAGCCAGAGCGCTTGTTCCGCAGCCACTTTCCGCGTGGAAGGTCTGCGCCCAGGACATGGTAAGTGGATGAGTTTTCATACCGGTGAAGGCGGGAACCGTGTGGACGTGTAGTTGCGAGCGGCGATCGTTTCGTCGCTCGATTGGTTGGTCCGTGAATGGTCGCGGATCGTTCTTTTGCGGACGTTTTTTTACAGAAAGAAGAAGGCAGAACTGATGGAGACTCAAGAATCACGAAAGCTGAACGTCGAATCGTTGGAAGATCGCCGTCTGATGGCGGCATCGATCGAACTCGAAGGCGGCGTCATTCAGATCGAAGGCTCGAACTTTGACGACGTGGTGCAGGTGCAGGAACTGCAATTCGGACAGATTCAAGTCACGATGACGATCAACAATGGCGGCACGATTACCAAAACGTTTGACCCGGCTTCGGTCAACCGGATTGAGTTCCGGGGTGCGAACGGTGACGACTACTTCCTGAACAACACCGACATCTCCTCGATTGCTTATGGTGAAGCAGGAAATGACACGTTGATCGGCGGGGCGGCTGCGGACTTCCTGTTCGGCGGCGATGACAACGATCGTCTGTACGGCCAGGACGGACGCGACACGATCTATGGTGAAGCCGGTAACGACGTGCTTTACGGCGGCGATGATGCCGACCGGATGAACGGCGGCGACGGCACCGATGCCATGTTCGGGCAGGACGGCAACGACATCATGAACGGTGGAGACGCGAAGGACAACATGTACGGCGGCAACGGCAATGACACCATGTACGGTGACGCTGGGAACGACAATCTGTTCGGCCAAGCCGGCAACGACGACATGTACGGCGGTGCGGGAACCGACAACTTCTACGGCGGCAGCGGCTACGACCGCGCCCGCGACTGGTTCTTCGAATACACCAACAGTGTCGAATCTCGACGTGGGTGGTGGTTCTAAGTTTGAGGCTGCGTGTCGCTGGGGGGTGGACACGCACGAGTTGACACCCTGTCCGTGCTGGTTCCACGGGCAGGGTGTATCACCTCTCTTGAAATACCGCTGCCCGTGAAAATGCACTACAAAATATATTGTCTGCTCAACTCAAGACTTTGACCGACGGTTTGCAATCGCTAAAGACAACGGCTTGTACGGATTAAGAGACACGACCCCTAATCAATCAATACGACCCTAAGTCGCAACGGCTTTTCCGAGCGGCTGCACGATATCGAACGTTCAAGGAAACATCATGTCTGAGGAATTTACACAAAACCCCGAAGTCTTCACCCGCCAATACGAGGCGGCGATCAAGCGGGCGATTGCTTCGGGAAACACGCCTTACACGCCGGGGGCCTTGGCACGTGCCTACAACCAGGTGACGAAACAACAGCGAGAATCGGTCAATCAAGAGACGAATCGCATTTTCCAAAAACAGACGGGCGTGATGCGGAAGCTTGAGCAATCCAATAAGGATCTCAGGCTGCGGCGCCAATGGCTTCGCATCCGCGACATCGTCGTCGCACGGCGGTTTGAACTGTACGGCAAGAAAACCGACTTGTCTCATCGTTGGGCCGTCTACCAGGTTGATATGAACAAAAGAATGTTCGAGATCGACGTAGAAGATCGCAACAGCCAAGCGCCGGTCATTCAGCCCCACGTGACGCGATTAATCTTCAGCCGCGGTACCGTGCCGGCGGGATTTACACTGACTATGGAGTCATTCGGGAGTTTCGATCGCTGGCGCGTGACCTGGGATTCCAACGCCCGTTTAACCGGCAACTTGAATTGGCAATTCGTCAATGTGGTCCTGTTTCCCGGCAGTTTCGGATCGGAGTGGAGATCGAAAAGCCAGCGCGACCGCCTTGCCCGACAAAAGGAAGTTCAACGGCAGATGCGCGTCTTGAGAACTCCGCTCAAGCAACTCGGAGGCCGGACTCCGTTGGAGGTGATGAGTCTGCCACCTGGAAATTATGAGGTGAAGGGCCAGGGATTCATGACGGTTTGGAATGACTATATCTACTATCAGCGGCTGTCGGATCACAAGGATACGAATGAAGCATTGCGGTGGTTCTTGCGGAGACACGTGATATTGCCGATGGCTACTACCCTCAATTCACGCCAACAAAGCGGATTGCTCAAACAGGCGCTCGTCGCATCGGTGCTGACGATGAGAGGCGGAGCCAAGCTGCGAAACTATGGCGGTTCCAGCCCGACATTGACAGGTCAAGCGAAGACGCTGGGAGGAATCGCGGCGAATAAGAGCTTGGAGGAGTTGGCCAGCGACCAGACGAAGGTGAAAAAAGGCAAAGCCGATCTGCTCAGCATTGTCAGTGATAAAGTACAAACACCCAGGGAAAAGGATGCCCAGGATACGGTCAATCGGTTGGCGAGATCGAAACGGACCGACGGCCTGAAGTTGTTATATCCGGTTCGCTAGAACCAGTTTCAAAACCCGGTTGCGCCTGATTGAGATACTTGCGGACAAGCGTCGGCGCGACGCGCCAGAGGGTTTTGAAACGACTTGTCGTGAGCTGCGGGTTGAATCTGAAACGGGTATGAGCCCGATGAGGTTGGTACTCTAAAAGGGAGAGGCTTCGTGTCGCTGGGGGGTGACACGCCGATGACAGCACCCTGTCCGTGCCCGTTCCACGGGCAGGGTGTTCGTGTTTCAGAATTTGGAAAATCTCAACTTTCCAAAAATTGGTGTAACAAGCACCGCATCGGTTCGCTGAGCAGAATATCGGCTCATTTGTCAATTCACTTCTGCAACCGGCTTCAAAACGCTCCGGCCTCTCGAGCGAGCGCTTTGGCGTCTGGTACCGGTTGTAGGCATTTCGCGAACCGAAAGGAAAGAAGATGGCTATCCCCCAAGCACGTAAGATGAGTATTGAGTCATTGGAAGACCGCCGGCTGATGGCAGGATCGATCGATCTCAACGGCGGCGTCCTAGAAATCGACGGTACCGGCGCTGACGATACGGCGCATGTCCAGCAACTTCAAAACGGCCTGATTCAAGTCACGTTGACCACCAATGGCGTGGGCAACACCCGCTACTATCATCCCGCATCGGTCCATTCGATCAAGTTCGTGGGGCATGACGGGAACGACTACTTCCGCAACGACACCAACATCCGCGCCTACGCCTACGGGCAAAACGGCAACGACGTGTTGATCGGTGGTTCCAATAACGACATTCTGTCGGGCGGCAATGGAAACGACCGCATCTACGGTCAAAACGGCAATGACCTGATGTACGGTGGCAACGACAATGATTCCATCTACGGATCGAATGGCAACGACAGCATCTATGCCGGTGCCGGGAATGACTATCTGTACGGCCAAAACGGAAACGACCGCATCTTTGGCGATTCCGGTAACGACTACATCCGCGCCGGACATGGCGACGACTACGTCCGCGGCGGAATTGGAGCCGATCTGATGTTCGGTGAAACCGGGAAGGATTCGATGTACGGCGATTCCGGTAACGACCGCATCTACGGCGGCAGTGGTGATGACTTCGTCCGCGGCGGCAGCGGAGCTGACATTCTGTACGGCGAAGCCGGTCACGATCGCCTCCACGGCGACAGCGGCAACGACTATGTCTACGGCGGCGACGGCAACGACTACCTGTACGGCAATGACGGGAACGACCGTCTGTACGGCCAAAACGGCAACGACAACATGTGGGGCGGCGCCGGAACGGACTACTTCAGCGGTGGAGCCGGCTTCGACCGCGCCCGCGACTGGTTCTTCGAGTCGACCAACAGTGTGGAGTTGAACTTCTAACACCACGACTCGCAAATTGCGCGAGCGATCCTACGTCAATCTGCACCCCGTCCGCATTTTTGGTTGCGGTCGGGGTGTTTCTAATTGGCGAGCGGCATGCGTCTGCGTGCCGGTTGTGTGAATCGCCAAAAAATACGGCCGTCATGGATCGAACGTAACCGGGGGGCTGACGCCGTTCCGCTCGCCCAAAAACGTTGTAACAGATCCCCTTTCGTCTCGCTGGGATCCCTATCGGCAGCGTGGTCGGTACTTTTCTTCAATCCCCCTTACGAAACGAAAGGTATTACAAATGTCTCTCCCCAAATCGCGCAACATGAACTTCGAGTCCCTGGAAGATCGCCGCTTGATGGCCGCTTCGATCGACGGCGGAGTCCTCGAGATCACCGGAACGAACGATGCTGACACGGTGAACGTGCAAAATGTCTACTTCAATTGGGGCACCGGCACCCAAACCTTCACCCAAGTGTCGATGACAACCAACGGTCAAACGACGACGCAATACTTCCGTCCCGGCGACTACAGTTCCATCAGGTTCGATGGTTTTGACGGCAACGATTACTTCCGCAACAACACCAGCGCCCGATCCGTGGCCTACGGTGGAAACGGAAACGATACCCTGTTTGGCGGTTCCAATGCCGATAGCTTCTTCGGCGGCGCCGGAAACGACTACCTCGGCGGATACGGCGGAAACGACTACCTCCGCGGCCAAGATGGCAACGACATCGTGCTGGGCATGTCCGGTAACGATAGCGTCTACGGCGACGCCGGAAACGACAACGTTAACGGCGGCAGCGGCAACGACTTCATCGATGGCGGCACCGGCGATGACCGCTTGTACGGCGAGCACGGCAACGACCGTCTCTACGGCCGCAATGGTAACGACCGCATGTACGGTGGCGACGGCGACGACTACATGTTCGGCGGGAGTGGAGCCGACAGCATGTACGGTCAAGCCGGCACTGACCGCATGTACGGTGAGTCGGGCAACGACTACCTCTCCGGTAGCAGCGGAAATGACTACCTGTACGGTGGGAGCGGGAATGACACCCTCTCCGGCGGCAGCGGAAACGATAACATGTGGGGCCAATCGGGCAGCGACCGCTTCTACGGCGGCAGCGGCTTTGACCGCGCCCGCGACTGGTGGTTCGAGTACACCAACAGTGTCGAGCAGAATTTCTAAAACGCGTCCCGTAGATTGCGGGAACGACGATACGACAATCGACACCCCGTCCGCGCACTGAGCACGGACGGGGTGCATTCATTTGGCGAGCGGCGGGCGTTAGCCCACCGGTATCGTCGATTCTTCAAAATTGCCGACGTGTGTGAGGCCATCGTCACTTGGGGGGGCTGATGCCGCCCCGCTTGCCAATTGCCGTAACAATTCTCCTTTCCTTTCGCTGAGCGCCTTATCGGCTTTGCCATTTCGGCACAATTCTCAACTCCCCCCAGCGAAAGAAAAGGACAAACAATGTCTCTCCCTCAATCACGCAAGATGAATTTTGAATCATTAGAAGATCGCCGGCTGATGGCAGGGACGATCGAACTTGACGGCGGCGTGTTGGAAATCACTGGCACTGACGAGGCTGATTCCGCCCGCGTCTGGCAGTCCAACGGCTTCGTCCACGTCTCGCTGACGACCGGCGGCGAAACACTGACGCGAACAATCCATCCCATTTTCGTCAACTCGATCGACTTCGTCGGCGGCGACGGAAACGATTATTTCCGCAACGACACGGGGATCGCCTCGCGTGCCTTCGGACAAGACGGTCGGGATACCTTGTTTGGCGGAACCGGAGCGGATGACCTCGTCGGCGGAGAGGGCAACGACTATTTGTACGGCCAAAACGGCAACGACCGGCTGTACGGCAACGGTGGCAATGACTACTTGCTCGGTCTCAACGGCGATGACCTCCTCATGGGTGACGCCGGAAACGATACGCTCAGCGGCTATTCCGGCGACGACGATTTGTTCGGGGGCGAGGGCAACGACTCCTTGCACGGCGGATTCGGCGACGACTATATCGATGGCCAAGGAGGCAACGATCGCATGGACGGCTACTTCGGAAACGACTCCCTGTACGGCGGGTACGGAAAAGACACGATGTACGGCGGCAGCGGTGAAGACAGGATGTACGGCGGCGTGGGCGATGACTACATCTCCGGCGGGGGAGACAACGATCGACTCTACGGCGAGTCGGGTAATGATCAACTGCACGGCGATGCCGGGAACGACAACGTCTACGGCGGCAGCGGACATGACCATCTGTATGGCAGCAGCGGAAACGACTACCTGTCGGGCAGCAGCGGCAACGACTACATGTACGGTAGCAGCGGCAACGACACGCTCTCGGGTGGCAGCGGCAACGACAACATGTGGGGCGGCAGCGGCACGGACCGATTCTACGGATCCAGCGGCTACGATCGCGCCCGCGACTGGTGGTTTGAGTACACCAACAGTGTCGAGCAGAACTTCTAAAACGAGTTCCGCCGACGGCGGAAACAACTGCGTTACAGCGACACCCCGTCCGCGTCGAGCAAGGACGGGGTGTTTTGATTTGGTGAGCGGCGGGCTGATGCAGCCCTGCTCGCGTTTATCCGTAACACATCTCCTTTTGTTGCGCTGAGCGCCGTATCGGTTATGTAGAAATTCTTTGTGACTTCCTCGAATTGATCAAAATGGTGGCTCATCCTGATCAGATTTGGGCATTTCATTGTAGAGCGGTAACAGATCCGCGCTCGCAGCGCTTGCAACTGCAGTGGCAGTGTTGATGCGCACTCTAAACCCCCAAACACAATCGAAAGGCGATTCCAATGTCTCTCCTCAAGACACGTCATATGAACTTTGAATCACTGGAAGACCGCAAGCTGATGGCGGCGTCAATCGACGTCGATCGCGGCGTCCTCGAAATTAACGGCACATCCGGGCACGACGAAGTACAGATTACGCAATCAGGCGGCTGGCTGCAGATTTCTGCGCGGGAAGGCTCCGACTACAATACGCAATCAATATTGGCCTACTACATTCATAAGATTGAATTCAACGGCAATGACGGCAGCGATTACTTCCGCAACGCCACGGACATCAAGTCGGTGGCTTGGGGTGGCGACGGTAACGACACGCTGATTGGCGGATCGGAAGACGATCTGTTCTTCGGCGGGATCGGTAACGACCAATTGACCGGCCAAGGCGGCAACGATTACATGTACGGCGAGGCGGGTCGCGATTATCTGAACGGGGGCACGGGCAACGACTACTTGTGGGGCGGAGAAGGCAACGACTATCTGTACGGCCTCTCCGGCAACGATCGGATCTACGGCGGAAACGGCAATGACCGGCTCGACGGCTCCTCCGGCAACGACAGGCTCTATGCAGGAGACGGCAGTGATCGCGTCTACGGTGGCAGCGGCGACGACTACATCAAGGGCGACGACGGACTCAGCGCCGGCGACGGCAATGACACGCTCTATGGCGGCAACGGCAACGACAGCATTTATGGAGATGGCGGCAATGATCGCATCTACGGCGAGGCGGGGAATGACCTGCTAAAAGATGGTTTTGGGAATGACAGCGTCTACGGCGGCAGCGGCAATGACTGGCTGAAAACCAACTCGCCCGGCTTCGACTGGCTCTACGGCGGCAGTGGAAACGATGTGATTCTGTACAACCCCGATGCGGTGCAGGTCAGCGGCGGCACTGGATGGGACGTTCTGGAACTCTGGTACTTCTAGGCATTGTATTCGACCGAGAGAGCGCATTCAGGCTCGTGGCGTCCGGCCAAGCAATCGCGGACACCACGAGCCGCGTTTGATTTCCTTTCAGGATTCGGCTACTCGCCGCCCGGAATCGACAGTCTGCTTTGATCGGCCTTCGCATTGGCCGGCGCGGGGAAGTCCTGCTGCACGTTCAGCTCAGCGCAGGTTGCGCAGATTTGGGCCCAGGTCGTGTCGTCCAGTTCGATCCCTTCAGCCGAGCGACGGAAACGACTTGTCAGTAGCAACGACTCCTACAGCTTCGTGTACGCAATCGCAATAGGGGTCCGGTTCGGGGCGAGGGACTACACGTCTGTCAGGGATGGTCAAAGCGACGGGCAGCACGCGGGCCTTGCTTGCGGCGAGGATGTCGTCCGCACATTCGCTGGCACACGCGCGATTCGCACAATCTTCGTCGTCTCAGGGCCTGTAGAGGAACGGTATCACCGATTGACCCCAGTGGCAGGTAATGACGCACGGGCGGCCAACATAAGCCCGGTTCTCAACTAGAAATCGATCCATTTCCAGGGTTATCTGCTGTGCAGCAATGAATAACGATCGGATTCGTACGAAACCTCATATTCCAAGAATTCCGTGCAAGACTCTGTTCGCATCTGCGTGGTTTATGAGCTATGTTTACCGAGCCATCGAGGTCAAATGGAACCCTCACGAGTGGCATACCCCCGCCGGTGGCGCGTGCACTGAATCCGGCCCGACGTGACCACCCTCCTATCACGACTGCCACACCCAAGGACCCGCCATGTTCGCGAATCTAAAAAGGTCTGCGTTGCTTTTGATTGCCGTTTCGGTTGCGATCGGCTATTTGGCCGCCAGCGAAGCCAAGCCCGTTTCGTTGGATGGGAGCCAAAGTCCTGCCGCGCCTTCATCGGGGTCTGCGGCGATCACGAAAAGATCGTTGAAAACACGGCATCTGCCTCCTGCTCCCCAACAATTTCACGGTGTGATCAATCGCAACGCCGCTGATTCAAGACCGAGCTGGCAATCGTCCATCGTGCCGCCGCAAGGCGCACCCAATGTGCTTTTGATCATGACCGACGACGTAGGCTTTGCCGCTTCCAGCACGTTTGGCGGATCGATTCCCACGCCCACCTTCGATCGGCTCGCCAAACGAGGGCTTCGCTACAATACGTTCTGCTCGACGTCACTCTGCTCACCGTCGCGCGCAGCGCTGCTCACCGGACGCAACCATCATTCGGCGCATACCGGAGTGGTGATCGATTCGTCGACAGGCTATCCGGGATACGACAGCCAAATGCAAGGCGACACGGCAACGATCGGTTCGATGCTCCGCGACAACGGATACGCGACGGCCTGGTTTGGCAAGAACCACAACATCCCTACCTGGCAGCAAAGCTCTCAGGGTCCGTTCGACCTATGGCCCAACGCGCTGGGGTTCGACTACTTTTATGGGTTCGTCGGGGGAGACACGAATCAATGGCGTCCCAATGTCTACCGTAATACAACTCCGATCGAACCCTACCTGAACAATCCTGATTACAACTTCAACATCGCCATGGCCGACGAAGCCGTGGCATGGATCAAGCAACAAAAGGCCATCGCTCCAGACAAGCCGTTTTTCGTTTATTACGCTCCGGGCGCGACTCACGCACCGCATCATCCAACTAAAGAGTGGATCGACAAGTTCAAAGGCCAGTACGACCATGGCTGGAACGAAGAGCGAGCACGGATTTTCAAACAGCAGAAGAAGTTGGGCGTCATTCCAGCCGATGCAGAACTCACGCCCTGGCCAGACGATCTGAAGAAGTGGGATCAACTTGGCGGCAGCGAAAAACAATTGTTTGCGAGGATGATGGAGGTTTATGCGGCTTATCTGGCCGAGACGGACTACCAGATTGGCCGCGTGCTGACCGCCGTCGAGCAGACCGGGCAACTGGACAATACGTTGATCATCTACATTCAAGGAGACAACGGGGCCAGCGCCGAGGGAGGTGTCGACGGCACCATCAACGAAGTGGCAGGGTTTAACGGTGTGCAATTCAGCGTCGACGAGATGCTGCCCTTTATCGACGAACTAGGTTCGGACCGCACGTACAATCATTTTCCCGTCGGCTGGGCCTACGCGATGGGCACTCCGTTCCGATGGGTCAAGCAAGTGGCGGCCTACTTCGGCGGCACGCGCCAGGGGCTGGTGATTGCCTGGCCAAATCGAATCGCCGACCGCGGCGGCCTCCGATCTCAGTTTCACCACCTGATCGACATCGCCCCCACAATTCTTGAGGCCGCCAACTTGAAAGAACCTGTTTCGGTTAACGGCGTCACACAGAAGCCCATCGAGGGCGTGAGTATGGGTTACACGTTTGCCTCGGCGAACGCGCATGCGTTGTCGCGGCACACCACACAATATTTTGAAATGGCTGGCAGCCGCGCGCTCTATCATGATGGGTGGATCGCCTCGACAAAGGTCCAGTCGGCTCCCTGGGACTTGTTGGCAAAGGCGTCGCCTAATCCTGCCGACGATGTGGTCTGGGAGTTGTATAACCTCAAGGATGACTTCTCGCAGGCGCACAACGTCGCCGCCCGGTATCCCAAAAAACTGAAACAACTCCAGGACATGTTTTGGATCGAGGCGGCGAAGTTCAATGTGCTGCCGTTGGATGATCGGGGAATGCCCGACCGTTTTCTCACCCCGCGTCCGGGAGCAACCGATGGCCGCACTCAATTCGCCTACCCGGACGGCATGACCAGATTGCCGAGCGGGTCCGCTCCCGACGTGAAGAACTGCTCGTTCACGGTTGCGGTAGAATTTGAGGTTGAGAACAGCGATCGTGCGGAAGGAATGTTGCTGACCTTAGGCGGCCGCTTCGGAGGTTACGGGCTGTATCTGCTCGAAGGGCGGCCGGTGTTCGTTTACAACTATCTCGATAAACAGCGAACGCGATTTGAAGGTCCGCGCCTCTCGCCTGGCCGACACACAGCGTCTTTTGTGTTCCAGTACGACGGCCCAGGGAACGGCAAGGGAGGCGACGGCACGCTACTGGTGGACGGTTACGCCGTGGATCAAAAGAGGATCGAGCGGACAATTCCCCTAAAGCTCACCCAGGGTGAATCCCAGGACATTGGCTCGGACACCGGGACCGCCGTCAGCGACGACTATCAGATTCCGTTTCGCTTTTCTGGAAAGATTATGCAGGCCACCGTCCGTTTGAACAAAGGGACGGGAGATCAACGTCCATAAACTTCCGCACATCATCTTTTAAATCATGCGGGACACCGACCTGGCAACGCCGAAGGTTGAGGTTGCGCGGCAGACTAATTGTTGGTGAACACCGCGGATCACTCGCCGCCCGGAATCGACAGGCCGCTCTGATCGCCCGTCGTGTTACCCGGTGCGGGGAAGTCATGCTGCACGTTGAGTTCGGCGCACGTCGCGCAGATTTGGCCCCAGGTCGTGTCGTCGAGTTCGATCCCTTCAGCCGAGCGACGCGTTTTCGTCCGTTGTTCCATTTCACCGGGGACCAGAATCTCGCCGTCTTCGCTAACCGTCCGAGAGCTTTTTACGAAATCGATGAACTGCCGGACTTCGTCATAAAACGAGTCATCGCTGCCGAAGGCCCCTTGATCGATGATGATTGACAGCATGCCATTGACGACGCGGTCGGCGTTCGTCGGGTTGGAGCACGAGCCGCGGGTCAGCGCGCCGGCCAGCATTTCAATCATGAATGACAACCCCGATCCCTTGTGTCCGGCAATCGGCAAGATCGCTCCGGGCGGATCGCCGTAGAAGATTTTGGGATCGTTGCAGGGATTGCCTTCGCTGTCGATAATACAGCCGTCGGGCACACGCTTGCCTTGATTGAGTGCCACGCGGATTTTGCCTTCAGCGATGGTGCAGGCCGACATGTCCAGAATGATCGGCTCGCCGTCGGACGTCGGGACGCCGGCTGCAAACGGATTCGCGGATAGCCGCCGTTCGATGCCGCCGAACGGGGCGACCAAAATTCCCGCGCCGCTGGTGTTCACAAAGTGCAGCGACATCTTGCCGGTCCGCGCTGCCATCTCCGGCCAGTCGCCGATGCGGCCCAAATGCCCGGAATTGCGCAAGGCGATTACGGAAACGCCGTGTTTTGCAGATTTCTCAATGCCCAATTGCATCGCCTGTTCGCCGATCGATTGCCCCAGACCGCACTGGCCGTCGACGACGGCGATCGCCTCGTTTTCAAAGACGACTTCCATTGACCTATTGGCGAACACCTTGCCGTCGCGGAGCCACTGCACGTACGTGGGCACACGGATCACGCCGTGGCTGTCGTGCCCGACGAGATTTGAGCCGACCAACCGCGCCGCAACGCGCTCGGCTTCGGCGGGTTCACAGCCGGCGGCGGCGAAGATGTGGGTTGTCAGTTGCTCAAGTTCGGCCGGGGGGAAATTCATATTTGATCCTCTGCAAAGTTGTATCGATTCATGCAGCAGGAGAATGCACCGTGGCGTCTTGACTCAACGCTGCACGGATACAGTGGACCCGAAAATGATTCATGTGGCAACCTGCATCGGTTTTTCACGTGCTTGGAGAATCTCTGCCAGTGCGAAACAAACTCTTCAGCTGTCAGATCCGCCTGTCGCACAGAACAGCCCAGATCAGGCTTTTGATGTGTTGTCGAACAGACTAGACTTAACAATCAGTCGCTCCAAAAGAGCACCGGGGGTAAATCCCCTTCTCTCCGCATTGATGCTGGCGATAGGAACCAACGCTGCGGTTCTTAGCACTGGCCACAACACCGAGAAATCTTCATGAAGCGCTCTCTTCCTATTGCGATTCTGATTCTGGCTGCGTCTCCCGCCATCGCATGGTCGCACAGTTTTGCCATATATGTTTCAACGCCGCTTACACCGCCGGCCACCTACGAATGGACTTACGTCAGCTTGATCTTCATTGCAATATCCCTGACGCTTTGTCATCGGTTTGCAGCCAAACGGACTCTCATCACAAGTTTCTTAACGGCCGTTGCGACCACGTTAGTGTTTTGGGTTGTCTTCGTATACATTGGTCGATTTGCAGCATCCACGTCGACTGCGCCGCCGCCGGGACTTGGTCCGCCATCTGCGATTTATCTGCGTTGGCGTCATGACGAGCTTGGGAGGTTGTTCGCATTTTGGAATGCCTTCGGCGTCGTGTTATTGGCTGCCGCGACGTTCGTAGTGGGACGCGTTTGGAAGCTTAAGACTGGCAGATTAGCCCTACTTGCAGTTCCTGTAATTGTATATCTGTCGTTCTTATCGCCATTCCTCGCAACGGGAGCGATTGCTCATGGCTGGGCCGGTGGATATGTAATGAATGCCGGTGAAGATCAGCTTTACGAAATCAATCGCGCATGTTGGTTGTACGCTGAAGAAAACAACGGTCGATTTCCCATCGCGAATGATATCGATGAACTGTTGCCGAAGATCGAGACTCACATATCCAAACCGGAATCTCGATACGGCAATCCCATTACCGTGCACCCTGCTGCATGGGCATTCGAGAAGGACCCCAAACCGTTCGCTTGGAATGAGGCACTTTCCGGCCGTCCCGCGCCGAAATTGCCGGTCTGGGATGTCGAACAGATGCCCGTGAAATGTCCATATCTTGGTGCTCGCGTTCGACCAATTGACGAGTTAGGAGAAGACCAGCAACAAGTCCGTTAACAGCTGTCGATCGGTGAGAAGACGGTCCCGTACGAATACGATCATTACCGCTTCGGCGACTTCGAGACGGCCGCAGCAAAGACTACCAATACATTTGGAAAACCAGTGAACTCATAATCGCTATCAACATGATTCTCGTGATGGGCGATGGATACAAATCGATATCATGAATTAGTGGAATCGCATCAATTTGTGAACGTCCTGTTTAGCGTCTGATGAAATCGTCGCGTTTTGCAAATCCAGATTTCGCAGATGAGGGAGCATCAACAGCTCCTGAATATACCTCTTCGAAAGTGTGACATCTTCCAAGTGGAGTTCGACAAGGTTCTCCATCTGTCTCAGCTTCGAAATCCCTGCTTCTGTCACGGATGTACCTTGCAACGCTAGTGAACTTACTCCTGTTGGGAGTACGATGTCTATTAAATCGTCAGTGACCGTGTGGCCGCTCAACTCCACTCGTTCCAGCGACGGCAGTTGTGATAGCATCGCTAAGTCATCTATGGCGAAAGTACAGTTTTCAAACTTGAGCCATCTGAGTTGCCGTTGCTTCAACAGCGATGAGATCGTGTCCGTAGTAATCTCTGCATCGAAGAACCGAAAGTCGCGCACATTTTCCCATGGTGGTAAAGTCCTCAAAAAACCATCAAATGAGTCTGCTCCCCTAAGAAGCAACCAGGAGTCCTGCTGCAACGCGTGGCTGTCAATGCCGACTTGCCGTCCACAGAATCTCTCGAAGGCGTAGGTCCGTTCAGACTTTACTCCACGGTACGCAACATCGCCCCCCAGCTGCTGCAATATAGCGAGGTGATGGGTCAACTCTGTCGCTTTACGGTAATCCGGCCAGTACAAGGCCACGATCGTAAAGAACACGATGACTAGTACGGCGCCCACCTGCACCGCGGTAACGATCTTGGATTTCCCGGCAAAGTCTTTCATCGCGCGTCGGCTCCTGAGATAGTATCTCGCCAACTTCTACTCGTTCCCAAGCTTTGGTTTGAAACGCATATTCGCGAAGCTCTGCTTCGCGACGCTATGAATGATCTCGACATTTCAGGATCGGTCGTGGATTCCGCACTCGAAGCAGAGCTTCGAGAAATTGGGAACCAGAGCACTGAATTTCATCTTCGATCCTCTGGCGTGAACGGTCCGCATAGCGGACCCTACGAAAAGTGCTCAGACCATCCAACGCCGCGCGATTTGGTCCGTCTCCGTCGAAGTGATTAGCCAATCGAGAATTCGGCCCTTCAATTCGACCGCCGTCTTTGCGTATTGGGGATCGTCGGCGAGATTCTGTTGTTCATGCGGGTCGTTCTTCAAGTCGTACAATTCTGCGAATCCCTCGGGGTAATAATTGTATTTCCACCGCTCCGTGCGGACCATTTTGGCGTCGGGGTGGCGGATGCCCTTGATGCCTTGGCCGGGCACGAATTCGAAATCGAGGCTGCCGCTGGTGATTACTTCGGGAATGATGTTCTCGCTGAAGATTGCATCCCGCGGGCTGTATTTGCCCAGCTGATTCGCAATCAACGATGTCAGACTACGGCCGTGACAATCGCCGGGGATCGGCAACCCGCACAGTTCGAGGAGAGTCGGCATCACGTCGATCGTTTCCACGAGATTGTGTTGATCCGACGGACGAATCTTGCCGGGCAACTTCAACATCAACGGCACACGGATGGAGGATTCAAAGAAGACGTTTTTGCCCATCAAACCGTGCTCGAGCAGTTGGTCGCCGTGATCGGACGTGAAGACCACGATCGTGTTCTCCGCACATCCGGTCTCTTCCAGTGTCTTGAGAATCCGCCCCACTTCGCGGTCGATGTGGGTGATCGACGCATAGTAGCTGCGATAAATCCATTGCAGCCGCTTACGGTCCATGTCGTACGGCGGTTTCTTGCCGCGCAGGATTAACTTCTGCAGCGGAAGCGGGAGTTGTTGGATCTCCGCTAACGACTCCGCTTTGGGGAGCGGAAAGTCGACGTCGTTGTACAGGCTGTCGAAGGGGACGGGGACTTCGAACGGCGAGTGCGGTTTCCAGAACGAGGAGTACAGGAAAAACGGCCGGTCGTGCTTCGCCAATTCTCGTAACGCCGCACAGGTTCGCTCTCCGGTCCACGTGGTATCCGTAAACTCGTCGTCAATGGCGCAGCGGAAGGGATTCGTGCCCGGCTTTAGGCCGCGGGACAGTTGCGGATCGTCCTTGGCAAGACTGCGATAGTAGACGCGTCGGAGCGGATCGTGTTTCTCGCGCCACGCGGCATAGTCGGACCAGCGGTCAGTGCGGCGTGTGCCGTCGTGCAATTCGACGTGATCGAAACCCGTCTTCTGGGCATTTTCATTGGAGGGCGGATGATAGTAAAACAGATGCAGTTTACCGATCAGCGCGGTTTGATATCCCGCCTTGCGGAGCCGCGCCGGAAGCAGCACGGTGCGGCGGTCGATGGGCGTGTAATTGACGCGATTACGGTGCGCGTGCGCGTAACGCCCTGTAAAAAACGAGGCGCGGGCCGGTACACAGACCGGGGCTTGTACGAATGCGTGTGAGAAGTTCGCTGATTGTTTCGCCAAGCGGTCCAGGTGCGGCGTTTTGATCAGGCGATTGCCGTTGGCCGCAACGCCGTCGTATCGCTGCTGGTCGGTCATGATGAACAGGATGTTCGGCGGTTTTTGCGGCGATTGGTCGGCGCGCACATTGCCGGCCGCTGCCAGCGCTCCTGTTGTCAGCGCCGATTGCTGCATAAAGAGACGGCGTGATAACGGTTCTGACATCGGCATACGCTTTCAATGAATTCGACGAAATCAATACAGCCGGGAGGTAACGGCATCGTGTGCCGCGATGACACCGTGCTCACTTTAAGTGTTTCCGCCGGTAATCGATCATATGCTGCAATGCCGGTTTGGGGGTTCCGTCCTGTTTGACCAATCCGGAATGGGGAAACGAGTGTGGTGAGGCGTCGGAGAACTGCGTCCAATAGACGGCGGCGACCGCCGGTTTGGCGATTAACAACGGCAGCAGCATGTCGAACCAAGCCGCTTGTGCTTCGCAGCTCCAGGGCATCTTCCAAGCGGGGCGGTCGACTTCCAAGTCTGTATCGGCCATCGGATCGGGCGCATCGCTCGACGGGAAAGCGAGTGTCACTTGCAAGGGCAGCCCAAGCGCGCACCAGCGGTCGATCATGGTGGAAAACTCCAGCATATCTCGCGAGGGCGTTCCCCGCGGGCGATAGCCGACCGCGATTTCCAGGTTCAACGCCGAAAGTCCCAATCCGGCCCGTACCAGCGCGTCGGCGAAGTGCATCGGCGAGAGGCGATGTTGCCCGCGCGCCTGATACTCGCCCCAAGGCTGGTCGATGCAAATCACGAACTGCGCCTCTTCATCCACGTGCCGGGCGACTTCCAACGTCTTGGCGACCAGTGTCAGCCGCTGTTCCTCATTGAGCGTTAGCGCCCCGCCGCTGTTGGCACAGGCGGCCAATTCCCAGATGCGAATTTGTCCGGCGTACCGTGATACGGCCGTCTCGACAAAATCACAGACAAAACTTTGTAAGTTTCCGAAGTCTTGTTCCCATTCCCAGAGCCAGCGGGGCATGCCGTGCGGCGAGAGATCAATCAGCGGTCCTCCGCGAATGACCAGCCGGTGATTCAAGCACCACTGAACCTGCTTGTCGAACATGACCCAGTCGAGGTGTCCTTCCTGCGGTTCAGCGAGGCGCCATTCGATCGGCACCGCGGCGGAATTGAACGCCGAGCAAAAGAGTTCCGGCAGCGATTCCTCGGGAAGTTGATCATCCAGCCGACATCCCAGGCTGGTCGGCAGCTTGGGATACTGTTCGTGTCGAGTCGTGAGGAACCGCTGTGAATAAGCACGGGCCAATAATTCGGCGGCGTGGCAGGCGTTGGTAATCGCGGATTGGGCGGCGCTGCTCGACGTCTCGATGTCCTCCTGTCCCGATGCGGCCTTGCCGAACGCGCGATGGGCCTGCGTGTAGAACTGCTCATACTCGTCGGGAAGTGTCAGGTTGAGTTTGTCCCATTCCGCGCGCTGGTTGCGCACCTGGACGATCGTTCCCCGTGCCAATTCCACCGCCAACAGATAGGGCGCTTCCCGTTCGGGCAACATGGCGGTCTTTAGAATCGGGCGGCCGAAACCCTCAACAGGCCATGCCACATGTAGCCGGCTGCTTTCAGAGTTCTGCCGCCGGCAGATGAGATGTGTTCCGTCGAATTCAATGCGCGTGGGCCAGACGCTCTGGTCCAAGCCGCTGGCATAGGCGCGATAGACTTCCGGCCAATCGCGCAGCGATTCGCTCTGAGGCACTACGAATCGCATCACACCCATTGAAGATCCTCCAAATACCGGGCGTTCAGAAAGCAGAACGCCCCGCTGGTTATTGTTGCCCACGCGCCGGGGACCGTCAACGGGGTCATACGCGAATCGTTCGCAACCGAGGGATTTAAGCCTTCCAACAAGGAACGTTTTCACCTCTGAGTCGGCGCCGGATGCCGTTGCGGGAAGTGTCAGATAAGATTGAATTCGCGCGAGAATCTGGTCGCCTGAAATCGTGTCGTTAGCACAGTGGCGGCAGATAACTCGATAAGTGAATCTTGCATGCGATCCGGCAGCCATACGACAACCGCATTCTCCGCTTCTCCCGCGATGATCGCGGAGCGGTCTCGGGACTGAACGTCAGCCTGTGGCGCGTCAAAGATGTCAGTTTCAGAAAAATCGAGTAGCCGGCGTCGTGTCGGCTTGCGTTTTATGACAAGAATAATAAAACTAAGGCGCATTACAAATGTAATAAAACCTGGCTGCACGATTGGACCCGCTCATGCGCCGTAAAGCGACCCGAGTCTCCGCCGGGGAAATGGATCTGCTCTCGATGTTGTGGTCGGAAGGTCCGCTCACGCTCCGGGAGGCCTACGAACGATTTCCGGATTTCGGTGCTCCTGTTGAGTACCCGACCATTCAGACGCGGCTCAACCGAATGGTCGAAAAAGGGCTCGTTGAGCGGTCTGCCGACCGGCCCGCCCGCTATCGCGCCGTTGCGACGCGCGAACAGGTCACGTCGGGGCATCTCCGGCAAATCATCGAGAATCTTACGCAGGGCGACGTTGTGCCGCTCGTCGCCAAACTGTTGAGCGACCAGACGCTCTCTCAATCGCAGATCGCCGAACTTCAGGAACTTCTGGCGACCGCCAAAAAGAGATCCGCAAAAGCCTCGAAAAAACGGAGACGCTCATGAACTTTCTTGCCGAAATGATCCTTCCCGGACTTCTCCGCGCATCGCTGGGACTCGCAGCTGCGGCGGTGGTCGTACTAGTGCTCACACGGTTGTTTCGACTTCGATCGCCGAAAGCCGAGCAATGTGCGTGGGGAATCGTGTTGCTGCAAGGACTGCTGCTCTTTCCGCTGATGATTTCGATCCCCGTGACTCCCGCGGCGACGCCGACCAACGTTTCACAGCCGGAGGCACCTCCACCGGAGGTTCGCGAACCGATGCCCGCGGCTCCCGAGCCGAGCCGCGAATCTGAGCGTGTTGCCGTTGCGGAAGAGGTGATGACCGAGCACCAGCCGATCGTCGAGCCGGATGTCGACTCTGCGGAGCACTTGCCGTCCCCTGCGAAGGTTTCGTGGTCCGCAATCGGACTTGTCGTCTGGCTTGTCGGAATCGCGTCGCTAATGCTGCTTGGTCTCGTGCGCTATCTCCGTTTTGTTCGGCAGGTTAACTACACTCTGCCGGCCGAACGGCAGTGGGAGTCGCTCTGGGAGCGGCTTCTCGCGGACCGTGGTATTCGGAAATCGATTCCGCTCGCCGTAACCGGCGAGCTGGGACCCGCAATGTGTCTGCTGCCGAGCGGGTATCGGCTCGTCGTGCCGCAATCTCTGTGGCGCGAACTCACAGCATCGCAGCAGGCGTCGATCATGCGGCACGAACTGGCACATTACACGCGCGGCGACGTTTGGTGGGCAATGGCTGCCCGGTCTGTTGCCCTGCTGCACTGGTTCAATCCGCTGGCGTGGTGGGCGTCATCGAACTTCGTCGCCCAAGCCGAATACCTTTGCGACAGCGCCGCTGCCGGTCAGGACCCGACATCATTCGCCGAAGTCCTGATTCGTCTGGGGACGTCCGGACGGACGAGCCCGCTGGCCACGCAATCCATCGGCGCCGGCAGTCTGTTCGGCCGTGTGCGACGGCTATTGAGTGAACAGAGCGGCTCGCCCCGCTGGCGGAGCGGCGTCGTGATCACTATTGCAATCTGCGGAATATTGGCCGCCGGTTTGCGATTTGAAACCGTGGCGAAGTCCCAGGAGAAAGCAGAATCGCCCCCCCCCGTTGCTGCACGGAGCGAATCCCAAAAAACTGCTCGGATGCTGTTACAGTTGGGGACTAACAACCTACGGACGCGGGGATTTATCAGGGATATTGCGTTTTCACCCGACGGCAAGTTGATCGCCGCGTCACCCGCCAATGGCCCCACTCCGCGTGTCTGGCTGTTCGATGTTTCCACAGGCAAAGAAGCCAATCGCATCATTCCCGCGGACAAACCTGCCGGATGGATCAACTGCATCGCTTTCTCCCCCGATCAGAGATTCCTGCTATGGGGGGAAATCATGGGATTTGTTGCCCTGTGGGATTTGCGGAACGATCGGCTACTGTTCCGTACGAAATTACACGAACGAAGTGTCAATGATGTGTCGTTTTCCACGCAGGGACGGTTATGGGCCAGCGCCGGAAGCGATGGCACAGTGCAACTGAGAAAAACTGTGAACCCGGAACTGGAACTCAAAGAACTCGGATCGGCAGATGGCGGCCCGTCAGGTTCATTTGAGAGTTTTGGCTCCTCGGGCGTCGTGTCTGTGACGTTTACTCCCGACGATCAACGAGTGATCACCGCGTCTGGAGCCGGCGGAGAGATTCAAATCTGGCGAGTCTCCAATGGAATGCTTGAGCGGCGTATCGACACGGCAAGCGAATCCCCCGACAACGGCAGCGGATGGGAATTGAAATCCGCGACGGTCACGCCCGACGGCCGTGCGGTCATGACCGCCGGAAACCGCACCGTGCCTCGAACCGAGACGCCGATTCCATATGGAGCGAACAATGTCCGTCTGACTGAGATCCGAATTTGGGATATCGCCTCCGGAGCATTGCAGCGTTCAATTAATGGTCAGTTCGACCACGGTTTCGGTTTTGCGGCGTTGTCGTCCGACGGTCAGCGCGTAGCAGCAGGGGAGTTTTCCCAACTCAGAATCCTCAACGCGATGTCGGGAGCCGTCGAGCAGAAGATTTCGTTGCCCGGTTCATGGGGCAGACAACCGCAATTTTCTCCCGACGGGCGTCTGGTCGCGATGGCGATTCATAATACTGTGGCCCTGTTCGACGCGTCGACGGGCAAGCGGCTGCATCACGATGAGACGACTCCGGTGAGTGAAATGCGTTCCGCCGCTTGGTCTCCTGCCGGCGACCGTATTGTGACCGGGCACAGTGATGGAGGCGTCCGTGTCTGGAACGGCGACACGGGAGCATTACAATGGCACCAAACTCTTGCGCCGGTCGTCAGTCCCAGCGGCGGGAATGCGGCCCCGACATTCGTCGCGTTCACTCCGAACGGCCATCGCGTCGTTGTTGCCGGGAGGCGGGACGATCCGGTTGAGTATCGAGAAGGGATCGTCGCGGTCTTCAATGCCCAAAGAGGTTTGCCGATTCGCCGAACCTTTCTGAATCGTGACGTGCGTCACGCGGCGTTGTCTAACGATGGTCGGTTCTTGGTCGCGGCCACGTCGAACGGCGCCGCCGATGACACGCGGCTGCATGGAATCGAATTGGAAACCGGTCGGGAGGTTTATATCAATCCGCCGGAGGCTCGAAGAGGTGCCCTGTGGCAAATGGAAGCCATGCGATTCCGACCGATGTCGAACACCTTGGATGTAGCCTTGGGAAACGGTCAAGTGATGCAATTTGATGGCCGGACCGGAACCGTGGAGCGCCGTTTTCTTGCCGAATGGCGGACCGCTCTGCAACAACGCGCCCGCAGGCCGCGCCGACCGGATTTGTGGGAAGGCGTGTTTTCACCCGACGGGAACACGCTCGTCACGTCGGCTGCGGAATACGTCTATATTTGGGATGTCGAGTCTGCAAAGCTCCGCCGCAAGATTCGACATCCACACGATCACGGCTGCCGCCTCGCGATTGCTCCCGACGGCAATACGATTGCGACCGCCGACCTGCAATATGCCGGAGACTACGGCGTTGATACGGTCCGTCTCTACGACATCGAATCCGGCGAAGAAATCCTGCAACTCCACCCAGGCGACAACCGGGCCGTCGTGCTGCGGTTCTCTCCCGACGGCACAAAACTCTTCACCGGCTTCGCCCGTGGCTCGGCGGCGATTTGGGATGTGCGGCGGTGAGACGACCGACGTGGTCTTCTACTACAGCCGCTTGATCGCGACGCGCCGAAACTCCACCGGATCGCGGTGCCCCGTGAAGCCGAAGTAGCCGGTGGTGCGGTCCTTGCCGGGGTGCGGCTCGTCACCCTTGAATTTCGTCACTTTGCTCACGTCGGCGTCAACGATCACCGTGCCGTTGAGTTCCACTTTGATTTTCGGACCAATCACGGTCACTTCTTGGTAGTTCCACTCTCCGACCGGCCGCAAATAACCGCGATGTGCGGCGACCATACCATAGACCGAGCCGTTGTATTGCCGCGGATCGAGCGTGGCGTATTTCTCCGCCGTGTCATCCAGGATCTGCAGTTCCGTCATGCCGTCCCGCGAAGCGCGGCCCTGGCCTGGATAGCGAATCGCCAACCCGTTGTTTCCACCGGGCGGGACTTTGAATTCGACACGCACGATGAAGTCGTCATACTCTTCTTCCGTAAACAGCACGCCGCCGCCACCCTCTTTGCAGGCCAGTACGCCGTCGCGAACTTCGTAGCTGTCGACCGCACCCTGCCAGCCGCTCAGGTCCTTGCCGTTAAAGAGCGACGTGAAACCCTGTTCGTCGTCATCGCCGCGAAGCAGCCGGTTCGCTTCCTCGGATGGGATTTCGCGGACGGCAACGTTTCGCCAGCGGATTTCACCGCCGTGAGTTTGTAGGTGAATCGGCCCCCGCGCCGGCAGCGGAGTGCGGCGGCTCTTGTCCCAGAAGTTTTCCATGACGGCGTTGTCGACCACGAGTTGGTCGTTGAGGTACACCGTCGTGCGGCTGCCGAGTTGACGGATGCGAAAGTGATTCCACTTGCCGAACGGTTTGTCGGCCAGCACGAGTGGATCGCGGCCCGGCGACTCGCCGCGGTTATTGAACAAACCGCCCGAACCCTTATCGGCGCCGCGGTCCCATTTGCCTCCTTCTTTGGTGTAATCCCAAATCTGCACTTGAGGTGTGCCGCGCAAGTAAATCCCGCTATCCGCCTTCGCGACCGTGTTGTAATCAACCAGCAGTTCGATGTCGCGGTAGTTTTTGGTCGTGGTGGCATAAGGCCCGTGACCGTCGTTAACCAGTTCGCCCTCTTCGACGCGCCAATGCTCACGAAACGGCTGTTGCTGGGCGGCGATCGACGGGTACCGCAAATCGGGCGGTGCTTTTGTGGTCGTATGCGGATTGTTCCCGTACCAGCCGGTCAAATCTTTGCCGTTGAACAGCGGCGTAAAGCCGTCAGGAATCTCCGGCTCGCCCGAATCCGCCTGTGGAGACGCGGTTGAGAGTCCCACCCAGAAAACGGCTAGAGACAAAAGTAGACGAAGGTCAATTCTCATGTTGTGCGTCTCCTCAGTTGTCGCGGAGGTTCGCGCCTCATGCGATCAATACGTGCTATTGAACGTTTCACAAATCTGAATCTTGCAAGAGCAATTAACAAATTCAAATACCGTGTTGTTTCGACTTGCGCGCCGGGGGCATCGTTCGTTGAATCGCGTCGCACACGACCGCAAGCGGTCGGCTTGGAACTCATTACAAGACGATCGCTTGTTCGTGGCTCGGTGCCGTCGTTGCGAGTTTACTCCTGGATCCACTCGCGGGCTTGTTCGAGGTCGGCGACATCGAAGTATTGGATCTTGGCGGTGGTGAACGGGCGGCAAAAGACGGACATCCCTTTTTGCCATTTGGTTTCCCCGACAATTCCCAGACGTTCGATGTCTTTGAAGTGCTTGAGGTCGAACTTGATGTCCTCCCAGGCCGCTCCGGCATCCCAGCCGTGAAAATCGTGCATTACGAACAGAATGCGGATCTTTCCCTGCTCGGCGATCTTGGCCTCGGTCATCGGTACGAAAGCTTCATAGGCTTCTTTGGTCAGCTTGCCCGTCGCATGGACCTCGACGAGATTTCCGGCGGCGGTTTCGACGATTTCGAATGACATGCTTAGTCCTTTTCACCTGGATAAATGACTCAAACTAACGTCCATCCGTTGCGGTAGTCGCGGCGAATCAGCGGCTCCGCTTCCGGCGCGTTCGTCGCACGAAGATTCTCCGCGTCCCATTTGATCGTCTTTCCGGTGCGGAACGCGACATTTCCCAAATGGTTCGCTTCGGTGAGCCGGCCGGCGTAGTCAAAATTGCACGTGGTCGGCGCGCCGGTCTTACACGCGTGCACCCATTCGGCGTGATGCCCGAGCGATTTCGGGATGAACGGCTCGGGGCGGACAAAGTCCTTAAAGCGGTCTTCGGGCAGCAGGACATGCTTGCCGTAATCGGAGAGTAACATCCCGTCGTCTCCGACAAACAGGACGCCGCTGTTCCATTGGGGGATCTTCTGCTCCTGCCAGAGCTGCGGCTTATAAGTCCCTTGGTACCATGAAAGTCGGACCGGCGGCAGTTCGCCCCGCGTGCCGTACTCGTAATTGGCCTGCATCGACGCGGGCGCGATTTCGGCATGTGGTTGGGGGCCGAGCGCTTCGACTGTCAGCGGAGCATCAAGATTGAGCGCCCAGAAGGGCAGGTCGACCCAGTGGCTGCCCAAGTCGGACATGGTGCCGTTGCCAAAATCCCACCAGCGATACCATTTTGGGCCGGGGAAATAGTCGGAATGAAACTTGCGCTGGGGCGCCGGTCCCAGCCAAAGATCCCAGTCGAGTCCTTTTGGCACCGGTTCGGGCTTTCTCGGCTTATTGATCGTGATAAACCGATCGCCTGCCGCTTTCGCCGCTTCTTCACTCTCGTGCCAACCCCAGGCCCGTGAGACCCAGACATGGACTTCACGGACGGGGCCGATGGCACCTGTCTGAATCAATTCCACCACGCGGCGATAGTTGTCGTCGGCATGAATCTGCGTTCCCATCTGCGTGGCAACGTCGGCCTGGGCGGCCGCTTCTCGAATCTTGCGGGCTTCCCAGATGTTGTACGTGAGCGGTTTCTCGCAGTAGACGTGCTTGCCTAACTGCAATGCGGGCATGGTCGCGAAGGCGTGTGTGTGTTCGCACGTGCTGACCACGACCGCGTCGAATAGGCCGGCGTGGTCGAACATTTTGCGAAAATCGCGGAACTTGCGGGCCGCCGGGTAGTCCTTTGCGGCGGCATTCAAATTGTTCTCATTGACGTCACAGAGGGCGACGATATTTTCCGATTTCACGCCCCGCAAGTTGGCACGGCCCCGGCCGCCGGAGCCGACGATCGCGATGTTGAGACGCTCATTGGGGTTGCGGGCACTCAGGACCGCCGGCGCTGCGAAGGCCCCCGCACCGGCCGCGACGGCTTGCTTCAGGAACCGCCGCCGGGAAAGAGAACCAGCGAACTGTCGGTTGGGCTTTGGCATGATTCGTTTCCTTCACCGCAGACTCTGTGGAGTGGTTTGGAGATTGCCGGCTGATCCCGTTACACTGAGAGATGCGAACGCGTCAGTAGATAGCATAACCGACGCGTGATGACGCGGCCACCGAACCGGGCGGTGCACTTCCGGCTGGTATAGACGACTCCTCGATACTCATTATTCCGGTTTGCGGTCCCCGGCACGACGTGTCACGACTGCTCAGACCGGCCAATCTCAGCAAAAAGGTTTGATCACATGGAACAACAGGTCAATCGGCGGCGGTTTTTGACGACGGCATCAAGCGGGATCGCGCTCGGAGGCTTGGCGGCGGCCCTCAGCGCTCCGGCTCCCGCCCGTGCGGGCCAATTTACGGGACGCATCAAAAAAGCGGTCAAGTATCACATGATCCGCGACAAAATGCCCACCGAGGACAAGCTGAAGATGTTAATGGACCTTGGCTATGACGGGGTCGAGCCGAGGGCGATGCTCAAACCGGACGAGGCGGCGGAAGTCAAGGCGCTGAGAAAGGCCAGCGAGAAACTCGACTTCCCCATTCACGGCGTCGTCGGATCGAGCAATCCGAACCTCAATGCAATCATCGACCAGGCCGCCGCGTACGGCGCGACGTCGGTCCTGCACGTCGTCCGGTACAACACCAAAATCCCCTACATGCAAAACTACCGCGAGACACAGGAGATCGTCCGCGCCGGCGTTGAACGCGCTGAGAAGAAGAAGGTTTCCATTCTGATCGAAAACGTGTGGGCCACCTATCTCATCGATCCGCTGATCATGGTCCGTTTCATCGACGAAATCGACAGCCCGTTTGTGCAAGTCTACTTTGACGTGGGCAACGTCGTCCGCTGGGGCTGGCCGCCACATTGGATTGAAGTGCTCGGCCCGCGCGTCAAGAAACTCGACATCAAGGAATACGATCTAAACATCGCCATGAACGAGGGCATGCGCAAAGGATTTGCCAAACCGCTCGGCGAAGGGAGCGTCGATTGGGCCAAGGTCCGTGATGAGTTGAGCAAAATCGAATATCGCGGCTGGGCGACGGCTGAGGTCCGAGGCGGCGACCGCCAGCGGCTCGCCGACATCGCCGGCCAAATGAATCGGGTGCTTGATCTGTAGTGAGTTGCACACAGATAGACGGTCAATCTCGTTTCCGAGCGACCCAAAAGGTTTGCATTCGTAAACGCGCCAATGTGCGGAGTTGTCGGAGCGAGCGGTAGAGATTGCTGTGTCACTGAAGGTTACGAATCTCCGTCTTCCCGTCGAAGCGCCCGAGGACACATTGCGTGCATCGTTGGCGACGACGTTGGGGATTGCGCCGGACGACATTTCCTCTTGGCGGATCCTGCGCAAGAGTCTCGATGCGCGGTCGCGAAATCGGCTGGAGTTCGTCTACTCGGCGGTCGTCGAGTGCCCTGACGAGGCGGACCGCGTCGCACGGCTTCACGCGACGGACGCAGTCACTCGCTACGAAGAGCCGCGGTTCGTCGATCCGGTGTGCGGCGCCGAGCCGCTGCTGCAGCGTCCGGTGATTGTCGGCTCCGGTCCGGCGGGGTTGCTGGCCGGATATTATTTGGCGCTGCGGGGATATCGCCCGCTGATCCTGGAACGGGGACAACCGGTCAAACCGCGTGTCAAAGCGATCCGCGAATTCGACGCCGGCGGGGAATTCGACCGCGAAAACAATTACCTGTTCGGCGAAGGGGGCGCCGGCACGTTCAGCGACGGCAAACTGACCTGCCGCATGAGCGGGCCGGATGTCGATTGGGTGCTCGAGCAACTTGTCGCTTGCGGCGGCAAGCCGTCGATTCGTTACGAGTTCCGCCCGCACCTGGGCAGCAACCGGCTGCCGATGTTGGTCCGCAACTTTCGCCGCAAAATCGAAGAGCTGGGAGGCGAGTACCGTTTCGGCTGCCGCTTGGAGGGATTGGAGATTCACGACGGGCGAATCCACGGCCTGCAGACATCGAGCGGGCACCTGCCGGCTTCCGCGGTCATCCTCGCCATTGGCCACAGCGCACGGGATTCGTACCGCATGCTGCATGCTGCGGGTGTGCCGCTGCGGGCGAAGGCGTTTCAGTTGGGGCTCCGCATCGAACAGCCGCAGGAACAAGTCAACCGGCAAAAGTACGGCAAGCAGAGCTATTGCGATATCCTGGGTGCGGCCGATTACAACCTCGTCGCGCGGGGAGAGCGTGATCTGTTCACGTTCTGTATGTGCGCGGGGGGACACATCATCCCCAGCATCTCCGAGCCGGAGATGTTCTGCACCAACGGCATGAGCAACTCGCGGCACGATTCGCCGTTTGCCAACAGCGGGCTGGTCGTCACGCTCGATCCCTCGGAATTAGACACTCCGCATCCACTGGCGGCGATGGAACTGCAGCGGCAATATGAGTCGATCGCCTACGACGTCGGCCGCCGCAACTATCTCTGTCCGATTCAGCGGGCGGGTGATTTTCTCGCGGGCCGTGCAACCATCGGGGAGGTCCCTGCATGTTCGTACCAACGCGGCGCGGTGAACGCCGATCTTTCACAACTCCTGCCACCGCAGATCCTCAAAGCGATCCGCGCCGGATTGAAGGTGATGGACAAGAAATGGCACGGCGCATTTCTCAAGAACGCCGTCTTGGTCGGCCCGGAAATGCGGGGCAGCTCTCCCATCCGCATCGACCGCGACCGCGAAAGCTACCAGGCGCCGGGCATCGACGGGCTGTATCCGGCCGGCGAGGGAGCGGGCTACGCCGGCGGAATCATCAGCGCCGCTGTGGATGGTCTGCGGTGTGCGAAGGCGATCGTGGGGCGGTTTGCGGCGTTGGAATCCAGGTAACGCCCACAACGTGGGTATTGCGTTGTGGCGGGCACGTTCTCGGGCGAACCCGACCGTCGCAGTTCCTGAGCCGATGAGCCCTCATCTTACAATCTGACCGGCTACAAAAGCGAAGCTATCTCACTTCCGGCGATTTCGATGCTCGCTCAAAGTGTCGAACGCCCAATTCCACTTGATCATTGACCAGCAATCATTTAAAAGCCCGCTCGGTCGAGTTTCGGAGGGCTTTCGATGCGACGCGTACTAATCACATGCATGTTGGTAACTCCGTTGTCAGGCTGCGCGTTCATGAGCATGCATGAACCATTGACGCTGGGAGCTCAGTGGCGTAACCGGATTCCGCAAGAACGAGAAACGGCCCCCAACGACATGCTTGTCGTCCGCGCTCAATCTGCCGCAAATGAGACGCAAAGAACTCTCGCCTCAACACTAAGTGTGGCGGAACTGCTTTTCATTCGCGCACCTGTCTACCTTGCCGGGACTGCCCTGTTGCGGCCATTCGGTATGTCACCCGAAGTGGATCTAGCAGCACCTCCTCGCCCCAAGCTCGTATTGACGTCGCACTCACCCGACGGCCAGCTCTATCTGGACGTGAGTAAACACCCACCGAACGATGTCAATTCAACGAGCAAACTCGACGTCCGAATTATCGGTTCCGGCGAACCGCGCTTACAAATGGAACAGACCTTCCTGGTGAGCCGTGACGTGAGCCTTGAAAAAGCGACCGCCGCATGGGATGTGCAATCGTCGAAAGTGACGATCATTTCCGACGATGGCCGCAAGTTTGAACTGTCGTTTGCCGCGGCGGTTGGCCGAACCGACTGATCATGCAGCGCTGCGGTCGACGGACTGCGTTGCGCGAAAGCGATCGTGGCGAGGTTTAGGGCGCTGGAGGAGTGACGACTGTGTTATACTCGGCGGCGTTCGCGATTGCGGCGTCTTGCCAAATTCGCCTACTGGGCCTCTTTGGGCATCGCGGGCGGTCGCGACGAAAGTCCAATACTCGCCGGATGAATCCACGATGAAGCGGATAGCCTCTGGCTGCCTCGTTGCAACTGGTGTTTGCACAATTCTTGCGATTGTCGTCGGAGTTCATCGCGAGCGCTCGATTCATGCGAATACCGAGGCTCACGTCGATGGCGTCCTCAGGTTAGTTAAGGTTCCCCGAACCGAATCTGTCGAACTTATCGAGCACATAGACTCGTACGCAACAGGTCTTGTCATTCCGCCCGGAGGCGCCGATGGCACACGGGAAATCGTACTGAGAATCCCTGTGGAGGAAGCACAGCGAGTGCTGTCGAATCCGCCTCCCGACAGATTTCGTGCGTGGCAAACACAGATTCCTCCGGGCCTGCCTGCTTGGAAAACGCTAGAGGATTGGTTCCGGCCATCGGCAGAATCTAACCACGAACTTCACTGCGCAATTTGGGTCCGCGGGCAGCACGGGCGTCGTCGGATTTCCAACTGTAGCCTGATTATCGTTGACCCCCAGCGTGGCCTATTAGGCTATTATCGATTCGATATGTAGTCAGGAAGTCTGGGATCCGCTGTGCGGACCGGAATCAGCGGACAGGGCTCGGTTCGCACCACCCTGGACGCTCCTCAATCAAGCAGGCATAATAGAATGTTGATGCGTTTCCCGTTCGTTTTTGAATGAGTCGTTCACTCATGTCGTCTTTTTTGTTGATACTAGCACTCCTGGGTGCAGATGCCGAAGCTGATCAGAAGCCAGTTGCGGCCAAAGACGCGGTCGATTTTGTCCGCGACGTGCGGCCGATTTTGGTCAAGCATTGCCACGAGTGTCACGGGCCGGACGAACAGGAATCAGGGCTGCGGCTCGATGTGCGAAAATCGGCGCTTGAAGGGGGCGACAGCGGGGCGGTGATTCTGCCCGGTAAGAGCGGCGAGAGCGCGCTGATCGAGCGAATCACCACCGATGACGACGATCTGGTCATGCCGCCGGAGGGAGACCGGCTTTCTAAGGCCGAAATCGCGATGCTGCGATCCTGGATTGAAGCTGGCGCCAAATGGCCCGATTCGGCGGCCGGATCCGTCAAAAAAACTTCCGACCACTGGGCGTTTCAACCGCCGGTGCGAGCGGAGCCTCCGGCCGTCAAAAATCGCGACTGGCCGCGAAACGAAATCGACGCGTTCATCCTCGCCCGGCTCGAAAAAGAAGAGATCGCGCCCGCCCCGGAAGCGGATCGCAGCACGTTGTTGCGGCGGCTGTCTCTCGATCTGGTCGGGCTGCCGCCGACGATTGAGGAGCGAGAGCAGTTTCTCAACGATTCCTCTCCCAACGCCTACGAAAAACTGGTCGACCGTTTACTCGCCTCGCCGCACTTCGGCGAGCGCTGGGGGCGGCATTGGCTCGACATTGCCCGCTACGCCGACAGTAACGGCTACGAACGGGACGACGTCCGCCCGCACGCCTGGCGGTATCGCGATTGGGTCGTCAAATCGTTCAACGACGACCAGCCGTACGACCAATTCGTGATCGAGCAATTGGCCGGCGACTTGCTGCCTGAAGCAACCATCGCTCAAAAGACGGCCACCGGTTTTCACCGCATGACCCTCACGAACACCGAGAGCGGCATCAACAAAGAAGACTACCGCAACCGCGAAGTCGTCGACCGCGTGAATACGACCGGCACGGCCCTGATGGGGATTTCGGTCGGCTGCTGCCAATGCCATTCGCACAAATACGATCCGCTTTCACAAAAGGAATACTATCAACTCTACGCATTCTTCAATAACGCCGACGAAACGAACATCGACCTGGACATGACTCCGCAAGAGGCGGCGGATTTTGACGCCCGGCAGGCAAAACACAACGCGAAGAAGCAGCGGCTGCAAGCCCAGCAGCGCGCAATCAAGGCGCTGCGCGCGGCGAAAGAGAATTGGGAATCGGCACTGACGCCCGATGTCGCCCAGCCGCTCGAATTGTCGGATGATCTCTGGACGGCGCTGGTTGATGATCCGTCACAAAGATCAGCGGCTCAAAAACAGCTCATCAAGCAATTTCAGGAATCGCTCCCCGCCCGGGAGCATCATGTGTCGACCGATTTGAGAACGCTGGCGGTCGAAGCGCGTTACATCAAAAAGCCGTACGTAATGACACTCTCGCGGCGCGAGAAGGAACGCCGGGCGACTCACGTGTTGGTCCGCGGTGATTTCAAACAGAAGGGAACGCCCGTCTCGGCAACCACGCCGGAAATCTTTCCGCCCCTCGGATCTCGAGGCGAGGCAGCCGACCGCCTGGACCTCGCCCGCTGGATCGTCAGTCCCGACAATCCGCTGACCGGACGTGTTGCCGTGAATCACTTATGGCAACACCTATTCGGCCGCGGTCTGGTGAGCACGGTCGACGACTTTGGCACGCAAGGCGACAAGCCGTCGCATCCACAATTGTTGGATTGGTTGGCCACCGAATACATTCGCCGCGGCTGGAGCCGCAAGGCGATGGTCAAACTGATCGTGATGTCATCCGCGTACCGCCAATCGTCGCGTACGCGGCCGGAGTTGCAGCCGCGCGATCCGGACAACCGCCTGTTGGCCCGGCAAGCCCGATTTCGCGTTGAGGGCGAAATCGTGCGTGATCTGTTCCTCACGGCAAGCGGACTGCTCAGCCGTAAAATCGGCGGCCCGACCATTCGGCCGCCGCTGCCGGAATCGGTGATCAACCTCGGCTTTAAGTACCGCACCATCTGGGAGACCAGCGCGGGCGAGGACCAATTCCGCCGCGGGATGTACATCCATTTCAAACGGACGAACCCGTTTCCCAGCCTGATGACCTTCGATTGTCCCGAAGCGTCTGTGACCAACGTCCGCCGCAATCGTTCCAATACGCCGCTGCAAGCGCTGACCTCGCTCAACGATCCGCTGTTCGTCGAGTGCGCCCAAGCACTCGGCCGCAGGTTGCTTGCCGACGAACCGACCGACGAAACGGCGCGTATCCAGCACGCCGGGCGGCTTTGCCTTGCGCGAGAGCTGACCGCGAAAGAAATCGAATTGCTGACGAACGTCTATCGCCAGGAACGCAAGCACTTCCAGCAGCAACCGGACGCGGCCGCGCAGTTCGTCGGCGAGTATGCCGCGACTGACATCCCGCCGGCAGAAACCGCCGCCTGGATCGCCGTCGCTCGGACGGTGCTCAATCTTGATGAATTTATCACGCGAGAATAAATCGATGTCCTGCGGTTCTTATCACGAGTGGTCTCGGCAATCCCGGCGGCAGTTCTTCACGACCGCTGCCAGCGGATTGGGCACGGCGGCGCTTGCCTCGATCCTGGCCGAAGACGGACTGCTGGCCGCGCAGCCGGACGATCCGCTTGCGCCGAAGCAACCGCACTTTCCCGGCAAGGCTAAGGCATGCATCTTTTTGTATATGGCGGGCGGACCGAGCCAGGTCGATCTGTTCGACCCCAAACCGGTGCTGAATGAGCGCGACGGCGAAAAGGTCCCCAAGTCGCTGTACGAAAAGGTCGAGTTCGCCTTCATCAAGCCAGAGGAAGCCGTCCTCAAAGGGACGTCACGTGAATTTCAAAAACAAGGCGAGTGCGGCATGGAACTTTCCAGCATGTTGCCGCACATCTCGCAGCACGCGGACAATATCGCCCTGATCCGCTCGATGCATTGCGCGGAATTCAACCATCACCCCGCCCAACTGACGTTCAGCACCGGCAAGCCGGAAATGGGCCGACCGACGATCGGTTCCTGGTTGACCTATGGGTTGGGGAGCGAATCGCGAAATCTGCCCGGTTATGTCGTGCTCTCCGCCGGCCGCGGGGCGAGCGGGGGTTCGTCCAACTGGAGCAGCGGATTTTTGCCCTCTTCCTATGCGGGCGTCCCCTTTCGCAATTCAGGCGATCCGGCGTTGAATTTGAGCAATCCCGGCGGCGTCAGCGACGCACACCAGCGGCGGACGCTCGCGGCGCTCAATCAACTGAACTCGCTCCGCTACGACCAAGTCCGTGACGACGAAATCGCCAGCCGCATCGCGGCCTATGAACTCGCGTTTCGCATGCAATCGGCGGCGCCGGAACTGATAGACATCTCCGGTGAGACGCAGGAGACTCTCGACGCCTACGGGATCAACCGCGCAACGCCCACGCCGACGCCGTTCGGACAGCCGCTCGATACGTTTCAAGTCTATTCCACCAATTGCCTGCTCGCGCGGCGGATGGTGGAGCGGGGCGTGCGGTTCGTGACCATCATGCACGCCTCCTGGGACCAGCACGGATCGCTGGAAAAGGACCTGACCTTTAACGCCGGAATGTGCGACCAACCGATCGCGGCGTTGATCGCGGACCTCAAACAACGGGGGCTGCTCGAATCGACGCTGATTGTGTTCGGCGGCGAATTCGGGCGTACTCCCTTAGGCCAAGGGGGTGACGGACGCGACCATCATCCGCACGCGTTCAGCATCTTCATGGCGGGTGGCGGAATCAAAGGCGGACAGGTGATCGGCGCGACCGACGATCTTGGTTGGTACCCGACTGAAGATCCGGTCCACGTCAATGACTTCCAAGCAACGCTGCTGCACTTGTTCGGTTTCGATCACGAAAAACTCTCCGTCCGCTTCAAGGGTCTGGACGTCCGGCTAACGAATCTTGAGGGGCACGTTGTCGAGAAACTATTGGCGTGAGAGACCGTCTACTTAAGTGGGCGTTACTTTTGGTGCCATGTTGAGCGTGCAGTCACGACGACGACGGGCGCCGTTCGGGGAGGTTCGGAAGATTCCGCTTAATCCTGTCGGATCGGTCATCGGGCGAGCATATTGTCGAAAGGTTTGCCCAGTTTACCGGTCCCGCGTTGCCCGCCGACCAATCGCCCATGCCCTCGGTTTTTCATCGAACTTCGTCTTCACAACTCTTGCATCTCGGGTATGTTAGAGGGAGAAGAACGCAAGGACGAATCCAGGGGAGGCAGACCGCAAGTATCCGGTCTGAGTAGAGGGGCAGATTCGTCAGTTCACTGTCCGTTTCGAATCTTGGCGCGATCGATGGTTAACGCTTTGCCGGTCCGCAAGACGTCGAACAACTGAGTATCCTGCCAATTGGCAAAATCTGCGGCAACCAGCGGCCGCAAACGATAGATGCATCGGGGAAGGTCTGCCCCTGCGCGCAGACATTCCTCGGGGACAGAGATTTTCGCCACGCCAGGATCGGCGGCAATTTTCGCAAGGGAATGGTCGGGACCTTGTAATCATGAAGAGGAGCAAAATGCAATCTCCACGTAACGGTATCGGCACCGGGAGTTGTCGATTTCAGACGGTCATCGGACCCACGCTCTGTTTTGTTGCGATTGTCGGTCTCACGGCGGCCACCGCACAGGCCCAGCAGACGCGACAGCGAACGTGGGCCGAACAAATGTTCGACCGGTTGAATCACGATTTCGGCGTCGTTCCCAAGGGAAGTGTCGCCAAGGCGAGAGTTAAGATCACGAGTTTATGGCGCGACGACACGCACATTGCCGATGTGCGGACCACGTGCGGCTGTTCAGCGGCAAAACCGGAAAAAACCACACTCAAGAGCCGCGAATCGACGTACATCGAAATCACGATGAATACGCACAAATTCACCCATCGGAAGAATTCCAACTTGATCGTGACCTTCGACAGGCCCAAGCGCGCCGAGGTGCGGATTCCGATCACGGCGTATATTCAGCCCGATATCGTGATCAATCCGGGCAGCGTGAATTTCGGCACGGTCGATAACAGTACTGCCTGGAAACAGCGAGTCAAAGTTTCGCATTCATCGCGTCCCAATTGGCACGTTCAGGGCGCGACGACGAACAGCAAGCATCTGGATGTGCAGGTCGCTCCCAATCCCGCCGGGCAGCGGGGCTATGAACTGACCGTGTTGTTGAAAAAGACCGCTCCGCTAGGACGGTTCCGCGATCAGGTCGTGCTGACGACCAATGACAGACAATCACCCCGCGTCACTGTGCTGGTGGAAGGCAATGTCGAGCCCGATATCGTCGTGACACCGGCCACCGCGTCGATTGGCAAACTGAAGCCGGGACAGAAGAAAACCGTCCGCGTCATCGTGCGGGGTAAGAAGGCGATCAAGATCGAGAAGATCGCTTCCGAGGCGCCCGTTTCTGTCTTCGACTGGATTGCCTCCCCGGACGGTTCGCGCAAAGTTCACGTGATACCCATCGAGATCAAGGCGGAAGCAAAACCGGGCAAGATCGAAGAGGAATTCGATGTGAAAATCGAGGGGCGTCCCGATCCGGTTCGGTTTAAGGTGTACGGTGAAGTTGCCGCGACTCAATAAGAATCGATTCGGAAAACGGACCCGGGATCTGCCTCAGCCGCCGGCTGCGCCGGGGGGTTCTGCGGCGATATTTGCGGCGTCCGGATTGGGCGGCACGAGTGACTCCAACGTCATTTGTGCCGCCAATTTTCTTTGAGTTTCGCGCAACCGCTCCAGCAAGGAACCTCTGCGGCCGTCGGCGGTTGCATCGGCCATGGCGAAGCCGATGTCGAGAAGGCGGTCGGCGGAAATTTGTGCCGGCGGCTGTGCCAGGCTGACCGACTCTTCTTCACTCTCCAAGCGGTGCACCAGCCCCTCGTCAGCCAGCCTCGTCAAGATTTGCGAGATGACGTGCAGGGGAAGTGAAGCTTCTTCAGCGATCCGTTGGGCCGAGGTCTGTTTGCCGCGGTTGAAACGGGAGGTCACGATTTCCATGACTGTCAGCACCGCGGCGGGATCGATCAGTCCCATCGACTGCCGTTTGCGCTCGATTTCATCCAGCCGCCGGCCGTGCAGCATTTGCAGCGTGGCACTGACCTGCAGCCCGAACAAAACGCCGAGCCACATCAGATAGACCCAAAACATAAACAGCGGCACCAGCCCCAGCGACCCGTACAGATGGCTGATCGTAAACGCGTTTGACAGGTACACGCCCATCGATCGTTTGCCGATTTCCAGGAGGAACACGGTAATCACCGCCCCAATCGCGGCCGGTTTAGCGGAGACCTCGGTATTGGGCACCAACGTGTAGACGGCGAACATGAACAACCATTCGATCATCACCACCCACAGAAAGCTGCCGATGGTGACGGCCCACTCCCAGTTCTGACCGGAGTCGATCAGGCTGTCGATCGTGCCGTCGAGATAGGCCGCCAGTCCCAACACGGCGGGGCTGATGGTCAAAATGAACCAATAGAGCGGCACCCTCCGCGACCAAGATCGCCCCTCGGGAGCCCGGTAAATCGTGTTGAAGATGTTTTCAATGGTCACCATCAGGCTGATTGCCGCGTAAATAATCAGCGCCAACCCGACCCAGCCCACAGCGGCGACGTTGATTTCGGCAGCCTGGCCGACCAGCGACTCGAGCCACTCCTTGAGCGTCATGCTTTGTTGTTGCCGTTCCGGCTGTTCGCCGGCCGGGGGATTTCCATCAGTGTCCGCGATCACGGCTTCTGACTGGCTGCGGTCCATCACTTGAATATTGGCCAGCCCCATGTCGTCGAGCACGGTGCCGAGCCGGTTCATGAAATCGTCGATGCCGATGACCTGGCGGACCAGGATCGTGGCCACGATGAGCACCGGCAGCAATCCGAACAACACGCGAAACGAGAGCGCAGCGGCCATTTGAGGCGCGCGGTCGTGACGCATTTGTCGTGCCCCGAATCGCGACAAGTCGTACGTAAACAGCGCCGCCCGCTGCCAGCGGTCGAGTTCGCTGCGCGGCTGCGTCACCACCCGCTTCAGCCACACGACGACAAATTCGATGTATCGACGAATGGTCGCGATCATGTCAAACCTCCGGCCGGTGCACTCGCTACTTTTGTTTGCCGGTTTTAACGAATTGTTGAATCGCCTCTACGTGTTCCGCCACGGACGGCTGCGGGCCGGTCGCCTTGACGAAATAACTGTCGGATGCGGAAAACGGAATGATAAACCCAATCATGCGATAGTTCTCTTTGCTCCCTTGGCCCGGCCGGATGTCCCGGTAGGTGCCGCGGACGTCGACCATGGCGGTCGTCTTGCCGTCGACATCAATCTCCGAAATCGACGGTTCGTCGCCGGCGGCCTGTTGGAACTGTCCGACCCAGCGCGTGATGTTTGCATCTTTGGGGCCGCCCGCTTTCATGATTGTCAGCCGCACGTCTCCCCCGCTGCCGGGAATGGCAAACTCAGCATCATTGACGAAGGGCTTCTCTTTCTGCTTCCACGATGCCGGCGCGGCGAAGGTCATCCCCGGCACGTCGATCGTGACCGTTTCATCCGTATTTGTCGGAGTGTCTGTTTGGTTTTCCGCTGATCCGTCTGAGCGGTCGACGGGCTGCGGAACTTCCGGTTCGACTTTGGGTGCCGTGTTCAACTTCTCAGATTTCGTTCCGGGAGGATCCGACTCCCCACACCCGATCAGCGATGTCAACAGAAGCATAAGTGCAAAAACGGCAAGAGTACGAGTGGCGGCAGGCATGGTCTGTTACCTCGGCTTCATCAATGATGGGATTGTAGGGATTAGTCTAATCGTTTCCGCGACCGGCGGTCATTCGCCGCCGCGCTGTGCTGTAGCGTACCAAATCGGCTTCAACGGTGTTATTTGCCCTCGGCGGCCCACTGTTTCATCCGGCTGATGTTGGTTTCGAGGATCTCGAGCTGTTTTTGAGCGTCGCTGCGATTGCGTCGGCTCTGGCGATAGACGTCCATGTCGCTGTCGTACATCGCCTCCGTTTCCGGATCCCGGCCCTTGTCGTCGGTCGCGATCATCCACTGTTCAAGGCGTTTTCGCATCTCCGCCAACGTCGAGTGATGATCAGGGTCGTCCGCCAAGTTGTTAATCTCGTGCGGATCCTGTTTCAGATCGTACAACTCCTCTGCGGGCCGCGTCGGGGCGAGCAGACGCCGTTGAATTTTGTTCAGCTTGCCGTCGCGATGGGCGCGGCGCAGCGAGATGAGAATCGATTTCTTGTCCTTGTAGGCGTTCGGCTGCAAGTACGGCCGGTCCGGCAGGAAGTTGCGAATGTATTTGAACCGTTTGGTGCGGACGCAGCGCAAATGGTCGACCGTTTCATCACAGCGGTCGCGGGCTGCAAAGATCGCTTCCCGCGGCTGATACTCCTTGGCGAAGACGTCTCGCGCCTGCATCGACTTCGGAATCGGGATCCCCGCCGCCGCCAATGAAATGGCCGCGATGTCGATGTGCTCGACGAGATCGTCGCGAGTGATGCCCTTCTCAATTCCAGGCCCGCTGACAATCAGCGGCACGTTAATCCCCTCTTCGTACAAGAATTGTTTGCCGCGCGCATGGCTTATTCCATGATCGGTCATGAAGATCACGAGCGTCTGATCGAGGTCCCCCTCATCGCGGAGACGCTGGAGGATTTGTCCAACAATCCTGTCGGTATAGCGAACGGAGTCCAAATAGGCGGCCCAGTCCTCGCGAATCACCGGCGTGTCTGGATAGTAGGGGGGCAGAACAACGTCTTTGAGGTCGGTGCTGCTCCCCAGCGCGCGCTCTGCTTTCTTCGCAAAACGGCGTGCCGAGTCGAGCGTTCCGCCCCGCAGCTTGCCGCCCCGCAATTGAATTTGCGCGAAGAACGGCTGCCCCGGCTTTCGGTCCGACCAATCGTGGCCGTCGTAGATACTCCGATCCCACTCGAAGTTGTAGTCCGTCTTGCCCAGCCGCGGACGGTTGTTCGGCCAACTTCCCACCGATGTGTAGTAGCCCGCCCGTTGAAACAGCGCCGGCAGCGGTTCGACACCTTGCGGCAAGTTGATTTTGAGCTTACCGCGTCCGCTACGGTGGTGGTGCGCGCCGATACTTGTCTGGTACATCCCGGTAATGAACGCCGAACGGCAGGTCGAGCAGACGGGTGCGGTCACAAACGCGCGGGTGAATTTGGTCCCCTGCCGGGCAAGCTCGTCAACATGCGGCGTTTTGATCAGCGGCTCGCCATAGCAGGAAAAATTCGCCGACATGTCGTCGACAATGATCCAAAGAATGTTCGGTCGCGGCGTGTCCCGTTCGGCGGCAGATAATGCCTCGCCCGGTGATGCAGCGACGCAAATCGCGAAAATGAGCAGAGCGGTGGCAAGAGCACTCTGCAAAAAGCGTAGAGAAATTGCGGTCATCTGCGGTGCGGCCTTTCCCGGACGGAACTCTTCTCGATACTTCGCATTGCCATCGGCATCTGCGGCCCGAATCAACCCCCGTGTAACAACGCATCCCGCTCTATAGAATCGGGCCGTACGGACTCGTTCAACACCCGGCAGAAACTGGAACCGGCAGAAGTCGAGTAGCGCCTGCGGTAGAAGTGGATCCTAGATCCGCCGGCCAACGACCGCAACCGACGGCCGGCGACAAAAAGCGGCCGAGACTTGCGGCCCGCCCCGAACGACCGGGAACGTCACACCGCAATTCACTGCACAGCCGCGCGACGCGATGAGAACATGCACCTGAACGACGGCATTTTCACCGGTGCGGCGTGAAATTGTCCGCGCAGAGAAGCACTGTCTCCGGCGCACCTGCTGTGAATCAATGGAATCGCGGGCAAAAAGCACAATCACGGCAATCGGCACGCCGCTTGCAAGATAGGCCGTCGGACAGGGAGTTTCAGAAAACGTCCTGTAACATCATTACTCAATAGCGTTCGTTGCGTCATGACGTACGGTCACAATCTTTGCCGTTTCTTCGGCGGCCATGGCTGTTGCTGCGCAGACGTTAGAAAAGGTGAAGTGAATCGACCATGTTGAGAACCCCTCCGCTTCAGCGCCGCAGTGCCGTCTTGTTGCTTGCTGTGAGCTTAATCTGCTTCGTGCCCGGCTGCGGCGACAGCGTGCCGCACATCGACACGTCGAACGTTTACGACCCGCTGCAAAAGCCGGGGACTTGCGAAATCTGCAAGAAGCCGATCGACGAAGTCGCGGACGAGAACTGCTTAATCGTGCGCGGGAACCGCTACATCGTCTGCGACGAAAAATGTGCGGAGGATATGAAAGAATGGCTGGCCAAGCAGTGAGCTGCAAATCGTGTAGCTGCCCAATGGCCGGGTCAATTCAGAGTCTCAATAGAGTTCAAGGAGTTTGCAACTGATGAAGAAGCGCCGCGGATTTACGTTGATTGAGTTGCTGGTCGTCATCGCGATTATTGCGATTCTGATCTCATTGTTGCTGCCTGCCGTTCAACAAGCCCGGTCAGCGGCGCGGAGGACGCACTGCCGCAACAACCTCAAGCAGATCGGCATCGCCCTGCACAGTTACCATGACGTCTACAACCGCTGGCCGGCCGGACATCTGGAGACCGGCACGAACGGCCCGGCCTACCGTCACCAACTCGGCTGGCTGACCTATCTGCTCCCCTACGTCGATCAAGGGAACGTTTACGACGAAATCGACTTCAATGACATCGGCCCCAGTGATGAGAATCCCAACCCGAACGGATCGGCTTCAGAGAATGCCGCGTTCTACGCAGCGGGCGGGAAAGACATTCCCACTTACCTTTGTCCCAGCGATCCCACGGATCGGGTCGATCCCATCTGGGCGCCGACCAACTATCTCGGCAGTCAAGGACCGGATTGTGAATGCCGCGGCAAAGATTGCCGCGGAATGTTCGGCCACGACACGTGGGTTCGTTTGTCCGACGTGACGGACGGCACGTCGAACACGATTGCGGCCGGCGAAACGCTCAAGGGCGATTTGGACGTCGACACGCTGCAGGACAACTACTTCTATCGTCCTGCGGGCGGCGATGCGGGTGATATCGACACCTGTCAAAGTGGCGATCTCAACCGGTCGGACCGGGCCACAATTTGGCTCGGAGGGCATCCGCAACACAATATGCTCAGTACCGACCGTGCCCCGAATGACTTGCGGTTTGATTGCATTGCCCCCAACAACGCCTGTTCCAACTTTGCGGCGCGCAGCGCGCATACCGGCGGAGCGTTTTTCCTGCTCTGCGACGGATCCGTGCACTTCATCTCCGACAATATCGACCTGACCCGGATCCGTGCGTACGGTACCCGCTCCGGCGGTGAAGTCGACAGCATTTTCTAGTGTGAAATCTTTCAGAAATATCCGTTTGGACGGCGCCTGATCAGAGACCTTGCTTGGCGGCTTTGAAAGAAGCTGCGATTGACCGGAGATGCAAAGTTGAAGCAGCTATTCGGCCGGATTGCGGTCCTGTTCGCAGCCCTGGTCATAATACATCGAGCCGCAAACGGTCAGAACGACGACGCGCCGGCCAAGAAGGCCCCCACAAGAGCGAGCAATCCTGAAACCCCCACCTCAGGCAAGAAACTCGCTTTTGTGGGCCTTCATGGCGGCGTGTTTGAAGTTCTCCAGCGCTACGAAGCGGATCTCGGTTTGCAGGTCGAATATCTCAACGACGAGCAACTCGCAGCTGAGAGTGCTGATTTGTCCAATTACCGGATCGTCTTCTTGCAACACATGCGAGACGAGGACCGGGAGCATTACCGCAAGCTGATGAAGGCAGGCCGGGAACAGAATCCCGAGTTGCGGATATTTTCCATCTCCGGGCTGGCGGAGCGGCACTTGCCGAATCTGGTTAAGCAGGGAGTCATTGAGAGCGACCCCAAGCTGGCCGACTATTACGGCAGCACACCGGAGAATTTGCGGCGGTTTTTGATCTATGTGAACGTCACCTATCTGGGCGATAAGGGGAACATCTTGCCGGCCGTTCCGCGCCAGCGGCGGGGTGGCTTGTTCCATCCTGATCGTGAGGGACTGTTTGAAAACACCGGCGAGTTCCTGCGGTGGGCCCGCGAAAACGGTCGTGAGACCGAGGACGTCCCCCGAACGGTCATTGCCGTGCACTCGACACATCTGGAATTTCAACAGCCGAAAGTCGTGAAGGCGTTAATTCGCGAGTTCGAGAAGCAGGGCGCGCTAGCGGTCGCGATGATCGACTTCGGCCCCAATTACGAACAGAGCCTGCTGGAGTTCAAGCCGCACGCGATTGTGCATACCTGCCACAGCCGCGAGAGCGCAGCGTTTCGCGAGAAAGCGGGGGCGCCGCATCTGCATTCGATCTTCTTCCGCAAACAATCGATCGACGACTGGAAAACCAGTATTGAAGGTATTTCCTCCAGCGAGATGGCGTTTCACGTCATCGGGCAGGAACTGCGGGGCGCGATCGAACCGCAGATTGGAGCGGGCACACGCGCGGGCGGCGGAAGCTCGGAAGCGTTCACGCCGATTCCGGAGCGGATCGAGCATTTGGTGAGCCGGGCAGTCGGGTGGATGAACCTGGCCCGCACGCCGAATCGCGATAAGAAAATCGCGTTCATTTATTACGACCGCGAAATGGGCAAGGCCGAGTTGATGCGGGGCAGCGCCACCGGGATGTTTATGAACGGCCCCCGCAGTCTGGTCAAGGTGCTCCAGCGGATGCAGGAGGACGGATACTCGCTGCCGCGCGTGCCCGCTGATGAAGACGAGTTGATCGGCTGGATGATGCAGCGCGGCCGCCAAATCGGCATCTGGGCGCCGGGCGTTTTGGATCGGTCCGCCCGAAGCGGTGAAGCGGTGTTGATCCCCACGGACGTCTACCAAGAATGGTTCGAGACGAAAGTCCCTGAAAAACAGCGCAAGGAACTGATCAAGCGGTGGGGACCCCCGCCGGGGAAGTTTCTGGTCTGGGAAAACGACGGCAAAAAGTTCATCGTCATCCCGCGGATCGATTTGGGAAATGTGATTCTGCTGCCGCAGCCGCTGCGAGGCGAAGCGCACGACACGTCGCTGGTGCACGACAAACTCGTGCCGCCGCCGCACAATTACTTGGCGACCTACTTCTGGCTGCAGGAGGCATTCGCCGCCGACGCGATGGTACACTTCGGCACGCACGGCACGGAGTTTATTCTTCCCGGCAAAGCGGTCGGGCTCTCGCAGTCCGATTGGCCCGACATGTTGATGGGCGCGATCCCCAACATCAACCCCTGGATCATCAACAACCTGGGCGAATCCTCGCCGGTGAGGCGCCGGGCCTATGCGGTGCTGATCGATCACCTCGTGCCGCCGTCCGTCAACGCCGAAGTCTCCGATGAGTTGTTGAATCTGCACAACGACATTGACAAATGGGTTGTGCTGGAACCGGGGGCGCTCAAGGAGAAGTTTCGCGAAACGATCACGGAACAGTTCCGAGCTCAAAACTTGGAGCAAGATTTGCATATTGATCTCTCCGACAAACGCCTCTTGACGCCGAAGGAGATTGAGACCGTCTTGGCCTACCTGCACGACATTCACAACGAAAGCACGCCAATCAGCCTACACGTTTTCGGCGAGCCGCCGCGCGAGGACCTGTTGATTCCATGGATCACAACCTGCCTGCGGCAAACATTTCGCAATGGATTGGGCGAGGTGATTGACGTGCCGGCGGAGGAAGCGCTCAATCCGGGCGATCGCGAAAAGTATCTCCGCCGCAAGGCAGAGGAGATCGTGACGTTAATCGTCCGCCAAGGTTTCGGTGCGGATGAAGCGGTCAAAGCGGTCGGCGGAAAAGTCGCTGCTGGTGAGTTGCCGGAAGAGGTCACCAAGGGCATCGCGCTGGCGGGCCGATTAAGTCAAGGTTTTGCCGAAACACACAACGAGGTCGACAACCTGCTGGCAGCGCTCTCGGGCAAATTCATTCCCCCCGGACCGGGCAACAGCCCCGGTCGTAATCCGGCCGTGGTCCCCACCGGCCGCAACATGTACCTGATGAATCCGGAAGAAGTCCCCACGCGGCCTTCGTGGGAAATCGGCAAGAAGCTGGTCAATCAATTGCTCCAGCAACAATTGGAGGCGAACGGGCGGTATCCGCAGAAAGTCGCGTTCACCTTGAATTCGTTCGCAACGTTTCAAGACTACGGCGTGATGGAATCGCAGATCCTCTATTTGATGGGCGTGCGGCCCGTGTGGGACGACCGCAATCTTGTCGCGGACCTGGAATTGATCCCTGTCGAGGAATTGGGCCGTCCCCGAATCGACGTTTTCATTTCGTCGCTGGGCTATTACCGCGACATGCTGCCGACGCGGATGCGGCTGTTGGACAAAGCAATCCGCATGGCGGCGACTTTGAAAGAGGACCGGAATTCAATCTACGAAAACAGCCGCCGCGTCAAAGCGGAGTTGGAAGAGCAGGGGATTGACGCTGCAAAGGCGGAAACGCTCTCCTGGGCCCGCATCTTTGGCGGACCGCCGGGACAATTTGGTGGCAGTGCCGGTTACTACTACCTTGTGGAACGTTCGGGAGAATGGGACACCCGCGAAGAATTGATGGGCACCTATCTCAGCTTTTCCCGCCACGTCTACACCGATGGTCTCTGGGGAGAGGATGCCCCAGAGACTTATAACCGGCACATCCAAGGCACGGACGTGCTGCTGCGGAGTTGGTCGGACCGTACACGCAGCCCCCTCTCGAATAAATACACCTGGTACAAGGGGGGCAGCCTGTCGCTGGCGATCAAACATCTGACCGGCAAAGAGCCGCAGTGGTTTCTCTCCGACGTCCGTGACCCCGATAAGGCGTCAATGGTCGGGGCGGAGGACGCTCTGCGCAAGGATTACCGCGTGCGGTTGTTCAACCGCAAATGGATTGAAGGCATGATGAAGGAGGGCTACGCCGGCGCCGATCAGATCGCCGTGCACGTTTCCAACACGATGGGCTGGAAGATCATGCGCGAAAACAGCGTCTCCGACGACATTTGGGAGGAGATTGTCGACATCTACATCCGCGACAAACGCAATCTGAACATCCGCCAGTGGTTCGAGGCGGAGAATCCGTTTGCCTTTCAGGATATCACGGAAATCTTGCTGGAAACGGTCCGCAAAGGGTATTGGGAGCCGAACGAGGAGACGCTCCGCGAAATCGCCAAGGAATACGCGCAGTCGGTCGCCCGTCACGGCGAAGGGGGCGGCCTCCGCGGCGGCGGCAATACAAAGCTGGAAGCATTCGTCGAGCAAGTCCTCAGCGCGCCGGGCAGCCGGAACTTGGATCAATTGTTGGCCGCGTACCAAGCCGAGACGCTGAAATCATCCACCATCGCGCAGCCAACTGAGACTGAAAAGTCGCCAACGGAAGTCGAAGTCGCGGACACACAACTGCCGGAGGAAATTCAAGGTCAGGAACTGATCCCCCAATCCGCCCAGCAAACATCCCTGTTGGAACCACAGCAATTGTATTGGCTGGCGGCCGCCTTATGCGTGGTCTGTTTGCTGCTGGTGGTCATCGGCTATCGCGCCCGCCGAGGACAGCCGGGCGATGGTCTTTAACGCAGAGTCGCGAAGTCGCAGGGACGCAGAGCAGAAATGTAGGTCAGGCACGCTCTAGCGCGTTCGCCGAGAATGTTCATAACAAAACAGTGTCATCGTAGGTGCGCTATTCCATGCACCATGCCTGACGCCCTGCGGGGCGCCCTTCCCCTGGCGGCGTCAGGCATGGTGCAGTGAAGAGCCGGCGTTTGCAGAATGTGTGTAGCGGTAGTCAATGTATGTGCATTACGTCATAGCGTGCGTGTCCTACGGCGAAAATGGTGGTCATCGGTTCTCGCTTGTCGCGGACAGTGGGGAGGCCGTCTTTGACGCAGAGTCGCGAGACACAACAGAGGAGTGCGGAGCGAGAGTCTCAATTCTCACTCCTCTCCCCTCACTCCTCCAATCGGACATCACCAATGGAATTCCTGGTCGAAATCCTATTCTTTCTTTCAACGGCGCTGCTGCTTCCGGTCGTTGCTGCGCTGTTGGCGTTCGTCGCTTGGTCGCTGTTGGAGATCGGCGGGTTTGCCCGGGAGGCCCGCGAACGGCGGCGATGGAAGACGGCTTGGGAGGCACTCTCAAAGACACTGCACGCTCAATCGCGACCTGACAGTCGATTGGCGGCGGCAGAGTTTTTTGGGAACGCTGCGTTTGGCGGCCTGATGGGAGTATTCTGCCGGCGCGGGAGAAAAGCCCAAGACAACGAGGTGCAACTGGGAAAGCTGGTTTCGGATATCGAAATCGAAGCGGCCAGCCGCTTGGCGCGAATGAGTCTCGCCATACGTGTCGGGCCGATACTGGGGCTGATGGGCACGCTGATTCCGCTCGGACCGGCGTTGATGGGGCTTTCTTCAGGAAACATCGACCAACTCGCCCGCAACCTCGTCGTCGCCTTCAGCACCACGGTCCTGGGATTGTTTGTCGGGGGAGTCAGTTACGCCATCTGGCTGGCGCGCCGTCAATGGTATGCCGCCGATATGGCGGAGATCGAGTACATCTATTTACGTTGCCTGGCGGACGAGGGGAATCAACAATATGCGTCAACCCACTCACAGCCGACCGCGGCACGCGGCGCATCGACGGCTGCTCGATAGCGACGAAGACGATCCGTTAGCCGGTGTGGCCAATCTGTTCGACGCGGCGATGGTGTTTGCGGTCGCGCTGCTATTGGCGCTGGTCTCACATTTTCATTTGACGGAGTTACTTTCCGCCAAAGAGGTGACGATTCTCAAAAATCCGGGCCGGCCCGACATGGAGGTCATTCGACGACACGGCGAACAGCTGGAGCACTACCGCATCAGCGAGCAAACCTTGGGAGGCGAGGGTGAAAAACTCGGCACCGCCTACCGGCTGAAGTCGGGTGAAGTGGTCTATGTCCCAGACGGCCGATGAGTGCAAAGAGATCTCCGTCAGTCGTCGGTGTCGACGCGTTCTCAATACTTCCACGTCGTCATGATGTAGAACTGATTTGCATCGTCGCGTTGCAGCGTGGGGTCTTCGTCGACCGCGGGGCCGTACCAGAACCAGAAGTAGCCCGCCTGCACCTGCAGGTTCTTGTTCACCTGATAGGTTGCCAGCAGATCGAGTTCGTTTCCGATGTTGCGGTTTTGGACGGTGTTCGTTCCTAGCGGGGCGCCGGCGATGTTGTAGATAAAGTCGTTCGCGGTCGCCTTGTCGAACCAATGCCACTGCATCGCCAGCGTCAATCGTTTCGCCGGCTTGACCGACGCCTGAACACTGTAGTCGAGCAGGTTGGCACCGTTGAAGTTGTCGATCAACCCCCAGTAAGCGTGTCCCAGCGGATAGAGTGTGAATACGGTGTTAATGTCGCCGTCAGCGGCACCGGTGTCACCCGATCCCCACCAAAACAGAGCCGTCAACTTCGGCGACCAGGGGATGCTGTCGAATGTGATGCCGCCGATTGTCGAAATGAAACCGGCGTTGACGTCTTGATCCGCTCCGCCGGAAATAAAGGCATCGTCGCCGAATTGCCAGCCGCCCAGCAGGTTCCAGTCCCATGTGCGGACAACCGTGCCGCACTGCTTCACCGGTCGATCGCCGGCGTAACGCAGTCCGATGGTGTGCCGCGAGCCGTCCTGGCGATTCATCAAAGGTTCGCTCTCGTCGTTCCACAGCCAAAACAAGTCGACGATACCATTCGGCGCGTTCTTATAGGTTGCGTAGATGCCGCTGAAAACGACGCTTTGATCCGGCTGGTCAAAACTATAGGGCCGAAAGACTTGCGCCGAGGCGGCACCGTTGGAGGGACGGACGACGAAGCCGTCGACATTCCAGTCTTTCCCTTCCCAATACATGCGGCCGCCTTGGAAGGTACGGTAGGTGTTTGCCCATGCCAGCGGCGAGACGAGATGCTGATCGCCGTACAGCAGAAATTGCCGGCCGTAGCGGAGGTGCGCTTCGCCGGTGGTCCGCTCTAAAAACTTGATGTCGGCGTAATATTGCAGCAGATCCCAGCGGTTTTCGTCGATCGGCAGCATCGGAATGTCTTCGCCGAAGATGGGGGCATCGATGCTCTGAACCCGTCCGGTGAACCACTCGTTGCCCACCTCGAGAAACGGAGTAAACCGCCAAAGGTTGTATCGATCACGGGCAACCGTTCCTTGCGGCCGCAAACGATTGTGTTCGTCCATGTAGCGATGCCGCAGTTCGCCGCCGATTGAGTATTTCCAGCCACTACCCAATTCGCGATTGCGGAGAAAATGCAGCAGCGGGCGATCGTCGTGCCAGAAGCATGGGTCCTCCGCACAATAGCAGGGAGGAACTGACGGCGTGCATCCGCCCACGCTGTCACAGGGGACCGCAGTCTCTGTGCATTGCGGACGTGCAAAGCCGATTGGAGAAACTTGCGTGAACGGCTGCGCAGATTCGTGTCCGGGAGCAAACAGGTCTCGGTCGGCTGCGGACAAGTGGGTTGAGTCAGCAAACTCCGTGTAGGTTTGAGGCGTCGACGTCGGGGCCCCCGGCGGCTCCGCTGTGGCCGCCAAAGTTGATGTGAGTCCCCATGCGATTAGCGACATCGTCGCGATGCGGCTGCGTACCATCATTGCAAACTCAATTCCATTTGGTGTGTCGAATTCCATTTCAAGATGCGGCGCGATGGCGCAGCCCCAACAAGGCGGCTGCATTAAGAAAATCATCGGCCGCGCAGCAAAAGTCGCGCTCGGCAATTCGAGATTCGTGAGATGTCTTATTCCGTTCTGGATAAAGTTAGCCGGAATAACAGTCAGAATCTTCCGGGTTTACCTGCTGAGTCAATGGGCAGCAGTGCGCGTTTGCCCGACACACAAACCAAAATCTGCTAAAGAGCGAAAAAACGTTTCGTCTCAAAATTCTCCTGCCAATCCAGCAACATCCCGCAAAAACACGCGCGGTCCGTCGGCTCTACGTGCGTCGCGCGGCAAACTGGCACGGTGATTGCATTAGTCAGCTGCCACCACATCGGGCCTCGTCGGTCACGGTGTCGGGAGGGATTCGTCGGACTCATCCGGCCGAACCGGCTCACGTACCGCTACGTTGGCGGCAATGAAAAACAACTCTGGATCAATATGAAGGTACGTCCCGTGGAATTGCAGAAGAAGGCCACTCGAATTTCACTCTTCGAGATCAAGTCTCCACAGATGCGCGCGTTCCATATGTCATGGTTCGCATTCTTTCTCTGCTTTTTTGCGTGGTTCGGCATTGCCCCGCTGATGAAGGTTGTCCGCGAGGAAATGTCGTTGACGAAAGAGCAGGTTGGCTGGTGTATTATCGGTTCGGTGGCCGTGACCGTCTTGATGCGGTTGTTCATCGGATGGCTGTGTGACCGAATCGGCCCTCGACTGGCTTACACCTGGTTGTTGTTGCTGGGCTCAATTCCGGTTATGGCGATCGGTTTTGCTCACGACTTTACGTCGTTTCTGATCTTTCGGATCGCGATTGGCGCGATCGGTGCATCATTTGTGATCACCCAGTACCACACATCGATCATGTTCGCATCGAATTGTGTCGGTACGGCAAATGCCACGACTGCCGGCTGGGGCAACCTCGGCGGCGGCGTCACGCAATTGGTGATGCCGTTGATCTTCGCCTTTTTCGTGGGGGTGGTGGGATTTAGCGAGACGATTGGCTGGAGAGTCTCGATGTTCGTCGCGGGATTGATGTGCGCTGCAACCGGAATCGCGTACTACTTCTTGACCCAGGACGCCCCTGAAGGAAACTTTGCCGATCTGCGCGCCAGCGGCAGATTGCCGGAGAAGAAAGCAGTCAAGGGATCATTCGTCAACGCCTGTAAGGACGGTCGTGTCTGGGCGCTATTCGTTATCTACGGCGCGTGTTTCGGGATCGAACTGACGATCAACAATGTGGCCACGCTCTACTTCGTCGACTATTTCGACTACTTCCAAGAAATGAGCACCGTCCAGGCGATGAGCACTGCGGGATTGATTGCCAGTTTGTTCGGCCTGATGAATATATTCGCCCGAACGCTGGGGGGCTTTTTCGGCGATAAGTTCGGCCAGAAATGGGGGCTGTCGGGTCGCGTAAAATGGTTGTTCATCGTGCTGTTCTGCGAGGGGTTGGCCCTGATGCTCTTCTCCCGCATGAATGTACTTACGCTCGCGATTCCCACGTTGATCCTCTTCAGCCTGTTTGTGCAGATGAGTGAGGGAGCGACCTATTCCGTCGTGCCATTCATTAACAAACGCGCGCTGGGATCGGTCTCGGGCATCGTAGGAGCGGGTGGAAACGCGGGTGCAGTGGCTGCCGGATTTCTGTTCAAAGCGTCCTCCATCAACTGGCCGACGGCACTCTTTATTTTGGGAATGCTGGTGACCTGTTGCTCGTTTCTGACCTTTCTCGTCAGATTTAGCGAGGCCGCCGAAACCGAGGCCCGAGTCGAGTCGGAAATTGCGATCGGCAATCGCGGCATGGCCCCGGAACTGGCAGCCGCTCCGGCGACCTCGTAGTAGTTTGACACGTGGTTGTTTTCGGGTTGTGTGCCACTGGCAGAGCCAGTGGCACACTAATGTTTTGCATTGACGGAACACTGGTGGTGTATCGCACTGGAATGGCAGGCGGCGGCGCGCACGAACATGTGAGATGTCCGCACAAACTTTCGATCGAACGACTAATGGCAAGCACCAAATGGCAAACCCTGTAGAAGAATGGAAAGCGGAAAAGCATCCCTTTGAGGTCTGGGCCGATGTCGAGCGGCACGCGGCTGCGGGGACGCCGATGAAGGAGATCGCCGCACCCGACTTAGAGCGGATGAAGTGGCACGGGTTCTTTTATCGCAAACGGGATACGCCGGGGCGGTATATGAACCGCATTCGCGTTACGGGCTGCGAACTGACGTCAAAGCAGGCCAAGGAAATCGCTATTATTGCTTATGAGTACGGCCACGGGATCATCGATTCGACCACACGCGGAAATCTGCAGGTGCAAGGTCTGGGAATCGAGCATGTGCCAAAGGTCGCTGAACGATTATCGGCGGTCGGCCTGACGAGCAAGCAAACCGGACATGACAACATCCGCAACGTCTTTGGGCATCCGTTTAGTGGATTGATGCCGGGCGAGCTGATTGACACCCGACAATTATGCCGGGACGTCACCGAGCTGTTTGTCGACAGCCGGGAATACTCCGATCTGCCGCGGAAAATGAACATCTGCATCAGCGGCACGGAACATCATTCCTCCCACTATTGGACTCAGGACATCAGCTTCCTGGCGACCGAAGTCGACGGAGACGTGTTGTTTCAAGTGCTGTTGGCGGGCACGCAGGGGCAGAATCCACATCTCGCTTGGCATCTTCCCGTATACGTGCAGCCTGAACAAGTTGTCGACGTCTCGCGGTCGATCCTTGATCTGTTCCGATCCAAAGGTTCCCGCGAGAAGCGGAATTCGGCAAGGCTGCGGTTTCTAGTCGAAGAAATCGGCGTCGGTGGGGTGCTTGAATGGCTCGAATGCGACCTGGTCTATCCTTTGCGACCCTGTGTTCGCGAGCCGCTGCCTGCTTCCAGTCACGACGAACTCGTCGGCTGGTTTCGTCAATCCGATCCGCAACTCTGGACAATGGGGCTATCGGTTCCTGTGGGACGGATGACTTGGAATCAACTGGAAGGACTGGCCGTCCTGAGCAAACGTTGGGGCGACGGTGAATTGAGGACGACCCACGAACAAGGTATCGCCGTCGCCAACATCCCAACCGGGTTCAAGGACGCGGCGGCAACCGATGCGGCGGCTCTCGGCTTCAGCGTGCAGGCAGACCCGCTGGAACTCAACACGATCGCCTGTACGGGCAGCCAATTCTGCAACATTGCCGTCACCGAAACCAAAGGGCACATGTTCCAGCTTATCGAGAAGCTGCGTCAACGTGCTCTGAAACTGCACGGTATCCGCATTCACATGAGCGGGTGCCCCTCCAGTTGCGCACAGCATTTTACGGCCGACATCGGCCTCAAAGGTGTTCGTGTGCGCCGGTTGGTCGGGACGCGCGAAGGGTTCGACGTCTACCTCGGCGGCGGAATCGCGGGGCAGGTCCACATGGGTTTGCCGTATAAGTTGGGCGTCGACGTCGATCAACTGCCGACGCTCGTCGAGGACGTGGTGAGCGAGTTCTACCTCAAGCACCGTGCCGGACAGACGTTTAGCGCGTATTGGCGGGAGAAACTTCAATCGGCCAAGGCAGCAAAAGTGCACGACGACGATTATCAGCTGCCGGTGTGGTTATGTGAGGCGTGTGATTACCGCCATATCGGCGAGGATCCACCGGTCTTTTGTCCCCGCTGCGCGGGACTGCGCCGAAACTTTGCCCGGCTGGAGGATCTTACTGAGGCCGACGACGCGTCTCAAACTGCAGACGAACCGCTCACCCGACAGGATGGTTTCGCTTACGCTGCCGAAGAGGCGGCGCTCGCCGATTCCGAAGGTTTGACCGTGACGGTCGACGGTGGGGAGTATGCCCTGTTCCGACATCAGGGCCAAGTGAAATGCATTGACTCCGCCTGCCCGCACGAAGGGGCTTCGCTGGCTGACGGGGAAATCCGCGACGGTGTGGTTGTCTGTCCCTGGCACAGCTGGGAATTTGACGTCTGCACAGGCTGCAGCCTCGATCCGCCCGATAACGATGTCGCAACGTACGAAACGCTCGTTGAAGACGGTAAAATCTTTATCAAAACCGGCCAAACTTCCGTCGCGGCCCAGGAAAGTCCGGGCAAGAAACCGTCGACGGCGGAGATCTTGAAGCAACTCCGCACGGGCACAAGCACAACGCCGCGGCCCAAGCAGGTTAAGCCGATCCTTGCCGAATTGGCCGTCACTGAAGTGATCGAAGAGACGCCGGTTGTCCGCACGTTTCGACTGGACAATTCCGCGGGCAAGGTTTCATTCGACTATCCCGGCAAGTTCGCCAAGGTCTGTGTCTCGTCGGAAGAGGGTGAGGTTTGGCGAAGCTTTACAATTAGCTCCTGTCCGCAGTCGCCGGAAGCCCTCGATCTGACCATCCGTGTCAATCCTGACGGGATCGTTTCGCGGTATCTCTTCGAGAACGCGGCGCCCGGTACGACGATTAAGATCAAGGCCGCGCAAGGCGGCTTCTATTTTGATGCGGAACGACATACTGAACCGCTCTGTTTGATTTCTGCCGGCAGCGGGATCACACCGATGATGTCCATCGTTCGTTCGCTGGCGGCTTGCGGCAGCAAGCATCCCTGCAAGTTCCTCTACGGGGCACGGACCGAAGCCGACATCATTTTTCGCGATGAGTGCGAGCAACTGCACGCAGAACACGACTGGTTTCGCTACTTCGTGACCCTATCGCAGGCGGATAGCTCGTGGAATGGATTGCGGGGTCGGCTGGACTTAGACCAAATCAAGGCCGCGGTTTCGGATTTGCCGGCGTGCCGCTATTTCCTCTGCGGGCCCAACACGTTCATGGATTCAATTCAGTCGCTGCTGGCTGCCGAGGGAGTTCCCGCTGACAAGATACATACTGAGCAATTCCACAAGACGAAGGTGCCGGAAACGGTCTGATTCAAATCAATGGAATCCGTTCACGCACACCAGTCTTCAAACGTTGCCGCCGGTGCATCGGCTGATTCCTCTTTGCCGATCGTCGAGCGCGGGCCGGAAGAGCACGGACCTGATCTCGTGCTGCACTTGCTCGACGACCAGCAGCGCCTGACGGCCGTCGATGAATTCGCAAAAGCCTACGCAGACGGTCCCCCGGCGCAAGCCGCTTACTATCAAAAACTGCTCCCGGCGACTCCGCCGGCGGAAGGACAGCAGTACGCCTTCGAAGTCGATCTCGACCGCTGCAGCGGCTGCAAAGCCTGCGTGACCGCTTGCCATTCGCTGAACGGCCTCGACGAACAGGAGACGTGGCGCGACGTCGGGCTATTGGTCGGCGGGTCGACCTCTCAGCCGGTGATGCAGCACGTGACCACCGCCTGCCACCATTGTCTCGAACCTGGTTGCATGATTGCATGTCCCGTCGATGCCTACGAAAAGGATCCCGCGACGGGAATCGTCAAGCACCTGGACGACCAATGTTTCGGCTGCCAGTACTGCACACTGGCTTGTCCCTATGACGTGCCCAAATATCACGCCGGAAAGGGAATTGTCCGTAAATGCGATATGTGCAGCGACCGCTTAGCTGTCGGCGAAGCTCCTGCCTGCGTACAGGCCTGCCCGCACGAAGCGATTTCGATCAAAGTCGTCGACCAGCGACAGGTCCTTGAGGACGCGGAGACCGATCACTTCCTTCCCGCAGCGCCCGATCCTCAGATCACGTTGCCGACGACACATTACAAAACGGCCCGTGTATTTCCCCGCAACACGCTGCCGGCCGACTATTACTCTGTCAATCCGCAGCATCCACACTGGCCGCTGATCATCATGTTAGTGCTGACGCAACTCTCCGTTGGCGCGTTTATTGTCGGCATGTGGCTGGACAGCGTTCTGGAACCCTCGCTGGCCGCCCCGATTCGGCGGATGCACGCCAGCAGCGCGCTGGCGTTTGGATTATTGGCACTCGCGGCCAGCACGTTGCATTTGGGTCGGCCGCAGTATGCATTTCGCGCGGTCATCGGATTGCGGCATTCGTGGCTCAGTCGTGAAATCGTCGCATTTGGGGCGTTCGCCGGTTCTGCCTGTCTATATGCCGCCTGTTGCTGGCTGAGTCCCAATAGCGCGGTGTTGCTCGTGCTTGGTTGGCTGGTGGCCGTCACCGGGATCGCCGGCGTTTTTTGCTCCGTGATGATCTACGTGTTCACGCGTCGCGAATTCTGGAGTTTCGGTGCCACGTCGGTCAAATTCCTCCTAACCTCGGCATTGTTGGGGGTCGCCGCGACGCTGTTTTCAATTCTCCTGTTCGACGAATTCGTGAACAATCAGCTCACCCATCGATTGGCGGCCGAGGCGGGTACGACGTTGATTCATTCCGTACTTGTCATCTTTGCCGCGAAGTTGGCTCTGGAGCTATCCCTGTTCCGCCACTTGGTGACGCGGCGACAGTCGCCGTTGAAGCGATCCGCCAAATTGCTCGTCGGTCCTCTGTCCGGTTCGATGATCGCGCGTTTCGCATGCGGCATCATGGGCGGCGTATTCATGCCGCTCATGCTGTGGAATTCGATCGCATCGGGCGATTGGTCAGGGCCGACGATGATGCTTTCCGTCGGGTTCTTATTTGGAGCCCTGGTCGTCGGCGAAATGATTGAACGATATCAGTTCTTTGCCGCTTGCGCCGCCCCGCGGATGCCCGGGCGGCTCGGTTAGATTCAATGGCTTTGCGGGAGCAACCAGCATGACCACCCTCCTCGAAACGGCTCGCGGACTGTTGCATCAGCGTAGCGGCCCTCTAACGCGCGACCTGCTGCTTGAGCCCGCCGATTTCGGCCTGGGCCAAGTTCCCGCAAAGGCTCGGCCTGAGGCGACAACCGACATGGTCTGCGGCTATTGCTCGACCGGATGCGGGCTGCGGATTCACTTGCGCGACGGCGAAGCCGCCAACCTCACGCCAGTCACGGACTATCCCGTCAATTTGGGCATGGCTTGCCCCAAAGGCTGGGAAGCACTCACCGTGCTCGATTCTCCGGAGCGGGCGACTACCCCGCTGCTTCGCAACGAATCGGGTCGCCTGACGCCCGTCGGCTGGGACGTCGCGATGCGTACGTTTGTCGATCGTTTCAAGACGATTCAATCCCAGCACGGCGCCGATTCCGTGGCCTTCCTGAGCACGGGGCAGATGCCGACTGAAGAAATGGCATTCCTCGGTGCGCTGGCCAAGTTTGGGATGGGAGTGCTCCATGGCGACGGCAACACGCGACAGTGCATGGCGACCTCGGTCGTTGCCTATAAGCAAGCATTCGGATTCGACGCGCCGCCCTATACGTACGCGGACTTTGAAGAATCCGATGTGATCGTCCTCGTCGGCAGCAACCTGTGCATTGCGCATCCGATTATGTGGGAACGCGTCATGCGCAACCCGCATGCGCCGGAAATCATCGTCGTTGATCCCCGCATGACTGAAACGGCGATGAACGCGACCCAGCATCTGCCGCTCAACCCGAAAGCCGACCAATCACTGTTTTACGGAGTGGCGCGGATCCTCATCGAGAACGACTGGATCGACCGTCCTTTCATCGACGCTTCGACGAGCGGCTTCGAAGAGTTCGCGGAATTTGTTTCTGGCTTTAGCGACGAACGCGTCACAGCCGACACGGGACTCACCGCCGAGCAGGTTCATCGATTTGCGCAATCCATCCACGAAGGCGAACGTGTTTCCTTTTGGTGGACGATGGGTGTGAATCAAAGCCACCAGGGTGTCCGGACGGCGCAGGCGATTATCAACCTGGCGCTGATGACGGGTAACATTGGCCGTCCCGGCACTGGTGCCAACAGCATCACCGGCCAGTGCAATGCGATGGGTTCACGGTTATTCAGCAACACCACCAATCTCCTTGGCGGCCACGACTTCACGAACGAACAGCACCGGCAAAAAATCGCGGGCGTACTAAACATTGATCCGAATGTGATTCCGAACGAAAACAGTCTGCCCTACCACAAAATTATCGATGGAATCCTCCGCGGCAACATCAAAGGCCTGTGGGTGATTTGCACTAATCCCGCACACTCCTGGATCAACCAAAATCAGTGCCGCGACATTCTCGATCGTCTCGACTTCCTGGTTGTGCAGGACATGTACCATACGACGGAGACCGCACAGATGGCCGACCTCGTTCTTCCTGCCGCCGGATGGGGTGAGAAAGAAGGAACCTTCATCAATTCCGAACGGCGAATCGGTGTCATCAAGAAAGTCCGCAAAGCGCCGGGCAGCGCACTTTCCGACTTCAACATTTTCAAACTCGTAGCCCATTATTGGGGCTGTGAGGAAATGTTTCGCCGCTGGGAATCACCGGCGGCTGTGTTTGAGATTCTCAAACAATGCTCGATTGGCCAGCCGTGTGATATTACAGGTATTGAAGACTATCGCGCGATCGACAGCAGTGGAGGAATCCAATGGCCCTGTCCCGACGGCGGCCGTGCGACTGAGAGCGAGCGACGGCTGTTCGAGGATGGCCGATTCTACCACGAAGACGGACGCGCCAAGTTCTTGTTCGAAACTCCCAAAGCGATTCCGGAAGCAGCAAACGAAAAGTTTCCGTTCACCTTGCTGACCGGCCGCGGCACCGCTTCGCAGTGGCACACTCAGACACGCACCCGCCAATCGCCGGTCTTGAAAAAGCTCTATCCAGAAAAGGCATTCGTCGAGATCAATCCCCGCGACGCGGCAGAACTTGGAGTCGGCCCCGATCAGATGGTGATCGTTGAGTCTCAGCGGAGCCGCATCCGTGCGCGGGCCTTTCTGACGTACGCGGTCCAGCAGGGCCACGTCTTTCTGCCGATGCACTACGAATCGGTGAATCGACTCACATATTCCGCGTTCGATCCTTACTCGCATCAGCCGGCATACAAGGCCTGCGCGGTGCGGGTGTCCCGAGCTGACCAATGAATCGGATGCCGGAGTCCGAATAGCCGGCCGGTTCGTCGCAAGGCATTGTCACATCGTCAATTGGGGCTGACAGGAATCGAACCTGCACTCCCGAAGGAACTGGATCCT
>JANQPT010000006.1 GCA_028285345.1 Planctomycetales bacterium
GCCCGCGTCCGTTTTGGCTGTTTCCAGCGCCGGGCTCATCACGCCGTCCCAGCGATGCAGCGTGACCTGCACACCGGGAATCGGCTGCTTGTCGGCATCAATGATCATCCCGCGCGGCGTAATCTTCTTCGCAGAGTCGTCCGCGACTCCCACATTGGGGATGACAATCGAAAAAAAAGCGATCAGCAAACGCGCTGCTATAAGCAGAATGCAATTCGAAGTATGATGCCGGCGGCTCTCGAAGCGAATGGTACCTGAAAACCGCGAATCCTGCACTGTGTTCGCGGATAAAGGCATATGATTTCTATCCTGATCGAAGGAACCATTGAATCCAACCACTCGACAAGAAAGACTCCGACAAGAGCTGGATTTGTTTAGAGGATTTCTGTTTTTCAGGAAACAGCAGTGAATTCATACGCTGGAATCGTTGAACTGGACGTGATGCAGAACATCTCTCAGAGAATCCGAACTTCACTCAGGCCTGCGACATGTTTCATCCCATCATCAGTGATGTTGGAGTTGGCAAGCCAGAGGGACGTGATTTTGGTTAGGTCACGGCGATCTTCCATTACCTCATCACCGACGTTCGTACCGCTGATGTCCAATTTCGATACTCTCTTGCACGTGATATGCCGATTCGGCGATGGCCGACTCGACACGTGCGCTAGTTTATTTATCTTCGTATGTCAGCGGATGGAAAAAACCTGAACAATTTGCACATTTCGTTAATCAAAACTGTGAATACCCACGTTTAATCACAGAACCGGAAGCAAACTCGCGCGAAGGAGCGGGAACATGCGACGTCGAGCATTTCTGACATTGGCAGGTAGCGCGATTCTGAGTGTCGCTGCGCGACGCCCTCCAGAACCCAGCCGAACCATTGAACCCCGATTCTCTCACTGAGGGTGGTACAAACATTGGGGTAAGGTCAGTCCGACGGTCGGAATGCTGACGGAGTCGCGTAGGGCAGCAATCCGATCACGGATGTCGGTCGCGAAAAGATCACAACGCCGGCTTCGTGGCTATTCGAGGAGATTGGCGAGTCGTCGACGTCGAAATTGGGTGAATTGAGCTTGGATCTGATGGCGGTTAGCGTGTATCGAGTGCACCGCAACCCGACCGATATGTGAGCCTTTCTCCACCAGTTGCGAATTCTGGGTGCTTCGTTTGGCGTGCAGTCATTCCGTCATCATTTTGAATCAGGACCGCCATCTCATCCAAGTTCAATCGGCTAGTTATTCTTGGTCTCGAATAGCATCCACCACGAAGCTGCCAATATTCGTCCGTCCGGTAGTTTTACAATATTGCGAATTCCATGATCCGGCCCCGACACTGGTTCAACCTGCTGTGTTTCCCAATTCACCTTTCTGATGCCTTGACGTTTATGTGGTTCAAGAACACCAATCCAAACCTCGTTCGGCTTGGATTCAACAATACAGGCAGGCACTAGCTCTTCATCGAGCGTAAGGGTCGTCCAACTGTTTCCATCATAACGTGCGACATGACTACTTGAATTGCGGGAACTAAGAACAGCCCAAATCCCTGTTTCCTCTGATACAGTCAGATCGACGACTCGATCAAAGTCACAACCGACTTCATCTGAATCGAAAAAGCTAAACTCCCTACCATCTTTGGTGCTGTTTTCGGGATTCCTATTTGAGGATTTCCGACTGTGCTTGTTCAAGCGGACAAGTCCGTCCCATTCGGTGCCAATCCAAAGATGCCCGTCGTGATCTTCGACGATCCTGGTCGGTCGTCGATGGGGGACTAATTCTCGAGTGTCCAACCAGTCCGAATTGGTTCCCCAGTAATGATGCAGGAAGTGATGCCACACGTGGCCAAAATGAGTGCCACAGAAAAGGCCGTGTTCCTGTGAGATGACGAACGGTGAGGAGCTCTTCTCCTGCGATGGAATGTAAATGTCATCGACATATCCCCACCGGCGAACGCCATTCTCGCCCGGAATATATCCGCCGCTGACGAAGCTGGGATTGCCTTCGTAGTAGACCAATGAACTCGTCACTTTCCATGACTTGGTCTCGGTCTGATCTAACCGACGAATGCCGTCACTGGTGCTGAGCCATAGCATATCGGGGCTCTTTACGGCGATCCCCGTGATTTGTAATCCTTTGAGTGAAGCTTGCAGTGTCCAATTGCCATCGGCATAAGTCAGCAGGCGACCCCAGCTTGTAGCAACCCACAACTCGTTCTTGTTGGCGACCATCGCTGTGATTCTCTCACGATGAGCCAAAACGCCTTCGAGATTGCCAATTCCTTGCCACTGAACCCAATCGCCGTTTCTCACCGAAGGCAGCTCGATTTGTTTGGGTACAAAAGTAGTGGAGTCGTCTGCTGCAAATGTTCTGGTCGCCGTGAAGCTTAACCAACAGACGAACAGGAAAATGGCTGAGCGAGTATTCCGCATTGTGAACCTCCGTGAAAAAGCACTTATCCTTGTTCAAAACAGGCAAGAGCATTGTACGAATCGACATTCAGGACGCAATAGCATTCGCATATGAGGCAGCTCCCACGACTGAACAGTGAATTCGATGCATTGTGAGTCGGCGAGTTGCAATGACAACCGGGATTCTTGCCACGTTCTAGCAGTCGCGTTTCGCCAGTCGCGAGCGAAACGTGACGTCGATCTCTAATGACGAAACATCCAGTAAGACAGTATTGATGTGGGAATTGAAAGGGCGAGAGCTGCGGCAATAGAAAACAGAAGACCAAAGCGGAATCGTACTGCAACGTACGTCAGGCCCAGTAGAATGATCGCCGTTGCGATACCGCTTCCAACGTACAGTCCGGGGTCATCGAAGTAGCGTTTGAATGGAATTCCAGCGGCGAGTCCTGGCATCACTGGCCACATGCGCAACCATTGCAAATGGTAGCTGTTGTTTGTGAAATCAAGTCGAAGCAACCACGCGAATGGCAAGTACATTGCGGCGAAGACGGCTGCAAAGCCACAGGCGATCGTCATTCGATTCTGGCCAGAAGTCCGTGGCGTTCGGATCATTTTCAGCTTCCACACATGGTGCAAGGGCGATCGCGGAAAAGCAATCTGGTAGGCGGAGAACGGCATTCAGAGACGCAGCAATCGACGGTGAACAGAAAGTCGGTTGAGACGTTGCGGATTGATTCCAAATACTATTTTCGCACGACTAACTGAGATTTCAACTGTGGTCCGCTGCCTCGCTTCGGCATGGTTCACGTCACTTCGCTGTGGTCCCATTTCGGGCACGGCCAGTTCCCGTCGTTGGGGGACGAGTCCGATCCAATGCTTACCGACGACCCGTGCCGACGCAACAATGTCGCGAGAACTACTGAGAAAGTGCAGCTTCGCGGAAGAGACCGGTCCGCTAATCCGTGATCTCTCGCTCCAGGAGTAGATTGAGCCCGCCCTTCCAGCTCGCAAGTGACCGAAGGCTAAATTCTCCATGAAGACGATTGAGATGCCAGCCATCACTGCCGAATTGATTTAGCGAGTCAAGCTACTGTTGCTCATTGGGCATCCCCCGTTCGCCAACTCAAACCGTCCTGCTCTCTGCTGCGTCGCTCCCATAGAGGCTCCGTGTTCGTGGCCGAACGATTCGCTCTCCAACAAAGATTCGGGGAGTGCCGCACAATTAACTCGGACGAACGCTCCGTTGCTCCGTTTGCTGTTTCTGTGGATGGCCGCTCTATCGCCGCAGCTGGGCCCCGCGCGGCCAAACACCGCTGCAGCAGGTTTCCCAGCGGCACGATCGCCTGTCGGTCAGTGAGGCAGTTTCGCTCTCGCCAAGGTCGAGGCGGCTGGGATAGTCAGTGGCTGACAGACCACAATTAGCTATTGATTGTTTCGGGAGGCGAGTCAGCGGAAGACGGGAACCGAGCCGCGAGGGTTCTTAAAAAACTTGGAGGGAACGCAATTTCATAGCCAGCAAGATGTTGCGTCTGTGCAGTTTAGCCGATGATTCGCTGAAATTGCAAAAACTGGCAGAAAAGTGTGCCGAAAGCGGCTGAGGTTACAATCACCTCTTGAGACGACAACGAGAAACCGACCGGTGGCGATGAGAAACAGCGAAGTCTACGACGAATTGAGCGATCGGCAGCTGATCGCCCGCTTCACGCGCAACAGCGACGAGCACGCATTCGCGGCTTTGGTGTCGCGGCACGGGCCGATGGTGCAGCGGGTCTGCCGGCGAATTGTCAACAACGTGCAGGACGCGGAAGACGTCTTTCAGGCGGTGTTCCTGTTGCTGGCGCGAAAGTCACGGCACGTCCGCTGGCACTCGTCTGTCGGCAATTGGCTGTACGGCGTCGCCATACGCATCGCCCGTCAAGAGCATAGACGCATGAGCAAGCATCGTGAGCAGCGGCTGATTGATCCTGCAGAGATCGTGGACGGTTCCGATCGCAAGATCGATGAATTGGAGTCAATTGAGTCAGAACGCGAACTGTATCTCGATCTCAACGAACTCCCCAATAAGTACCGCGCGCCGCTGGTGCTGTGTTATTTGGAAGGAAAGACCAGGCAGCAGGCTGCTGAAGATCTGGGGCTCAAAGAATCGACCGTCAAAGGGCGGCTCGAACGCGGCAAAAAGATGTTGGCCGCGAAATTGGCCAAGCGGGGTGTGGCAATCCCGGCCGCGCTGCTGAGCGGCCAACTGGCGGCCAGTATCGCCGAGGCTGCCATTTCAAAGTCATTGGCATTGTCGACGGCTCAAGCGGCGACGAGTTTCGTTGCCGCTTCTGCTGCCACCGCCGCATCGAGTGCGGCGGCCACAATCGCAAAAGGAGAACTAGGAAAAATGTTGTTAGCAGCACAGATTAAGTGGGCCGTGATTACGGTCTCGTCGGTCGCAGTGTTTGGAAGCGGAGCGGTTGTGGTCTCGCAACATGCAAGCGGTGGTAACGGCCAATCGAGCGACACAGCGCAGGTGGCGGACAGTGTAGACGGCATGCTGCTTGCAAAAGTGGACACCAAGCCGAAAGACGAGACGCCTAAAGACGAGGGAACCAAGGACGACACGCCAAAGAAGGACGACAAGAACCAACCTGAAACAATCGAGCCGCGCCCGATCGTGCATAGCTTCGGGCAGTTGGCGATTGCCATGCACAACTTTCATGACGTCAACGGTTCCTTCCCGGCGGCGGCCAGTTATGACGCCAATCAACGAAAACTGCTGAGTTGGCGCGTGCATCTGCTGCCCTATCTCGACCAAGAGGCGGAAAAGCTGTATCGCGAATTCCGGCTCAAGGAACCCTGGAATAGTGCACATAACAAAAAACTAATCAAGAAAATGCCGAAGATTTATGCCACGAGAAGCGACTCGCTGCAAAAAAGCGGGAAAACTGTGATTGTGGTGCCCGTCGGCAAAGACACAGCGTTCGCCAATCGCAACCGTGTCCGCATCAGCGACATCGCTGACGGCACATCGAATACGATCATGTTCCTGGCCCTCAAGCCGCAGCACGCCGTGGAATGGACCAAACCGGATGACTGGGAATTGGACGAAAAGGATCCGTTCAAAAACCTGATGGGCGAACATGGAGAAGGCTTGTGCATGTGTACCTGCGACGGGGCAAGGCGTACGCACCCAAAACCTCTGGACGTCAAGACTCTCAAGGCACTGATGACAAGAAGCGGCGGCGAAATCATCTCGTTTTAGCTTCGTCCGATCCGCAACGGGACAATTCGGATTCAATCAGACAGCCGGAACACGACCACGCCGGGAGAACTTGGTCATGCCACAATTTCTACGAAACGCGGTCGCCGCAATCGTGTTCAACGTTGCCGGAATGTGTTGGTTCCCCGGCACAGTTTTCAGTGACGAACCCGCAAATGTCGACCCCGGTGAGGGGAACGTTCAACAGAGCTTGGGTGCGGCGTCTAGCGAAATAGCTCGTGATGACGTCGGCCGGCTTGCGGCGAAGATCGACGCCCTCATTCTGGCCAAATGGCGGGAAGACAAGGTCGCGCCGGCGCCCCAGTCCGACGATGCCGAGTTTCTGCGGCGGGTCACGCTCGATTTGGCAGGGAGGATTCCCTCTGTGTGGGAGGTCCGCGAGTTTTTGAGCGACGACGACCGGCATAAACGGCGAAAGGCAGTCGATCGGCTCCTGAACAGTCCCGCTTTTTTCTCGCATCTCGCAGTGACCTGGCGGACGATGCTGTTTCCCCAAGGGGGTGCTGACTTTCAGCTTCGCTTTGCAGGTTCCACGTTCGACGTTTGGCTGCGGCAACAACTCATCGAGAATTCGGGGTACGACAAAGTTGTCCGCGAGATCTTGGCGTTTTCTCCCAACGAGCAGCGCAACAACGGCGGAAGGTTTTTCTATCAGGTCCATTCCGCCAACCCGGAGAATCTCGCCGCTGCCACCAGCCGCTTCTTTCTCGGTGTGCGATTGGAATGTGCCCAGTGTCACGACCATCCATTCTCCCACTGGAAACAGGAAGAGTTTTGGAGCTTCGCCGCGTTTTTTGCCGGAATCGAACGTGGGCCGAACGGCCAATTCACGGAAAAGCCGGGTGCGCCTTCGATTGCGATTTCCGGCAGCGAACAGCTTGTCGAAGCCAGGTTTCTCGGCGGAGAGACGCCCAAATTCATGGACGACGCCAGCCCGCGCCGCGTGTTGACCGACTGGATCACCAGCAGCGACAATCCCTACTTCGCACGCGCCGTCGCCAACCAAATCTGGGCGCATCTCTTTGGAGTGGGGATCGTCGATCCTCCGGATGATTTTGACGAATCCAATCCACCCAGCCATCCAGAATTGCTGGATGAGCTAGCCCGCGAATTTGCAGCGCACAATTTCGACGTGCAATTCCTTATCCGTTCGATCATCGCCAGCCGGACCTACCAACTGACGAGCCGTATGACCGATTCCAGCCAGAAGGACCCTCGCCGGTTCGCACGCCATTCGGCACGCAGTTTTACTGCCGGCCAACTGTTCGACAGTTTGGCGCAGGCCGCGAGCCTTCACGATACGACAAGTTTTCGAAACCGCACCATACTACTTGATTCACCGCGCGACCGCTTTCAGCAGCTTTTTGCCAATCAGTCCGGCGAGAACAGCGAGTCGCAGGCAACAATCTTGCAGTCGCTGATGATGATGAACGGCGAGTTCATTGAAGCCGCCACGGACCCGAAGCGCTGCGCCACGTTGGCTGCCCTGCTCGATGCCCCCTTTCTTTCCGACACGGAACGCATCGAGACGCTGTACCTGGCAACATTAAGCCGCCCGCCCCGCCGCGATGAACTCGACCCCATGCGGGAGTACATCAAATCGGCGTCTGCGCGGAACCCGGATGACGAAGCCGCAGCTCCGTCCGCGTATTCAGACATCATGTGGGCGCTGCTCAACAGCAGCGAATTTGCTGTAAACCATTGAACAAACCCGGTGCAGCAGCATCGCAACCAATAGCAACGAGAGATTTAGCCCAAGCGCGACCGCCTGCGGTCGCACACGTTGGCAAAGGCCCACAATTCCCGGGAGTTAAATGATGAATCGAAAATGTAAATTGAACAGGCCGAGTGCATCCAAAAACACGACCCGCCGGGATTGGTTGCGAACGGTTTCCGCAGCGATGGCGGGTGGATTGTCGTCCAGTTGGATGCCCCTGTTGGCGGCCGACGCCGCGGCCCAACCGGCACGCCGGCATGCGTGCATTCTGTTATGGATGAGCGGCGGGCCGAGCCAGTTGGACACCTTCGACCTCAAGCCGGGCCACGAAAACGGCGGCGATGTGCGAGCGATCGAGACGTCGGTTCCCGGCATCCAGATCAGCGAACACCTGCCACAGTTGGCAAAAGCGGCCGACCAGTTGGCCATCGTGCGTTCGATGAACACCAAGGAGGGTGACCATTCCCGCGGAACGTACCTGATGCGGACCGGATACCAGCAACAGGGGCCGATCAACTATCCGGCGATCGGTTCGCTCTATTCTCAAGAATTGTCAGCCGACGGGGAGCTGCCGGACTTCATCAGCATTGCTCCGAACCGGTTTTTGACGCCGCAGGCATACGGTCCCGGCTTCCTGGGTCCGCGACACGCGCCGCTCATTGTCGGCGAATACAGCCGGCAAGGCAGTCCTGCCGACGGGTCGCTCAAGGTCGCCAATCTGTCGTTGCCGCAGAGTGTTGATGTCACGCGGCACGACACTCGGCTCGGCCTGATGGCGGGAATCGAACACGATTTCCGCGAGACGCGTCCGGACGCCGCCGTGCAGAGCCGGCGGACGGCCTACGAAAAAGCGGTCCGCATGATGCGCTCGCAGTCGCTTGAGGCGTTCAACCTCGAACACGAACCGCCGGCGCTTCGCGACCGGTATGGCCGGCATCAGTTTGGCCAAGGCTGTCTGTTGGCCCGGCGTCTGGTCGAGCGGGGCGTGCCGTTTGTCGAGGTGTCGCTCAACGGTGTGAACAATCTGAATGGGTCCGAATGGGATAGTCATGCCGATAACGAGGAAACTGTCCGGAAACTCAACGAGATTCTAGACCCCGCGTGGGCGACCCTCATGGCCGACCTCAACGACCGTGGATTGCTGGAAACAACGACGATTCTCTGGATGGGGGAATTCGGCCGCACACCCAAGATCAACGGCAGCGGCGGTCGAGACCACTTCCCGCGCGCATGGTCGACGGTACTCGCCGGCGGCGGCATCAGGGGCGGACAAGTGATCGGCCGCACCAGCGACGATGGCACGGAGGTCGCAGACCGTCCGGTCGCCGTGCAAGACTTGTTGGCCACCCTGGTGTCGGCCTTGGGGATCGACGCGCAGAAGCAAAACATCTCCAACCTGGGGCGGCCGATACGGATCGTCGATCCGGAAGCCAATAGGATCGAGGAGGCGCTCGCATGAGGTTGCCGGCTTCCCTCGCGGCTGTCACATTCCGGTGCACGATCGTGCTCATTCTCGTCGCGGCAGAAACTCGCGGTCAATCGACCGCCGGTACCGCCGCCGAGGAACCGCCGCGCCAGACGGATGCAGCGGAGATTCAAGATCTGGTGTATTTGGCAACCCGCCGGCCGGTTTTCATTCGCCTGCGGATTCGCGTCCGAGGCGAAGGATTTCGTCATCTGCGAAACCGGTACGCTGAGCGATTGTTCAAATCGCTGGACGAGGATAGCGACGGAGTCCTCAAAGAGGCCGAAATCTCCAACATCCCCCCGGCTGAGCAACTTCTGCCACCGAGGGCTTCTGACGATCCGCTACCGACAATCGATTTGGATCCGGTTGACGCCGATTCCGACGGCATCGTGACGCGGAAAGAACTGAGCGCATACGTCCGGCAGGCATCCGGACCGCCCTTCCAGGTCAAGCTGGCTTCACGCAAGTTGGCGGAGGAGTTGGACGTGTTCAAGGTGATCGACACGAATAGTGACGGTACGCTCGATCGCCGCGAGATTCAATCCGCAGGACCTGCGATTCTCAAATTCGACGCCAACGACGATGAGATTCTCGCCGAGAGCGAGCTGTCAACCGCACGCCGATTCCAATCGCTTGTCACCTCCGCTCCCAATACTGCGGCCAAAATGTTGACTCGAATCGTTGCCGTCGAAGAGGCGACCGACGAAGCGCTCAATGAACTGTTCGATCGAATCGTGGGGCAGTATGACAGGCCGCAATTCTCCAGCAAAGATAACGGCAAGGCTGCTTCACCCGAACCTCGCCTCGATGCCGGCGAACTTCGCGTTTTGCCGGAGCGATTCGCGCGATGGGATACCAGTGGAGATGGACTGTTGGATCGCGATGAGGGTCGAGACCTGCTTCGCAATCCGATTCCTGATCTCGAACTTGCCATCTCGCTGGGTGATAAATTCTCAGCCGCCAACTCCAAGCAGGGTCAAACGCCCGCCGATACGGTCAACTTCAGCGCCGACCCTCGCCATCCTTCAGGATATCGTGTTTCGATCGATGATGACCGTTTCGATCTGTTAATCGGCGGCAATCATTCGCCGCCGGCGAACATCCGGGACAAGTTCGTCGACAGATTTGAGACCGCGGACGCCGACAAGAACGATTATCTCGACACTCAAGAGGCCCGCCGGATGGGGATTGTACCACTCGCGTTTTCCGCCGTTGATCACAACGGCGACGGAATGATTCGCCAGCAGGAACTGCTCAGCTACGTCGAGTTGGAATCACTCCTGTTCAGCAGCCGGGTGGTGCTCCTGTTGTCGAGGAACGCAGCATCGATCCTCGAACGAGTGGACGCGAATGCCGACGCAAAACTGGGGCTGCGCGAGCTCCGGCAGGCACCCGAGCGAATTCTAGCGTGGGACACCGACGGCGACGGCCGAATCACTCCTGAGGAAAAGCCGGAGAGCAGTCGCCTCATCCTCCAAAACGGCGAGACGCTGCTCTTCCGGCAAGACTCGCAGAGGCGGCAGCCCCGGCGGGCGAATCAACCGGCAGCGGGATCGGGTTGGTTTGAAATGATGGACCGCAACCGGGACGGCGACGTCTCTCGCCGGGAATTCCTCGCTCCAATCGAGACATTTCATCGGTTGGACACGAACGCGGATGGCCTGCTCTCTGCAACCGAAGCGCTGGATTAGTGGCGATTGCGAATTCTTGGTGCACGGCAGCCATCTGAGGATCCTGCCTCGGGTCCTCCTGAGGCCCCCAGCCGGCGCGTGGGACCAATTGGGCGAGTCTCGGCTCGCCGACCACGTCGGCGGTCGTCCGTCCTGAATCTGGCAGGCCGTCACCACCATCTCCGATCGCCATGATGAACTGACGATACTCTTCGGGAAATCGTACGCGAAATCGATCCTCGAAGAGAGACTGTCGATTCCGCGGGTCATTTTTATTGGATTCCGCCGATTTGGACCCTACGATTCAGTTGGCCTGGGAGTACGGCACCCTAGTGATCACTGGGGAGTCTGCCGCGGCAGACGTGCAACATGGCGGCCACTGCTAGCGGCATAACCCAGACTCGCGGACTTCGATTCGCGGTGGTCATGGACTCTCCAGACTCTGTGAATTCATGCACGTCATCACCCGTTGGCAGTGTGGTTCCATTAGTCGGGGCATTCTTCATCGACGTACTCAATGCCCTGGTAATCAAGTTCTTTATCACTCTCCCGATTATTTCCGGGTGAGCGAGTTGAATATCAGCTCACTGGCTGTTTTTATGACTGGGACTGTTTCCGTTTGAATCTCTCAACACTGGATTTTTTGGGGATGTATCGATGTCACTCGAAAAGTTGTCGGTTTCGGAATTGATCAACTCCCTCAAGCAGCAGCGGGACGAACTGGCCCTGAAGATTCATCTCGGTGCTGCAGAGACAAAAGAAGAATGGGACAAAGCGACTGAGAAGTTGGACGAATTGACGCGCGACTACGACCCGCTTAAAGAGGCCGTCGGTGAATCGGCCGAATCGGTCGGGGAATCCTTGAAATTGGTCGGGGAGGAAGTCCTGACGAGTTTCGACCGCATTCGTCAAAGCTTGTAAGAACGTCGGTTCATGGTGATCTCCTCTCTGCCGCAACTCGCCAGAAACACGCGCCGGTTTCAGGAAGTCGTGACGA
>JANQPT010000017.1 GCA_028285345.1 Planctomycetales bacterium
ATGGTCTCAAACGGTATCCGAATCTCAAGACCATGATCTCAGTACAGCCAATGGATTATGGCTGCTTCGTTAATGCTCTGGGGCTGCCAAAGTTCCTGACCAGAAGTTCCACCAAAGCGATCAAAAAAAAGACCGGCAGAGATTTCAACGCGAACAGTTGGCGGCCGTTCGTAAAGGACGTCAGCATTCCGACGCTGGTAATTCAAAACCGGAACGACGGCTATTTGGACGAAGCGTTCGTCAATGGAGTCTACGACGATCTAGCTGTGGAAAAAGAAATGCTTTGGGTGGATATTCCAAAGAAGAAGGGCGGAGCATTTCCAAACCGTGCTGCCGCATACGACTGGCTGGGAGAAAACCCAGAGCCGATTCTGACGTGGTTCAACAAGTATCTGGAAAGTGGCGAATGGGAAACAAGAACCTAATTCAATGTGATGAAGCCACTTTGTCAATCGGTGAAAGTCATCAAACAGTTCGAGTACTCGGAACAAAAGGGGCTGGAAAACAATGTCAAAGACGGCCTTAGTCACCGGAGCGTCGTCCGGCATTGGTGAGTCCGCAGCTTTGCTTTTGAAGCAACGTGGGCACACCGTCGTCGGGGCAGCTCGCCGTGTCGAGCGAATGAAGGAGTTAGAGGAGCGAGGTGTAGAAGTGCTCCCACTTGATGTCACGAATGAAGATTCGATGTTGGCGTGTGTCGAAACAATCACGAAACGGCACGGTGGAGTCGACATACTTGTGAACAACGCCGGGTACGGCTCCTACGGTGCTGTCGAAGACGTGCCCCTCAATGAAGCAAGGCACCAGTTTGAGGTCAATTTGTTTGGATTGGCACGGCTGACTCAATTGGTGCTTCCGCACATGCGTGACAACAAGTTCGGGAGAATCATCAACATCACCTCCGTTGGCGGGAAGATCTACACGCCCTTTGGTGCTTGGTACCACGCAACGAAACACGCACTGGAAGGCTGGTCGGATGCCTTGCGTGTGGAAGTCCAACCGTTCGGAATCGACGTGGTCATCATCGAGCCCGGTGGAATCAAGACAGAGTGGGGAGGTATCGCGGCTGAGAATCTGCGTAAGACGTCGGGCAGCGGATCCTATGCCGAGAGAGCGAACGCGACTGCCGACGGCATGGCCAAGATGTACGCCGGTGATCAGCTTTCCGATCCGTCGGTCATCGGCAAAGCCATTCTCCAGGCCGCGACGGCTCGTCGTCCGAAGACCCGGTACGCGGCGGGGTATGGGGCACGGATGGTGCTTTCGCTGAGGTGGATCCTCAGTGACCGGATGTTTGACCGGGTGATCAAGTCAATGATGTAACTCCAATGATCCGGCATCTCGACACATGGTCTCCACTTCCTTCTTGATGTTCTCTGGCAGTCGTTCCCAGACACCGATGATCTTCAACAACCTGTCATCCAGTGACATGAAGGGACGCTTGGCGTCCCCGCAGTCCTCCCAGATTACTCCCAGAGTGGTTGCCAGTGACGCAACTGCATGGGTTCTAACAGCTTGCTGATCATCGACCTCGGGTTCAATTCCCGCCGCCTCCACTTTGCCTGGCCACTAGTTGTCGGCTTAAAAGGCTTTGGAGACTCTAGGGGCGCGGGTCACTTATCCGTGCCCCTTGTTTTTTTTCTCTCCTTGCCGGTTTTGAAAACTCCCTACCGCCTTGGTGTAGTGCGGAACACCGGCGCTCATCGATCCAACTGCACAACCTCTGAGTCACCGGTTTTTCCTGCCAGTATCCTGCTGGTTCTCTTTGCCTGGTCGCCCAGCCACGCTGACGATTGGCTGGCCAGACGTGCGAATACTGTATGGCGGTCAATTCGGAGACTGCGTCCGTGAACTTCGTCGTGAACATCGACGCGAGTTGGAGACTCGGCCTGGCCACTGAAGTTTGTGCAACCGTGGGAGCGAGGAACGATCGCGAGATTCGTTTGGTCCGTTTGACCGCATCGATTGGCGTTCTGCATCGACCAGGGAGAAAATAGACCTGCCCCACGTCCTGCGTGCACCCTACACCTGATCGATTTAAGATGGTGTATGCTTTGATCGGGCCACGCACCCTGAAATCCGGACTCATTGAAATCGCTGTGCGATGAATCATATTCTCAAAATCTTAGCACGTTCATCGGTTTTCTGTTTGTCGTTACATTTACTCTCGACACCCTGCATCTTGTCTGGCGGGAAGCTGGCGGCACAGGAACCCTGGTGGCAATTCCGCGGGCCAAATGGCAACGGTCACTCGAGAGCAACCAATGTGCCGCTCGAATGGGATGAGTCTCGGAATGTGGCCTGGAAAACGCCGATTCATGATCGTGGCTGGTCTTCACCGGTCATTTGGGGCAATCACGTCTGGCTGACCACCGCCACAAGAGATGGTCATCGGCTGTTCGCAGTATGTGTTGACAAAGACACCGGAAGAATCGTGCATGACCTGCACATCTTCGATGTCGAGAATCCGATGAGGATCACCGATGAAAACACGTATGCCACGCCGACACCAGTGATCGAAGAGGGCCGCGTGTTCCTGCACTTTGGAACGTACGGAACTGCCTGTGTGGACACCGCGACCGGCCAAAAACTCTGGACCCGCCGTGACCTTAATTGTGATCATGAAGCGGGTGCCGGGCCGGCCAGTTCGCCCACTCTGGTCGATGGCAAGGTTGTCGTACACGTCGATGGCCGCGATGTTCAGTACGTTGTTGCCTTGGACAGAGCCACTGGCGATACGGTGTGGAAGACGCCGAGATCGATTGACTTTACCGATATACCAGTCCACCACCGCAAAGCGTTTTGCATGCCTGTTGTGATTCCGCGTGGCGTCGGAAAGCAATTGGTCAGTCCAGGTGGACGAGCTGTATACTCTTACGACCTGACAGGTCGAGAATTATGGCGCGTCCAGCACCGCGGGTTTTCCGTCGCACCTCGACCGGTCTTCGGCCACAACCTCGTATTTGCAATCATTGACCGCGACGATCCCGAACTTTGGGCGATCCGGCCTGATGGTAACGGCGATGTGACCGAAACACACGTTGTCTGGAAGCGATCCAAGAGCATGCCTCAACGCTGCTCACCATTACTGATCGGCGACCAATTGTATCTCGTAAACCGCGCTGGCATCGTCAGCTGCTTGGAAGCGAAGACTGGAAAGCTCATTTGGAGAGCGCGGTTGAGCGGCAGGTATTCGGCGTCACCAGTTTTCGCTCAGAATCGCATCTATCTGTTCAATGAAGACGCAACAACGACCGTAATCCGCCCGGGACGCCAACTGGACGTCGTCACCACAAATGCACTTGAGGGTCAGCTGCTTCTTGCCACTCCGGCTGTCGATGGCAATGCATTTATCATTCGCACGGAGAATTATCTTTACCGAATTGAAAATGGTGACAACAATCCACCTGCTTCTAAAGCGACGAACATTCAGCCCCGCTGAAGATCACTGGCGTGCGAGCCGATCTGTTAGTCCCAAGGGAGATTGCCTATGCAGAACTTCTTCGCACGCGAAGGTGTGCTTGTATGCGAGTCGGCATACAATTGACGCAATGACACGCTGTAGGTCCGCGTCATTCAACGACAGCCCGAGACTTTCCGTGCGGCAGGATTCCTGCCAATGTTCTGCCAGTTCTTTGGAGCTGATCGCACAGACTCAATTCGCAGCTTGCGTTCGTGACTTTGGACGCGAATACCGGATTGACTTGGAGACTCGGACTTACCGCTGAAGCTTGTCCAACTTCCGGCCCTAGAAAAACTCCGAATTAGAGGCGGTCGATGTGCCTCGTGCAGTTGGCTGGCTGCAAAGCTGTGGGCGGGGAAAACCACCTACGCAAGTTCGCGATAGTGCGACCGACACCTGCCCGACTCCGCGATCTGTTCAAGAGTTGGCGGACACCCTTGAAAATAAGCTCACTCTAATATAAGCTGTGGCTAAACTCAGGCACAGCCTGAAGCGACTAACAAGCTCATACCCAAGTCCAAGCTCGTCGTTTTGGATGGGCGGGACCACGTATGCACCGAGATGCGCCCAAAGTTTCGGAAGCACATCCAAAGCTTCCTCACGGCAAACCACAACTAGCACTGGAGACAGAATTGAAATGGACTACAGCAACGCCTTAGGCATCGAATATCGTGTGGTCAAAGACGCGGAGTATGAGGGTCAGCCGGTACGTATCGTTAGCGGGTCTCGCACGTATGATGCTGAGATTGAGGAATTATGGGACGCGGTAACAAACGCCGACCGCATTCCCCGTTGGTTCGCACCAATTACCGGAGAATTGAAGTTGGGCGGTCGTTATCAGTTGGAAGGCAACGCAGGAGGCAAGATTACTCGCTGTGACGCCCCGACAGCTTTGGACATCACCTGGGAATACTACGGCAACGTCAGTTGGGTGACAGTGCGACTTGAATCTTTCAGTGACGGCACTCGCTTGACCTTAGAGCATCTCATGGGCAAGGACGAAGCGAGTGAAGAACACTGGAAGAAGTACGGCCCAGGAGCTACGGGTGTGGGCTGGGAGCTTGGATTCTTGGGTCTGGGCCTTTACTTGATGAGCGGAGAGCCGGTTGTTGAAAGCGAAAGCAACATTTGGATGGGGTCCTCGGCCGGAAAGGCGTTCATCGAGAAGTGTGCCAAGGAGTGGGGTGAGGCCCACATCTGTGCCGGGGAAGACCGAGACATTGCCGAGGCGATGGCTGCGGAAACCGCAGCGTTCTATTGTGGCGAGCAGCATCAACATTAGCAGTGACGGAACATTATGCAGGCATTTGCAATTCTAAGCGACCCTGTGCGGCGGAGAATCCTCGAAGATTTGTGTGTTCAGGAATTGTCCTCGGGCGAGATTGTTTCCACCGTAGGTGAAGAGTTTGGCATCTCGCAGTCTGCAATCTCGCAGCATCTCAAGGTGCTCCGCGAGAACAGATTCGCCAATGTGCGTATCGACGGTGCTCGCCGGATCTATTCGCTTGAGCCAAGTGGCCTGAAAGACATTGACCAATGGTTGGCACCGTTTAGACGATTCTGGGAGCCAAAGTTTGCCGCTCTCGCGAAAGAAGTGGAAAGTGGGAAGAGAAAGAAGCGAAAGAAGAGCAGATGAAAACTCTCAGCCAAATCGAACGAGGTCGCTACAATCGACTTGGGCAAGTTGCGTTCGATGCTAACTCGCTTTGCTGAACCGGCTCGTCAAACATTCCGCCGTGTGCCGGACACTTTGGCTGCGCGACAAAGATCCGAGATCGCGTTTCTAGACTCTGCCGGTTAGGGATCAATGACACGCTGTACGTCCGCGTCATTCAACGACAGCCCGAGACTTTCCGTGCGGCAGGATTCCTGCCTAAGTCCTGCCACCGCACCGACCTCTTGCGTAACTTCTTGATCTCAAGATCGTTGCGGACACTGAGTCTCGGATTCGATTCCTGCCGCCTCGTGTTGTTGGAACCGTCAGCGAGTAACGTCCAGCAGTTTTTTTGTGTGGCGGTCTGTCGCGAGATGCAGGGCCCCATTGACCAATCAATGGGCGTAGTCAACAAATCTGCTGCCCTGGAATACTTGGAAACTCTAAGCTCAAGGGTTATCGAAGGAATTCGCAGGCTTTTAACTTGAAGTTTGAAGCTTCAACGCGCATCCTACAGCCTCATCCTGCGTGAAATCGATTATTTCACTGGTTGCATTCATGGAGGGCAACGATGAAACAGCTTGGAGGTTTGATTCTGGCCGCTCTGGTCATCGCCACCTGGGGGAGTTCGTCGGCTCGCGCCGCGTTCATTACGGTGCTGGAAGACAACGGCAACGTATTCACTGACAAGACGGATGACCCCAGCGAACTCGACTTCGACATCGAGTGGTTCAATATCCAACCGGTGTCGCTGCAGATTACGCTGATTCCCGATGGCTCTCCGGAGGCGATTTTCAGTTCCGAACATACCAATAGCGGACCTGATCTTTGGACCGACTTTCACGTCAATTTGGAGGGAGCTGCCTGGTCGGAGATAAACGGCGTCCTGCCCAGCCCCCTGAACGTTACGTCAACCAGCACGGAAGCGTCTCTGTTTTTTGATCCGACGACCTTCGTAACGATCGGCACCGCGGGTTCGCCGGACCCGACCGACTGGGTGATCGACGTGACTGGGGTTCAGAACTTCACGTTTCAAATGCACCTGCAGCCCAGCATCTCGACGGTCATCGAGCCGACCGTGCCCGAACCGAGTACCTTTGTCCTGCTAGGTATCGGCGGAATCGCGGTCATTGGCTATGGCCTGCGACGTAAACGTCAACGGGCGGCATAACGATTGAATTTGTAGAAAACCACGAACCGCCGGCGAGCAATCGTCGGCGTTTTTTCTTTGCAATCCCAATGCGCGCACGTCTGGGTACAGTGGCTGGGCGCCCCTTGGTACCAATCGTGAGAGGGGGCGGGAGCCGATTCCGCTTCCTGCCCGAATTGAGACAACCTCTCTCAGAAGTCGTCATCTCGATAACTCGGGTAATTTCTCGCGAACTTGCCTGGCAATCGAGGGCTTTCCCAAATTCCCCAGCCCTCGGTAAGCATTCTCACACATGCCGGCAGCCCGACTTACCGATATAAAAATCATAACCGAGACAATCTCTCTCGATCGGACGGCGTTCTTAAGACCACCTGTGCGCCGGAAGTCGAAGCATCACGAGAACAATCCTACCCTTCATCGACCCAGGGGAATTCGTCATGGATCGACGCCCGTTGTCCATCGTCTGCGTTGCACTTTGCATCTGTTTCGCGTTCACTGCCCAAACAACCGCAGCAGAAAAGGCTGCCAAGAGTCGCGTCAAGTGGCAAGCCACATTGCAGGCGGCGCACAAGCAATCCGTCAAAACCGGCAAGCCGATCCTGCTGGTCTTTGGCGCCGAATGGTGTCACTTCTGTCACAAGTTGGAGCGCGAAACGCTCAATCAGCGCGAAACCGCCAAGTTCATCAACGCCAATTTTGTGACCGTCAAGCTGGACCTCGACAAAGACGAAAAGGTGGCCAAAATCCTTGAAGTGAAGTCGTTGCCCGCCAGCATCGTCGTCAATTCTGACGCGGAATTGCTGGCAAACATCGTGGGCTACAAGAAGTCGGCCGACTATACGAAGAATCTCCGGCAAGCGCTGCGCATTCATCAGGAACTGCGGCAAGTCGCTGCGGAATCGGCCTCTCCCAAAAACTAAACGGCGGCCCGGACGGCAAATCGCGCCCGGTTCAATTGTGGCATCGTCGCCTCTTGGCGTATTCTGAAGGTACGGAAACACACCGTAACTGTTCAGAATCACTCGAGAGGGACTCGCGCTGATGCCACGCCCGATTTGCCGAATATTTCTTGCAGCGATATTTGCACTCAGTCTGCCCTGCGGCGCGGCGCTGTCGGCGCAGCCGAACGTGCTCTGGATCAGCGCCGACGATCACGCGGCCTATGTTACCGGAGCCTACGGCAACCGGCAGGTGCGCACCCCCAATCTGGACGCGCTCGCGGCGAGGGGGATGCGTTTTGATCGGGCCTATTGCAACTCCCCGGTGTGCACCGCTTCGCGCCAATCCTATCTGACCGGGCGATATCCGCGCACAATTGGTGTGACGTTGCTGCGAACGCCGCTGCCGGAAGCAGAGTTAACGCTGGCCGACTTATTGGGCGACGCCGGCTATCAAACTGCGTCCATCGGCAAAATGCACTTCAACAGCAACTTGAAACATGGATTTCAACTGCGGCAGGATATGGCCGAGTTTCGCCGGATGCTTCGTCAGCGGGGCCGCCAACCGCTGCCGGAGGGAGTCGAGGTGCTGCCTGCATGGAAGCCGTTTCGCGATCCTGCCCGCGTTTGGCTCAACGGCATCCATCGGCCCTTCGGCGCCGTCGACGCCGACATGCCGGGCACCTGGCTCGCCGAGCAGGCGGCCGACTATTTGACGCAGCCGCACGATGCTCCGTTTTTTCTGATGGTCAGCTTCTACGAACCGCATTCGCCGTTTCGCTATCCCGTGGAATTCCGCGACCGGCATGACCCGGCGACGTTCGACGTCCCCAAAGTCGGGCCGGAAGACCACGATCAGATTCCGGCCATTTTTCGCGATCTCTCACACGAGGACAAACAAGGCATTCGCGCCGCCTACTACACGTCAGTCGAGTACCTCGACAAAAACGTGGGCATTGTCCTCGACGCATTGAAACGATCGGGTGCGGCCGACAATACGCTGGTCATTTACACCGGGGACCATGGTTACATGCTCGGTCAGCACGGCCGATTTGAAAAGCACTGCAGCTACGAACCGGCCGTCCGTGCGCCGCTGTTTATCAGCGATCCCGGCACGATTTCGCCCGCCTCGTCGAGCAAAGCTTTCACCGAATTCGTCGACATTGTGCCGACGGTATTGGAGTTTAGCGGAGTTGACATTCCTCACACCGTCCAGGGCAAGAGTCTAAAAGGCTTGCTAACCGGCCAAACAGAGACCCACCGTGACCGCGTGATTGTGGAATACGCGCAGAATGATGAGGTCATGGTCCGCGACGAGCGCTGGAAGCTCGTGTTTCAGCGGGGCAAGCGCCGCCGTACCGACGGATACGATCCCGGAACACCCCTGCCGGGACACACGCTGCAACTCTTCGACCTGCAAAACGATCCGCAAGAGATGCACAATCTGGCGGACGAGAAAGGACAGCAACAGCGCGTCGCGAAGTATCTCAACATCCTGGTCGATCACTTGCGAAAGACGTCGCGCCGGCCGGAGCTGATCCCCAAAACGGACGATCCGCTGGAGATTCTCGACTATTGTGTCCAGCCGCGCGACATCGAAAAGCCGCCCACGTGAAGCCCGAGCAGAAACTCAGAGTCTGCGACGGCCGCCGGTTCCTACCAGCGCAACAGGCCGGTGCCCCAGGAGAGCCCGCCGCCGAAGCCGCTCAACAGGATCGTGTCGCCGCGATTGATGCGGCCCTCCTGGAAAGCTTCGTCCAGTGCAATCGGAATCGAGCCGCCCGAGGTGTTGCCGTATCGCTGAAGATTGACGATCACTTTTTCTTCAGGAACGCCCAACTGCTCCATGGCGTAGTTGATGATGCGGATATTCGCTTGGTGCAGCACAAACAGATCGACGTCGTGCGGGCTCATGCCGGTCTTGTCCAGCATCAGTTCGACCGTGTCGGTGACCAGTCGGACCGCCCATTTGAAGACATTCCGCCCGTCCATTTTCATGTAATGCGAGCGGTTGTCGATCTCCGCATGGGAAATCGGCTGACGTGTTCCGCCGGAGGGGAATGTCAGCATCGGCCCCCCGCTGCCGTCAGAGCCGATTTGATAGCACATCAAACCTTGATGCGGATCGCCCTCCGCCAACAAGACCGCGCCCGCACCGTCTCCGAACAGCGGGGCCGTCCCCTGGTCCTTCGGGTCGACAACACGGCTGTTGCAATCACCGCCGATGATCAGGGCGATCTTGCTGTTTCCCGTCGCGATGTACTGTGCACCGGTCGTTAGAGCGTACATGAATCCCGCGCATGCCGCCTGCAAATCGACGGCCGCCGCGTCCAGCCCCAATGCATCTTGCACCAGACAGGCCGTTGACGGAAAGGGATGATCGGGCGTAAATGTCCCGACGATCACCAAGTCGATATCTTGTGGATCGATCCCCGCCTTGCGAATCGCCTTCCGTGCAGCGGCAATACACATGTCGCTTGTGGCCTGATCGCTGGGAAGATACCGCCGCTCGTGGATTCCCGATCGCTGTGAAATCCATTCCGGATCGAACCCATGCCGTTGTTGCAGATCTTCGTTAGTGACCACTTCATCCGGAACGTACGACCCGCAGGAGACGACCTGGAAGCCCAAGAGGGAGTTGGTGCGTCGACTAAACCGCCCAACACTACGGGCCGTGGTTTGCCGTGCGGGAGAGCCTTGTACTGACATAGACAGGTCCGTCCTTCGTCTGAGCGATGCTTTCTGTCGTGCGTGGGTACTCGAGGTCAATAAACGATCCGTCAGGCATCGATTGGCCGATCACGCATTCGCATGTGCTTGTCGGCCACCACGTGAGTCAACGGGGGAGTTGAACTTGGTTATCTCTGCACTCTATCATTTCCGCGCCGAACTGCAGGGAGGCGTCTGAAATTAGAACGTGTCGGCCTCCCTGACGTTCACCCTGATATTGACCGCATTCTTTCCTGATGCGACGAGCGCGTTCAGACGTTAGCACGGGTGCCGCTAGTATACCGATTCTCATGTTTCGACACTAGCGAGGTTTGCGACAGGAATTTAACCAAATGCTCAAATCTGTTTTTGCTTCGCAGCCCCTGTATATTTACACATTCCGCCTCGAATTCCTCAGCTAAAAATGTGTTTACTCGGAATCGTATTTCAAACGACGGCTGACTGTCCGGTGCTGTTGCTGGCAAACCGGGACGAAGACCCCCACCGTCCCACAGCGGGGCCGCAGATTGTCCACGAGACGTCGCATGAAGTCCGTTGGTTGGGCGGCCGCGATCGTCAGGCGGCCGGAACCTGGCTCGGCATCAATGAGCACGGGCTGATCGTCGCTGTCACAAATCGCCAACGGTTAAACCCGCCGCAAAGCCCACGCTCTCGCGGCTTGCTGTGCCGCGATCTCCTCCAACACGTATCGGTGCAGTCAGCCGCGAATCATGCCGAAAACGAGCTGACCAGCGGAGATTACGCAGGCTGCAACTTTCTCTTGGCGTCACGGACAGAGGCGCGCGCGATTGAAGCGGCGGACGAGTTGAAGATCATCCGTCTGGAGCCGGGGATGCATCTCATGGCGAACGATGCTCTGAATGATGCCGACGATCCGCGCATCGAGCGAGTTCGTCGATTGCTGGAAGCTGTCGAGGGGCGCGATGTTGGCAGTTGGGTCGATGAGGCATGCCGAATCTGCGGCATTACCGACGACGATCCCCATCTCGCCATCTGTCGGCGGGGGGCGGATTGGGGAACGGTCTCCTCAACGATTCTCACTTTGGCTGACCCGCCGCTGAAATCGCGGTTCCTCTATTCGCCCGGACCGCCGTCAGACACGGAGTACGTCAGCTTTGACGATCTGATCGAGCAACTTGGCCCGTAGTGCGTGTTGTCATTCACAGACTGATGCCTCAATTAATGGAAGAGGCTTTTCCAAGCCGCCAAACGTTTCAGAATTCATCGCCACTCTGTCGTTGCCCGCGCTTGGTGCAACGCTATCAGCCTTTAGTAATTGCCTCATCCAAACAAAGAATCATCGAGCAGACGTTGGCCCAGGCCGCCAGTTCCGCTGTGTCGAGGTTCTCTTCGCGTGGCGCTTCGCCCACGCTGAGCAATTGCGCAGCGGCTTCGCTGTTGGTTCGATAGTAAGCGAGCCGCGATTTGAGTGTCTTCAGCAACACGACGTGCTCCTGCCACGTCGGTGTCCGCCCGAGAACGAGGCGGAAGGCCCGCGTGAGCCGTTCGCCCGCGTCGGCGGGGCACTCTTGCATGATTCGTTGGGCGAGGACGCGGGCGGCTTCGATGTAGGTCACGTCATTCATCAGCACCAGCGCTTGCAGCGGCGTGTTGGTCCGCGAGCGGTTCGTCACACAATATTCACGCGTCGGGGCATCGAACGTCTGCATCGCCGGCGGGGGCGCGGCCCGTTTCCAGAATGTGTACAGGCTGCGGCGGTAGAGTTTCTCACCGTGGTCCTGCTCGAATAGGTTTGCTTTGACAACGCCGGAGGAGACTTCCTTCCATAGTCCGGGCGGCTGATACGGTTTGACGCTGGGGCCGCCGATCGTGCGGACCAGCAGTCCGCTGGCAGTGAGAGCGTTGTCGCGAATCATCTCCGCCGACAAGCGGAACCGCGGCCCGCGGCCCAGTAGCCGGTTTTGCGGATCGCGCTTGAGCAACTCCGGACTTACCCGCGAATCCTGCTGATAAGCGGCTGACATGACGATAAACTTCTGCATCGCTTTGACGTCCCAGCCGCTGCGGACGAATTCGGTCGCCAGCCAATCCAACAGATCGACGTGCAGCGGCCACTCGCCCTGTGCGCCGAAATCTTCATCGGTCTTGACCAGCCCCGTGCCGAAATACATTTTCCAATAGCGGTTCATCGTGACGCGGGCGGTGAGCGGATGATCCGCCGAGGTCAACCAGCGGGCCAATCCCAACCGATTGGCCGGAGCGTCTTCCGGAAACGTCGTCAAAGCCGCCGGGACGCCCGGCTGCACTTCCTCGCCATGCTGATTGTACTGGCCGCGAACTAGCAGGAATGCCTTGCGCGGTTCGGGCATCTCCTGCATCACCATCGTCGTCGGCACGGCGGCTTTCAACTCCGACTGCTGCTGGTTCAGTTGCTGCAGCCGATCGATCTGTTGCAGACCCGCTTTCAGATGTGTGCGAATGTAGTGATGCGCCAAACGTTGCTTGGCCGCGTCGCTGCGCTGCTCCGCAGTGGCTGCCAAATCGACGGCCACCTGTTCAGGGAGTCTGGGCACGACTGTGGAGTCGGAATTGATCGAAACGCGGAATCGGCCCAGCGTGCCGGAGGGGAAATCGCTGCGGTGCCGCAAACGAACTTTCAGCACCGTTCCACCGGGATATCCGAACGGCTCAGCCGCGACCAAGATCGCCGTGTTGGGAGTTGTTGCTTGCCGATCCGCCGACCAGGCATTGTTGCCGTCGACAACCCCGTCGATGAGCTTTGCCTCTTCGAATCCGTTCCGCTGGCCGTTGGTATAGGCCGCAGTGAATGTGATTTGCCGGCGCTTTGTGGAATCGACCGCCGAGATCGCCTCCGCTTCGACTTCACTTAGGTAAAACAACCCGTCGGCGCGGCGGCCCGGTCCGGATTTAGGAAGGCTTGGATCGGCGAGCGCTTCGAGCCGCAGCGCCGCGATGTTGCTCTGTTCGGTCGTGAGCGTGACGGTATAGTCATCGCGCGGCGGATTGCTCCCGCTGACCACAAGCGAACCGTCGTCCTGTTGTGTGAAGGTCGCTTTGCCGTCGGACGCTGCCGAGACGACTTCAAGACTTTGCCAACGTGCCCCACGCGCGGCGCAAAGTTCTCCGACAGCTTGAGGATCGATCGTTTTCTCGAAGATTCGCAAATCATCAACCAGTCCGCGAAATCGCGGTCCGTCAGCTTTACCGGCTCCCAAGCTCAGCGGGGCTGAGGAGGCAATTCCGCCATTGAGCGTGTCTTTGCGAACCCTCATCTGCGCCGCGTGTCCATTCTTGTAGACCTGCAGCCCCGCCGCCTTGCCCGACCCGTCATAAGTGACGACGACATGAGTCCATTGCTCAGCGGGCAAATCGCCGCGCGCGTAGACGTAGACAGAATTCTCTTCGCCGTCGTGTAACAGACGAACTTCGACGCTGCGGTTTTCGTTCAGCGAAATCTCATAACCCCGCTTCTCATCACCCCGCGAGATGACCGCCCCGTGTCCGGTGCTCGAGGGGCGGACCCAGAAACTAATCGAGAAGCGGTCGGCTGTGTCAAAATCGGCGACGTCGCCCAGATTGAGTGGCGTCTCGCCCGTCAGCAGCAATCCTGGTGTAACGTGCGCGGGAACGATCCGCTGCAATTTGTCGTTTCCGGAAACCGCATCAAACGGAAAATGTGCGATCGGTTCTTGCGTCTTCGTTTCGGTTTGGGCGGCGAGAGCCTGATCCCATTTCGCGGAGACTGCAAGCTCCCATTCGGCACGAGCTGAATCTGTCTGCTGCACCAGTCTGTCGACTTGGAGGTTGGCTTTTTCAAGTTCCGCGTCGAGCCATTTGAGCTTCGCCGCTTGTTGAGGGGTCGGCGCTTTGATAAACGGAACCGAGTTTCCCTTGTCGCCGTCCTTGCCCTTCTCCGGGATATTATTGAAAAACGAGAACAGCTGATAATACTCCCGCTGCGTGATCGGGTCGTATTTGTGGCTGTGGCAGCGGGCGCAATTGACGGTCAGTCCCAGCCAGACGGTCGACATCGTCTCCACACGATTGGCGACGTAATCGACGCGGTACTCTTCGGGAATAATGCCCCCTTCGTCGCTCGTCGTGTGGTTGCGGTTGAAGCCGGTGGCGATTTTTTGATCGAGTGTCGCATCGGGCAGCAAATCGCCGGCCAGTTGCTCGGTCGTGAATTGGTCGAACGGCATGTTGGCATTAAACGCGGCGATCACCCAATCCCGCCAGCGCCACATGTACCGTTCAGCGTCGTTTTGATAGCCGTTGGTGTCCGCATAACGGGCGCCGTCGAGCCACTGCAGCGCCATCCGTTCGCCGTAGGCGGGAGACGCCAGCAAGCGGTCGACCACTTTTTCGTAAGCGCTATCGGACTCATCCGCCAGGAACGCGTCGATTTCTTCCGGTGTCGGCGGCAGACCTGTGAGGTCGAAACTGAGACGGCGAATCAGCGTCTCTTTGTTCGCCCGTGCGGTCGGTTTCAGTCCGCGCTGTTCAAGTTTGGCGAGGATGAAATGGTCAATCCCGTTTCGCGGCCAGTACTGTTGATTAACAGGCGGAAGTTCCGGCCGCTTTGGCGGGATAAACGACCAATGCTTTTCGTAATTGGCCCCTTGTTCGATCCAGCGGCGGATGATCTCGATCTGCTGCGCGGTCAATTTCAGATGCGAATCGGGCGGGGGCATCCGTTCGGTCTCATCGTCAGAGACCAGGCGGCGATACGCTTCGCTCTGCTGCGGCTTGCCCGGCACGATCGCGAAATAGTCACCCCGGTCGGCGAAGGCGTCATCGGCATGATCCAGCCGCAATTCCGCTTCGCGCGCGGCCGAATCGGGCCCGTGACAGCGAAAGCAGGTCTCGGAGAGGATCGGACGGACGTCCTGGTTGAAGTCGACCCGCTGCGGCTCGGCGGCGCGTAATTCGGAAGCGAGCAACGGGGCTAACAATGCGATGGCGTAGCCAAACGTGTGACAGTTCTTTCGTAGCATCGTCCAAGAGTTTCCAGTGTGATCACGGACACTGACATCAATATCCTAGCAGCAGCCGAAATTGTCAATCGGCATTCAACGGCCGCATGAATCGACCAAAGTGCAAAACGGCATTTACCAGAAACTTGGCGAAAACTGGTCGAGCTTGGCGAACCTCAACACGCTCAGATGAGTCTGAATTCAAACGCTTCAACTTCCAGAAGTTGAGACACACTAATTACCCCAAACGACCTCGTTTTGATGATCTGAAGAAATGTTTGAATCCCTGGACAATGGATGGCTCTTCGCTGGAGGAGCGGCATTGGGAACACTGGCAGCGAGTTGCTGGTCGCATATCAGAAGCGCCTGGCAACAGGTGGCCAGTCGCGTCGTCATTACTGTTTCCGTCAAGGGCTACGCTGCGGATGCCGTCCAACTTTACTTGAAGAACCGATTTCGACCGTCGAGGCTCGGACCGCGCGCCTACTTGAGCTGGATGCTCTATGTCCGCCCGCGACGGCGAGTGCAATTGGTCGCGATGGAAGTCGCGCCCCCTGCGGGGCGGTTGTACTGGTACGGATGGCGTTCGATTTGGCTCTGTCCAGCGCGGCAGGGATCAGAGGGGTTGAACGCAGGCGAGACAACGCATGACTATACGTTTGATAGCCTGAGCCTGACCTTCGTGCGGGGCACATTCGATCCCGACCGGCTGATTGCCGAAGCGACCGAGTGGTACAACGAGCAGTCGATCAACACCCTTGAAACCGGTGGTCGGCGTCACTTCATCCGCTATATCTCCGGAACAGCTGGTCATTCCCATCATGGTATCTCGAACACGTTCGACCACGATGATTCTCGCGCTCCTTCGTCGAGCACCGACATTCGCAGCTGCCTTCAATATCGGCCGCTCTCATGGAGTTTCAACGAATTGGGGCCCGAAACGACCGAACGCGGTCACGCATTTGACCCGCTCGCACTCTCGGACGACGCTCTCGAACTCATTGAAGAGGCGCAACGGTGGAAAGCGAGCGAACAGTGGTATAAGTCGCACAACGTTCCGTGGCGACGGGGATGGCTATTGCACGGACCGCCCGGCACTGGGAAGACGGCGCTGGCACGTGCCTTGGCCGATGATCTGGATTTGCCGGTATTCATCTACGACTTGGCGACCTTGAACAACGAGGAACTTTTTCGCAGCTGGTCGCAGATGTTGCACGAGGTGCCCTGTATGGCGTTGATCGAGGACATCGACGCGATTTTCTGCCAACGTCGCAATACGACGGGGCAAGAAGGCCAACGCCTCACGTTCGATTGTCTGCTGAACTGCATCGACGGAGTCCAGTCGACAGACGGTCTCTTCCTCATCGTTACCTCAAACCATCTCGACCAAATCGATCCAGCGCTGGCGCAACCCGCCGGAAACGGCAGGTCATCGCGACCGGGGCGCATCGACCGCATCCTGGAACTGCGTCCGCTCGACGAAAGCGGCCGCCGCAAACTCGCGAGCCGCATTCTCGACGAATGGCCGGGCGAATGGGAGCCGCTGGTTGAAGAAGGAACAGGTGATTCCGGTGCGCAATTTCAAGAGCGCTGCGCTCGGCGGGCATTGGAACTCCATTACAAGTCCCAGTCGCCGCAACAGTCCCGCGACGTCCGCAAGGAGGGGAAAGTGCTCACTGCGTAGCGGCTTGAACCCCATGACTTGATTCTGTCTGCGCACGTGTTCTCGGTATGTGCAGGACTTGCTAGCTCGGCGCCTTTGCGATGACTGTGAGAACAATCGCGGCAGAGGCGCTGAGTGCTCAGATGATACGCAAAGCGAAACAAAGGTCTGTGCTCTAGCCCCACGCGCCGGGACGTTTATACTAAACGCGGGACTCCGCCTGTTTCATCCGGATACCAATGGCGTATAGTTCAAACGGCATTTTGATCACTTCAAACATCAAGCAGATGAGATACCACGGAATCAGGATCGGCAACATCAAGATCAATTGCCAAGAGAGTTTTCGCATCCGGCGCTCCATGACGCGATGTCGTTTTAGCAATTCTTCTTCGGTGATGATCCTTCCACACGCTGCCCGAGTTTCATCAGGAATCTCAAAGTTAGGTTGACCGCCCAGCGCCTCGAGGGCGAGCAACGTTACACCGTATAGTGTGGAATCCGTAGCGGTGCAGCCCTGTAACTCGACCGATTGTGAATGCGGCGGGCCCACATAGCTCAGGTGAAGTTGTTTCAATTGTTCGGGATAGTCAGGGTCGTCTTCCGCATCCTGCTCGATTATTCGACGTCCGACGTCGTGATCGCAGATGCAAATCTCAACAGGTATCCCAGGCAGGCACTGAAAATGGATTTCGGACCCAGTTGAGTACTCATCCTCGCTCGAATCGGCAACGATCACCGCAAGCCCGCTGATCTCTTCGATCTTTCTCACGACCTCCGCGACCGTCGGCGCGGACTTTTCGAATGTAACCGTTCCCAGCAGCAAACCCATCGCTGATTCCTTCCACCAACCATCAAACTGGGTCAGCGTCGATCATCATTGTACGCTCAACCTGGGTTCAAGGCGATGAGAATTCTTTAATCAACAGCGCCGCAATCTCCGGCAACACTTCCCGCGCCCGCGTCTCGTCCGGATCATGATACGAGAACACCGACACCACAATCGGCCCGGCGGGATGGTACACGATGCCCACGTCCGCCTTAACGCAATATGTTCCGCCCACTTTGTGTGCGACGGCGATCAACGGGTCGAGGTCGCGGGGGATTGTGCTGCGGCTGGTCGTGCCTTTGAGGATCTCAATCATCTCTCGTGACGCCTGCGGGGAGACAATCTCGCCGCGGTCCAGCTTTTCCAAGATTCGCCCCATTTCGCGCGGCGTGGTCACGTTGCCTTTGAGCGTGCGGTCCGCTACTCCCTGCGGGAGCAGTTTCCACGCGCGTGATTTTTGGATCAGCAACTCATCGTTCTCCGGCGTGCCTTCTTCAGCGGTGATGCCTGCCATGCGGTAATGCATTGTGGTGAGGTTCCCGTTCACGCGTGTTTGCGGGAAACCCAGATTCTTCATCGTTGCCGTGACGGCCTCCGGCTTCGCGATCCGCATCAGCGTGTCGGTTGCCATGTTGTCACTGATGACGATCATCAGCCGGCAATAGTCCCGCAACGTCAGTTCTGGCGCGTCCTTCAGGTGCTTAAGCAATCCGGTTCCGTGTGTCGAGATGCCGCGCCGGTCGAAACGGACCCGGTCATCTAAGCTGAGCTTGCCCTGATCGGCGAGACGGAACAGCTCAATCATGACGGGAACCTTGCAGACACTAGCTGTCGCAAATAGATCGTCTGCGTGGTGTCCAAATTCGCGGCCGCTGTCGAGGTGTTTGGCGTACACTCCGACGTCGCCGCGATAATCGGACGTTAATTCTTGAATCTTCGTAGCGAGCGGCGGCGACTCATCGTCTGCGGCGAGCGCGACGCCGTGGTCCAATAACAAAAGCGTCACGACCAGAGCGCGAGACAACCACGCCGCGCAAGAACGGTTCGGTGTGCGGAGTCCAGGAATCGTCGGTTCGGCCACGATTGCTCTCCTCCAACCAGAGACTGGCCACTAACGTGGAATACCATGCAGCTTGTGTGCCTCTTCCAATTCGTCGCGGCAGACGATGTATCCGCGACAAAGAGCGGATTCGCAACCGCAGGGGATTGCTTCGTCCGCCGGCCAGGCATAGTCGATTGTCAATTGATCGTCTGCGGCAATGTCGCGGATGGCTTCCAGGACGAGCACCGGCCGATTTTCGTCCTGATCTTCCTCGATTTCAATCTCCCACAGTTGGCAATTGGGTTCGCAACTGTGGTTGACGTAGCGATACGGCGGATCCGGTTCCAAACTGAGTGCGTCGCCCAAATCCATGCAATAGTCCGATTCGTAGTCGAAGTCTTCGATGATCGTCCCCAGAACTTCCCCTAACTCCGTTCCCGCGGGAATTGGATCAGTCGCAAACACACCCAACCCGTAAGGAGTCGGACCGATCTTAATCCGCAGATCGCAATCGGGAATTCGCCAATGCTCAACATGTGTCGTCGGGTTTTCAGCCACGCTCATCGAAATCTAATTCCTATCATTGCCAAGATGGCTCGCCTCATCCTCAAGGCGGCTCGTTCAAAACTGGAGCGGTTATATTGTAGCCAAGGTCGCGCGTCAATTACTGGAATCGACGCGGACGCTTGGAATTCATTATTCATTAATATCGCGCAACAGCAGTGATTGGTATCCGCCGTCGGCGGGCCGTCCTGGAATGTGCTCGCGCTCATCGCATCGTTTGATGCCATTGAACTCGGTTACAACCTCTGCGACGACTTGTTGGTTTTCTTCCGGTTCGATACTGCAGGTCGAATAAACGAGCCGCCCGCCCGGTGCGAGACGTTGCAGTCCCCCGCGTAGCAGCCGACGTTGCAGTGTTGATAATTCCGCGAGATTCTCCGCTGTGACGCGATGGCGTGCTTCAGGCCGTTTGTTGAGCACGCCTGTGTTGGTGCAAGGCGCGTCAAGCAAAATCGCATCGAAGGGACCGTTGGGCAGGTTGCCGCCGTCCGGGTCAATCAGTCTGGTCTGTACAATGTTCAATCCCAATCGATCACAACCTGAGACCACCTTTTGCAGCCGCGTGGGATCGATGTCAGTCGCTAAAACGTCCCCTTGGTCTTGCATCAGCTCCGCCAAATGCGCCGTCTTGCCGCCGGGCGCCGCACACATATCCCACACGCGCGCTCCGTGCGCGGGGGCTAGTAGCCGGGCGGCTGCCATGGCGGATTCGTCTTGAACCGAAAACCAGCCTTGCCGAAAGCCGGGCAGTTGACTCACCGGAACATGACCGTGCAGACGGATTGATTCGGGAAACTCACCCGGCTCGGCGGCCACGCCCGCAGCGCGCAGGTCATTGAGCAAGACGTCTCGGTCGACCCGCAACAGATTCGTCCGCAGGTAGGGTGGCGGCGGAGTGTTCATCCAAAACCCCAGCCGCAGAAGTTCCTCGAACCCGAAGCGTTCATGCCAGCGCTGTGACATCCGTTCCCCAAATCCAAATGCGGCGGAAAAGTACTCTGCGGGTTGTGTCGCCGGATCAGGGAAAAGCTTGCGGTCGAAGCTGCGGCAAGATTCGTCCTGCAGCGGAACCGTGTCGGCCGCCGGTTGCTCGACGAATTCATCGCGGAGGCTCCGCGATAGGGCGCGAAGCACGCCGTTGGCAAAACCGGTCCAGCGTGGCTGACCGGCGGCTTTGGCGAGCGTGACCGTTTCGTTGACCGCTGCGTGAGCGGGGATGCCGGTGGTGAAAGTGAGCTGATAGGCTCCCAACTGCAACAACCGCCACAACTCCGGTTCGACCGACCCGCGCTCACGGCTGACGAATTGTGCCAAAATGGCGTCCAGAGTGATTTCGCGTCGGGCGACGCCCAGCGTCAATTCCGTGGCCAATCGACGATCGGCGTCCGAAAGGGACGCGGACTCCAGCGCGCCATCCAACAGCCGCGAGGCAAACTTCTGGGAAGTCGCCGTACGACAGAGGACTTGATAACAGACTGTGCGCGCAGTCTGGGGTCCTCTTTCAATCGGTATTTGTTTGCGTTGAATGGAGTTCACGATGAAAACAGGCTCACGGCACTGGGCGACGTCACGATTGATTTTACGGTGGAAGTCTCATTGTACGGCAGTCTTGCACTTGCCGCGATTCAAACGATCGATTCGGGGAGTCGCGGATGAACTGAATGACACGCATCGGAGCCGATTGGGAATTTCGCGAAGAAATGATTTGGTCGGCTGTCGACGCCGGCAAAGCGTGGTTGCAATGAGCGCAGCGTCTCACGAGAATAGAAATAGTTGCATTCCCCAGCATTGCTCACCCCAACCACACTCCGTGTACATTTTCTCCAGCCCGCTATGACGAATCTCTATCGATCCAGTTTCTGGGCAGTCCTGCTGCTCGCTTCCTGTGTGGTAACTCCGCTGTTCGGCCAAGGATTTTCGCCACAAGAGGCCGTCAAGCGAATGACGGTTGCCGACGGGTTTTCCGTCGAATTGTTCGCCGCTGAACCGGACGTCCGGCAGCCGGTCTCGATGACGTTCGACGCCCGCGGGCGGTTGTGGGTGGTTCAATATCTGCAATATCCGCACCCCGCCGGTCTGAAAGCGGTCAAAGTCGACCGTTATCTGCGGACCGTCTACGACAAACTGCCCGACCCGCCCCCGAAAGGGCCGCGCGGTGTGGACCGCATCACCATTCTGGAAGACACGGACGGCGACGGCAAGGCGGACCAATTTAAGGATTTCATCACCGGTTTGAATCTGACAACCGGCCTCGCCTTCGGCCACGGCGGAGTGTTCGTACTGCAAAGCCCTTACTTGTTGTTCTATCCCGACCGTGACCGCGACGGCGTACCCGACAGCGACCCGGAGGTCTGTCTGACCGGCTTCGGTATGGAGGATGCGCACGCGTTCGCCAATTCGCTGGTCTGGGGACCGGACGGCTGGTTATACGGCGCGCAGGGCAGCACGGTCACGGCCAACATTCGCGGGATCACCTTTCAACAGGGAATCTGGCGGTATCATCCGCTCACGAAAGAGTTTGAACTGTTCGCCGAAGGGGGCGGCAACACCTGGGGTACTGATTTCGACCGCCACGGCAATATGATCGCCGGCACGAATTACAACTTCGCTATGCTGCATCAAGTGCAGGGCGGCTACTACGTGAAGTCATTCGGTAAGCATGGCCCTCTGCAGAATCCGTACGCCTTTGGTTTTTTTAATCACGTGCCGCACAGCGGATTCAAAGGGGGGCACGTCACGATCGGCGGCGTAGTGTATCAAGGTGATTCGTTCCCGCCCAAATTCCGCAATCAATACATTGCCGCCAACGTGCTCTCCAATGCGATCTACTGGCACAAGATTAACCGAGATCGATCCACGTTCAAAAACGATTTCGGCGGCGACTTGTTACTGGCCAACGACACTTGGTTTCGTCCGGTCGACTGCACGGTCGCACCCGACGGGTCCGTCTTCGTTGCTGACTGGTATGACGAGCGGGCCAACCATGTCGATCCCCGCGACGACTGGGACAAGTCGAACGGCCGGATCTACAAAATTGTCGCCGACGGTACAAAACCTGTCGGTCAGTTCGATCTGGAGAAGCTCTCCAGCAACGAACTTGTCGATCTGCTGCAGCACAAAAACGACTGGTATGGACGCGAGGCGCGGCGGATTCTCGCCGCCCGTCGCGATCCGGCGGTGATTCCATCCCTGAGAAAGATCGTCTTGGAGTCGAAGGACGACGATCTGGCCTTGCGGGCGTTTTGGATGCTCTACGTGTCGGGTGGATTCGACGACACGTTGGCGGAAACAGTGCTCGGACACCGCAGCGAAGATCTGCGCACCTGGGTGATCCGGCTGTTGGGCGACCGGCGGCAAATCTCGCCGGCGCTGCGATCTCAATTGGTCGGTTTGGCGAAGTCGGATCCGAGTTCGACCGTTCGCAGTCAATTGGCCTGCACCGCGAAACGCTTGCCGGGCAAAGATGGGTTGCCGATCGTGCGGGAGTTGTTACGGCGCGATGAGAATCTGGAGGATCCGCATATTCCGCTGTTGCTGTGGTGGGCGGTGGAGGACAAAGCGGCCAGTGACCGCGAATTGGTGTTAGATTTGCTGTCGGAACCGTCCGACTGGCAGCGTCCGCTCGTTCGAAAGATGATTATTGAACGGCTCGCGCGGCGCTACGCGGCGGCGGGTGGCAACGACGATTTTGCGAGTTGCGCCCGATTGTTGGAACTGTCGCCCGGCGCGGCTGAGACGGCGCTATTGATCCGCGGGATGGAAACCGGTCTGCAAGGCCGCCGACGGGACGCGGTTCCCGAAGTACTTCAGGAGCCATTGGCCCGCATGTGGAACGCGGGCACGCCTGATCCGGCATTGATTCGCTTTGCAATTCGACTCGGCAGCGCGGACGCACAACGGGAAGCACTGCGACAGGTTGCGGATAACGCGACTGAAGAGAAGTCGCGGCTGAAATTGATTCAGGTCTTGGGTCAAACGGGACGCGAAGAGACCGCTCCGGCACTGTTGGCGCTGCTTAGCGACCAGACACCGGCAGCCGTCCGCGGCGGGGCGCTGCTGGCGCTTCAGCGATTTTCGCAGCCTGAGATTTCGAAGACCGTACTCCAACGGTACGCAGAAATGCCGGCCGGCTTGAAGAGCAAAGCACGTGATCTTTTGTGTAGCCGCAAGGCGTGGGCGGCGGAATTGTTGGCGGCGGTCGACTCGGGTGCGATTCCCGCCCGCGACGTACCCAACGATCAACTGCGGAAGATCGCCTTTCATGACGACGAAGAGTTGGACCGATTGATTGAAAAACATTGGGGCCAGATCACGGGCACGGCGAGTCCCGGCGAGAAGGCAGCCAAGGTGCACGGCATCGCTGTTTCGCTCAAACTCAAACCGGGCGATCCGCGAAAGGGGCGGGAACTGGTGAAGAAAACCTGTTTGGTTTGCCACGAATTTCACGGAGAGGGCAAATCGATTGGCCCGAAGTTGACCGACTTCGATCGCAAGAACACCCGGTTTATGCTCACCAATATCATCGACCCCAGCGCGATGATCCGCAAAGAGTACTTTACCTACACAGTGATCTTGCTAAACGGCCGGACGGTCTCCGGCATCATTGCGGACTCCACGCCGACAACGATCACGTTTGTGGATGCCAAAGACCAAAAGACGGTGGTCGCACGCGAGGATATTGACGAAATGGTCCAACAGAATGTTTCGTTAATGCCCGAAAAACTGTTGGACGATTTCAGTGCACAGCAGGTGCGGGACATTGTGGCCTACCTGCAAAGCGATCCTCCGAAAAAACCGGCGGCGGCGAAATAGGCGCGTCTATCGGGTCACCATCATAAGCACGTCTGCATGTCCGATCCGTTCGCACAGCGGTCTCAGAGCGTGTGAGAACGAATCGGTCCCCGCTGACATTTGTACCCCGAAGTGCTACAATGGATGGGCACCCCCTTCATGCATGCCTTCAGCAGGGCCACACTGCCATGAAGACGAGCCTCGCCCACCGACCTCCTACTCTGCCTCACACTGTTTCATGCAATTCTTAGAAGCTCTTCTGCGAAACCCTGTCAAAGTCGCCGTCGGCGTCCTGCTGGTGACGCTCTTTGGCGGCATCGCGATGAAAGTCATGCCGAAGCAGCTGACTCCGGAGGTCGAAAATCCGGTCCTGCAAATTGAGACCCGTTGGCCGGGCGCCAGCCCGCGGGAAGTCGAGCGTGAAATCGTACAGGAGCAGGAGGAGCAACTGAAATCGGTCGAAGGGCTGGTCAAGATGTCCTCCGAATGCCGGGACTCCGAAGGACAGATCACCTTGGAGTTCGTGGTGGGCATGAACATCGAAGAGGCGATGCTTAAGGTGAATACGCGGCTGCAGCAAGTCCGCGAATATCCCGTCGACGCTCTGGAGCCGGTGATCAGTACGAGAAACATCTCTGACCGAGCGATCGCCCGATTTGTATTGACCTCTCGGCCTCCCACCAAAGAAAAGATCGCCGAGTTTGCCGAACAACACCCCCAGTTGCGCGAGGCGCTGCAGCCTTCACTGAGAGCGGCGAATCCCGGCCTGACGGTCTATCGCCTGCAGCGTCTTTATGACGAAGTCGGCGACAAGCATCCTGAACTGAAGGAGTTGCTGCCCGAAGACATTGACCTACAGAAGTTGCGAAGGTTCGCGGAAAACGTGATTGAAGCCCGTCTGGAGCGGGTGCCGGGGGTCGCCGACGCGGAAGTCTACGGCGGTCTGCAGGATGAACTGCAAGTCATCGTCGATCCACAGCGGCTTGCAGCTCGGCAACTGACGATTGCCGACGTGCAGCGGGTGCTGCAGTCACAAAACAAGGACACATCCGGAGGCGACTTGTGGGAGGGCAAGCGGCGGTGGGTTGTTCGTACCCTCGGCCGATTTCGCAGTCCCGAGCAGGTGGCCGATCAATTGCTAGCGGTCCGCGACGGCGTACCGGTTTATCTACGAGACGTGGCAGAGGTGAAGGTCGACTTCAAGAAACCGGACAGCATCTCACGGCGGTACGGAATTTCCAGTAACGGGCTGAGCATCCAACGCCAAACGGGGGCAAATGTTCTGGAGGTGATGGAAGGGCTCCGTGCCGCCGCCGACGAGTTGAACAACGGTGTTCTCAAACATCGAAATCTGGAACTGTACCAATATTACGACGAGACCGGATACATTCACGCGTCGATTGATCGCGTCCAGCAAAACATCTTCATCGGCGGCGCGCTGACGATGATTGTGCTGATGCTGTTCTTGCATCGCGGCCTGCGGACATTGTTGGCGACGCCGTTGATCGTGACGGCGGCAATGGCGGCCGCGTTTGTATCGCCTTGGTACTCCGTGTTGTGTCTCGTGCTGATTGTCGGTGCCGGATTTTGGTTTGCCCGCGGCGCGCTGGTCGTCGGCTTGGCGATTCCCACGAGCATCGTCGGCACGTTCTTGCTGCTCGGGTTGGCGGGACGTTCATTGAACGTCATCAGCCTGGCGGGCATGTCCTTCGCGGTCGGGATGCTGGTCGACAACGCAGTCGTCGTTTTAGAAAATATTCATCGACGCTATCAACTCGGCGAGTCGCCGCTCGTCGCCGCGGCGCGGGGGACGCAAGAGGTCTGGGGGGCGGTTGTCGCGTCGACATTGACCACCGTTGCCGTCTTCCTGCCGGTGGTGTTCGTCGAGGAGATGTCGGGACAATTGTTCCGTGACATCGCGTTGGCGATTACGTTCGCAGTCGGCTTATCGCTGATTGTTTCGGTGACGGTTATTCCCACCGCGGCGGCCCGGCTGTACCGGATGCGGGGAGCGACCGACGACCGCAGTCCCTATGCCTCCGGCAACGGAGACCTTCATCACCAGCTGCAGGTGCCAAGTGCGGACAGGGTTTCAACAGAGAGTCCGGTGGCCGGACTGCTGGGGAAGTTGGGAAGAACATTTGTCAACGCGATTGTCGGGCTGAATCGTTGGATTCAGCGCAGCAGCGTCCGGTCCACGGCTGTGGTGTTACTGTTGTTGGGGGCAGCAATCGGATTGAGCTATGCTTTCTGGCCGAAGGTCGAGTATCTGCCGGGAGGCAATCGCAACTTCGTCTTCGCCGTTATCTCGCCGCCGCCCGGATACAACATGAACCAGCTGCTGAAGATGGGTGAGGAAATCGAAGAAGAGCTCAGACCGTACTGGGATCTTGACGAAGAGGAGATGCTGGACAAGAACCGGGAGTATCCCGGAATCAACTATTACTTTTTCGTCGTCAGAGGGCGGCGAGTATTCATGGGTGTCCGGTCGGCCGATCCGGACCGCATCCGCGAGCTGATGCCGCTATTGCAAAAAGTCGGTTCAAAGTTCCCCGGCACAATCGTCCACGTCAAGCAATCGAGCCTGTTCGAGCGCGGTATCAATAGCGGCCGGACGATCGATATTGAAATCACCGGCCCGGATCTGAAGAAGCTGGTTGGTCTGGGCCACCAGGTGCTGGCGAAGGTTCCGCAAGTCGTCCCCGAGTCGCGGGCATTTCCCCGACCGAGTCTCGATCTCTCCAGCCCGGAGATTCACATCGAGCCGAAACTGGTCCAGGCGGCCGAAATGGGCGTGACAGCCGCGGACTTAGGGTACACCGTCAATGCTCTTGTCGACGGTGCCTATGCGGGTGATTACTTCATCGGCGGTGAAAAAATCGACGTGACCATCAAGGGAGACCAGGAACTCGAATCGCATACGCAGGACATCGCGACGATGCCGGTCGCGACCCCGACGGGTCAGGTGGTCCCGCTGGGAGCTTTGGCAACCGTTTCGCTCAGAAGCGGCCCCGAACAGATTAATCGGCGGGAACGTCTGCGGGCGATCACAATTCAAGTTTCGCCGCCGACGAGTGTACCGTTGGAAGAAGCGATGGATCGGATCAACGCCGAGATTGTTCAGCCGATGTTGACCGACATCGCCGTGGACGGCGAGTACATGATCAACCTTTCGGGAACCGCCGACAAATTGCGCGAGACCTGGAACGCGCTGAAGTGGAATCTCGCGCTGGCGGTCGCCATCACGTACCTGCTGATGGCCGCGTTGTTTGAGTCGTGGTTGTATCCGTTCGTCATCATCTTGACTGTGCCGCTGGGGGCGGTCGGCGGACTAGCCGGTCTGCAGTTGCTAAACCTATTCGTACTGCAGCCGCTCGATGTGTTGACGATGCTCGGTTTCATCATCCTCATCGGCACCGTCGTCAATAATGCAATTTTGATCGTACACCAGTCACTGCACCACATGCGCGTGGAAGGAATGCCGCCGGAGGATGCGATCCCTGAGAGTGTCCGCAACCGGATTCGGCCGATTTTCATTACAACGATGACCACGGTACTCGGTTTGCTGCCGCTCGTCGTATTTCCCGGCGCGGGCAGTGAGCTCTATCGCGGTTTGGGCAGCGTTGTGTTGGGCGGATTACTTGTTTCGACGGTCTTCACACTGGTTTTGGTGCCGACCGTATTTACGCTCATGTTGAAGCTAAAACGCTCGGTCGTACACCTGACCAGACGGCGGACACAGCCGGTGACGGAGCCGCCCTTAGAAGCGGCGCTCGAAGAAATCGACCTGGACGACGTCGACGAACCGTTCGAACCGGAACCGGTGGTGGAAGCCGACGCCTGACCTGCCCGGTTTACGCCGCTTTGGTCATCTCATCGGCCCTGAGGTCCGCAAGCAGCATCCGCGCCTGCGTGTCATTCGTTGTGGGAACTTCGCCATCCAGCCGGACGGCAAACCCGGCAGCGCTGAGATGCTCGATCAGGTCCGCCAATAGTGCGGGCGGGTACGTTTCGGACACGTGGACTTCCATCACGATCCGCCGTATTTGCCGCAACGTCTCAACATCGGCGGCAAGAAATGCGGCGTACTCCGAGCCTTCAATGTCGCATTTGAGCAGGTCCACTGTTCCGCAATCCGCCTTCGCGATGAGGTCCGACAGTGAAATGCTCTCGGTGGTCTCAAAATCGGTCTCCGCTGCCGATTGTTCCGACCACTGCCGGCTGACGGAATGGCCTCCGGAGTTGCGGGCATTGTGATACAACCGCAGTTGCTCTCCCGATCGATCCGCAACCGCCAAGTGCCACACATCATATGCGGAACCTCCGGCGAGTGCGACGTTTCGCACTGTTTGCCAGTAGTTTTCCGTAACCGCTTCCACCGAAATCACCCGCCGTGCTTTGCCGAGCAATGCCGAAGAGAATAGCCCCGCGTTGGCGCCCAAATCGATGACGGTGCCCAGCTCGCTGCCGAGCGCATTGAGCTCGTAATCGTCAGCAACGGAAATCTCATGAAAGATGAAGAAGTCCTGCGTCCCCGGCCGCAACAGGACCGACCGGCCCTGCCATTCGATATTGACCAACCCGTCTTCAGTAAAATCAATCGGCGGCATGTTCTGGAAATACCAATCCCAGAATCTGTGGTCGCGTCCTCGGCGCGAAAACCGAGCGGATCTCCCGGTCTTGAGCGTCAGCTCAAATTCGCCCCGCCCCAGAAAACTGAGCTTCAAAAACGACGAAATCGGTGCGGCGAACAGCGAGCAGCAATGAGGAAATCGCTGTATCGAAAAAACAGAATTCAGCCGTTTCAATTGCATCGGGATTTCCTGCCCACTGGGATATCATCGGGGATCTCGGCGGCTGCAATATGAGATCGCTGGAAACGTGTCAAGAGGGATCGGCCAGGGGCGATCTTCGCGGGTGCACAACGCACTTTGCGCGGCGGGAACTATTTCTGTAGGGTCCGCTGTGCGGACCATTGAGTTGATGGGAAAACGAGCCAATTGACAGCTTGCTTTCCGAACAAGAACAAATCACAAGACTGTGAATTTGTCATTCGAGATGCGAATCTTCGGTCCTGGTCCGCACAGCGGACCCTACGCCAAATGCGATGTCAAACCGCGTCGTGCACCCGATGTTCGGTTTCCGACCGTCCGGTTGGTGTCGGGTTTGCCCGCAGGTGATTCGATCTGGACCGCCGAATTATCAGATTCGATGCTAACGGTGGCGGCGTCAGTATTGGGTTGGCTTATATCGGGCGACATCTCTGCTGGAAAATAGACCTTAGGGACTTTTTCACCAACATCTTTGAAACGCGTTCGCGTATCTGAGTGGTGTGGAAACCAATCACGTCTCTGTTCCCATCACCACCTCTCGCTCAAGGAGACGATTATGTCTGCGCCTGCGGCCCGTCGCTCCGTTCTCCGTTGGTTCTACACCAACAATCCCTTCTATGCCGTCAGCACGGTGTTACTGTTGATATCCATCCGGGCGGCCTACGGAAAAATCATTATCGGAGAAATCAACATGTGGCTGATGCTGGCCGTGATGGCCGGCTACACGTCGCTCTTGGCGGTGATCGCCGTCGCAATTGTTCGTTGGGGAAAAGTCTGGGAAGACACCCGTTCAATTCTGTTGTTGATCCTGCCGCTGTTCCTGGCGGTTTCGATCTGTGCGGACCAACTGTTCGTTGAGCTGTCCGGCACAGGGGCGGACCTTTCGCTGATGATTGCCGGCTACTTGTTTTCAGCGGTCGTCTCGGAATTGGTCTTGCGTGGTGCAGGCATCCGTTTCGGCTGGTGGTATCGCGTTCCCTATCACCTGATGCTGGCACTGTTCTACGTGACACCCTGGATCTGTGCGCACCCTGTCGAGGTGCTTTCCAAGCGAACGCTGGAATGGGTTTTGTTCTTGTTCCCGACCGCCGCCGGCGCAATCTTCCTCATGTTGATTCCGGCGATTCGAAAGGGGCCCACGTATGCGGACAACAACGGCACTCCTTGGAAATGGCCTTGGTTTCCCTGGACGGCATTTGGAATGATTGCCGCAGTCGTCTGCCTGCGATCCTATGTGCTCTGCTTGACATTCAGCCCGACCGGTCCGATGTGGAACAGCCGCAAAGGTTCGCTGTCGATTGTCCTCGACACGATTTGGGGACCGTACTTTCTGATTCCGTTTATAGCCGTACTGTTCGTTCTGCTCCTGGAGATGGGGCTGGTCGCGAAGAATCAACGCTTGGTCAATCGCGTGATGTCGTTGTCTCCGGCGCTTCTGCTACCGGCTTTGCCAATGAGCGGTGGCTGGCCGTTTCGAACGTTCTTGCATCAGTTCGTCGCGACCGCCGGTTCGCCGATCTGGCTGACGATCTGCCTGTTGCTGGCGTTCTACGCCTGGGCCTGGATCCGCCGCGTCCCCGGCGCGGCAGGCGGATGCGTCGGTATGCTGGCAGCGCTGTCGGTCGTCCAGCCGCAGACGATCAGCATGCACACGCTCACCGACCCGCAGGCAGCACCCTTCCTCATCATCGGCGCCGTGATGTTGGCCCAGGGGCTGTACCGGCGGTCGTCATTCCTCTGCACATCCGCGGTTGTTTCGGCAACGTTTGGCTTGTGGCTGATCCTGCCGCAGACCGCGTTGGCCGAGTACCGTTTCTTGACCAGCTATCATGTGCTGTGGTTTTCAGTCGTGCTGTTTGGGCTGACGTTTCGCGACCCCTTCGCGCGCGTGCTGCAGTTTGTCGGTGCGGCGCAGGTACCTCTTGCTGCGATTCTGTTGATGACACACACGGCAGCGGTTGACATTCCGCTGAGCTGGCAAGTCGCGCACGTTGGCATCGTTACGGCGTCGGCCGTCGCCATCGCCTATCTGTTCCGGTCGCGGTGGTATCTCTACGCCTCGCTGCTGACGATCGCTGCCGGAGGTTACGCGTTTGCCGCGGTCGGATTCCGCAACGCGGTCTCCTCGCTCGGCGCGACAGCGGTCGCCGCTTTTACCTGGAGCCTGGGGACGTTGTTATTGGCGTTTCTCATCAGCGCGCACAAAGCCAACTGGCTGCCGCGCGGCATGATTCCGCTCTGGTGGTTCGGCAATGGAAACGGAGGTCCCGGAATCGGCGAGGCACAACCGCCCGACGACCCAACGGCATCAGATCCGCCCCGCTCACCGACGGAGTCGAATTGACCGGATCAGTCGAACAGCCGCAGTTGCCCGTCAGGTCGAGCCCGCGGGCGAAATTGTGAAAAATCGAGTTCCGGCAGCGGCCGTTGTAATCGATTTCGCCGGGCAAAGACTTCAAACGTCTGGCGGATTTGATCAGCGTAGTGGCCGCTGCCGCGAAACCGGGAACCAAATTCGGAGTCGTTCATTCGTCCGGCGCGGGTTCCGCGAATTTTCGAAACGACATCCGGCAGCCGGTGGCGGTCGAACACTTCCAGCCAATTCAAAAAGACTGGCTCGACCGACAACGGCAGACGCAATAGCAGGTAGGTTGCCGATTTCGCGCCCGCGTCGGCGGCCGCCTGCAGAATCTGTGGGATTTCGCGGTCATTCAGCCCTGGAATCACCGGCGCGCACATCACGCGGACGTTGATGCCCGCTTCCGAAAGTTGGCGAATCGTCTCCAATCGACGCGACGGCGCGGTCGTCCGCGGCTCCATCTCGCGAGCCAGTTTCGCATCGAGCGTCGTGACGCTGACATTGACGTTCACCAGTTGACGTTTCGCCAGCGGAATCAATACGTCAAGATCGCGAATGACCAGCGCGTTTTTCGTCACAATCGACACCGGTTGCCGGGCATCCAGTGCCACTTCCAGACAGGCCCGAGTCAGCCGAAAACGGCGCTCCGCCGGCTGATAACAATCCGTGACGCCGGAAAAACAGACGACCTCCGCTTCCCACCCCGGCCGGTTCAGCCATGCGCGAAACAACTCCGCGGCGTCGTGCTTCACGAAAATCCTGGTCTCAAAGTCGATGCCCGCGTTGAGATCGAGGTATTCATGCGTCGGCCGCGCGTAGCAATAGGCGCAGCCGTGCTCACACCCGCGATAGGGATTCAGCGAATACCGAAACCCCACATCGGGGGAGTGATTTTCGCTGATGATGCTGCGGGAGTTATCGCGTAGAAACTGCGTCGGCACGACCCGAGGCGCCTGCGAAGTTCCCTCGTCCGCTTCGCTGTGCTCAAAGTCGGGGACGTTCTCTACCGTCTGAAATCGATTGGGCGGGGACGACTTGGCGCCGCGCCGCTTGGCGTGAGGAGTCGACACGGTATGACGTTCGTTGCGCTGTCAGAAGAATCGTTATTCAGAATCGAGCACGGATTCAGCGTCGTGGATTCGCGACCCCAGAAATATATACATTTGTATATGTATTGTCAATCGGCATGGCCGACGTCGTTCCATTGATGCACCAGTTTCAACATCGCCGGTTCCGTCTGCACGGTCACGCTGTCTCCGGCAGCCAGCTTCAGATTTCCGTCCGGATAAAAATCGGATTGGCTGCCCCGTTTGCAGGTGATCACGTAGATGTTGTGCTTTCGACGCAGTGTGCGCACATCGCGTCCAATCAATTTCGATCCGGCCGGGATATCGATCTCGGCCACCACCAGCAGTTTGCCCTCGATATAGAATGAATTGATAATCGAGCGGTCCGACGATGCGGTTGCAAACAGCGGCGCCGCTAGGGCCGACGTGCTGAAGGCGAGTTCGATGTCAAACGCGTCACGAATCTTGGAGGCGAGATCCTGATCGAACATCCGCATCACGACTCGGATTGCGGGGTTCAATTTGCGGGCATCGAGCGCCATTTCCAAATTAGCCAGATCATCGTCCGTGGCCAGAATAATCGACTTGGCGCGCGCCACGTTCATTTCGGACAGCATGCCCTCTTCGCGGCCGCTCCCGACGAAGACCGGCACATCATACTTCCTGGCAAAGGGGAGATTGGGTGACTCGGCGTCTTTCTCCAGGACGATCACCTCTTCACCCAACTGCTGCAGTTGTTGCAAGATCCGCAAGCCGACTCGCCCCAGGCCGCACAAAACCACGTGATCGTTGTATGTCTTGGCCATCGCCTGCATCCACTCCTTGCTGTTTTCGTCGCGCCGCAGAATGTGGTAACTGAAACGGATGATCCCGTCGAGAATCACAACCAAGCCGAGCGGCGGCAGCAGCCAGAAAAACAATTGCAGCAGCCAGTGTTCGGGATACTTGTCGAGGTGCTCCATGAAAATCAGGCAGTACGTGGTGAAGAACGCCTGGCTGTAGCTCATCTGTTCATGGCGGTAGTAGTGATGAAAACTAAAGCCTCCCGCCACCACGACTGCCGCTGCCAACAGCAGCAGCAGCGAAAACCGCACCAGCGGTTTGCGGAGATAGTAGAAATTGGCCTTCGAACGACGAATCATTCGTCTCATGATTGTTCGATCACCTACACTGGCCGACTTGCCGCAGCAACCGGCAAAAGACACGAAACTTATCGCTCACTCAGCAGCCCGCCTCATAGTCCGAAACCCTATCCTGTTCGAGGCAAGGCGGGGTTTGTGCAATTCATGATGTCGTGCTCACGATCGGTGCACCAACTCGATCTTAGGGTCGCTTCACTTTGTCCGCGCCGTCACAACGCACTCGTGATCCAATCGGATCACCCTTCCAATGGCTCTCGGGCTGGAAATCGCAGAATGAACATGTTGCTGTAGCGCCAAATCATTGCCGATTCGCAGCGCGATCATGTTGAGAGTATATTAGGTCCAAAAGCTGAAGGTTCTTTCCCGTACCGAACGAGGTTTCACTGGCCGGCCTTGCTCAATTACCATCAATCGATTGGAAAACGCAGCCTAATGACTGCGAACGGCTCTGAAAAACGTTACACTCTCTGTGACCGAAACGCCAGCGGTTGGGCACTTAGGAGTTGACCAGTCCACTCTTGAGACTGCTGCGTGGGAATCGGCTGCACTTCGAGGAGGAGTCGTGTTCGGTGCGACGAACAATATCGGTTGCTCGGCACCGCAGAGGCTCTACAAATTCCCCGGGCCGCAACTCGCCGTCGTCTGTTTGCGGCTGCCGGAAGCACTTCAAATGTGAAACACGTCATTGATCGGCGAATGATATTCGAAAAGTAATTCCGAGGCGAGCGATGGAATCTTCCCCTGAGTTGTTGTGGGGCCGCATTTTGCCCCGGGCGGTTTTTTTGACACTAGCGGCATGCTGCGCGGCCGGATGCGGATTGGATTTAGACCGCGACCCGCCCATCGCGAAGATTCCGCCTCCTGAGGTCACGATCAGCCAGCCGGTTGAACGTGACCTCGTCGAGTTGCGACAGTTTCCCGGGCGCGTCGAAGCGAAAGAAAACGTGGAAATCCGCGCGCGCGTGACGGGCTACATCACCGAAGTCAATTTTGTCGAGGGAGATATTGTCGAACAGGGCGCCGTCCTGTTTCGGATCGACTCCCGCCCGTTTGATGAAGTGCTCAAAGCGGCCGAGGCCGACCGTGATCGATGGGTCGCCCTGATTGCGAAAAACAATGCCGACTTGGACAGGCAAGCCAACCTGATGAAAAAAGGTGCGGGGCTGCAGGAGGACTTTGACAGTGCCAAAGCGGCACTGCTTGAGGCGGAGGCTTCCAAAAATGCCTCCGAAGCGGCCATTGAACGGGCGCGACTCGACGTTGAATTCACGACAGTCAAAGCGCCTGTCAAAGGCCGTGTCGGCCGCGCGTTGGTCACCAAGGGCAACCTCGTCAGCGGCGATCAAACGTCAGGGACTCCATTGACGACACTGGTCAGCGTCGATCCGATGTACGTCTATTTCGACGTTGATGAGCTGACCGTCCTCGAAGCGCAGCGGGACAACCGCGAACGAAATCCGGATGCCCGGAATTCCCGCGTGCGTGATCAGAAGCGTCCGGTGTTCATCGGCTTGGCCAACGAAACCAACTTCCCGCACGAGGGGGTGATCGACTTCGTGGACAATCGAGTCGATCCCGAAACCGGCACCTTGCGCGTTCGGGGCCACTTCGACAACGCCGACGAATATCTCTCTGCAGGGTTGTTCGTCAAAGTGCAAGTGCCGTTAGGAGAACCGAAGTCGCGAATACTGGTTCCGCAAAATGCCGTCGGCACCGATTTGAATCAAAAATATGTGATGGTCGTCAATGAGAAAAACGAGGTCGTAAAAAAACCGGTCGAGTTGGGCACCCGCACCGACGACGGACTGCAAGTCGTGGAATCCGGACTGTCGCCAGACGATTGGGTTGTCGTCAACGGCATGCAGCGCGCGCGGGAAGGCGCGCCGGTGAATCCCACCAAGACTGAAATCAAATCAACCAAGCCGGTTGCAGAGGAGACGCCGCAACCGTCAGCCGATTCCGCATCAGCAGAGAAACCGGATGGCCAGTGATCCCGCATCATTGGTCTGAGCCAATCACGCTCCGCGTTGAAACTTAGCCTCGATGCTCGATGAATTGTCCAGAGAAACGGCGAATGCCGGTGCCTCAAGTTGATCAGCAATTTAGCCGCAGTCAGCACACACGGGAATCCTGATGCTTTCACACTTCTTCATCGATCGTCCGATCTTCGCCACGGTATTGTCGATCGTCATCATTATCGTCGGTGCGGTATCGTTTATTGGGCTGCCGGTTGCACAGTATCCGGAAGTCACACCTCCCACGATTCAGGTGACCACCACCTATCCCGGTGCGAATGCGACGACCGTCGCCGATACCGTCGCCACGCCGATCGAAAACGAAATCAACGGTGTCGAGGACATGATCTACATGTCTTCCCGATCCACCAATGACGGTCAGTTGACGATCGACGTCACGTTCGCGCTGGGAACCGACATCGACATGGCACAGGTCTTCGTGCAGAACCGCGTCGCGATCGCCATGCCTAAACTCCCTGAAGAGGTCAGCCGCCAGGGCGTGACGACCAAAAAGCGCTCGCCCAGTATCCTGATGTGCGTGAATGTGATCTCGCCCGATCAGTCCCGCGACTCGCTGTTTCTCAGCAATTTTGTCACGACCAAGATCAAGGACGACCTGGCCCGCGTGAAGGGTGTGGGCGATGTGCTGATTTGGGGCGCCCGCGACTTTAGTATGCGGGTATGGCTCGACCCGCAGAAACTCGCCTCCCGCGGAATGACCGCCGGCGACGTGATGAACGCCGTCCGCGAGCAAAACGTGCAAGTCGCCGCCGGACGCCTCGGTTCACCTCCGGTCGGCAACAACGAAGTCGGTTTCCAATACACACTCAACACGCAGGGCCGGCTCATCGAGGCGGAGGAATTCGCCGACATCATCGTCCGGACCGGCGAAGACGGGCGCATCACGCGGCTCAAAGACGTCGCCCGCGTGGAGTTGGGCGCCAAAAACTACGACATGGAAAGCTCGCTCGACGGTGAGTCGGCGATCACGTTGGCGGTGTTTCAGTTGCCCGGCTCCAACGCGCTGGAGACTGCACAAGCCGTGCGGCAGACGATGAAGGACCTCAAGGATAAAGGCCGCTTCCCTTCCGGCGTCGACTACAAAATCGTGTACGACACGACGCTTTTCGTCGAACAGTCCATCAACGACGTCTACGTCACGCTCTTGCAGGCGTTGGGACTGGTGTTTGTCGTCGTGCTCATCTTTCTGCAGTCGTGGCGGGCCACGATTATCCCGATGGTGGCGGTCCCGGTCTCCCTGGTCGGGGCGCTCGCGGGCATGGCGCTGTTTGGATTTTCCTTAAACAATCTCTCGCTGTTCGGCCTCGTGCTGGCGATCGGTGTGGTCGTGGACGACGCGATCGTGATTGTCGAGGCGGTCGAATCCCATCTCGCCGCCGGCCTGTCCCGTAGAGATGCTGCGCGCAAAGCAATGAGTGAATTGTTCGGACCGGTCATCGCCACCTCCTTGGTGCTGTTGGCCGTGTTTGTGCCGACCGCATTCATGGCGGGAATCAGCGGGCAGTTTTACAAGCAATTTGCGCTGACCATCGCCGCCGCGGTGGTCATCTCCACATTCAACGCCCTCACGCTCAGCCCGGCGCTGTGCGCCATCATGCTCAAGGCGCCCTCGGAGAAACGCGACCCGTTGGAATGGCTGATGGACGTCGCGCTCGGCTCCTGGTTCTTCAAAGGATTCAACTGGGGGATGGATAAGACCAAAAATGGATACGGACGCAGCGTGTTTTGGATTGTCCGGGGGGCGTTGGTTTCGTTACTGCTCTACGGCGGGCTGCTCTGGCTGACCTACGTCGGTTTTATGAAAGTGCCGCAAGGATTTATTCCGCAGCAGGACAAGGGTTATTTGATCGTCAACGCCCAGTTGCCGGACGCCGCCAGTCTCGAGCGGACCGACGAAGTCGTACAGCGCGTGGTCGAAATTGCCCGCAAGACACCCGGCGTCAAGAACGTGATCGGCGTTTCTGGATACTCGCTGTTGGTCAGCAGCAATTTGTCCAATTCCGGAACGGCGATTGTGGTGCTCGATGACTTCGACAAACGGGCCGGGGTTTTTGAACTCGGCGCTGATCAAATCGCCCTGAATCTGCAGAGGCAATTTGCGGCCATTCAGGAAGCGCAGCTGGCGGCGTTGGGCGCCCCGCCGATTGACGGACTGGGGTCGACTGGCGGCTTCAAATTGCAGGTGATCGACGTCGGTTCGGTCGGCCTCGTCGAGTTGCAAAAAGGGGTGCAGCGGCTCATCTCCGCCGGAAACGCGCAGACGGGCAAACTGCAGGGACTATTCTCGACCTTCAGCGTCAGCCAGCCTCAATTGTATCTGGAGATCGACCGCACCAAGGCGAAAACACAGGATGTCGACCTGACCGTGTTGAACGACACGCTTTCGATCTATCTTGGTTCCGGCTACGCGAACGACTTCACCCGCGACAACCGCAACTGGCAGGTCAATGTCCAAGCGGACGCCAATTACCGGCTCAGCGAACAGGATGTCGGCCGGTTGCAGTTGCGCAATCGCAAGGGGGAAATGATCCCGCTTTCGACGCTGGTCCAAATCGCCGATACGACCGGACCGGCCATCGTAAACCACTATCAGAGCTACCCCTCCGCCGAAATCAACGGAAGCCCAGCTCGCGGCACCAGCTCGGGAGACGCGATCAACTTGATCGACCGGCTCGCAGATCAGGAACTCGGCGCGGGACTCGATTACTTGTGGACCGACCTGACCTATCAGCAGGAATTGGCCGCCAAGGACTTGATGACCAAGCTCGTCTTTCCGCTGGCGGTGGTCTTTGTGTTCTTGGTGCTCTCGGCACAGTATGAGAGTTGGTCGCTCCCGCTGGCAGTGATTCTGATTGTTCCGATGTGCTTGTTCTGTTCGATCGCCGGTGTGCTGATCGCCAGGTTGGACAGCAACATCTTCACGCAAATCGGGCAAGTCTTGCTGGTCGGACTGTCGGCCAAAAACGCCATTTTGATCGTGGAGTTCGCCCGCAACAAACAAGACGAAGGCATGCCGCGCATCGACGCGGTTGTGGAAGCCTGCCGGATGCGGTTGCGGCCGATTCTAATGACGGCATTCTCGTCCGTCCTCGGCTTCCTGCCGCTGGTGCTGGCCACAGGCGCCGGCTGGGAAATGCGGTACTCCCTGGGCGTCGGCGTCGTCGCCGGTATGTTGGGCGTGACCTTCTTCGGCTTGTTCTTTACACCGGTGTTTTACTCGGTGATCATGAAGTTCGCCGAATGGGGCCAAACGGAGACTCCCACAGACGACAGTGCGTCAACGAAATCTTAACGTAAGTTGGGCACAATGAATCTACCACGGAGTCACGGAGAACACGAAGAAAAAACACGAAGCACAAAACTCGAAATCCTAAACAAATTCAAAATACAAAATTCGAATGACAAAAACGTTTGGAGTTTTGTATTTTGAATTTGTTTAGGATTTCGTGCTTAGGATTTCGTATTTCGAATACTCCGTAACTCCGTGGTGAATTCAATCAGCTAGACCTCAGATCGAGTTCCACCATGCCGTCAACCGAGCCGCTCCGGGTTTTGTTCGTCTGCGTCGAAAACTCAAACCGCAGCCAAATGGCTGAGGCGTTCGCCCGCATTCATGGCGGCGACCGCATCGAAGCCTATAGTGCCGGGTCGCGCCCGTCGGGGATCGTTAATCCCAAGGCAATCGCGGCGATGGGTGAATTGGACTACGACCTTTCCGCACATGACTCAAAATCTCTGGACGACGTTTCCGACCTGACGTTTGCCGCAGCGATTACGATGGGCTGCGGTGACGCCTGCCCGCACGTCGCGGCGGACCACCGCGAGGACTGGAACATTCCCGATCCCCGCGAAATGCGGCCGGAAGAGTTTCGCGAGGTTCGCGATTTGATTGAGGCCAAGGTGAAAGACCTCTTGCAAACGCTCGGCGACTAAACGAGCCGGCTATTGCAGCCCCAGATCTTGAATCAGCCGGCTGCGAAACGTGATTTTGTCCTCATCGACGAAGAGAACTTCAGCAAGAATCTGCTTCAGTTTCCGCCAAATCTCGTTCGCCCGGTCGTCGAGCGAGATCTCGGCATCGCCGCAGAATTTTTCGTAGTTGTCCGAGAGGATCAGCCGGCAGAGGTCCTTGACAGTTTTGATGTTGGCAGGAAAGCGGACCCGCCAGGGGTCGAAAACGTGCAACAACTTTGCATAGGTTTCGGCAACCATCCAGATCCCGAGCAAGCCTGCCAGCGGCCAGAACCAGTTCCAGCCCGGGAGCTGCGCCACTTGAAATTGCTCGAAGGCGACTGCGGCGAGCGCAACGGTCGTGCCCAATATCGGGACCCATGCGGGATATTCAAGTTCGGGCACATTGTACGGACAGTCCTCGCGCAGTATCTGCCACAACTCACGTCGCGTCTTGGGCGGGAACACATCCCTTAAGGGCGTTTTCAATTCCAAATGATCGACTTCAACATCTGTAACATCTTGAATCAAATCTTGCATATGCCGCCACAAAGCGTAGTTCAAGCGTAGATCGCTACGAGCGTGGTCCCGTAACCCCACTTTCTTCAGTATGTGTGTATAGAGAGCTCCCACGAGAATATCCTGATCGTCCATCAGGTCCAGAAACTCACCCTTGACGGAGATCTCGAATGTCTTCGCAATCCGAAACTCAATGTCGATCAAGTCGATTCCCATTGCTGGCTGTCGACCTCACTTTGACTCCGCCACCAAGTGCGCCGCAACGAATTCTTCATTCAGCGTCAATCCCAACCCCGGACGATCCGGGACCTCGATCCAGCCGTCGACCGCTTGAAACTTTTCCACGGCCAATTCGTGGCGCATCGGCACGTCTTCGACACAGTCCTCAAACAGAAACGCGTCGCGGCAGGTGCTCAGCCAGTGCAGGCTGGCGGCGACGGTGATCGGGCTGGTGTAGCAATGATTGCAGGGCCGGGCGCCGATCTCTTCGACGCGATTCTTGATATAGGCCGCGTCGGTAAATCCGTTACGGGACAGATCAACCTGATAGACGTCCAATGCCCGCCGCTCCAAGAGCGGGCGAAACGCCTCGCGACCACATTCGCCTTCGCCGGAAGCGATGGGTACCGGCGAGCGATCCCGCAGCCAGGCGTAGCCGTCGATGTTGTCTTCTCGCAGCGGCTCTTCCAGCCATTCAATTCCGTAATCGGAAAAAGACTGCGCCCGCCGCAGCGCAGTGCGCGTGTCCCAAACACAACCGGCATCGATCAGCAGCGTGTGGTCGCCGACTCCCTCGCGAGCGCCGCGCACGAGCTCACTGTCGAGCTTTTCGCACTGGCCCATCGGCTCCCAGCCGAATTTGACCGCCGTGTAGCCCGCATCAATCCATCGCCGGCCGATCTCAGCGGTCTCACTCCCGTCTCGGCCGAACAGTATCGACGCGTAGGCCCGGATCGAGTCGTGATGTTTGCCGCCTAGCAAACGGTGGATTGGCTCTCCGAAATGCTTGCCCTTCAAGTCCCACAGCGCCATGTCGACCGCCGCCATTGCGGAAATCGTGACCGACGTGCGACCGAAATACATGCTGCCGCGATACATTTTCCACCACAGCCGCTCCGTCTCCAGCGGATTTTCGCCCAACAACAGTTCTCGCAAGCCACACGCGATATTGTGGCTAAACGGGGCATCGATGACCGCTTTGACGACTTCCGGCGAGGAATCCGCTTCTCCGATCCCTTCCAGGCCGTTGTCGGTGCGAATCCGCACCAGGACAACATCCTGGCAACTGGCGGTTTTGGATTCCACTGACTGCGAGCGTAAAACCTGACAGACGACTTCCGCAATGTGCATGGTCAATTCCTGCGGCGGTTCATTGTGAAACTGGCGTAACGGCTGTGGCGGTCGTTGAATCGGCGGCGACGCGAGGCGTCCCTGTCGATTTTGCACAAATCGCCGAGTTTGTCGATGAATGCCGCCGCGAATCTTGAGGGTTATGTCCAGCCCGACGGCTGCGGCTCAGACAATGAGTTGACCTTGGATAATTCAGCCCATAAAGTTCAGGAGCATCCGTCGCCTGTCACGATACCATCTTCACAGACGGTTACGTATCCCCGCGTTTTTGCGGCTCTGCCTGTGGTGGCGGCTCATCATCAAAATCAGTTCTACGACGTAATTGTGCAATATGGCAAATTCCGACGGACCCTCCCAAAAACCTTCATCTGATCAGTCGCCGACGCCGCCGGAGCGACGGGGCCCCGCGCGTCCGGAGCGGCCCAATTCCGGATATTGGCATTGGTATCTCCTCGCCCTGATTGTCATTGCCTTCTTGTCGTTCACGCTGGTCGAACGCAATCACGGCAGCGAGGAACTCGAGATCAGCGAGTTTATCAGCGGCCTCAAAGACGAAACCTATACCAAAGCCAACGTGCATAAAGTCGTGATCGGCAAGGACTCGTATCTGACCTTCCAGGATCGAGACGACAAAGACGCCACCGACAAACCGGCTCCCCAGAAGTACCGCATCTCGACCGTCGGGTTCACCGACACGGACCGGGAAAAACTTCAGAATTTGTTAGACAAAGCCGACATCGTCTATGCAAACGAGCCGCCACCGTCGGAGTGGCGGCATATGTTCATGCTGTTCATGCCGCTGATCTTGCTGTTCCTCTTGATTCTATTCTTGTTCCGCCGGATGGGGGGAGCGGGAACCGCAATGTCGTTCGGCCGCAGCCGGGGGCGGTTTTTCGCCCAGGAAGATCTCGACGTCACTTTCGATGACGCTGCCGGGATCGACGAAGCGGCCGATGAGTTGCGGGAAGTCGTCGAATTTCTCCGCAATCCTGCCAAGTATCAGGCGCTGGGCGGACGGATACCGCGTGGGGTATTGCTCGTCGGTCCTCCCGGTACGGGAAAGACCTTGCTGGCCAAGGCGGTCGCGGGTGAAGCGGGCGTTCCCTTCTTCAGTCTGTCCGGGTCCGATTTTGTCGAGATGTTCGTCGGCGTCGGTGCTTCGCGCGTGCGGGATATGTTTGCGCAGGCGATTGCCAAATCTCCGTCGATTATTTTCATCGATGAACTCGATGCGCTCGGCAAGGTCCGGGGCAGCGGGATTCAAGGCGGGCACGACGAACGGGAGCAGACGCTCAACGCGCTGCTGGTGGAAATGGATGGTTTCCATTCCGACCAAAGTGTGATTGTGATGGCGGCCACCAATATGCCCGAAACGCTCGATCCGGCGCTGCTGCGTCCGGGGCGGTTCGACCGCCACGTGCTGGTGGACCGGCCCGATTTCAAAGGCCGCGAAGCGATTCTGAAAGTGCACATCGTCAAAATCAAAGTTGGCGAGGATGTCAATCTGGAACGGGTCGCCCGCATGACACCCGGTTTCGTCGGCGCCGATCTGGCTAACTTGGTAAACGAAGCCGCTCTGCTGGCCGCGCGCAAGAACAAGAACGTGGTCACGATGGAAGAGTTCGAAGAGGGCATCGAGCGGGTCATCGCCGGCCTGGAGAAACAGACGCGGATCATCACTCCGGAAGAAAAACAGCGCGTCGCCTACCACGAATGCGGGCACGCACTCGTCGCCTGCTGCCTGCCGCACACCGATCCAGTGCACAAAATTTCGATCATCCCGCGCGGAATGTCCGCTTTGGGATATACGCTCCAGCATCCCGATGAAGAACGCCATTTGGTCACACAGACGGAGTTGCAAAACCGCATTTGCGTCCTATTGGGCGGAATCTCAACGGAAGAAATCATTTATCAGGAAACCTCGACCGGCGCACAAAACGACCTGGAACGGGCCACTGACCTTGCCCGTCGAATGGTCACGGAGTTTGGGATGAGCCCCAAACTGGGCCGCGTCAACTACCAGGTCAGTAACCGGTCGCCGTTTTTGGCATCCGGGTTTGCCAGCGGAACGGAGCGGGCCCACAGCGAGGATACGATTCGCGAGATCGATTTGGAGATCAAACGGATCGTGGATGAAGCGAACCAGACTGCTCACGATATCATCAACCAGCGGCGCGAAGTTCTGGAACATATGACTCGCGAGCTGTTGGACAAAGAAGTCATGGATGCCGACCAATTGCAGGCGATCCTCGACGAGCATAAGATCGGCCCGCAGATTAAGCCCGGAACGCACGCCAAGAAGACGGTTCCGTCCACGGGAACGGCCGCGCCGCCGGAATCACAGGAGCAGACCGAACCCCCGCCCCAGCCGGCCGAAGGGGGCTGACGCACATCCAGCGGCCTTGTCCGGAGAGACGCCATGTCGACGGCCCAGCAGCAAACGAAGTGCCGCGTCCCGCGGTCAATGGAACTCTATGCCCGCGCCGAACAATTGATACCCGGAGCGACACAGCTCATCAGCCGACGTCCATCCCGCGCCGCCAAAGGGGTTTCACCGGCGTACGTCGCCCGGGCTCAGGGAGCACGGTTCTGGGATGTGGACGGGCATGAGTATATCGACTGGGTCAGCGGCATCGGGGCGATTATTCTCGGCTATTGCGATCGCGTCGTTGACGAGGCGGTTCGCAAGCAGATTGAAACCGGCGTCAGCTATTCGGTCAGCCACGAGTTGGAGATCGAATTGGCCGAGGAGCTCGTCTCAACAATTCCCTGCGCTGAGATGGTGCGGTACGCCAAAGGGGGCGGAGATGCCTGCGCGGTTGCCGTTCGCATCGCGCGCGGCGCGACGGGGCGGGACAAGATTCTGTTCTGCGGATATCACGGCTGGCACGATTGGTATCTGGCTGCCAACCTTTCCGAAGAGGCGACGCTCGACGCCCACCTGTTCCCCGGGATCGAACCGATCGGTGTCCCACAGTCTTTGAAGGGAACCGCGATACCCTTTGAGTATGGGAAGGTCGCGTCGCTCAGCGCCGCGCTGGACCAGCATCGTGACGAGGTCGCGGCGGTCATCATGGAGCCTCTCCGCAGCGAGGAGCCGCCGGAGGGGTATTTGCAGGACGTCCGCGATTTGACCCGGCGAGAGGGCGTACCGTTGATTTTTGACGAGGTCTCGACCGGATTCCGGCTCAGTCCCGGCGGCGTGCAGCCGTACCTCGGAATTGAACCGGACATGGCGGTGTTTGCCAAATCGATCTCCAACGGGTACGCCATGGGGGCGGTCGTCGGCCGCAGAGAGGTCATGGAACCAGCGGCGCAGATGTTTATTTCCAGCACGTACTGGAGCGATCTGATCGGCATTCGTGCCGCGCTAACCACCCTTCGTGAGATTCGCCGCCGCGGGGTGCCGGACTACTTACAGGACTTCGGCCGCCGGATCATTGATCGCATGAACGAAACTGCCGAGGAGACCGGCTTGGCGGCCCGCTGCTGCGGAATCTCGGTCCATCCACACCTGGAATTCCACGTCGATGACCCTGCTGCAGGAAGGCTGCTAGCCACGCTCTACGTGCAGGAAATGGCCAAGCGCGGCTGCCACGGCTATCCTGCATTTTATTTGAATGCCGCTCAGGGGGATGCCGAGCTTCAGCAAACCACTGAGGCGGCTCGCGAGACGTTTACCATCCTGCGACGTGGATTGGAGGAAGGCCGTCTGCAGGACTTGCTCGAAGCGGATTTGACGCAAGATGTCTTTCGCCGCGCAGTCCGCTGACTGTGAGCGGCACCGTTCGCTGCCGATATTGGCACAAGCGCAAAAATACGCCCGGCCGAAACCGGGCGTTTTGTTCATGCTTTATGATTGCACTCTAACGGGTGGCCTTGCGATTGCGACGGCGTCTCCAGCCGTAGCCAACCAGACCCAACGAGCCGATCCCCAACAGGACAATGCTGGACGGTTCGGGGACGACGCCAGGACCGGGATCCGGACCTGGATCGGTCGGTTGCGGATTGGTCCAAGTGTCAAACCAAGACTTCTTCTTGCCGCCGAAGTCGGTCATGATCCAATCTTCCTCAGGGGCGTACGGATCATAATAGGGCGGTGCGTAGATCGTGCCGTGGCCCTGTTTGACCGGTTGAAACCAGATGCCGATTTCCTCACCGAATGCCACTCCACGAAAATCGCCGTCTGTCACGCCGCTGAGACCCTGGTTGATGTTCGTCGCGTCGATCGAGAACGCGAATGTTCGGGAACCGTCAGGATTCTCAGTACGCGTAATGTACGAGTCATCCCAGGTTTCCAAGTGCCAAGCATCGCTGTTATCCCAGTAGTCGCCATTGAAGACAAAGGCTTCCATGGTAGGAGCACCAACCGGAGGAGCTTGTGATTCGCTCAGAGTCCGCAGATCGCCATACAGGATGACATAATCGTTCGTCGAGCCGCCAACTCCCGGCGGCTGGCCATCCGGCTCTCCGGCGAGAATCAACCAGAACCCGTCCGGCAGCGTGCCGTAAGAGTTCGGCGAGAACGTCGACTCCATCGTCAGCACTTCAGTGACGTCGTCGTAAGTGAACTTCACCGCTTCGACGACACCGGCGCCGCTACTGGTCTGGACACCCGGGAATGGGTCGCCGCTGCTGGCGCGTGTGACCTCATAGACGAAGGACGTCGCCTTGGATTCGGCAGGAAGCCCAATCAGCAATGCGGCTGTAACCCCGAGGCACAGCAACGGTTTCCTCAGTGACTTTTGAAAATTGCCCCGACACAAAGTCATGATGTCAAATCCTTGATTCGATGTTCGCTCTAGGTGGCTTGATTCAGTGTCGTATATGGTAAATTGGGTAAGAGGATACGTCAACAATTACGATCCTGCGCAGTTTGCGAAATAGTTCATTCACCCAAGATAAGCAGCCTCTGAGCTGTTCGCCATTCAAAAATCTCTAAAATATAGATAATTGGGGAAAACCCTGACTGCTGCTCGAATTAGGATTCATCAAAAACCAATTTTTCGAGGGCAGCGGTCACAAAAAACGCATGAATTTTGCGATTCGTTCATCGTCCCTCCACGCCGCATGCCGTGCATACTGGCGAGCCCTGACCTATTCCTATTCCTCCACAGTCGTATCCGTTGGAACCTCGGTCAATTGCAATCGACCCTGCCGCCCAGGATCGTGGTAAAGTTTGGAGAATCGACTCGGATAATAGCGATTTTTCCGCCTCTGGCACGCCGAATCGACTCTCCGGACAGCCAGGATCCCGGACAGACAATTGTCCGCCATCGCCAGTCGCCGCTGCAATGCGAGATGAATCACTGAACTTGCGGCGATTTGGCCCCACTGATACACTCCCGCCGCGCGGCAACTGGATGGAATTTGCCTCTCAAGATTTCATGCCGCCGACAAGACTCCCGCCTCTCATCTCAAAACTCCGATTCCGACACCGATCGTCGTTTGCCAGCGGGTCTTCGAACCTGATTGGCGCCGTTGATGTTCGGACACATTTCGATCGTCTTTCCTCCATGCTGGTGATCATCGCCAAAACGGTGTTTGACGCCATTCACTGGGAGCAGAGCATATGGATGTCCAATCCTCCCGATGGAATTGTTTGTTGTTGTCGTTTCTGTCTGTCGTCGGCGCGGGGTGTACGGTCTATCCCCCCCGCGTCTCCGGTTATCCCACCGGCGTCGCACCCGCCCAGCATCGGGCTTTGCAGCAGCAGCACACAAATCTCGCGGCTCGATTTCACGAACTCAACCAGCGCGCCGCGGGGCTCGACGCCGACAACCAGCGCCTGCAGGCGCTGTTGGCGCAGCAACAGCAACAATCAGCGCAATTGCAGGCCGCTCTGCGGGGCAGTCGTGACAAGGTCGCCGATCTACGCGACGATTTGACCGCTGAGCGCCGCTCCAAGGAAGCCTATGCCGGACAAGGTTCGGTCCCGGCTGAAGAAGTCGGATTCTCCGCGGGAGGGACGTTGCCGCTGGCAAGCATCTCAGGTGCCGAAGTCAGCCAAGACGGCCAGGCGGTCCGCATCCGGCTCGACGGTGCAAAATTGTTCGCATCTGGAAAAGCTTCCATCGTAAATAGCTCGGCGAACTCCAAGCTGTTGGACGACGTGGTCGTCGCGCTCCGCCGCAACTACACCGGCCGGCGTATCACGATCGAGGGACATACGGATTCCGATCCAATCCGCCGCAGCCGCTGGAAGAACAACCAACAGCTCTCACAAGCCCGCGCTGAAGCGATCTACCATGCGCTCCGCCGTCGCGGCGTGCCGGAACAGCTGCTCACTGTTGCGGGATACGGGGCGTCACGCCCTGTCGCCGACAACTCGACGAAAGCGGGCAAAGCCCGCAACCGCCGCGTCGAAATCGTCGTCCATCCGTAGCCATTGAGAAATGCGGGTGACGCTGATTCCGATCGGTGGGCTGTAGGCACAATCGGCTGCAATTTGCCCGCTCCCTACTCTGGCGCTGCGGCTCTCTTGTTAAACGCTGAAATTGTGGCCTCGTGTAGGCTGCGCCTGCCCCGATTGCTGCGCAATCGCGGCCACCCATGAGTAGGAAGGGCGACTCTGCGTCGGTTCTTGGGTGACTCGCGACCCAATTCTGATTCCGCTAAAATCGACGGCATGATTACGATTGTCGATTACGGGATGGGGAACCTGCGGAGCGTACAAAAGGCATTTGAACGCATCGGCGCCAGCGCGCACGTCACGTCCGATCGCGGTGAAATCGCGGCCGCTCAGAAGCTGATTCTGCCGGGCGTGGGGGCCTTTCGCGATGCTATCGGCGAGTTGCGCAAACAGGAACTGGTCGGGCCGATCTTGGAGCACCTGGAGTCCGGCCGGCCGTTTTTGGGGATTTGTCTGGGACTGCAACTGCTGCTCGACGTCAGTCACGAAGACGGCACTTTCGAAGGCCTGGGCGTCGTCCCCGGTAAGGTTGTTCGCTTTCCGGAGTTCAACGACCTCAAAGTCCCGCACATGGGATGGAATCGCCTACACACCGTCGGCGACCAGCCGCTATTAGCAGGCATTCCCGATGATGCGTACTTTTATTTCGTGCACAGTTACTACGTCGCGCCGGATGACGAAGCGGCTGTCGCCGCCCGCACCGACTACGGAATCGACTTCGTCTCGATGATTTCGCGCGGCAACATGTTCGCGACGCAGTTCCACCCTGAGAAGAGCCAGAAGGTCGGCTTGCGGCTGCTCAAGAATTTCGCGTCGCTTTGACCCGAGTACGGCCCGTCGACGTCGACGTCGGCTTGGTTGTTGGTTTTTGCATTTGTATTGAAATGAGTCATGGAACTATTACCGGCGATTGACCTGCGTGACGGCAAATGTGTGCGGCTACGGCAGGGGGACTATGACCAGGAGACGGTTTTCGGCGACGACCCGGCCGCGATGGCGGCGCGTTGGGAGTCCGAAGGCGCAACCCGTCTGCACCTTGTCGACTTGGACGGCGCCAAGGCGGGCCGGCCGGTCAATACGGATGTGGTGCGGGCAATCGTGGACCGCGTGGAGATTCCCTGCCAATTGGGCGGGGGCATCCGCGACGAAGATGCGATTCAGTTGTTGCTAGCTGATGTTGGCATTGAACGCGTCATCGTCGGCACGCAAGCGCTCAAACATCCCGAGTGGTTTCGTGACATGTCGCAAAAATATCCCGGCCGGTTGATACTGGGCGTCGATGCGCGCGACGGGATGGTGGCCACCGAGGGCTGGTTGGAGGTCTCACAGACATCCGCGATCGAATTAGTACGGCAATATGCAGGGCTGGATCTCGCGGCGGTGGTTTATACAAACATCGCCAACGACGGGATGATGGCGGGAATCGATTCGGGTACGCTCTGCGACTTGGGTGAACTTGCCGAAATCGGCATCCCGGTCATTGCGTCGGGGGGGGTGACGACAATCAAGGACATCGAAGCGTTGTTGAAGGTTGAGCGCGAACACTCCGGCGTATCCGGCGCAATTATCGGCCGTGCCCTCTATGAAGGGACAGTCCAACTGCCAGAAGCGAACGCCCTAGTGCAAGGCGAGTCCTCATAGCAAGCGCAGTGATGTGATCGACATGATTGACAGATCGAAGACCGCCGCACTGACGATTTGTTGCGTTTTCGGCCTGTTGACAAGCGCAATCGCGCCGCAGGTCGCGCGCGCGGCTGACGAGGCGTCCCGGCCCAACGTGCTGTTTATTGCGGTCGACGATCTGCGCGTGGAGTTGGGCTGCTACGGCAACACAATCGTCAAGTCACCGAACCTCGATCGGCTGGCCTCGCGCGGTTTGTTATTCGAGCGAGCCTATTGCCAGCAAGCTTTGTGCAATCCCTCGCGGGCGTCGCTGCTGACCGGATTGCGGCCCGATACTTTGGGGGTCACCGACCTGCCGACGCATTTTCGCCGGCGGTTTCCCGACGTGGTCACATTGCCGCAACTTTTCAAACAGCAGGGCTATCACGCTCGCGGAATCGGCAAGATTTTTCACAATTGGCGGCAGGATGACTACAAAGGGGACCCCCAATCGTGGAGTCTGCCCGCTGTTTTGCATTACGCGACTCACGGTTCCGACAAACCGGTGGTGGAGGGCCAACTGCCGCCCGACAACACCGGTATGCCTCGCGTGGAAAGCCGCGACGTGGCGGACGAGGCCTATTTCGACGGCCGCATCGCGGAACTGGCAGTCGGCGCGCTCCGCGAATTGAAAGACGAACCGTTCTTTCTCGCCGTCGGATTCTGGAAACCGCATCTCCCCTTCAACGCGCCGCGAAAGTATTGGCAATTGTACAATCGCGCAGATGTTCAATTGCCCGCCAATCCCAACCGCCCGCAGGGCGTTCCACAGATTGCCCTGCATGACGGCCGCGAACTGTTGCGGACGTTCCCCGACGGCCTGAACGACAAACAAGTGCGGACGCTGCGGCATGGATACTACGCGGCAACGAGCTACGTTGATGCCCAAATCGGCAAAGTGCTCGACGAACTTGACCGACTCAAGCTGCGCGACAAGACAATAGTCGTCTTTTGGTCGGACCACGGTTTTCATCTCGGCGAGCATGACCTGTGGTGCAAGACGTCGAACTTTGAGCTTGATGCCCACGTGCCGCTGATCATCTCCGTCCCCGGTCAAAAATCGGCCGGCAGGCGGACCGCGGCGCTGGTCGAATTGTTGGATGTCTATCCCACGCTTGCCGACCTGTGCGGCCTGGCGCCGCCGCACAATCTCGAAGGCCGCTCGCTGCGTCCGTTGTTTGACGATCCGCGTTCCACCATCAAAAACGGCGCGATCACACAGCATCCACGGCCTGCTTACGGCCCCGCCCGCAGCAATCCGGACGTGATGGGTTATTCGCTCCGCACTGACCGCTATCGCTATACGGAATGGCGGCGATTGAAGGACGGCGAGACAATCGCCCGCGAGCTTTACGACCACCGGACCGATCCCGGCGAAACCCGAAATCTGGCGACGTCAGCGGACCTTGCGGGCGTTTTGAATCAGCATGCTGCGCAGCTAAGCGAACAGTTAAGAGCCAATCCGACGAAACCATGAGCCCTGCGTCAAATTGTTAATACAGTGCGCCCAATTAGAGCACGGACTGTTGGATGAATCGTACGTTTTGGTTGATTTTGTTTTCGCTAGCTCTCTGTTTATTGCAGAGCGATCAAGGCGTTGCAGCGGAAGCTGAACGGCCGAATATTCTGTTGATCTTGGTGGATGATCTGGCGTGGTCCGATTTGGCTTGTTACGGCCACGACTGGCACGAGACGCCGCAGATCGACCGGCTCGCCGCTGAAGGAATGCGGTTCACGGATGCGTATGCGGCGGCGCCGATTTGTTCCGCGTCGCGGGCCAGTCTGCTCACCGGCAAGACTCCCGCGCGGTTGCGATTCGAGTTCGTCACGAAGAACAAGCCTGGACGACAGAAACAGCGCGCCGGACAGCGGCTCCGAACACCGCCCTACACGCTCAACCTCCCGTTGGAAGAAACCACCATCGCCGAGCATTTGCAAGATGCCGGATATCAAACGGCGTTCTTCGGCAAGTGGCATCTCAACGCCCACCATCGGCGGTACCTCGGCTGGAGTCCGACGCACGGGCCGCGGCAACAGGGATTTCAAACGGCGGTCGAAGATTTCGGCTCTCATCCCTACCAATACCGCGGCAAGGGGAACAAACCGCCGGCAATCACGCAGCCGGGCCAATTTGCGCGCGACAGCATGACCGAAAAGGCGGCCGCGTTTCTCAAGCAAAAACACGCTCGGCCATGGTTCTTGATGGTCTCGCATTTCTACGTGCACACGCCGGTCGAAACGCGGCACGCGTGGCTGTTGCGGAAGTACGAACGGCGGATTTCAGCCGATGCCCCGAATCGGGAGCGGCGCGTGCGGTATGCGGCGTTTGTCGAAACGCTCGATCACTATGTGGGCGAGTTGCTGGCGGCGCTCGATGAATCGGGGCAGCGCGAGAAGACATGCGTGCTGTTCACCTCGGACAATGGCGGACATCCCGGCTACGCAGCCAACGGGCCGCTGCGAGGCTCGAAATGGAACCTGTATGAGGGCGGCATTCGCGTCCCGTTGATCGCGCGGTATCCGGGCGTTGTTCCAGCCGGGTCAAAAAACTCGACGCCGGTGATCGGTTACGATTTGCTCCCGACATTTGCGTCGTTGGCGGATCAACCGGTCGATCCGGCGAGGGAGGAACTCGACGGCCAAGATATCACCCCCCTGCTCCGCGGCGGCAACTCGCCGGCACCACGCGCTCTCTACTGGCACTTTCCGTACTACCATCCGGAACGGGGCTACGCGGACGCACCCGCAGAAATCGGAATCAACGACTTCGTCACCAGCCAAACTCGGCCGCAGTCGGCGATTCGACTTGGGAATCACAAGCTCGTTTTACACTACGAAAACCAGCGGGACGAATTATTTGATCTGAGCAGCGATGTCGGCGAACAACACGACCTGAGCCGGGAGCAACCGAACGTCGCCGACGACTTAAAGCAGCGGTTAGTCTCCTATCTCGACCGAGCGCACGCGCGGCGGCCGACACCGGTGAAGGCGACACCGCCTGTGGGCCGCGCGCCGAATATTCTGTTTATTTACACCGATGATCAAGCCCCCTGGGGGTTGGGAGCTTCGGGATACCAGCAAGCACACACGCCGCATCTTGATCGGCTCGCAGCCGAAGGCGCGCGGCTGACCAGCGCATTTGTCACGACGCCGGTCTGCTCTCCGGCACGGGCCTCATTGATGACCAGCCGCTACGCGAGCGAATACGGCATCTCCGATTTTATTCCGCATCCGAAACACAGACTGTACGATCCGCAGCATCAGGTCGGACTCGACCCGAAGAGCGTTACGTTCGCCGAAGTTCTTCAACAGGCGCGATACCGGACCGGTCTGATCGGCAAGTGGCATCTGGGGGATTGGACGGTCTCCGGACACCGCAAGTACCATCCCACGAATCACGGGTTCGATCATTTCATGGGACTGACCGGCGGCGGGACCACGCCCGACAACCCGCTGTTGGAAGAGCACGGAAAGGTGCGCCGCTTTGAGGGTTTGACCACGGACATTTTGACGGACCACGCGATTTCGTTCATCAAACGGAACTCCTCACAGCCATTTTTGCTTTGCCTCCATTATCGCGCGCCGCACGGACGGTGGCTGCCGGTCGCCGATGAAGATTGGGCGCCGTATGCCGATCTCGACCCGGAGTTGCCGCATCCCGACTACCCCGACTTGAACGTAAACCTCCTCAAGCGAAAGACCCGCGAGTACCTGGCCAGTATTTCCGGCGTCGATCGCAACGTGGGACGGCTCATGGGGGCTCTGGACGAACTGGACCTCGACGAAAACACCGTCGTGATATTCACATCCGACCACGGCTACAACATGGGGCACAACGGCATTCACCATAAAGGCAACGGCGTCTGGGCCACAAACAAGCTGCCGCCGGCGACTCCCAATATCGCGAGCAAGTATCGCCCCAATCTGTACGACAACTCGCTCAAAGTCCCTGCCATCGTTCGTTGGCCCGGCGCGATTAAGCCGGGGACGGTGATCACTGATTCGACGATCAGCCTCGATTGGTATCCGACAGTCGTGGAAATCGCGGGCGCCAAGTTGCCGAAAGATCATCTCGTCCGCGGCCGCAGTCTCGTGCCGTTGTTGCGGGGTCAGACACCCGCCGATTGGGATCAAGACATTTACGCCGAATACAGCATGATCAACTATTGCCGCGCATTCATGCGGACCTACCGCACGCCGCGGTGGAAACTGGTCCGCGATTTTCTAAACCCCGGCCGCGACGAATTGTACGATTTTCAGGCCGATCCCGAGGAACGCGTGAATTTGATTCATGACGACCGGGCAGAGGTCCGCCGGGCGATTGAGAAGCTCGATCGCAAGATTCACGAGAAGCTGAAGCAAATCGGCGATCCGTTGCTGGAACAACTCAATGCTAAGTCCCTATCGCGCCCATGACGGCAAAGCTTGGTGATCAAAAGCCGCGCGAACCTTGATTCGCATCAGACGGGAGACGGACCTATTCCACGAGCCGCACGCAGACGATCTCCGTGTCGCTGCGGGCGAATGCGAACTTGCCCGCGAACGCCGGGTGCGCCCAGGTCTCGCCGATGATTTTCGTCCGAGACTGCTCGTCGTAGCCGTCGGGCGTCAGCCGGGCCAAGATCAATTCGCCCTCGGAGTTGAGGATGATCGCCCGGTCACTGTCGCCCAGCCAGACGAGGTTGGCTTGTGGGTTTCGCCCGCGGGGAGTCATTTTGTTTTTGTCGTTCCAGATTTTTTTGCCGTCGGCGATCGGAAAACAGACCAGCCCGTGATGCTTGTCGAGGCTATAGACATAGCCATTGCGGCAAAGCGGCTGGCTCATCAGGCCTCGCAGCCAGCGATTCTCTTCCCAGACCAATTCGGCGCCCTGCGGTTCGTCACCCAGTTTGATCGCCTTGCTGCCGTGCCAGTAGCCGGTGATGAATACGATGCCGTCGTGAAAGACCGGCGTGGCAATCGAAACTCCGTAGGTGATCTCATACGGAATCGACCATTGAATCTCGCCCGACGCGGGCTCCAAGCCCATGATGTGCAGCGGCGTCCAGCAGATGAGTTGCTCGTAACCGTTGTGGCGGACGACGATCGGCGTGCAATAGCCGGCGGGGTCCTCGCCGCTGCGCCAGATTTCCTCTCCGGTATTGCGGTCGAGCGCCACAAAACATCCGCCCGGAGCGCCGGGCTGCACAATCACCAAATCATTCCAAATCACCGGCGACGCAGACAGGCCCCATTCGGGGATTTTGGCATCCCCTTTCGCGAATAGGTCCTGCTTCCAGATCAACTCGCCACTCTCGGCATCAAAGCAGTGGACGTGCCCCTTCACTCCAAACGTGTAGACACGATTGTCATGCACGGTCGGCGTTGCTCGCGGACCGTTCCCGTACGCCATATCGCCGTAGTGAGCGTCGTAGCTGTGTTCCCAAACCGTCTCGCCGTTTTGAGTGTTCAAACAGAGCACGCGCTCCTGCTGCTTGGGCGGACCCGGGCGGTCCATCACATACAGCCGGTCGCCGACGACCGAGATTCCGCCGTAACCGCCGCCGAGCGACTGCTTCCAGACGACCGGCAGTCCCTCCGCGGGCCACTGCCCCGGCAATTTGGGAGCTTGCCAAGTGCCGTCGCCGCGCGGTCCTCGCCAGCGCGGCCAATCTTCGGCGTTCAATGCCGCACAAAAATCGATTGCCAGCAGCAGCGCCACACTGACCGTGAATAAATTACGCACGAGACTTAAACCCCCGACGGTACCGACCAGTGACCGCCTTCGCGATACGTGCGTGAAAGCATCGCCTGGGCTCGTTCGTCATTAAGAATCGCCTCCGCCTGCGGATCGAACTGCAGCGTGCGGCCCAATCGATTGGCGATATTGGCCAGATGGCACAACGCGGTGCTGCGAAAGCCGATTTCGATGTCCGCATTCGGCCGGCGATCGGTGCGGATCGCGTCGACAAAGTCCGCCGCGTGGTTGTCGACCTTCAGCGGGATGTCATCGCGCAACTGCGGTTTCTTGATGATTAGTTCCTTCTTTTCATTCCAAACCATTAGCTTGCCGCGCTTGCTATAGAACATTTTGCCTGCGGTTCCATAGTACTCGGCCCCGCTGTCGACGTTGAAAGGATGGTTTGTATCCCACAGCCGCATTTCGAAAGTCAGTTGCTTGCGGCTGCCGAACGATCCGTCGCCGTCGAATTCGAAAATCGCCGTCTGCGTGTCGGGGAACTGCTGGTCGTCGTCGTGATAATACTTTCCACCGAGGGAGGCGATCCGGGAAGGGAGCGTATCAACGCCCAGGCCCCACAGCGCGTAGTCGAGATCGTGCACGCCGTCGTTACCCATGTCGCCCGTGCCGAAGTCGTACCACCAATGCCAGGTGTAGTGGTGGCGGTTGCTTTGAAACGGCACCATCGGAGCCGGGCCGATCCAGGTGTCATAATCAAAACCGGCCGGCGGCTCGCCCGGCTGGGCGTGGCCGATATTGGCGCGACGCTGCACGTTCCAAGCCTTCGCCGCCAGCACTTTGCCGATGATCCCCTCGCGGAGCATCTGAATCGCTGTCGCAGTCTGCCGGCTGCTGCGCTGCTGCGTGCCGTGTTGTACGACCCGGTTGTTGCGTCGGGCCGCTTGCAGCAGCAATTGTCCTTCGCGAAAGTTGTGGGCGCACGGTTTTTCAACGTAAACGTGCTTGCCTGCGTCACACGCCATGATTGACGCCGGCGCGTGCCAGTGGTCGGGCGTCGCCACAATCACGGCATCGACCGATTTGTCATCCAGAATGCGCCGCAGGTCACCGACGGCGCGGGAGCTCTTCACACCGAATGTCTCAGCCGCCTTGGCCAGCCGCTCGGAATCGGGGTCGCAGACGTAAGCAATCTCTACGCCGTCCAGACCGGTGAACCCCCGCGCGACACCGGGCCCGCGTCCCCCGCAGCCAATCAGCCCCACTTTGACTTTGTCTTGCACCCCTTTCGCCCGCGCGGCCGGGACTCCGGCGAGAGCGATGGCGGCGGTTGCGGCTGATGTTCGTTGCAGAAACTCGCGGCGGCTGGAATTGGACATCGTTCGGCTCCTGAATTTGAGAAGTCCTGCTACGAAGCGCCCAGTCTGGACAACGTTGAAGATACTGGCTGACGCCCGCAGGATCAATTCAGTTGTCGCACGCGCACAATGCGGCGATCGACGCGCATCAATGTCACGTCGCCGCCAGCTGAGGATGGTTCTTCAGGTCCGCCTTTGATTTCTCGACCTGCTGCGCGGAGGCATCCGCAGCTTGTTTTGCCGCGTTAAACTTCTCCTGAGCGGCCTTCACCAAGGCCGTTTTGTCGGCGGCCGCTTTCTTGGCGACGTCGACCGCGGCGGTCGCGTCCGTCACTTGTTTCTGGGCGGCCTTGAGATCTGCGTCAGCCTTGACCAGCGCGGCCTTTGCTTCTTCGAGTGTCTTCTTGGCGGTTGCCAACTCCGCAGTCTTCTTTTCAATCACCGCTTTGACTTGTGACGCGACTGCCGCCACGTCCTTGTCGCCGCCCGATTTCTCGACAGCCGCAGCCGCTTTGGCTGCGGTCTCGTTGAGAGCCGCAAGCGTGGCTTCGTACGTTTTAATGCCGTTTTCTGTATTCGCCTGATTCGTCTTGATAGCCGTGATCTGTTCGGTCGTCTTTTGAACGTTTGCCTGCGCCGACTGTAGATTTTTCTCCGCCCCTTGGACAGTCGCGTTCGCTTGTGCGAGCGTTTGCTCAGCGGCTTTCAACTCGGCAGAGACGGCGTCCGCCACGCTGGCCAATTGGGCGAAGTTGGCTTGCAATTCGCGCAACGCCCCCAGCTTGTTGTTGAATTCGATTTCGTTTTGCCAGTGAGCCACTGCTTGTTGTGCTGCCGCGTTCTGTGCCGTTGCGGCGTCGAAGGCTTGTTTGACCTTTGCCGCGTTGTCCAAAGCGGGCTTGAGCTTCGGTTCGACGGCTGCGAGTTGTTTTTGCGCGGCGTCAAACGCGGCTTTGCCGTCGGCGGCCTGCTTGGCGGCCGCGGCATGCGCCTGCTTGGCTTTCTCCAGAGCCGCGGCTTTTTCCGGCAGTGCTTTCTTGGCTGTCTCGAGCGCAGTGGAATTCTTATTCATCTGTGCCGCGATCTGAGCGACCGCAGCGGCCAGTTCCTTGTCGCCCGCGTTTTGTTTGGCGGCCTGTTCCGCTTTCGTAGCGGCTTCCTTTAAGAGCGGTACCAGCGGTTCGAGCGTCTTCACGCTCTTATCGACAGTCTGGTGCTCGGCAGCCGCCTTATCCAGCGCCGCTTTGGTGGCTTTTTCCGCTTCGACCCCTTTGTTGAATTGGGATTGGGTGTCGGCAACTGCTTTCTTGGCCGCCGTGACTTCATCTTGGGCTTTCTTAGCGGCCGCTTGTGCGGCGGCGTTCAGGACGGTTTGCTTTTTCAACTCTGCCCCGGCCGCAGCGAGTTGCTGATGTGCCGCAGCCAGCCGTTTGGCCAGCTTGGGGGGATTCATCGTCAGTTCGCCCGCCTGGTTGCCGTCGGCGGCGTTCCAGACACGAATTGCGCCGCCCCAATCGCCCGCGACAACACGGTTGGTTTCGTCGCAATGCGTAATCCGCAATGCAATATCGCCGAACGCGGGAAACGCACGCTGTTGCTTGCCGGCCTGATCCCAAATCTTGGCGGTCCGGTCCCGTCCGCAGGAGACGATTCGACCGTCACGGGTGAATTCGACAGCACTCGCTCCGCCGCCGTGCGCGCCCCAAGTTTTGACGTTGCGGCCGTTTTCCATTTCCCAGAGGCGAATCCCGCTATCTTCACTGCAGGAGGCGAGGATATTGGAGTCGCTCCGCCAGGAGAGGCCGGTGATGCCCGCGCTGTGGCCGCGGAGCGACGCGTATTCGCGGGCGGTGTACGCTTCCCAAACAAACATGCCGCCGTTGCGGTCCCCTGTCGCCAGCAATACGCCGTCGGGGCTGAATGAGATCGAATAGATCCAGTCGGTATGCTTGTTCATTTCGTGCAATAGCGAACCGTCGGCGGTGGAATAAATCCGCACGATGCGGGCCGGGCCGCCCAGCGCAATCATCGTCTGGTCGGCGCTGATGTCGGCGGCCAAAACCGCGTCTAACTCATCGCCGACTTCCATCACCCGTTCGCCGGTCTTGACGTTCCATACCACTGCGCGGCCGCTCGCGCCGCCCCGTCCGCCACCGGCCAGCAGTAGATTGCCTGTACTGCTGAACTTGAGGACATTGATTTTCCCTTCAGGGAACGGCAACCTGCCGAGCAACTGCAACGTCTGCGTGTGATACAACAGCACCTGCTTTTGGCCCGCCACCGCAACAAGCGGCGCCCAAGGACTTGTCGCCAGCGCCGAAATCGCAGTGGTTCGTTCGGTGTGTACGACCGGCTCTAAACTGAGCCGCTCGGGCATCGGTGGCGGTCCCTCCGGTTTGCCGGTCGGCGCGCCCTTGAGTGAAAAGTCGAACTTCGGCTTCTTGGGGGCGACTGGCTTGCTGCCCGAATTCTCCAATGCCCCGCCGTCGATCCATTTTTCAATCACCGCCAGCATCTCTTTCGGCAGCTTGTCCGATTCGGGCGGCATGTACGGCTCCGACTGATGTGTGACCAGTTCGAACAGGTAGCTGTCCGCCGCGCTGCCCGGCTCAATCACCGCACCCGAGCCGCCCCCTTGCATGGTGCCGGTGAAGGTCGTCAGGTCGAGGTCCGCCTCGCGCTTATCGGTGTTGTGGCAGGACCCGCATTTTTGCCGCAGGATGGGCAACACGTGGTCCACGTAGGTGATTTTCTGCGGCTGCTTGCCGGCCGGCTTCTTGTCCTCGGCACGCGCGTCGTTAATGGCAAGAGCGAGCAACAGTGCCGTCAAAATTGAAAGCCGTGCCCGACAACGAAAGCTGACAGTGCAATACATCGTCACTCATCTCCACAATATCGCAATTTTGAGCGCGTGGTTTTCTTAGTGGTTGAACGAAAACTCGCGAGAATTCAACAGCGCCCAGAACACGTCTTCCAGGACCGGTTTGGGGTCCTTCTCACCAGCCAGTACCGATTCCAGAGCCGCCTTTTCCTTGTCGGTCGGATGCCGGGTCAGCGTTCGCAAGTACAACTCGTCGATGATTTCTTGCGGCGTCTTCTTTTCATTCAGCCGCCGCTCGATCAGCTTGCCTTGTTGAATCTTGCTATTCACCGTGTCGCCGTTGAGCAGGTGTAGGGCTTGCGACAGGTTCGGCTCCATCTTCACTTCGCAGGCGCAGACCGATCCACGTGATGCACGGCCAAACGTCTTTAGAAAGTAGGTCGACGTGTTGCCGTCGGCGATTTGCACCGCCCGTGCACCAAGCGGCAGCCCGCGGAATTTGTTCTTCGTGTCGGTCACCTGCGTGATCGAATCGAGCAGCACCTCCGCCCGCAATCGACGCAGCGTCGCGTGCGAGAAGTTGCGATCGTCGGATTCGTTCGACTCGTTAGTTTGCGTTGCCAGTTGATACGTGCGCGACGTGCAAATATCCCGCACCAATTTCTTGAAGTCGTAATTGTACTCGGTGAACCGCCGCGCCAATTCATCAAGCAGTTCCGGATTGACCGGCGGATTGCTGACCCGGACGTCGTCGACCTCGTTGATGATCCCCTTGCCGAAGAAGTGGGCCCAAACGATGTTGGCCAGATTCTTGGCGAAGTAGGGATTCTCCGCTGACGCGAGCCATTTCGCCATCACTTCGCGGCGGTCCTTGCCGGCGACGTCGGGCGTCGCTCCGCCCAAAAACTTGGGCGGCATCACACGTCCACCGACCGGGTGCTTCACTTCACCGCCGCCGCTGTTGAAGATGATCACTTCCCGTGGATCCTCGCCCCGTTTGCGTCCAATCTGCGAGAAGAACGCGGCAAACGAGTAATAATCATCCATCGTCCAACGGTCGAAGGGATGGTTGTGGCACTGGGCACATTGGATCCGCATCCCCATAAAGACCTGCGCCACGTTTTCGGCGACTTTGAGTGTTGCTGTTTCGGTCTGATAATAATTCGTGGCCGCGTTGGAGAAGGTTCCCCCCTTCGACGCCAACAACTCTTGCACCATCTTGTCCATCGGAACGTTGTTGGCGACCTTGTCTTGCAACCAGTTGTAGTAGCGCAGCATCGGCTTGTAACTGACCTGACGCGTCGTGCGAATCTGCAGCAACTCCGCCCATTTCATGACCCACATTTCGACGAACTCCTTGCGCTCCAATAGTTCGTCGACTAAACGGTCGCGCTTCTGCGGGTCGCTGTCCTGCATGAAGCGGCTGTATTCTTCGACTGTTGGCAGCGTGCCGGCAATGTCCAGATAGGCCCGTCGCAGGAAGGCTTCGTCGCTACAAAGCTCCGACGGCTGAATGCGGAGCTTTTTGAGCTTGTTGTAGATCAATTCGTCAACGTAATTGTTCGCCGCAACATCAGGCCACGTGAACTGCAATCCCTTGGGCAGCACGATGAAATGACTGCCTACGGTGTGCGTTTCGAACCGGGCCATCACGAACGCTTCGCCGCGGTTTTGGGCTTCGACGATCCCGTCGGGGGAAACGACGGCGGAGTTGTCGTTGCTGGAGAGAAACAGCGCCTGCGACGTGACATCCCGGTCGGTGCCATCGGAGTATTTGGCTCGCACGGTCAGCTTCTGCTGTGTGCCCTGACCATCCAGCACCGCGCCCGGCGGATACAATTCGACGGAAAGCACCTTGGGGACCTCGCCCGCATCGGGCGGCGCGCCCGCTTCCAGCCAGCGGATCAGCGTGTTGTACAATTCGCCATCTTTTTCGAACCGCTTGCCGCCGCTGTGCGGCACGCTGCCGATTGCTTTTTCAACCAGCAGACTCTCGTGGGGCAGCGCCAGATTGATACGCCGGCCGCTGATTTCACGCGTCAAGCGGTGATGGTCGCCGTTGGGATCGAATCCAAACAGCGAAAGTCGAAATCCGTCTTTCCCGCGCGCGGCACCGTGACAACTTCCCATATTGCAGCCGGAACGCATGAAGACCGGCATCACGTCGAGCTGAAAACTGATCGGACGGTCGGCCGTCGCGGCGGCAACTTCAACGGGAATCTTCTGCGTTAACCCGCCGAACTCAACGGTCACTTCGGTCTTGCCGTCCGCCGCCGGATGCAGCACATTTTGCTCCATCTTGATCAGGGCGGGATTGGCGAGGGTGAGTTTGGCTTGGGCGGTCACATCTCGTGTGAGGCCGTCCGGATAGCGGGCTTGGATCACCAACGACTGCCGGTCCCGCAGCGTGTTGAGCCGCACATCGGGCGGATAGACCGAAAGCTCCGAGGGTGACGGCTCCGCCGCCGACAACGTTCCCGTCAACAACAATGTGGACAGCGTCGCCCACAACGTACGTCGCGATCGAGATGCAATGATCATGAATCCTAATTCCTCAAATGCGTGGTGGCCCCGGCCAAGCCGGAGCTCCGAGACGCCATTCGATGTTAATTAACCCCGTCAGCCCCCGGCTCTGCCGGGGGTTCAATTCCGTCATCAATTCCACTCATTCACCGCCCGCCGTCCCCTCGGCGCGCTGCTTCGCTTCCAATCGCAGCTTTTGAAGCCGTGTGAGCCGTTTCTCTGGTTTTGGTTTCGGCTCTTCCTTCTTGGCAACCGGTTTCGGCTGCGGCTTCGGCTTGGCGTTGGGTTTGGGCGGCAGCGGCTTATCAATCCGCAATTCCGTCGCGCCGACGTTGCTATGCACGATCGGCTCGTTGTTTTCGGTAATAATCACCTGGCAAATCACGTTCTTGTGATTGCCGGCCGGGCTGGCTTTGTCCGACGTGACGGGAAAAGTCACTTCGGCAGTTTCTTTGGTGATGTCCAACTCCGGCGCCGCGACTTTGTGCGGCAGTCCGACGATGCGAATCTTCGCCGTCCCTTCAAACGGTCGGCTGTGGGTCAACTTGGCGAAGATCTCCGTTTTTTGACCCTGCTCGACGGCGGCGCGCTCCATGGCGACCGTCACGAAAGGGGCCGCGATTTCGAGCGTCGCCATTTGTGACGCCACCCAGCCCGCCCCGCCGACGTCCGCTGAGCCGAGAGCAAAAATCTTCCATTTCTTGATGTGTGCGCCGCCGTTGGCATTGAGCGGATACAGGACCTCGTTTTTGCCCTTGGGAATGTTCACCGAACTGCTGGCGCCGACTCCAGGCGGTCGAAACGGCAGTTGCACATTGATCTGAGCGTCGAAACCCTCTTTGCGGTGGGCCACAATCTTGAGCTGCATCGAACCGTTGCGGACCAGCGGCACTTTTGGCTCGACAATCTCCAAGCGAAACGGCAACTCGTCGACGACCGCGACCGCGAGCTGCGTCACGTCCCGCCATGAGTAGAGCGATTGTCCCGGCGCTGCGATCACGAAGTCGGCCCGGTTATAAAATCCCCCGCTGATCTTTTGGTTCGGGTCTGCATGACGAGCACGAAAGTCCAGCAACTTACCGCCGAGAGGTGCATCCTCCGCGGCTTCAAACACGACCGGCATCACGTTCATATTGCCGGGCATCGGTTCGGCAATCATCGTCAGCCCCGGAGGCAGTTCCCCCGGTTCCAGTACCAAGTCGCCGCCGAAGTTTGATCGACTGGCGGAGATCAACGTTCCGAACCGATTGCCGCGGGGAACAAAAATCGTCTGCCGGTATTGCGAGTAACGAGCGACTCGGGGAATTCCCAGCCGCAACGACGGCTTCACCGGCGAGAATTCGAGGCGATACACATAGTCGACGCCACCCTTCCCCAGGTGATCGGTGACCCGAATGATATATTCGCCGTCTGCCGGAACGCTGAAGCGTAAGTAGCTATCCGGACCCCGCGAGTCGTCATTGCCGGCGATCCCTTTGCCGTCAGCATGATACAGGTTCATAACAGGATCGAGCGGCGAACGGATGCGGCGGGCAAGACATTCGACTTCGAAGACTTGCCCCTTCTTGGCGGAAAACTTGAAGCAGTCGACGTCGCCCGGTTCGGAAATGATACCGTTGAAAGCCGTCGGCAGCGCCGCCGCTGTCGCCTGATTCAGTGCATTGTTCGGTTCCTGCTCCAGCGAATTGCCATGTTCAAACAACCGAAACGGATTCCCCGAGGGTGCGATGGTGTTCTCGGCGGTGGCAAACAGGCTGTAGTCCGGAATGATATCGCCCGGCAGCGGAAACTTGGCGGCGATTTCTCCGCCGGCGTCTCCTAAGAAACGGACTTCAGTTTCCTCTCCAATTTTTCCGCCGGCCGGATAAACAGCCGTGGGACGCGGGAAGGTCCCGATATGGACGCAATATCGACAATTGCCGTTGCCGCCGTAGGCGCTTTCGCGGACCTCGATGATGTATTTTCCATCTTCCGGCGCAATCACCGAGACGGCGGCGTCTTGCTTAACCAGCGGCGTGTCGTCTTGAGCGGCCAACTCAAATCGTTTGGCGTCCAAAATCGCCAAATAGGGGTCGAACATCGTGTTGCCCAGCCGCATGCCCTCAATCTCCGCGGCGATTCGCTGCCCTTTCTTGGCTTCGACAACGTAGTAGTCGACATCTTCGTTCTGCACGACGCCGTGTACGGTCACGTTTAGGGCGACCGCTTGCGGCTGATTGAAATCGCTATTCGGTTCCTTCTCCGCCACAATCGGCAATGCACCAACATAGAACGTGCGATATTCGGAGATGCCGGTCTTTGTGCGAACTTGCGCGACATGTTCCCCCATTCGGCAGTCCGGCGCGATCTTCACAGTTGCCTTGGCCGCGTTGGCCCCTTCCGGCTCGATCTTGGTGACTTCAAACCCCGGCGAGTAGAAGAAGATTTCCTCAGCGTCCGCCAATCGCGCGCCGCTGAAGGTCATCACACTCTCCGTCCCCCGCTGCACGCCGCGAGGCATGATGATGCTCAATCCCGGCGACGCTGCCTCCAACAAACCGGACGACAGGTAGGACACCGAGCAAACGCCAATGATCAAGAAACAGCGTCGAAACATGAGAAGCCTCTCATTTAGCAAAACGCAGATTCGCAACGAATTCAGATTGCAAAACCCCGCAACGACTTCTGACCAACAATCGATTAACCAGTAGACACCAGCGACCAACGGGAGCGGCATTGACAGTTCCGAGCGGAAGCTCGCACCGGCCTACGCAAGTAGGGGTTTGCGGACTTTGCCTCCGTTGACGATTTCGATGGGGCGGTCGCCGGGTGCCATCAGTTCTTTGTCGGCGGTGATGCCGAGGCATTTGTAGATCGTGGTCGCCCAGTCCTCGACAGTCAGCGCGTCTTCCTCAGGTTCGCTGGCTGTGGAGTTGGACTTGCCGTACACGATGCCGCCCTTGATGCCGCCGCCGGCGAGCACGACGCTGAAGACTTTCGGCCAGTGATCCCGTCCGGCATTGCCGTTGATCTTCGGCGTGCGGCCGAATTCGCTGGCGATGCAGACGAGGGTGTCCTTCAATTTACCGCGGCGGTCGAGGTCGCGGATCAGTGCGGCGAACGCTTGGTCGAATGCCGGCAACTGGCCGCGAATTCCGCGGTTGATGTTGTCGTGCATGTCCCAGCCGCCGTACGTCAACGTGACAAACCGTGCGCCCGCTTCGCACAAGCGGCGGGCAAGCAACAACCGAGCGCCGGCTGTATTGCGGCCGTATTCGTCGCGCAACTTGTCCGGCTCGGCATTGATGTTGAACGCCTCGCGGGCTTGCTGCGAGCTGACCATCGAATACGCCCGTTGATAAAAGCTGTCGACCGCGTCCAGCGAATCCGCCTTTTCCTTTGCGGCAAAGTGATCGTTGACTGCGGCCAAGACCGTGCGGCGACGCGTGAAACGGTTGTCGTTGACGCCGCCGGGCAGTTTGAGGTCCTTGACGGTAAATCCTTTGCTCGCCGGATCGGAACCGAGACTGAACGGTGCATACGAGGAACTGAGGTAACCGGTCCCCGCGTACTCGTTCGGCTGATTCGGAATGCAGACGTATTGTGGCAGATTGTTCTTCGAGGGAAACTCGTGTGTCACCACGCTGCCCATGCTGGGAAACTGGAGCGCCGGGCTGGGCCGATACCCGGTGAACATGTTGTGCGTGCCCCGCTCATGGGCCGCTTCGCCGTGCGTCATCGACCGGCAAATCGCCAGCTTGTCGGCGACCTGCGCCGTCTGCTTGAGCATCTCATTGAGCCGGGTGCCCGGCACGTTGGTTTCGATCGAATTCATCGGCCCGCGATACTCGATCGGGGCATACGGTTTGGGGTCGAACGTCTCCTGGTGCGCCATGCCGCCGGGCATGAAGATGAAAATGACCGACTTAGCGGTCCCTTCCTTGCTCTCGTACTGCTTAATGGCACCTTGTGCTTCTTGAATGCGCAGAAATTGCGGCAGCGTCAGGCCGAGTCCGCCCACAAATCCGACTTGGAGAAAATCACGGCGAGAGGGTCGAGAAAACATCAGCGTTCCTCCTTGGGGTGCACGATTTATGCTCAATGGGTGAAAGTCGATTATTGTCGGGCATCTACGCAAGCAGTCGAATATCAAACACGTCAAATCAGTCGACGGAATGATCCCAGACGGAAAACGGAGACTCGCATGGTTCTACAGGTTCTCGAGCGCAGGTGATCCATTGGATTCGGCGGGTTCACTGCGGTTGGCGGGGCTGAACTTAGGTAGGCAGTTGTATGGTGGGAGGGATGTTGTCGGCAGCCCGCGGTGGGAGTGGTTGTGTCAGTGACTCTCTCAATACATCAACAACCACTTGTCTGTCATCATGAAACGATATCGCCGTGCGGTTGTCAAGAGGCGGGTTGGCGAATTCGAGTCGGCCGAACTAAAAAGATTATGTTGATTTCCGACCGCGAATACCTGCCGCGACGCGCGGGTCCGGTTATAGTGATTTTGAGGCAACGGCGCATCTGGTTGTCCCGGTTCATCTTTGATGCAGTTCGCAATGTTGAGAAACTTCTGTTGGATCGTCGCGTTCGTGGCGGCACTCGGTATTAAGTCAACGTTACCCGTGCGCGCGGAGGAAACTGTTGCAGTCGCCCCGCGTTCGGATGCGCGCGTGTTGCATGCCAATTTTGAGAACTACCGAGACGGAATTGTGCAGCCCTTAAACGCGGGCGTTCGCTGGCTGGGCGATCCCTTTGCAGGACGCAACGAAGGCACCGTGCAGATCACGCGCGACTTCGGCTTCAGCGGAAACCGCGCGGGCCACGTCTCGTCATCGTCGCCCAAACAAATCGCCCGAATACGTCTCAGGAGTCGTCACGACGCTCCCACGGTTTCAGGCGATGTTGTGATGGAGTTTCTGTTTCGGCCGACAAAATCCGGCTCTGCCGAATTGGATGAACTGGTGATCTGGTCCGCCAAGTCCGACCAACGGCAGCCAATCGGGTTGTCACTGTTTGCCCGTTCAAGCACTCAAGACGACCGTTATCAAATCGACGTCGAACATGCACGGTCCGTTCGATCCAAAACCCGGCAACGGACGGCCGCGGTGCTCCGCGATTTGACTTCGTCGGAGTGGATTCGCGTGATTCTGCATCGTCGCCGCGATTCAGGAAAGGTCGACCTTTGGGCCGGGCGGCCTGGTGCGGAACGTTCTGTGGGCACGTTTGCCGATTTGGCTCCCGCGGCCGATCCCGCGACGGTCGAACTGGGCGACACATCGACCAAGACGTTTCATGGCAGTGGTTATTGGGATGACATCCGCATCGGCGGGCTCCTCAAAGATTCAGCCGGATTGGCCCCGCCAGAACCGCCCCTCCGCGACGTCAGCCGCGAAACAGCGAAGGTTCCAACGCCGATCCCCGTTGGACGGGCGCGGCAGTTATTCCTGGATGACGTGGTCATCGAGTCGCAAAATGGATTGCAGCGCCGCTTGCACCCGGTCGAAAAGTCCCAACACAATCCGCTCATCGTCCCCGACCGCGCTTGGGAAGGCCGGAGCGTGCTGCTCTACGGCGGAGTCGTCCGAGAAACGTCCGGCCGGTTCCGCATGTGGTATCTGGCCTGGGGCAAACATGTCGGCCAGCCGTCCTTTATTTGCTATGCGGAATCCGACGATGGAATCAAGTGGAACAAACCGTCGCTTGGTCTGCGCGACTACGGGGGCTCAACAGCCAACAACATTGTGCTGCCGGGGTGGAGCCAGACATCAGTGTTGTTCGATCCGCACGACGCCAATCCGCAACAGCGGTACAAAGCGCTCTTGCGATATAACGGCATGCGCGGCTTCACCTCGCCAGACGGCATCCATTGGCGCGATCGGGGTGTGCTCATCGACCAAGCCTACGACGGGACGACTTTACATTGGGATCCGGTCGGTCAGAAGTGGCTGGCGATGGTCAAAATTTTCAAGGATGGACATCGCGCACGGGGCTATGCGGAAAGCCGCGACTTTCTGAATTGGACCGACACCTATTTCATGTCGGCCACCGACGACCGCGACGCCGATGACGACGAAATGTACGCCATGGCGCTGTTTCACCACCAAACTCTCTACATCGGCCTGCTGCGGATGTATCACAAGGATCGCGATGTGGTCGACATCCAGTTAGCGGTCAGCCGCAATGCCAAACATTGGAGCCGCCCGGACCGGACGCCGTTCATTCCAACCGGAACGAAAAGAACGGACTGGGACTATGGCAACAACGCCGTTCCCGCCACGCCTCCCATTCGCGTCGGCGACGAACTCTGGTTTTATTACTCCGGCCGAAGCACCCGACACGACGAGATCCCCAACGACGGAGCCATCGGCTTGGCCAAGCTGCGGGTTGACGGTTTCGTCTCTTTGGACGCCGACGAAACGGGCATTCTGACGACCAGGCCGCTCAAGCTTGAAGGCGCGAAGCTGTTCCTCAACGCCGATGCGTCAGGCGGCGAGATTCGCGCCGAACTGCTCAACCGCGACGGAGAATCGCTCCCGAAGTTTACCAAAGATGCGTCGACCCTATTCAACGGCGATTCGGTACAACACCAAGTGCAGTGGCAGGGCAATCCAAAATTGCCGCAACAACAAGAAGTGCGCTTACGGCTGCACCTCAAACGAGCCAAGATTTACGCATTCTGGACGGAGTAACCGGCGTTCCTTCTTAGAGGTGACGTAGCAAATCCTGCCGTGGCCCGCCGATCATTGGAGTCAATTCCTGCTACTCACGTTTCAATTTTTCGTGGGTTGCGCAAATTCTTTAAGAATCAAAACGACACGATATCCAGAGGGAAACGAAGATGGTGCGTGTATTGGAGCAGCACGTCGCCCACGACCGCAAGCGGTCGGCTTGGGATTCATTCAAATCCGTGTTTGATCCGTGTGAATCCGTGGCGAAATACTGTCTTTAGTTCTGCTTGCGGCGATATCGCTAACGGTTTACTCTCGGCTGTAAGGAGGCAATTCCGTGCGCTGTACCAGCATCTTCATTGCCATTGGACTTCTGGGGTTCATTTCAATCACGCGAGCCGTTGCGGATGACGCCGGTCCGTCTGTCGACGAAATCCGCGCCGCGATCCGCAAGTCGATTCCCTTATTGGAAGCCGGCGGGCGAAAATCCGCGGATCAACGCAAATGTTTCACCTGCCATAACCAGGCGGTTCCGGTATTCGCGTTGGCCGAAGCGAAGCGCCGCGGATTTGCGGTCGACGAATCGAACCTCAAACGGCAGGTCGATCATACCGCCGCTCATCTGTCGCGCGGCCGGGAGAAATACCGGGAAGGTCGCGGTCAAGGCGGCAAGGTCCTCACCGCCGGTTACGCGCTCTGGACGTTGAATGCCGCGCATTACAAGCCGGACGAGACGACCGAAGCCGTCGTCGAGTTTTTGCTGCAGTATCAACGGCAGGACGACCACTGGACGCACCCCGGTAACCGGCCTCCCTCTTCGGGAAGCGGATTCACAACAACGTATGTCGCCTTGCGCGGCCTGTCGAAGTTCGGGACGACGGCCCAACAGGCGCACATCGAAGCGCGAACGGATGCGGTGCGGGATTGGATCCTCAACACCAAGCCGGACGACACGGAAGATCGCGTGTTTCAATTGCGAGCGATGTCGCTGTTAAAGGCCGATCGCATGAGGATCCAGTCCGCGGCAGAAGAACTCGTCAAGCTGCAGCACAAAGACGGAAGCTGGTCGCAAACCGCGGAGATGACCGGCGATGTCTACGCGACGGCGACGGCGTTGGTCGCACTGTTCGAATCGGGCTACGTCGCGAACGATTCCGCCGCGGCGCAGCGCGCGGTCCGCTTTCTCGTCGAGAGCCAGAAACCGGACGGATCGTGGCACGTCGTCACTCGCGCTGAACCGTTTCAGACGTATTATGAATCGGGCTACCCCCACTGCGAGGACCAATTCATTTCAATCACCGCCGCCGGCTGGGCGACCTTAGCGCTGTTGCAGACGCTACCGGAACCTTAGGCTTTGACGGCAAACCGCGAATCAACAATGGGTGGCTGGGGTCGAGCGAAGCGAGCCCCCAGTTTCTGAACCTGGGGGCGGACTCACGTCCGACCTCAGCCACCCTGAAACGACTCTTGCGACAAAGCCTAGCCGTCCGCCATTGCCTGATAGAACTCGTCGAACAGGTAACGGCTGTCATGCGGTCCGGCGGACGCTTCCGGGTGGTACTGGACGCCGAATGCTGAATGGGTTTTATGGCGAATGCCCGAGACCGTGTCGTCGTTCAGATTGACGTGCGTGATTTCCACATCGCCGGGCATCGTTTCCGCATTCAGCGCGAAACCGTGATTCTGCGACGTGATTTCCACCCGCCCGGTCTGCTTATTCAATACGGGTTGATTGGCGCCGCGGTGGCCGAATTTGAGCTTGTAGATTTCTGCGCCGCAGGCAAGCCCCAGTAATTGTTGGCCCAGGCAAATGCCAAAGATCGGTTTCTTGCCGAGTAATTCCTGGATCGTGCCGATCGCATAGTCCAGCGGGCGGGGATCTCCGGGGCCGTTGGAGAGGAACACTCCGTCAGGATCGTGCGCCAGCACGTCGGAACTAGTGGCGGTCCCTGGCACGACCGTGATGCGGCAATTCAAGTCCGCCAGATGCCGCGGAATATTCCATTTCATGCCGTAGTCAATGGCCACGACATGCGGCTGGGCGTCTTCGGTCGGATCTTCGGATTGTTCCTCCACGAGCTTCGCCCAAGGCGAGAGCGGCTCCTTCCAATGAAATGCTTGCTCGGGAATGACCTCTCGCACCAGATCGCGGCCGACCAGGCCTGGGCTGGATTGCGCCTTGGCAATGAGCGAGCCATCGTCCAGATCGGTTGAGGAGAGGACACCGGTCATCGCTCCCGCGGTCCGGATGTGCTTCACCAACGCGCGGGTGTCGATGCCTGCCAGGCCGATGACACCGGCCGACGCCAAATAGTCTTCCAGTTTTTCTGTGGAGCGAAAGTTGCTGCGTCGGCGGGAAAGCTCTCGGATCACGAATCCCGCCAATTTCAATCCTGAGCTTTCGACGTCTTCAGGATTGATGCCGTAGTTCCCGATTAACGGGTAGGTCATCGTGACGATTTGACCGCGATAGGAGGGATCGGTCAGGATCTCCTGATAGCCGGTCATGCTGGTATTGAAGACGACCTCACCTGAGATCTCACCGGAAGCGCCGAAGTTTTCTCCGGAAAAGACGGTTCCGTCTTCGAGGGCAAGTTTTGCGGGCGGCATAGAGGGGGGGGTCAACTCAGTCTACATGTGTTTGGGATTCGGGCGATTGAATCCGCGTCCAAGTGGATCATCCCGTTTTAGCAGACACTCCGCGCAATGAGAAGAGACTCGACGTCCGGTTTCTGTACGGAGATCCCGACATCGCTTGAGCGAGAAGCGATGTCTGGACTTTGTGGTACCTGCCCAAATCAGACCTTGTGTGTCAACACAAAGTCCTCAAATTGTATCTGTCCGGTGTGGTCGCCCGTCAGCCCGGCAAACGCTTCTGCCATCAGCCGATAAAAATGTTGGGGCCGCACATGGTAGTAATTGTGCTTGCCGTCGCGCCGGGCCTCGATCAGACCGGCTACGCGCAACAGCGCCAGATGATGGCTGACGGCCGGTTGACTTTGCCCCAGCTTGTCGCACAGCGCGGTCACGTGCAGTTCACTCTCGCGCATCAGGTACAACAATATTCGCAGGCGAGTCTCGTCGGACAACAGTTTGAAGACTTGGACCAGGTCCTTTTCCAACTCTTCGGACAGTTGAGGGCTTTCAGTGTCCTGGGTCGTTTCCACGAGACTCCTTTCATCACGCGGGAGTACGTTGGAGATCATCATCTCCTCATAGCTTTCATGCTGTGAGCTGCGCCGCGAGCGGGGAGGCCCCGGCGCACCTCGAACGAAAGTGCTAATTCGATGCACCCAGAGCTCCAAAAGCGAACCTCTGTATGGCATCACGGTCGACGGCTCCCGATGTTAAGGAACCGAACTTCAATAGTTGGTGAAAGATTGAAAGACTGGTCTTGGATCAGAATGGCGCTACGGTTGGCCCGGAACCGGGCACTTTACCGGAAAACAAATGTCACAACGCCAAGCCACCCGCCACAAGAGAAGATTTCTCAAGAGATAGGAGATTATTGGGGGTGCCCTGCCGCTAACTCATCTCTTTCCGCACAATCTCAGGGAGAGTTTTACCGAATCTCTTCAACGGCGCATTTCCTCTCGTTAGCGCATTATTACTGCCCGCTGCGCAATCGTCAATCATATTTGAGACGAAATGTCGGTTTCGACCTGAAGGATTGCTCATTAGGTGCAGATGAAACCTCGTCATTCATGACCGATCTCGCGGCGGTTTATTGCTGAGATTTGGCGGACGATCGCAACGTGTCGACCGCAGTCAGGAGGCATCAGGTGCGGGCTCAAAACGGCCACAATCCACACAATCGGTCCGATAGCTACGACCATAACGTCGTCTTCTAGAGTAATTTGAGTAAACACTCCTTCCGATGATGGGAAACAATACCGACGGACTATGAAATTCTGCGCATCAAGTTTCTCAGGGACGAGGTTCAGGTCATGTATGCCGCTCGCTTTGTTACGTTGTCTGTTGCCGTCACGTTCGCGGTCGCAGGGTGTGCCGGGACTGAGAAGAAGTCGGATCACTACCAGCGGTGGTCTGACTACTTCGAATGCAAAGCGCGTAAGCTTCGCCGTAAAGAGGCCGAGCGCCGGGCGGCCAAAGAGGAACGGAAGCGGGTTGAAGCGGAATGTTCCTGCTGTCCGCCGCGCGAGCCCGGCACGGTCAAAGAGACCGCTGAGACAGAGGTCCGGTTTCTGCTGGAAAACGATCTTTCGCTGGTGGACTACAATCTCGATTTTGAGGCCATTCAGCGGATGGCCAAGCGGCAGGCGAAGTTGGACGAAAACTACGACAAGGCGCGCAAGGCGTGGGAGGATTACGAAGACGAACGGCGCCGCCGGCACGAAGAGCAGGAACGAGCCCGTGCCCGCGCCGAAGCGACTGCACCCAAGTCGGTCGATCCCAGCGGTTGCGGCTGTGTCCGCGTGACCCCCAGTTGTGCCTACCCGCCGCCCACCGAGTATGTCCGCACACCGCCGCCTAAGCGTCGCGCAATTGGACTGGAAGAAATTCCGATCGTAATTCGTGCCAATGCCCGCTTCGATGTGGGGGACTTCGCGCTGCAGCGCTCGCGCGTGCGGCAGGACTACCAACCGGGTAAGCAACCCTGCTGCCCGCGCTGCGGCGTCCCTGGCTGTCAGGACCGGTGTGACTCTTGCGGGTACCGCCGCTCAGCAGAAGACCTTCGTTCTAACGTTCCGCCCGCACCGGCGGCAGTCGATGAATTGCCCGAGAACGAACCGCCGACCGCCCAGAACCCACCCGAGAGCGGGACGGAATTCTATTCGTCGGCCGGTCTGTTCTAGTTCTGAATCAGTGACTGAACGTGCAGCACCGATCAACCGCGTAGAATGTCGATCAGCTCCTGTAGCAGTTGAGGATCGTCGGGGCGGGACGACAATGGAGGAGGCGGTGCCGGCCGGTCGGGAGGCGGTCCCAAATGTGGCAAGTTGCGCGCCCGCCGCGCATCCTCCTCGCTCGGCTCGACGATCCCCTCGCGGATCGACGCACTCATCAAGTGGCCGTCGCCCGGCGTGTGATCGCGCAAACCAATAATGTGGCCGATTTCATGGCACATGGCGCCCTGATAACGAGTCGGATTCCAACTGTGTCCGGAATCGATGTCCAACTCCAGCACAAACCCATTGGGCGGTCCGACGTGTGATTCACCCAGAATCGAGCCTCCGCCGTCGATGAATTTGAAGTCGATAATCACGTTTGCCTGTTCACGCGGAACTTCCCAGGCACGGACCAGTGCCACTCGCATCCATGACTCCCAAGCACGCCGAATCAGTCGGCGGGCGTCGGGAATGTTCGGCGTCCGCTCGATGTGGTAGAGGAACCATAGTTCGTTCGTGTCACGGCCTTGGGCGTCGCGGTTGCGGAAGCCGGCCGGCAGGGGAGCACGCGCATTGGGATCTTTGTCGTGGCAGGCAAACAGCGATAACAATTCGCTCAACGAACGTCTGCCGAGAATGCCGTCTTCCTTGAGCACGCCGATTTCGTTTTGAAACCGCAGCACATGCTCCTCAACTGCTGCGAGCACATCTTTGGTGGGGCCTGTCGCGGACGTCAAAACAGAAAGGAGTTCCGGATGACGTTCGGCAAGATTCTTGATGCCGGCGGCAAGCTCCAAGTCGTCCGGGAGCAGAAGTTCGTCGTCGGCCGACAACCGTTTTTTCCAATTTGCCAGCAGCTTCGTCGCCACATCCAGCAGCAGTGCCGTTTTGATGCTCATCGTTCGCCTTTCATCAAGGTACCTGAAAGGTCAAGGGGCCTTCCGGAGAGGGAGCGCAGTCGCCGAGGCGCGCGTTAGTGACCAAACAGAATCCGCCGGCAGTCGTCATCACGGCGATCATTGACAGAAGTGTCGGCGTTGTAGCGGTCGACGTATGACTGATAAGTCGCATAGTTCTCGATGAACGACTGGGCTTGATCGCGCTCTGTCGTGAGCCCTTGGGCGACTTCTTTGAGAAAGGCTGCATGCGCAGCGGGTTGCGGCAAATCGTCGGGATGCCGCCGCCAATTCTCGACATACATTTGATCCACCGCCGCAAAGAAACTTGACCAAGCCTGCTTCGCCAACGACCCTTCGTCGAGGCCGTTTTCGAACACCGCTATCTCGTTCTTCAGGGACCGAATTCCGTCTTTGATCGCGACTTGCGGCTGACCACCCACTTCGCTGGGTCGATCGATGCGATTCGCCGCTTCTCGATAGACTCGCGCAACCTCCGCCACATGCTGCAAAAACTGCTGGTCGTCCTCATAGACGCGGTACTTGTGGAGCGCGTCGGACACCTGCTCGGCGATGCCATAATCCGACCTCAAACGTGCATCGAGCGCACGCTGCTTCGCCGCGCGGCGATCCGCCGTTGCGTGCAAAGAGCGGGCTACCGGTCGGCGCACTGCCGGTGAGTCCACTTTCACCGATCGCTGAAGTCGCTTGACGGCGCCGTCGGCTCTGACGATCTTGCAGCGAATTAATAGTGCACCTGGTTGTTCGACGACGAATGACGGGAACCCGTCAGTATCCGCAATCATTTGCCACTGCTGCCGGCCTTGCAGCTGATACTCCCAACTTGCATTAGCTCCAGGCTCCAGGTATTCATCCACAGATAGGAGAATTCGATCTCCCGGCGCCGGCTGAGCGGGCGAGCAAAGCAACCCGGCCGCTTTCACATCTAGACCCGGCCAGAGAAGAATCAAAAGGAGGATAAGACGCTTGGCGCTAAGCATGGGGATCTCCCTGGAGACGTGTTTTCTAATTCAACCTCATTGGAGATTCTGGCGTAATTCAGTCAACATTTCAACAAAATCTTCCCGCTTCACCTTGTTTTTCTAAACGCAGCAGTTTGCGCTGTCTTTTGAATGCGTTGGAGTCTCGCAAGGGGGTGTTCTACACAATCGCTGCACGGTTGCGCTCTGACCGTAGACGAATTCGACCTCCTGTTTTAGAAGTGTTGCTGCACAATTCCCGTTCGAGATGGAGTGATCACGTGACACGATTCGCAATCCTGCTGCTCTGTTGTTGGTATCCGATTGCTGCCGCCGGTGCCGACGACGCCCCCCAATGGCAGCTCGTCACGCAAAAGGCCGCGTGGCAGGCGCGGGACTCGCAAGGGGAAGTGGTGTTTCAGGATCGCATTTGGATTCTGGGCGGCTGGTTCGATTCCTATTCGGCGCCGCCGCGCGACGTTTGGAGTTCGCCGGACGGCAAGGATTGGACGTTGGTAAATCGCCAGGCGCCTTGGAAGCACAGCGATCTGCCAATGTCGCTGGTGTTTAACGACAAAATTTGGCTGATGGGGGGCTGGTACAATGGCCGCTTGCCAGGGCATTCCGCGGGCAATGAAGTCTGGTTTTCTGTCGACGGGAAAAAGTGGGAAGCGGCAACTAAACAGGCGGAGTGGACGCCTCGCCTAGCTTCCGCCTCGGTGGAGTTTCAAGGGAAAATGTGGATTCTAGGCGGCACGGAGAATTACTATTTCGGCGATGAGCGCAGCTTGAAGAATGACGTTTGGTCGTCCCCGGATGGAAAGCGTTGGACCCGCGTGACGGCTGAGGCGGAATGGGCGCCCCGGGCGTATCATGCGGCGGTGGTGCATGACGGAAAGATGTGGGTCTTCGGCGGCGGCAACTATGTGCCGGAGTACCAGGCATTCAACGACGTGTGGAGTTCGACTGACGGCAAGCACTGGGAGCGGGTCGCTGAACACGCCCCTTGGCATCCGCGGCTCTGGTTCTCGTCCGTGGTCTATCGGGATCGCATGTGGGTGCTGGGCGGCTGGTCGAATGATCCGTCGAAGAATTGGGGCGACGTGTGGTATTCGAAAGACGGCCGGGATTGGAAGCCGCTGAAATCCAAAACGACCTGGAAACCGCGGCACGAACATTCGGCGGTGGTTTTTCAGGACAAGATCTGGGTCGCCGGCGGCCATGCCCGCCCGCTGAACAGCGAAGTCTGGTCGCTTGAGGTCAGCCGCGAATGGCTCGATGCGCATTGAGCTTTTGCATTTCTCCAATCAGGCGATAACAGAGAATGGACCGATGAGTATCGCTCCTGATTCGCGGCCGGCTTGATTGCGTACAAAAGTACGCTATAATCGGCGGTTGTGTATTGCGGAGACCAATTCGCGTTTTAGCAGTTGACGTGTCCCCTTGCCCCCACGAGGTGCTCGCCGTGGATTGCCATCAAACTGATCGCTTGTTGCCGCTGCGGAAGCTTCGCTGCGCCGCGCGGCATATCCCGCTCAATGTCGTCCGGTGTTCGACGACACGCCGGCAATATCGCCGCCCGGCTGCACCACGCCGGCAATGTCCTGCACGCTGTTCTTCCACTTGCGAAACCAGACGGTGCGAGCATTGTTCACTCGTCAAAAGGGGAGATTCCCACCCTGGACCATAAGAAACCTAGACAAATCGCGAATCACGTTCATCAATAGTGGGCGGACGCGATCCGTCCATTAGATCTCGATCAGGCGCAACCAGGTTTGGAAACAGGCTCTAGCCAGATAGGCCGCTCATGACAACCGAGAATGAAACCAGCCTCGACAAATCCGCGACGCCGGAGGAACTGCAAGCCGTCGCACAATTGCACGACAATTACCAAAAGATCTGCCAGCAAATGGGCGGGGTGATCGTCGGGCTGGAGGATGTGATCGAGCAAACGTTGATCGCCATTCTCTGCCGCAGCCATTGCATTTTGCAGGGCATGCCCGGCCTGGCGAAGACGATGTTGATATCGACGCTGTCATCGCTGTTGCATCTCACATTTCGCCGGATCCAATTCACGCCCGATTTGATGCCGGCGGACATCACCGGGACCGATGTGCTGGAAGAAGATCACACCACAGGTAAACGGATCTTTCGGTTTGTGAAAGGGCCGCTGTTTGGAAACATCATCCTGGCGGACGAAATCAACCGCACGCCGCCCAAAACGCAGAGTGCCCTGTTGGAGGCGATGCAGGAACGGCAATTGACGATCGGTGGGGAAACCTATCCGCTACCCGATCCGTTTTTTGTGTTGGCGACACAAAACCCGATCGAGCAGGAAGGGACCTACACGCTCCCCGAGGCACAACTGGACCGCTTTATCTTTAAGATTCAGCTTTCCTATCCCAGTTACGAGAACGAGATCGAGATTTGCAAACGGGTCACCACCGAGTACTCGGCGGAGACCGAGCCGGTGCTTTCGGGCGAACAATTGATTCAAATGCAGGGGGTCGTCCGCAAGGTGCCCGTGGCGGAGCATGTCTATGACTTTGCCGTGCGGTTGGCGCGGATGACGCGACCCGAAGAAGGCCAATTGCCGGCGGAACTGCAGGAGATGGTGCAATGGGGCGCCGGACCGCGGGCCAGTATCTTTCTGCTGCTTGCCGCCAAAGCGCGGGCGATTCTGCATAAGCGGTACCACGCCACCGCTTCTGATGTGGCCCACGTCGCGCTGCCGGTATTGCGGCACCGGATAATTCCCACGTTCAATGCCGAGGCGGAAGGCATCACGACCGACCAGATTGTTCGCAAGCTGATTGCCAAATTGCGGCCCGATCAGTCCGGCAAACAGCGAAGAGCGGCGGTTGGCAGCCGGTGATAGGCGGCATTTGGTTTTTCGGCAAACGGGAATCAACGGATGGCGATCGACAACAACGGCATCGAACTGCTGGATTCGGGGGCGCTCGGCAAGGTCGGGCACTTGGAACTCCTTTCGAAGAACGTGGTCGACGGCGTGCTGTCGGGGAAACACCGTTCGACGCATCGAGGGGGCTGCTTCGAATTCGCTGAGCACCGCGCGTATTCGGCAGGTGACGAGATTCGGCTGATCGATTGGCGGGTCTACGCCAAGAGCGACCGCTACTACATCAAACAATTCGAGGAAGAGACAAATCTGCAGGCGGTGATGGTGGTCGACGCCAGCGGATCGATGCAATTCGGACAATCGACGGTTTCCAAGCTCGACTACGCGCGAATGGCCTGCGCCTGCCTGTCGCGTCTCATGTTGCGGCAGCGCGACGCCGTGGGGATGGCGTTGATCGACCAGAAGATGCGGCAGTACATCCCGCCCCGGTCACAGGCTCATCATTTGCAGGCCTTGCTCGACGCCCTGCGGCGGACGCAGGCCGGAGGGATGACCGCGCTGTCCGGGAATCTGCACGAAGTCGCCCGGCGAATCAAACGCCGCGGATTGATTGTGATTTTTTCCGACTGCTTCGGCGACTTGGAGTCGCTCAAACGCGCGATTCATCATTTACGGCTACGGGGTCATGAAGTGCTGATCTTCCACGTGCTGGCGCCGGAGGAACTTTCCTTTCCGTTTGACCGTTTCTCGCAGTTTGAATGTTTTGAGCAGGTCGATTTCCGCGTGGATCTCGATCCGCCCACAATTCGCAAACAGTACTTGCAGCGGATGCAGAACTATTTAGAGGACTTGCAGCAAAGTTGTACCCGATTGGGTTGTGATTATGTGCAATTCACCACGGATCGCGATTTAGGCGACACGCTGGCCTATTACCTCAGCCGCCGCGCCGCACAAATTAAGCAGCGTTGAATGTAGACCAGCCAACGGCAAGTGGCCGGCTGGGTGCGTTGGGTTTCGTCGATGAGCTTTTTAAGCGGATTCTTCTTGTGGGCTTTGCCGCTGGCAGCGGTTCCGGTGATGATCCATCTGTTCAACCGCCGCCGACGCCAAGTGGTGCAGTGGGGGGCGATGCAGTTTCTCAGCGACAGCCGCACGAAGAAACGACGGATTTGGCGTGTCGACGATTTGATATTGATGCTGCTGCGGGCGGCTTTGGTGCTGCTGATCGTGGCCGCCCTCGCTCGGCCGCTGTTGCATTCATCGTGGTTGGGAGGCGGCTCGGGACGCGAGGTGGTGCTCGTCATCGACACCTCGCTTTCCATGTCCCGCAAACTCGAGCGGGAGACCGTGCTTGACAAAGCTGCTGAGCAGGCGGGTCTGCTGTTGGACGAACTGGGTGACGGCGATACCGTCCGCGTGTTGTTGGCATCCAATCGCCCGCTGTGGCTCACGCCTTCGTCGCTCGACGTGAGCGGTGAGACTCGCGACCAAATCTTGGCTGGAATTTCGAAGTTACAGCCGACCTTGGCCAAGGCGGACTTGTTCGCCGCGGTCCAACTGGCCGTGCAAGTGGAACCTCCACACACAGCGACATCGCGGACGATCGCCGTGCTGACCGACGGCAGTCGGCATGGATGGCAAAGTGACGCGACGGCTGCTTGGACCGGTGTGCGGCGGATGATCGAGAACGCACCGGTTCCGACATCGATCAATGTGTTGGAATTGGCCGACGGCGAAGGACTGTTCACGAACCTATCGATTGACGGGCTGGAAACGGACCGAAAACTGGTCGGCGTCGATGATCAGATCGTCATCCGCACGGTCGTCACCAATCGCGGCCCAGAATCGAGCCCGGCTGTTCTGTTAAACTGGGAGGCCGAGGACGAACCGCTGGGAGTCTCGTCGATTAACCCGCTCGAGCCGGGGGAATCGGCGACAATTCAATTTGAACATCAATTGGAGACTGCAGGCGTATTTGAAATCCGCTGCCGGATTGACCGCACGGATGATTTGCCCGCCGACAGCACCGGCGCGCTGGTCGTTGAGGCGATCGAAAAAGTGCCGCTGCTGATCGTTCAATCCGAGGAGGCAGCGGAGAATCGACGCAGTGACGCCGACTATCTGCTGGCTGCACTTGGCCGCAGGAGCGATTCCTCTGCCGAAAATGACTGGGAATCGGTGTTTCATTCGAGCGTACATACCGCGGATGAATTGGAATCGCTCACTCTGAGCGACTATTTCGCGATCGTTCTGGTTGACGTCCCGGAATTATCCCAGGCGGCGGTGGAACGTCTGGGCGAATATGTCGCTTCCGGCGGCGGGCTCTGGATCACACTCGGCGAGCAAACCGATCCCGAAACGTTTAACGCTTTGTTTTACAACGAAGGTGACGGGCTGGCGCCGATGGCCCTGGGAGAAATTCGGGGCGATCCAAACAACCGGGAAGAATTCGACCTGGTCCATCCGCCTGAAGGTGAACACGTTGCTACACGGCTGTTGGGAGATACGCAACGGCTCGATGTGGACGAAGTGAGAATCTACGGTCGGCACCAGTTTCAAGGCTCCGCCGAACGCAACAACGTCTCGGTACTGCTTCGCTCAGGGCGCGGCCAAGTGCTGGCCGCAGAGAAATATACGGGGCGGGGCCGCGTGATCGTTCAGTGCCTGCCGATCGGATTGAGCTGGAGCAATCTTCCGCTGTGTCATATCTACGTGCCGCTGGTGCACGAGTGGCTCTGGTATCTGGCGGAACCCGCGGTTGCGCAGCGCAACGTGCAGCCGGGCGAACCGCTGATCTACTCCCAAGATGTTTCACCGACCGCGTCGAAAGCCGTGCTGCATCCACCGGTCGGCGATCCGGTTGAAATTCTGCCGATTCTGGAAGAGCGACGTGAGGTCTTCGCCTATCACCAGGCGTTCCTCCCGGGGAGCTACAGTTTGCAGGTGAATCCGGAGAGTGGTTCGCCGTTGAAAATTCCGTTTCATGTCGTGCGGGACGTGGAAGAGTCAAATTTGACGCCGCTCGATGATTCTCAGCGAGCGCTGTTGGTCCAAGCGGGCGGACTGCGATTTACGTCAGACGCGCTGGAAGTGCCGCCCGGGGATGCGGTGGAAGTCCGTCGCGAGCCGGTCTGGAGCCTGCTGCTGGCCGCGTTTTTGTTGTTGATCGTGCTAGAGATGTTGATTGCCTGTTGGTCGACTTCGCGCCGGTTCGGTTATCGGACGGCATCGGCCTAAAGCAATCGTTCTCGGAGAGAGCCGGGAACTGAAGGAAATGGTAAGAGTTTACAATGCCCGTTAGTGTCCGGCTCCGCCGGGATTGACGCAAATGATTGCGACGAACACCGAAACTTTCTTTTCATTCGAGGGCCCGCTGAATGTCACGACAGCGGTCGTCCTGGGCGTGTTGTTGGCTGGACTGTTCGGCTGGACGTTGTATCGCGAAGGTCGATTGACGCAGCGGTGGTTGATCCCGGTCTTCTGGCTGTTGCGGGTCGCGATGCTGGTCGTCGTGCTCTGGATGCTGCTGGGGCCGACCGACGTCACAGTTCGGGAACATACAACGCCGAGAACGATCGCCATTTTCGCGGATTCCAGCGGGAGCATGGACGTCGTCGATCCGCCGGCGCCGTTGGATGATCTGAGGTGGACGCTGGCCTGTGATCCGAGTCAGAGCGAGCACTTCTTGTCGCTGACGGATCGCGCGCGACAGAGCGCACACGCAGCGGCGGTGCAATTTCGCGACGGCGTGGAGTTACTCGAGCGCGGCGTGTCCGCAAAAACCGCAGCACGGTCGCTGCAGGCCGCCGATTCCGCATGTTCCCGCTTGAAACAGGCGCTCGATCTCATGAGCGAATCCGAAGGTCTGAGCAAGCACGCTCAGGTCGTCGCCGATTTGCGAGAAACGGTCGAGACGGCCTCGTCAGAGTTGCACGATGTCGCCGGAAGACTGCAAGCGGCCGAGTTGCTTGAGCAAGACGAGACAGCGCGGATCGCGGCCGCGCTGCCGAAATTAGAGGCCGTCGCCGACCAGATGGACCGTGTCGTCACTCTCGCCGAACGGGACCTCGAAGCTGCAAACAGCCCAGGCACAATGAGTACTCCCCCCACGAGCGTGTCGCAAAGCCGTCGCGACAAGGTAGCCGCCCTGATGGCTTTGGCGGAGGATACCTGGCTGAAGGAACTCGCCGAGACCGTGCGGATCCGACGGTATTCGCTGTCGGTCGCCGCCGAGGGACTCGCCGCGGACGAGTGGAGCGAGTCGTTCCAATCGGGACAGCTCGAAAACGAATCGAACGATCCTCCGCTGACGGATCTGACTGCCGGATTGGAACGACTGAGCCGGGATGCCGCCGGCCAAGATGTCGCAGCTGCGGTCTTGCTGACCGACGGACGCCACAACAAGCCGGGAAGCCGGCATCCACGTGACGTGGCTGCCGGATTGGGCCGATTGCCGGTGCATGTGGTTCCCATCGGTTCCGCGCGTCTGCTGCGCGATGTGATCGTGCACCATGTCGATGCGCCGCCAGCGGTCGCCAAGGACGACCTGATATCGATTGAGGCGATTGTGACCGCTTCCCGCTGTGAAGGCGAATCGATCACTGTGGAATTGCTGAAAAACGAGCGTGTGATCGACCAAAAACAGGTTTCGATCGATTCTGATCGCGAAGATCACCGAATTGCTTTTGCGACCAAGGCGGACGAATTTGGGCGCCATGAATTTCGAATACGCACGGAAGTATTGGATGAGGAAATCGACCGCGACAACAACGTCGCGGACTTTGCCGTGGAAACGATCGAAGAGTCGCTCCGCATTTTGCTGGCGGACAACCTTCCCCGCTGGGAGTTCCGATATCTGTCGTTCCTGTTTTCGCGCGATGAACGCGTCGAGTTTGAGCAGTTGCTGTTCGCTCCAGAAGTTTCCGGGACCGGGTGGCTGAAGAACTTTCCGGCGTTCCCCGACCGCGTCGACGACTGGAGCCGTTACCGATTGGTAATCTTGGGCGATGTGACACCCAGCCAATTGAGCCGTGACAGCCAAAATGCGCTCGTCAAGTACGTGACTCAACGGGGCGGAACCTTGGTCGTCATCGCCGGCCAGGAAAGCATGCCGCATGAATTTCGCGGCGAGCCATTGGAACGGCTGATTCCGGTTGAGGAAAACTCGGACGTCGTTGGGCGTAGAGACGGGTTTCACTTGCGATTGACGGCCGAGGGCAAATTGGCCGATGCCATGCAATTCGGCGACGCTGGACTCGACAGTGATCAGATCTGGCGGGAGATGTCACGTTCGCTGCCGATCTATTCGCTGTCGGAGTACAGCCGGCCGAAGCCGACCAGCCATACGCTCATTCGCGCCGTTTCCACCGATGCGGATGACCCAATCGAAAACAACGACGGAGCCGGCGCACGGGCCTTTCTCTGCTGGCAGATGGTCGGCCGCGGCCGCGTCGTCTATTTGGCGGCGCCGGCTACGTACCAGCTTCGTATCCGCAACGGCGATCGTTACCACCACCAATTTTGGGGACAGCTCATCCGCTGGGCGGTCGCGCGGGATCTGTCGACTGGCTCGAAGACGGTTCGCATCCGCACCGACAAGTCTGCATTCCGTGTCGGAGAGCAGGTCGAGGCGATTGTTCAGTTGCGAAAACTGGACGGAAGTCCGGTCCGCGACGCCGAACTGACAGCGACTGCCAGCCAAAACGGAAAGGTCAAGGCGACCGTCGCCTTGAGAGAAGACACAAGTATTCCCGGCCGCTACACCGGACGCATCGATGGTCTGGCCGCGGGAACATTTTCCGTCAGTGCGACCGGTCCGGCGGTTGATGAGTTGCTCGCCATCGAGCAGGTCGACGGCCCGGTCGAGACGCCGGTGACGGTCGAGCCCACGTTGTCCGCGGAGATGACCGACACCCGTGCCGATAGGCCACTGTTGTCGCAGATCGCCGAATTGACCGGCGGTCGCGTGATTCCCCCGACCGCGTTGGCGGAAGTCCTGCAGAACGTCAATCTTGCCCCGCACGTCACCGAAGAGACGTCGCGGCAGCCACTCTGGAACAGTTGGTACTTTTTGTGGATCGTTTTTCTCTGCCTGACGGCGGAGTGGGGGATCCGTAAACTGGTCGGTTTGTCATAAAACGTCAGTGAATGAAACCCGATAGTTCACCTCGGCCGGAAATTTGCGATACAATCATCCAGACCTTGTCGTTTCCCTTGCAGACCCAGCGTCGTTGAAGGAGTAATTCCATGTCGACAAGCCAGCGCTCAATTGAAGTGCCCGCCCCCGTGCAGCGCAAGTTGCAGGAAGTCCAGCGGCGAGAGACTTTTCTGCGGTTTTTGTCGGGAGCCACATCTGCCTTGTCGGCGTTCCTGGCGGTGATGCTGGCCGCAATGCTGATTGACTGGATGTTCACGCTGTTCAGCACGTCGCTGCGCGTCACGTTGACCGCTGTTGCCGTCGGCGCGGGAGCGCTATTGCTATTGTCGTGGGGAGTGCGGCCGTTGTTGGAACGGTTTCGACTCAAAGAGGTCGCCCGCAACGTCGATCAAGCCATTCCCCAACTGGAGGAACGCTGGTCGACCGTGACGGAGTTGTCGGACACTGACGACCCTCCCGAGATTCGTGGCGCGGACGCGATGATTCGACAAGTCACCCGCGAAGCTGAGGACCTAGAGCGGGAAGTGACGCCTCATGCGGTCACCCGGACCGAACATGTGCTCAAGAGCCTGTACGTGCTGGGTGGAATCGCCGCGGTGTTGCTGCTGGTCATGTTTTATGACTGGCAGCAAACTTCGGTGTTGTTGCAACGATTCTGGCGGCCCACCGCGAATATCAGCATCACCGACGTGACCGCCGTTTCCGGCGACGTGACCGTCGGCGAGGGTGAGCCCCTGCACCTGGAAGCGCTGGTGGAAAACCGCGCGCACGACGTCGCACTATTGTTCGTCCGCGATTCCCGGGGAGGAATTGGGGAGCCGCTGAAGTTGTATCCGTCGAACAAAGGAGACGGATCGTTCGAGCATGAATGGGCGGCCGTTGACGAGTCGTTCGATTACCGTTTCCGCAGCGGCGACGGCCAAACCCCGTGGCATTCGGTCACCGTGGTCGAACGTCCCCGGATCGCGGCGATCGACTTTCGCATCACGCCGCCGGAATACAGCAAACTGCCCACGGTTGAGGAACAGGGATTGCCTCGCAAGGTGCGGGCCTTGGAGCAGAGCCGGCTGGAGGTCTCGTTCCAATCGAGCATTCCACTGAAGCGGTTTGACCTGCAGTTGGGCAAGGACCGTCAGGTGTCGCTGACGGCGGACGAAGAGGGCCGCTATCACTATTCGACGGCCTTAACCGAGCCGCTGATGCTCTCGCCGTTGCTGACGAGCGATCACGACCTGACGAACGAGCGGCCGCCGAAGTGCAACATCGTTGTCTATCGCGACAAGGCGCCCAGCATCAAGATCTCCTCTCCGAACGACGAAATCGCGGTGCGGCCCGACGACAAGGTCGCCATTGAATTCAGCGCCAAAGATGACTTCGGAATTCGCAAGGCGGAATTGGTCGTCTACGACGGGTACGGTGCCGATGCGAAAGAACTCAAGGTGATCGAGGTGCCGATCCCGGAGACGGGTGCCAATGAGGAGATCACCGGTGAAACGGAACTGGATCTCAAGGAGTTCGACGTGAAGCATGGCAGCGAACTGAGCTACGCCATGCGGGTCTACGACACCAAGGATACGATGACCGACACTCACGCCGCTGAGCAGCATGAACCAGCACCGCAGGCGCAGCAAGCGGACGCACAATCAGCAGAATCGGGCCGCTCCGCGGATAGCGCCGATCAGCAAGATTCGCAGGTGGCGCAGGCCGAATCCGCAAGCGGCGCGCAGCAGGACTCGAATCAGTCCACTGATCAACCGCCGGGCTCGAACCAGGCAAACTCTCAACCTCAGGATTCCGACCCGACAGAAGCCAATCCGCCGAACAAAGACGCCGCTGCGGCGCAAGCGAACGCTCAAAACCAACAATCGGAACAGCAACCGGCCGCAAATCAGCCCAACCAGCAGTCGACACAAAAGCAGCAGGCGAAACCGTCCTCGTCTTCATCCGGCGGAAATCAACAGTCGCCCCCGGCCAAACAGGACGAACAAAACCAGCGGCGGTCTGGTGAATTGGCGGGCGCGCCGAAGCCGCCTGATAAGATGACGCGGCGCGCGCTGGATGTCGGGCAGCCCTGTATGTGCAAGCCGATGCGGCTCACGATTGACGAGTGGGCCGGTTCCTTTGCCGGGCAAGCGCGCGAAAAACTGCAATTGGAGATTGACCCCTTCCTGAAACGGCTCATAGCGGAACTCACCGCGGCGGAGAAGACTGTCTCGCCGCTGGTCGCAGGCAACGCCGACGCAGCGTGGTCCGACGACGACGAAGCGGCCAAACGGCAAACGGATAACCATCTCGTTCGCGGCGAAGAAGTGATCGTCAAACTGCGCGAGAAGTCGGCCGACACGCCGTACGCATTCATCGGCCTGCAATTGATCGACATTGGACAAACACACGTCGGTCCGGCGCGGGACCATCTGGGCAAAGTCACTGCCGAGGCGGAGGATCGGAGCCGCAACCTGGAGCGGACACGACACCACATTCGCCGCGCCGTCGAAATGGTCGAGCAGCTCAATCGCCGTTACGAGTTGGTCAAGCTGAACGAAAAGCTGGATGAAAAGATGGTGCATGTGAAGAAAATGCATCAACTGTTCATCGAGGGCACATTCGCGCTGTTGAAGTCCAAACGGCCGAACCTCAACCCCAAAAGCCGCAAGTTCTTGGAGTTTGAGGTCGACGAGGAATACCTCAAGAAACTGCAGGAGTTGTTGGATAAAAAGCGGAACATTCAGGCGGAGTTGGCAAAAATTCTGGCCGAAGATCCCCGGTTGCTGCGGCGGTATATGGCACGGGCACAATTGCAGGCCGACTCGCTCAGAGATCAACTCACCCTGCTCGCACTCGAACAACGCAGTTTGAGCGATGAGGTTGCCGCTTGGGAAAAAGCCGGCGGCGAGGATCGCCGGAAATTGGCCGAGGCCCATCTCAAGGCACGGCAGGTCGCCGCGGCGGCGAAGATCGTCGAAGAAAGCGCCAAAATGCTCGACAACTACGTCACGTGGACGCCGCTTGATTTGGAAGTCGCCGAGGGAAAACTGGGTGAGATGCGCGAAGCGGCCACGAAGATCGCCACGACGGCTCGTCAATTTGCGGGTGCGGTCGCGGACGATCAATCACAACAGGCAGCGAAGAGTGCGAAGGAGTTGCATCGTCTGTTAACCGAATTCGAACAACGACTGCCGGAAGTGATGGATGATCATCCCGAGCACGACTTGCTGGCAGTCCACGTGACGAACCGTTTAGCGGAAGTTTCCAAACTCATCACCCGCTCATCAGGTTGGGTGTATCAAGCGGAGAAGATTTCCGATGGCAAGTTCCATCTGGCCGCGGAGGTCGAGCAACACCGCATCGCGGTGGAGACCGCCAAACTGGGAGTCAAAATCCAGAACCTCGATTCGTGGCTGGCCGGTATGAATTTCGAAGTCCAGGAGGCGGGCCGGGCGCTGTTGGCGACGATGGCGGAAGAACTGATCCCCGATCTGATGTCGGCCCAAATGGCCCTCAAGGAGAATCAACTCAAGCGAACTGTGGAACTGCAAGCGCACGGTGTGGAGAGCTTCGCCAAGGCGGAGGAGCAGATGGACCTGCTGATGGATTTGATCATCAAGGACCTCGATTCGCGGCCGGTGAATACCAAGCTCACCGGCGATCCGCAACTCGCCGATCCCTCTCTGGATGACTTGCTGAGGGCGCTTGAAAGGGAAGCATTGGCGATGGAAGGGCTGGGTATTCCGGGGCGTCCCAACAATCTGCAGATCGAAAAAGACTGGCTCAAACCGTCGAACAATCCGGGCGGAGGCGGGAGCGGGCAGGCCGGCGGCGCAATGGCCCAGAGCCAAGCAGCCCGGCGGCAATTGGAACGCACGCAAAAGAAGCTCCGCCGCGCAAATCGGGCTCTTAAACAGGAGGGCAAACGGTCCGAAAACCAGCAAGCGCGACGAGACCGGATCCGTTGGAATACGCTGGCCTCACAATTGGAGGACAAGCTCCGTCAAGGCCGCGGCCACACGCCTCCCGAACAGTATCGGCGGGCGATTGAGCGGTATTTTGAGGTGATCACTGAGGACGAGGGGGCGTCACGCGAGGAGTAGATGTTGCTTTCCAGACCTAGGTGTGTATTCAACTCCCGGCGAAAATGTCGCGTGAGAGTGGTTGCTGTGACTCGGAGATTCGGGTCCGATTGTGCAACCCCTTCAGGGTTGGATGGCACGACGGGTCTTTCCAACCCAGGGTGCGCTCACTTCGTTCGCGACCCTGGGCTAGGATGTGTAACGCCTTCGGCGTAAGAGGTCTTCATCGACTCCGAAGGCTCCATCTGGAATCACCGCATATTCAGCGGATCAACGTCGACGACGTACTCGACGCTGCTCGTTCTCGGCAGTTCGTTTGCGACACTGCGCCACAGCGATTGGATCGTCTCCGCTTCCGCCGCCGCAAGTTGAAAGTGGTGCCGGTAGTACTTGTTGAGCTTCATGATCGGGGCCGGCGCTGGGCCGAGTAGGCGGAAGGGGACTTGTGACGCGGTTGCGGCAGTACGAAGGATTTCCGCCATCCGTTCCGCTTCGGCGATCACCTCGTCGTTGTCCAACCCGCGCAGAATGACGCGGGCCAGCCGGCAAAACGGCGGCGCGGCCATTTCGCGGCGATGCACGAGTTCCGCTTTGGCGAAGCCGAGGTAGTCGTGCTGAACGGCGAACCGCACGGCCGGCTCGTCGGGCGAGGAAGTTTGCACCAACACGCGGCCCCCTTTACGTCCGCGGCCCGCGCGGCCGGCCACCTGTGCGATCAATTGAAACGTCCGCTCCGCGGCGCGAATGTCGGGCTGATGCAGAATCGTATCCGCATCGACGACACCCACCAGCGTCACATTCGGGAAATCCAACCCTTTGGCAATCATTTGCGTGCCGAGCAGGATATTGACCTCGCCGTTGCGGAACGCGTCGAGCGCCGTTTCGTAACTGCCCCTCTTGCGCATCGTGTCACTGTCCATCCGCAGGCAGGTGTAACGCGGAAATTTCGACTTGAGTTCCTCCTCCAGCCGCTGCGTTCCGATGCCGAAATAACGTACCGACGCATTGCCGCAGCGGGGACAGGTCTGCGGTGGGTCGATCGCATAGTCGCACGTATGGCACATCGCCAGCTTGCGGTCCTTGTGCCAGGTCAGTGTGATGTCGCAATCGGGGCATTTGATCCCCTCGCCGCAGGCCTTGCACCAGAGTACCGGCGAATGCCCCCGCACATTGAGAAACAGAATCACCTGTCCGCCGTCTTCAACAGCGGCGCGAATGGCCGTCTGCAGCGCGCGGCCGATGGCCGCACCAGAGACGCAGCGGGGGTCGTTCCGCACGTCGACGGCCGCGACCGGCGGCAGCGGCAAGTCGCTCACACGCTTGCTGAGCCGGATCAACGTGTCCTCTCCCCGCTGGGCGGCGGTCCAGGATTCCAGCGTGGGCGTGGCGGAACCGAGAATCAACGGCACCGACGCCATCTCCGCGCGGCGGCGGGCGACCTCCCGCGCGTGATATCTGGGCACGGTCTCTTGTTTGAACGTCGTTTCGTGCTCCTCGTCGATGACGATCAGTCCCAGATTCGCCACTGGTGCGAATACCGCGCTGCGGGCGCCGACGATGACCTGCACGCCGCCGGACGATATCCGCTGCCATTGCCGGTGGCGTTCGACGTCAGTCAAATGGCTGTGCAGCACCGCCACGCTGTCGAACCGGCTCTCAAACCGGCGGATGGTTTGCGGCGTCAGGCTGATTTCCGGCACCAGCACGATCGCCTGTTGGCCGTAGGCAACCACTTCACGAATGGCTTGGATGTAGACCTCGGTCTTGCCGCTGCCGGTCACGCCGTGCAACAGCAACGTCTGATGCCGGGCGTCGCGCAGGGCGGACACGATCGTTCCCAGCGCCGCCTGCTGCTCGGCGTTAAGCGTCAGATCCGGTTCTTTCGGCGCCTTCTCGGTGAGATCCTGCTTGTCCGCGGCGCCGCGGCGGTGGATGATTCGCAGCAGGCCCTTGCGCTTCAGCCCGTTGATCGGCGCGGCGGTGCAGCCCGCCAGCTGTTCGATTTCGCGGGACTGCAGCGGTTCGCCCGCGTCGCGCAGCGCCGCAATCACCGCGGCCTGTTTCGCCGGCAACTTTCCTTCGTCGATCCGCAGCAGCGCTTCGTCGTCAGGCGAGAAGTAGGTCCGCAGCCGCGTCCCGGCACTGTTCTTGACCCCCGCCGGCACGACCATGTTCAGTGCCTGCCCCCAACTGCAGAGGTAGTACTCGCTCATCCACTGCGTCAGGTCCAACATGTGCGGTGTGAGCAGCGGCTGCCGATCGATGATTTCAATCAGCGACTTGAGCTTGCGGCTGCCCGACGGCCGCGAGATGCCCACGCAATAACCGGTCGTCGGCCGGTCGCCGCGTCCCAACGGCGCCCGCACGCGCTGTCCCGGCTGCAATTGGCCCCGCAAATCGTCCGGGATCAAATATGAAAACGTCTGTTCCATCGGCCGATTAAACACCACGTCCGCCGCCTGCAAATCCTCCTCAGCCGCCAATTCCCACGGAAGCGGCTCAGCGTCGAATAATTGTTTTTGATCAGGCGGCATCGTGATGGTGTGGTTATCGAATGACAACGGATTCAGGCAGCTAGGGGTGGCCGCGATTGCAGAGCAATCGGGGTGCCGGAGGCACAAGAGGCTGCAATTTCACCTTTCCCTACTTGGCGGTTCCGCCATTCAGTGAACGGTGAAATTGCCGCCTCGTGCAGGCTCCGCCTGCGCCGATTGCTTCGCAATCGCGGCCACCAAGTTTTGTTTTTGTCATTGAAATTTGGATGATTTGAATTTGTTTCGGATTTCGAATTTCGTGCTTCGGATTTGAATCAGTTTAGAATTCCGGCAGGCTGTTGATTCGCCACATTCCCACAATGCGGTTACGATACGATTCTAACGTCTGAGCGTGATTCGGAAAGAAAGGAACTTCGACAATGCGGCTGGGGATTTTCGGCGGTACGTTTGATCCGGTGCACTACGGACATTTGCTATTGGCCGAACAGTGCCGCGAGCAGTGTGCGCTCGATGAAGTCCGCATCATCCCCGCCGGCTTGCCGCCGCACAAAGCGGGCGACAAGATCACCTCCAGCAACGACCGCGTCGAAATGCTCAAACTGGCGATCGGCGGGCACGAGCATTTCAGCATCGACGAACGGGAACTGGAACGTGAGGGACCGAGCTACACGTTCGAAACGCTGGACGAGTTGCGCGAGGAAGATCCGCAGCGCGAATTGTACTTGATCATCGGGGCGGACTCGCTCCGCGACTTTCCCACCTGGAAGCACCCGGAGAAGATCCTGGAATCGGCCCGCCTGATCGTCGTCAATCGCGGCGACCAGCCTGAACCGGATTTGGTGCCGCTCACCGAAGCGCTCGGCCCGTCCGCAGCCGAGCGAACGCAAATCGTGAACATCCCCGGCATCGGATTGTCATCAACTGACTTGCGGAAACGCGTCGCCGCCGGCCGCAGCATCCGCTACATGACGCCGCGGGCGGTGGAGTGTTTTGTTGAGGCGCAGGGGCTCTACCGCTGATAAATCGGCAACAACTGATACGCCGGCGTGAGTGCCAACACCGACAGCGACGTCGTGTAACAGCGGCCGAAGTAGTCGCCGTTGTTGAAGTTCTCGCGGTCCCAGGAACCGTCGCGGTGCTGGTTTTCCATTAATGCCCGCGACATCTTAGGGTAGAACTGCCGCCAATAATCGCCGCCCAGTTGGAACATCGCCTGGCTGCAGTAGTACGCGCCGTAGTGATACGGATATGACGACGTGTTGTAGCGGGCGAAGGAATACTTGAGCACCTTCTGACCCGCCAATTGGGCGATTTCGGTTTCGTGTTCCCCGCCGAGCGAGAGCGAGACGATTCCGCCGCCGACAATGCCGGGCGTCACGAGGCCGTAGGAACGGTGTGTGCTGTAGGCAAACGTCCCCTGGCGGTGGTTGAAGCAGCGGCGGATGTAGGCCATCGCGTCGTCGATCCATTCCTTGGGGACGTCAAACTCGGCATTTCGCGCCGAGCGCATAAACATGAGCTGCCAGGAAGTGACCGACAGATCCGCATCGATTGCCTGCCGCTGGCGGATGTAACGCCAGCCCCCTTTCTCGTCGGGGTTGCGTTTTGGCCGGGTCTGCTGCCGCCGCAGAAACTCCAAGCCGCGAGGAATCGCCTGTTTGATCCGCTCGCGCAGCTTCGGGCCGGTCATGCCGTAGACTTCGCCCAGCATTAGTCCGGCGATGGCGTGATTGTAATTTCCCGCATGTGACGCGCCGTCATGCACGTGCCGCGGCTCGGGTTCGACGAGTGAAAACATGCCGTCCTCACGTTGTGTCGTCAGCACGAATTCAATCGCCCGCTCCAGCCGCTCGCCGTGCGGGCCGACACCCGGCAGATGTCCGCGAGAAAGATACGCCAGCACGCACAACGACGTCACGCCCGGCTGCCCGGTCGCCGGAGTTTGAAACGATCCGTCCGCCTGCTGCTGCATCGCCAGATAGTCCAATCCGCGATCGATCGAGCGGTCCACGTCGCGCCATTGCGCCGCCGTCAGCACGTCGCGCGGGGAAGGCGTGAGAGATTGTGGCGATTCCTCGGCGGCGCTGAACGCTCCCGGTCCGAAGCCGATCAACCAACCGCAGCAACAGAAAACAATCTGGCGAAACAAAGAGCGCAGCATAAATCTACCGGAGAATTGTTGTCAGCAGTCTGAAATCTTGCCAAACGGTATCAAGACCGGTTTGAAATGATTGTATTTGAACATCCGGCCATTGTATCGCAATTGGTTGTGCTTTGGCACGCCTGCCCGCTAATCTGAATTTGCGCCAGTTTATCGAGACATCCCAGGTTCTGAGGCGGCGAATCCAACATGATCAAATCCATATCAACCGTAGCTGTAGCGCTCTTATTATTCGCCGCACCGAAGTCGCATCCGGTCGAAGCGGCGACGCACGTCATTCTGGTTCCAGGCGACCGGCAGTCGGACGTTGAGCGAAATATCACGCAAATGTTCGCTCAACAGATCAAGAGGCACTCGGGAATCGACGCCGACATCAAACAGGGCCGCACCGATTGTCCGCCGGAGGCGATCATGATCTATCTGGGAGTTCCCGAGCGACATGCTGCGCTTAAGGAGGTTTGCCACGACCAGCGGATCGCACTGCCGACGGAAAAAACTCCCGGACCGGAAGGCTTTGTCCTGCAGGCGATTCCGTCCCCGACCGGGTCGGTGATCGTCGCAGCGGGCGTCGATGAGCGGGGTGTGTTGTATGCGGTCGGTGAGCTATTGCGGCGGATGGCGCTCGCACCCGGAACGGTCAACCTGCAACTGGAACAGCCGATCCGTACGGCGCCCGCCTTTGAAGTCCGCGGCACGGAGGTCAGCCAAGGCCGTACGATGCGTGACATCACAGGCGCACGAGAGTGGACGCAGGAGGAATGGGAACAGGCCGTACTCGGCTACGCGCTGGCGGGGGCCAATGTCATCTCGCTGGGGCATGTGGGGGGCTATGACAACGCCGACTACAAGTTTATCAAATCGCTCGGCCTGAAGGTGATGTTCAGCCACACACCCAATGTCGGATCGGGACCCGATGAATGGCTCGCCCTGGAAGCGATCGGCCGCAAAGGCTATCTCTGCCCCTCGGTGCCCGAAGCGCGCGAGGCATTGCTCAAGGCGTGCGAGAACAAGTATCGCCGCGGCGTCTCGCCGGAGTATGTGCGGATGAATTCCGGCGACGGCGGCGGTTGCGAGTGCGAACGCTGCGCGCCGTTCGGCGGAACCTATGTGCGGCTTTGCAAGGAGATGGCCGACATAATCCACAAGTATCATCCGCAAACTGAAGTATTCATCACCAATCAAAAATTGGACAACGCCGGCGATCGGGCAATCTTTGAATTCTTGCGTGCGAATCCCGGCGATTGGCTGCGGGCGATTTGTTTCGGCCCCGGATCGAACGCGATGGGCTGGATGCCGGGGCGGCGTCAGGATCACCGCACCGACCTATTTCGCTATCGCGCCTTCGGAGCGTTGGACCGCTACTGCCGCGAGATCATTCACCAGATGCCGCCGCAACAGTCGCTGGTGTTTTTCACGGATCTCACGCATTGGGTCTATTCGCAATACGGACTGATGGACCACGAAATGCTGGCCGACCGCGACGGCGAAGTCCCGCCCGCTGATGACTTCTGGATGTACGAGAAACAGCCCGATCCCTATCTGGCGATGGTCTACAATCGGCGCACATTTCACGCGCGGCCGAAGCACTATTATCACGCGTTTCGCGAAACAATGCGGTACGGCATCGGCGATTGCACCTATTCTGAGGGGCATCACGACCACTTCAATCAGTGGATGTGGCAGCGGCTGCTCTGGTCGCCGAATCGTCCACTGGCGGACGTTGTGGAGGAATACGCTCGCGTCCATTTCGGCGAAGCCGCGACGCCCTTGATGAGCGAGGCGATTCTGCAAATGGAGGAAAACCTATCCGCCCCGCTCTTGGAAAATGAGGGGATCGACCGTCAAATTCAATTGCTCCGCCAGGCGGGCGAGAAAATGCCGCCGCACATCCGCGACGGCAATTATCTGTGGCGGCAGTATCTGCAGAAAGCGCTGCTGGACAAGTACGTACAACTGCGAGTGCGGCAGCAATTGGCACAGCAGTCCACGGTTGAAGAGGCGTTGAGGAAAGCACTCGCAGAGGGCGACATTGCAGCGGCGCTGGAACATTCCCGGCAGTTGTTGGAAGACGATTCCGAAACGCCCGAGATGACGCGGCTGAAATCCGAGGCGGACAAACTTGGAAAAGAGAGCGATGAAATCTACGGCGTGCGGAACGTAGGGTTGTCGCGGCTCGGCCGCGATTTTGTCGGATTGGGTTGGCTAAAATCCCAAATCGAAAAAGCCGAACAGGCAACAGATGAAGCAGCTGCGCGCGCGGAAGTGGAACTGGTCGTGAACTACGAAGATGCCGGTCCGGGAGGGTTCTTCGACGACCTGGGAAATCCAGCCAAGTCGCCGCACCTGATTAAGGGTCGGCCGTACGACGGCGGGCGTTTCTCCAGCAGGCTGCGCCCGTCGCAGCGGACGACCGCATTTACCACCCACGAGCAACAAGGGGTCACGTTGGAGTATCGCGGATTGGATCGGGCTGCAAAGTACCGTGTGCGGCTGGCGCTGATCCGCCCCCGATTTGCACCGCGTTACGCACATCGGCAGTTACAGACTTCGCAGTCGATCTATGCCGACGGAGAGCTGCTCGCTAAGAATGTCGAATTGCCCGCCGGAAAGGTGGAGATGGTCGAATATGAAATCCCACAGAAACTGACCGCCGACGGGGAGCTGAAAATCTGGCTAGAGAAATCGGCCGGTGTGGGTGAGGGATTGCCCTCGACCGTGACGGTCTGGCGGAACACCGGCGGCTGGGGGACCTTGGCGTCGGACGTGTGGCTGATCAAGCAGGACCAGTGACGGTCGCGCCACCGACGAAAAACCCCCGGCAGAGCCGAGGGTTGAATGTGTCCCGAATCGATTCGTTGGCTGTTAGGCGACTTTTTCGTGAACCAGCGTCTGGGCGGCCTCGAAGCGTTCGCGATAGCCGTTGAGCATTTGCTCATAGAGCCGGTCGATGCCTTCACCGAGCATCGGCGGCGCGATTCCCAGTGCTTGGCGAATGTTCGTGCTGCGTAGCGATGTTTCGCCGTCTCCGAAAGCCCTTCCGCCGCGCGTCCGCCAGTCGTCGGCATCGAGCAGCACGTCGCTATGGCCAAACCGCTCGGCGAGGTGTCGGGCGAATGCAAATGGATTCGTCCGCTCCGCTCCGGGTGCGTGATAGACGCCGCGCAGTTGTTGATGAAAGGCCTGCTCCAAAATCTCGGCCAGATCGTTAGCCAGAATCGGTGTCGCATGCCGGATGCAATCGAGGACGCGGGTTTCTCCCGCCTCTAATGACTGAATGATCGGTTCGACAAATCCGGGCGTCGTCATCGACGGTGACCAGCCGAACACGTTGGTTCGCACGATCAGCGTTGCACGACACAGGTCGGTCGCTTCGACCTCGATTGCGCGAATTGTGCGGGCCGAGCCGCTATCGCAAAAACGCTCAGAGGCTTCGTCGTGAAACATCCAAGGGCCGCGGAATACTCCGTCGGAGGAGACCAATGTGAATTCGCAACCCGCCGATTCGGCGGCGCGGGCCCAGTGGCGAACCGCTTCGATCGCGTCGTTGCCGGGATCGCCACTTCCATTGAGACACCACGAGGAGTGGGCCGCCGGTCCGCAGAGCACAACCCAGTCGGGACGCTCTGAGGCGATCCAACCGTTGACGGACTCGGCGTCTTGAACGGGGCAGGTCGCGGTGCTGCAATCGGCGATCGAAATCGGCTCGCTGAACGACAACCCAACGACGTGAAACCGCCCTGCCAATTCCGCCGCAAGATTCGCTCCAACGACGCTGTCAATCCCTGCCACAAGAAGCTTCTGCACGCGGTGCCTCCATGCGATTGCGTGTGGTCCATCAGGCACTGATGGAAGCAAGGCAAAACTGCAAGAACATGGCCCGGTGTTCTTGCCGTCAAGCAATCTCCCGGCCGGGATTCCTCCCCGTCCGCGGGAAAAAATTGAGATAGGCTCGACTGCTCCGCCAACTCCCTCAACGCCGTTGTCAGTACCGGCAGTTTCTGCCGAAAACGATGGCGGAGTATACCGCCGCCCGCCAAACCCCGCCAACCCCAGTTTGGGTATTTCGGCGGTCGAGTTGAATTCGCTGCTGCGCGCGTCAGTCCGTCGAGGCTGGGCTGGCTCACCTTTCAGGGGGCTGAGCTACTTTTCCAGAAGTTCCTCGAAGTTGGGGTCAGCCGACCCGCCGATGCTCGTGACTCGCCAAGCATCACTCGGTTGCCCCCGCGCATCGACGCGCTTTAACCAGATACCGACGCCGTGCTCCGGATCCCAGGCAACTTCAAATGACACCTGAAACTCCGGAGCCGATTTGTCGGCACAGTCATCAACAGTGAGGATTGGCTCCGAGATTGCGTATAGCAGATCGGCCGGCGAAGTTGCGACGCGCACCGCGGGAAACTCCTCCCTCATCTGTTCGAGATATTCTTCAACCTCTACGAACTCATTGAGGCGGTCAGCACAGTGCGCGAATACCGCGTTGTGCACCAGCGACCTGAAGTCCGCCTTATCCTCGGTCACCAAGGCCTCGAGCGCGTCCAACTGCGGATCGGTGGGATGTTCTTCATACAGCCAGTAAACTGCGACATCCACCGGTTGCTCGTCCCAACACTTGATGACTCGTCGCCCTTGCGCCGTCGCGCCGTCCTCATCGATTTGAAAATCGGGGAGGAGAGTGTTCAGCCGGTCCAGTTGCTCGCCGTGCTCCTCACCGAGTAAATCAACCCACTGCTCATGTGTTGCCATCCTGCTCCTCCGTCCCGACTAGCAAGTCCATTGTCCATGGCAAGTGTTGCGGATCAACAATAGCCGCTGGATCGGATTCCCCCGGATTCGACATACCAACGGTCCGGCAGATTGCTGTCATCGCGCAGTGCCCAGCATACAGCGCGGCACACCGATGTCGATGACGTGGACAGTACCCGTGAATGTCTCCGCGCCGGGGGTCTGAAAGCCGAGTTTGGGAGCGACGAATGTGGCGGTGTCGTCAGCTACAACGCAGTCTCCCAAGGGTTGGCCGGAGTCGCAGTCCATCCCCGACGGCAGGTCGACCGCCAGGACGTTTGCCGGCGATTCATTAATGGCGCGGATCACCTCTGGAAAGGGTGGCCGCAATTCGCCTTGTGTGCCGGTCCCCAACAATGCGTCCACGATCCAATCGACCTCGGCCAGTTCTGCCTGGAGCTGCTCGACTTCGATCGCATCGCCCAACACGCGGCCTTCCCATGCGGCGGCACGCAACACTTGATAGTTGACGGCCGCATCGCCCCGCAGCGTGCTCGGATCACAAAACAGCCACACTTCAGCGTCGTAACCGTGATTGATCAAATGCCGCGCGATCACATAGCCGTCGCCGCCGTTATTGCCCCTTCCGGCACAGATAACCACGCGGCCGCCGATGCCCAGTTCCATGATCAACTCGGCGGTTCCGCGTCCGGCATTTTCCATCAACACGATGCCGGGCAGGCCGTATTCCTCGATCGCGCGGCGATCGATGTCGCGAACCTGCTCTCGGGACATGGCGGTTTGGGTCATCAAGGTCTTGCTCCATCGCGATCTAGAATTCGTTTTGCTACGATTCTAGCGAGCGTTGAGAATGTTGTCTGCCGGCAATCAATGAAACCGACCCCCATCGATCAACCACCAGGGAGAGAGGACTTTGACGGCGAATTACGCGGACCGCTGGGGCGTGATCACCGGCGCATCCTCCGGCATTGGAGCCGAGTTCGCCCGGCAACTGGCGGCACGGGGCATGCACCTCGTTCTGACGGCTCGCCGCCGCGAGTTGTTACAGAACCTCGCTGAAGAGCTCTACACGGCACATGGCACAAAGACCGAGATCATCATCGGCGATCTCAGCGATCCGGCCGAGCCGCAGCGGATTTGCGGGCGAATCAAGGAACTCGGCGTCGATATCGAACTGCTGGTCAATAACGCGGGAATCGGCGACGTCAGCACCATCGAGGACGCCGACTCCCAGCGGATGCTGGACATCATTCAGGTCAATATCACCGCACTGACCGAGTTAACCTATCTCGCCTTGCCCGAGATGTTGGACCGCGGCACCGGAGGTGTGATTAACGTCGCCTCGGTCGCCGCATTTCAGCCGGTCGCTTACAACGGCGTCTACTCAGCCTCGAAGACCTACGTGCTGCATTTCTCAGAGTCGCTCTGGGCGGAAGCCCGCAAACGGGGCGTGGTTGTGATGGCGTTCTGCCCCGGCACAACCCACACCGATTTCTTTGTCGAATCAGGCGTTCCCGATTGGCTGGAAAAACACTCCTCGCAATCGCCCGCCGTGGCCGTGCGCGCCGCACTCAAAGGTTACGACAAGCGGCGGCAATATTACGTCTCCGGCTGGAAGAACTACATCTTGTCGCTGCTGGTCCGCCTGGCGACACGTGCGACAGCCGTCAAAGGGTCGGTGAAATTCTTCAAGCCGAAAAAGCCGAAGGATGGTGGAGAGAAGTGAGTGGAGAGAAGTGAGGAGTGAGAGTCTCTATTCTCACTCCTCCGCGACAGTTCCGGACGTTGGATTGCACGTGCAGCCTCAGAACAAGCTTTCGCCGCTCTCTTCGTCGGTCGCCTGTTTCTTGGGAGCTGGTTTCTTCTGTTTCTTGCGTACCGTTGCCGTGGCGTCGAACGGTTCCGTCTTGAGGTTCCCGTCTTCGTCGACGGCGGTCAGCAGCTCGATTTTTTGCTCGGCGCGCTCCAACGTCTCGTAGCAAGTCCGCAGCAGACCGATACCCTCTTCAAACCGCTGCATCGAGTGCTCCAGTCCGCCGGAACCCTCTTCGAGTTCGCCGACAATCTCCTGCAGTTTCTCCAAAGCCTCTTCAAATGAAGGGGCTTCCGGAGCTTTCGACTTCGCAGCGCGCTTAGCCATCGTGCATTCCAACTCGAACCTGTGTTATCGGGAACACCGAGCCTATCGCTCGCTACGGCTGTATGCAACAGACGTGCGGTGATATCAAAAAGAGCCGCGGCTTTCACTAGTTTGGAAAGCCGCGGCCACAGATCATGTCTTTCGCCGATGGCGACGGTCGAGTCGCTGCGAGAATGGCGGGAGTCAGGCTCCGCTAGGCGAACACCTCAAGTCGACTCCGGCCAACGCTAAATAATTGGTCCCTCCGCCGGAATGCGAGACGAAAGACGTGATCTCATTGTCGGTTTGGACGACGATTTTTGATAGCGATACAAGGTAGCATGATTCCAGCTCGGCGTCATCGACAACCCATTACATCGGCAGCAAAGCCGCCTTAAGGTGAATCAAATTTGGCTGTGATGGACGAACCGGCATGCTGAAACAAATCCTGAAGAAGTTTAGGTCAAAACGCCCGCTAGGGCAAACTGTGGCTGGGCGAAACGACACGTAAGTCTATTTGCTGCTCGTGAGGCTGGGATTTCCAACCTGCTTGTACTCTTTGAGTTTGGGGATCCAGGACTTGTGCGGCTCGGTTCGTGGTTTTCCAAAGATACACACAGTTTCGATGTGTCCGTTGGGATCTGTGCGTTTTGTTGCGATTGTCCGAAACGTCTTAGCGTCCAAACTAATCCTAATCTCGCGATACTCTTGGCGAAGCTGCTCATTCTTGGGACTTGCCAAGAGAACGATCGTGCCAGATTTGTGATTCCCAGGTTTCTGTATAGACCAATGGTAGCCCTTTAAGAGCCGCTCTGCTTGAATGTCAACCACCATTGGACAAACGCCCTGTGGCCCGCGGAATAATCGAAGTATGAGTAATTGTAATTCCGGCCACCAAGATTTCGAATCGGGATATTTAGAACCCATTTCAAGCTCTGTCTCTGGCAGTGCTATCGACTCATAGGTTTTCGCATTCTCATTTATGTGGGTTACAGACAGTCCGTCCCAATACCAGGCCGAAGCATCGCCAGGAGACAATTGATAGCGCGTTCCGTTGCGATCTTTCTTCTGACTCACATCGTCTGCAGCGATTTTCGCGGGCTGAATCGACAGGAGCCCTCGATTTGGACCTTCCCAAACGAATCGGCCTACGCCTCGGCTCTCAGTCCTGAAAACCTGGTTGTAATTGTAGACTTTCAAGGAAACGTCGAGGAATTTGATCTCTTTCGACGCCGCTTCCCATTGCTTAAGGATTTCCACGACTTCGTCATTTTGGGCGACTGCTTTCTCCTCCGCGACGACGAACATCGCCGAATTGAGATAGACCGCAGCACACAACACACACCACATCGCGGACTTCATGAGCACTCCTTTGCGAATTCAGGGCCGTGTCGGGGCGAGCAGTTTAGGCCATTTACTGACTTTCACCAACCTCGGTTGATCATTCCCGTCTGCTGAAAAGCTCCTCTTGCCGCATTTCTGCATTAGAGGTACAACTCCCATCTCAATTTCGCCCGAACTGCGATTTGCAGGGGGCGACTGCGCCGGACCTTTATGTCAAGGATGACACAGCGGTGTTGGACAGCCTGAAAAGGACGTTACCCTACATCTGGCCCTATCGTCGCCGGTTGCTGCTCTCGGTGGTGTTCGCTCTCGCGGTCGGTCTGCTCTGGGGGATGAACCTCTCCTTCGTTTACCCCATCATGCAAGTTCTCTTCAGCGAAGGGAATCTGGAGGAACGATACGAAGCCGAGATCGTTGAGCTGCAAAACCAGAAGCAGGAGCACCAGCTCAAAATCAGCTACCAAAACCAGATCCTGGAGGAGACCGAGGGCAACCGTGAGCGTGTCGAGATTCAACGAAAAGTCGCTGTCGAGTCGGCCGAGTTGTCCGACATCGAAAACAAGCTCTGGTTCAACCAATGGCTGCTGAAGTATGTGATCAAACATGTCTCCGAAGACCGCTTCAACGCGTTTGCGGCGATCATGGGCGTTCTCTGTGTTGCCACAGTCCTGAAGGGGATCTGCATCTTCGTGCAGGGATATCTCGTGGGCGGCGTGGTGCAGCTCAGTATCATGGGCATCCGCAAACGGCTGTTCCGCAAAGCGCTGGCGATGGACTATCAGACGCTCTCCGGCGAAGGGACCTCGGAACTGACGTCGCGGTTCACGTACGATATGGATGTGCTCACCAACGGGCTGTACCTGCTGGGCGGCAAAGTCATTCGCGAGCCGATCAAGGCCATCGTCTGTCTGGGCGGCGCGCTGTACGTGAATTGGCGACTGACGATCCTGACATTCATCATCGTCCCGTTGGCCGGCGTGGTGTTCTACCGATTTGGGCGTACCTTGAAAAAAGCGAGCCACCGCTCAATCGAGAGCATGTCGCGGATGTACAAGGTGATTGGCGAGACCTTCGAATCGATCAAGGTCGTGCTGGCCTTCAACGGCCAGCGTGTCCAACGTCGCAAGTTTCATTATGAAAATAAGACGTTCTTCGAGAAGTCGATGAAGCTAGTCCGCGTCGATGCGCTCACCAGTCCCACCACGGAGGTGCTCGGCTTGGTTGCGATCTCACTCGGCCTATTCCCGGCGGTCTACCTGGTGCTCACCGGCGAGGAATCGATCTGGGGCATTCGGCTTGCCAACGAACCGATGGATGTCGCCCGGCTCGGAGTCTTTTATTCGTTCTTGATCGGCATGAGCGACCCGGCGCGCAAAATGTCCAGCATCTACGCCAAGCTCAAGCGCGCGTCGGCCGCAGCGGACCGGATCTTTGAGTTCATGGATCGCGAACCGGCCGTCGTCGAGCCGAGGATCTCTAAGCATTTGCCGCCGCACCGGATTTCCATCGAATTCAGCAACGTGAACTTTGCCTATCAGGCAAAGGACCGCCATGCGCCGCCGCTGGCACTGCGCGAGGTCAACCTGTCGGTCGCCGCCGGAGAGACCATCGCCGTGGTGGGCGCGAATGGGTCGGGCAAGTCAACGCTCGTCAATCTGTTGCCCCGCTTTTTTGATCCGGATCACGGCCGAGTGCTGATCGACGGCACCGATATCCGCGACGTGCGGCTCAGCGACCTGCGGGACCAAATCGGGCTGGTGACGCAGGAGACGATCCTGTTTGACGAGAGCATCGAAGCCAACATCCGTTATGGCCGTCCGTCCGCGACCCGGGAGCAGGTGGAGGCTGCCGCCTCGAAGGCGCACATCACCGAATTTCTCTCGCAGTTTCCCGACGGCCTTCAGGCCCGCGTCGGCGAGAAAGGCTGCTGGCTCTCGGGCGGACAACGGCAACGCATCGCGCTCGCCCGGGCGATTCTTTGTGACCCGACGATCTTCATTCTGGACGAAGCCACCAGCGCCATCGACTCGCATAGTGAACTTCTGATCCATGAGACACTTCGTGAGTTTACTCAGGGCCGGACCACGTTCATTATTACGCACTCGCTGTCCCAGAGCATGCTGAGTCTGGTGACTCGGGTTGCGGTCATGGACGCGGGCCAATTAGTCGCATTTGGCACCCACGCCGATTTGCTACAGCACTGCGAACTCTATCGCGAGTTTCACCATTTGCAGTCGCACCAACAGGCGACTCTGGATGTCGTGGGTGACTACGAAGCGACGGACGTCATCTCGTTGGAGTCGGATTCAGACACCGACGAGCGTTCCGATCAGTCGCTGCGGCGGCATTCAGACCACCCGTCGACCGACCGGAACGCACCCCGGTCGGAGGAGAATCCACAGTTGAGGGAGTCAATCCGCAAGCGAGCGCATTGATGCAGCAAGACACTGCCCCACAACGAATTCCGTTGATTTTGCTGGAAAAAAGTGGAAAAAACGTCCGGGCGGTTGACAATTCCTCAAGAATTGAGGAGGGTCAATAAAACTTATGCAACTTGCTGGTTGACTTAACAGTCATCGATTGCGAATAATGCATGGCGGCAAAGTTGGGATGTCCGGCCGGTGATTGGAGCGCCATCGATTGAGATTCGTCATACCAAATGACATGCCGGGTCTAAGTCTGGACGGGAAATGCCCACGTCGCGTGATACGCGGAACTGACGCGACCGGACGTGGTATTTTGGATTTTCCCCAACATCAATAAGCAAGGGTGTGCACGTTTTTCGCGCGACTGAGACATGGAAGCCATCGAAGCGACGCCCAAGCCCTTTCTGCGACCGGTTGTCCCGAAGTCGCCGCATCCGCGGGACCGCCGGACCGCTCTGGTCTGGAAACACAGCGGCAGGACTCCCTGTGTGCACACTATGCAGGATGAGCCCGTGCGGGAGCGATATGAGCAATCGTAAATGACATCAGGATGCACCCGGCAGAAACTATCGGCAGAGTACATTCCACAGATTGAGTGTTGATTTGAAATCACCACACAGACAGCGACTCCGTGGATTAGAAGTGGGCAGTCACCGCAACCTGTACCAAGGCTCTGCCGAAGACCGCTTGTCGTTCGCTCGCAAGCAATAGAATTTGACGTGATCAGTGAACATTGCAGGAATTCTTTGGGTATCAGTGATTCCAAGAGTGAGGCCGCACACCAGGGGCCGTACACGGAAGTGCATCTTTCCACTTTCCAGAAAGGGAGTGACGACCGGTGTATCAGTTTAATCAAGAATTGATGACCTTGATGGATCAGGGGCGGGTTCGACGCTACATCACTTTTCAGGAGGTCGACAAGTATCTTCCCGATGAAGGAGGCAGCGTCGATACGGTTAACGAGCTTGTGTTGGCGCTGGAGGAAATGGAGTTCTCGGTAATCGAAGATCCCTCGATCATTGAAGAAAAGCCACCCGCTCCAGAACCTCCCCCCAGCGATTCAACGCCCGTCGCCACTGAGGAACCAACCGCGACACTCTCCTCGCGCGACCCGATTCGCATGTATCTGAGCCAAATGGGCGATATTCCGTTGCTTTCCCGCAGCCGTGAAATCTTCCTGGCCAAGAAAATCGAACTGACGCGGCGCCGGTTTCGCCGCGCGATTCTCGAGTGCGATTTTTCACTCCGGATCGCCGTCGACACGCTGCAAAAAGTCTTCGAGGGGGAACTGCCCTTCGAGCGGACGCTGCGGACGTCGGAGACGGAGAACGTCGAAAAAGAACAGATTCTGGGCCGCATGCCCCACAATCTGAAGACGCTGAATCGATTGATGAAGCAGAACTCGCAGTTGTTTCACGAGATTCACTCCGGTTCAGCGACCGCGGCCCGCAAACGTGCTCTGGCGGCCGAGTTGGTCGTCAGCCGCCGCAAGGCGGCCACGCTCGCCGAGGAACTGAGCCTGCGGACACAGCGGCTGCAACCGATTATGAAACGGATGCGGCAAATCTGCGATCGCATGCTGGACCTGGAGCGGCAAATCGAACGGCTGAAAAGACAGAGCCGGAACAACGCCGATCTCCAATTGGCACAGCGCGAATTGCAAGAGCTTCAAGAAATGACGCTCGAAACGCCGCAGAGCCTGCTCCAGCGGGTCGAGGAAGTCAATCGCCGCTTCGAAGCCTGGACCAAAGCCAAACAGCAACTTTCCGGCGGCAACTTGCGGCTGGTGGTCTCGATCGCCAAAAAATACCGCAACCGGGGGCTGAGCTTCTTGGACCTGATCCAAGAAGGCAACGCCGGGTTGATGCGAGGTGTCGAAAAATACGAATATCGCCGCGGGTATAAGTTCTCGACCTACGCCACTTGGTGGATTCGCCAGGCGATCACCCGTGCCGTGGCCGATCACGCCCGCACGATCCGCATTCCGGTGCACATGTTCCAGAGCATCTCCACGCTCAAAGCCAAGAGCGAAGAGCTCCGCCAGCGGACTGGCCGCGAGCCGACCAGCGAAGAACTGTCCGAAGCGGTCGGCCTCTCCACCGAGGAGACCGAACGGATTATGAAGACCTGGCGGCACCCGATCAGCCTGGACATCCCCGTCGGCGAAAGCGAGGACAGCAGCTTCGGTGATTTCCTCGAAGACGGCGCCGAGGTCAATCCGCTCGACTCGGCGACGCACGAGCTGCTCAAGGACAAGATTGGTCACGTCCTCAAGAGCCTCACCTACCGTGAGCGGGAAATCATCAAGCTCCGCTATGGCCTGGGAGACGGCTACAGCTACACGCTGGAAGAGACCGGCCGCATCTTCAAGGTGACCCGTGAGCGAATCCGCCAGATCGAGTCCAAAGCTCTGCGGAAATTGCAGCACCACACACGCAGCAACCAGCTGAAGGGCTTCGTCGAAGACCTACCCGGCGACGAATTCCAAAACGCCGAAACCGAAGGCGAACCAATCACCGCCGAAGCGTCGTAGACACTTAACGCACTCACCACGAAATTCCCGCCGCCGCGAGCCCGACTCGCGGCGGGTTTTTTATGGTGCGATTGGCGAGCGGCAAGCGTAAGCTTGCCGGTTTCCCCCGTTGAAGGGCGACGCCAACCTTGGATCGCGCCAACGGGCGTGCCACTGGCTACGCCAGTGTTTTCAACCCGGATCCCATGGCCAGACACTGGCAAAGCCAGTGGCACACAGGCTGTCCGATTCATCTCTTCTGCGTGACGAAGATCACCCCAGCCGATAATGCCGCACCGCGTTGTCGTGGAACAGCTTTCGCTGCTCTTCGACACTGCGGTTGCTGACGATCTGTTTGAGCGCGTCGACCCACTGCCGGTAGCTCGACTTGAGCGTGCAGACCGGCCAGTCGCCGCCGAAGACGACGCGGTCGGGACCGAAACTGTCGAGGCAATAGTTGATTACCGGCGCCAGATCGGCCGGCTTCCAGGTTTTCGGCTTGGCCGTGACGACGATGCCGGATATCTTGCAGATCACGTTGTCCCGCTGGGAGAGTTCCTTCACGCCCCGTTTCCAAACGGCGATCGCCTCCGCATCGGTGCTCGTGACATCCATGTTGCCGCAATGATCTAGGATGAACCGCGTCTTGGGGCACTGGTCGACCAGCTTGACGGTGTCGACGACTTCCCCGCTGCGGACGCAGAGATCGAATGAGAGGTCTTTCTCCCCCAGCAACTGCACGCTCTTAACAAACTGCGGCTGCAGACAGTGTCCGCGGGCGGTTTCCCCGCCGTGCAATATACGCCGCACGCCTTTGATGTACTTCCCGTCCGCGACCTGATCGATGTATGCCTTGAATTCCGGAGAACCGGGACGGCCGGAGATCACGCCGGCGACGGTCGGATTGTCGTCGCGGCGGCACAGCTCTTTGACGAACTCCGCTTCCGCCACCTGCTGATCAGGCCGCATGTCGACCTCCATGTAGACCGCCTTCACGACGTTCAGCCCGGAGGTCGCCTTGCGATAATCGGCCGTGACATAACTGCGGTCGAGCGATTCCAGCCCCTTCCCCTTGGTCCACGGCAACGTAAATTTGCTCAAGTCCCACAGATGCTGATGCGTATCGATAATCGGCAGATTGGACAACGGTTCTTCCTCGTCGGCTGACGCTTCCTGAACTTGACTCTTTAACATCCCGCCCCCGATTGCTGCGGCTGCTGAGCAAGATAAGAATTCACGACGTGAACAAGTGGCTTTCATGGACAGGCTCCTGGTGCTGAGTGATCACGAATTTATCGTAACGCCCAGGTCATGACGGAGCAAATCGCTAATGCACTTGACTCAAGCACAATCGCGTTTGTCAGCAAGGATGTACAGTGTGCAGCTTGGCGCAGACCTTCGTCTGGCTGGCAGGTCCATAAACTGGTGGCGCACTGCGCTCGCCCCATCCACCCATTGGTGGGCGCCTGTTTGGCAATTGCTCAAACAGTGCGATTTTTTGTCGTACGAATTCCGCGCAGATGCCGTCTAGGTTATTGGAAGATGTCTGAGTCTTCTTCAAAGCGGCTCACCTGCAAGGAATAGCTCAGGGTTCCTACCTAACATGATCCAACCAATGCGCTCATTGGCTTGTTCCGGCAGAGATTCCGTAGACTCTCAGCTGGACCAGCCTCCTTCTTGGCAAACCGGCCAGATTTTTTACCGACCACACATCACAATTTACGGCGAAGAGATCCTTGAGGCGGGTTGTGGAGACCCGTTTGAGACACGCGAACTTGCTGAACGTGTCATTGGGGCGTGGTTGAGATTTCTGGATGAGGATGAACGCCGGGACGCCGTCACTTGCGTCTCCATGTGGCATGTTGATGCGATCGACGAAGCGGGCCGAATTTCTGGTGCACACAAGATTGGCTAAAACGCGACGTCAGCTGCGCTGAAATTGCCGAATCTCTCGTCTGCCCTTTCGGCGATCTTGCCTGCTCGACCTGTTAGACGTTGGACACCCACTCTTCCTCTTCCACCACCGTCGTCCGCAAAATCTCCCGCTTCCACCCCGGCTCATGCACCGGCCAGCATTGGACTTGCAGGCCGTCGCGGCGGCGGGTGTGGGTGGTTTGGCGGTCGTGCACATCCTGCCAGCAGTGCTTCTCCATTTGTTCGAGCCGCGGCGGGCGGAAGCCGGAGTTGCCGCGTCGGCCCGTGATTTGGCCTTGGTCAAACACCGTAATCACCGTCGGCCGGGGGAGATCGAGCAGCCGCCAAGCGATCGCCTCGTGGCTCGCGGTAGGATAGATTGACTTCAGTTCCAACACATCTCCGTCCAACTGGTCGGCATCTTCAAAAAACCATTGTCGCGGCAGCAACAACCGAGACGCCAACAGGTTGGCCCACTGTTCGCGAGTCGAAGGCTCAACTTCCTCCGCCGAGAGCGACAATCGATCGCAGACACGATACGCGACCGCCTCGCCCAATTCGTGCGCGACCGCCCATTGCAACCGCTCAGGGCGCTCGTCGGGGCGAACGAAAATCGACGGGCTGCCGGCCAATCGTTTGTGAAGCCCCCGCGTCTCCAATGACCGGTCAACGGCAACTGTGATTCGCAATCGCCGCGCCACGTGCACTACGTCGACCGGCGGCGCTGCAATCCCCGCTTCATCAAGGACTTCTTCAGCCACAGCTTCCAGCGCAGAATTCCAAGTCTCCGGCGTCACATCCAGCATCACGGCACCCCCTCCGCCCAGACTGAAATAGTGTACACTTATACACTACCAGGTTGGGCGCGCGGAGTCCACTCCGTTGGGCCGTTATTTTGCAAATCGCAGCAGTCGCAGATTGAGCCGAAAGCGGCTCCTTCAATCCTGGTTTATTGGCCATCCAGGCCATTGAGTTCCTGCTCAGCCGCATTTTTCCAGGGCGATGACGAGGGCGTTTCAGGTTTCACGTAGAACTCGCTCAGGTCGAGTTGGTCTTTTGCTTCGCGCTCCAACAGCGTAATGCGTTTCTCCATCTGCAGCATCTTGGCCTGCAATTCGGGTATCAGACGTTCCTGGCTATTGGGCGGTTGCGGCCGCGGGACTTTGGGGTATCCCAAGTGCCGCTGCAGGGCTGCGAACATGTAGAGCGGATCACGACCACGATTGGCGAACGCGATCCGCCCCGCTTTCGCTCCAAACAAAACCTGTTCGGGCGGCTCGAAGGAGGGATCACGATTGGTCCGCCGATACTCGTCGACATAAAACTGTGATCGCAGTGAGATCAAGTCGGCGAAGTCGGTCGTACCAAGTTTGAGTCGCGTCCGCAGAATCCATTCCGACCAATGTTCATCGTACAGCGAGTCGGCCGACATGGCCCGCATGCCCCGGTCGTAGCCGAGTTGATTGCGGCTCAGGCATTCGAATTGATAGACAAACAACCCCGCAGGCGTGGGCTGTTTGGCGAGATACTCCGCTTCGTGTTGCAGAATTTCCCAGGCGGTCCGCTGGTCGAAGCGCGAATAGTCGTCTTCGGCCATTGCGACGATGAACGTCTGAAACTCACTGAAGTAGTGCCCCAAGCGAGCCATACCCTCGCTCATGCGTCCGTTTAGGATCATCTCGCCCATCAAGAAGTCGATCGCGAGCGGCAACTTGGTCGTCGCCAAGATCTCTTCCTTGACGCTCCGCAGAATCTCCTGCGACGGAACGTTGGCATCCAACCGCTCACGAAACACGCGAAAGAAGTACGCCTGCTCGACATATTCTTCTTTTTCCAAAGGAGCTTTTGGCATCGTCCGCCGCTCTGCTTCGTGGATTGAAAGACCTGAGTCGAATTGCAGTTTCGACGTTCCGAGATGTCACGGGGTTTTTAAACGAGAGTCACTCCAGCAATCGATCCGCCGCTTGTTTCATGGTGAGGTCGTCGTCGATGAGCGTCAGTTTTCCGCCCGCAGCATTGTAAACGCGTTTTAGTGGCTCAAGTTCACGTTCAGGAATATTTTTGGTTCCAGCGACAATCAGTTTCTCAGGCGCAGCCAGCGCCGCAATGCCGCCCAACCCGCCGTATCGCAGCGCTCCGGGCAGCAGCATGGGGTCGTCGAGCGATTTGATGCGGCTAAAGCCAAGACCGCCGGCGTCCACGACCGTTTTGTCGATCCGATCGCCGGCGAGCGCTCTGGCCAACAGCGCCCACGGCCCCGCTTCGCCCGTGCCGATCAGATGGACCGTGCCCACGTTCTCGTCTTCAATCAGTGTGCCGATGACGGTCAAAATATCCCGCACGCGGTTGGAAAGCACCGGCCGGTTATAGCCGAATGTGTAGCCGGCGTATTTCTCGTTGATCTTGGGGTAATTCGGCTTTTCACCGTCAGCCACAAATTCGCCCGTCAGGTACAAATCGGCGCCGACCACAGCGTACCCCGATTCCAACAATTCGTTCACAGCGTGAAGCGGCTTGCCGTTGTCATCGAATAGCCCCGCTTTGCCCTCCGGATGAATCCACAAGACCGCGTCGCCGCTAAAGTCGGGCGACACGAGCGCAATCACCGGAATCTGCTCTCCTGCTCCCGCACGGCCCACGAGCAATTTGTAGAGATCAAAGCCGCCTTCGGAGGAGGTCTCCAAATCCTCACGCTCCAGTTGATCTCCCGTGGGAACGCCGGAGTCCAGCATCACGTTCGCGGCGGCGCGAATCGTTTTCGCATAGCGTTCGACCTCGTCCTTTGATGTGGGCAGCAAGCGCTCGTACGTTTGGTCCTGGTAACGCGTGATCGCCCGGCGAAGATCTTCCGCCGTTGTCGCGGTCTGCGGCAACTGGTGCTGATCGTCGAACACAGTCAGCTCGTCGCGCGAAAACGGCTCAAAGTCGGTTTCGCGGTAGGGTTGGTCGAGGCCGATTTTGAGGTGTTCGTTGAACCAGGCATACATCATTTCCCGGGCGACTTGATTGTAGTTGTGGCCGAATTGTGGATACGCCGTCGCGGCCACGTACTGCGGTTTTCCGTATAGGGTGTAAATCTGTTTCAGCTCCGGCAGTCCCTTCGTCTCAATCTCCTTGGTCCAATCGTTGGCGCCGGAGAGCGCCATCGGTCGCGGGGCGAACAGCGCGGCGATGGCCACGTTGTTGATCCCCTGCCTCAGATACGACGCGTTCTCGCAAATGCAGCCGCCTTGCATGTCGGCCGAGACCATCACGGCCGGAAAGGCTGCCGCCGGCCGGTCATCGATGGCGCACAGCATGAAGGTTTGCGTCCCCCCGCCGCTGGCACCCGTCACGCCAATGCGTTTGGGATCGACGTCCGGCAGCGAAGTGAGAAAATCGAGCGCGCATAGCGAGTTGTAAGTTTGCAGCCCCATAAAGTTCTGCAGCCGCAACAAGGCTTCGACATCGGTAAAGCCGGCGGAGTGTTTGATCTGTTTGCTATCAGAGTATCCTACCATGTCGTAATGAAAGACCACGCAGCCCATGCGGGCCAAGCCCACCATGCGGGCTTGCACGTGATGCCGCGCCGCCGACATGTGCGATTCGCCGCCTCCCTCAATGATCTTCTTGGCCTGTTCCTCACCCGCATCGTAGAACCGCGCGTCTTTCCAATGTCCGTGCGGCGACAGCACGGCCGGTGCGGGCGCCTTAATGCTCTTGGGACGATAGAGATTTCCCGTCACAAAGTGGCCCGGCGCGGTGGGCAAAATCACTTTCTCGACGGTGTAATCGTCGCGTTCGATTTTGCCGTGAATGATCGGCTGCGGCTCTGGGCGGGGAGGCATGGGCCACAAGCCGGTGCTGACCAATACCCGCTCGCGAATCGAGGCGGCTTCGCGCTTCCAGAGTTCCTGCGTTTTCGGCGGCGACCAGGGATGAAACTTATCGCGCAGCTCGCGGGGCTTGCCCAACCGGCTGTCCTTGGGCAGTTGGCCATCCGGGAGAGTATTCGAAACCTTGGCTCCCCCATTCGCGGGGGATGCGAGTGCCGACGCGATGACGGCAACGGCGACCAAACCACACAACGCCTGTTTCATGGTGATGTCCTGCAATCGGAGAAGGGAATGTTCCGAAGTCGATGTCAAACGTCGAGAACCCGCCGGTTCCTCGGTCACTTTAGAGTATTGACGCGGGGCAATGATTGCAATCGGGATCGACCTGCCGACAACTCCGCGGCGTGTTGTCTCACGACAGCCAATTGGCAAACGCGTCGTTACTGCGGTGCGGCCGGTTTGGCATCATCGGCGGCGCCGGACGGCTTGCGCGGGGCCTGCTGCTCTTCTTCCCCGCCCTCCACTTCGCCGGCTTGGGCGGCCCTGATCTCTTCCTCGGTGCCGTATTTGTAATCCTGATCCGCGGCAATCAGATCGGGACGCTTGGCCACAATCTTGAACTTGAGGCCCTCGGCAAGGGCGGGCCAGCCGGTCATTTCCGCCAGTGGTTTGGCAAACACACTATGGTGTTGCGAGCGAATTCCCAGCAACACCGTCCCTTCACAACGGGCCGAGGCTTCACCGCGAAAGTTGGTCGTACAGTCGTACAGACCGGCGTCGGTGTAAATCGTGATCAGCGTGGTGATCAGCGGCTTTTGCTGCTCGTCGACCAGCAAGACCGAAACCACTTCCGGTTCGCCTCCGGTTTCCCACGTCACGTCGGCCAACGGTCCGGAATCATTGCGAGAGAGCGCCTGCCGCAACCAAATGCCGAAAAACGTCAGCAAGAAGATAGCGACAAAAAACACCAACCAGCCGATGACAACCCGATTTTTCATGGGGCGAGCCTAAACCGTGCGAAGATCATGGGGGAATCTCTCGATGGCGGCGCCGCCTGAGACCGTCAGCCGGCGGAGAATTGCCAGAGCAGCGTGCCCGCAGCCATCGCAAGACAATAGTAGGCAAACCAGTGCAACCTCATCATTTTGACCGCTTGGAGCAGCAGCTTCAAGCACACAATGCCCACCACGCACGACACCATCATTCCCACCAACAGCGCCGGCCAGGATACGGTCGCACCGCTGGCCGAAAACAGGCTGGGATCCATCGAGATTGCGTCGAGTCCGACCTTGAGTGCCGCGGCTGAGATTGCCGGGATCGCGATAAAGAAGGAAAACGAGGCGGCGTCCTCGCGTTTGAGTCCGCTCAACATCCCGCCGGCGATTGTGCTACCCGATCGGGAAATGCCGGGAACCAACGCGACTGCTTGAAACAGGCCGATCATCAACGCGCGTCCGGCTCCCATCTCCTCCAGCCGGCAAGACTCTTGCCGCGTCGACCACTTCTGGCCCGACAACAGCAGCGCGGCGGTGGTCACCCAACCGATTGCCACGACCAGCGGAGTCTCGAACGCGCGGTCCAACAACGGCTTGAGCGTCAAACCGGCGATCCCTAACGGAATCGTGGCCAGCACGATGTAGAAACAGATGTGAAACTGTTTCAATACCGCCCACAGCGCATGTCGATAGACCACGATGATCGAGATTAACGTCCCGACATGCAGCGCGACGTTGAGCACCAAGTTCTGCTCGGAATCGCCCTCCACTCCCAGCCATCCGCCGGTCAGCGGCCCAAAGACCACCAAATGCCCCGACGAGCTTATCGGCAGGAATTCGGCAATTCCCTGCAGGACTCCCAGCACAATCGCTTGCCAGACTTCCGGATTTAGCATGTCAGAGGGAATTCAGGGGACAATCGTGCGAAAAATGGTCGGCGACAGGCGGCAGCCTGCCGTGAGAATCCTTGGTTTGTTCCAAGTATAACCGCTATTTCCACACCCTCCGTTCAAAAAAGGCGGTCACGCCAATCCGGCTCGAAAACCGAGCAAAATGAATCGATTACGCGGGACCAAGTCCCGAAAATGACGATTTTTCGCGTATTGGCTTCATCGCTGTCTCATGGCTCGCCGCGCTCCAAACCCATCACCGCTGCCACCGAAGCCTAGATCCGGTCGAGCGAGTCGATCCACCGGCCCAATTCCTCCAACTGCGGCGCGTCCGGGTAGATGCGGCCCGCATTCGGCACCGAACGCATAATGACGGGAAACCGCAACTTTGTGAGCACTTGGACTGTCAGTTCGACGAAGCGGTGCAATCGGTCGTTCTCGCCGCAGATGAAGTACCACTGCAAGCGATTCTCGGGCCGGTTTTCGGGGGGAGCCGTTTGTAGCGGCGCGCCAGCCAGTGAGACGCCGGAAAACAGCTCCGGATCTTGCGTCACCAACTGAGTCGCGAAAACGCCCCCGGTCGCGTAACTGTGCATCACGACACGGCTGCGATCGATGGGATACTTCTCGAGAAATGACTCCACAGCGGCCTTAACGAATCCAGCCTCGTTCGGCGTCCAACCCGCGACCTTCTCTGCCTTGGGACCGAGCAGAATGATTCCCCGTTCCCGGCAGATCGGTTTCCAGGCTTCGAGCATGTCGGCTTCCATCGTGTCCCCGCCGGGATGAATCCAGACCAAAAGCGCGTATTCATGGTCGGGATGAAAATCTTCAGGAATGAACGCCCAATAGTCGTGTTCATGTCCCTCCATCGTCTCGGCAATTCTGCCGGTGCCTTCCCCATCAGCATCATCACCGTCATCGGCTTTTGCTTTGCGCTGAGGCGGTCGAATCGGCGGCAGCGTCTCGGGAACCACCGCTGGGATTTCTTCCAGCTTGACGGTGACGTTTTTGCGTTCGTCACCCCGCAGAACTGTTAGCTCGAGCTCATCTCCGGGCCGAAAGCGACCGACCGCGTCGCGAAGCTCGTCCGCATCCGTGATGTTGGAATCACCGTAACGGAGGATCCGATCTCCCGGAGCGAGTCCGATCTTTGCCGCCGGACTGTCGGGATAGATGTAACGAATACCAACACCCGCAGCCTCTGAGGCCTGCTCAGTTGACGCACGCTCCGGTAAAATGCCGAGGAACGCCGATTCGTACGGCTTCAATTCGCCGACCAGTGTCAGTTCGGCCTGCTGCGTATTTTCGCCGCGTCTCACGGTCAGGGAGACCTGCTCCCCTTCGTACGAACTGCCCAACAGGTGACGGATTTGAGCGATTCGCGTGACCGCTTCGCCGTTGACGTCCGTAATAATGTCGCCCTTTTTCAATCCCGCCTTTTGGGCCGGCGAATCATAGCGGACGCGGTCAATCTCCGGGGCGGCGCCGTAAATGTCTTTGGTCTTAAAGGTGATCCCCATCACTCCTTGCCGCAGATCCTTCCCGGCGCGAAGCCGGTCGAGCGCGCCGTAGACATCCTCCATCGGAATTGCAAATCCAATTCCGGCGTCGTACCACTGCACACCGGCGGTCGTATTGTTTCCCTGAGGAGAAAGCGGGACCAGGATTCCCAGCACCCGGCCGTCGATATCGACCAGCGGTCCGCCGTAATTGACGGGCGAAACTTTAGCGTCGGTCTGGATGGCTTTGCCCCAGATGCGGTTCAGCGCGCTAACAATCCCCACAGACACATTCGGCGCCGGAGTGGGATAAGTACGGCCCAAGGCGATCGCCCACTGCCCGATGCGGAACGACGCGCGCGGTGCGGGTTTTGCGGGAACGAGATTGTCGGCTTTGATCTTAATCAAGGTCAGCATCTTCACGCCGTCAGAGGCGACTTTCTCGGCGGCGAACCGACGCCCGTCGGGCAGCGTGACCAAGATCGACGTCGGCTGCGCAGCAAAGTTGAACGAGCTGGTGATGATCTCGCCGTCGGCCGAGACGATCACGCCGGTGGTCGGGCCGGTTCCCCCCGGAGTGCTGCCGACGCGGTCTCGTCCTCCCACAGTTTCGATCCGCACGACCGAGGGAGCGGCCAGGGCAGCCGCCTGCTTTAGGACACGTTCCTCGCGCGTTGCGAGGTCGACGTCATCTTGTCCGCATAACGGACAACAGGTCGACATCAGCAGCAACACAGCGAGCGGAATCAATCTATGCATGGGTTTCAATGTTCGGCAATGATTTAGGACAAACTGCAACTCGCGATTCGCAGTGCGAACGAATCGAGACTATTCATCGCGGTCCGGCACTTCCAACTCGACCGTCACCAACTCATCTCCGCGGCGAACGACCAGCGGCACAAAATCTCCCTCTTCCATCCGGCCGAGTTCGGCTTCCAACTCCTTGCAAGATTGCACCAATTCGCCGTCGACGAACAGCATCAAATCATCGGCGCGCAGTCCCGCTTCGGCGGCGGGACTTTTCGGGAGGACATGGTCGATGTACGCGGGAGTGCGAAATAACACGTCGGGAACAAGCACAATTCCAAAATCGACCGCCCGGTACTTGTTCTCCGGCTCGTCGCGCTTGACCTCATCCCGGCTGCTGCGAAACCGGTCGGTCATAATCTGCTCGGCAATATCGGCGAACTCGCCCTCGACAGGAATCGCGTAGTTGATCCAGGTATTGGTTTCGGAATTGCGAAGTTCCTTTCCGATCATCGCCAACAGTCGGCCATCGCGCGTCGTCAACACCCCTCCTCCGGTTCCGGGATTGTTGGTGATCGCATCGACGATGTAGACCTCGCCGTCGTAAGGCACTTCAAACGCGCCCCGCCGCGCCCGCAGCCGCGTCTTCGCGGCAACCACGCCTTGCAGCACGGAAACCGGCTCGTCTCCGGTGGCGACCTTATACATATTTCCAAAGCCCAACACCCGCGTCCCAGTTCCGGCGGAACCGGCATCGGCCAGTTCGAAATGCGGAAGGTCTTCTCCCTCGATCTTCAGGATGGCCATCTGCAATTGCGGCTCCGCTCCGACCACGCGCCCCTCGAACTTTCGACCGTCATGTAGAATGACCGTTACGGTGTCCGGATCAAGCACATGGTTCCAAACAGTCGCCACATGGCCCTCTGGAGAAATGAGAAATCCCGTACTGTACGCGTGCAAACCGCGCACTCCGCCGGCGCCGAAGATCTTCACCACGCGGCGTTGGACTTCTTCGATCGCCGAATTGGCTTGCTGTGCAGCGGCACTGTTGGCTGCCATTATCCCTAACAGCCCAAACGCGATCAGACCACCAATTCGTCTCATCGGTTTGCCTCCTGTAAAGCGGGCTCGTCTGCAGGTTTGGAAGATGGCGCGAGCTTGCAGGAGTCGAGCAAGAAGCTGGCAAACTCTTTATTCGCGTGCCGTACGATCCACCGGGCGGGTAAGGACCGGCCGCCGAACTCTCGCAACTCCTCGAAGCGAACTTCGCAGGGGTCGCGATCGTCACTGATCCAAAAATCAAATCCCAACAGCGCCCCGGACTGCTTGCTGAAATACCATTGCGACTGGGCCGCATTGAGCTCGGCAAATACGATGTCAACGCGTTCACCCTCGCCGTCCAGCGGCATGCTGCCGAGGTAATAGAATTCCGAGAAACCGGTCTCGCCGCGCGTCAGCAGCCGGCGAAAATGGTTCAACCCCGCCAACAGTCCGCCGGTCCCTTCCGGTTCGTCGATCAGCTGCTGATCGTCTCCGAGCTGCTGAAGATAGGCGGTCTCGCCGATGAACATCCCCACCGCCATCTCGGAGCAGACGATCTTGATCTCTTGCCCCTGAGCGGTCTTTCCGGCGAGGTCCCACCGGCCCAGCAGTCCGGAAAAGTCTCCCCATGACGTCAACTGCTGCATTGCCCGGTCACGCTCAAGCTGATTGAAGTAATAGTTTACAAAACCGGACTTTTTGATGAAGAACCGCGCCAGATGCTCAGGGATCTTCTTTTTTGACTTCGGCTCAGATTTGCGGTCGAGGTCATTCTCGTCTCTTCGAGGCGGTTTCCGGCCACGCGGCGGACGGCGCGGTTTTCGATCGAGACTCAGTTCCGAGGCGCGGTGCAGCGCTTCGAGCCGAACCACGATTTCCTTCGTTTCGATCTCGCCGTCCATCTCCCGCCGGAAGGAGAGCGGCAGTTGCCAGCCCTTGGGATAGATCCCCAGAATGTTCTTGAATTGGTTCACGCTTCGGATGGGGCGCCCGGCGAACGAGACGATTTCGTCGTCCAGCCGCAAACCCCGCCGGTAGATCGCCGAATCTTCGAGAATGCTCGACACCAGCACGGCTCCGTCCTGGGATGTGGCGACCGTCGCGCCCAACGTCGCGTGGTCGACAACGCGCCCGCTGCGCAGGTGGTCCATGAAATGCTTGATCTGATTGATCGATATCGCATACCCCGCTCCCACATTGACGCGGCCCCGCTTATCGAGCGAGATTCGCCCGTTGATGCCGACGACTTGACCGGCCATGTTAAACAGCGGTCCGCCCGAGTTTCCCGGATTGATCGACGCATCGGTTTGAATGCAGTCCGTATATTCTAACATCGTGCCCGAGGGATATTGATAGCGGTGCACGCCGCTGACAATGCCCATTGTGACGGTCGGATGAAAGTCGGTCGCCAGTAAGAACGGGTTGCCCATTGCAAACACTGCATCTCCTTGGCGCAACGTGTCGCTGTCGCCCAGCGGCGCGGCCGGAAAATCGTCGCGGCCCAGCAACTTGATGATCGCCACATCGCCGGTAGGGTCGATGCCCACGAGCACAGCGTCGTACAGCACACCGTCGTTCAGCCCGCACTTCATGAAAATGCCGGCGCCCTGGACGACATGAAAATTGGTCAGCGCATACCCGTCCGGCGTCACCAGCACCCCCGAACCGCCACCGCCACCCCCGCTGCCGAATATGGCGACGACGGACGTTGCCGCGCGTTTCATGACGTCAACCCGCTGGCGTTCCGCATCTAGGACTTCCGCATCCTCCGCGAAGGCGGCACCTTGTACCGTCAACAGCACAGCAAGCAATGTGACCGCTACAAATATGAGTCGATGAAACATCAATCCCCCTGATGTTCAGTTTCTTGCCGAGGTTCGGCCGCGGATTACCGCGTTACTTGATCACACGAGCGTCCGCCAAGTCCAGATGGTCCGAACCATCCCATTCATCGTCGCCGAAGTCCACTAAAATCTCCAAGTCCCTCACGCCGGTCACATCCAAATCGAGACGATGCGGTTCGGCGTCCTGACCGGTCACTTTGGCACCTTTCGGATCCGTTTCACCGCTTTGATCCGGAGGATAAAGGACTCGACCGTCGCCGCGGATGATGACATTCACGTTCCCCAGCGGCCGCACCATTTCGTCGATGCCCATCACCGCGCGGAACCGCCGAAAATCGCCTTTGAGGCGATAGGTTAAGGTCATTTTACTGTGGATCCACAACCCGCGGCGATACGTCTTTCCGAACAATTTGATCGGTTTCCCTAAACTCTCCGTGCGGTCCCTGCGATAGCCCCACCGCACGTCGTCCCCTTCGAAGAACGGCTCATATTTTTCCGTCCGCGGCTCAATCGACGACAGATAAACGACCTTGCCGCCGCTAAAGTCCATCGACAGCACCTCCGCCGTCGGAAGCTTGATGTTACCGCCGGCGGACAGTTTCGCGGTGAGAACGCCGTCTTCGAGTTCCACCCTGCGGGCGTTCAACAGGCTCCCGTCGGCCAGCGAAATGCTGCAAACCGACTTCGGTGTGCGGCGCGAGTTTCGATGGTGGTAGATCAACCCAAAGACCTTTTTGCGGGCGACAGTCCGCTGATCGCCGTCCAGCAGGAACTCGACAGACTGGCTGTCAATCTTGCCGATGACGCCCGGCAAAAAGTCGAGCACATCGTCTTTGTGAATCACGAGCAAATCACTCTTGGAGTCGCGCTCGATCAATTCTTTCCACGATTCCCGAAGCGCCGGCTTCAGCGGTTGAAATCGAACGTTCGCCAAGGTCCTGCCCGGGATCTCGACATTCCCGACACCTGGGACTTCTAACGTTGCCTGCCGCGGCGACGTCGAAACGGCAGAGCAGAAAATCGTCGAGCCGTCAGTGAGAGTCAACTGCACGCGCTTGCCAGAGCGCGGCTGGGGTTTGCGGGTGGGGAATCTGATCTCCAAGAGATCCGCTGCGGAAACCGACACCTCACGGTCACCCGTCGCGAGCACAGCGCCGGATTCGGACAATTGCGTCAGCACGCCGGTGTGCGTCTGATCGGAAAGCGTCAGCAACTCCACTTGTGGTGCTTGCAATACGGCAGCGGCGGCCAGGGCCCACCAAACGGTCATAAAATGGTCCTCAACTTTCCTCCGCCGGAAATCACCCGCTGCCTACACGAATGGCAAGGTTCGAGACAGCCGGATACCGATCAGTTCTTGCTTGTGGGTGCGGTCCTCTTGGCCGCGTTGCGAAAATACTCTTCGACGGCGCGCCGATAATGAGCCGGAAAGTCGCGGCCGATCAATTGTCGAACGCGTTCCCGCTTTTTGTCATCCAGCTCACCCCAAGGTCCTCCTTTTTTGAACGTCTTGGGATCGACATGCCCCGGAGCCTTCGCCCCTTTGACTCGGCTGTCGTCGGCGGGGTTGTTGCCCGACTCGTTCGAATTCCCTCCTTGGCCCCCTCCACCTCCGCCGCCCAATTGCTCCTCGATTTTCTTAATGATCTCATCCAAGCCGGCGATGATCTCCTCTTCCACCTTTTGCACCTTTTGACCGGAGCGACCCAATTCGAGCCGGCGTTCCACGTCGAGCATCTTGCGCGAGATTTCGTCAAGCGATTTGTCTTTCAAGCCTTCCAAGTCGTGCCGCATGAGAGTCGCCACCGTCAGGTAGCGAGCGGGCACGCCCTCCGTCCGCTCTGTTAATTGTTCAATCGTCTTCAGCCCCTGCTGCTTCAGCAGCAAATGGTGCTCGCAGACCGCCTTGAAGAAGAAACAGGTCGCCGGATCAACGACTTGGGTTGGGTCGACTTTGCTAAGCACGACCAGCCCTTCTTCATACATCCGCCGCTGTGCCAAGTAGCGACCGAAGTAAAGTCTGAGGTTATGGACGAAAAACGGATCCCGGTCTGCTTCGCCCAGCAGCGCCGCATCAGGCGCCATCAGGGGGGCGTCTCGAAAGCGGCATGCGTCAATGAGCGCTTTCGCGTCGGCGTCCAGCGCGCGGAATGTGGTCACCACCATTTGCAGCATTTTCGGCGGGCTGGGCCGTTGGTTGCGGTCGCCCCAGAGTTTGTCGACCTCCCGCTGAGCGGCGGGATCATTATGCCCTTGTTTCTTCATCCAATCGGCGATCTTCGTGCGCACGACGTCAGCGGACGGGGGTGAGAAGACCGTCTCCGTGGCGGTTTCCTCTGCGGCCGTTTGTCGCCACGCGAAACTGCAGAGAATCATTGCAAGTGCGATTTGGACGGTCAGCCAATTCCTCATCTGCACACCGTTCCCTTTCGAATCAATTACTTGTTCTTGCCGGTCACTAAATTATACGTCGCCTTCTGTATCTGGCGTTGCCGCAAACTCAGTTTCCGTAATTCCGCGATGATGTCCGGTTCAATCGCCTGTTCACCGTCGCTTCCACGTCCCAGACGCTTCGTGCGGCGGTTGACCCGAAATTGCAAAGCCCGCAACATTTTCAATTCGGACAATTGGTCGACAAGTGCCTGATCTTGCGGCGAGTTTTGTGATCCCTGTTGGCCCTGCGACTGTTTCTTCTCCTGGTGGCGTTCAATTTCCTTTTGTAAAGCCGCGATCAAGTCCTCCAAGGCTTCAATCACGTCCTGTTCGATCATCTGCGTCAGCTCTCCCACCTTGGCTTCGTCCAGACGGGAGACGATAGTCTGCATATCCTGCCGCATCTGCTCGATCGCCTCGGGAAACGCGACCGACGAACCCTCTTCCTTCATCAAGGTCAAAGCCTTCTCAGCGTCGACAACCAACTCCGCCTCTTGCCGTGACAAGTCCCGGGCTTTGGTAAATAGGTTCTGAGTCTGCTCCCGCTCCGCTTCCGGAATCTTGCCTAGCCGCACGGTGTTGTCATAAATCACAAGCTGCCTCGCCAGCATTTGCTGGAAGCGATCCTCCAAACCGGTCAGCCGGCGCTCCCGTTCTTCTTCTCGCAATTGCCGTAGAATCTGCTCAAGTCTGTCCTTGGCTTGCTGCAGCTTAGCGATCGCTTCGGTCTGGTCCTCCGCCGCGTTATCTCGTTGTTTTTGTTTCAGCTTCTCCGCCGCATCCTCCATCGCTTTTCGGGCCTCTTCGATTTCTTTTCGGCCGGGCGTGGAGGGTTGTTGCTGGCTGCCGTCCTGAGATTGCTGACCGTCCGACTGTTTGCCATCCGATTGCTTACCGTCAGATTGCTTACCGTCAGATTGCTTACCGTCGGATTGCTTGCCGTCCGACTGTTTGCCGTCCGACTGTTTGCCGTCCGATTGTTTGCCGTCCGATTGTTTGCCGTCCGATTGTTTGCCGTCGGATTGTTTGCCGTTGGATTCTTCGCCGCTGTCGCTCCTCCGCTTTCGCTCGCGCTCTGCATCCTGTTGGTCGATCTTTTCACCGAGCTTTTGCGCGCGCTCTTCAAGATCAGCTTGCCGCTCCTGTAGATTCTTGCTCGCGCCACGACGTTCGGTATCCGCACGGATGCCCTTTTGTTTTCCAAGCAGAGCGTCGACGTTGCGGATCAAATCTTTGAGGCGTTGTTTTTCCGCCTCGATCTCTTTGGCGCGATCCTCACTGCCCAACAGCTCCAAGAGATTGGCCAATTCAACGATCAACTCGTCCTGTTCGTCGATCGCCTTGCCGTAGTTGCGCTCTCGCAGTTGCTCCGAGAGTTCCCGCATCCGCTCGACGATAAATTTGGCGTCGCTCTCTCCGATCACGCGCGTCAGCAGATTGGCCCGGTCCGGATCGGTCTTGCGCATTAGTGCGGCCATTTTGCGCAATTTCTCCTCGAAGCGAAGATAGCGACGGGAAATCGCCTGCTGTGTCGTATCGAGTGAAACTCGCGATTCCTTGTCGGCAGTGGACGCAGAATTGTCGGCCGCGCCTGCCGACCGCGTTGCACTGAGACCCGGCCCGGCCGCATAGCTGACGCATCCGATGAGGCTCAGTACGGCCAGTCGTCGCAATCGAGACATCGTTAGCGCTCCAATCGTAAATTCTTGAGAGTCTGTCGGAACACTCCCTTGCACCGTTTCGGACGCACCAATGTGAAATGTCCAAGTTGGCGCTGGTGTTGCGGGACGACCGGCATCGGCCAACTCGAACACATCGCTACAGGTCGTCGATAAGTCTCTGCTTACGTTCCTGTTCGGTCTTCTTCTTCAGGTCTTGCTGTTGCTCGAGAATCGAGCGTAACAATTCCCGAACTTCATTGATTGTTTCCAGCTTCAACATCGCAGCCAACACCCGCTGAATCTGGGCAATCGTCTGGTCCAACTCCTCGATGCAAACGTCCAACGATTGAAACGGCGTGGGTGCACTCTCCTGCTCCAGCGCCAGCTTGAGCAATCCGAGTGACTCATCAACGTTATTATAGTGGAGGGTGTTTAATTGGTTAAGAGGTTTTAGGATGCCCTGCTCGAGCCGGTCCAGCATACGGGGGGTTTGTACCCCGTTGTTGATCAATTCCGCCCGGATGTCGATGAACGCCTCCTCGATTGATGCGGTTTCATTCGCATTTTTGCGAATCTTTAGCAACGACCGTTGGGCGATGGTTCTCACCGAGATGTCCAATTCTCGCAATTGCCGTCTGATCTCCTCGATCGACTCTGAAGGCGGGGCGGCCTTCCGCCACGGCTCAACTTCTCGGAGCTTGACCCGATGCGAACTCAAATCCGCCCGAATCGCCTCAACTTCCTGCAGAATCTGTTCAAACCGCTGTCGAAGATTCAACTCCCGCGCGCTGATTAAAGAGAGTAGTTCCTCGGGGCTGACGATTTGAAAGACCGTCGCTTCGCCCCGTTTCTCATGCGGGCCGTGCAGATTGTCTGCATCGACGGCTAATACCGACAACGTCAGTTTCTGGCCCAAAGCCAAGTCCAAATTCAACACCTCGAAGCGTTCATCAACCACAACTTCGCGCTCGAGGTCCGCCGGCTGCCGAAACGGGTGTTGACGATACTCCGAGTCACCGTCCAGCTGATACTCAAATCGTGCCTCCGCCACACCGTAGTCGTCGGTGATTTCCCCTTCGATCGGAATCACGGCGCGCCGCGTGATCGAGTTGCGGACGCCGCGCGGCCGTGTCGTCACCACCGGACTTTCGTCAACGATGCCGCTGATCGTCAGCCGCGACGGTTGCTGGGTGACCACGCCGTCTTGATCGGTCAAATCAATCTGCAGCGCCGCCTCAGCCGGCAAAGGCACCGGCCAGGAGACTTGATTTGCCTCTGCCAAAAGCGGCGGTGCTTCGTGGCCCGTCAGGATCATTGGCAACGTGAGTCTGCGGCCCGTCGCGTCGAATATCGATTCGGAGAGTTCTTGAGGAATCGCAATCACTCGATCCGGATGTTGATCAGCCGATGGAATTGTCAGCGTCGCCACGTCGCCGTTGACGTCGATCGTAAATCGGGCAGTTTGGATCCGCGCCGCGGTGAGCGGCTTGCTGCTATCTGCCCGCAACAGAAAATCGGTTCCCACCGGCAACGTGACTTGCGATCCCTGGACGGTCACCGGGGTGCGGACAAACTCGGTCTGATCGTCATTGACTTCATTAAGACGCGTGTAAGCCGGGTACAAACAATCGAGACGAATCGAGTCCACTTCAGGAGGGTCAACCACTTCGATGATGAACGGCCTACGATTGTAGAAGTCGCCGCCAGTGACAGTTAAGCGGGCTGATTGCTGAAATCCCTTGACCGTGATTTTGAATTCGTCGGTTCCCAATTTGGAAAAATAACCGGAACTCCCGCCGCTACGATTGAGAAACCGGTAGTTCAGCCGAACCTGTTCCGGAGGAGTGCTTCCCTCGCCCACCCGAGCCAACAACGTGAGATCGCCGCCACGAGGATGCTTGTATCGTCCGGTCTCATCGAAGTGTCGTACACGTTCACCCGGCGCCGCCAGGACGATCAACTCTAATTCCGATTCGCGCGGCCAATATTCGTCCGCGAAAATCACATTCCGGCGATACCACGTTTCGGTCGTGCCCGGATACAACACGGCGAATCCCGCGATCAACAGGGCCATGAGAGTCGCCGTTGCAATAGCTTTTTTGAGCGGACGAAAGTCGAACACCTCTCCGAGTGCCAAATCGCCGGAGAGATCTGCGACTTCATCGACCGTGCGCCGCAGCAGGTCGCCGGTGAGCCCCGGGTTGCCTCCGGACCGATCCGCCAATTGCACGCTGGTGATGAGTCGGTCGTTGAGTTGCGGAAAACGCCGTTCCAGTACCAGCGCCAAAGCTTCGACATGAAATTCGCGCATCATGCGGCCCACTACGCTCGAAATCAGCGCCACGCCCGCCCAGCCGGCTGCCGCAACGGCCAGAGCGATCCGCACGGGACGGGCCAACTCGGTGTGAAACCAGACCGAACACCCATAGTCGACCGCCAGACTCACCCAAAAGAACAAGCTCAGGATGAACATCACTTTGGCGAGGCCTTCCCAGAAGACGTAGCCTCGGATGCGTCCCCGCAGTTGCGTGAGAACTGCGGGAATCTCCGGCCGGATCGACATTTCTTCCGTTTGATGCGGCATTGATTTCGCGGTGATCGTCTCTCAGTCCAAAGTTGAACTTACGCCAGTTTCAACAGTTTTCGGGTGAGCCATTCCAAGCCCAACAGGCCTACCAATAAGTACATGACCCACGCCTTGTCCCATTGTGCGTCCGGAAACCCGGTCTGTACGGTCGTGATGCTTTGATCTTTGAGCAGTCCCGGCAGCTTGGCAGCAGCTTCGTCAACGGGCAAATACTCGCCGCCCGTTTCCCGCGACATCATCCGCAGGAGCGGCACGTCTTGCTGCGGGCGTTGTCGTTCCAGATTGGGGAATTTGACCTCAATCCGTTTGACGAGTTGCTCCCGCGATTCGGGGATCTGCAAGTCCAGGCGGTACGTTCCAGCTTTTGTGACCGGAAAGCCTCCCCGAAAGTCGCCGGGCCGGTTCGGTTCGCCGCGGAGGCGGACCGGCGGCGTTAGAGGAGCGCCGTCGGGGTCATACACTTCGAGAGAAACATATTCCGCCGACAACTTTTGTAGCTGTGCATCCAGCACCCGCGCGCGAACTTGGACCGTGCTGCCCAGCGGATACCGGTCGCGCTCCAAGAACAAGACGCCCCGTGAGGTCCCTCGCAGCAACCGCCCTTGGCCGACCTCGCGCACGATTTGGACCCAAAACCGGTCGTAGTAGTTCTCATCCAGTGCGCGCAAACGCCAAATCTCCGCGCTGCCCAAATACATCGTCCTCCCGGCACCGTAAAATTGTGAGGCAAGCAGAATCGGCCGGTCGGCGCCCTCTCCGTAGATTGGATTGGAAAAGTAGGCGAGTACGGTTGCTCCCGCCTTGGCGCCGCGCGTCCGAAAGCTGCGAAAGACACCGGAAAACTCGTTCCACAGATTGACCGACGTTGCCGGATTGTCCTCCAGTTGCAAAAAGCCGGCGGCGACTCCCTCCGGAGTCAAGCTCAGCGGCCATGCCTGCGTGAACTTCTCTTCCGCGAATTCCGATCCGATCAGTGCCGGCTCCAATTCGACGGGATACAGTTCCGCAATCTTTTCCAGCGGATCGGGCGCCTCCGCAGCCGCGACCGCGCCGGTATAGATGTCGCCGGCCACCAAGACGATTCCGCCCGCGTGATCGAACACCCACTCCGAGAGCGCTTCGATTTGTTCCGGCTCCAGCCGGGTCCAATCCGCATCGAAAGCGAGGATCACATCGTATTTGAACAGTTCTTCCCGACTCTTCGGAAACGCGAACAGCAAGTCGTCCGACTCCTGGCTGATTCCCGTCTCGCCCGTCTGCAACCAGACATTCAGCTCAATGGAAGAGTCGCGAAACAGCATGTTGCGTACGAACCGGTAGTCGCGCATCGGGCCGCCGGCGATCAACAACACCCTCACCTTGCGCTCGTTGATCTCGACGGTGACCTTCGACTCGTTGTCTTCAGCGATCATTTCTTCAATTTTTTCCAGCGGTCGAGCCCGCACGAAGAACTCGCGCCGGCCCGGTTCGCTCGACTGATAATCGAAGGTGACTTCAAGCAATTCGCCATCTTCGCCAATCGGCTGCGTCTGTTCATCCACGAGCACCGGATCCCCTTCCGTACCCTCCGGTTTGCTCAGCAGTTCCACACGGACGTCCTGCCCGTAAAGCCCTTCCGCCCGCACGTGCACGGTGATCGAAAAACCGTCCCGAACGTGGACGGACGTTGGACATTGAACGTCGGCGACCTGCAAATTGACTGGTTTCTCCGTGCTGCCGACACCGATCGGGAAAATCTTCACCGTCGAGGCTTTCGCTGACTTGACCGCGTTTTCCGGATCGACGCCCGTGTTGGACACACCGTCGGAGACTACGACCAATCCGGCCAAAGTCGGACCGGCTTCGCGGCGAATGGCCTCCTGCAGCGACTCGCCGAGTCGGGTTTCCAATCCGCGGGGGGTGATCATCGACTTCCAATCCACGGCCGGACTTTCCTGAATCTCGGTCATGGCCTCCGGGGCGTCGATGTCCGCGCCCTCTTTTACTGCCAGCCGCGAAAGTCTCAATTGTTCGACCAGTTTGGAATCGAATGTGTAAAGCGTCACATCGTGCTGCCGGCGAAGATCATCGATCAAGGAGGAATCACCGAACAGCTCTTCGACGATTTCCATTCTCGGCCGGCGGGGGGCGGGACCACTCGCCTTCGAGAGATCTTGAGAAGGTTTGTCTTCAATGCTCATTGACAGCGACGTGTCGACAGCGATCGCCACGCGCGAGGGGTTCACCAACGTCTTATTGTTGGGAATCTCCGGCTGCAAGGCGATGACCAGCAAGATTCCGATTACGGTCAATCTCAACCCCAGCAGCCAGTACTTGGTGATCCGTCCGGTCTCAGCGGCGTCACGGCGATAGATCCAGATCGCCGCCAAGCCCAGTGCGGCGCACGCGGCGACCCAGGCGAGCTTGTTCTCGCGGCCAAACTCCAATCGTGCCCAATAATCCTGTGCCGTTTGCGTCCAACTGAGGAATAACTCGCTCATGCGGGCACCCTCCTCGGCCGCACCGGTGCCGGGGAATTGGGTGAAGAGGCAGTGCCGGAACGCTCTGCAGCGGACCCTGACCCCCGGTTATGAAAACTTAATCTCATTGCCAGCAGCTGCTCAGCGAATAGGATCAGGAGCAGCAGTCCCAACAGCCAATTGCGCAACTCCTGACCCGCCTCCTCGCCGTCGATCCAGCCGGTCTCGCCGACGTCATGCACATGCACGAGGACGTCGCTGCCGATGCGGGACCGGATGCTCTCCGTCGCCGCCAACGACAAGTCGCTCTCCTCCGCGACGGGATAGTTGTACGTCAACCGCTCTGCCTCATCGGTGTTGTCGCGATGCACAAGTGTGACCATGTAGATTCCAGGCAGGTCCGTATCGGCATGCGTAAACTCCGCGTTAGTGCGCTCCAAAGTTTCAGCTCCATCGTCCTCGGCGCCGACCGGCTGCAATCGGGTGCGGATCATTTCGCCTCCGCCCTCGCGCGGAATCTGGACGCGGACCTCCTCGTCGGTGGTGTAATCGACGGCGACGCGAATGGGGGTTCCTGTAATTCGTCCCGGTTGCGATTCGGTCGCCTCCGCCAAGTACTTCTGCAACTCCAATTGCAGAATCACGAAGCTGGGATTCTGCGGCCAGTTGTTCCAACTGGGACCACAGGATGACAGAAACGTCACAACGCGGCCATTTCCGAAGCGGTGCTCGACAAATGCCGGAGCCCTGTTGCGGAGGCGTCCGATGACCCGCGTTTGCGGTCCCGGTTCGAACGACTCGCCGACGTCAAAGTAACGCGTCACGCGCACGTTTGACAGAAACGGATTGTCCTGGCCTTCGAATGCCGCGAACAGCGGATGCGGCTCGAACTCAAAATCAGACGTCGACTCGCCCAAGTCTTCGCTAAGCTCGGCAACGTAATTCAGAGGGACCGGGAAGACACCCTCGCCGCCACGGTGCAGCATTTCGTTGTATAGCTCCGGTTTGACTTGGTCGCCCATAAACCAAGCGACTCCGCCGCCGGCCGCGACGTAGTCTTCGAGAAATTTCACTGAATCGGCGGGGAGTTGGGGGATATTGACCAGCACGATGTTCCGAAAACGCCCCAGCGGATGACGGCGCAGGTATTCGGCATCCTCCGCAACGACGTCGTACCCAGTGATGCCCGGCGCCGGCTCCAACGCGTCCTGCAAATATCTCGCCGCAGCGCGGTCCGGATTCCCGTCAATGACGAGGATCTCATGACTCTCAGCAACGTCGACCGCCAAGTAACGTGCGTTGTCTGCTTCTAAGGTGTCCTCACTTCCGATGACGACCGCCCGGACATCGTGAGCTCCCGGCGCGGGGAACTCCACGTCGAATTCCAATGATGCGGTCTCCCCCGCCTCGAGTTTGAGGATTAACAGGTTTCGCGGCAACTTCGTGCCGTCGACGTACAATGCGATCCTCACGTTTTCAACGAGCTTCTCGCCGAAATTCTTGACCTTCACGCTCAGTCGCAATGGGATGTCGACGGCTGCGACCTGCAGTTGCCCGCCCAATTCCGTGACCGCCAAATTGCCGGTCGGCTCAGCAACCGTTTTCGCCAGGTTCGTGGAGATTCCGGCGTCCGCCATTTCGTGGAGTGCCGTCGCCAGCGCGGCATCATCCGCCCAGTCCGCGTCGCGAAAGTCGGACAGCAGATGAAAGTTCCATACAGCGCCCTTCTGGTCGAGCAAATGCGTCTTTGCCGCTTCCACAGCATCGACCATGTTCAAATGGCGGTGCGAACACGAGAGAGACTCCAGCCGCGTGCTCAACTCCGCTAAGAATTCCGAGTCGAGATTCTCCGACGCAAAAATCGGATCAGTCGGTTTGGAAGCCAGCATCAGCGTCAGCTTGTGCACTTCGGGACGCCGTTCGGCTTCCGCGGCGATGTCCGCCGCAACTTCTTTCGCGGCGTCGAACGCGGTCTTGTCCCCAAGACGTTCACCCATTGAGCCGCTGTCATCGATCAAGACGACATGCTGAATCTCGACCCCGCCAAATAGGGGCAGATCTTTGGGGAGCATCGGCCGCGCGATCAATGCCACAACCGCGGCAACCGCGGCGAGCCGCAACAACAGCAACAAGATTTGCTCAAGCAGCACCCGCCGGCGATTCTTTTTCTGGCTCTGCAGCAAGAATTCCATCGCGGCAAACTTCACCCGGCGAAACCGCAACCGGTTGATCAGATGGATCACGATCGGAACACCAAGGAGCAGCGCGCCCCCGGCGATCAGCGAGGAATTAATAAAATATTGTGAAAGCCACGCTTCCATCAGTTTCTCACCGATTGTCCCATGCCGATTCGATGATTCAAATAGTGCGCCAATGCCGCATCCAAATGCTCGCTGGTGCGAATTGTCTGATAGTCAATCACATTCTTCGCGCACCTTCGCCGGACTTCGTCCATAAAATCGTGCATTGCCTGCAAATACCCGTCCCGCAACGAACGGGGATCGCAAACCAGTTCGCCGGTCTCCTCCAGCCCTTCGAAGCGCGTGGTTCCGCTGTATTCGAAATCGAGTTCCGCGTCGTCGAGCACGTGAAACACCAGCACATCGTGCCCGCGGTATCGCAATAACCTTAAACCCCGGAACAGGCTTTCCCGATCGGCGAACAGATCAGAAATCAGCACGATCATCCCTTTGCGGTAGCGCTCATCAGCAACGTGGCGGAGCACTTCGAACATTTCTGTTTTTTGCGACGGCGTCCCCGCATCGAGTGCCGCGATGATCGCGTGCAGGTGTTTGTTGGAGCTTCGCATCGGCGTTTGTGCCCGGATCTCGCCGTCGAACGAGACCAGACCCACCGAGTCCTGCTGTTTCAGCAGCAAATAGCTCAGACTTGCCGCGATCGCGCAGGCGTACTCATACTTGTTCAGCGGGCCTTCGCCGAACTGCATCGACTCGCTGACATCGACCAAGATCGTACACCGCAGATTCGTGTCTTCTTCGAACTGCTTGATGTAGTACTTGTCGGTCTTGGACCAGACTTTCCAGTCGATATTGCGCGGATCGTCGCCGGAGACGTACTCCCGGTGTTGCACGAATTCAATCGATTGCCCGAAATAGGGACTGCGGTGCAGACCGGACAAGAAACCTTCCACGATGTGGCGGGCTTGCAAATCGAGGCGCGCAATCCGCGAGATCGCTTCAGGCTGCAAAAATCTTCGCGAATCTTGGGTCACTCGTCAGAGCACCTTCCTTAGACGGTGTTTCGTCCAATATCCGATCGATGACCCGGTCGGATGTGATCCCATCACTCTCGGCCGAAAAATTCGTCACGATCCGGTGCCGCAGCACCGGCTTCGCCAACGCGGCGATATCGTCCGTCGAGACGTAGCTGCGACCGTCCAGTAATGCACGGGCTTTTCCGCCCAATAGCAAGTACTGAACCGCGCGCGGACCGGCGCCCCAACTCAACCAATCGGTAATGAACTCCGGAACCCCCGGCTCCCCAACGCGGGTTTGCCGTACCAGCGCCAAGGCATACTCAATCACATGGTCGGTGACCGGAACCTGCCGCACGACCTCCTGAAGTTGCAGAATCTCCTCGCCGCTCAGAACCGGCTGAATGTCGTCTTTCTGCAGCGCTGTCGTTTGTTTCGCAATCTCGAACTCGTCGCGAAAGTTCGGGTAGGCCACCACCACTTTGAACATAAAGCGGTCTTGCTGGGCTTCCGGCAGTGCATAGGTCCCTTCTTGCTCAATCGGATTCTGCGTGGCCAACACAAAAAACGGGTCGCTCAATTCGTGCCGGACCCGGCCGACGGTCACCTGCCGCTCCTGCATCGCCTCCAACAAGGCGGCCTGGGTTTTGGGAGGCGTGCGGTTGATTTCGTCGGCGAGGATCACGTTGTAAAACAGCGGGCCCTCCAAGAAGCGAAACTCCCGTTTGCCGGTCGTGCGGTTTTCCTCCAGCACTTCAGTTCCAGTGATGTCCGCCGGCATCAAGTCGGGGGTAAACTGAATGCGGCTAAAACTCATCGACAAACAGCGCGCGAGCGTGCTGATCATCAGCGTCTTGGCCAATCCAGGCACACCCTCCAAAATGCAGTGCCCGCGGCTGAACAACGCGATCAACAATTGGTCGATCACGTCCTCCTGTCCCACGATCACTTGCGACATCTGTTCACGGATACGGTCATACGCCGCTTTGAGTTGCTCAACCGCCGCCGATCCGTCCGACGCCGAAGAAGGATCTGTCATTCGTTTCTCGTGTTTCTGGTTATCAATGGTGAAGACTGCTGCGTTCTCAGCGAACGTGCTGAGTTTACAGTGACTCCACTCGCCGGCGATTTTGACGCACGGCGAGCCTGGGTTTTTCTCTATTCTACGCCGCCGCCGAAGTGTGAGCGACCAGAATCGTCGACCCATTTTCCGGAAACTCGTCGATTGGGTCGACGACCGCCGAAAATCCCCTGCAGCTGTGCGATCGCGTTAATGTGTGAGAACATTGGGTGCCTAAACAGCATTGTAGACCTGACGATCCGGCCCGTCTGCATGAAGAATGTGTGATTTTGATGAGATTACAAAGAAAATACCAGCCCAACCCCATATCGCACTTAGGTTTAGGATTCGCCAATCGTCTCGTCCGGCCATCGCGCTACGAATTGGCGGTCAGCCGTCATTCACGACGCGGCGGTGTGCCCTCGATCAATCGGCGGAGCAGGAACTCGTCCACTTTTCCACGAAACCGCACCTTGCCGTCGATTTCGACGACCGGGACACAGGTGTCGAAACTCTTGTGCAAGTCTCGGTCCGCGTCGATATCGACTTCCTCAACCGTCGGCAGGTACTCCCGATATTTTTCCAACAGACTCCACGCATCCTCGCAGAGATGACAGCCGTCGCGCGTATAAAATGTGACTTGAATAAACCGCTGTCCCGGCTTCGTCGGACGCCAAATCGTCGGCGAGGGCGGCCGATTTCGAAGCAGCCACCAGCCGACCCCGATCAATAGAAACGACAGGCCGCCCCAAAGCGGACGATCACTGTACCACGAGCGGGGCATCCGCCAGGGGAGACCGCCCACCGCATCGATTAATAGCAAACCGAGGACAGCGACACCGCCAAACAGCGAGACTGACCCCACAACGCTGCGTGCGACGTCGCCCGGTTGCTGACTCGACTTTCGGTTTTGATGAAACACTCGTCTTCGTCGTCTCTCGTGGAGTTGTCGTGTGATCTTGCAACCTCGCGCGGACCTGGGCCGCAATGCCGGAGCAGCACGGAGAACGCGATTGCTATCGAGTGAATCCTATGTTCTTCAAGCGATCGACGTCCCGATTGCCAACGACGTGCTGGAAGTATAGGGAATCACGCTACGATTGGGCAGTTCACTCTGGCGTGAGGTTGGGCCGATTGTTAATTTGAATGGACTGGGAACCTTCTCGTTGCGCGGACACTGCCTTGTGACCAGGCACATCCGCGCGATGTCCGCGCACAGTCTCCCGCCCACGGTACAACGGTCCCACTCCGAAATGCCCACCAAACTGACCGCCGATCTTCTTGTCGAAATGCTCAAAGAGAGCGGTCTCATCGATGCCAGCCAGCTGGACGCGGATCTCAGACGTTGGCAGCAACAAGAAATCAAAACTGAGAATCCGCGCACAATTCTGCTGCAGTTGGTCAAGGAGGAAAAACTCACTCGCTGGCAGGCGGAAAAGCTGATTCAGGGCAAACACAGGGGATTCTTCCTCGGCAAATACAGGCTGCTCGAGCTGCTGGGCACCGGCGGCATGAGTTCCGTCTATTTGGCCGAACATACGCTGATGCGACGCCAAGTCGCGATTAAAGTCCTCCCGCAAAACCGCATCGACGATGCCTCCTACCTCGAGCGGTTTCATCGAGAAGCGCAAGCGGTCGCCGCACTCGACCATCCGAACATCGTTCGCGCTTATGACGTCAACCAGGAGGGCACGGTTCATTTTTTGGTCATGGAGTACGTCGCCGGAGCGAGTTTGCAGGACCTCGTCGACAAGAATGGGCCGCTCGGATTTGTACAGGCGGTCGAATACCTGCGGCAAACGGCGACCGGCTTGCAGCACGCGCATCAAGCGGGGCTGGTCCACCGTGATATCAAACCGGCAAACTTGCTTGTGGATGAGCGCGGCGTGGTCAAAATGCTCGACTTAGGGCTCGCACGTTTTTTTCATAGTGAAGAAGAAAGCCCGCTCACTTTGAAGTACGACGAGAAGGTACTGGGGACCGCCGACTATCTGTCGCCCGAACAGGCCCTCAACAGCCACGAAGTTGACACCCGCGCCGACGTTTACAGCCTTGGCTGCACGATGTACTTCCTGCTCACCGGCCACCCGCCTTTTCCCGAAGGCACGCTCGCGCAGCGGCTGATGTATCACCAGATGAAAGAGCCGGCTCCCCTGGAGCAGGAACGTGCCGACACGCCGCCGGATCTGGTTGCGCTGGTGAAGACCATGATGCAAAAACAACCGGCCAAGCGGTACCAGTCGGTCCGCGATATCAACCTGCTTTGCACCCGTTGGCTGAAACAGCACGGCGGCGACACGTGGGTTAAGATGAAATCCGCAGCCCGTGCGCCCTCGGTTCCGCAGACGTCATCGAATAGCAAATCGCGCCGCAAGAAATCAAAGTCGTCCACCATCAACAAAGCCTTGGACAAAAAAACGCGGCCGGCGACAAACCCCGCTCCGCCGCGCAGTGAAACGTCAAAGGCTGATCCTGATATGGCGAGTTTCTTGGAAGCGATGTCGCAGCCTCGGTCGGAGCCCGAGCCCTCGACCGTCGCTGCCGACACACCGCCGCGCGGCGTCAAGACGAAACCGGCTTCTTCCGAACCGCCCGTTTCGCCGGACGTTGAACCACGTCAGGATTCGGCCTCAAAACTGACGCTACAGGTCGATGAGGATCCCGACGAAGCGGCGCAACTCGCTCCCGATGATTTCAATTTCGCCCGCGATACCGCCGCGTCGGTTTCGCAGACGGCCGATCTTTCCAAGTCGGATCATTTGGTCCTGGGCTCCGGCGTTGCGCCGGGATCTTCAAAATCGCAAGTCGTCTCCAAGATTTCTCAATTGGGCATCACGTCATATTCGCTGATGCGAAAACGCCCCATTCTTGCGGTCGCGATCAGTCTCACGACATTGTTGCTCGGCGTCGCGATGATCTTCACAACATTTGGAAACGGCGAGACATCTGCTCCCGGTCCGAGTCCCGGACCCGAACCGCCGACACCCGGAGCTGTGCAGCGCGGTTTCACGCTGATCGAGAAAACGATCGGACCGGCAGGTGATTTTCAAACCATTGCCGCCGCACTCGAATTCGCACAAAAACAAGTCGCCGGGCCGCACCCAGATGCTAGGATTGTGTTTGCTGTTGAAGCAGGGCAGACGTTCGCCGAGCGAATCGTCATCGACAATACAAAGGACGATCAGCGTAAGATCCCACGCGGTGTCCATTTCGTCGTCAAAGAGGGAATAGCGACGCTGGCGCCTGGTGGGCCTGATCCGGTCGTCAGTATCGTCGGGGGTGAAGATGACCTGACTGAGGTTCGTTTCTTTCACCTGGAGGGATTTGAAATCAACGCCGGCGGCAGCGATGTCGCCGTCAGTTTGTCCGGCGTCTTGCCCCGCTGCAAGTTGCAGAGGTTGTCAATCACCGGCTTCAAAAAGATTGGCATCCAAGGAGATGCCGCGCGGGGAGTCGGCAACGACCAGATCACTCTGGCGGACGTCAATATTCGCCCTGCCGCACCTGATGCGACCGGTGTTCAGTTTGTCCGCGGTCAGCAGCAGGATGAAGATCCCGCAAACATTCAACTGAGCGGGTGCCGATTTTGGGGGCCGATGAAGTTTGGTGTCGACTTCGCTGCCCCGGTGCGCATGATTGGCATCAATCAATCCATTTTTTGCCGCACCGATGTTGGGATCGGCTTCAGCGATTCATCAGGCAACAGCAGTAGCGTCAGAATCGCAAACGACTCGTTTTACGAAAACTCAATCGGCATCAGTTTCGAGCATCTTACGCAGATTCGCTACGGCGGCTGCGCGATTCGCAGCAACGCGTTTGTCGGTTGCGCGACGGCCGATGTGCTGGTCCGCAACGGCTATAGCGATGAAGGTTTCTGGCGAAAATTCTCCTCTGCTGGTTCCCACCTAGGGGAGAATCGGACGGACAGCAAACTGAAAGCGGGCGATGCCAACATCTACGGGAAGAACCCCTTTCAGACGAAGTTTCAATTCCAGTCAACGGACCCTACTGATCCCAACTTCTTGATCCCACATGAGTCGAGCGATCATCGCGAAATCGGCGTCACTGCCGCCCAGCCGTAATCGGCAGCCCAGCAAGTCTCGGCGTGCGCGTGGCAGCTCGACGGGTCAACGATTCAGAACGCCGCCAGGGTCACCTCGATCGTCAAATCTTAACAGGCGATAATCCATAACCTGCATTTTTGAAACGGGTTATGAAATCTCACTGAACATTGACCGCCATGACGCGCAGGGGCGATTCTCAGCCCGACTCGATTCTCGTTCGCAACTGCTTTGCTGATTGTGCCTTAACGGGATTCACTGCTGCGCGTCTCCAAACTCCCTCGTTGCCCTGTCGAGCAACGTTCGACTCGCTCTTGGCTGTAACTTTAGTCCGAGCCTTTACTTATGGTGTACACTTGTCGCCTCGCACGGCGGGTGCTTAGCATGGAGAGAGGAGAAAACGATTCGATCTCTGCCGTCGCTGCTGGAGGAGTTGACGGGGGCTGCAGACGATCTCACAAAACCTCAATTAGGCGGGACGGCGTGAGGAGGATGCCGACTGCGTCGAACTTTGAGTTCTGTCAACTTCATGCGGAAGTCACAACGAAATCAGCAGAATTCCCGGCGGCTCAACCAGCGTGTGAAAGCCGCGCGAAGCCGGACCACGCATCGGGACGCAAAATCCGCTATCGGCCTCCCGATGAGGGGCAAGCGCTGCAGCCGGCAATTAGAAGCGTTCAATGCTCCTGAGATCTGGCACGAACCAACCGGGGCAGATGAGACCCGCTACATCGTCCATCCGCCTCGCAACGGGTTTATACATCCCGTGACCGTCGATGAAGTCGCCGAACGTCTGTCGCAGCTTCCTTCAAGATTCACGCACGGTTTGGAGGTTGTGCAGTTCAGCAGTCTGACCCGCAAACGGGGGCTGTTCCCCTGCTACGGGATGCAATGGGGCGTGGCGATTTACTTGTACCCCATCGACGAGACATTGGAGGAGCTCTACGTCCGTCCACCCACGCCGCAACAGCGGATCGAAGCGGAAATGTACGGCGGCCGCTGGGCACCCGACGGTAATCTTTGGATACTTTCGTGGACCGAAGAGACGATCAAGGACTATTACCTGAATAACATCTTGATCCACGAGTTGGGGCATCATAACGACCACCGCAACACAAACTTTGACGCCCGCGAACGGTACGCCAACTGGTTCGCGATCGAATACGGATACCGCGCCTCGCGCGGATTGCGGCGCTGATTCAGCTGCCCCGTGCCGTGCCGACTGAAAGACCCACGCGATGCCCGGGATTACTTCTTGCGGCGCGGCGCGGGTGCACCGGGCAGCCGTTTCGCTTGGGGATCTTCGGGCGGCTTGTCGAGCGTCAAGAATGAAAACAGATCGGCCAGTTCCTGCGGCTTGAGCTGCTTCTCCAGTCCTTCGGGCATCATTGAGAGTTCGCTGATCTTGCTCTCTTCGATTTGATCGCGGGGAATCGTCTCCAGTTTTCCGCCCTGGATCTTCAACACCACACGTTGCGGGCCGTTTTCCACGATCAGGCCGGTAAGCACCTTGCCCTTGGTTGTCACGACGACCATCGGTTGATAGCCCGCACCGATCACCAGGCTGGGGTCGAAAACGTTCGACAGCAGTTGGGCGTAACTTGACCGGCCGTTGACGGTGATGTCAGGGCCGACCTCTTCCCCCTCCCCGTGCATTTTGTGACACTGGCCGCAAACCTTGGCAAACACTTTCTTGCCGCGGAGCGGATCACCGTGGTTATTGCTTAAGAATTTCCGCATCTGGCCGATCAAGTTCTCACGTCCCGGATCGCGTTGCGTCCGCACTCGGCCCCACACCGTCTCGACGGTTTTCACCAGATCCGCATCGCCGCCGGCGAGGATTTTCCGCACTTGGTTCACATTGAGGGCATGGGCTGGAATCTGTTCTTTGCGGATTGCCTCCAGCAGTTGCCGGCTCCAATCCTTTCGGCTAGTGAGGAGTTCGACCGCTCTCGGCCGCACATTGGGGTTGAGAGTCTGATAAACCTCCAGCACCAAAGCCGCAACGTCCGCTCCGCGCATGGCTCCCAGCGCCGAAATCACCGCACCTTGAAACTTGTCACCCCGCCGTTTCGATGACGTCACGATCTCTCGCACCAACGGCAACGCGGTTTGGTCGTCGACCGACGCCAACACCTGCAGTGCTTCAACACGCCTGCCCGGCGGCTGCCCCTCGTCCGACAGGAACCGGCGTGTCTGCTCGAGCGCCGAATCGTCCCTCAAAAGAGCGGCCAGCAGTACCGCTTGTACAAACGGCGATTGTGCCGCTTGGTCGTTGATGATTGGTTGCAAAACCGGCTCCAGGATTCTTCGAACCCGTTCTGTCTCGTCGTCGGAAACCCGCCCGGTTTCAATCCGGTTGCGCAGCAGCGATAGAGTGTTGGCGATGAGGTCCTGACCGACCTCCGCCGCAATCAACTGTCGACAGATTTCGGCGGCCGTTGTCGATCCGGTCTCGGGAACGTCCAGCAACCGATCGAGCATACGGGGCAGCAGCGCTGCAATGCCACGCTCTTCTTTGAGATTCCGTTGTGCCAGGACGTCCAAGAACCGCGGCTGCTCGGTTTCCAAGAGCGGATGCAGATTCTGCCACACGATGTGCGGAATGAGGGGATCGTCGCCGTGCGTCGCCAACACGCTTAGCAATACGGGCAACGTGTCAATGTCGCTGATCTTTGCGGCGGCGATCGCGACTTGCAGTTTCACAGTCGAAGATTCATCGCGCGCCATCGCCGCGATTCGCTCATCGATCTCGTCGTCCACCTTGCCGAAGTTTCCGGCGGTGCGTACGCCCCAGGCACGAAACCGGGGATCCGTATGATCCAGAAGTTCCCGGTGAAAGTTGGCATCGAGATGGCCGGCTCCGATCAGTGACCAGAGCGCATGCAGCCGCGTTTTCCAATGCGCCTTCTCGTCCATCACCAATTCTCGCAATTGCCGTCGTGCCGCGGGATCATCGCGCTCGATCAATACGCGCTGTGCTAAGTCACGGTAAAACACATTCTTGCTGCGCAGCCGCTCGATCAGTTGCTCGTTGGTCTCCTTCGCCAAATCAAACGGGGCGGCGCGGGGCGTGTCTTTGTAGCGCACGCGATAGAGCCGGCCGTTGAGTCGGTCGATCCCTTGGGGGTCGCGGCGGGCGTCTTGATAGCAGTGATAACGGTCGTACCAATCCAACACATACAGACAGCCGTCCGGTCCGGTTTTTTGAACGACCGGCATGAACCAGACGTCATTGGCGGTCAAAAAATCGGGCTCACCAGTCCCAGAATAAGTCGATCCTTTGCGCTCGAGCGCGTCGGAATTGATACACCCGCCGTGAATATTGCCCATATACAGCCGGTCGCGATATTTCTCGGGGTACGCGTCGCTGTCGAAGTAATGGATTCCACAATAGGCGGCCATCTGGTGCTTGTGCTTGACGATCGAGCCGATCTTCCAAGTGTAGGGAGGATACGGCCCCCCCTGCCGGTGATAGTAGCCGGTCTCGGCCAGATGCCAGAGATGATCGATCACACAGGCGGAGACAAACGCGCTCCCTTCCGGGTCCCAAGCGATTCCCCAAGGGTTGCTGGTCCCTTCGGCGAACAGTTCAAAGTCGCGCGTGCGAGGATCGATGCGAAACAGCGCGCAGGTGAAACGGTACTCTTTTCCCTTGTGCTTGACGTGGCTGTGATTGAAGACGCCGTTAAGGCCGTACAGATAGCCGTCCGGACCCCACGTGAGTGAGTTGGGCAATTCATGCGTGTCGGTCCGTCCGAAGCCGGTGACGACAACTTCCGTCTTGTCCGCTTTCAAATCGCCGTCGGTGTCCTGCATGAACAGAATGTCTGGCGCATTCGCCACCCATACGCCTCCGTGGCCGACGGCAATCCCCGAAGGAATATTCAGGCCCTCGGCAAAGATCGTGAACTTGTCTGCCCGCCCGTCGCCGTCTGTGTCCTCCAGCACCTTGACCCGGTCGCGGCCTTTCCCCGGCTCGGAGCGGGGGTACTCCAAACTCTCGGTGATCCACACGCGGCCTTTCTCGTCGAAGGTCATCGCCACCGGATTGACGATATCCGGCTCGGAAGCGACAAGCTCCACCGAAAACCCCTCGGGAACCGTCATCTTCTTGATCGCTTCTTGGGGCGACAGCGGCGGTCCCGGCAATTTGTCCTGCCGGCGGGGAATAAACGGCGGCTCTTCAGCGAACGCGTGCAGAGTCGTCACCATCGCCAGCAACATGGCGAGTCCAATATGGCTTAACGTTCTCATCAACATCAGTTCCTCACTCAGCCAGTCGAATTGCAATGCGGTCTTCAGTCCTGATACTCTGATGCTAACGGACACGTCATCGTTTTGGAAACAACACCACGACCCTCCCCGCAGCTCAATAGAGCAAAATCACTCCATGAAAATGCACCGAGTCTTTATCTGCGTCCTCCCACTGATTCTGACCGCCGGCAACTGCATTCAGGCTCAGGAACGAAATCCCTTCGCCACGTTTATTCGACCGACACCGAAGCTTACGCCTGAACAGGAACAAGCAACGTTTACACTCCCGCCCGGGTTCGAGATTCAGCTCTTCGCCTCCGAGCCGGACATTGCCAAACCGCTGAACATGGCGTTTGATGCCCGCGGGCGGTTGTGGATCACGGACACCGTCGAATATCCCTACGCTGCCCCGGCCGACCGCCCCGGCCGCGACAGTGTCAAGATTCTCGAGGACACAAACGGTGACGGCCGCGCCGACAAGATCACAACCTTCGCTGACGGACTGAACATTCCGATTGGAATCTATCCCTACCGAGACGGGGCGATCGTGTTTAGCATTCCGCACATTTGGCGGCTCCGCGACACCAACGGCGACGGAAAAGCGGACAAACGCGAGAAGCTGTTTGGCCCGATGGGCTATGACCGCGATACGCACGGTCTCAATAATGCCTTCCGTCGCGGCTTCGACGGCTGGTTGTACGCCTGCCACGGCTTTAGCAACAATACGACCGTCACCGGCGCCGACGGCCACACGGTCAAGATGTCATCCGGCAACACTTACCGCATGCGTCTGGATGGTTCGCGGATCGAACAGTACACCTGGGGACAGGTCAACCCGTTCGGCATGGTCATCGACGAGCGGGGCAATATCTTCACCGCCGACTGCCACAGCAAGCCGATCTATCAGTTGTTGCGCGGTGCGTACTATCCCAGCTTCGGTAAACCGCACGACGGGCTCGGTTTCGTGCCCCCTATGATGGAGCACGGCCACGGCTCGACCGCGATTGCCGGCGTCGCCGTTTATGACGCGCCGAACTTTCCGGAGGAGTATCGCGGAAATCTCTTTACCGGCAACGTCATGACCAGCCGCGTCAATCGTGACTCGCTGGTCTATCATGGTTCCACGATTCTGGCGCACGAAGAACCGGACTTCCTCACGACAACCGATCCCTGGTTTCGCCCGGTGGATGTTCAACTGGGACCGGACGGAGCGTTGTACGTGGCCGATTTTTACAATCGCATCATCGGGCACTACGAAGTCGCACTCGACCACCCCGGCAGGGACCGCGACAGCGGCCGGATTTGGAGAATCGTTTATACGGGCAAGGACGCGCAATCAGCCGAATCGCTCCAGAATCTCGCTGAAGCCACAACCGAGGAATTGATTGCCACGCTGGGGGACGACAACCTCACCCGACGAATGCTGGCAATGAACATCCTTGCCGATGAGCGGTCATCTGCGGACGAACAGCAGTTACGCAGCCATTATCGCGCATCGAAAGCGGCACAAGTGCGAAGCCGCCTGCTTTGGATTCTGCATCGCCGAGGCATGGTGCGAGAGGATGACTTGCAGTCGGCCGCCGCCGACCTCCCGGAAGTCCGCTTGCACGCGATGAAAGTGCTCAGCGAAATCGGCGAATGGACCGAACCGCTGCGGACGCTGGCGCTGGCCGGCCTCAACGACGGCGATCCGTTTGTCCAGCGAGCCGCGGCCGATGCACTAGGACAGCATCCGCATGCGCGGCATATCCAGCCGCTATTAGAGCTGCTGCCCAAAATCCCCGGCCAAGATAATCACCTCCGGCATGTGGTCCGCATGGCACTGCGGAATCAACTGCGCGTCCCGGAAAACTTGACCCAACTCGAAGGGAATCTGAACGACGTTCAGCGTCGGGAAATCGCCGCGCTCTGCCGGTCGATTCACTCACCGGCCGCCGGCGCATTTCTAGTCAAATATCTTGCCGATCAAGGCGACTCCGCAGAGAACGTTGCCGAAAACCTCGAGCATGCGGCGCGCTACGTGCCGGAAGGTGAAATTGACCGTTTGGTGGAGTTGAGCCGGGCGACCTTCTCGAACGATGTCGACCGTCAATCTCAGTTGTTGATGTCTCTACACGCGGGACTTCAGCAGCGAGGCGTTGCGGCAACTGCAGCGATGCAGGACTGGGCTCAAGATGTGGCATTGAAGCTCTTGGAATCGACCCGAGAGGACGGACCGAGTTGGACGTATCATCCGCTGCCGCGGCGCGGCGGCTCGCACAATGCGTTCGGAATTCGCCGCTTACCCTTTGCGGACGGGAAAGGCAAAGCACCGTTTATCGACAGCAAGGCGGGAGGAGAGCAAGCGACCGGCATCCTGCGGTCGCCGGAATTCGAACTTCCCGGTCAGTTGACGTTTTACCTCTCGGGACATCTCGGACCGCCGCAAAAACCGGCCGTGCAAGAGAACTTCGTTCGGCTGCGAGATGCCGCAAACAACAAGGTTTTGAAACAGGCATTGCCGCCGCGGCACGACGTGGCCCGTAAGGTCGATTGGGATCTCAAGGAATTCGCCGGCCGGCGGGCGTACCTTGAAATTGTCGACGGACTCAACCAAAGCGGATATGCCTGGCTGGCCGCCGGACGATTCGATCCCGCGGTCGTCAAACTGCCGAAACTGGATCCTGCTCAAATCATTCAACGTCAGACGGTCGCCGCACGGCTCACAGAGCAGTTCAATCTACGCAGCCTTGAGTCGATGTTGGCAAAGGATGTATTGAGTTCAAATACGGATGCGAATGTTCGCGCCGCAATGTCGCGCGCACTCGTGGCACTCTCCCCCGACTCCCGAATCGCGGCGCTCACGACGTCGATTGGAAATCCGACCGTCTCGTCGGAAATTCGAGATCGAGTTTGCCGTGTCGTGGTCGATCGAACACCCGGTGAGCTGCAAAAAGTATTCGCGGATCTGCTCCGCGTCCTTCCCCGCCGACCGCAAGAGGAGCTTGCAGAAGCGCTCTCCGCCGACAAGTCGGGCGTCGAAATGTTGCTTCAACTCATCGAAGCCGGGCAAGCCACGCCGCAACTGCTGCGAAATCCGACCGTTCAGCAGCGCATCGCCAAGATCGCATCAACGTCGACCAAGAAGCGCGTGCAGACACTGACGGCCGACTTGCCGCCTGCTGGCCAGCAGACCGAACGTGAAATTCGGTCGCGCCGACGGGATTTCAACTCCGGCCAAGCGTCGGCAACGCGGGGACGCCAGGTGTTTGAAAAGAACTGCTCCATCTGCCACCAAATCGGAAAGTTGGGCAAAGTCGTCGGTCCTCAATTGGACGGCATCGGCAATCGAGGACTTGAACGCGTGATCGAAGATATGCTCGACCCCAACCGAAATGTCGACCAGGCGTTTCGCACGACGACACTGTTCCTCGTAAACGGCAAGGCGGTCAGCGGGCTACTGCGCCGCGAGGAGGGCGCCCTGCTTGTGCTGACTAACACCAAGGGGGAAGAAGTCAAAGTGCCCAAACGGGATGTCGAGGAGCGAGTCGTTTCCCGGACCTCCCTCATGCCGGAAGGACTCACCAAGGACTACTCTAAAACTGATTTTAATGATCTGCTCGCCTTCCTGCTTGAACAGCGGTCGACGGCTACGAAATCCCCGTAGACGCGTGGCAACAGACGTCCAGGCCACCGCAGTTGAATCTTGCCCGGCTAATCGCGGCGAACTAAATTAGATGGTGGAGCAACGGAAAAGTTCACCGTTGGCTCAATGTTGTTGAGGATTCTTGCCGGGCGTTTTTCGCTGGAATGACGCATGTCGTTATTGTTGTGTCACGACTGCTATAGTTGGGTCGAGCCGCGTGGAGGACACTGTCCCGAATGCCTCGGGGCCGCCGACCTCAACGAAGCGGACCCTTCCTTATCGCGATTACACGCGATTTTAGGTGATCTGACGGAGAAGTTGGGCGAGATCAGTGTTCGTCGCCGTTCGCTCCCCGACCGCGGCCTCCTGTATGCCACCACCAAGGGATTGTATTTTCTGCCCCACACCGTCGAGCAACTTCCCAGTGCACAGGGCGAGGAGGAACCGGCACATACAGCCATTTGGGCATTGGCAGCGAGCTTGTGGGCTCCGCTGTACTTATTTGTTCTGTTGTTCCAATCACGACCTCGCGGCGACGGGGATGCCACGGTCTATCATCCTCAACTCATCACGCCCGAGCAGAGCAACATCATGCCGGAGTTGTTGATGGACAATCCCGGCGCGTTTTTTGTTCCGAGCGGATCGATCCACTCCATACGCCGCAGGCTGAATGGGTGGGTCATCGAACGCCGCCCCGGCAGAAAGCTAAGATTCAGATCGGCCGCACAGCGGGGAGCGTTCGATCGAAAGATGCACCGGCTGTTAGCTTCGCCGCCCTGGAGACACGTGGTCCAATGACGAATACCTTCAATGACGCCGGCGATTCGTCAATTGCGGAACTGTTACGAGACGTCCTGTCGGGTGAGGAATTCGTCAAAGGCACGCTCAGCAAGCCTCGGCGGACGACGACGGCCGAGTTTCGCAAAGTCGCCGCTCGCCCAATTCGACTACAGGAGCAATCGAAGGTTCAATTAGCCTACCAGTTTCCCCAGAAGGAGACGCACGAGAACTTGAGCCCTGTCGAGGCGGCGAATCGACTGTGGAAATTGCTCGAAAACGACTTTCAGCACGGACACATCTATACGGCCGAGTGCGAATACAGTTTTCGACTGGGCGCCAACGGAACGTTTCGAATTCGAAGTCGTAGTTGCTGCAGGGATGAACCGATCGTTCAATCCCACGATCGGCCGAAGCGCTATCTCATTCCGGAAGGCGAGCTCTGCCCGTTTCTGGTGGAAACCGGAGTGATGAACCGTCGCGGCCAAGTTCTGGCCGCGAAACAAAAGAAATTTCGGCAAATCAACCGCTATCTCGAGATCGTCAACGACGTTGTTAAGCATCTGCCCCAAGACCGTCCCTTACGAGTGATCGATTTTGGTTGCGGCAACAGTTACCTCACTTTCGCGTTGCACCACTTGTTGACGGAACATCACGATTTCGAGGTTTCATTGACCGGGATCGATCGGGAAGCGGACGTAATACAGGCGTGTCGCGGAATTGCTTCGAGACTTCAACTCTTCGACGTGGAGTTCCACAACACCGACATCAAGCACTACGCTACCGAGCACCCGGTCGATCTGGCCGTTTCCCTTCACGCCTGCGACACAGCAACCGACGACGCCCTGGCAAGATCGGTGGAATGGGGTGCCGAGGTGATATTGGCCGCGCCCTGTTGCCAGCACGAGCTAATGGGCCAACTCGAAAACCGGCGGCTAGCGCCTCTACTCGGGCGGGGAATCCTCAGAGAGCGGGCCGCAGCGCTGATCACTGATGCACTGCGCGCGGCGGCTCTGGAGATTTGCGGTTACTCGACGACGGTGCTCGAATTCATCGAGTTGGAGCACACTGCAAAGAATCTGCTGATCAGAGCTGTAAAGAGCTCGGCCTCACTCCAATTACAGACCGAGCATGTTGAGGCGTATCTCAATCTGAAACAGGAATTCTCGCTCCAGAGGACCTATTTGGAGCAAGCACTGGAGCCGTTGGGTCGCTTGCTGAGTGCTGCGAGAAGTGGCTCAGTCAGCGCGGGGTTTCCAACTAAAGAATGACCGTGTCCGATCCAGGATCATGGTCAAGTTGCTGCGGATCGAGCGCTGAAAGCCGGGTAATGGCATCCAAGAGAGACTGCAACCGCTCCACTTCGGCGACCAACTGCTCGACGTGCGCGCGCCAGTGCGGGTTGCAGTAGCCAGTTTGCAACCGCTCTCTGATCAGCTCGAGATCGTGGTCTGTCATTGCCATATTGGATGATCCGTTTCGCGTCCGACCGAAAAAAGCCGGGCGCGAGTTGCCCGATTGTCAATCTTTATGTAAGCTCTCTACTCCATCATTGCGTATGAGTCAAATTCAATCGGAGTTCACCGTCGAAGGAAAGGGACTAACATAAATATTGCGGGCCGCCCATTGCAAGGATGGTATGCATTTTGAGAGAAGTGACCGTTTTTCCAGGGGTTTCAAAGACGGCTTTTTGATTCGTGAGAGAGTTGTTAGAATCCGCTCGCTCGATACGATTCACCGAATGAGCCCTCCCTGTTAACTCACTTCTCCAATTCTTCTCAGCCTTTCTGGTTGCCCTGTTTTAACTCGTCCGGCGTGCTGTGCGGCTGTTTTTTGATTGCGCCGTTCATAAACAAGTTAACACCCGGCATTGAGCGGTTGTTGTCGCCAGTTGATCTGACGCTGCATCGACGTGTGACTTAGCGTTCCATCTATTGAACCTTTTCCATCTATATGCTCTTTGTCGGTGACACCTGTGAGGAAGACTCTGCTCCCACAAGGTTCTATTCCTGACAAATTTATCGATTCAAACTGGAACTGACTGAAACCGCCCTATTGAACGTGGACGATGAAAGCGATTGTGGGTTCGGCACCGGAATTCCTCGATGTTTGGAATTTCACAGATTCGAGAGTTGTAAAGATTTGCCGATTGTCCAACGCCGACGCAATGAGAGAAGGTGCCAGCAACTGATTTGTACGGTATTTAGAGTTTTTGAGTGTCGTATCGATTCAATCGGCGATATTGATTGATCCGCTTCGACAATTCGAATAGAGAACTGAGCTGTATGATCGCTTCGATTGCGACGCGATACGGAGTACTGACCGGCGTTTAACGATAGCCCGTAAAGGGAATTCTTGTAACTGTCTGTTAAGGCAAGAGTTACAAGAGTTTTTCCATTTTCGTGCTGGTTGGTTTGTGAAGATTGAAATCGACGCGTCTTCAGGTGCGCGTGCAATCAAAACATGACCGAACGGAATCCGTAAGCTATGGTTGAAAAGACTTTACCTAGATTGCGTGGTTTCACACGCTGGACTGGTTTTTCAACTGGAGCAGTCATGGTTGCACCGGCCGAAATCGATCTCGACATGTCGGCCAACCATTCGGTGGCGCCGTTTGAAGAGATCACCTATCGCATCGCCACGCGGGAATGGGAACGGGCAGCGGCATTCAACCTGGTCTACGAAGCGTATGTTCAGTCCGGATTGATCGAGCCGAACATTTTTCAGATGCGGGTCACACCGTTTCACCTCCTCCCCACGACCAACGTGTTTATCGCGGTGCATCACGATCAGGTCGTCGGCACAGTGACATTGATCGGTGATGGTGAGATGGGTCTGCCGATGGACTGCATCTACGACCAAGAAGTCAACCAATTGCGCGACCAGGGTTACTCGGTCGGTGAAGTCTCCTGTTTGGCGCACCGCCGCCAAAACGTGAAGCAAACATTGCCGTTGTTCGTCCAAATGACCCGGCTGATGGCTCAACACGCGCGTCATAGTGGCATGGATCAGTTCTTGATTGCTGTGCACCCTCGTCACGCGCAGTTTTACATGCGATTTATGGGTTTTGAGCAGGTTGGCGAGGAGCGGTCGTTCCCCTCCGTTCGAAACAATCCCGCCGTCGCCTGTGCTTTGAATTTTCCCAGGATTGATGTGGAACGTCCTGCATGCTATAGCCAGTTCTTCGGAACTCCGCTTCCGGACGACGAGCTACAGCCGGCACCCATGGATTTCTATGAAGTGGAACTCTTCGCCGAAGCGGCCCAGGAAGGCAGCTTAACCGTCCCCAGTCTGTTGTGTTGATGCCGTTTCCACACGGACGCCGGCCTCTGTTGAAACGACGGTCGCGCGATGTCCTTATTTGCTCTCAAAACTCTGCTGAATAATCGCGGCAAGCTGATCACAGCTCTGACGGGAGTGATCTTTTCACTTGTGCTCGTCAACATCCAAGGTGGATTGTATTTCGGGCTGATTCACAAGGCGAGTTTGCTGGTCGATTATTGCGAGGCCGACATCTGGGTCGGCCGGCACCAGGTCGAAAACGTCGATTTGGCGCACGACATTCCCGTGGAGTGGATTAACCGTATCCGCGGCATTCCCGGCGTTCAGGACGCTGTCCCCTACATCGTCGGCAGCGGGGTCGCATCTCTCCCCAACGGCGGATTCGAACCGGTGTGGGTCATCGGCACCGATCCAGCCTCAAGAATGGGTGGGGCGTGGAACGTCGTCGAGGGAGGTGAAAAGTACCTCTTCAGGCCCGATTCGATTACGATCGAACGGCTTGACGCACGAAAACTAGGGTATGTGCAAACCAACGATGTGATCGAAATCAACGGCAGGCGCGCGAAGGTGACCGGCTTCACGGAGGGCGTCATGGGATTTATGACGACTCCCTATATCTTTACGAGCCTCGATTCGGCGCACACTTACAGCGGTATTCGCGAAGGGTATTGCTCGTACTTTCTGGTGAAAGTCGACGACGGTGCTGACATCGATCTGTTGAGCGATCAAATTCAGGAATTAGTGCCCAGCGTGAATGTGTATACTTCGTCCGAATTCAGCCAGTTGTCGCGCGACTATTGGATGCATCGGACCGGGATTGGAATCAGCTTCGGCATGGCGACCGTGTTGGGACTGCTGGTCGGATTGTTGATGGTCGCGCAAAGTCTGTACGCTCTCGCGCTGGATCACGTTGCCGACTACGCGACACTCAAGGCGATCGGCGCAGAGAACGGGCAGATCCTGAGAGTCGTCGTGCTGCAGGCGCTGGTCATTGCCGCGATCGGAATTGCGATTGGGTCGGTGATCGTCTGGGTGGCGGAGACCAATTTTTCGACCCCGCTGGCTCCGATCGATATTCCCCCGCTGTTGAGGCTGGCCGGCGCCGGGCTGGTGGTGGGGATTTGTTTGGTCGCTTCGATTTTACCGTTTCAACGATTGCGTCGGATTGATCCGGCGATCGTCTTACAGGGATAACCAACTGTGGACAACGAGTGCGTTATCGTCGCCAAAGGCATCAAAAAAACCTATCGCTCCGGATCCGTGCAATCCAACGTGTTGCAGGGCATTGATATGGAAGTGATGCGCGGCGAGTGCGTGTTTCTCGTCGGCCCCTCAGGCAGCGGAAAAACGACGTTGTTGTCGATTTTGGGGTGTATTCTTTCGCCCGACAGCGGCGAGCTGCAAATCATGGACTATGATGTCACTGGGCTCAACGCCAAACATCAAGCCCGTTTTCGCCGCGAGCACGTGGGATTCGTCTTTCAACGGTTTCACTTATTCGACGGTCTGCAGGCTTGGGAGAACGTGCGTGTCGCGCTGGATTTGTTGGGATATCCGGCACGGCTGGCCAAGGCGGAATCGCACCGGCTGTTGGAGTTGGTCGGATTATCCGACCGTACCGAATACCGTTCTTCACAACTCAGTATGGGCCAGCGGCAGCGGGTCGCGCTGGCGCGGGCGTTGGCGGGCGATCCCGATTTGATTTTGGCGGACGAACCGACGGCGTCGCTCGACGCGGAGACCGGTTTGAACGCCATGAAGACGCTGAACCAATTGGCAAAAACGTTGGGTAAGACTGTTGTGGTCGTTACGCACGACTCGCGGATTTTCGGATTGGCGGACCGGATATTGAATTTGGTCGACGGTCGCATCAATGAATCAACGGTCGAACAACGGCAAAAGGCGAGCAACCTGGCCGGGCAAACGGTGTCGGCCGCGGACTTAAGATAACTGAATCAAAAATCACTAGGTCGCGGCTGAAACGCGACTTGAGGGCAATCACATGCGGTGGTTTCTATTAATTATTATTCCAATGGCGATCGGGGCGGTGATCTCGTTCACATCCCCGGGCGATTTTCAGTGGCTGACGCAGTGGTCGGCGGCATCGACCAACCACGACGAACCGCGTTCGCCGGGCCGTGCGAAACAGCAAGAGCGGCCGTTGATTTTTGCGAGCGGAACCGTGGAAGGTGCCCAGCGGGACGTCCCGATGCGATTTGAAATCGCGGGACGCATCGAGTCCGTCAATGTGACGGAAGGCCAATTGGTCAAAAAAGGAGATCTGCTGGCCGCACTGAACGCGGAGACGTTGGAAAAGCAACAGGAATTGGCGACCGCGAAATTGGACCTTGCCAAAAACGAGCGGGCCCGCATGGCCAACGCAGAACGCCAGGAAACGATTGACGTTGCCAAAGATGAAGTCGTCAAGCAGCGCGTCCGCGTCGCCAAGGCGAAGCAGCGGTATGATCGAGGCAATGCGCTTGATCAACGCGGCGCAGGGACGGCGGAGGACTTGGATGATCGGCGTTGGGACTACCAGACGGCGTTGGCCGACGAGAAGTTGGCGCGTTCGCGGCTCAAAGAGATCGAAGCTGCGGCACGAGACGATGATTTGGCAATCGCTGACGCCAAAATTGCTCAAGCGGAAGCGGAAGTGAAGCTGGCCAAGACCGAATTGGACAAGGCCAAGCTGCTGGCTCCCACCGACGGGATTATCCTGCGTGTCTCGAAGGAGCCGGGCCAGATGGCCGGGCCCCAAGATACCGAGCCGATATTGGTATTGGTGAACAACGTCAAAATGCGGACCCGCGCGTTTGTCGAGGAACTCGACGCGCTGTCGGTCCAACCGGGACAAAGCGCTTACGTGATGGCCGACGGCGATCCCCACACGAAATTCCCCGGCACGATTGTTTCTTGTTCTCCCTACATGGTTCCCAAAAAGTACATGAGCAACGAACCTGGCGAGCGCGTCGACGTCAAGGTCCGAGAGGTGATTGTCGAACTGGACCAGCAGGATACGTTGGTGGTTGGTTTGCCAGTGGACGTGTTTATTCGCGTCTCGCCCGAAGCAGACGCGGCGCCGGAGACCGTGACGGAGGACAATCCGGATATCGTTTCAGCAGACTCCTCGGAAATCGAATAGGTTCGGCATCACGACTGGAGACGAGGAGCACGTAACGTGGACGTGAATGTTTGTTTATTAGGCGGGGGAACTCGATTGGCCTCGCACCTCGGTGCGCTCAAAGGCATCGAGGACCATGGGGGCCGCGTGCGAGCATTGGCCGGCGCCTCGGCGGGCAGCCTGGTTGCCGCTGTGTTGGCGGGCGGATTCACGCACGAGATGGCCGTCGACTTAATGCGTGACACCAATTACCGCCAATTCCTCGACATTCGCCCGTTGGGACTGATCCGCGGCTTCGGCCTCTGCTCGGGACGGAAGTTCGAACAATGGCTGGACGGCATCCTCAAATCGCAGCGGTTTGAGGATCTCCAGACCCCGCTGTCGGTGATCTGCACAAACATTCAAGCGGGAGAGCCGTTTGTTTTCTCACGAGAGACGACGCCGGAAGTCAAAGTTGCGACAGCTGTTCGGTGTTCGATCGGGATTCCCGGCATCTTCGCGGTCCGGCGGCTCAAAGGCGCCGTGCTGATTGACGGCTCGCTGGCCGCGATCGAAGACCACCTCGTCTTTCCCGATAGCCCTCACGAAACTGTCACCATCCGCTTAGTGCGCGACAATTCCGGCAAGTTACCCGCTTCGAGACGGTTTGGATTGTCGACATACGTGTTGCGCGTCGCGGGCATGCTGCTCGACTCCGCTGATGAACCGAGCATGTCGGGAGAGAAATGGCGCAAGACACTGCTGGTCCGCACCGGTCTTCATTCGTCCGTCGATTTCGATCTCCCGACCGAAGCACGCGACGAGCTGTATGCCATGGGATACGAGCAATGCCTCGACTATCTCGACCTCTCAGGCGATCAGATTCGAAAGCGGCCGGGAAGACCGCAGGCAGAAGCCAGTGTTGTCGGCGATTCAGCGTGGAGTGCAGACGACAACGACCATGGGGTTGCGGATAAGACACGCGGTACGTGTCAGAACTTTTCTGAGGGCCTCGGCGGCTCAATCGGGACCAACGCCGGCAACCTTTCGCGCGGATCGTCACGAACAACTCCCAGTTTGGGACAAGAAGCTGTTTAGTCAGGTCCGATACGGCCGAGATATCATGCTGGAACACATCAGGAGCGGCAGAGATGGCTGATTCGGTTCTGAAACCGGACAACTCGAAGATCGATCTCTCGCCGGAACAATTCCGCAGATTTGTCGAGGCGGCCAGCCGCGCTCCGTCTCCGGACAACAACCAGCCTTGGTGTTTTCGCCGCAGCGGTTCTGGAATCGACGTTCTGCACGTTCGAGGGCGGGCGTTGCCGTCGGACATCGACGACTACTTTTCGTGGCAGGCGCTGGGACCGGCCATCGAGAACATCGTGCTGTCCGCTTCGTGCGAGAACCTACGGGCGGACGTCCGTTATCATGCTCGCCCTTTTGCCGAATCGACCGATGGCGAGCTTGTGGCGACGGTCGAGTTCAGTAGCGGCGCGGAGTCAGACCCACTGGCGAAATTCATCGACGAGCGCGTATCGAATAGGCGGCCGTACAAGTCGGTTCCGCTCGCTGAATCCGAGACCGCTGCGCTGGAACAATCGCTGCATGACCCTCAATGCAAGCTGCTCTGGCTGACCCAACCGGCGGATCTCAAGGCGCTGGCAAAGCTGGTCTACATCACCGATCGCATTCGCTTTGAACATCAGCCGTTTCATGATGAGTTTCACAAGGTGCTCCGCTACGACGATGCGCAGGCGAAGGAGACCGGAGACGGGTTGGACCTGAAGACGCTGGAAATCCCGGCATTTGCCATACCGATTTTTAAGTGGGTCCGTCCGTGGAAGCGGATGAAACTCGCCAATCATTTCGGTCTGAGCGCCATGTTTGCCGGCAATTCGAAACAACTCGTCCGCAAGAGCGGGGCGATCGGGTTATTGCTGACCACCCAAGCCTCCGACGAGCGGTATTTGGAAGCGGGACGTTCATTGCAGCGAGTTTGGCTGGCTTGTGCGGCGGCCGGTTTGGCTTTTCAGCCGATGGGCGGATTGCCGATGTTTCTGACACAGTTCGCCCGCAAGGGGCGCGACGCGTTTGTGCCGGAGCACGCCGTTCGGCTTGCGGAAATCGTGGAACCTTTCTATGACCTGTTTCCCGCGGCCCGTGAACACACGCTGGTGATGCTATTTCGGATCGGCATGGCTCCCCCGCCGTCGGCCCGGTCCCTCCGCTACCCATTGGAACGCATCATTTCCAGGGAAGACAACTGAACAATGACCGTCTTAGAACATGACATCAAGCCGGAAACAGAGCCTGCGGCCGCATGGTCCTATGACGTTGCGTTTGGCCGCAATCGAGGTTTGCTGACCGCCGCAGACCAGGACACGCTGCGCCGGTCGCATGTTGCCATCGGCGGCCTGGGCGGTGTCGGCGGAGTGCACTTGATCACCTTGGCCCGGCTGGGGATCGCGAATTTCACGATTGCCGATCCCGATGCTTTCGAAGTGGCCAACAGCAATCGCCAATTTGGAGCCAGCGTTTCCAACTTCGGGCGTTCCAAAGTCGACGTGATGCGCGAACTGGTCCTTGAGGTCAATCCCGAGGCGGAGATTCGAGTTTTTGAAGAGCGCATCGAGAGCCACAACGCGGACGAGTTCCTGGCTGATGCAGACGTGCTGGTTGACGGGATCGACCTGTTCGCGGTGGAAGCACGGCGGCATTTGTTCCGCAAGGCGGCCGAGAAGGGATTGTATGCGTTGACGGCCGGCCCGGTTGGTTTCAGTACCGCATGGCTGGCATTCGCGCCCGATGGGATGAGTTTTGACGAATACTTCGACCTGTCGGACGATATGGATTTCGTGCAAAAGCAGTTGGCGTTTTTGGTGGGGGCGTCTCCCCGCGCGACGCAATTGGCCTACATGGATCTCAACTTTATGGATTTTGAGAACCACGTCGCTCCTTCGACCAGTGTCGGCTGCCAATTGGCGGCAGGGGTCATGGGAGCGGAAGTATTAAAGGTCCTCCTCAAACGAGGACGCATCAAGCCGGCACCCTGCTACCGGCAGTTTGACGCGATGTTGGGCCGGTTCGTGCAAGGCCGGCTGTGGGGCGGAAATCGCCACCCCTGGCAGCGCATTAAACGGTGGTGGTTGTATCGGCAATACCGCTTGGGAAAGGCCGGTTGGGCCGGCCCTGGACAAGTATCGAAGACCGAAAAAACAGCGGCCAGACGGCCATAGATGGGAATCCCCTAAGTTGCTAAAAGCCGCAGCCGGTTTCGAAGCGACCGACAAAAGATGAGCTATGCTTGGGGCGGGAGGTAAATGACCATGGATCCAAATTTCAAAGCCGAATGTGACGAAAAACAGCTCTCGCTTGACGGCGAAGAGTCGGTCATCGTCCACGACAAACCGCTGGACGGCACCAAAGCGATTACGCCGATCGTGCGCGAAGCTTCGAAACTGAACGAGCTGCGCGGCGTCGGTGCGATTGCGTTTGACTGGATAGTGATCGTCTGCTGTTTTGCCGCGGCGATCTCACTGCCCAATGTGGCCGTCTGGCTCGCCGCAGCAGTAATCATCGCCGGCCGCCAACACGCCTTGTTGGTGCTGATGCACGAAGCGACGCACTTTCGCATTGTCAACAACCGTGCCTGGAACGAGCGGCTCAGCGATTGGTTTTTGGCTTGGCCGTTGATGGTCAACACCGACGGTTTTCGCCGCGATCATTTGCCGCACCACTTCCACATCTTTACCGAAAAAGATCCCGAATACACCCGCAAGCGACTGCGTCCGGAATTTCAATTCCCACAAACCCGCGCGCACTTTGTGTGGCTGATTGTCAAAGACGTCATTGGGCTTAGCGTCTTCAAGATGGCGAAGATGCTGGCCAACTTTTCCGGCGCTGAAGCCGCCCCCGCCAAGGAATGCAGCCCTGCCGAAAAATGGGCGGGCCGGATCGAGCGCACAACCTACTACGCAGTGATCGGGGCCGCCATCTGGTATTTCAATCTGATTGTTCCAGTTTTGCTGTTGTGGTTCTTACCCGCCTTTACGCTGTTGTTTGCCATTCTGCGAATTCGCAATGTGGCCGAGCATTCGGGTGTCGGCATGGATGACGACCTGGACATGTCCCGCAACATTCTGCGGCCGATGCTATGGGAACGGGCGCTGTTCGGCCCTCACAACGTCGGATTGCACCTCGTACATCACCTCTATCCCTCCGTGCCGTTTTACCACCTGCCGATGGTCCATAACGCCCTGATGGGGATTCCGGAATATGCGGAGCGATCGCGGCATGTGGAGACCTATTTCGGATTGCAGGGTCCCAGCGTGCTCACCCAAGTGACGATCACCCCGGACGAGTCCGGTGGCATGGGGGATTCTGAAACCACAAGCAGCGAGATCGAGAAGCGAGAGAAGATGAAGGCCGCTTCCTGATTGATTGAAGTCGAAGATACACAAACGAGAAGCCAACCCGGCACACCCTTTCCCTCAGAGTTGCAAGAGTCGGTTCGATGTCAGCATCCGCGACTAAGCCAGTAGAGCCAAATTCCGAGGTCGAGCAGGTCCAGGCCGAAAAGAGCCAACTCGGCCGGCTGGCCACGACACCCGAGTTTCGTCGGCGGCTCAAAGAGCTGTCACAACTCAGCCCCATTCGGGGGCTCTCGGCAATTGCCGCAGATTGGGCCGTCATTGTGGCCTGCTTTGCCCTTGCGCTCACGTTTCCCCACGTCGCCGTTTGGATACCGTGTGCGCTGGTCATTGCCAGCCGACAGCACGCGTTGCTGATCATCATGCACGACGCGTCGCACCACCGCATCCTGTCCAATCGAAAATGGAACGACCGGCTGAGCAATTGGCTGCTCGCCTGGCCGGTGCTGGTTTCGACGGAAGGTTATCGCGACAATCACTTGGCGCATCACTTCCACCTAAACACCGACGACGATCCGGATTGGGTCCGCAAGGAAGGGCGTCCGGAATGGGAGTTTCCCAAAACGCGGTGGCAGTTGGTCAAACTCTTGGCTCGCGACCTGTTCGGCGGCGGGTTCTACGATATGCTCAAAGCGATCGCCGACCTCTCTGGACAACAACCATCGCCGGGAGAACCGGCGCCGCGTGCGTGGGGTAAACTGGTCTACTACGCGCTGCTGGCAGGCGGCGTGATTGCGTCCGGCCTGTGGTTTCCCGTGCTCATGTTGTGGTATCTGCCGGCATTTACCGTATTGCCGGTGATCCTGCGGGTTCGCAGCATCGCCGAGCACTTCGGTGTTGAAGGCGAGCACGAATTGAACATGTCACGGAACTTTGGCGGCCGCTGGTGGGAGAAACTACTGTTGGCCCCGCACAACGTCGGCTATCACTTGGATCATCACCTGTTCCCGTCGGTGCCGTTCTATCGCCTGCCCGAATTGCATGAAGCGCTCATGCAACTGCCCGACTATTCGGCTCATTCACACCAGAATGATACTCTGCTCGGTCTCAAGGGCAGCAGCGTGCTCAACGACGTCGCGGCTTGAGTTGCCTGCCTGGCGCCTTAAGAAGAACGCTCCGCGCCGCAGGACGATGCTGCCTGCCACCACAAGCTCCGTAGGGTCCGCTGTGCGGACCGTCGCGGATGATTGACATCACGATTGAAATCTCCGCAGTTTCTACGTAAATCGTAGGATTTGTCGTAACAGAAGTCGTGAGACTTCTGGTCACTCAATTGGCACAGGCAGGTTCCCGAACTCTCACGAGTTCGGCTACTCTCAAATTGAAACGAGACAACTTACTGTCATGCGGCACGCCCACGGTCCGCACAGCGGACCCTACGGTGATCTCAACGACTGCGCAAGGATCGTCGCACCGACATAATAGCGCGGTTGCCGAAATCTGCTATTGGTGATTGCCTCCGAATCGATTAAGACACGCAGCAGACCATTCTGAGATACGGAACTCGTGCAGGACGCCGACCGCTCTCAGAATCGTGAGAATCACCGGAGCCGAAGGGAATCGTGCCTTGAAGATTCGCAATCCGCTATTGCTCAATCTCGGAGGCTGGTTGGGTGCGAGAATCGTCCGTCTGCTCTTCTCCACCATCTCGGTCGATTATCGGGTTAGCGTGCCCACCACCGACCCTCGGCACCCCAACTGCGACCGCTGCTATTTGTACAGCTTCTGGCACGAGACTGTGCTGATGCCCATCGCGCTGACGAACGTCGACAATATGTCCGGGCTGGTGAGCCGCCATCAAGACGGCGGAATCTTGGCAATGGCCATGAAACACCTCAAAATTCGTGCGGTACGCGGATCGAGCAGTCGCGGCGGCCCCCGCGCTTTGCGGGAGTTGTTAGACGCCGCCAAGCGGTGGCACATCGCCATCACTCCGGACGGCCCGCGCGGACCGCGGCGGGAAATGAAAGACGGTATCATCTACCTCGCCTCACAATCGGGCAATCCCATCGTGCCTCTCGCGTTTGCTTGCCACAACGCGTGGACGATTCGCGGTAATTGGACTGATTTGGCGATCCCCAAGCCGTTCAGCAAGATCACGACCTTCGCCGGAGAACCGCTGGAGGTTCCCGGCGGATTGGACCGCAGCGGCATCGAACGCTATCGTAAACGGCTCCAAGAGCGAATGGACCAACTGGACGGACTCGCCGAACGGGCGCTCAACGACGGGCACGATACATTGCAGGAAAAACGGGCCGCGTGACATCGGCCCACATCAGGGCCATGCGAGACTTTAAGAACAAATGGGGATTGGTCACGGGGGCATCGTCGGGCATCGGTGCGGAGTTTGCGCGTCAGCTCGCCGCTCAGGGAATGCACTTGGTACTCGTCGCCCGGCGCGAACCGCAACTTCATGAACTTGCGGACCAACTCCGCGTAGAATATGGAATTCAATGCGAATTCCTGGTGTGCGACCTGACGGACCGAGATCAGTTGCGGGCGATGTGCGATCGCGCGCAAGAGGTGGCTCCGGCGATTGATTTGTTGGTCAACAACGCGGGCTTCGGGCTCACGATGACGCTCGATAAGATCGACGTGCCGCAGACTACTCGCATGATTCGTCTGAACGTCGCCAGCTTGACTGAGCTGACGTACCGTTTTTTGCCCGGCATGCTTGAACGCCGCGACGGCGCGGTGATTAACCTCGCATCGCTGGCCTCGTTTCAGCCGCTGCCTTACATGGCGGCATACGCTGCGAGCAAGAGTTTCGTCCTGCACTTCTCCGAATCGCTGTGGGCCGAAACACGTTCGCGGAACGTCACCGTGCTGGCGCTGTGCCCCGGCTTCACGCGGACCGACTTCCTGACCGAGGCAGGGATGCCGGTTTGGACTCAAAAGGTCACGCATACTCCGCAGCAGGTTGTCCGCCGCGCGTTTCGCGCATTGCGTTCACGACGGCAATACACCGTTCCCGGTGCCATGAATTACGCCGCGTCCCTACTCCCCCGACTCGCCGAACGGCGCGTCGTCGTCAAAATCGCGGAATTTCTGTTCCGTCCCAAGCGGGTGGGCGGCAATTCGGACGCCAAATCGACGCGATGAACCCCCGAGCTATTGACGGAGTTGAGCTCGTGAGCCCGTTGACTCGCTGAAGACGTCGCCGCGAGCAGTCGCGGAAAAACTTTGCAAACTTTCTCGGTGACAGGCTACACTGGATCCTGCGAGACAGTTTTCCCCTTGATCACGAGTGAGTCTTGAGTTGCCATGCCTGACCGAATCCTGCTCTCCCAATACGTCGCGACTTTGCTGTTCATTGTCGCCGGCGGTTCTCAATTGAATGCTGCAGAGTCATTCTCAAAGTTCCGCGAGGCACTCACGCAGCACAAGCGAACCGTGAAGGTCGTCTGTTTCGGCGATTCAGTGACGGGTGTGTACTACCATACCGGCGGTCGGCGGGCGTATCCGAAGTTGGTCGAAATCGGCTTTCAGCGTACCGAGCCCCGCGCGAAGGTCAATGCGGTGAACGCCGGGATCAGTGGAAACACCACTCGCGATGCGCTGGCCCGAATCGACGACGATGTGTTGTCGCACCGCCCCGACTTGGTGACCGTGATGTTCGGCCTCAACGACGTGACTCGTGTGCCGATCAAAGAATATCGGGACAATTTGGTAAAAATCATCCGACGCTGCCGCGACGCGGGCGCCGAGGTGCTCCTTTGCACGCCAAATTCAGTCTACGACACCACCGCGCGCCCCGTGAAAAAGCTCGAGCGATACGTTGCCGTCGTGAAGCAAGTGGGGCAGGCTGAGCAGGTTCCCGTGGCGGATTGTTACGACGCCTATGAACGGCTGCGGGCGCGGGACCAATTCGCGTGGGCCACGCTGATGAGTGATGAGATCCATCCGAATCTCGACGGCCACAAGCTGATTGCTGAAGAAATTGTGCACACCGTTCTTGGCCGCCGTGTGCCGCTGAACAGCATCGACGTCTCGAAACCGACCGCAGCCCACATTCTTTCAAAATTGGCCGACGAACAACCCGTGCATGTCCTCGCGATGCCGCCTTACGATGAGATGACCAAGGTTGCGATCAGGAAAACTTTTCCTCGAGCGGACTTGAAAGTCACAACCTGGCAGACTGCGGGCAAGTCATTGCAGGAGATCGAGCAGCAAGCGAAGAAAGTCCGCAAACTCAACGTTGATTTGGTTGTGATTGCCGTTCCCGTGGAAACCGGTGCAAGTTCACGGGAAGAGTTTGTGAAACGGTTTAGCTGGATCCTCAACTATTCCCTCAGTTTCGGCCGCCGGAGCTGGGATGTGGTGGGGATTGATCCCGAATTGAGCAATCGCAACCTCAATCAGGCGCAACGGGAACGGGCGAAGCTGACGCGGCAGTTGTTCCGCGCTCAAGATTTGCCGCTGATCAACCGCGAGCCGAAATCGGAATCGACGCCGGCGGAGGTGATGGCTGAACGGCTGTTTGGAACTGCCAACGGCGCCGGACAGTGATGGGTTTTCGGCACGCCGTTCACTGCGGCTCTTCAGGGGCATCCCCTTCGGGTTGACGCTCGACTTCAGCAACGAATGTCCCCGGGCGGAAGACCTCGGTTACTGTGAATCGATATCCGCTCCAATCGATACTGTCGCCGACGACGGGAATTCGTTCGAGTAACTCATTGAGCAGGCCGGCAACAGTATGCGTGCCCGGTTCGGACGGTTCAAAGTCGATATCGAGACGGGCGCAGAGGTAACGCAACGTCGTAATTCCCTCCGCCTGAAACTGCCCTGGGCTGAGTTCCACGACCGGATCACGTTTGAGCAGCCGTTTGGCGCGGCTGGGCTGCGGGTCGAGGATTGTGTCCAAAATGTCTTCGTACGTGACAATGCCGATCGTCTCACCATATTCGTTGGTCACCTCCGCGACGTCGCAATATCGGCTGCGCAGCAATTGCAGCACCGCCGCCAACGACGCGCACCAGGGGGCGACCACGACTTCTTCGGCACTCTGTTCCAGATGATGCTGCGGCAACACCGAAAAATTGCGGATCGGGACGGCGCTTTCGATCGATTCGCTGTCGGGCTGGGTCAGTAACAAGTATCCGCTGGGAGGAATCTCCCCCGCCAATTCCGACAAGCTTACCGGCGGTTCGAACGTGAGGTAACTGCCGCGAGGCCGCATCGCCTCCTCTGCGGTAATTTCGGACAGGTCGAGTACGTTGTGCAGCAGTTGGCGTTCTTGCTGAATCAGCGTCTCGCTCATCTCCGTGGCCTCGACCGCTTTTTCCAGATCGTCGGTGTCCAAGTAGGGTTCGGACTGAAAATTCGGCCAGATGGTCCTGCGAGTCAAGATGGTCACCGTTTGCAGATATGGGGCCAGCGGATCCAAAGCGCGGACGGCAGCCGCCAACGGAAAACTGACCCAGCCTGCCAGGAGCTTGCGGATCGAAATTGCCAGACTCTTGGGGATCACCTCTCCGAAGACGATGATGCCGACTAATGACAGAAATCCATAGACCCCGGCAGCGGCAGACAGGCCTTCGTTGTCCAGTCGGCGAGCCACGACGATGCTTACGGTGAAGTAGATCAAGTTAATGACCAGATTCCAAAACAGGATCGCAGTCAAGAGGCGGTCCGGATTGCGGAGCAGTGACGCGGCAACCCTCTCGCCCGGCTTGCCGACCTGGAACGCGCGGAGTTCATCGCGCGAGAGATAGAATAGCGCCGTTTCGCTGCTGGAAAAGAATCCGGAAGCGGCCGCCAAGACCATCATGGACAGCGCGCCGGGAAGCCACAAATGTGAGGCAGCCAGAAATTGGCCCATAGTGATGATGGTCTTCGCTCAGAATTCCGGGGATCCTGCCGCCGGGCACTGCGTTCCTCGTCGCCGTTCTCTCTTATCCGTCAAGTGTCGATCGCCCCAAGGCAACGTCGAATTCGCTCACAGCGGGTACCAGCATTGCCAACGTGGTAAATCCATACGTGAAGGCAACAGCCACGAGCACGCCCAGCGTATTACCGAGTAAGAAGCTGGTGATCGCATAGAATGTGAAGAACGGCAAGAGCAACGCTGAGATCGTCAGCGCGGACGACGGGTTTTTGTACGTCAACGATCCCCACAATCCTAAACTTCCACCCAAAATAAACACCAAGAAACTGGGCAGTTGCAACAGGAACGATGACCGCGACTCCAAGATCAGCATCAAGCAGATGAAGATTCCCAGAAACAGAAAGAACATAGTACCCAAACTGTTGGCAATCGCGGTCCGCGAATTGTCGTACGTAATTCCGGCGTGCAATCCCAGCATTGCGGAAAAACCGGCCAGCAGCAAATAACCGACCACCAAGTAACACATGCTTTCCAGGCTGACGTCGCTCGTCCAGGCAAAATAGACGGCCAGCAGCAGCGGAGGCAGAATGATTTCTTTGGTGTTATAGAAAATACCGCCCAGCTTGCCGTAGACGAATTCCTTGGCCGTGATGTTGGTTACCAGCAGCAGTTCCAATGTCTTCAAATCTCGCTCTGTTGTCAGCGACGTCACCGCTTGCGCGTTAATCAGCAGTAGACTGATCAGTCCAAGCACCACAAAGGCGAATCCATTGACCGAGATCATCCCCAAAACCATAGCGCCGGAGGAACCGGCCGGACTGGAGGCGATCATCGCCACGGCTGCCGCGAATATCGCCAGGTATGCGAGTTTGATGGCGAAGATTTTTCGGCCGTAAGCCTTGGTCCGCATTTCCCGCCAGATCACCGGGTTCGACCAAACGGCCCGGACTTTGCCTTTGCCCGTAGCGGCATCGATATCGTCCTCTTTGGGCGGGACAAACAATGAACGCGACGGATTCCACACGCGCAGACGCAGAATTGAAACGGCATTGAGCGCGGCCGTTAGCGCCAGCAATGCCCCAATGTGGGCCACCGGCAGACCACCTCCGCTCGCCCCAAGCGGATCGAGCACCATCATCATGGCACGGAACGGATTGAACAGACCGATCCAGTAGCCGACGTCCGCAGGAGCGAAAACCGCACCGGCTTCGATGACGCCGATAAATAAGACCGTACCCAACACGCTGATGGCCAAGGTTTGAAATGTCTTCTCCCGCCATAAAGCGACGAGCGATCCCCAACTCCCCGCGGCCAACGCCGTCGCGGCGCAGATTGCCAGCGAGGCGACGATTTGCGACAGCGAAATCCCTCCCAGGGCATAGATCAAAGTGAACACGGGGATCGACGCTGCAAGCAACACTCCCACCAACAACAGACTGCTGAGCAGCTTGCCGAGCACCAATTCGCGGTCTTTTAGATCGGTCATCAGCAGCAGAATCAGCGTCTTGCGGTCCTTCTCCTGCGCGACGTTGCCGGCCGCGAACAACAACGCGAAGAACAGCACGAGCACCAATTGAACCAGCGAAAAAATCTGAAACAGCAGACTTCCAAATCGCGCCACTTCGCCCGCAGTCTGCACCGTCTGCCAGCCAAAGGTCGCTTGGCTGGTGGTGTACATCAACACAAACAGAGCCGCGACATAGCCGGAGCGGACTACAAAGTGTTTTAATTGGCGGGGAGAGGTAATCGCCTCGCGGCTAAAAATCGGTCCGGCAAACAAGACGGTCTCCGCGGAGTTGTGGTGTCGGTAGAACGAAGGTCGGTCTCTTCGGCGAAATGCTGAGCCGCGTCGTTATCGGATACTACGGCAAATCATCGCCGTTCGCTGGTCCGGCTCGCGGATTGCTTCACGATCCGCATCCCTGGGGGGAGTCCACCGCTACACGGGCCGAAAAGTTTCCCCAAAATAGTGAGGAAATTGCCGAAATTCCAGTATAAAACAGCCCTCCATGAAGGGTCTACGGAAAAGCTCCCTTCAGCGGCCCGGTCGTGCGGAATCGTGCGGGTCGGGTCGTACTCTCACACCTGGCACGGCAATCATTTTTGCTGCCGGTAGATTTCCGCCAGCAGATCCTCGATGGATTGGAACTTCTTGCCCCCGCCGGCGATCGATTCCACCTTTTGCCGCGCATCGGTCGTGCTGTGACCGAGCGTCAGCAGAACCTCGTATGCCTCGTTGAGCAAATCGCGGTCGGTGGCCTGGTCCGCAGGGAGGTCCCGCTCGATCATCAACGCAAATTTGGCCATCTTCCGGCGCAGTTTGGCGACAATCCGTTCCGCGACGGCGGGCCCAATTCCCGGCAACGTGCTCAATTGCTTGACGTCTTGCTCCTCGATCGCCGCGGCGACGTCCGAGACCGGCCGCACGATGGCCCGCAGCGCCTTTTTGACCCCAACGCCGTCGACCGAGCAAATTGCGTCAAAAAACTCGCGCTCGACGTCACTGGTAAAGCCGATCAAACGGGGTGTCAGCCGCCCTTTTTGTGGGTTGCCCTCGATATATTCGATCGTCCGCAAGCTAACCTCTTCGCCAATCTTGCTTTGCAACTGGCGCCGCACAAATTCCGGAATATAGACCTCATATTCGAACGCCCCCACGGCAATCGTCGCCTCCGCGGGACCCAATCTCGCCAAAGATCCGGTGATTTTTGTGATCAAAGCGTATGCCTAGTAAGAAGGACCAAGAGTTTCGGATCAGCGGTGACATTAAAGTTGTTTAGCCGCCGCATGACTCTCAGATGCGGCGACCGACCGCGTCGGCACGCAGGCTCAAGGTATCGGGAATTACAAGTTTCGCGAAGCGGCAAGTTGTGCGTATAGACGCCTCAAGCTAACGTAGAGTATTATTTTTGCGGTGTTGCGGCAATTGACTCCAAAACGGATCGCCCCGGGGGAATTACCCCAGTCAATACTAAACCCCAGAAGGGACCCCAAAAAATGCGTCCAGCTTATTTCTCGTTTTGTCTGATTGGCGCCATGGTACTCGTCGGCGGCGGATGTACGCAGTCCGAGACCTCGAAGACGACAGACGCATCGAACGCAACCGATCAGTCGAAGAACAAAGATCAAACCCAACCTAATGCCGACAATCAGCCGACCGACGAGAAACGGGCCGCGGCTGAGCCCGACAAAGGACAACAGCAAGCGGCAGACACCGGCGACGAGCAGACTGCACCTGGTCAGCAACTGGCTGCGAGTGGGAACGGCTCAGACGCCGCCAAGAAAGAGCCGAAAGCAAAATCTGTGGAGGTTGCTGCGAACACCGTGCCCGCGAACCCCGACGCAGACCCCGAAGCAGCGCCCTCTGAAGAAGACTCCAACATGCTGGGAATCGGGAGTGCGGCGCCCCCAATTGCTATCGCCTCCTGGTTTAAGGGTGAAGAGATTGAGGAATTCGAGCCGGGAAAGGTGTACGTCGTGGAGTTCTGGGCGACCTGGTGTCCCCCCTGCCGAGACAGCATGCCTCACCTGAGTGAGTTGCAGAAGGAGTACAAAGACAAGGTCAGCTTTATCGGCGTCACCCGGGAAGGCAACGACGTCGTTCAAGAGTTTATGGAAAGGGACCACGAATCCGGCAAGAAATGGTTCGACGTCGTGCAATACCGGATCGCGCTCGATGACAATGATAAAACCTCAGAGGCGTATATGGAGGCCGCCGGCCAAAATGGTATCCCCGCCGCATTCATCGTCGGTAAGGACGGCGTCGTTGAATGGATCGGCCATCCCATGGGCATGGACGAACCGCTCAAGAAGATCGTCGACGACAGCTGGGATCGTGAGGAAGCAATCGCTGCGTTTAAGAAGAAGCAACGTATGCAAGTGGTCATGATGTCCCTGCAGCGCGCATTCGCGCGTGGGAATTGGGACGAGGCGCTTGGAATCATCGACGGTCTGATCGCAGAGTCGCCGGAGGAGTCACAGTTTTTGTTGATCAAGATGCAGATACTCCAAGAAGCAGATCGTCATGAAGAAGCCAACAAGCTGTTAGCCAAGGTTATTGACCACGAATGGGAGAATGCCAGACTGCTCAACATGGTGGCGTGGCGGATGGCGGAAGACGAGGAGGCGAAACATGATCTGAAGCTGCTTTTGAAAGCGGCCAAACGAGCATCAGAACTGACGAAAGACAAGGACGCCTCGGTCCTAGATACTGTGGCTCGCGTCTACTTCAAAATGGGCAACCTTGACGAAGCCATCAAATGGCAAAAGCAAGCTGTTGATGCAGGGGACGACGATCCGCGACTCGCAGAGACTTTGAAAGAGTACAGGCAAAGAAAAGACAGCGAGAAGTCCGAAGCGGAGGAGAAGAAATCCGAGAGTCAAGACGAGGCAGCGAGCGAATAGCCTGCCAAGCTCCTTTCTGACAGCGATGCCGCCCACATGGCGGCGGCATCGTGGTTGGGAAACATCAACCATTCGCGGCGGCCATCGTGCTAATCCGCAGGTGCCGGTCGTGGTGGGCGGTGGCGATTCTTACGCCGTCGGGATGCACATCCATGTCGCGCGCCGTGTTAGGCAGCTTCAGCTTGTGCAGCGGTTTGTCTTGGGCCGGAGTCCAAAACAGCAGCAGCCCGCCCCCGCTGCCTCCGGAAACGCCGATGAGAAAGTTGTCGCGATGAAAAGCGACCCGCCAAATAATCCCTTTGTCGCCGCCGGCGATGAGGGACTTGGTTTTCTTTTGCGATTCCCAGTCGAAGAGCTCCACCAGCGGCTCGTTTACGGCCCCTAACGGGTTGGTGGCTTTGTGCAGCCCACCGCAGGCAAAGTGCTTGCCGTCAGGACTGAGCGCCATGCTCCGCACGCCTCCATAGTGAACCCGCTGTCCGCCGTTATAAGTGTGCAGCGACGAGACGTCGAACTCGCGCACCAATTTGCCGCCGGCCAATTCAAACTGCCGGGCTTTGCCTTGCAGCGTCCCCGAGAGGAGATACTCGCCGCCGGGGTGAAAGAACGTGCTGTAGATATGGCTTTCGTGCTGTGAGAACTCCTGCGCAAGTTCGCCCGATTCCAGGTCCCACAACCGGAGCACCAAATCGTTACCTGCACTGGCCAGCAGCCGTCCATCAGAACTGACGTTCACCGTGCGGATCCAGCCGTCATGGGCCTGAACACGTCGCATGGGCTTGGGCTGTTTTGCGGCGGCCGGCCACCAGACGAGTTGTCCGTCGCTGCCGGCCGATATCATCGACTCGCCGTCGGCGGAGAAGGCCAGACCGCGGACCCAGCAATCATGCTCAGAGAGCAGTGTCTGCTCGCCCGATTGAGCGTCGAAGCGGTGGATGGCGTAGTCTTCGCCGCCGGCAAACACAAACCGCCCTTGCGGGTCAAACCGGCAGCAAATCAGCGGGCCGCCGGTTTTCCATTGTGCGGTGACGCGGGTCTGTTTGGGATCGACCGCCATACGAATGATTAAACCAAAAGATCATCGATCGCCGACGATGCAGGGTCGGCGATGGGCAGATCACGGCCGTCGATTTGAAAACTTTCGGTGGAATCGACGCCGACGGCCTGCAGGTAGGTATGGAACAAGTTGGCGTGGTCGACTTCCTTGTCGGAGACTTCGGTGCCGTTCTTATTAGTCGCGCCGTAAACGGCGCCGGGCTGAACGCCGCTGCCTCCCATCACGACCGACCAGGCTTTGCCCCAGTGATCGCGGCCGTAGCGGGCGTTGATCCGCGGCGTACGGCCGAATTCCGACATGACCACAATCAGCGTGCTCTCCAGCATCCCTCGATCGGCAAGGTCTCCGACCAGCGCCGCAAACGAGCGGTCAAATTCGCCCAGTTGCTCCAGATGGAAATTGAAGTTCTCGTTGTGCGTGTCGTAGTTGGAGTGCGACACTTGCACAAACGTAATTTCGTTCTCTAACAGACGACGGGCCAGCAGGCAATGTTTGCCGAAGTCGTGCTTGCCGTACCGTTCGTGATCGGCGGCCGCTTCTTTGCTCACATCGAAGACCTCGCGCTGCCGCATCAATTGCTGCGCCTGCTCAAAGTTGTAGGTGTAAACATCGGTTTCCGCCGTGCGCCGCCGCGCGGTGAAGCGTTCGTTCACCTTGCGGCGAAAGTCATTGCGGCGCACGTCCGCTTCTGTGCTCAGACCCTCGGGGCGGGTCGAGTCCTGAGGGGGATTGCCGTTGCCCAGCACGATGCTGGCGTATTTTGGTCCGAGATAGGACGCGTTATTGCTGCGGCCGCCCCCGCCCCCCGGAGAAATCCGAATGTGCCCGGGCAGTGAGGAATTTTGACGCTCCAGCGCTTTGGCGGTGACCGCACCAAGGTGCGGATAGTCCGCCGCCGCACTTCGCGGTCGGCCGTGTACCATCTTGTACCGACCAATGCCGTGGTCGTTCGTGTGGATGTTCACGCTTCTGACGATCGCCAGATGATGCATGTGCTGTGCAGTCAGCGGCAGCAACTCGCAAATATGCGTTCCGGGTACGCTGGTCGGAATGGCGCGAAATGGTCCGCCGGTGTCGGTCTTGGGCTTGGGATCCCAACTCTCCAGTTGGCTCAAGCCGCCCGACATGAACACGACCAGCACGCGCTTCTGGGCCGAAGTGAGTTCTTTCGCAGCCGCAGGCTGCGCGAGCGCCCCGAGACCGCCCACGATTCCCGCCGCACTCCCTGCGGCAAGTCCGCCCAAGAACTGACGCCGTGCGATTCCGTGTTCCACTGATCCGCAGGCATATTCGCAACGCATTGCTCACCTCATCATAAAACAGAGGCAGTTGTTTAGAACCAGTTCTACGACTACTCAACGTGTAAATCGAAATTCGACCGACGACAACAAGGCCCAGGCGATTTCCTTCAATGCAGCGGGGCGTTCCTTCTCCGACTGGCCGGCAAGGTACTGTTCGACATCCGCCACTTCTTGCTGGGTGGGAAACCTCGTATGAATGGCCAAATACAACTCTTCCGCGCACGCGGCAGAATCTTTCATCGACTGCAGACGCCCGATGAGGTTGTCACCGGCGGGATTCAGCCAGCCCAAGACCGTCTCGCCATTGGCGAAAAACAACGCTTGATCAACCGTGCCGAAAAACTCTTGTTGCGGCTGACCGGCGCCGGCACCGAATGTCTTTACGAAGGTCGCGGTGTGCTTCTGTAACGCCTTGTTGACCGCCGCTTCAACTTGTTGCGCCCTCGCTGCCGCGTCGATTTTTTCCGGCTCTTTTAAGCCGCCCAGGGCTTTCTTCTGCTGTTGAGCGACAAGTCCCGTCGCCTGCATCATGCTCCAGCAGAGCTGCTCCGGGGTCAGCGGTTTCAAGGGACCGACGGAAAAACTGGCCGTCTGCTCCTTCGTAAGTTGCTCAAATGTCGTGTCCAGCAATGATCGCTTTGCCTGCTGCTCCGCAACGAGTTTTTCCAGGCGCTGTTGGACGTCAGTGGTTGTCTGTTGTAAGTCTTGATGTTTCTGCTCAGCGGCGGCGGCGCCTTGCTCTGCGGTCTGCAGGGCGTTTGCAGCGTCTGTAAGCTTATTGTCGGCGTCCTGCAGACGCTGCTGAAGCTGTTTCCGCTCACGTTCTAGTTGTGCGGCCAGCTGCGTCAATTTCGCAGCGCTTGATCTCAAATCGGCATCTTGGGGCAGCGCGGCCAGCGCGATTTCCGCCGCATCTTTGGCCGCGACGACTTGCTCAAACAGTGGTTGCTGAGCCTGCAGACGACTGCGGACTTCTTCGACGACCCGCTGCGCCGCAGAATGAATCTTCCGGGGAGCGGCTAATTGAGCCTGCGCAGTTTCGCTTTCGGCGACGGCTTGCGCAGAGGCGGTCTGCACCTTGTTGAGTTCGTCGCGGGCTGTTGTCGCGGCCAGCTTGGCCGTATCGAGTTCACGCTGAAGTTGCGCGTGTGCTGTCAGTGTTTCAATGTTTTTCCGCAGCGTTTTCGCGTGGGCTGCGCTGGTCTGCACGGCGCGATATGCATACAGCTTGTGGAAATATGGCCCGCGAGCTTGCACCAGACTCTGTTTGCACTCAGCGAGTTTTGCCGCTGCCTGTGCGGCCTTCTGTTGTGACTTGGCCGCCTTGTCCTCTGCAGCCTTCGCCGCTGCCGTCTGAGTCTCGATGGTCTTCTTCAAGCCGGCGATGTCGCTTGCAGCTTTCTGGTGCTTATCGCGGAATGTCTTTGCCGCCGCCGCAAGTTGTTTGTCTTTGGGCAACTGTTTGACGACTTCATCGGCTTTGGCCAATGCCTCGGCGAGTACCTGCGCCGCCTGCTCTGTCGTCGCCAGTTTTTTTTGTGAATCTCCGAGAGTCTTGTTCGCCTTCGCACTCGCTTTGCGAGCGGCGCCGGAGGCAACCGCGGCCGCCTTGTGTGCCGTTTCAGCCTCGAAAAAGGCCTGTTGAGCACTTAAGACGGCATCGCGTGCGGTGTCGGCTTCCGCCTCATGCTTTGCGATCCCAGCCTCTTGTTGTTTCAGCAACTGTTGTAGTTCATCGAGCCGCTGAGCCATCGAATCGGGCGTCTGGTTCGCCGTAACGGGCACATCGAACGAGCGCCGATAGACCTTGGTGAGCGCCAACTCCCGTAGAAAGGACTTGATGTCGAAGTTCATCGCGGCGAATTCGTCGCCCAGCAGATTCAGCAGTTCAGGATGAGCGGGCGGATTGTCGGGATGATGCAAATCGAGCGGATGCACCAGACCTCGGCCCATCATGTGCGCCCAGAGCCGGTTTGCGATGTTGCGGTTAAAGGCGCGGTTGCTGCCGTCAGTCGCCTGCTCGGCGAACGCAACCCGCCGGCTGTACTGGGGAATGCCCGCTTTCGCTTTTGTCGGTTTGACCTTGTAGAGCTCTCCAGCAGCGACCGGAGGGTCGTCAATCTCCAGACCGCCCGGCAGTCGCGGCAACGTCTGGCCCTTTTCTTCAGTGAAGACCGACGTAAAGACCGCCTCACCGTCCGCCTTTTCGGACAAGAACGACTTCTTCGACTTTTTCGGCGTGAGCAGCGACACCCGCTGAAAGAACGCGAACAGCCCGTAGTAGTCTTCTTGCAGATAGTTGTCGATCAGCGGATGGTCATGGCATTGCGCGCATTGTAAGTCGCGGCCAAAAAAGATGCGTCCCACATCCCGCGTGATTGCATGCGGTTCGGCGGCGCGATCCAGCAAAAATCGGGACCTGGTCCGTTGCTTGTCGTCGGACGAATCCGCCGACAGGATTTCGCGGGCCAACTGGTTGAACGGCTTGTCGGCGACGACCGAATCGTGAAGATATTTCTGCCACGGCGGTGCCTTGATGTGCGCGTGTTTGCGGCGTTCCATCAACATCACGTCGAGTGTCGTCGCCATGTGCCGCGCGTAGCGCGGATGCTTTAGCAAACGGTCGATCAGCGCCGTTCGTTTGTCGGGCGATGAATCGTTTAAGTAGGCGCGCGCTTCGGCGGCACTGGGAACGATGCCGTTCAAATCAAGCGATACGCGGCGCAAAAACTCCGCGTCGGTACACTCATTTGACGCCGGGCCGGTTCGCGCGCTGTCGATCAAATTGTCGATGCGGACGTGCAGCGGAGCCTCCGCGCGGGCGGCGCTGCTGATTCCGAACGCAAGACAAGCGAAGAATGTCGTTGTCAGGCCAATTGCCGTCGGCTGACGCCGCATCGTTCCATGCACCCCCATAATACATTCGGCCCAGAACTATCCAGAGCAACACATGTACATCTATTGACACGTTATCAAATTCAGGCGGTCAAGGTCAACGGAAACCACTCGCCACAGAGTCGGAACACCTCTGTCTGCTGTGCCTTACGATCGAGTTTTGCTAGTCTGGTGCGGTTGACGTCCATTTCACTTAATCTCCCGAACCAAGTCCGGCAATCGCGACTCTCTTTCCTGAAACACCGACCGCAATCGATTTCCCAATCCGGCAGAGCGGACTGTACTTGGCAATGCTGCTGCAACACGACTTTCAAGACCCCGACGCGTACCGCCGCGGGTTTGTCTCCATTGGGAACTTCGACGGAGTTCACCGCGGACATCAGAGCATGATCTCCACCCTCGTGGAGATGGCACGGCGATTTGACGTGCCGGCAGTCGTATTTACGTTCGATCCGCATCCAATTACGCTCCTGCGTCCCGGCTCCGCCCCCCCTCCCCTGAGCACGGTGCACCGCAAGGCACAACTGCTTCGCCAAATCGGGGTCGATTGCCTGATCGTTTACCCGACAGATCAAAAATTGTTGGATCTCACCCCCCGCGAATTCTTCGACCGCATCATTTTGCAGGAAATTCAAGCAAGCGGATTGGTCGAAGGTCCCAATTTTTTCTTCGGCCGCGACCGAGCCGGGGACATTCACAAACTGCACGAATACTGCGATGAATCCGATCTGGAACTGAAAATTGTGCAGCCTGTCAGTGTGGGTGGTCGGATGGTTTCATCGACGGTAATTCGCGGCCTGATCGCGACTGGTGAAGTCGCCAAAGCGGCGGAGTTGCTGGGCCACCGTTATCGAATCCGGGGGTTGGTCGCGACGGGGGCACAGCGGGGACACGATCTTGGATTTCCGACAGCCAATCTGCAGGACGTCCCGACCGTTTTGCCGCAGGACGGCGTGTACGCCGCGATTGCCATAACGGGCAGCAATACTTATCCGGCCGCGGTGAACGTCGGGCCGAATCCCACCTTCGGAGAACATGCTCGAAAGCTGGAAGCGCATTTGATCGGATTCTCTGGCGACCTGTACGGACAAATGCTGGAAGTGGAATTTGTCGAGCGCCTGCGCCCCACGACTTCCTTTGCTGGGATTGATCAACTAAAAGAGCAGTTGGCTCGCGACATTGACCAGGCCCGCCAAGTGGCCGGCATCATCGATCGACCAGTGGATGAGACGTCATGACCGTGGATTGGGCGCCCTTGGGCGAAATTATTGAGCAACATCACCGGTTCGTGCTGACCAGCCACGTCCGTCCCGATGCCGACGCGATCGGTTCAGAGATGGGAATCGCCAGGGTTCTCAAAGCGCTCGGCAAAGACGTCCGCGTCGTCAATCAATCACCGACGCCCCCGCGCCTGGCGTTTCTGGATCCGGAGGGCGAGATCCGCCAATTCGGCAAGACGATCACCGCCGAAGAGACGCTCGACACCGACGTGCATATCGTCCTCGACACGAGCGCCTGGGGGCAATTGCAGGATACCGGAAAGGTCTTCGCGAAGAGTTCGGCCGTGAAAGTCGTGATCGACCACCACGTCAGCAGCGATGATTTGGGGGCGAGGGAGTTTAAGGACACGACCGCCGCGGCGACTGGAGAACTCGTTTATCAGTTGGCGGTTGCGCTAGGCTATCAAATCGATCAACTCGCAGCAGAGGCACTCTATTGTGCGATCGCGACCGACACCGGCTGGTATCGATTTCCGTCGACGACTGGCGAAACGATGCAGATCGGGGCGGCTCTGATCGCCCTAGGTGCGAACCCGGCGGCCTTGTACGAGCGACTGTACGAACAGTTCTCACTGCCGCGCATGCGATTGGCGGGTCGCGCGCTGCAACGGATCACCCCGGAGTTCGACGGCGCGCTGGCTCATACTTATGTCCGCTGGGACGACTATCAGGAAACCGGCGCCGTCCCTCCCGATACGGAAGATCTCGTCAACGAATGCATGCGCGTCGCCGGGACCCGCTGCGCCTTCATCCTCATCGAACAGAGCAACCGCCAGGTCAAATGCAGTTTTCGCAGCCGCGTCGGGATTAACGTTGCCGCCGTTGCGGAACAATTCGGCGGCGGCGGCCATCAGCAAGCGGCGGGTGCGATTCTGAACGGACCGATTTCCGAAGCCCGCAAAAAAGCACTGGACGCCCTGAAATCGGTTGTCAAGAATTCGTAGCGCCGTCGTCGTTCGGATTGATACGCTGACAACCCGACCGTGAAATCCGGTGCGTTCGGTTTTCAGTTGCCATTGCCGCTGCGAATTCAGACAATAAACGCTACGCCGTAGCATCAATCAACGATCGGGAGCCAATCCGATTTCTACTCTCACCACCGCCGATGTCGCCTATCAACGCTGCATTGACCCCGATTGCGGCACGCAGTTCGCGGCCGATCAAGTCCTTCCAGGCTGCGCAAAATGCGGCAATCTGCTTGATGTTCAATATGAGTGGGACAGGGCGCAGGTTCCGGGATCGCTTCGCGAGTTTGAGTCCCGCTGGGGCAATCGCCGTGATCCGCTCGACTACAGCGGTGTCTGGCGTTTTCGCGAACTATTGCCGTTTGCGCCGCCGGAGAAGATCGTCACCATCGGCGAAGGGCAAACTATCCTGCAGCAGTCCTCCGCAGTCGCCCGTTACTGCGGCATCGACGACGGACGGCTGTTTCTGCAGTACGAAGGTCTGAATCCTTCGGGCAGTTTCAAAGACAACGGCATGACTGCAGCAGTCACGCACGCCAACATGGTTGGCGCCACACAGGCAGCGTGTGCTTCGACCGGCAACACCAGCGCATCGCTGGCCATCTTCGGTAGTTGCACCAACTGGCTGGAGGTCATCGTATTTGTCGGCAGTGGAAAGATCGCCTACGGAAAGCTCTCCCAAGCTCTCGACTACGGAGCCAAAACGATCCAACTGCTGGGTGACTTTGACGACGCCATGCAGCGGGTTCGCGAAGTTTGCGCGCAGGCCGGAATCTACCTGTGCAACAGTCTCAACCCGTTCCGTTTGGAAGGGCAAAAGGCGATTATCTATCGCGTTTTGGAATCGTTGGCTTGGGAGCCGCCCGATTGGATCGTCGTCCCAGGCGGAAATCTGGGCAACTGCAGCGCTTTTGGCAAAGCGCTGCTCGAGTTGAAAGACTTGGGACTTATCGACCGCATTCCCCGCCTCGCGGTAATCAACGCCGCCGGCGCAAATACGCTGCACGAGCTGTACGAACAGAAGGGACTTCGCTGGAACGGCGGGAGGCCGGATGTCGCTGTCCGGGACGACTATTTCGGCGAAATGGAGTCAGCCGGGCGGCGCGCAGCGACTTTGGCCTCAGCCATCGAAATCAATCGTCCCGTAAGCCTCAGCAAAGCCCTGCGCGCGCTCGACGCCTGTGACGGTGTCGTGCGAGAGGTCAGCGATCAGGCGATTCTGGACGGCAAAGCGCAAGTCGGGGCGGGCGGATTCGGCTGCGAACCGGCCAGCGGCGCCAGTGTCGCCGGCGCGAAGCTGCTCCGTGAAGAGGGTGTCATCGCTCCCAGCGACCGCGTGGTTTGCATCCTGACCGGCCATCAGTTGAAAGATCCCAACGTGACGGTCGCCTACCATAGCGGCGATGCCGACGATTTTGACCGCTTGCTCCGCGCGCGGGGCGTCCAAGAGGCGGCGCATGCAAATCAGCCGGTCGTTGTGGAAAACGACTTGGAAAAAATCCTGGAAGTCGTCGCTCGCTTCGACTAGAGTGGAGAGCATGCGGGGACGGCTGCCCGCGGCGTCAATTGGCGGACCGATCACTCAGTTCGTGTGTGGGACATGTAATGAACACGCCGTTTGAAGATTTGGAGTATCTCGCCGACTATCTTCCCGAAGAAGGGGAGACGATGATTGTGTCGCGGCGCGACGGCGAATTGGTCTGCGAACCGTTTGCCCATGAGGCGGGCCGTGAAGGAATCACTGATCCCGAGTTCTATGGCCGGCTGGTGCAAGCGAGCGAGCGCCTCAGCATGCAAGGGACCATGCCGCTGTGGGTCTGCCTGGTCACTTGTTTTTGGTGCTGTGTCGCGTTTCATCTTGTGACCGGCATCCGCTGGTCCGGCGCGTTCCTGGATGTCGGCATGGCGATGATGGCTCTGATGATCGGCTACTGTTGGATCCGCGCGCGGCACCAACGGATGTTCCAGAACGAAATCCGGCCCATGTTGGAGTGGGAAATCCGCCGCCGCGGTCTGCAAAAATTCACAGTCATCGGCGCCATCCGGCAACACCCCGAGATGCGGTCGCTGATGGATGAGTTGTCGCTCTGGACCGAAGAGGGCGGCGAATCCAAATCCCGCTTCCGTTGACAATAGTTCACGCTCCCGCTCGATCTAACTCAAGAACCTGTGTGCCACTGGCTTCGCCAGTGCCTCAAAAGTGATTGCGACATATCGTCTTGCACTGGCAAAGCCAGTGGCACACATCCCTGAAACCAGCCCAAGTCGAAGGCTACCCAGCACGGATTGATTGGTATGTCGGCACTCTATCCGCTGCGGATGCAACCGCTGTTTCGGCACTATCCTTGGGGCGGGCGGCGTTTGGGCACTTTGTTGGGCAAACCGATCGGCGACGGCCCGCACTTTGCCGAGAGTTGGGAAATCGTCGATCATGGCGACGACCAGAGCATCGTCGCCGCCGGCGAATTGGCCGGGACGGGGCTTCATCAATTGCTGGCCGACCGCGGCGCGGAGTTGATGGGCAAACATCACCCGCAACCACAATTTCCCTTGTTGTACAAATTCCTCGACGCCCAGCGGACATTGTCGGTGCAGGTTCATCCTGACGACGCGATGGCCGCCACGCTCACGCCCCCCGATCTGGGCAAAACCGAAGCCTGGGTCATTCTCGCGGTCGAAGCGGGAAGCGTGGTCTATGCCGGTTTAAAGCCGGGAACAGACCGAGCGACGTTGGCCCAGGCGATTGCCGACGGCGTCTGCGAAGAATATTTGCACGCGATTCCGGTTTCGGCGGGCGACTGCATATTTCTTCCGGCCGGGATTGTGCATGCGATCGGCGGCGGGCTGATGGTGGCCGAGATCCAGCAGGCGAGCGACACCACGTTTCGGTTGTACGATTGGAACTACGTCGGTCCCGACGGCAAGCCGCGCGAACTGCACGTCGAACAGGGATTGGCGGCGACCAATTTCAGCACCGGTCCGTGCGAGCCTCAGGTACCGGCCCCCACTGAGGATTCACACATCGAAAGGCTGGTCGATTGCGAAAAGTTCGTCTGGGACCGCTGGAAATTCTCTGAAGCGGTCGAGCTGAACTGTGGCGGCGCCTGCCACATCATCTCCGTGCTGCAAGGCGAGCTAGAAGTTGCGGGGGATGCGGCCGATCAACCCGCGAGGCTGGGGCAGACCTTGCTGATCCCCGCGTCACTGGAACGCGTCACGCTGACGCCGCACGGAGAGGTGATCATGCTCGACGCCTATTTGCCGGACGGCTTTTTGGTTCATTAGCCGTAGGTCATGCTGTGCATGACTCAATTTCAAAGTTCGCGATCACTCCGGGCTGCGTCATGCACAGCATGACCTACCCCTGGCGAACTGCCGTAGGGTCCGCTGTGCGGACCGATTCTTGGAGTGTTTCGCTTCATAGATCAGTCCGCACAGCGGACTCTACGCGAAGTTTAAGCGGAGAGAGGGGGATTCGAACCCCCGGTCCCGTTTCCAGGACACAGCATTTCCAGTGCTGCACAATCGGCCACTCTGTCATCTCTCCGGGGTGGGCGCGCGGATTACTCCGCGGACTCATTCGATTCCTCAGGCGCGCCGGATCGTCGCGCCTCCAAATCACGTTCGCGTTCCTCAATTGTGCCGATCGCTCGAAGACGGGCGTCGATTTTGCGCACGTTGGCATCCAGCTTCCGCCACACGGTGTCTTTCTGCGGCTCGGTTCCTTTGGACTTCAGAACTCCTTCGCGGGCGGCGACCGCCTGCCGGGCATGTTCCAATTCGCGTTCGGTGGCAACTCGTTTCTTGGTCATCGGCTGTTTCGGCAATCTGAAGAGGATTGGGTTTGTTGTTTCTGCGATGCTCTTGCGCAAGTGCGAAGTTTCGCAGGTCTCGGTGAAATGTTCAACATTCTTTTTGCGGATTTGCGGCGCTGGGACTCGCTCAGCGATGGCACCGGGATCTGTTAGGTCGTCAATGTCAATCGCAGAGGCCGGTAGTTTATGTCGGATTTGAGGACCAGATCCAGGGACGGAAGCGTGGGCGTGCTCGTTGAGCAAACAAAAACCGCCGACGCGCGGGCGCCGACGGTTGAAGGTTTGGACAATTCGTTTCACTCTGCCTGTTGCAGCTTGCATCGCCAGCCGTAGCATGGCGGGCGACTTGTTTAGAAGTTCTGCTCGACGTTGAGGCCGACCTCAATATAACCACTGAGGTTCCAGATCCGGTCGCGGGCGCGGTCGTAGCCGCTGCCGCCGTCGAAAAAGTCGGTTCCGGAGCCGCCCCACATATTATCGTGTCCGCCCTCACCGTAGAGGTAATCACGTCCGTAGCCACCGTACATGTAGTCGTTTCCGCTGCCACCGTACATGCGGTCGTCGCCGGCGTCGCCGTAGATCCGGTCGTTACCGGAATCGCCGTACAACTTGTCGTGACCGTCGCCGCCGAAGAGGTAATCGTGACCGCCACCGCCTCTGATACGATCGACACCTTCGCGACCGTAGAGTCGGTCTTTGCCTTGATCACCGTACAGTCGGTCGTCGCCGATGTCGCCATCCAAGTAGTCGTTGCCGTCCCCACCGTGCAGTCCGTCGTCGCCCCACCCGCCATAGAGTGAGTCATTGCCGGTGCCGCCTCTCATGGCATCGCGGCCCTTACCGCCGTAAAGGCGGTCGTTGCCTTCATCGCCGAAAATCCAGTCGTCGCCGTCATTGCCGTAAATCCGATCGTCGCCGGTGCCGCCGCTGAGGTGGTCCCAACCCTCTCCGCCACTGATGATGTCATTACCGGATTCTCCGTACACTAGGTCGGTGCCGCCGTATCCTGTAATGGTATCGTTTCCGGCACCGCCGTAGAATGTGTCACGGTTGGAACCGCCATACAGCGCATCGTTGCCGCCACCACCGTAGACCTTGGATCTGATATTCGTGCTGTTGAAGAAGTAGTCGTGGCCATCGCCTCCGTGGAATTCAACGGAATCGATTTGGCCGGCAGAGAAATACTGGGTTTGAGTTTCACCGTTGTCTGTCAATGTCACTTTGGTGGAAACTTGGGTGGTTCTCCCCCAATAGAGATAAACATTTTGCACATGGACATTGGCTCCTGCGTCCGTTCCGACAATGTGGACAACTCCGCCATCGAGGTCGATCGATCCGGCCATCAACTTGCGGTCTTCCAGGGATTCAAATTTCATGCTGCGATTAGTCTGGAGCGACATGGTTTTTCTTTCACGCGTATGGGAGTGATGGGAGTGATTGAGCGATTCAAAATCGCTCTACTCAGAAATGCCCAGTCACGGCCGCAATGAGCCACGTATTTTGTAGAAAAATGAAAAGTACGCGTTTTTTCCTGTAACGCGAGAAAACGGGCCGTCTGTAATAGTGCTGCAAGTTGTTTCACACCAGCAGTTACGCTCGGCATCGACAGGGCAAATAGCGGCCGGAGAATCGGTAAATGCTCGCTGCGGCGTTGTCACCGGACCGCCGACTCACACGGGCCTAACGAATCGAGGGCATCGAAGCAAAGAAAACACGGCCAGCCTCACGACTCGGATATCAGCGGATATCGATTGAGGTAACAAAACGGGCCGCAGCGTGCTGCAAACACCGTGGCGGCTCTCATCACGGAACCCTGGTCGGGAGGGCTTCAACGTGACAGCTTTACACACTCGTTAATGCGTTTCTCGGTGCTAACAAACAGGTGTTGGCTACACCCGCGCGGCCAATGCAAGGGGCAGCGGCTTTCGAGACGTTTCTGTCAGCTTCACAAGCGACGCTCTCTTATCGTCGATGTGCCGGCTATTTCGGCCCCCGCCGGGCCAGATGCCGCAGCAATTCCACGCCCCGCTCCAATACCGCGTCCTCGGCCGCATACGAAATCCGAAAATGCGTGTCCGACGGGCTGAACACGTTGCCGGGAATGATCAGCAGGTTGTTGTTGATCGCCTCGGTGACGAATTCCGTCCCGGTCCCCCATGGAGCGCGGGGAAACAGATAGAATGCGCCTCCGCCGCCCTCAATCTCAAAATCGTCCCGCAATTCCGAGATCATAAATTCCCGCTTGCGGCGGTACTCCTCAACGTACTCCGAAACGTCGACGTTCCATGCCGCGACGCCGGCCCATTGCACCGGGTGTGGGGCGCAAACGAATGTGAATTGCTGCAACTTGAGCATCTGTTGCATTAACTCCGACGGCCCGTGCATGTATCCCAGCCGCCAGCCGGTCATCGAGTGCGACTTGCTGAATCCGTCGATGACGACCGTCCGCTCGTTCCAACGTGCGGGCGATTGAAAATCGCCGTCGAAACAATAGGAGCGATAAATCTCATCGCTGATCAACGCGATGTCCTTCTCGGCGGCGAGTTTCGCCAGCTCCTGCAACTCACCAGCGCCGGCGACATACCCGGTCGGGTTGGCGGGGCTGTTGCAGAGAATCGCCTTGGTGCGGTCGTTAATCGCGTCGCGGACCTGGTTGAGGTCGATGCGAAAATCGGGATACGTGTCAATCTCGACCACCTTGCCGCCGGCGAGCGTCACCAAGTGCTTGTACATCACAAACCAGGGATCGAAGACAATCACCTCGTCCCCCGGATTGACCAGGCTGCACAACGCCAACATCAAGCCGCCGCTCGTGCCGCTGGTGATGAACACTTGCCGGTCGGAGTGCCCAAACGCCTCGTCGACGTGCTGCTGCAGAATCTCCAGCAGCGGCGCGATCCCCTGCGTCTGGCTGTAGCCGTTATGTCCGGCGGCGACCGCTTCAGCGAGTGCATCCTTAATCGGTTGCGGCGTATCAAAATGCGGCTGGCCGATGCTCAGATTGACCGGATCTTTCAAATTTGCGGCAAGGTCAAAGACTTTGCGAATGCCCGACGCATCGATCTGGTGGAGGCGATCGGCGATCCAATGCTGGCTCATTTGTGCTACTAACGTTTCAAAGTTTTGTTTCTTACGCAGATTCTCTATACGGTCAAGACGACACGAATTGCAACGGTTTGCGGCGATGGTGCGCGCTTTGACAGAGCACGTCGCTCGCGACCGCAAGCAGTCGGCTTGGCATTCATCAAAATTGTGTTAGCCACGAATCGCACGAATCTTCACGAAGGCCGGCGGATCATTCGTGTGAATTCGTGCGATTCGTGGCGAGATCCTTTGTTGGTTTTGCCTGCGGCTCGGCAGCGCCGGGATAGGTACCTGTGAGGAGAGTCGTGCCCGATGCCATGCGCATGGGCGGCTGTGTTATTGTTCGGAATTGGCAATTCGGGGACAAGTCCCCTCTCAGACGTGACCCCGATCAGTTACTGGGCGGCTTTTTTGCGCTGGCGGCGGTAGAGGCTGATTGCCGCCATGAAAATCAGCGAACCGATGAACGCCGAAATCAGGTCTTGCAGCGTGACTTCGATGTTTCCCAACTTCAGGTCGATGCCGAATACGTGAAACAACCCGCCGCCGATCAGGGCGCCGACCAATCCGATTCCTAAGTTCATCCAACGGCCGTAACCTTCTTTGCTCCAGGTCAAGAGCATGCCTGTGAATGAACCTGCCAACGCGCCGACAATCAACCAAACGACGATTTTGCTGATTGGGATGGTCATATATTTGCTCGCTTAATCCAGCTACGCGTTGTGATCCGTCTTAGTGAGTCGAATGTCCATTTGGGGGAAGGGAATCTCGATGCCCGCATCATCCAGTGCGTTTTTGACGGCGCGAATCGTCGCCTGCTTGACGTCGCCGAAGTCATCCGACTTGGCCCAGACCCTGACGGACCAGTTGACGGCCGAATCGCCCAGATCGGACAGCCAGATCGCCGGTTCCGGATCGCTCAGCCCGCCGGGGACCGACCGGGCGGCCTGCATGAGCACGTCGCGGGTTTTGTCGATATCCGCCGCGTAGGAGACCCCCACCGCCACGTCTGCGCGACGGTGAGGATGATACGTCACATTCTCAATCGTCGAACCGAATACCTGACCGTTCGGAACGATAATTCGCCGGTTGTCAAATGTGTCTAACGTCGTCGTGAACAGCGAGATTTCATCGACCTTGCCTAGGTGGCCGGCCACATTGATCACGTCAGCCACATGAAATGGCCGGAACATCAACAGCATGATGCCTGCCGCAAAATTGCTCAGCGTGCCTTGAAATGCCAGTCCGATGGCGATGCCCGCTGAACCGATCACAGCGGCGAAACTGGTCGTCTCGACACCGAAGACGCTCAAGCAGGCCAGCAATACCAACAACAGGACGCCCCAGCGGGCAAACTTGGTGAGGAATTTGGCCAGGGTCTCATCAATCTTCGCCCGCCGCAGTGCTCGGAACGTCAGACTGCCGACCCAACCGGCGACAATCCAGCCGACAGTCAGGGTCGCCAACGCGATCAGCACCGGTCCGCCGTACTCTTTGGCCGTTGCCATGGCCACTTCCCAGAACTGCTCCATGTCCTTCCTCTCCGAATGTCGTTTCGACCGTAACTCGAACCGCCCTCATCGCCCTCAATTGACTAAGCCCCAGCTCAATTCGAGAGATTGGACTGGAGGTCAATTGGTTTTAGCGGGCACTTTCGGAAACAACGTACGCGTGACCTTGAGCACGCCGTCGACCATTTCATCTTCAACTTCGGGCGCCCAGCCGACCGGCGAGGCGTATTGAATTTGGATGACCTGCGCCTGATAGGCGTTGAGCCGGACAATCTCGCGTGTGGGAATGTACAAGTTGTGTTCGCCCATATAAGCGAAGACCATCATGGGGATCTTCTGGCGGCGGAGTTGGTCTTTAATCCGCATGCCGATCGGCGCGCAGACTTCCCCTTGCATGGCGATGAACGCCATCGGGCCGATCCGCGCGACGATCACTTCCTCATACGTGCAAGGATAATCGCGCGGAGTCTCATATTCACGGACCAGAAACGCGTCGTCGGTACAGACGCGATCGGTGGTCCGCTTGGGAAAGGGAATCTCCTCTTCGTAATGCTTCATCAGCGACCGCACCCAGTTGTAACGCCGCTGCTCCTCAGGATAGGGGACGAGGCCGATGTTCAGCGGGATCTTCTGTTTCTCGACAAGCTGCTTGGCCTCGTCGAGCGGCATGGGATCGGCCAATGGAAGCGAGATCACTTCCAGCTTCGATTGAAACGGGCCGGTCACGTCCGTGAGTCGTCCACCGGCAATTTCGAGCACCGCTTGCGCCAAGTCATGTCCCAAGCTGTGCACCTGTTCCCGCGTGCCCGAAATGATGATTCCTCGATCGGGGAATTGATTGCCGCCGCAGGCGTCGGCGTACATCGCCAATGTGCCGGGCAAAGCCTTTTCTACCTCGTCGATGGCATACCCCGGATGCCCGGTGTCAATCTTGCTGATCTTTCCCAGGTCTGAAATCTGCAGCGGATGTACCGGCTGATTGAACAGCAGCGCCGCGACTTCGTCGCCGACGGTGACCTTCATTACCTGGATTTCGTAATCGACAGGCGCGTTGCCGGAACTTCGTACGAAATAGCCGTAGCCGCTGCCGACTGAGACCTGCGCGGGTCCGCGCTCTTTGGAGATTGCCTCCTTGATCAGTCCGAAGATTTGATCGGCCAGTTTGCGTCCGTAATCAAAGTTGGCCGGCACGATCTGAATCGGCGCCGCATGATTGTGGGTTGCCAGCAGGATCAACTGCGAGGCATCCCACCCCAATTCGTCGCGGCATTTCTCGCGCAGAATCGGCGTGGCCACATCGAGGCAATTGAGATCGTAGGTGACGATCGCCAGCCGCTTGTTGCCGTCGTTGAGGACCAGCACGCGGGCAAAAATGTCGTGTTCCTTGCCGGTCGGCGGGATGCCCATCACCAACGTCAGCGGTTCGTCGGGAGTGATTACCGCTTTGGCCGTCCCCGCTCTGAGTGTGATCGCCTCCGCGTTGTCTTCAGCCAGAGTCCGGTTTGTCGTTGTGCCGGCGCCATATGCTGCAATCGCCGCCGCCAATATGAACTGAAAATAACGCATGATCGTCCTCGGACGTAAACGGTAAATCACATTCGTATCTTACGGTCCTCACTGCAAAATTCCCAATGCACTCACTTCGAGACAGTCGAATTTCAGTCCACACTTGTGATTCGGTTTTGCATGCGGCAAACTAATTTTTGCCTGTCTGTGCGAAGTTGAGGAACTCTCCACGTGATCACATCTCCACAATTTGTCCGGTGCAGTCTTCTGGTCAAGTGCCTCGTATTTATCCTTGGAATTTGCGTGTTCGAAGCGACGGTCGCTTACGCGGCTGAGGAATCGAAGCCGGACTCACGTCCCAACGTGTTGTTCATCGCCGTTGACGATCTCAACGACTGGATCGAGCCGCTCGCAGGACATCCGCAAGCACTCACTCCGCAGCTTGCGCAATTCGCCGAAGAATCAATGATTTTCACTCGCGCGTATTGTGCCGCGCCACTCTGCAATCCCTCGCGCACGAGCGTCTTGACCGGATTGCGGCCCTCGACCACGGGCGTTTATGGGAACGGGCAGAATTGGCGGCGGGCAGCGCCGGAGGCAGTCGTACTGCCGGTCCACTTTCGCAACCATGGCTACCATACCGCCGGTGCGGGCAAGATTTTCCATCGCGGCAAGAATGACGACAACAGTTTTGAGGAATACCTCGAGCAACAACCCGACCCGATCCCGGAAGGCCGACCGCTCAACGGGATTGCGACTCCCCGCAACCCGCACGTCGATTGGGGGCCGGTCGACGTTGACGACTCCGAAATGGGCGACGCCAAAGCAGTCGATTGGGGGATAGAATTCCTCAAACAGCCTCACAGCAAGCCATTTTTTCTGGCGGTGGGGATCTACCGTCCGCATCTGCCGTGGTACGTGCCCCGAAAACATTTCGATTTGTTCCCCCGCGAGCAAGTCAAGCTGCCCCAAGTTTTGGCGAATGATCTCGATGACATTCCCCCCATCGGATTAAAGCTGGCCCATAACGGTAATCATCCGAAAATTATCCGGACCAACAACTGGCACCGCGCCGTGCAATCGTATCTGGCCAGCATCCACTTCGCCGACGCCCAAATCGGACGATTGCTGGCCGCGCTGCGTGAGAGCCGGTTTCACGAGAACACGATTGTCGTGCTATGGAGCGACCATGGCTGGCATCTGGGTGAGAAGGAGCATTGGCGCAAGAAGGCGCTTTGGGAGGAAGCGACGCGCGTCGTCTTGATGATTTCCACGCCTGGTTCCCCCCGCGCCGGCGAACGCTGCGAGCGGACGGTCAGCTTGTTGGATCTCTATCCGACCCTCTGTGAATTGTGTGGGCTGCCCGTGCCCCAAATGTTGGAGGGGGAGAGTCTCACAGCTCAGTTGGACAATCCCCGTGCTGTCCGAGAAACGCCCGCAATCACGACACAAGGCGCCGGCAATCACGCGGTGCGAAGTGAACGCTATCGATACATCCGTTATGCCGACGGAGGTGAGGAATTGTATGACCACCAAAACGACCCGTTGGAATGGCACAATCTCGCGGCACAGCCACAGCACGCTGCGCTGAAGAAGTCAATGGCGGCGTGGTTGCCCAAGGTTAATCGCCCGGCGGCCACCCGGAACACGAGACCCAATCAAGGAGCCGGACATTGAAACTCCTTAACGCTTTGCTGGTCTTACCGGCGATCATCTGCGGGACAATCGGCGGCGATCTGCGGGGTGACGAGCAACCGCTCCCGCCCGCCAATTCTGAACGCGCCAAGAACGTCACCATCGTCCGCGACAATTACGGCATCCCCCACATCCGCGGACGCAGCGACGCCGATGTCGCGTTCGGCTTGGGTTATGCGCACGCCGAAGACGACTTCGTCCTGATTCAAGAGACGCTGATTTCGGCACGCGGCCGCCTGCGCGAGATCAAAGGCGCGGAAGGGGTGATCATCGACTACCTGTACCAACTGCTGAAGGTCAAGGAATTTGTCGATGAAAAGTACGAACGCGACCTCGCGCCGGAAGTGCGGGAGTACATCGAGGCCTACGCCGCGGGAGTTACGTATTACGCGGTGCGGCACCCGAAGCTGGCTGATGCGCGATTCCTTCCCTATACCGGGGAGGACGTTGTGCGCGGGTTTGTGTTACGCCAGCCCTTCTTTTTCGGCTTGGACAAAGTCTTCCGCCGGCTGCAGAAACTTCCAAGAAAGATTCCCGATGCGAAAGCGGCGGCCTTTCTGGACGCCGAATCCTTCCCGCCGATCGGCTCCAATACGTTTGCAGTCGGTCCGTCGCGGTCCGCCGATGGGTTGACCCGGCTGAACATCAATTCCCATCAGCCGTGGGAAGGGACGGTCTCGTGGTACGAGGCACACCTCAAGAGCGACGAAGGATTGGACATCATTGGCGGACTGTTTCCCGGCGCGCCGATGGTTTTGCACGGTCACAATCAACACCTCGGCTGGGCGTTTACGGTCAACAAGCCGGATCTAATCGACGTTTACCGGTTGGAAATCAACCCCGAAAACAAGAACCAATACAAGCTCGACGGCGAATGGCGCGATTTCGAAGTCGGCTCGGCCGACTTGTCGATCAACGTGCTCGACGGCGTCACGTTTCCGGTTCAGCGAGAGATGCTCTACTCCGAACATGGACCCGCGCTCCGCTTTCCGCACGGCACGTTCGCCGTCCGCTTCGCTGGCTGGGGAGAGATTCGTGCGATTGAGCAGTACTACCGCATGAACAAGTCTCGCAACTTTGAGGAGTGGATTTCGGCGGTCAAAAACCGCTGGATCCCATCGCTGAACACCTGTTATGCCGACCGCGCGGGGAATATTTATTATCTCTACAACGGCCTGATCCCCAGCCGCGTCGAGGGTGTCGACTGGTCGGGCATCTTGCCGGGCGATCAGTCACGGCTGATCTGGAATGAGTACGTTCCCTTCGAATCGTTACCGCAAGTTAAGAATCCGAAGTCTGGCTATCTGCAAAACTCAAATTCCACACCGTACGCCGCGACTGAGGGAGCCGACAATCCCCGGCTCGAAGACTTTTCCCCCACGTTGGGGATCGAGACTCGCCACACGGACCGTTCGTTGCGAATTACCGAGCTGCTGACGGCCGACCGCAGCATCACGCACGAAGAGTTCTTGAACTACAAATGGGATCGGCAAGTCACGCTACAGGGCGATTTTTGGCGGCGGATCGGCCCGCTGGTTGCGGGAACACCGCCCGCCGATTTGACCGAGCCCGCCGCGCTGCTGAAATCGTGGGACAAAGAACTCGCCCCGGAGAGCCGAGCCGCGACGATTGCGGCGCTGGTGTATTATCAATACGAAAAATCAAAGTATTTCGGCACGCCTGTACCGAAACCGTGGGATGCGCTGCGTGCGGGACTGGAACATCTCAACACGCACTTTAAGAGCTACGATCTGCCGTTGGGCGAGGTGCAGCGGTTGCGGCGAGGCAAAGTCGATCTCCCTGTCGGCGGCGGGCCCCGGACCTACAATTGCACGCATTCCCGCGCGAATGAAAAAGATGGCCGGCTCGTCGGATTGGCGGGCGATTGTTACGTGTTGATCGTCGCTTTCGACAAACAGGGCGTCGCCAGTTCGCAAGCAATCCATCAATACGGAAACGTCAATGTCCCTTCCAGTCCGCACTACGCCGATCAAGCCCCGCTGTTCGTCAAGAGGATCATGCGCAATTCCCGGTTCAGCGACGCCGACGTCGCCGCTCACACGTCACAGAGCTATCACCCGGGTGAAGAGGATCGCCGGTAAATGGTGGGGCGAACTTCTGCCCACTCACATTGTCTCTCCATACAAGCGGTCCCGCCGGGAAAACTGCCCGCTGAACACACGTGGAGCGGTGGTTGGTACCGCTGTGCGACTTAATGTAGACTGTGGGAAGTTGCGTTTGGAATCACTTCTGGGATTCCTTTGTCCAGTAATAGGCTTTGTCGGAAAACTGTGAATTGACGATGGGTGGCTGGGGTCGAGCGAAGCGAGCCCCCAGTTTCTGAACCTGGGGGCGGACTAACGTCCGACCCCAGCCACGCTAAAGTATTGATTTCTGCAAAGCCTGGAGTCCTGCCTACCGGTAATTCGATGCCACTGAAAATTTATCTCGCCGGCAAGCTTGTCGACGAAGCGGACGCCAAGATTAGCGTTTTCGACCACGGATTCCTCTACGGCGACGGGGTCTTTGAGGGGATCCGCGTTTACGGCGGAAAGGCGTTTTTGCTCGATGAGCACATCACTCGGCTCTATGAAAGCGCGCTGGCGATTCGACTTGAGATCCCGCTCTCAAAGTCCGAGATGACCGACGCCGTCAATCAGACCATCGCCGCCAATGACATCGGAGAGGGTTATGTCCGCCTCATCGTTTCCAGGGGCGCGGGCACGCTCGGCTTGGACATTCGCCGCACCAGCGATCCCCAGGTGATTGTCATCGCCGACACCATCACGCTCTACCCGCCCGAGATGTATCGCGACGGGCTGAAGGTCATCACGGCCAGCACAATTCGCAATCACGCCGCAGCGCTCAGTCCCCGGATTAAGTCGCTGAACTATCTCAACAACATCCTCGCCAAAATCGAGGCGACCGATTCGGGATGTATCGAAGCTTTGATGCTCAACGCCCAAGGAGAAGTCGCCGAGTGTACGGGCGACAACATCTTCATCGTCAAGAACGGCATATTGAAAACGCCCCCCCCTGAGGCAGGGATTTTGGAGGGCATCACCCGCGCCGCGGTGATTGGGTTGGCGAAACAAGCCGGTTTGACCGTCGAAGAGTCCGCCATGGTGCGTCACGATATTTTCGTGGCCGACGAATGTTTTCTCACTGGCACGGCCGCTGAAGTGATTCCAGTCGTCAGCCTTGACGGCCGCACCATCGGCGACGGCAAGCCGGGGCCGGTGACGAAAGATTTGCTGGAGCGGTTTCAGGAACTCAAGAGCGGCCGCTGACTGCCGGTGTGAGATCCGGGGTTTGCCGGTTAACGATTCGCTGCAATCTCGGTTCTGAAGAAGAACTCTCCTGAACAAATCAAACGCAGCAGTCTGTTGCCATCGCCGATGAGCGAAACACAAGCCACCGTCGACAAATCGGGAAACCGCGTACGGCGGATGTTTGGCGAGATATCACCCCGTTACGATCTCCTCAATCATCTGCTTTCCGGCGGCACCGATATCTATTGGCGCTGGCGGACTGTGCGTGCGGCGGCGCCGGAGGGGGATGCGCCGATCCTTGATGTCTGCACCGGAACGGGCGATCTGGCATTCGCCTACAAAAAGAAGGCCGGCGACACCCCCGTAATCGGGTCCGACTTCACTCACGAAATGCTGGTGCTGGCCAACAGCAAGCAGCCATCGAGTTCTAAGCAGCCAGTCGAGTTCCTCGAGGCCGATGCCCAGCAGTTGCCCTTTGCCGAGAACAGTTTTCAAATCGTTTGTGTCGCGTTTGGATTGCGTAACGTCGCCGACACGATGCGAGGCCTCAAGGAAATGGCCCGCGTTTGCCGTCCGGGGGGACGGGTCGTCGTCCTAGAGTTTTCCATGCCGCAGAATCGGCTGATTCGCGGCTGCTATCGCTGGTATTTCCGCCATATCTTGCCCCGCATCGGGCAATTGTTGGCCCGCAACAGCCAGTTTGCCTACAATTACTTGCCGCAATCAGTCAGCGAATTTGCCCAAGGCGAAACGCTATCGGCGATGATGCGGGACGCAGGACTGAGCACGGTCACGTTCCGGCCGCTGACGTTCGGCATCGCCACGTTGTACATCGGCGTGAAATAGTTTGTCCTCTCTTGGTTCGATTCTTCCGTCATGTTGCCGATCGCCGTTGCCGTCACCGGAGCCAGCGGTTCAATCTACGCCGTCCGGCTCATCGATGTGCTGCTTGATGCCGGACGTGAATTGCACGTCGTAATTAGCCCGGCAGCGGCGCAGGTCTTCCGCGATGAATTGGATCCGCATCTCGATGTCGATGCGTTTCGGATTGAGGATTACCTTCCCTCGTCCCAAATCGGCAAACATGAGGTGTTGGAACGATACCGCTTCAAGGATCGAAATCGATCAACCGCAGCGGCCGGCGAGCGCGGTCAGCTGCATGTCCACCATCATCAGAACTTCCACACCGGAATCGCCAGCGGATCGTTTTTGACCGGCGGGATGGTCATCTGCCCTTGTTCGATGGGTACGCTCGCGGCAATCGCCGGCGGGCAGTCCGCGAATCTGATCCATCGCGCGGCAGACGTTCACCTCAAAGAACGCCGCAAGCTGATCGTCGTGCCGCGGGAGACGCCGCTCGGGCCGATTCAGTTAGAGAACATGTCGCGTTTAGCTGCCGCAGGCGCTGTAATTTTGCCCGCGATGCCCGGATTCTATCAGCAACCGACGTCGATGGCCGATTTGGTCGACTTCGTCGTGGGCAGAATTTGCGACCAGTTGGGAGTGCCGCATGCGCTGTTTGAGCGCTGGGGTGATTCAGAGTCGGCAGCGCCGACGAACTGAGCGTCATTCGTGCGCGTCGCGAGCTACTCGGACGATTTTTTCTTCTTGCCAGGCTTCTTCTTGGCCGCTTTCTTTTTAGGTGCGGCCTTCTTCTTAGCGGTCTTTTTCTTGGCGGCCTTTTTTTTCGTCGCCTTCTTCTTCTTTTTCTTCGTGCCGCCCCCTTTTGCCGCCTTGGCGGCGATCAGATCGAGCGCCTGCTGCAGCGTCACGGAATCGACTTCGGTGTCTTTGGGAATCGTCGCATTAATCTTGCCATGTTTGACGTACGGTCCATAGCGGCCCTCAAACACCGCCACCGTTTCGCCGTCGTCAGGATGCGCACCTAATTCTTTGAGCGGGGTTGCCGCGCCCCGGCCCCGTTTGTTCTTGATGAGATCGACGGCATCGTCCAGGCCGATGGTGAGCACGTCTTTGTCTTTGGGGATCGACGCATAGACCTTGTCGTGCAAGACATAGGGCCCGAACCGCCCGATTCCCGCTTTGACGACTTTCTCGGTCTCCGGATGCTGCCCGACCGTTCGCGGCAGGCTGAGCAGGTCGAGCGCCAACTCCAATGTCACCTGTTCCGGTTCCAGGTTTTTCGGCAGGGAAACACGTTTCGGCTTGGGGCCTTCTTCTGTAACTTCACCCAACTGCAAATAGTAGCCGTACGGCCCGTGCAGCACGAACACCGGCAGACCCTCTTCGGGATGCATCCCGATCGGCGTGGGGCCTTCCAGTTTTTGTTTCAGCAGTTTTTCGGCGAGTTCATTGGTAATTTCGGCGGGGGAAATCTCGGCCGGCAGCGAAGCCGTCAGGTTTTCTCCATTAAGCAGTTTTTCCAAATACGGTCCATAACGGCCGACACGGATGTTTGATTCGATGCCCTCCAACTCCAGCGTGCAAATTTCGCGGGGGTCGATCTTCTCCTCATTGGTTTTGACCTGCTCGTCCAAACCCTCGTCGCCGCCGTAGAAGCCTTTGAGGTACGGAAGCGACTCGGCCTCCCCGTTGGAGATGTCGTCCAGGGTTTGCTCCATATTGGCCGTAAACGCGAAGTCGACCAGCTTGGGGAAATATTGCTCCAAAAGCTTGGTGACGGCCATCGCGGTGAAGGTCGGCACGAGTTGACTGCCCTGCTTGCGGACGTAACCGCGGTCCTGAATGGTACCGATAATCGACGCGTACGTACTGGGCCGTCCGATTCCGTCCGCTTCGAGTGCGCGGACCAATGTCGCTTCGGTGTAACGCGCCGGCGGCTTGGTCTCGTGGCCGATCGGTTCCAATTCTTGGCAGTTTAGTTTCTCTGCTTCTTTCAAGGGCGGAAGACTTGCTTCCTGATCGTCGAGCGCCGCTTCCGGGTCGTCGACACCTTCGACATAGGCTCGAAAGAATCCCTGAAACTCGACGTGACGGCCGGTGGCCCGAAATTCGGCGTCATCAGCGGCGATCGTCACTGTCTGGAATCTTAGCCGGGCTTCGGCCATTTGCGTGGCGACGGTCCGCTTCCAAATGAGACTGTAAAGCCGCTCTTCACCCCCCGAGAGACCGAGTTCCTCCGCCGTCTTCATTTCCGTCCCGGCGGGCCGGATCGCCTCGTGGGCTTCCTGCGCGTTTTTACTCTTAGATGTAAATTGCCGCGGCGACTCGCTCAGATACTCATGGCCGTACCGCGAGTCGACACAGTTCCGCGCCGCATCGATGGCTTCTTTGGAGAGATTGACCGAGTCGGTCCGCATGTAAGTGATGTGCCCCGCTTCATAAAGCCGCTGCGCGGTCTGCATTGTCTGGCGGGCCGTCATATTCAGTTTGCGGTTTGACTCTTGTTGCAGCGTGCTCGTCGTGAACGGCGGATACGGTTTGCGAACCTGTTTCCGTTCTTCGATTTTGGCTACCTGCCACTCGTTCTTCAGCAACCGCTCTTTCAACTCTTGTGATTGCTGTTCATTGAGCAATAAGACGTCGGCGTCGACCTTAAGCTTGCCCGTTGACTCGTCGAAGTCCTTGCCGGAAGCGACCTTTTTCCCTCCCACCGTCCAGAGTTGGGCTTCGAACTGAGCCTCCACGTTCGATTTGAGCGTGGCCTTGAGATCCCAGTACGTTCCGCTGTGAAACGCGATTCGCTCCAGCTCGCGCTGCACAAGGACGCGGACGGCGACCGACTGCACTCGCCCGGCGGAGAGTTTCGGGGCGACTTTTTTCCACAGCAAGGGGCTGAGCCGGTAGCCGTACAAGCGATCGAGCACGCGGCGCGTTTCCTGCGCCGAGACCAAGTCGGAGTCAATATCGCGGGGATTCTCGATCGCCGCCTGGATCGCGGACTTGGTGATCTCCGAGAAGACCATCCGCTTGACCGGCACCTTGGGCTTTAGCAATTCGATCAAATGCCAACCGATGCTTTCGCCTTCACGGTCTTCGTCCGTCGCGATAATCAGCTCTTGGGCATTCTTAAGCGCGTCCTTTAGCTCCTTGACGACCTTCTTCTTCTCCTTGGGGATGATATACAGCGGCTCGAATTCCGCGTCGACGTTGACGCCGAGGGTCGACCAAGGCTCCTTCTTGACCGCAGCCGGGATTTCAGACGCCTTGGGAGGCAAGTCGCGGACATGCCCCATGCTCGCCAGTACCGTGTAATCCGACCCAAGATATCCGCTGATTTTGCGCGCCTTTGCCGGTGACTCTACAATGACCAATCCCTTGACTTTCTTCTTGGCCACCGTTGTGATTCCCTCCCCAAATCAAGTGTTGGACTTGCCTTATAGTCGCTGGCAGCTAAAATGCGCGGCGCTTCGCTTCGGTAGAAGTCCGGTCGCCGCAGTGAGTGTTTCTTCCGCTCGTTTTCGTCGACCACCTGCCGACGCGGCGGCATCCTGCAATTGTTGCCCTGCTGTTGACCGGCCATGCATAATCCAAACTTCCAGCCGCTGTCAAGTGAGCTTGGCATTCCCGGCCCGATGACGGCTGGACGGTTGTTGCGAATCGGGCGACTGAAAATCGCCTAACTCACTGATCACGAATCCGGGCGGCTCCGGACCACTTCGGCATTCAATCCAAACGGACACACTAATGAAATCACCGTTCGTTCTCATTCGCAAACATCAACGAACTCTGCTGGCCGGCGTCACTTTGTTGGCCATCTTTACTTTTGTACTGGGGGACTGGCTGCTCAAAGGCTCGCCGACCCAAGGGCAGACGGATGATGTGGTGGTGACAACGTCTGCCGGTGAGCTCAAGCGCAGCGACATGGACCGGCTGAAGTCGCAACGTCAAATCGCCAATCAGTTCATCGCCCGGGCCGGCACTCTCAGCCAGGTTGATCCGAGGGTGCTCCGACAGTATCAGTTCGGATTCCCGGGCATCGCGACGGACTTCGATAAGGATATCCTCGTCGGCTATTTGCTGTCGCTCGAAGCGGACAAGGCCGGCATCGTCGTCAGCGATGACACCGTGTCCGACTTCATCTCAAAAGTCACCAACCAAAAACTCGGCAAAGAGCAGTTTCAGCAAATCGTTCGCGAGATGCACATCGGCCAAAACGCGGTGTACGACGCGATCCGCGCCGAGCTGCGGGCACAGATCGCATCGCGCGTGTTTCTACCCGCCGGTCCACTGACGCCGGAACAGTATTGGGAAATCTACAAGAAAGTCAGCGTCAAGCAGTCGATGGACGTCGTCCCATTGTCCGTCGAGGAGTTTGTCAAGGATGTCCCGGAACCGGATGACTCGCAACTGCTCGAATATTTTCAGGCCTACAAGCACAAGTCACAGAACACCAGTGAGCAGGATTTCTCGCCCGGATTTAAACAGCCTCGAAAAGTCGATTTGCAGTACATCGTCATGCGGTTCGCCGACGTCCGTGAAGAAGTTGAAAAGTCGAATCCCATTACTGATCAGGAAATTGAAGACTACTACGAGAAGAACAAAGACCAGTACATTGACGAAATCCCCTCGTTGGACGATGTCTTTTCCGACGACCCCTCTCAAGACGAGGCCCCCGCGCCGCCGGAAACTGACCCCAAGAAGTCCGACGCCGACAAAGAATCGGAACCGGTGAAGTCGGGCGAAACTCCCGATGATAAACAGCCCGCAGAGAAACAGGACGACAAGAACAAAGCCCCCGAGACTCCCGCACCCAAGGAGGAGCCGCCGAAGTCAGAGGATCCCGCTGAAGAACCCGTGAAAGAATCACCTCCGGAGGAGGAGAAGTCCGATCCCCCCTCTGAGAAGGAGAACGAACCGGAACAGGAACAACCGGCGGATGACCAACCCTCTCCCCCGAGCGACGGGACGTCCAGCACGATCGACGAGAATCTGACTCTCACCGAGTTCGTTGAAAACCAGCCGGAAGAGCCAGCGGAGACAGAAGAAGAAAGCGGCGAAACCGCAGAGGCGAAGCAAGATGCCGAGCCAGCCGACGCCGGCGCGGAGGAAACGCCGCAGACTCCGAAGGACTCAGACGAACCCAACGATGAGCAGAAGTCCGATCAACCGCCCGGACCCAAACTCGAAGCTCCGCAATCTGACCCGGCAGAATCCAAACCATCTCCTGAAGAGCAGCCGTCCGACTCCAAGAAATCGGATGCCGAGGAGCCTGGAAAGGAATCCCCCACAGAGCCGCCCAAGCCCAAGTATCGTGAACTGGACGATGACTTACGGGACCAGATTCGCACCGAGTTGCTCAATCAGCGAACTCGCGCGCAATTGGATCGCCTGGCGGACAAAGTCCTAGATGACGTTGCAAAACTGGAAGATCAACACGCCGCCAACATAGAGCCGGAAGAACCGGAAGACGAGAAAGAACGCCCGATTCCCCCGTCGCCGGAAAAACTGCGCGCTGAGGCTGAAGCCGCTGCTAAGGATTTGAAGAGAATTGCTGAGGATTATCATGCGGAGTTCGGCGAGACGGGATTAATCTCCTTTGCCGATCTGCTCGAGCAGTCGCAGAGTGATGGTGATGAGATCGTCACCGGCGACACGATCGCACAGGCGGTCCGGGTCGACGACTCCGGATCTGCCAGAACCAATGGTCGAACCACGCTCGAATTGGTGTCAAGTTCAGAGTCGCTCTACGGGCCGTACGCAGTGGTCGGATCGGTCAACAATGATCGATTCGTGTTCTGGAAGGTTCGGGACGAGAAGGAGCATATTCCCGAGTGGGATGAACCGGGAATTCGCGAAGAAGTGTTGCAGTCGTGGAAAATGAACGAAGCCCGCAAGCTTGCCCGGCAGCAAGCCGAGGAGTGGGCCAAATCGGCAGCCGGCAAAGAGTTCGCCGCCGCCTTCCCTGAAGGGACCGCCAGTGGGAAAACTCAGCCATTCACGTGGCTGACGCAACCCCCGTCCCTGAGTCCCAACCCGTTCTTGGAATCCCACCCCCGGATCAGAGTCTCTGAAATCCTCTACGACGCCCCGATCGGCGAATCGGACGGCATCTCCAATCCGGGCGAACGGTTTATGAAGACGGTGTTTGACGAGCTCAACGTCGACGACGTGGGAGTGGTCGAGAATGCGGACCGAACGATGGTCTACGTCGTCAAGATCGCCGAGCGGGATCTTTCGGATCCGGATATTAGCGGCGAGGACTTCATGAAGCAGGACCTGTTTACACTCCATCCGTTATTCCGGCAGCTCACACCGACACCGTACGACCAACTCGCCGACCGATCACAGCGCGAACTGATGATGAAGTGGGCCAAGCAGTTGGAAGGATCCTACGACGTTCGCTGGACGGACGAAGCAAAAAACGACGGTGATTCCTAGCGCCCAGGACCCAGGCGATTCGTCAGCGGCGGCCGGGTGCCACACTTTCGAATGTCTCGTTTGCGGCGCCGGGAATCCTGGCCGGGATCACGGAAAAATTGCAGCGGTATCCATCGCAGCAAAGCCCATCTGCGTAGAACAGATATCGGAATGTGAAATGTCCCGCCCCAGTCTCTGCCCACAGCGGGGCACATTCTGCCAATGACCCGCTGATTTCCCGTCGATGGACTGGACAGCCGGGAATTGGATCGGTAAAGATTGTTACGTTAAGGAGCCGGGACCGGCGCCGTTCAAACAGGCTCTGTTTCGCTCCCTGGAATTAGGGTTCTGGATCGAATTTCGGCGGTCTCGTGACGTGTCGGCCGAGTCTCGATGATTGAAATTGCCTTACGGTATCGCGTTCATCCCACTTGCTCACAATCATCGCCGGACTCCGAAATTGGCCGCTGGTCGGCGTCCTGCTTGAGCGACGGTCGCAAGCTGGTTGGGGGAGGGCCTGATTCACTGGGCTATCTGTCTGACGAGTCGTTTCGAAATCCTCTGACGTATCCCGCAGACACTTGTACTTCAGTTACTCAGACAAGCGCAACCCGGTTTTGAAAGTGGTTCAAGAATCCTTCGCAAGTGACACACCGCATTTGTCTGTAAGATGATATTTCTCGACATGCTTGATGGGATTGGTTAACGGAAACATGAGCGAACAAAAACCTCGCGCCATGATTGAGGCGCTGCAGTTGAGCAAATTCTACGGGCCGTTCGCCGCAATCCAGAACGTGAGCTTCAAGATTCCCAGCGGGCAAGTCGCCGCGTTTTTAGGCCCCAACGGGGCCGGCAAGTCGACGACGATGAAGCTGCTGACCGGGTTTCTGGCGCCCACGCAGGGGACCGCGAAAATCGGCGGCCATGACGTGCTCAATGAACGCATGGCGGCCGCCAAAATGATCGGCTATCTGCCGGAAAATGGACCGCTGTACGCCGAAATGACCCCGCAAAGTTTTTTGAAGTACATGGGCGAAGCCCGCGGCCTCAACTCCTCCAAGCTCCGGGACCGATTGGACTTTGTCGTGGAGAAATGCGCCCTGGCCGGCGTCTACGGAAAGGCGATTGGCAAACTCTCGAAAGGATACCGGCAGCGCGTCGGCATGGCGCAGGCGCTTTTGCACGATCCCCCGGTGCTGATCTTGGACGAACCGACCGCCGGGCTCGATCCCAACCAAATTCACCAGGTCCGCGAGCTGATCGCCAGTTTGAAGCAGAACAAGACCATCTTGCTGTCCACTCACATTCTGCAGGAAGTGCAAGCCGTTGCCAGCCATGTGGTCTTTATCTCCGAAGGGCGGATCGTCTTTGACGGCACAGTCGACGAAATGAACGCGTCGGGGGACATGGAACAGAAGTTCCGCGAATTAACTTCGAGCGCCGCGTGAGTGAGCAGACCGTCGGCGGACCGGCTGCCGTTGGGTCATCAGGCAACCAGCCGTTTCCCGTTTGAATTGCAAAGCGAGACACCAGACACATTTTCAGAGGTGAGGTTTCATGAGTTTGCGACTGCATGTTGTGTTCGCTGTTTTCAAACGAAACTTCCTGAGCTACTTCTCAGGAGTCATTGGATATTTGTTCATCGTCGTGTTCGTCGCTCTCGGTTCGATGCTGGCTTTCAACGACCAGTTTTTCGCCAACAACATCGACTCGCTCGATCAATTGAACCTCTATTTCCCGATGTTGCTGCTGTTCATCGTTCCCGCGATCACCATGAGCGTCTGGGCGGATGAACGCAAAACCGGAACCGACGAGTTGCTGTTCACCTTGCCGGCATCGGACGGGGAGATCGTGCTCGGCAAATACTTCTCCGTGCTGGCGGTCTACTCAGTCGCATTGTTGTTTTCGCTGTCGCACGTCATCGTGTTGTTCCTCTTGGGCCGGCCCGATGTGGGCCAGTTGTTCGCCAACTATCTGGGCTATTGGTGTGCAGGTGCGGCGCTGCTCTCCGCAGGCATGTTCGCCTCCATCTTGACCAACAGCACGCCGGTCGCATTTGTAATTGCCGCCGTGCTGTGCGCGATCCCGGTGTTCAGCGACCGCATCGGTGATTTGTTCTCCTCACTCAGCCTCGTGCCGGGCTTTCACTTGATCGCCGTAATACTGAGCTGGTTCGCCGGCCTACTGCCTGAGTTCATCACCAATTACTTCCGCGAACACAGCCTTTTCCAGGGCATGTCACTGACCGAACAACTCCGCGACTTCAATCTCGGTATGATTCCTTTGAGCGGGCTCATCTATTTCGTCTCGCTCTGCGTGTTCATGCTGTACCTTAACCTCGTGATGGCCGCACGCCGCCACTGGGCGGGTGGAACCAAGGGAGCCCAAATGGGCTGGCAATTCGCCGTCCGCACGCTCTGCTTGGCCGTGACGCTGATCAGCGTCAATGTGGTGTTCGCGAATTGGAACTTCCGCGCCGATGTGACCTCGGAGAAACTGTACAGCATCTCCGAGACCACCAAGAAGATTCTCAAAGACATCCCCGAAGACCGCACTGTGCGAATCCAGGCGTTCGTCAGTCCTCAAGTCCCGCGCGAGTACGTTCCCGTGCGAACGTCGCTGCTGGGGTTGCTGCGGCAGTACAATCAAGCCGGCGGCAAACAGGTGGAAGTCCGCATCGTCCCCACAGACCAATACGAGAAAGAGGCTGACGAGGCACGGACCTTTGGAATCGAGCCCCGCGAGGTCCAGACGGAACGGGCCGGAAAGATCGTCTCCGAGTCGATCTTTCTCGGAGCGGTCATTACTGCCGGCGTCGACGATGTGGTGGTGATTCCCTGGTTCGACGTGGGCACGCCGATCGAATACGAACTGACCCGCTCGATCGCTACTGTCACGCAAGCCGAGCGGCGCAAAGTCGGGATTCTCACGACCGACGTCCAGATGGCCGGCGGCATGAACATGCAATCGTTCTCCCGCAATCCCGAGTGGCGATTCGTCAGCGAATTGCGGAAGCAATACGACGTCGTCGACGTCTCTCCCGACGGCCCGATCGAGGGCGACTTTGACGTGTTGATCGCCCCGATGCCCTCATCGCTCACTGAAAGCCAACTTACGAACCTGGCCGCGTATGTCACCAGCGGCGGCCCGACGTTGATCTTTGACGATCCACTGCCGGCATTCGACATGGGGCCGATGGGGCTTGGACAACTGACCCCGCGCGTGCCGAAACGTCCGCCCGGCGGCGGGATGTTCGGCGGACGGCAACAGGCAACGCCCAAGTGCGACATCACCAAGTTCCTCGATGAACTGGGCATCGCTTGGGATACGGGCGCCACAGTTTTTGACAGCGTAAACCCCCACCCACAGTTCTCGGACGTCGTTCGCAAGGATTTCGTATTTGTCTCGCACCGCGAAGACGAGCCGCGCCCCTTTGCCGATGAAAGCGAAGTCAGCAACGGACTGCAGGAGGTCCTGCTGCTCTGGACCGGATCCATCAAGCCGCGAGAGGGAAGCAATATCGAGTTCCTGCCGCTGATCCGCACCGCCGAATCGTCGACTGGCGTGCTCGGCTGGGAGAAGCTCGTTAGCGGCAGCTTCTTCGGGCAGCAGCTCAATCCCAACCCTCAGCGGATCGAGGACAAGGATGACCACTACGTGGCTGCCAAAATCACGTCCGATGGCGGCAAGAAACTGAACGTGATTTTCATCGCCGACATGGACATGATTTCCGACACGTTCTTCCAAATTCGGGAACGTCAAATGTATGGCCTGAATCTGGACAATGTGACGTTTGTGCTCAACGCCGTCGATGAGTTAGCGGACGACGACCGCTTCCTCGCGCTCCGCAAACGCCGGGCCCGCCACCGGACATTGGAAACCGTTGAAGCGCGGACTAAAACCTTTACCAAACAATTGCAGCAGGAAACCGAAAAGGCGAATGAGACCGCTGACGAGAAGCTGGCCGAGGCGAACAAACGGCTAACGGCAGCCGTCGCCAAGATTGAAGCTGATTCCTCTTTGGATGCACAGACCAAGGAAATCCGCAAGCAAATGACACAGCGCGCCGAGCAACAGAAGCTTGACGTCGAGTCGGCCAATATCACGACCGAGAAAGAGCAGTCCATTCGCGAAGAAAAGCGCAAAACCGAACGGGAAATTTCCGCGATCGAGGGAGGGATCAAGATGTGGGCCATCCTGCTCCCGCCGATCCCCGCGATCCTGTTGGGCGTCATCGTACTGGGTCTGAGAGTGGCTGAAGAACGCCGTTCAATCGTCCCCGAACGACTCGCGCGCGATGTGGGCAAGCACACATAACACCGCCGTTTCAAAGTTCACACACCCAAAATTAAAATATGTCGTCCACCTCCTCTGGTGGCCGTGAATCTGAAATCTGAGGCTGTCACATGAACGAATCTAAACGCACGCTGGTCTTCGTCGCGGTCGCCGTCGTTTCGCTGTTCGCTGCCGTGTTGGCGGCACCACGGACCAAGGATCCGCTTCAGGACGTTAAGCTGGGCGAGCCGTTTTATCCGGAATTCACCGATCCCGCCGAAGCGGCATCGCTGACGGTCGTCGTTTACAACGACGAAACGTCCCGCCGGCAGCAATTCAGCGTCGAGAACGATCACGGCATCTGGAAGATCCCGTCCCACAACAACTATCCCGCGGACGGTGAAGAACGGCTGGCCAATACGGCGACCTCACTCATCGGAGTCAAACGCGACGGCTTTCAGAGCCGCTCCGCCAACGATCATGCCGATCTCGGCGTGATCGACCCGCTGTCGGATGACACGTCAAAACTCAAAGGCCGCGGCGACCGGCTGATTCTCAAAGACTCGGAAGGGAACACGCTGGTCGATTTTATCGTCGGCAAACAGGTCAAAGGCCGCGACGGGCATTATTACGTCCGCATGGCCGATAAAGACGCGACCTACGTCGCCAAGCTGGAGGTCGACCTCTCCACAAAATTCGCGGACTGGATCGAGACCGATCTGCTGAAGATGAAACGTGACGAACTCAACAAAATTACGATTAACAACTACACCGTCGACGAAGAGAACGGCACCGTCAGCGAAAACAAGCAGAGCATCTTGACCCGCGATAAGTCGGCCGACCCATGGGTATTGGCGGGACTGAATGCAGAATCCGAGGAACTCGAAACTTCGGTGATCAATTCGATGATCTCCGCCATGGACAACCTCAAGCTCATCGGCGTCCGCCCCAAGCCGGAGGTCCTGAAAAAGGATCTTGAGCAAGGAAGAGATGCCGTACCCAAAACCCAGCGCGACCTGCTGGTCAAACGACAGGCCTACGGCGACATGATGACTCGCGGCTTTTTCCTTTCCGAGAAGGGCCTGCTCTCCAACGAAGGAGAGGTGGTGGCCACGACTAATAATGGAGTCGAGTTCGTCTTGCGCTTCGGCGAGATTTTCACGGGGACCGACCTCGAAATCGAAGCCGGAATTGAAAGCGATCAAAAACAAGACAAAGCGAAGAAAGACGAACAAGCGGAAGGCGACAAAGAGTCTGACGACTCTGCGGACAAGGCCGGTGAGGGTGAGGAAGAGCAAGAGGCGGTGCAGGGCCGCTATCTGTTTGCCTTCGCCCGATTCGACGAGGCTGCGATCGGCCCCAAACCGGTCGAACCGCAGCCGCCTGCCGAAACGCCCGCCGACAAGCAGGACGATGGAGAGGAAAAAGAGTCCGGCGAAACCCCCAAAGAGGGGGAGAAGAAAGAGGCCGACGAAAAGGCTGATGACGATTCCGACACAGCCCCACCCGCTGACAAGGAGAAACAAGACGCGGGCAAAGACGACAGCGACAAGGCTGATTCCGACAAGCAAGAGGAAAAACCCGATCCTCAAGCGGAATACAAAAAGGCGCTGGATAAGTACAAGACCGACATAGCCGCGTATGAGAAGAAAGTCGCAGACGGCAAGAAAGAGGTCGAGGAACTCAATCGCCGCTTCGCGGACTGGTACTACGTGATCTCCGAAGAAAGCTTCAAGAAACTTCGCCCCGCACGGACCGAGTTCGTCAAAGAAAAAGAGCAGGAAGAGCAAGCCGACAAGACTGACGAGGGTGCCACGACTTCAGACGCGGACGATAGCGCCAATGCCGACGAAGCTCCCAAACCGGAGTAATTGCAGGCCGCACCCCAGAAGTGGCAATCAGAAACTCGCGGCAGACTTCGGGCGTCCCTCGCAGCAAAAAAAGCACCTGCCGGCTGCGCGGTCAGTCTATCCTATCTCGGATGAGACCGCAGCCTAATCCGCCCCCATCGCGTACTCCGCCGGATCAAACGCCTTTCGCTGTGCTGCGATCCCCCAGTGCGGCGGTTGCAGCCATTCGGTGCGGGTATCGGAAGGCGGTGAAAACGCCTTGATCGTCTCGACCACGTGCTGCGTCTGTTCCCCAGTCAGTTGAATCGATGACGGCAGCCAGACGCCGCCGGCGGCAATGTCGGTGGTGACGGCGAAGTCGCCAACTTGATCGGCATACGGCATTTGGGAGTGCAGCGGCGGGTAGAAGGTCCGCCCGCCGATGCCGGCCGACTTGAGGTGCGCCAGGAACGGCTCCTTCTCAACGCCGCACAGCAGCATATCGGCGAACCAGGGGACCGTTTCGTTCAGGTCCGTCGGCGGGAATTCGAGCCAGTCGAGATCGGCGAGTTCCGTTTCGTAGTGGTGCCAGACGTTCCGCCGCCGCTCCATCCGCTCGGCGATGGTCTTGATCTGCTCGATTCCAATCACCGCCTGCAGGTCCGTGAACTTGAAGTTGAAGCCGAGCCCGTCGTGACGGTCGACGCCCGGTTGTACCCGGTGAAAGTCCTTGAGCTTGCGGACCTTTTCGGCGATCGCATCGTCGTTCGTGACAACCGCCCCGCCCTGCCCGGTGGTAATAATCTTGTGCGGGGTGAATGAAAACACGCCGATGTCGCCGAACGTTCCCAGTTTGCGGCCGGCGTTTTCCGAGCCGAGCGCCTGGCAGGCATCCTCAATCAGCAACAGGTCATGCGCGCGGCAGAAGTCGACCACGCTTTGCATCTCCCCGCTACGGCCGTTAATCGGCACGTACATCACTGCTTTGGTGTCGGGGCGCAATTGGACTTTGGACAGGTCAAGGCAGAGCGTTTCGCGGTCGACGTCGCACAGAATCGGTTCCGCTCCGGCCCAGCGGACTGTATTCGGCGTGGCAATCATTGTGAAATCGGGGACGATCACCGAATCTCCGGGGCCGATGCCCAGCGCCAGCAGCGACAGGTAGAGCGCCGCTGTCCCGCTGGTGACAACCGTCGCGTGCCGCACGCCGAGGAATTCTGCGAGTCGCTCTTCGAACTCCGCCGTCTTCTGAAACTCCGTCAGCCACCCGCCGCTGCGAAGATAGTCCGCAACGGCCGCGATTTCGTTTTCGGTCAGGTAGGGTTCGATTTGATGGATAAAATTCATTTCGTCGCTTCCACGTTGAGACTGATCAGTATCCCCTGCTCTTTATCCATGTGCGGGACGTAAGCCTGCGAGTAGTCGTCGTATCCGGCCAGATCGCCGACGAAGACCTCCCGCCAGTCCCAGCGGCGGACCTTGTAAAACCCGGCGGCGGTCAAAACGTCGCTGAGCGACGCGAAGTCGTATACGGTCTTGTGAAACACGACCGTCTCCGTGCCTGGAATTCGCCAACGACCGAAGATCGGGCCGATGACTTGGCTGAGATCGCCCTGTCGCTGATAGACGGCGCAGAGTGCCGCGAAATCGGGGACCGCCAGCCGCAGTACGCCGCCCGGCTGCAGCACGCGCCGCCACTCTGCCAGCACGTCGCCCACTTCCTCGCGGTCGAAGTACTCCAACGTGTGCGACGCGTAGATTAGCCGTGCGGAATCGTCGTCGAGCATCGGCAGCGATCGCACGTCGTGCTGGTGGTCGATATGCGGAAAGTCCGCCAAGTCGACGTGCAGATAGCCCGGCATCTGCCGTTTTCCACAACCGAGATGAATCTTCAGATCACTCACCGCCAAACCGCCTCCGATCCGCCTCCGGCCCGGGATAGGGGCCGTTTTTGATTTCCAGAACCTGTGTCTCGTCGGCAAGAATGTCGTATGAATGCCCGCCATTGAGCAGAATCAGCACGTCCCCTTGTTCGAGAACGACTTGTTCGAGAGGTTCTTCCGCCTCTGAAAAGATTGTGCTCTGCACCCGTCCCTGCAGAACGCAGATGACTTCCTGCGTACGGTCGATCTCCCGCGGCACGATATTGTGAAGGTGCGCCTGCAGATGCTTCCCCGCGTCGTAACCCCACAGTCCGACTTGGATATAGTCGTCGTCCTCAGAAAAGAAGCTCAGCCCCGGCCGGCGGTCCTCCCGAGTGATTAGCGTCGCCAACCGGACGCCGTCGTGTTCAATCGTTTGCACCGCAGGTTCTCCAACGGAGTGTTATGAAACCACGGAGGCACGGAGACACGGAGAAAAAATACGAAGCACGAAATTCGAAATCCTAAACAAATTCAAAACACGAATTTCTAATGATCAAAACATTGTCCCTGATGATCAGAAACACCAAATGAGACTGGCGATACTGTCAGACACAAGCGTTTTGAATTTTGGTCATTTGAATTTGTTTGGGATTTCGTGCTTCGGATTTCGAATTTTAAACTCTCCGAGTCCTCCGTGTCTCCGTGGTGAAATTCTTCAGATTGCTTTAATAAACGAATGCGGGTTAAAGAAGCGGTAGAGTTTAATCAACTCCTGAATCCCGTCGTCGAGGGTGTATTCGCAGCGGAAGCCAAGGTCATGCGCTTTTTTGAACGAGACGTAAAAGTGCCGCACGTCTTTGTCGCACATACTGGAATCGACGATTTCAAACGGCACGTAGCGGTGGATGTGCTCGGCGATGTCCCGTTTGGAGTAGTTCAAGTCCTCGCTGCCCATGTTGAAGACGCCGCCGGTCATCTGGTCGGCGTGTTCCAGCGCGAACAGGTAGCCGCTCACGCTGTCACCGACGTGCATAAACGTCCGTTTGGAATCGCCGGAATAGAGCACCAGCGTTCCTTCGTGTATCGCCTTTTGCACGAAGTCATTGACGAGCAATCCCGACCGCATCCGGGGCGCGACTCCGAACACGGTCGCCCAGCGGAGCGAGATTGAATTCTCACGCTGCATGATGGTCCGCTCCGCCTGAAGTTTGGTCATGCCGTACAGGCTGACGGGCGAAACTTCAGTCTCTTCATCGCTGACCGTTCCGGAGGCGCCGTAAATGGACGTTGTCGAGGCAAAGACCAGTAACTGGTCCTTCGACAAGTATTCCGAGATGCGGATCGTGGCGTCGAGGTTGATCCGCTGTGCGGAGTTGGGGTTGGCTTCGCATTCGGGATAGCCGCTGATGGCGGCCAAGTGGAAGACGACGTCCTTGTCATCAAGATAGGAGAGGTCTTCATTGCGGACGTCGGTCTTGATCATCTTCAAACTGGGGTTGGAAACGAGATGCAAGACCGGCTCAAAACCGAACATAAAATTGTCGACGATCGTGACCTGATGTCCGGCTTCCAAGAGGGCGGTGACCAACGGCACGCCCACGTAACCCGCTCCTCCGGTGACCAAAATGTTCATCGTGTGCTTACCTTCTGGCAATAGATTAAAACCGCGCGCAATGCGACCCGCTGTCTCACTTAGAAGTATCGGCTGTAACAGCTCTTCCGATTGAATCGGTTTTGCGGGAAGCTGTCGGCGATCCCATCTCGCAGGCCCCTTCGCGGGTGGCACCGATTCCTATCGGTGTGCCGCAGGCACAAGAGGCCGCAATTTGATCGTTCGCAATCTGCTGCTGCCGCAATCTGATTCAGCGCTGAAATTGCGGCCTCTTGCAGGCTTCGCCTGCCCCGATTGCTCCGCAGAGGCCGTCCGGGAATTGGGAGGGCGAAGCTCCTGCTGAGCCGCATTTTTGAAAACGTGTTCCGCTCGGCAGGAGCCTAGCCCTCGAAAAACACGCTTTATTTGGTGATTTGAATTCCCGGACGGCCTCTGCTCCGCAATCGCGGCCACCCCTCCAGCGATCGTTTCGTTCCATGCAGGAGCGCTGTCAGGCCGGTTTGACCGGCCGCGTACGGATTTGGACTGCCGGTTTCGGCCGGTGGAACCGGCCCTACACTATCGTCGCGGAGCCGGGACGATCACTCGCTCAGGACCGACGATTGCCGGAGGCGTGCGGGTGGGCGAGCTGATACGCCTCGCGGAGCCGTTTGGTGCTGACGTGCGTGTAGATTTGAGTTGTGGTCAGACTCTTGTGTCCCAGCAATTCTTGGACGCTTCTGAGATCGGCCCCGCCGTCGAGCAGATGTGTCGCAAAACTATGCCGCAGCGTGTGCGGACTGGTAATGCGATCCAGGCCGGCATCGCGGAGGTGTTTGTCCAGCATGCGGCCTACGCTGCGCGCGGTCAGCCGGCCGCCGTTCTTATTGAGGAAGATCGCAAACCTCGCTTCGTCCTTGATCTGCGGGCGTTGGGCGCGGGCTTCTAGCCACCGCGTCAGTGCGGCGGCGGCGTAACTGCCGACCGGGGCGTAGCGTTCTTTGCGTCCCTTGCCGATCACGCGCAACACGTCCGCTTCGCGGTCCCAATCTTCGAGATCGAGCGACACCAATTCCGCGACCCGCAGTCCGGCGGAATAGAGCGTCTCTAATATGGCGCGATCCCGCAGACCGTCCCAAGTATTCGCGTCGGGCGTTTCCAATAGCGTCGCCAGTTGCTCCGTCGACAGGAAATGCGGGAGCCGCTTGCCCGCACGCGGCGTCCGCAAGGCTTTTGCCGGGTTGGACTCGACCCAGCCCTGACGTTGGCAATATCGAAAGAAGCTGCGCAGGCACGCCAGGCGGCGGGCAATTGTGGAACGCGCATAGTCGCAGTCGTGCAAATATGCGACATAATCTCTCAACGTGCCGGTGTCGATTTGGTCGACTGCAGTTGGGACGCCGCCCAGCCGGTCATTGAACGCTTCCAGCAGGCTGTCGAGATCTTCCTGGTAGGACTTGACCGTCAGTTCCGATGCATTTTTTTCGATGCGTAGATACCGCAAGAAATCTGCAATCGCATTGTGCATAGGCTTCGGCGGTTTAGCGGTCCAGTTCTTCGAGGGTGTCGGCCTGAGCTTTCGCCTCTCGGGAAAGCCGCCGGACCTTTTGGCTGAGTACGGCGGCGTCGTACCAGGAGAAACTCAGTTCCCGGTCGCCGGCATATTTGCCCAACGTGCGCAGCAACGTCGCGGCACTCTCTTCGTCGTAGAGAAACACGTACCGTTCGTTTTCCTTGACCAAGGCCAAGACGTTGACGCCCCGTTGCATATCGACACCTCGATGCGGCTCGTGGCTGTTTACTCTGGTCTCGTCACCGGGCGGATTCAGACAGCCGTCGTCCGTCTGGTACATTATCGGTATCTCACAGCCTGCTTATGGATTTTTTCGTGGTTTGAGCCAGACTTTCGTCTTAAGCGCGCCGCCGTGCAGCGACAGCATATCCACGATCATCACATGGCAGCAGAATTTGATGTAATCATCGGTACGTTGCATGTATCCTTCCCAGCCGCCGCTACGCTTATCACCCTGTATCTCAACGTAATCGCGCAACAGGCTCACAATTTCCTCCGACTTGCCGTCGAAGATTTTGGTGTACGACATCACCGGCTTCGTATGATCCCGCTCGAACTCGACGATGGTTCCCGGCTGATCCAACAGCGCCGGATCGAGCGGAATCGGCTTCAGCTGCGGCGCTGGAGATTGAATCGTCAATGATGATTCTTCTTCAATCAGAATCTGCTGTTGACGGCGCACATCGATTTGTGGAGCAGGCATGGGAGGAGGTGTCTGACGCGCTTCCGCATGCACGACTCCCGGTATAACCTGCAGCGGGGCTTGATTCGCGAGATTGATCGTCTGCGGCGACTCGTGAATCTCGACATCCAGCCGGTCTCCCAGCGGAACCGGCGTTTCAGGATGCAAGAGTTGCACCGGCATGATCGTCACGGGCTCCGTGGCTTGGTTGGCCGTGACTGGTCTCGGGGCGGCCCAACCTCTTGCGCCGGTAGCGTGAGTGACCGCAGTCGCCGCCGGGGTGTGAGCGCTCACGGGCTGATTGGCGGTTGATGAACCGTTGGACGTGATGCGCGGCGGCAGAGGTTCAAAGCCCAGCAATGGTTCCGCTTCGTGCTCAAACAGCGGGACGGCGTTCTGTCCGCGAATGATGCTGTTGTTGTCTTTCGTGCGCAGCTTCGGCAGGTCAAAGTCACATGAGCAATTGCCGTTTTCGTCGATATAGGCATCGTCACAGGGTCCACACGGTTCTTCGTCTGCCGTGATCGTCCAGTTCTTGTTGGAATACCAATCAACCTTCATCCCGATTTCAGGCGGGTAGTACGGGTTGTAGGTCGAGATCGCCCCGATGACAATTGCATCAACCTGCAGCAGCTTCGCCAAACGCAAGACGTCGGCAGGGTTGCCCAGGTTGAGTTCCGGCGCTCCGTTCAACTTGGCGGCAATGTTGTATTCAATGATCGCCGTCTCCACGACGCCCATCGGCATCACGTCGTAGCCCTGGATCTTTTGCAGTTCCGTGGAGTATGCCAGTCCGAACGTCCGTCCCAGATCATTGATTTCCGACGGAACCGGGCTCAAATTGAGAAAGGGAGCCACGGCGATCGTATTCATATTGGGATACGGATTCTCCGCCCGCGGCTGCAGCACGATACAGCCGGAGAGAAACAGCAAAAGTGGCAGTGCCGCGATCCATCGCATGTTTTGAGAGGTTCCGCGCGGGTATGATCTCGAGAATGTCCTTCATTCGCTATCGGCATTTTCGGCAGAATCACTTCAATCGAACGACTTTCACCATTTTGCCGAGCTTCAATGGCACGGAACGCGCGTTTGAAACGACTTGCAGTCAGAGGCTGAACTCTTGAACATCAATGCTCGCTGACCGTTCGGTTCCGGTCGGCGACGAGGGCACTATCAATCTGACGAGGATGCCGCGATGCAGGCCATGGTTCTGTCAGCGAACGCACCCATTGAATCCTCTCCGTTGAAACTCGAGCAATCGCACGATCCGCAGCCCGGACCGCACGAAGTAAGAATTCGAGTGCGCTGTTGTGCGATTTGTCGGACCGACCTGCACGTCATTGAAGGTGATTTGCCGCCGCAGCGGCAACCGCTGATCCCCGGCCATCAAGTCGTCGGAGTGGTCGATCAACTCGGACCGGAATGCCGCCGATTGAAGATCGGCCAGCGTGTCGGCATCGCCTGGCTGCGGAAGACATGCGGAGTTTGCAAATTCTGTACTGCCGGCCGGGAGAACCTGTGCGAGTCATCTCAATTCACCGGCTATCATGCAGACGGCGGCTACGCCGAATTTGCCGTCGTACATGAAGATTTCGCCTATGAACTGCCGGACGTTTTTGATGACGTACGGGCAACGCCGCTGTTGTGTGCGGGCCTCATTGGTTACCGGGCGTTGAAGCGGAGCGAACTGCCACGCGGCGGCACGCTGGCGTTGTATGGATTTGGCTCAAGCGCCCACGTCGTCATTCAAATCGCACAACATCGAGGCAGCGAAGTCTATGTCGTGACGCGGGGCGAGAAACACCGGGAACTAGCGCGGCGGATGGGGGCCGCTTGGGTCGGCGCATCTGCGCAGGACATGCCGGTCAAGGCCGATGCCGCCATCATTTTCGCGCCCGCCGGAGAACTCGTTCCACCGGCGCTGGAGTCGCTGGAAAAAGGGGGGACACTTGCCTTGGCCGGGATCTACATGACCCCGCTGCCGCAAATGGACTATGAGCGCTACGTGTTCTACGAGCGCAATATCCATTCGGTGACGGCCAACACCCGTGACGATGGGCGCGAACTGCTCGCAGAAGCCGCGCTCGTTCCGATTCGCCCACACATCACAGAGTATCCGTTGCAGGACGCCAATCGCGCTCTACAAGACCTCAAAGCGGACAAGATTGATGGGACGGGCGTCTTGATTGTTGACGGGGCATAGTCAGCACGGCTTGAGTACTTGAGAATCCGAGGGCAGTCGTACCCCATCCTAGATCCATCCTGTGGCGTAGCGGTTGGGTTCATGATTTCTCATATCGCTCGTACGCATTGAGGAGCGTATTCTGCTACGATGATGCACTGAATCGCGTCGACTTTTGGAGGAATGAGCATCATGCGAATCGCCTTGGGCGGGATCCTGCACGAGACCAGCACCTGTGTCCAAACCCAGACAACGATCAGAGATTTTGAATTCGATCGCGGAATTATTCGAGGCGACGACCTGCTACAGCGATTTCGAGGTACGAATGTCTGTACGGGAGGATTTATCGACGGCGCCGATGAAGTCGGCTTCGAACCGGTCCCTTTGTTGCGGGCCGCTGCTTTTCCCGGCGGACTGATTGTTCGGGAAGACTATGAGGCCATCAAGCAAGAGCTGCTGGACCGATTGGCGGCCGCCGAAACCGAAGGCGGCCCGGTTGACGGCGTGCTGCTTGATTTGCACGGCGCAATGGTCGTCGATGGGATCGACGACGGCGACGGCGACGTGATCGCCGCGATCCGGTCGGCGATCGGCCCTGAGCGGCCGATCGTGGTCACGCAGGATCTGCATGGAAATCATACCCGTCATCGCGTCGACCAATCGGATGTCCTCGTCGGGTTTGATACTTTCCCGCACGTTGACATGGCCGAACGCGGATTGGAGGCCGCGCAGCTCATAGCGAGAATTGTCCGCGGTGAAATCCGGCCGGAGATGGCCATTCATCAGCTTCCCATGTTTTGGAGCACTGTTCGTCAAGTTACGGCACATCCTCCGATGAATGCAGTGATCGAGCGGCTGCACGAAACTGAACAACAGCCGAAGATTCTGACCGCCACTGTATCGACAGGGTTTCCGTGGGCCGACGTTCCTGAAGTCGGGAGTTCTGTGATCGTCGTCACTGACGGCGATCAGGAACTTGCCCAGCAGACGGCGGACGAATTCGGCAAGTGGATCTGGGAACGTCGTGAGACCTGGTTCGCCCCTCCGGTCACGGTTCGCGATGCACTGGCGGAGGGAGAAAGAATCGGGCGGCATCCGATCATTCTCGCGGACCACACCGACAACACGGGCGGCGGCTCTCCGGGTGACTCGACGGAGGTGCTCCGCACAATGCTGGAGTTGGAACTTGAAGATGCTCTGCTGCTCTACATGGTTGATCCGGACGTGGCCCGACAGGCCCACGAAGCCGGCGTCGGACAGCGGATATCGGTCTCGCTGGGCGGCAAATCGGATCCGGTCCAGGGGCCGCCGGTGACCGCCGAAGCGGAAGTCGTTGCCGTTTCAAACGGCGATTTTGCTTATGACGGTCCGATGCTGGCGGGACTGACCGGAAACATGGGAACCTCCGCTTGGTTGCGGATCGGCGGGGTGTCGGTCGTGGTCGTCTGTGCACGAGAGCAGCCGTTCGATACTGCTTTCGCGCGGAGCCTGGGAATCGATTGCCATTCGATGAAATACATTGCGGTGAAATCGGCGGCCCATTTTCGCGCCGCATTTGAACCGATCGCCGGATCGATTCTGAATGTCGATGCCGCCGGAATTCACACGCATGTCTTCAAGGATCTGCCGTTTCACAAACGGACACGACCGGTGTTTCCCGTCGAGATCGACGGCAAAGGCTAAGCGGAATTCCGGATGAGTCTCCAACGATTTTCGACCGATTGATCAACAGCGAGGCAGATCTGGATGTCGCATGCAGGCGAACAGAGTGATCGAGCAGAGCCCGGCGCCGCAATCCGGCCGACCAAAGTGCGATACTTCGTCGTCATGATCGCAACGGTGGCGGCGGTCATTCTGTACCTGGATCGCTTCTGCGTGAGCTTTGCCGCGGATTACATCAAGGAAGACTTGCAGCTCACCCAGTCTCAGATCGGTTGGTTCTTCAGCGCGTTCTTTTTCTCGTATGCGCTGGCGCAGGTCCCGTCCGGTTGGCTCAGCGACCGCTACGGGGCCCGAATCATGTTTGCGATTTATATTCTTGCCTGGTCGTTTTTTACGGCGCTGATCGGCGCGGTGCACAGCTTCGCCATGCTGCTGATCACTCGATTGGCGTGCGGGCTGGGACAAGCGGGAGCCTATCCGACCAGCGCTAGCATGATCAGCAAATGGGTCCCGTTTCGACGACGTGGGACCGCCAGCGCATGGGTTTCTCTCGGGGGACGTATTGGCGGCGCAATCGCCCCGCTGTTGACCGGTTTTTTGATCTTCCAGTTCTCGCAAAACGAAACTTCGGTCGAGTTGAGCAGCGCCGACCTGCTCAACGGGCCGCGACTTTGTGCCAAACTGCACCCCTCAGAGGAGAAAGATGCAACACGTCCCGGCGATGCCGGAAAATACCTTTGGCCGCGTCTGAGTGCCGACGCACAAACAGCCGTTCGGACTGGTGCGGAACAATTTCGACGGCCCGAACAGCAGCGTCTGCAGTTGATCACTCAGCAAGAGGACGAATTTCGCGACGACCGCCAAGAACAGATCGAGAGTTTGCAGAAACAGATGGACAATTTGCGGCTCAATCGGTCTGACGAAGCCGCGTTGTTGAAAGCACTCAATCAGCTCATTGGTTCTTCGGAACTATACAACGAAAAGGCGTTCGGCTCGACCAAACTGGCACGCGAAGCGCTCAAGACCTATCAACGGATCAATGCCGGAGAATCGGTTTCCGAAGCCGAGCGGCGCCGCTTTCACCGACTGCTGCTGGAAGCGGCCTTTCCGGATGAAGTCTCCAAGATCTATGTGAGCGGCTGGCGTCCTGTGATGTACGTCTACGGTGCGGCGGGAATTTTCTTAGCAGCGCTGGTGTGGATTGTGTATCGCAATCGACCCGAACTGCACCCCTGGTGTAATTCGGCCGAATGTACTCTGATAGCAGCGGGCCGGCCGCCCAACGCGCCCAGCCCACACGGGAAAGCGGGAAAGATTCCACTGCGGCGATTGCTAAAGAGCGGCAGCATGTGGCTCTCGTGCCTTTCTCAGCTCGGCACAAATATCGGCTGGATTTTCCTGGTGACGTGGCTGCCGCGCTATTTGTTGTCGCAACATCAAGAGCCCATCTTGCGACGTGGTTTGATGGCGACGATTCCTCTGACCATCGGCATCGCCGGCGTCTTTTGCGGCGGCTGGCTCACCGATTGGCTGGCGAGCCGACTGGGAGTCCGGTGGGGGCGGCGGTGGCCCATGTCGCTCACACGATTCGGAGCAGCCGGCGGGTACGCATTGTGCCTGTGGTTATCGACGTTTGGAGCAGAATCACCATTGAACAACGTCTGGATCTACGTCGCTGCGCTCTCTCTGGTCGCTTTCAGCACTGATTTGGGCCTCCCCGCCGCATGGGCCTTCAACCAGGATGTCGGCGGGCGCTATGTCGGCTCCATCCTCGGTTGGGGCAACATGTGGGGCAACCTGGGCGCCTCGTTCTCGCCGCTGATTTATAACTTCATTCTGGGTGAGCAACCCGGCCCTGGAGAATGGAACATGATGTTCGCCGTCTGCATGGCGGCATTCATTTTCTCCGGCGTCTGCTGTCTGGGAATCGATGCGGCAAAACCGATCGCGCCGCCTGACCGGGATGAAGACGGCGACTAGCATCGCGATCCTCGCTTCAGTGCGGTGATGCGAGCCGTCCCACACGCCGCGCACCTGACCCGTTTGTGACGATTGTGCGGGTCTTTGCCCCATCGAACTGCGCAGATGGTCCGAAATGCACGCCGTTCCGTATCCAATCCGGGACAACAGGCAGGCGTGTACTATAGTCATTGCAACGACTTGCGCTGCAGACTGGCCCATGTCACATTTATCACAATTCCTGTCGGTGGAACATGATTGATCAAGACGGCTCGGCATCGCCCACACCTTCCTCATCACCGGTTCTCACCGGCCAGCGGGCGTCAAGAATTCTGTTCGTGTTGGTCGCCGCGGGAGGAGCCGCCGCGCTCTCCTGGGAGTTGCTGTGGCAGGTGCATGCCGCACTGGCACTGGGGGTCTCCGCGGCCGGGACAGCCGCAACGCTCGCCGTATTGATGGGCGGGATGGCTGTCGGCGCAGTCGTGATCGGAGCCCGGTTGCGACGCGGCGGGGAATTCAATCCGCTGCGGATTTACGCCGGGCTGGAGCTGACAATCGGTCTCTCGGGCTTACTGTTGACGCCGTTGTTTGCGCTGCTGGAGCAAATCGACTCCGCACTCTATCAGAGTTGGCCGGGTGGCGCCGTTGTTTGGCATCTGATCGGGATTACCGCGATTCTCGGCCCGCCCGCCGTGGCCATGGGAGCCAGCGTGCCGGTCTTCGGTCTGCTGGCCCGGCGATATCAGATTTCCATCTCCGCTCTTTATTCATGGAATACGGCTGGTGCGGCCCTCGGTGTGCTGGGCGCAGCATTTTTGGTTTTGCCGGCGCTGGGGATGTTTCAATCCGGCATGCTGATTGCCGCAATCAACCTGACAATCGCCCTCGCCGCCTGGCGACTGCCATGTCCGCAAGAATCTCAAGATCAGCCGAGCGCGCGATCCGCTCTGCCGACGCAGTCGAGTACTCTGGCTTTTCCCTTCGCTTGCTTCGTCGTCTTTGCAACCGGCTTCGCGACATTCGGATTGGAAGTGGCGTGGTTCCGCTCACTGCGTGCCGCCTATTTCAGTACGACTTATACGTTTGCGATTTTGCTGGCGGCTGTTTTGGTGCCGCTAGCACTGGCCGCGGCAAAGGTGAATCAGCTTCGCGCGCGGGGGTGGCGACTGGGGACGGTGCTGACTGCGGCGGCGGTCGCGATCTTGCTCGCGACACCGGTCGTCGAACGGTTTGACTTCATTCGCAACTACTACGTCGTATCGATCGTACCCAGTTGGTTTGTACAAACGCTGTTGGTGATCGGCCCGGCGATCTTTCTGCTGGGACTGCCGTTGCCGTGGCTGCTCGATGAACAGACTCAGGCGAATTCCTGGGCGCGGCTTTATGCGGCGAATACCGCCGGCGCGATCTGCGGCTCGCTGGCCGCCGCGTGGGGGTTATTGCCGGCGCTGGGATTCGCCCGCACCGCCTGGCTGATAGGACTCATTGTGTTGGGCGGCGCGGTGCTGCTGTGCGCCCCGAAACGACGTTGGCAGGCGGCAGCTGCGGGCGTGTTCTCGCTAGCGATCGCTTTCGTGTTTGAATCGGGAGTTGGACGCGATCGAACGCTCGGTCCGCCCTCCGGATATCAGCTGATTTCATTTGCGGAAACGCCCGACTCAACCGTATCCGTCGTCGAGCATAAGGGACGCCGGCACTTATTCATCGATGGTTTTTCTGCATCCGACGAGACGGGCGCGGCCAACTACATGGCCTGGATGGGGCGGCTGCCGATGCTGCTCCACGACGATCCACAGGATGCGCTGGTCATCTGCTTCGGCACCGGCCAGACAAGCCACGCGCTGCGCGAGGAACGACCTCAACAGCTCGACATCGTCGATTTGAACAGGGCGGTCTTCGAATTTGCGCCGCTATTTCCGACAAATCACGACGTACTCGATGACCCCAGTACCCGGGCGATCGTGATGGATGGACGTGCCTGGCTACGCCGAACCAAACAACAGTATGACGTGATCACGCTGGAGCCGATGCCTCCCACGTTCGCGGGTGTCAACGCCTTGTATTCGCAAGAATTCTACGAATTGGCCGCTCGGAGGTTGCGAACCGGCGGAGTCATCGCGCAGTGGCTGCCGATCCATCTCGTCGATCGGCAACAGGCAGCGGCAATCTCGGCCGCGTTCCAAGCGGTCTTTCCCGATTCCATCCTCTGGTTGGATCCTGCCAGCCTGACGGGGATTCTGGTCGGCCGTCGATCCAGCGACGCGCCTCCGCTCGGATCCCAGTGGCCCGGGCTCGATCGCACGCGCCCCGGACGAACGCTCGATCCGGAATCTATCCGCGCGGCCGCATTGCTGGATGCGCAAGGACTCCGTGAGTTTGCCTCGCTAGGGCCGGCCGTCACCGACGACAATCAACTCTTGGCCTACAATTGGTCGATTCAGCCGGGGCTGGCCGAGTTTCATAGCCGTGCACAGGCGAACTTGGATCGAATCCATGCGATCGTAGAGAAACATCTCATCGGGCGGGGTGAGAACCTGACGTCGGCTGCGCCGCTTGACGCTAAAGGTGCACCGCCGCATTCACTTCGCCCGCGGGTCTTTACTGCTCGCTGAGCTGGCGCACGATTGCGCGAAACACGGCAATGGTCTCCCGGTCGCGCTCGTCGAATCCCGGATCGACGCTGGTTTTGACGATGACGACGTGGTGACGCGGATTCGCGTACAGGTACTGACCCCAAATTCCGATGGCTGTGAATTCACCGTCGGTTCCGGCGGGGACCCACCATTGGTATTGGTAGCCGATGTCCCACCCCGGGCCGTAAAAATCCTTCAACCGCAGGTCGTCCCGGCCGGGGCGGGTCGACTCTTCGACCCACCGCTTAGATACAATTTGCCGGCCCTGCCAGCTTCCACCGTTGAGGTAGAGCCTGCCGAATTTTGCGTAGTCGCGCAGCGTCGCATTGAGCAAGACGAAGCCGATTTGGTTGCCGTAATTGTCGGTGCACCACGTCGCGTCGGACTCCATTCCCAGCGGCCGCCAGATTTTCTCCTCCAGATACTCAGAGATCGACCGGCCCGTCGATTTCTCGACGACGGCGGCCAACACTTGTGTATCGATGCTGGCGTAATAGAACGCCTCTCCGGCCGGCCGCTTCCGCTTCAATCGGGACAAATACTGATTCAGCTTCTCTCCGCGACCCAGGTCGCAGAAGAGTTGATAGAAGTCGCAATCGGGATCGTCATACTCTTCCGTGAAGCGGACTCCCGACGACATCTGCAGGACGTGCTTAATCGAGACTCCGTCATAAGCGGTCCCCTTAAGCTCAGGCAGATAGCGCGTCACAGGTGCGTTTACGCTTTGGATGTGCCCTTCGTCGATGGCAATTCCTACGAGTGCCGAAACGAACGACTTAACGACCGACATCGACGTATTGCGGCTGTTTTTCGTGTTCCCCAGGTCGTATCGTTCAAAAACAATCTCGTCGTCCTTGACGACCAGCAAACCGGTCGTGGACGTTTGTTTCAGGAATTGAAAGATATTTTGCTGCCGGCCTGCAAACCGGTACGGAGCATCCCGCAAGCGAGGGGATTCGCGAAATTGGAAGACGCGAGTTCCACGTCGAACCCGCTTGACCGGAAAAACACGCTCCGCGTGACGAAAGTTTTCAACGCGATCTTCAGCAGCCAGAAACTTCCGCAGGCCAGCGGCGTCGATCTTCGTTCGTTCGTCCGCGCGGGCGAAATCGCCGCTGGGACTCCCCACGGCGGCGATGACCGTTAATAGGATTAGCTGCTGACGCATTTTGACGATCCGCTGACAAGTGATTCGCGTGCAGATCAGCGAGTGACTCCCAACCGGTAGAGGCGATACAGGTTTGGCTGATAGAGCGAATTGACAGGAACGTCGATTTTGGAGACATCCCGGCCAAACACGCCCGACTTGGCAAACACTTCCGTCGTGAGAAACTGCGTGGGAACATCGATCGTAATATCGGTGGGAACTTCGCCGTCCAGCCCGGCGAGTGTAAAGCCCCAGGTTCCGAAGGTCGGGACGTGAACGTGGTAGCTGTAAGTATTAAAGCCCGCCTCCTGCAGCGTGCGGGCGATACACCAAAACACTTCGCGCGTAAAATAGGGCGAGGAACTTTGCGTCACCACGTAACCGCCGGGCGCCAGGACCCGCTTGACGAATTTGTAAAACTCGACCGAATACAGTTTGGCGAGCGCTTCGTTACGCGGATCCGGGAAGTCGATAATGATGCGGTCAAACTTTTTGTCCGACTCGCGGACGTAGGCAAACGCATCGAGATTATAGATCGTCACCCGGGGATCCTTGAGGCTGTCTTGGTTGAGCCGGCTGATCGGGGCAAAGTCGCGCGAGAGCGTCGTAATCCGCTCGTCGATGTCGACCAGATCGATCGACTCGACGTCGTCGTGCTTGAGAGCTTCGCGCACTGCCATTCCGTCGCCGCCACCAAGGATCAAGATTCGCGAACGTGGCCCGTCGATGGCGAGTACCGGGTGCACCAGGGCTTCGTGGTAGCGGTATTCTTCTTTCTCACAAAACTGGATGTGACCGTCCAGATACATCCGCAGTTTGCCGTCCACGTCATGTTTGGTGAGCACGATCCGCTGATAGGGCGTCTGCTCGGTGTAGATGATCGAATCGGCGAACAGTCTGCCTTCGGCATATGAACGAATCAGCGTTGAGCTGATTAACCCCGCCCAGAGAATCACCAATACGGAGATAGCGGAAAGCCAGCAAGCCCAGCGCCAGCGGAGGCGGTTGCCGAAGACGAACAACGCGCAAAAACCGACGAACACATTGAGCAAGCCGATGGCGTATGATGAGCGGAACAATCCCAGGTAAGGCAACATCAGCAATGGAAACGCCACCGAACCGATCAAAGCGCCGAAATAGTCCAGCGAGAGCACGTGGGCGATCGATTCCTTCAACGTTCCCGTTTTCGTCAGGATGCGGGTCAACAGCGGGATTTCAAACCCGACGAGCGTTCCGATCACGATGATCAATCCGTACATCACCGGCTTATAGAGCGCGTAGTACGGAAACACCGCGAACAACAGGGTCGAAGAGATGCCCCCGATAAAGGCGACGCTCAATTCGACCGCGACGAATGCGCTGACGAGATCGGTCTGGACGAGTTTCGTCAGATACGACCCCAGCCCCATGGCAAACATGAACAGCCCGATCGTAATCGAGAACTGATACACGCTGTCGCCGAGGAGGTAGGACGAGACCGTGGCAATGATCAGTTCATAGGCGATCCCGCACAGCGCAATGACCAGCACGGACGCCATCAGCACGGCAAGTTGCCGCGAACTGAGCGCCTCTGAGGGATCATTCGCGCTCATCGATGAATCACTTGCCAAAGCTGAAGCCGCGGGATCCGCCTTTCGTCCGGGCAGATGAAGTCTTCCTCATGCGAGTCTTTGCCTGCGAGACCGCGGAACTGTGGTAGTTTTTGGGGCTCATCTTCATCGCGCTGAAGTTCGGCCTCGTGCGGGTGCCGGAGTAGTAGTTGTTCTGCCGGCTGAGCATGCTGCCAAGCATGTAACCCGTAAAGAATCCGCCGGGGCGATAGCGGTACGGCCGGTCGCGATGGTGGTTGCCGTCTTTGTCCGAGGCGACCAGCCGATTGCCTTCCTTGTCAACTTGAATCTCAAACAGCTCCTTCTCCTTTTGGCCTCCCGCTTCACCGTCAACCTTAACGAAGCCCGCGATCGCGCCGTTGGTCTTGAACCGGACGCTGATCGGCTTATCAATCAGCTTAGCGTCGTTGAGCTGCTTGGCGAACTCCGTCAAGAACGCCTCTGTATTGGCCTTGCTCTCTTCGACTTCGGCCAGCTGATTGTTTTTGGCCGCGCCGCTATCGTCCTTGCCTTCGTCCTTTTTTTCGCCCGCGTCAGCGGTATTCGCCGGCAATGGTTCATTAAGAACCTTTTCAAAGATCTCGAGCACCTTGTTGAGATCGATGACGTAGACCTGCCCGGACGACTGCAGAGAACATCCGCTCACAAGTACGAAAGATATTGCAAAGGCGCACAGCAGCAAATTCTTTTTCATGGGTTTCCTCTCCATATCGAAAACTTGAGCTTGTAAGGATGTTTCGCACGTCCTGTCCGTCAACCAACCACCGGCCGACAATCAATCTTGAACCTGCCGACCGAACATCGCCGCTTTGACGTTATGTCAGATCGTAACGCAGATGGACATCATCCAGGCCATCTTCGTAAAAGTCGCTCAGGCGACCCTCTTCAACGAATCCATTATTCCGAAAGAGACTGATCACTCGCGTCGCCTCCGCACAGGCGCCGGCGAAGATGATCCGCCCCTCCCACTTCGCAACTTTTTTCACGTACTTCTGGATGTCCTCATCGGTTGAGCCCGCTCCCTCAGTGTACTCCCAATCGATCAAGTAGGCATCTTCCGTATCCGAAATCTCGTCGCAATCAACGATCACCCCCGCACGCTGATCGGGGGTGACGAATTGTTCGGAATTCTCCGGATCTTTGAGCCTCAACCCGAGGACGATCAGTGACTCGTTTCGGTCGTAATACTCCAAGTGCTTCAATTCTTCAACGAAACCGGCACGCTGATACGCCTGTAGCGCGTCCTGATAAATCGGTCCCCGCTCCGGGTCCACGTAATCACTCATGTTGACAAAAACCTTGCGCGCTTTCGACTCCCGCAGTCTGCCAAGCATGGTTTCGAGCATCACCGTTCCCAAGCCTCGGCCGCGATAGACTTCGTCGAGGTAGGTCCACGACAGCCAATAGGTCTCGTCCGTTCCCTCGGCATAGGCCGCCCCGGTTGTGCCCACCACAGCACCCTGTGCTGTCATTACGAATTGATCGTCAAGGCTGTCCCGAAACGATTGCTGGGCCTGCTCGAAATCGTCCTCGTCATTCTGCGCAATGATATCGAGCACCGCGCCCACATCTTGCGGCGACATCGGCCGAAAATCGATCCCGGTCGGCAGTTGCGGGCTCATCGGTCCTCCGTCGACAACTGCAGATTCTGCACCGGCTGACTGTCCCGCGCGGAGGGCGGTGTTGCCATTTCCGCTGGTGGAGATTGTCCCCGCTGAATCTCTTGCACTTGGACGTGTGTCGGCTCAAAAAACCGACGCAAGACCGGCACCGCAGCCTGCGGGTCGACGCGCGTGCCGCAGGTGAAGACATCGGCCGCCAAATATCCGTGCTCCGGCCAACTGTGGACCGACATGTGTGATTCGGCCAGCACCGCCACGCCGGTCACGCCCTGGGGGCTAAAGCTGTGCACGTGCAAATTGAGGATCGTCGCACCGGTCTCTTCAACGGCGGACGTGATCGATCGGCCGATCACATCGGGATCGTTGAGATGATCGTTGCATCCCCAAAACTCAATCAGCACGTGCCGCCCGAGTGGATTCATTGTCGCTACCGATCGCTGTGTGAGACTGACAATTCGTCTTCTCGATGTCCGCTTCCGGCGCTTTCACCGAACTTCACAACACCACTTCTAATCGCCGCGAGTGGTCAACCCAGCAACATCGATCGACCGTCGGCATCTCCCCAGACAGAATTTCCCTGACTTGGAATCAGTATCCAAATCCCAGGCATCGTTTTGGTCGGCCGATTATTTTGGATTCAGCGCAGCTGACCAGCTTCCACCGGAGAGGAGGACCGGCGGCAAGAAATACGAGTGCATCAAAGCGATTTGGTAAACATTTTGTTGAATTCGAATTCAATAGTCAAGCAGGACTGGAGTTGACTGAAGAGTCCCGCAGCAATCTGTCGACGACGCGGCTGGTCGTGCCCGGTCCTCACGCCAGGATGTCGTGCATCACGTGCCCGAAGTCGATATCGAGCCGCTTCCGCCCCGGGAAATGTAGACGACGGTTGTCCAGACCAAGTAGATGCAGGACCGTCGCATGCAAGTCGGTGACGTAGTGGCCCTCGCCCAGCGCGTGGTATCCCAGTTCGTCGGTTGCACCGTGGACGTATCCTTTTTTCAGGCCGGCGCCGGCCATCCAGATGGTGAACCCGTTGGGATGATGATCGCGGCCCGTTGTCCCGCCGGCCCGCTCTTCCAATCCGGGAGTGCGACCAAATTCGGTGCAGAACACGACCGTCACATCCTCCATCAGCCCACGCTGTTTCAGATCCTGAATCAGCCCCGCCACCGGCTTGTCGACCGTGCCGCACAAGCGGGTATGGTTCTCCTTCAGCTTTTGATGCGAATCCCAAACTCCGTAGGGCGAGGGAAAGACCTGCACAAAGCGGACGCCCCGTTCGGCCAGCCGACGTGCGGCGAGGAGTCGGCTCCCGGCGAGCTTCGTCGCCTTGTCGTTCATGCCGTACAGGTTCTGCGTCTCTTCGGTTTCGCTCGGGAAGTCAATCGCTTCAGGCACTGCCGCTTGCATCCGAAACGCCAACTCATAGGAACGGATCCTTGCCGCCAGTTCCTGATCCTCGGGATATTCAACGGCAGCTAACTCGTTCAGCCGGTTGATCAAGTCGTACTCCGCGCGCTGCGACTTAAGACTCTGATTCTTCTGCCGCTTGCCGAAGGGCAACGGGTTTTGAGGATCGAGCGTCAGCGGAACGCCTGCGTGCTGCGGGCCCAAATACAGCGAGTCGATCGATAACCGCGTATCAGACCGCGTCGGGCCGCCCAAGACTGCAAATTTAGGCAGGTTCTCGTTGAGCGTGCCGAGGCCATAGTGTGCCCAGGCTCCGATGCTCGGTTCCTGCGGATCGAGCCGATGCCGGCCGGTGTGAATCTGGTTTTCGGCGGCGTGATCGTTGTCGGTGGTCCACATGTTGCGGACAAAACAAAGGTCGTCGACGTGGTGAGCGAGGTGCGGCCACCAATCCGTCACTTCAATCCCCGCTTCGCCGTATTTCTTCCAGCCGACTTGCATCGGGTAAATGGTGGGATAGACGTCCCGCACATTGATTTCTTCCGCCGACACGGAACGAAAACGCTTCTCATGCAGCGGCGAGTTAACGGGATTTTCAAACGGCGTGTCGTCGAACGTTTTTCCGGCGTACTTGTTCAATGCCGGTTTGGGATCAAACGTTTCCAAGTGGCTGTATCCGCCCGAGAGGAAGATCCAGATCACCGATTTTGTCTTGGGCACGTGATGCGGAAGCGATGAGACTTTGCCCGCTCCTGCGTCCTCCGCCCGCACAACGCCGTCGTCCGCCAACAGAGAACCGAGCGCCAGCCCGGTGAAGCCCATGCCCAAATCGGAGAGAAACGTTCGTCGCGGAATCGAGCGGCAGTTGCAGGCCGAATCTGGATGACGCCGGTTGGACATGGTCCGTCGCTTCCTTCACATTACTGACTGATGCGGCTTTCGCCGCAACGTTTATCGGATGGTCACAAAATCGTTGTGGTTCAAAAGTGCGCGCACGATGCTCTCGCGGCCCCCCACGTGTGGATCTTTGCTGCCGGAGCCTGAGAGAATCTCGACTTGTTGCTTCAGCGCATCAAGGCACAACTGATGTTCCTCTTCGGTCGGTTTCCGTGAGAGAATCCGCTGAAACATGGCCGTCACAAATTGCGCGTCGCTCGAATCGGCCTGATCCGATTTACCCCAAGATACGACGATCTTCGCCCCAACCTGATGCACGAGATCGCTGTTGGTGAGTGCTAATGCCTGTTGCGGCACGATGCTTCGCGTGCGGCGGTAGCAATCGAGCGGATCGGGCGGGTCGAACAGCGCGCTCAGTTCGCTGGCGCCGCCGTCCTCGGGATAGACCTCATAATACAGACTTCGGCGATACGTCGTCAGAGCATCTTTGTTTTCCAGTGGTGGGCCGCCGGTTTTGAGATCCAGCATGCCGCCGCAGTACAGCAAACTGTCCCGGACGACTTCCGCTTCCATGCGGCCGGAGTTCATCCGCCACAGAAACTTGTTTTCAGGATCGGCCGCGGCGTTGCCGCTCTCGCCTCCGACCGTCGTGGCACGTCGATACGTTTGGCTGGTGACGATCAGACGGTGAATGTGCTTCATACTCCAGCCCGACTCCATCAATTCGACCGCCAGCCAATCCAAAAGCTCCGCGTGAGTGGGACGGGAGCCGTTGCGGCCGAAATCGTACATACTGGTGACGATCGGCGCATGAAAGTGTCGCATCCAAATGTGATTGACGGCGACCCGGGCGGTGAGTGGATTGTCGTCGCGCGTAATCCACTGTGCCAGCGCCCGCCTGCGGCCGGTACTGGTATTGGGGTACATCGGGCTCAAGGGCGAATACTCGGCCGCTGACTCGTCCACCTTCGCCGCGCGGGCCTTCTCCAGTGCTAAACCGGAGGCCTTCCATTGTTTGCGGGCGGACTCGAGCTCCTTGGCCCGTTTGGGAGCATCGGCCGGTTTGGCTTCGGCGATTGCCAAGGCGAGTTCAGCCGCCGATTGCTCTGCTTCCTTTTGATGCAGCGATGCTGATTGCACGGCCAGGGCGGCGGCGGCGGCCAATTCCGTTGCTTGAGCGTTATCTGATTCTTCAAACTTGGCGCGATCCGCCGCAATGCGGGCCTCGACGCTCGCCAACTCTGCCCGCGCCGCCGCGAGCCGGGACTCGGCCGATTTGTGCCGCAAGTCCGGAATCCGAGCCACGCGCTGCGCGGTTTCCAATTGTTGCTTCAACCCAAGTAGGAGAGAATCTCCGAACGTCGCCGCCAGCCGTGAGGTCGCGGGTGCGGTACTAAACCGCGACCCCTCCCAGCCGCCCAGCCCGATTACATCGCGCCCCTCCGGATACACCGGCGGTTCGAAGTCAAAATGAGTGAGGACTTCCAAGCTTGCGACGCCAGCTGAAGTCTTTCCGGCGGGACTCCGCAGCACAAGTTCGTCAACAGCAGCCGCACTGCCCGTTCGTGCATCAAAGGTGACCGCTTTCGTCTGATCGCCGACGGGATTCCACCCATTCAGCGCTACTTCCACTGAGTCCACGAGTACGGCTTCGTCGGACAAACAGCGCACCGTGAGCCGACAGCGATCCTGGCCGGTTTGCAGCACTAGCCGCACTTGGAAGCGGTTTTGCCCCGCTGCAAAGTCATAACGTCCCACGTCGAACTCGGTGGTCGTCCCGGGCTGATAGGAAACGATCCGTCCTTGCTCAAAGGCGACCATTGATGCCGTCAGGCCTTTATCGACATCCTTCACCAATTGAAAATTAAAGTGCGCATCGGCCGCCAGGAGCAGCTGGAATTCGATACTGATTCCGTCGGGAAGGGCTTTTAGTTCCGCCAGCCGGTTTAGCACGATTCGCCTTCCCTGTGTCGCATCGAAAACTAGCGATTGATTGCCGGAGATCGCCGCGCTGCGCGCTTTCTCGTTCGATTTTTCCAGCGCTGCATTATATGCGGCTTGTGCCCCGGCCAGTTGTTCCTGTGCAGATGCCGGAACTTCGCTCGGCATCTTGTCGACCTCAGCCAGTTTCGACTCCGCCGCTGAAATCACACTCCGTGCATCGGCCACGACCGACTCTTGAATCGCCGGAGAGAGGCCGGGATAGAATGCCCGCGGCGGTAAATCGATCGCTTCGATTTTGGGCTGGGTTTCCGTCAAAAACTCCGGCACTCCCGGGGGCATCGATCCCCGTTCTTTGTCCCGATTGCGTTCGTCACCGCCGGTGTAAAACCAAGTGGGAGCCTCCGGAGCCTTATCGAACACCCGTACGGCGCCAAGCCGCTGGATCTTTCTCAGCACGCTGTACTCGTAGTCTTGAAACGTCCCCGGATCCGCTTCACCCGGTACGCGGTCCTGCCGAATGTACATCGGCTCGAAGTACGCCCGCAGTTGGAAATATTTATCCTGCGTGATGGGATCGTATTTGTGATCGTGGCAGTGCGCGCAGTTAAACGTCAGCCCCAAAAACGCCTTGCCGGTGTGTTCGACCGTGTTGCGCATCCAGTCATTGGGGTTGAGCGCATACCAATTTCGAATCAAATAGCCCGTAGCAACGGCCGCGTCAGCGTCTTCGGGACAGATTTCGTCGGCGGCCAACATTTCTTGGAGCATGCGGTCGTAGCCTTTATCCTCATTCAGCGACCGCACGATCCAGTCCCGCCAGCGCCAAACTTGCGGCGCGCTGTTCCAGACGTCCGGCACATGCCGGCGGCCATACCAGTCGCTATAGCGCCAAACGTCCATCCAATGTCTCGCCCACCGCTCGCCGTGACGAGGCGATTTTAGCAAACGATCGACGACGCGCTCGTACGCGTCCGGGGATTTGTCGGCTAGAAACGCATTTAACTCTTCGCGCGTCGGCGGGATTCCAACCAGATTGAGATATACACGCCGCAACAACACGTGTTTCGGAGCCGCCTCCACCAGGTTCAGCTCGTGCTCAGCCAATTTGCGCGCGACGAAAGCGTCGATCGGGTTCGCAATGTCCTTGGCGGCGACTTTCGGAACAGCGGGCCGCCGAGGCGGGCGAAACGCCCAGTGGTCTCGCGGATCGGCTTCCGGCTGTTCGTTTTTGGGCGAAACTGCACCCTGTGCGATCCACAGCTTGAGTGTCTCAATCTGCTCCGCAGTCAACGACTCTCCTTCGGGCGGCATCCGCTCGACTTCGTCTTCGGATGAGACGCGTTCGATGAGCAAACTCTCCTGCGGATTCTTGGCGACGACCGCCGCACCACTATCGCCCCCCTCTCGGATCAATTGTCCCGTGTCCAATCGCAGTCCCGATTCCTGCTTGAGCGCTCCATGGCAGGCGAAGCATCGCTCTTTGAGGATGACCTTAACTTGCTTCTCGTAGTCCACCGGACCGTCAGCAAACGCGATGTTACTCCCGCACCACGTAAGCAATATTGCGCAAAGTTGCGTGACGCGAGAGTTCCGACTCATCGAATGCCTAGCTTAGATGACTTTCGGGTAATGCAGGTCGCAGCCAATGAAATCCATCGACCAATATTGATATGTTAGCCCAGCGGGAGGTCAAATTTCAATTGCGATCGACTGCCGGCAACGAAACGCCGGCGCAGTGCTTGGGTGCCAACCACAGGCGAGATTGCCGTGGTCACGCCAGTGTGGGGGGAGTCTGATAAGCCATTGATCGCTTCATCGATACACCGATCGTGCACTTGACTCGTTGGGGAGGCGTCGAACTGCCGATCCATTGCCGGCCTCACAAATGCCGTGATTGATACTATTGACCCGTCGACACTGCGTTGATAGTTTAGCATGAAACTTTGTCTTCTCTGAAAACAAATGTTGGCTATGACAGCCCCTCCTGGTCGGATCACTCTGCGCCGCGAGGGGCGTTTTTGTTTTGTGGGAGTCAATCCGGCCCACAGGAGCACCTGATCGGACTCCCTTATCCCCAAACACTTCACTAAATCGACAACGAGGGTCACACGTGGCTGAACAGCATGCCGCGCAGTCGAACGAGAACACCGACCGGCGGAACTTCCTGTCTTGGTGTGTAATGTTCGGCGGATTGCTGAGCGGATATGGGCTATTTGCCTACAACGCCGTTCGCTTTTTGCTGGGTGCAGGGCCTGAATCGGCTTCGTGGTTTTTTGTTGCGGACTTGGCTGGGTTCGGCGTGGGCAAATCACTTGATTTCCGTTCGCCCGACGGCCAAAACATCGTGGTCACTCGCTTATCAGACGAGGATTTCATCGCTCTTTCCAGCGTTTGCCCGCATCTCGGCTGCCGGGTTCACTGGGAAGCGCAGAACGATCGTTTTTTCTGCCCCTGTCACAACGGCGCATTTGACGCCACCGGCAAACCGACGGCGGGTCCGCCCGCGGATGCCAATCAAATCTTGGCCCAGTATCCTTTGAAAATTGAGAACGGCCTCGTGTTTATCGAGCTTTCCTCAAATTCCCTGACCTGAAATCAAATGGTTAGCATGTGGAACCAATTCATGTGATCGACCACCGCAATGAGAGCTGCAGCGAGACAAGCAACCCATGAATGCCGTTAAGAATTGGTTCAGCGAACGCCTACCCATCTCGCAGGCCCAACTTGCTGAGCTGACAAACGAGCCGGTCCCGAATCACCTCAAACGATGGTGGTTCTGCCTGGGCGGAACTCCGGCGTATCTGTTCGTCGTACAGATCGTCACCGGCATTCTGCTGGCGTTCTATTATCAGCCTTCGCCAACAACCGCTTATGAGTCGGTTGAGAACATTACGACTCACATCCCCTACGGCTGGTACTTTCGCAGTGTTCACAAATGGGCGGCGACCCTGATGATCGCTTCGGTCATTCTGCATCAAATGCGAGTCTATTTTACAGGCGCCTACCGCAAACCGCGCGAAATCAACTGGATGATCGGCATGTGCCTGCTGATCTGCACGCTGCTCGTCGGCTTCACCGGGTACAGTCTGGTCTACGAGCAATTGAGTTACTGGGGGGCAACCGTCGCGGCAAACATCAGCGATACCGTTCCTGTGTTGGGAAGTTATGCCAAACAAATGTTGCTCGGCGGCGAAAGCTACAATCAAAACACACTCTCCCGACTTTACGTGCTGCACGCGGCTGTGCTGCCGGCCACAATCGTGTTTTTGCTGATGATTCACATCGGCATCCTCCGGCTGCAGGGAGTTACCGAATTCGAATTTGAAGATGAACCTCCCGGCGCTCCCAAGCAGTTCAGCTTCTTTCCAGACCACTTTTACACCGAACTGGTCATCGGGCTGACCTTGATGATTTTGCTGAGCACGCTTGCCACCGTGCTTCCCGCGACGCTGGGGCCGCCGGCGGATCCCAATGTCACTCCCGAGATCATCAAGCCGGAATGGTTTTTCTACGCTTCGTTTCGGTGGCTCAAATTGTTTTCCGGCACCGCAGCGGTCCTCAGCATGGGGTTCATTGTATTCATCATGTTCGTTTGGCCGTTCATCGACAATTGGATTCGCAAACGGACCCGATTTGCGGAGGCCAGCGTTTGGATCGGCATCGTCGGGGCCTTGACGATGATTGGTCTCACCGTTTGGGAGGCCGCGGTGGCTCACTAGCACTGGTTTCAAACTCTACTTTCATATCTCGCAAACTCAGTTAGGCACGAATCCCGATCAGATGGAGCCGGTTTTCAAAACCGGATTCAACAAAGGTTTTCATCTCCGAACAAAAACCAAACAGATGCGCCCTCCGCCGTAATCCTGCGCAGGACGCATCGCAAGAATGGGATTGACCGCTCAGGAAAGACAGCAGCACATGACACTTAAAACAAAGCAATTCATCATCGGACTGCTCGGCATCACGTTTTTGGCCTCTTTGGTTTTCGTGCAATGGACCGAAGTGATTCGCAAAGAACAGGAAGCCGGCCGTGCCACTGCTCACGTCTCCGTCCCGGAGTCGTCACGCCGGTGCGTCGAGTGTCACGGCCAGTCCGTGCAATCTCCCGGAATCGTCGATCACTGGAAAGGGAGCACACACGCCGCCAAAGGGGTCGGGTGCGTCGAATGCCACATTGCAGAAAGCGGAGACGTCGACGGGTTTGATCATTACGGTGTCCATATCGCCACAGTCGTAACCCCCAAGGATTGCTCCCGCTGCCATCAAAAGGAATACACGGAATTCGCGCATAGCCATCATGCCAAGGGGGGAAACATCTTGGCGTCGTTGGACAATTTTCTCGCTGAAACTGTGGAAGGCTCGCGCGTCCCGTTTGATCCACACTCGAAATCGCCCGGGATGACCGATCCGAAAGTCAATGGAATGGCCAGCGCGATCGTCGGCTGTTTGCAGTGCCATGGGTCGAAGGTCGCCCTGGTCGCCGACGACGGCAGTCAAATCACCGTCGACGATCTGCAGCCCGATGAAAACGGCCAACCGACCAATCAAGACATCCTTGCCAAAATCGTCCGCAACGACAACGGGCAACCTCAGTTTCACACCGCGACCTGGCCCAACACCGGCATCGGACGCATCAACCTCGACGGCTCACTCGGATCGTGCTCCGCATGCCACAGCCGGCATGACTTTTCGCCGCGCCGCGCCCGCCGGCCGGAGAACTGCGGAAAGTGCCACCTCGGTCCTGACCATCCTCAAAAAGAAATCTATGAGGAATCAAAGCACGGCGTCGCGTACCGGGACCTGCAGGAACACATGAATCTGGATGCGAAAGAATGGGTGCTGGGCAAGGACTATACACAGGCTCCAACCTGCGCGACGTGCCACATGTCGGCGCACTCGCGGAAGGATCCCACAGGCCAATCGACCGACGGACAAGTCACTCACGATCCGGGACGGAGGATATCTTGGACCAATCGTCCGCCGGTCAGTCTCCCCATGGATACCGACGCCGACGGCAAGGTCGTCAAGGAAACTGATCCGCAAAAGCGGCGGGACCTGGTCGCCGACACCGCGACGGATAAGCGTAACCGCATGAAACAGGTCTGCCTGCACTGCCACACGCCGAACTATGTCGACGGGTTTTACAAGCAGTACGACGACTTCGTGCACCTCTACAACGAGAAGTTCGCCAAACCGGGCAAAGCGATTATGGCCGCTCTCAAAGAGCAAGAATTGATCACCAAACCCGATTTCGACGAGGAGATCGAATGGACGTGGTTCTATCTGTGGCACCACGAAGGGCGCCGGGCGCGGCATGGCGCGTCGATGATGGCGCCGGATTACGCCCATTGGCACGGTATGTACGAAGTCGCCGAGCGGTTCTATGTGGAGTTGATTCCTCAAGCGCGGGAGATCACCGAACACGCCGAAGCAGAGGGCAAGACCGAACAAGCCCAGGCCGTGAATCAACTCATCGACGAGATCCTCGCCCGTCCGGAGCACCAATGGAAATCGGCCGCCAAGAAATAGCGGCCGGGCGGGTATTGATCGACCAATTCGTTGAACACGACGGCGCCTTGATTGCGAATGCTCTGCTATTCAATTGAGGCGACTGCGGAGGGCGACTGAAGCGGCGCACCGCCCAGTTCAGGTCGCGCCGTCTGATACCGCTGAATCTTTCGGGATTCGATCGGGTCCAGCGGAGGTCGTTGCCGCTGAGGAAGTCGGAGGCGCTGCCGTAGGCAGCTTCTGGCCGTTCTCAGACGACTGACCGGCCCAGATGGTTTCCGATGTCGGCAGTGCGAACGGGATTTCTGCTTTCTCGAATTCTCGCATGAGCTGCAAGTTGATCTGCTCGCTAAATGCTAGAAACTCCCAGTACTCTGGAGGGTGGTACCAGTAAATGATCCGGAGATTCAGCGAATCACGGTTGTAGTCGGTGAAGAATATCCGCGGCGGGAAATCGGCCTGCTGACCTTGATGGTCTTGCATGATGTCACGTGCAATCCGCAACGACTCCTCGACCTTCTCAGGCGGCGTGTCCAACGGAATGGCGATATCCATCACGCGGCGAATGTGCAGGCGTCGCCCTATGTTTTCAATATCCAAACGTCCCATTTCCTCGTTGGGGATGACCGCCAAATGTCCGGTGAGCAGGCGGATTTTGGTTGAACGCAGACCAATTTCCTCGACGACGCCGTCGTACTCTTTGACCGATATCCGCTCGCCCACACGGTACGGCTTATCCAAAATGATCATCAGGCTGCCGAAGAGATTCCGCAACATATCCTGAGCCCCCAACGCAACCGCCAGTCCGCCCACACCGGCACCGGCCAACAGCGTCGTCAGTGGAATGCCCAGATATTGTCCCCCCTCCAGAAAGATGATCAGCGCCGCGACCAGACTCGACGCCTTGCAGGCGAGACGAATGAATTGGGCGTCCACACCGCGGGGATGAATGTTGGGCTGGGCGATGATGATTTCGGCAATTCGGCTACCGGCGCCGACAAGCACGACCAGTACTGTAAATAGAAAGACAAGATTGGCTGAGAACCGCGTCACCGTCAACGCGCGGCCGGAAATCACCAATTGCTGTTCAGCAAAACTCTTGACGATGATCGGCACCAGCATTGCGGCGATCGGCAGCGCCAGTGAAAAGCAGTAACGGATCAGATTCGCCTGTCGGCTCTGGCCGGTCTTCCAGCGACCCGCCCGATACGCTGCAAACATCACGGCCGCTGCGAGAAGAATGATCAGTGCCAAGCCCATCCACTGCCAGATCGCCTGTCCGTAGACGCGGGTCCGGATCCATTCGGGCAGGCTGTGTACAAACTTGCTCATCAACGGCGACTTCGGCTCGGAGAGGTACCACTCCAAAAACCCTTCCGACGCTCCCGGCTGATACGGGAGATGCTTGACGCGTTCGTAGAAGTCGTCGACTTTGTCGACCGTGGCGGCACTGAAGACGTAATTCCCCTGCCGAGGCCCTTCCTGGATTCGCTCGATGGTGATTTCCGTATTTGGAATCGTCCAATGCGTCAGCGGCGGCTTATCGCTGTCCTGTTCAATCTGCTCTAAGTCCGGAATCTCGTGCTCCAGCGGCAGTTCGATTCGATCTAGCACCTCTTTCAAGTACACTGCGGATTCACGCCCGGAGAATTGCCGCATATATTCCGGGACCTGACTCAAATCGAGGCAGTACAGTATCTGGTGTGTCACATAATCAACGCTGCGTTCATCACTAGTTGTGCGGCCATGATCGCGGATATAGCGAAAAGCTTTGTCGCACGCACTGCGAAACGAGTTGAGCGTCGCCCGTGGGCTGGAGGTATCGGCCGGTTGCAGCGGGTGGTGCGGACGATTCTCCTCGTCAGCGGACGCAATCGGCGCAGCGACCGCCCAGAAGAGCAATATCAGGCAGAGCGCCCCCATGCGGCCTGGGACTGAGGCGACCCGTCGACCGTGCGAATACGGGGGATGCCGATCAATCATTCCCTCGCGATTGTGTAAACTACGCATCAATTTCATGCTGTCGGCCACTCGCAACCCGGCTTCGACTGGCAAGGATATCGTTTCATGATTGTGCTGTTCCCAATATACCAACTCCGCGCCGATCACGCGAAGCTCGACTCACACGCAGTGACCTCTCCGACTGCGACTTGTCAGTGTTGAGCTTCGTCCGTCATAATAGTGACGAACCGGACGGGGCGACTTCAACCAGGGCGTCCGACTCAAACAATTCGACTCCACCGCACCAGGGAAACATCTATGCGAGCTCAAGCAGTCGTCGCGTTGATTGCGTTTGTGGTCACTCCGCAATGGTTGGCCGCCGGCACTTCGAACAGCCTGATGGACATCTCCGCCGATGGGACATTGCTGGCGTGTGCCAACCGCGATAACGGCACGGTAAGCCTCGTCGATTTACCCTCGCACAAAGTGGTCGGCGAGATTCCCGTCGGTCACAAACCGGAGGGGGTCAGTTTCATTGGCGACACGCATCAATTGGCGGCGACCGTTTACGCCGATGACCAGATCGTGTTCATCGACGGCGACGCTCGCCGGGAAACGGGCAGGATCGATGTCTTCGACGAGCCGTACGGCATCGTCTCCAGTCCCGATGGAACCCGCTTATACGTCACGCTGGAGTACCCCGGCGAAGTGTTGGAGATCGATGCTCAGAGTCGAAGCGTCCTGCGCAAGCTACCGGTCGGAAAATTCGTCCGCGGAGTCGCCTATTCCGATCGCGATCGGCGGTTGTACGTGACAGAATATCACACGGGAGTCGTCAAAGCGGTCGACGTGGAGAACGGCAAAGTCGTCGATCAGTGGCGGGGGTCGCGCAGCGACAATCTCGCGCGGCATGTCGCCTCGCACCCGGCGCGGCCGAAGGTTTATCTACCCCACATTCGGTCGAAGGTGACCGTGGCGCATGGGGCGGGCTCGATCTTTCCTTACGTTTCAGTGATCGATTCCGAACCGGGCGAGGGACGGCGGCGAAAGCCGATCGCTCTGGACGCGTTTCGGGGAACGTTTGTCGTCGCCAATCCTTGGGAGCTCGCCGTCTCGCCTGATGCGCGACGCTTATATGTGGTCTTCGCCGGAACCGACGACATGTATGTCTGCGACGTCGTCGATGACGACTACCGCGAGCTCAAATACGTCAAAGTCAATAATCTCGGCAAAAACCCCCGCGCCGTCCGGGTCGCTCCCGACAACGAAACGTTCTACGTTTACAACACACTCGATTTTGAGGTCGTCGCCTACGACACGGAGTCGCTCAAACCGACCGCCAAAATCGGGGTCTGTCAAAACCCCCTCAGCGACGAAATCTGGCGGGGCAAGGTGCTGTTTTATTCCGCCCTGCAGCCGATGGTCAGCCGCCGTTGGATTTCCTGCGCCAGTTGTCACCCCGACGGGCACAGCGACGGCCGGACGTGGCACAATCCGGAAGGGCTACGCGATACCACAGCCCTGTTCGGCATGGCCTGGACGCATCCCATTCATTGGTCGGCGGACCGCGATGAAGTCCAGGACTTCGAACACACGATCCGCAGTCAGTTGATGCAAGGCCGCGGATTGATTGACGGCGACGTCCACCCCTCGCTGGAAAAACCGAACCGGGGCTTGTCGCGCGATCTCGACGCCCTCGCCGCTTATTCCAACACTCACAAATTCACACTCAGCCCGCATGCCAAACAAGGCCTGAGTGAATCGGCGCAGCGCGGCCGGAAGGTTTTCTTCTCAGAAAAAACAAAATGCGCGCAGTGTCACAGCGGCCCGTTCTACACCGATTCGCGATTGCAGCAACCGTTTCTGCTGCACGACGTCGGGACGGGCGATGACGACCCGTCGGAGAAAATGGGACCCAAATACGATACGCCCACCTTGTTGGGAATCTATCGAACGGCACCCTATTTGCACCACGGCAAGGCGGCGACGCTCAAGGAGGTCTTGACGACGCACAACGAGGACGACCGCCACGGCCGCACAAGCCATCTGTCTGAGGGCGAAATCGACGATCTGATCGAGTTTCTCAAATGTCTACCTTATGAAGACCCCGAAATTGAAGCCAAAAAGTCGGGGTTGAAGGCGGTCTTGAATTGACCGGTCCGCTGTGTGATCCAATTCACAGACGATGCCAGGCGTGTTGTTGAAGATGATCGTTGTGCGGAGAAGACCCGTTCAGGCAAAGTTGCCATCTCCGTCCATAATTTTGTCAGAATTGCAATCTGACTCCAAACAGCTAGAATTTGCTCAGCGTATTTTGCACTGCACGATCCAAGTTTCAGACTTGTTTTTCTTCGTTAGCTGCGAGTCGAAATTGCTTCGGCACGCATACCCCCACCACCGAGAGAAGGAGACGTTGTCACTATGTTGAAAGCGATTGTCCCCAGCTGCGCACTGGTCCTCGTCGGCGCCTTGGCCTTAACGGCTGCTGAGAAATCCCCAAAGCTGGAGTCCGGGCTGAAGCCGGGCGAGCGCGTTCCTGCGTTTAATGTCCGCGACATCACCGGCCCCGAAAAGGGTGAAACCTTGTGCTACCGCTGCCGCTTTGGAGGCAAACCGGTCGTCAATATCTTCGCCCGCGAGATCACGCCGGAATTGACCTCGCTGATCAAAAACGTCGACAAACAAGTCGCCAAAAACAAAGATCAGAAGATGGAAGCGTTCGTCGTCTTTCTGACCGACGAACCCGATAAGGCCGAGAAAAAGCTTGAGAAACTGGCCGAGAAACACAAGGTCAAGATTCCGCTCACATTGATCGACAATCTCGCCGGCCCTGAGAACTACAAGATCGCCAAGGACGCCGACATCACCGTGATGATGTGGGTCGACGGCAAAGTTAAAGTCAACCACGCCTTCTCCAAAGGCAAGCTCAAGAAAGAGACCGTCAAGAAAGTCTCCGCCGATACCAAGAAGATTTTGGAAGACTAAAACGTCTGCCACGGCAACATCGAGAGTTTTCCCAACAGGCCGCGCACCGCAGGGTGCGCGGCCTGTTGCGTTTTTATATTTCGGAGGTTTTTCCACCGGCGGGTCATCAGAAATCTGGCAAAAGCAAGGGCTCGAATAGTACAATCGGAGCCGTGATTTGCAGACGGTTTTCTTTCTCTCTTCGAAACAGGAGGCACACATGAGATCGATGAAGTGGCGCGCCGGGCCGCTGAGCGGACTGGTGCTGCTGGGCTTGATGACGGTCATCGGCTGCGGATCGGGTGACGACAACAAGTCCGATGCCAAGTCCGATACCAAGCTCAGTTCCGACACAACGACGGCCAAACAGACCCCGGCCAAGGAAACGGCGGCCCAACCAGACCCGGCGACCAAACAGCCGGTCCAACCTGAAGCGGACAAGACCGCGTCACCGGAAACGAAAGAACCGGTCGCCGTCGCCCTGTTGTCCGGCTTGCAGCCGGGCGATCCCGCCAAAGCCTTTAACGTGCATGATGTCACCGGCCCCGCAGCCGGCACATCACTCTGCTATCGGTGACGGTACTCATCTCGTCCGGTGATCAACGTGTTTGCCCGCACGTTCACCGACGATTTGGCCAGTTTGGTCAAGCAGATCGATGAAACCGTCACGGCGCATCAAGACCAGAAGCTTTCCGCATTCGTGGTCTTTCTCACAGACGACTCCGACGCGACGGAGCCGCAAATCAAACAGCTGGCGGACTCGTCCGGAATCGGTCAAACGCCATTGACCATGTTCGAGTCCATCTCCGGCCCGCCCGCTTACAAAATCGCCCAAGATGCCGACGTCACCGTCATGCTCTGGCGCAACAAGAGGGTTCGGAACAACTTTGCGTTTCGCGAAGGAGAACTGAACGCGGATCACATCAAGGAAATCGTGGCCCAAGCGAAATCGTTGGCCACGGAGTAAATTGCGTTTTACAAGACAAACATGAGAAGCGCCGCCGGGCATTCAATTGGCCGGCGGCGTTCTTTTTTTGGACGAGACCGTTCGAGCCCCCGGTCAACAAGGTGTGCCACTGGCTCCGCCAGTGCGCTTCGATACAATGGGTTGGTTGACGTGTCCGCTCTGCAAAGAAATAGCATGCGAAAACTTGCGCACTACTTTAAGACACAGGCAAAGCCAGTGGCAAACGTTGCCACCGCTCTGACCCATTGCCACCAAGCCGACTGACATGATTCTAAAACGTGGCATCACCGGTTTTCTTGATCGTCACCACAGCGAGGCGATGCCAGAATTCACTTTCGTCGACTTCAAAGGTGTCGTCTATGCTGTCGCGGCACCGCTTCACCTCAACGTCACAAACGTGACGGAACGGGGCATAACTCCGAATTTTCACTTTGCGAATCTCGCCGGCAGGGAGATTTCGGTGTCGATCCTGGGCCACTCGATTTTTCCGATCTGTGCATTTGCGGAACCGGCACCAGCATCACTCCAAGACATTCGATTCGTCGACTGTCCCGACATCGCGCGGAGCATCACCGACATGTTTCCCTATGTCGCCACGCCGACGGCTGAAGAACTCAATCGTAAACAGACAGATTCCGACCTACGTGTTCTGGGCGCCGCAGAACGAGACCAAATACAATACTGGAAACCGCAAACGGTCGGCGAACTTGCATTCAATTGGTGGGATTGAAATGACCCAGCAGCGCGGCACACGTTTCAGTCATTGAACCATTGGCATTCGGATGTATCGACTTTACGGAGGCAGAAATGCGTTCACGAATTAGCCCGCGTTTTCTGACAGTCGTTATCGTTTCGTCGATTGCCGTGGTATGCCTGTCGGATGACGACGCCCCACGCCCAAACAAATGGAGCCCTCGCGCAATTTCGGTTGCTGCAAGAACTGATGCGGAAGTCATTGGTACAAGGCAATTCAACAGAAAGGCCTTTGAAATCGTGCGTAGTAACCGGTTTTTTACGGATGAGCAATTCGCTGCATTGTCGCCGCTCGTTGCGCAGCAAGTCTTGGAGGATTCCCGAACTGGAAGTATCTATATCGCGTCGAAAGACAAACCAAACAATGTCTACGTCGATATTGCGCTGACATATTTTGTGCAATTGGAGAATCCCTTGATGGCGGAACTTCTTGACCTGTCCGGAAAGCCAATCACGTTTTCTGCCGCTGGGGAGACACAGCAGGCGTGGGCCGTCTGGGAATTCGCACACAGAGCAAGAATTGTCCAACTGCCGCTTGGTGTACCGTGTGAAGCCTGCCCGCTGGTTGATCGTGACAAACTCGAACAGGTTGGGAATACGCTGCACCTGTTTCAAAACGTCGGCAAACAACGGCGGACGTTTGCACGAATTCCGCTTTATCCATTCAGCAAGAAGCACGATGCGAATTGATCGCAATCTGGCCGCAGAATCGAAGCGTCATGACATCGTGGAGGTTACCGTCCTGCTGTATTCGGAATTCCATAGTCAACCGGTCACCATCACCCCTTCTTAGGCTTCATCATCGCCTGCAATTGATCCCACTGCTCACCGGTCACCATCTCCAGCCCGTTAAACTGCCCCGCGCCGCGGAGCCATTCGCCGCCGTCGATCGTGATGCAGTCGCCGTTAATGTAGGCGCTGTAATCGGACATCAAGTACGCCGCCAGATTCGCCAATTCCTGGTGTTCGCCGACCCGGCCGGCGGGGACTCGGTTGGCTGGATCGAACAGCTCTTTCAGCGCATCGGGCATCAGCCGTGACCAGGCGCCCTTGGTCGGAAAGGGTCCGGGCGCAATGGCGTTGAGGCGGATGCCGTATTTGCCCCATTCCGAGGCCAAGGATCGCGTGAGCATCAGCACGCCCGCTTTAGCGACCGCCGAAGGGACGACGTACCCCGAACCGGTCCACGCATAGGTGGTGACGATGTTCAGAAACGTGCCGCTGCGACCGGCATCGATCCAACGCTTGCCGAGCGCGAGAGTGCAATTGGATGTGCCTCGCAGCACGATATCGACGACCGTGTTGAACGCGTTGTAGGAGAGGCGTTCGGTGGGACAAATGAAGTTGCCGGCGGCGTTGTTGATCAACCCGTCAACCGCGCCAAAGCGTTCGATCGCTCCGTCGATGAGCGCTTCGACCTGCTCCGGTTCACGTACGTCGCACGAATCGCCCCAGACCTCGTTTCCGGTTTCTTTGGCCATCTCGGCGGCGGTCTCGGCGATCACGTCCGCCCGCCGCCCGCCGATCACCAGGTTGGCCCCCAACTGTGACAGGTACTGCCCCATCGAGCGGCCCAAGCCGGTGCCGCCGCCGGTGACGATGATCGTCTTGCCGTCAAACGTTCCGTCTTTCAACATCGAATCCGTACATGGTGGAATGCTCATCAATCTGCCCTCATATCAAGTAACGGCGTCAACCCACATCCCCGACTCTGCCGGGGAGTTCCCAATCCAATCACTCAAATCGTATGCCCGCCGTCGACGGTCAGCACCGCACCAGTGCAAAAACTGGACGCCGACGACGCCAAATAAACCGTCATGCCCACCAGTTCCTCCGGCTGGGCGATCCGGTGTAGCGGAATTTTCGAAACCGCCCGGTTGAGAATCTTCTCGTTCGACCAGAGCGCCTGGCTGAACTGCGTTTTGATCAAGCCGGGGCAGAGGGCGTTAACACGAATCCCCTGCTCGCCCCATTCGGCCGCCATCACCTTGGTGAGGCTGATCAACGAGGCCTTGCTCATGCTATACAAGCCGAGCATCGGCTCGGGGTGCAATCCTCCGATACTGCTGACGTTGATGATTGACCCGCCGCCCCGCTCGACCATGTGCGGATGCACATGCTTCGCCAGATTCAGCGGGCCTTTGACGTTGACCTCCATGATTTTGTCAAACGCCGCGTCATCATTGTCGATCAGCGGACCGAACACCGGGTTCGTGGCGGCGTTGTTAACCAGAATATCGATGCCCCCAAAGGTCTCCACCGCCGTTTCGACCAAACGCTGCAGGTCGTCCGCCTTGCCCATGTGCGCCGCGATTCCCGCGGCATTGCCGCCCGCGGCGCGAATGGTCTCGACTGCGGCATCAATCCCTTCCTGCTTGCGGCCGCACAGTACGACGTTCGCGCCGAATTCAGACAACCCGCTCGCCATCGCTAAACCGATTCCGCGACTCGAACCGGTCACCACCGCAACCTTATCTTTCAAATCAAACAACCCGGACGGCCGGTCGGACATGATGTTCTACCTCGACAACTAGAGAAATATTGAGAGTATTATTTTGAATCGGCTAGCGATTCAGAGTTTGACGGTGTTTCCGCGAAACCTCGCCAATGATCTGCGGCGTAATCTCGGACAATGAGTGCACGGTGAGTTCGGCGGCCGACAGTTCCTCGGCGGTGTGGCCGGGGCTGACCAGCGCGATACACGCCATTCCGGCCGCATGCGCCGCGGCAATCCCCGCCTCCGCATCTTCGATCACGACGCAATGTGCCGGGTCCGTGCGGAGCTTCTGGGCCGCTTTGAGAAAGACTTCAGGATGTGGTTTCCCCTGGCTGACGTCGGCAGCGGTGATCACCGCGCGAAAATGTTCCCGTTTGTCCAAGGAATCAATCACCAAATTCACATTCTCCGGCGGTCCGGAGGAACCGACAGCCAGCGGAACGCCTTCCGCGGCAAGCGCCTCGATCAACTCATGCGCCCCCTCCATCGCTTGAAAGTCTTCACTGAGGATTGCCCGAAAATGTGATTCCTTGGCGTCGTCGATTTCCGCCACCCGCTCCGGCGTCGGCTGGTCCAACATTCCGCACTCAACGACGACCTCGCGGCTGACGCGACCGAATGTTGTCAGGAATTGCTCTCGAGTGAATTCAAAACCGCGTTCAGCGGCAAGCCGCAGCCAACTTTGGAAGTGCGCCTCATAGGAATCGACGAGCACGCCGTCCATGTCGAAGATTACAGCAATCTTGTCGTCGCTCATCCGCTTTGGGCAATCCTTTGGAATTCTGAAAGTTGTGGTGGCGGGCCGAAATGATACGGAGTTTTCGTGGGCTTGGATCACAGACAGTCTCGGGCGGCTCAGCGAGCTTCTTCCGGCAGCGGCACCAGATAGGTCTGCCCGTCTTCCGCAGCGACGGCCACGTGACTGCCATCAGGCGTGAAGGCCGCTCCGTAGGTTGTGCGAACGGGAAGTTTTTGTTGAAACAACAGTTTGCCGTCTGCCGTGTCCCAAACCAGCACTTCGGCCGCATAGGTGACTGCCATCAGGCGTTTGCCGCTGCGGTTGTACTGAATGCGATAGATGTCGCCGCGGGCCCCGTCAAAAACCGGCCCAGCGGTGCCGCTCGCTGAGTCCCAGGTGCGGACCACCTTCTCTAATCCGCCGCCGGCGACGGTGTTGCCGTCAGGATGAACAGCGACCGCATAGACGGCGTCCGCACTGCCCGGAAACTGCCGCAACTCTTTGCCGTCGGACGCCTGATACAACCGCACGGACTTGTCTGCGCCGCCGGTGAGAATGGTCTTTCCGTCAGGGCTGAACGCGACTGCGTAGACCGCGCCCCCTTGCTCAGGCAGTTTGCGGAGCTCCTTGCCGGCTGCGAGGTCCCAAAATCGGACCGTTTTGTCGGCGGAGACCGAAACGAGCTGTTTTCCATCAGGGCTGAACGCCACACCGTAGACTTGCGAACCGTGCCCTTTTAGTTCCTTGGCCGGTTTCAACGGTTCGCTTGCCTCTTTCGGCGGTTCACTGGGCACGTCCCAGATTTTCAACGTTTTATCTTGCGAGCCGGAAACAATTTTCGAGCCATCGGGAGCGACGGCCACAGCCAGCACCAAATCGGCGTGCCCTGCCAACGTCGCGAGCGGCTTTTCGCTGGCGACGTCCCAGATCTTCAGCGTGCGGTCAAAACTGCCGGTGACCAGCCACGGTTTGCTCGGCACTGCCTCGACCACGTAGACGGGGTCGGTGTGGCCGGCGAGTTTCTTAAGTTCAGGCGTATCGGGCATCGAAGTATGGCATCGAAGGAATGAGTGTTCAGCTTACCAGTCTCCCGGGCGGGGGATTATCTGTCAACCTGTGGACGAGGTTCCGGGATCCGGAACAAACTCGATGCTGCAATTCTGCACATCAAACGCGCCTTGCCGATCAGATGTTTACTTTAAAATGACCGGGGGCTAGGATGATTCGCAGCGCAATCGCGGAGTTGACGGCTAATTCCTGTTCCGCGGATCGGCTTTCTCACCCCCTCCCATCGCTTTCGAGGCAATAAGACCATGACCAACAAGCACGATCAGATTGACCATGGAGCAAGCGATTCCCAGAGCACTTCGCAATTTCAAGTGACCCGAAGACGGACCGCCGCCGGCAATTGGCTGACGTTGGTACTGGTGGCTGTTGTATCAGCCAGCGCCGGATCGCTGCTGCGGTTTCCCGTCGCTGATGCCGCCCAACAGAAGGAAGCGGAAACGCCGTCTGAGGGCTATGCAATGGCCTATTTGCAATTGGCGGAAGCACAGTTGGAATACGCTGAAGAGATGAATCGCCGCGTCAAAGGGACCTTTACGCAACCTCAAATTCGTGAGTTCCGCGAATCGGTGCAAATCAGCAAAGACCTCGTCAAGCAAGAGGAAAAGACCGGGCATTTCAATCGCATGCAGGCGATGGTCCGCTGGGCCCAGCATCGGCAGTTGTCCGCGGAAACCGATGTGGACTTGGCGGAGGCGCTGAACAAACGCGTGCCGGATTCGGTCAGCGACGAGCGGATCAAAGAGCTCAAGGCCTACGAGACCTTAATGCGAATCGATATGGAGACGGGAGAAGCGGCGATCAATGCGTCACCGGAAGAGCAATTGCAATGGAGAATCACGGTGCTGGAGGACCAGCTCTTGCGACTGAGCCAGCGAGTCAATCTGCTCCGCCAATTGGAGCAGTAGATCGCGCCGCTTTGAGTTGTCGGCTCACACTCAGAACCCCGTTGGAAAAGCCGACGCCATACGGCGTCGTCTTTCGTTTCCTATTCTTCGCAATTACCGAGTTCCTTATGCGTCCTTGCCCTCTACGGCACCCGCCTCTTTCTCTTTTTGTTGATCCTGCTTGGGCCGGCGTTTCCCACGGCCCTTGCCGCGACCGGGGCGGGCGTGTTTCATTTCTTCAGCATCGATGAAACCGTCGCCGTTGCGGTCGACCTTCTTAAAGCGTTCCTTGAGCCGGCCCTTTGCTTCGGACTCGGAGATTTTTCCATCCTCGTCCGTGTCCATCCGCTCAATCATCCGTTTGATGAACTCACCGCCTCGTCTGGGCCCTTCTCCACGCATTCTTCCGAATCCGCGCCTTCGAGATGAGAATCGATCCCCACCCGGTCCGCGCCGGCCGCGAGAATTGAAGGCCTCCGCCCCCCGTTCGATACGTGCGGCGCGGAATTCTTCGATGTCGATGTATCCATCCCCGTTGGTATCCAGTTTTTCCAACCGGACTTTAATACGTTCCAGAGCCTTTTCGATCGAGACCTTGCCTTCGTCTCCGAGCATCTCCCGGAACGGCAGGCCGGGTCCACGGCCAAACCTGGGGCCTCGGCGAGGAGCATCGGGCCGGTCTCGTTTCGCGACGTCCCCTTCTGGTCGTCGAGGCGGACGCGGTCGATCGCCGTCACGGCGGCGCTCACGCGGCGGCGCTCCCATCAACTCGCGGGGATCGAGCGTGCCGTCACCGTTCTCATCCAACTCCTCAAAAATCTCGACGAAGCGGCTCAATTCTTCCTTGCTCAGCTTGCGATCCTTGTTGGTATCGAGCTTGCTAAAGAATTTAGGACCTCGTCCCCGGCGGGGGCCTCCTTCAGCCGGTCCGCGACGCGGCGGAGCCTCCGCATCTCCGTCGCGACGGGCGACGCGCCGAAACTCATTGAGATTAATGCTGCCGTCCTCCTCCTTGCCGGCGCGTTGCAGCAACTTCACCAATCGGGGCTTAAACTCCTCGGGCACCTCGTCCACGGAAATCTTGCCGTCTTGATCCTGGTCGAGTTTCTTAAACGTCCTCGCAAGCCGCTGTCCTGGTTTGCCTTTTCCGTCGGCAGGCTTCTTTTTCTTCTTCTTCGCATTGTTGGCGGCCAATGCTCTCAGATCCTTCAACGTTAATTCGTCTTTCCCCGACTTTTCGAATAGCCGCGCCACGCGCTTCTTCAAACGCTCCGGCAGATTGTCCGCTTCGGCTTCGTCGCGGGAAATGACGCCATCCTTATTCTTATCCAATCGTTTCAGGATTTTGCCGGGATTCTGCTTGTTCCCTTTTGGTTTCTTCTTGTTCGATTTCCCACCGACCGCTTCCTCGCTCACAACCTCGACGGGAGTCTCTTGCGGCTTGGTGGCGTTGACAAACTCCTCCTTCGACAGCTGGCCGTCCTTGTCCTGATCACCGACGCGCAACAACCGCTTGAAATACTTGGCGCGATCCTCGCCGATTTCATCGGCCGCGACGACTCCATCCTTATTTTTGTCCAATTCTTGGAACAACTTGGCCGGTTCTGCACTGTCCTGGGACTCCTCTGCGACAGCCTCTGAAGCGAGGCCGACGCAAATCCCCAAAAACGCCAAGCATGAGATGTGCAAGACTTTCATAATCGGATACCTGCGATTTGTGACTGGAAACTCGCCGCCTGGTACCGTCTCGCCGCCGGACAACTCGAGACGGTATCGCGACAAGGGATTAAACACCGCCGGGTCGGCAAAGTACCGTCAGGATATGGCAAACATGCGAAAAAACCAACGATTATGGTAGAACGACCCGTCCGCCGGAGGCGACCACTGTCTGGCCGGTCATGAAGCTGGAGCGTTCGCTCAGCAAAAATGCGATCACTTCGGCAATCTCCTCCGGCTGTCCGATGCGGCCCATCGGAGTCCCCGCAAGAACCGCCTCAATGGTTTCGTCTGACAGCACATGGGCCATTTCCGTTTCCGTGAGGCCGGGCGCGACGCAATTGATGCGAACGTTGTGCGGAGCGAACCCCTCGCTGCAACAGCGGGTCAGTGCGATGACGCCCGCCTTGGCGGCCGAATAGTGCATTTGCATCTTTCGCGGCCGCAGTGCGGCAATCGACGAAACGGTGACGATTCTCCCGAATCCTCGCTCGATCATTTCACCCTTGACCGCATGCACCACCAAGAAGGACCCGTTCAAGTTCACATCGATCGTTTCTTTCCAAAGCTCGTAAGTCATCTCGCTGTGGTCCGCGATGTTGCTGATTGCCCCACAATGTGCGACCAATTCGATCGGGCCTAACGAATCGCGTGTTGCTTTGGTCAGGGCGTCGACCTGGTCAGGTTGCGAAACATCGCAGGCCGAGCACAATCCCTTGCGGCCCAGCGACTCGATCTCGGCGACGACTTGTTCGGCCTCCGAACGCCTCGAAGCATAGCTGATCGCGACATCCGCGCCCTCACGCGCCAATTGCAATGCCGTGGCGCGGCCAATTCCCCGCGAACCGCCGGTGACCAACGCCGTACGATCTTGAAATTCGCCGCTCATGCCGATCGTCTCCGTGGATGGGATCGTTGATTGATTTCATTGAGGGAACTCTTCAGATATACATTACAGAGTCATCGGAAACCATCCCGCAGGGAGCCGGAATCCTGGAATAGCGACTGACGAAGTGTTAGTCTGGAGAGCGTCATAGCAGGACATGGCGTACATCGGTTTGTGATGAGACACAGCTGAGACTGACGAGTTGATTGACTATGAAGAAACAAACGTTGGCATGTTGGATTTGTACTCTGCTGGCACTCTGCCTTTCCGCGCGAATCGCGTGGGGCGACGAGGGCCAAGACGGCGTGATCGTTCCCAAGGATCAGCCCATCAAGTTGTTTAACGGACAGGACCTGTCGAACTTCTACACGTGGCTGCAAGACACCAAGCTGGAGGACCCGCGCAAGGTCTTTACGGTCACCAAAGAGGCCGACGGGACTCCAGTCATCCGCGCGTCGGGGGACGGTTACGGCGGCATCGTGACCAAGAATCGGTACGCGAACTATCACTTGATACTTGAGTATCGTTGGGGCGAGCTCACCTGGGGCAAGCGCAAAATGGCGGCCAAGGATAGCGGCGTGCTGTTACATTGCCACGGCGACGACGGCAATTACGGAGCCGGCAAGGGGACGGCGCCCTGGATGTCCAGTATCGAATGTCAAATCATCGAGGGGGGTGTCGGCGACTTTCTGGTGCTGGGCGGGATCGACAACGACGGCACACAGCGAACCTCAAAACTGACCTGCGAAGTCACCAAGGATCGCGACCAGGAAACGGTCTGGAAAAAAGGGGGCGAGAAGAAGACCTTCACCAAAGGCCGGATCAACTGGTACGGTCGCGATCCCGACTGGAAAGACGTGCTCGGAGTTCGCGGCAAAGACGACAAAGATTCCCCCGGCCAGGAGTGGACGAAATTGGAATGCATTTGCGACGGCGGAACGATCACCAACATCGTCAATGGAACGGTCGTCAATTACGGTGAGATGGCCGAGCCAAGTTCCGGAAAGTTGCTCTTTCAGACCGAGGGGGCGGAGATCTTCTTTCGCAAAATTGAATTGCATCCGCTGAAGAAGAAATAGCACTGCCTGCGTCGCTTCAAATTTGATTTCCGGGAAGATCACGATGGCCCCCGCCGAGTCATGGACGCGAACCCGCCCCACCATCGGCGGCCGACACGGCGCAGTCGCTTCGGCTCATCCACTCGCCTCCCAAGCGGGGCTCGATATCCTCCGCAGCGGCGGTAACGCCGTCGATGCCGTCGTGACCATGGCGATCACGCTGGGGGTTGTCGAACCCTATATGAGCGGTCCGGGCGGAGTCGGCTTCCTGTTGCTCCACAAGGCGGACGGATCGTCACGGGTACTGAACTTCAGTGGAAACACACCGGCCGCGGGGACTCCGGAGCAGTTTACGCCCCAGTCTCAGGAGTATGGTCCACGGTCCTGCCTGATTCCCGGAAATGTTGCCGGATGGCTGACCGCGCTGGACGAGGAAGGGACGCTTGACCGTGAGCCGGTCTTTGCGCCGGCCATTCGGCACGCCGTCGACGGGTTTCCACTGCATCCCGCTAACGCGCGATTTCTCACGATTGCGCTGCCGCGTCTGAATGACGCGGGCACGGCGATTTATGGGGCCGTCCCCCATCGTGTCGGCATCCTGCTCAAACAGCCTGAACTGGCCGAGTCCTATCGCCGCATCGCCGAAGGAGGGGCGGAGGTATTCTACGGCGGCGAGTTGGGCAAAAAGATCGCAGACCACATCCAGTCGCAAGGCGGCTTGCTGACCCGCGATGATCTCGCCGGCTACCAGCCGCAATGGCAAACGCCGATTGGTGTCGATTATCGCGGAACGCACGTTAAGACTTGTCCACCCAACAACGAAGGATTCCAGATTCTGCAGCAACTACGGCTGCTGGAAGGATTCGACCTGCAAGATTGCGGCCACAACTCCGTGGAGTACATTCACCTGGTCAGTGAGGCCATCAAACTGGCAGTAGCGGACCGCATCGAGTATTGCGGCGATCCCGATTTCTGTGAGATTCCACTGAAACAGTTGCTGAGCGACGAGTACATCGCGGAACGCCGCGGTCAGATCGACCGGGTGTGGGCCTCACAGAGTGAAGGCGAGCGGTTCCGGGGTGCGCGCGACGAGGCGATGGTCAGCCCGGGACGGATCGGCGGCTTGACGACTCATTTGGCGGCGGTCGACGAAATGGGCAATGTGGCCAGCATTACGCAGTCGCTGGGGAATGGATTCGGCTCGGGCGTCATCGTCCCAGGGACGGGTGTTGCGCTGAACAATTTCGTCTGGTGGTGCGAAATCGACCCCAACTGTTCCACGCCGAATTTGATCGCGCCGGGCAAGCGCTGGTCGAGCTGTATGGCCCCGCTGCACGTGCTTCAGGACGGCCGGTTTTGGTTCTCGGTTGCCACGCCCGGCAGTTGGGGCATTTTGCAGACGACGATGCAAATGTTCTTGAATGTCGTCGAATTCGGGGCCGATTTGCAGGCGGCGATCGAAGCGCCCCGATTTCGGGTTTGGGAGCGGACGCGAATGCAGATCGAAACGCGAATTGCGGCCGCCGCCCGCAACGAGCTCACCCGGCGGCATCATGCTCTTGAGCCGCTCGGTGATTATTCCGCGTTGGTCGGCGGCGGACAGGGCGTGATGATCGACCCCGATTCCGGCGCCCGCCTCGCCGGCGCCGACCCCCGGCGCGACGGGTATGCGCTGGCGTATTAGCCAGAGCGTGATCCCCTTCGGCAACGGTAGAGCGACCCGATCAGAACCGCCAAGGCGATCGAATGGACAACGAACTGGAAACAGGACTCATCGGCGGCGTCGAAAAACGGGATGTCGTCCTCTGCGAGTATCAGCCGAACTGGCCGGAGTTGTTTCGCCGGCATGCGGAGTTCATTGCGCGAGCCGTCGGCGACGCGGCGCTGCAGATTGAGCACATCGGATCGACCTCCGTCCCGGGGCTCGCGGCCAAACCGATCATTGATATCCTGCTGGTGGTCGAGCGCTCGGACGACGAGTCGCGCTATTTGCCGCAACTCGAAGCCGCCGGCTATCAGCTCCGCGTTCGCGAACCGGAGTTCCACGAACACCGCATGCTGAGGACCGCCGCTAAGGATGTCCACATTCACGTCTATTCCAAAGGATGCCCGGAGGTTTCGCGGCATCTAGTATTCCGGAATCGTCTCCGCTCAAATGACGCCGATCGGCAGCAGTACGAAGAGACAAAACGACAGCTCGCCGCACAAGACTGGCCCGATATGAACGCCTATGCGGACGCAAAAGGTGACGTCATTGAGCGGATCATTGCGGCAGGTGCTGCGGATCTCACGAATCGACAAGAGTGTTGAACGCTTTGGTCATCGTGACCTCATGCAGCACCGCGTGAACATCACTCTCACACCAATCGGCCGTCTCCTCCCGGACCGCTGCGAATCCCAACCGTTCAAAGATCAGCGGATTGCCGGTTTCACGAATTGTCTTAAGTGTAACGCTGCGTAATCCTTCGACTGCGAGCATCGATTCCAGATAGGACAACATCTGCCGGGCGATTCCTCGTCGCTGAATGTCCGGTTCGACGACCAGATTCGCGAGATGAGCGTGCGGCGGCGCCAGCCAATAGTCGACCGCCCCGACGATGTCGGCCTGATGCAGGGCAACGATCGTTTGCACCTCCAGGTCTGCGTCCGCGCGAACCGGCGTTGCCGTTGCATTTGGGCGGTAGATCCGCCGAATGGCGCGAAACGCGCTTTGCTGAAGAGATTCGATCCGCGGGGTTTCGTCTGGTCGAGCTGATTTAATTTGCAGCTGCACGAGCGCATCTCAACACGAATGATTATGCGTCGACCACGAGCCTACCGCTTCTTCACAAACCGAAACACATGCCCCGTCGGCGTGAGCATATACAGTTCGCCTTGCTCGTCTTCGCCGAAGGACATCACCGGCAGCGGGTCGGCGCCTTCCGGCCAACTGATGCTGCGGTTGGCGGTCACTTTTTTCTTCGCTTCGTCATATTTCAAAGCCCAAATCAGGCCCGTGACATAGTCGGCATACAGGTAGTGGCCGGCCATCTCGGGAAATTTGGAGCCGCGATAAACGTGACCGCCGGTGATCGATTTTCCGACGTCATGTTTGTACTCCCAGATCGGCTCGATCAAATCATCCCGCGGGCCGGAACCCTGTGGGCCGAATTTGTGTTTGCCTTCGCGCAGGTTCCAGCCGTAGTTGCCTCCCTTGACGATGATGTCGATCTCCTCCCAAATGTCCTGCCCTACGTCGCTCGCCCAGCAGGTGCCGGTCTTGCGGTCAAAGGAAAGCCGCCAAATGTTCCGCACTCCGTAGGCCCAAATCTCCGGCTTCGCGTCCGCGCGGCCGACGAAGGGGTTGTCCTTGGGAACGGAGTAGTTCTTGCCCTTCGACTTGTGATCGATGTCAATCCGCAGAATCGAGCCGAGCCACGTCTTGAGGTTTTGCCCGTTGCGGTGGGGGTCATTTGCCGCGCCGCCATCACCCAGGGCGATGTAGAGGTAACCGTCGGGACCGAACGCAATCGTGCCGCCGTTGTGATTCCAGAATGGCTGGGGAACCCGCAGAATTTCTTCTTCCGAATCGGGATCGGCTTTGTTGGGGTCGTCTTTCGACACGGTAAACCGTGAAACGACCGACGTGTGCGGGGCGTCCGTCGTGGTGTAGTAGACGAAAAACTGCCCATTCTGCTTGTACTTGGGATGAAACGCCAAGCCCAACAGGCCTTCCTCATTCTGGTTGTCCTTGTAGACCACCTTGGATCGCAAGTCGATGTAGTCGGCTGTCTGCACCGCGTCGGCGTCGTTTTTAAAGACGCGAATCAATCCCTCTTGCTCGGCGACGAAAACGCGATTGCTGCCGTCGTTGGCATGCGTGAGCACGATCGGGCGCCGGAATTCCAATTCGACGAATGTCTGCTCGGCCTGAATCGGCAGGGGGCTTTCGTCGATGTCGGCAGCCGGCAAAGCCACGGTGGTCAGTGCGATGCTTACGAACAAAAGAGCGAACATCAAACGTCGATACGAACGGTGATTCATCGGGAGCAATACCTCAACGGGGGATCTGGGCAAACCTGGCAATTCCGAAAAGAGCATAGAGGATGGGACGCCCGAATTCAATTCGGCTCATTCGTCAGTTTTGAACAGGCTGGGATCGAGCGTCCACTCCCCGAAGTTGTTTTCGCCTTCCTCGATCGTGACCGTGACGCGGCCCCTTTTCCATTCTGTTTTTTGTCCAGCCTGCGCTGCGCTGGTGATCGATTGGGGAATCTCGTGCCAGACTTGAAATGTCCACTCGCCGGCAGGAAGGTTTTTGATCTTGAAGCGGCCATCGGCGTCGGTTACCGCCATGTAGGGATGTTCCTGCACCAGCAGCCAGCCGGTCATCCAGGCGTGGATTGAACAGCTGATCTTAACCGGCTTTCGCTCGGCTTTGCGAACCGATCGTTCATCGGTACTCCCCGAGGGTGTGACGACGTTAAACGGCAAATTGCGCTTCAAGCCCGCCGCTGTGTTGTGCGCAATTGTATCCTCATTTTTCAGCGCCAGTTTCTGCGTCGTCCGCAGCAACGTCACGTGCGGGTTAAACCGGCATTTGCTGTTCGAGAGCAGCACGGACTTCTCCGCTGTCTTGGCGTAAGACTGGTGGATCGGCGGCGCCGGACCTCGGCGCGGCACCTCCAGCCAAAGCACCACGTTGGCGATTCCGCGGTTTTTCTGATTAACGACGAGCTGTTCGGCTTTTGGCTCGAACGGAGAACAAAATTCAATGTCCTTGTTCAGCTGCAATTTGGCTTGTGCCGGCGGCTCGCCGTCGTAAACAAATCTCCCCGACAGGTGCCCCCACTTCTGTGCTGCAGTGGCTTTGTTGCCGGTTCGGCTTGCTGACGGCTTGCCCTGCTGACGGCTTGACGCCGCGACGACGGTGTGCTGACGATCAGCGCCGTGGGCCCAAAAGAAACAGCCGGCAGCCGCCGCTGCCAGGATCAATGTCGCCGTGGTCTTCATGTGGTGTTCCTACATCGTGCGAGTGGGCGCGTCATTCTCATCATAGCTGCGCGGTCGCACAACGAACACGCGGGCGGCCGGTATTTAGAACGGAAACTGGGAATCCATTTCCGACTCGGCCAGTTCGACCAAAAAGTCCGAAATCCGCTTGGCGACGGCCTCCACAAACTGCCGTCCCTTTTCCGCCGTCGCCCGATGCGGATTGCCCGAGCCGCTGTTGGTGGTCAGCAAATCCCAGCGGCGGGTGATACTGATCCACCCGCGATTGACCGCGTCAAATCGAGTCGGACTGACGTCGCCGTCGTCGGCGCGGAGTGCGCCGGTGTCGGAGTCGATGGCGACGAGATCGTCAAAATAGGCCAGACCGATCGCGGTCTCCATCTCGCCCGCATGGTCGCCCGCGTCATCGAAGATTTGCTGTTGCAGATCGGCGGAAATGCCCCGAAACCAATCGCACAAGAACAAATGGGCAGGGGTTTTGTCGTGTAACTCCCGCAGCAACGGCTTGAAGTCGTTACCGCCGTGGCTGTTGAGGATCACGATTTTGCGGATCCCGTGGTTGACGAGCGACTCGACGAGGTCCGTAATCACAATTCCCAGCGTCGAGGGATCGAGATTCATCGACAAATGGAATGCCGACTGATTGGTCTCGGTGCCGTACGGAATCGGCGGCAACAACACGACCCGAGCACCCTGTTTGAAGGCGGCTTCGCAAGCCATTTCGCCGATGACCTGCGACTCCAGCGTGTCGGTACCGTAGGGGAGATGCAAATTGTGCGGCTCCGTCGCCCCCATCGGTAAGACGGCCACTTTGTACGGGTGGTGTTTGACGTATCCGTAATTGATTTCCGACAGAATCCAAGGCCGCATGTCAGACCTTTCACGTTCCTGTGCCGAACCAAGCGCGTTGTGGCTGTTTTGTGGGTCGCCGTCTAATGTTCCGCTTCATACAGTTGGGCCACCACGCCGTCCAAAAACAGCGCCAGCCGATCAGCGGCAAGATGCGCCGCTTCGCGCAGTTTCCACAAATCTTTGACCGCGCCGGGCCGTTTCCAAACGGCGCCGACCGCTGCGCCGACGCGATACGTCCCGGTCGCTCCTAAAACCGACAGCACTTCCGGCGGCAAATCGGCCGACATGTCGTCGCTGATCACCCGCACGGCCAAGTATTTGGTGTGAGTTTCCGCGGCGACTTGCGCGACCGCCAAGCTCTCCATGTCGACCGCAATCGCGCCATGTTCATGAGCCAGCCGTTGTTTCTCCTCAACGGTTCGCACGATCTCATCGGTGTTCAAAATCCGGCCCACAAACAGCCCGGCGTCCGGATTGGCCGGCATGTTGGAGTTCTGGACCAACTCCTGCCCGTGAACATCGCAGACGACGTCGGCCACGACAATGTTTCCGACTTTCATTTTCGGGTCCAGCGCGCCGGAGAATCCTGCGGAGAGAATCCATTTGGGCGTGTGCGCATCGATGAGTGCCTGTGTCGCCCGCCGCGCGCGGGCGAAGCCGGTTCCGGTTTCGACGACGGCGATCTTGATGTCCCCATACCGCCCGCCTCGAAAAACGAAGCTGTCCCCTTTGTATTTTCGTACCCGTTCGCAGCGTTCCAAGAACGGAGCGATCTCGATGTGCAGCGCGCATACAATGCCGATGTCGGCATGGGCTTTGTCGTTCGCTGACGCGGAGGATTCGGGCATGAGCGTTAAGAATTACGTGGTTGGGATGCGAGACCGATGGCTCACTGTAACGAAACGGATAGTGCGTTTCCAATCCGGGCTGACCGATGTTGATCGCGCCGCAGGGTTTGAAGCACTGTTCGGCAGCGGCTATAGTCGATGAACGCTGTGCGCGACTTTATTACACGCATTTGAGTACTGGGGGATATCATGCGGAACGTGTTTTGCTCACTGATCCCGGCGGTCATGCTTGTGCCGTCACTTGTCTCGGGCGAGGAACCGAAAGTCGTTGAGCACGTCACCGTCTACAAACAACCGGACCGCTTTGCCGGCTGGCCGGCGAACAACGGAATTTGGAACTGGGGCGATGAAATCGTCGTCGGCTTTACGCTGGGATATCACGATGACAAAAAGCAAGGCGGACACCCCATCGACCGCGCTCGCGGCGAAGTCCCGCACCAAGCACGCAGCGTCGACGGCGGCCGGACCTGGACGATTGAGAAACCGAACTACCTCACCAAGGACCTCAAGGAACCCGAACCGACCGAACCAGCCGGGGGCATCGACTTTACCAAGCCGGACTTTGCAATGAACTTCCGCATGGAGCACAGCAATCACGGCTTTTCGCACTATTACTACACCTATGACCGCTGCAAGACCTGGGAAGGCCCCTTCAAATTGCCGGCGTTCGGACGATCGGGAATCTTTGCGCGGACCGATTACATCGTCAACGGCAAACATGACATGCAGGTCTTTTTGACCGCCGCCAAAGATGGAGGCGGTGAGGGCTGGCCGTTCTGCGCCCGCACGACCGACGGCGGCAGGACCTGGAAATTCATCGGCTGGATCGGCCCCCAGCCGGGCGCAGGGGGATATGCGATCATGCCCTCGACGGTCCGCCTCAACAGCGGCGGCTTGCTGACCATGATTCGCCGCCGCGGCCGTTTTCCTGAAGGCAAACGCTGGTGGCTGGAAGCGTTTCTCTCACCCGACGACGGCCGGACTTGGTATATGCTGGACAAGCCGTGGATCAACAATCGGGGTAATCCCGCTGCAATGATTCGCCTCAAAGATGGCCGCATTTGCCTCACCTGGGGATCGCGGGCGATGCCGTACGGCTTTCGCGCCAAGTTGAGTGAAGACGAGGGCCAAACCTGGTCGGAAGAAATCATCCTCCGCGACGACGGCAAGGTGTGGGACTTGGGTTATCCCCGCACCGTACAGCGTGCCGACGGCAACGTTTTCACCGCCTACTACTTCAATGACCGCCACGGTAAGGAACGCTATATCGCCGGCACGATCTGGAATCCCGGCACCCCGTCGGCCCAGCTCAGCCAATCTGAAAAACCAACCGTCAAGTGAAAGGCTGCAATTCATGAGCAGTGAGGAAGAGCGCGATCCATCGCACATCGGTTTTGTCGGCATGATGCCGATCATGCCCACGGCGGTGACTGAGCAGGGAACGCTCGATGAATCGAGCCAGCGGCGGTTAGTACAGTATTGCCTCAAGTGCGGGGCGGTGGCGATCGGGCATTTCGGGATCGCTTCGGAGTTTCACAAGGTTTCTGAGAGCGATCGGCGGCGGCTGACGGAAATGATCGTTGACGAGACCGCCGGAGCAGCGCCGGTCTTTATTGGCGTGACGGCGCCGGGGGTGCGGACGGCGCTCGACTATGCACGAGAAGCAGAGCAACTCGGCGCCGATCTCATTTTGGCGGCGCTGCCCTACGTTGATCTGCCCGATACCGCTGGTGCATACGACTACTATGCCGCTTTGGCGGACGCGACAGCGCTGCCGATTATCGTCCAGGACACACCGGCGAGCAGCGGGATTCTGACCGCAGACCTGTTGTGGCGAATGGTGCAAGAGATTCCGGGTGTGCAGCATGTCAAAGCGGAAGGAAAAAACTTTCTCACCAAGACCGCCGATCTATTGCGGCTCAGCGGCGGTGATATCTCGGTGATCGGCGGCGCAGGCGGACGTCATTTGTTGCATTTGTTGCGGCTGGGTGTGACCGCCTTCATGACCGGCACCGAAGCGCTCGAACTGCACGCCGGAGCGCTGAACGCCTACTTAAACGGTGATCCGGAATGCGCAGCGCAGATTTATATTGAGCAGATTCTGCCGTATTTGGAGTTCTACCTCGACTATCCCGAAGAACTGCTCAAAGTGATGCTGCATCAGCGGGGCGTAATCGACTGCCCCGATGTCCTCGCGCCTCCGGCGGCAGCTGCGATGAGCGACGTCGAACGTGCAGAACTCGACTGGGTGCTGGATCGAATCGGCTGGCGCAAACAGTGGCCTGCAATTCCGTAGTCCCGTCGCGAGAGTTCGCGTACTCCCGGCGGGTCGGATTCTCGTGCAGCATCCAAGTTCCGACCCAAACATCAAAGACTCTGCCCGCGATCGGCAGATTCCGCCCGCACAGCCGTCTCGACGATGGTATAATGCAATTGACTGGATAATCGACACCGAGTCAGTTGAATCACCGGGACAGGGCGATGGCGAATAAGTCGACGAAATCAAAACGCAAGAAAGACAAATCGGGCAAATCGAACGGAAAGCCGCAAGGCAAATCGCGCGCCGCACATCCCGGATCCGCGGACGGGCCTTTTCCGTACGATCAGAAGTTGGACCGCAAACTTTACGAAAAGACGCTGCTGCAATTGCAGATTGAATTGATGAAGGTGCAGAATTGGGTCAAAGAGACGAATCAGAAGATTGTGATCATCTTCGAGGGCCGCGACGCGGCAGGAAAAGGGGGCACGATCAAACGATTCCGGGAACACCTCAATCCACGCGGCGCCCGCGTCGTCGCCTTGCCCAAGCCCTCTGACACCGAACGGGGCCAGTGGTATTTCCAGCGCTACACCGCCCACTTGCCGACCCATGGCGAAATCGTTTTCATGGATCGCTCGTGGTACAACCGTGCGGGGGTCGAGCCGGTGATGGGATTCTGCACGCCCGATGATTACCAGCGGTTCATTCATCAGGTCCCGGCGTTTGAGCAAGCGCAGATCGAAGCGGGGACGCGGCTGTTTAAGTTTTGGTTCGACGTGGGGCGGCGTGAACAGCGGCGGCGGATTGAATCGCGGAAAGAGGATCCGCTCAAACATTGGAAGCTGAGCCCGATGGATTTTGAGTCAATGCAGCGATGGGACGATTACACGAAAGCGCGGGACGGAATGTTTCTGTACACCGATACCAGTCATGCTCCCTGGACGGTGATTCGCTCCGATGATAAAAAACGGGCCCGCATCGGCGCAATTCAGACGTTTTTGAGCCGCCTCCCCTACAAAGACAAAGACAAAAAAATCGCCGTCCGGCCCGATCCATTGATCGTGGGTCCGGTCGCGGAGATGTTCCCCCTGGAAGGCCGTTTCATGTTTGCAAATACGGAATAGGGACGCACTCGGCAGTTTCTATTCGCTCATGTTTTTTGTAGCGTCCGCTGCACGGACCGATTACTGAGGTGAATGGCCGACACTTAGCACGGTCCGCACAGCGGACCCCACGGAAATTAGTCCGGGTGGCCCCGATTGAAAATCGGGGTGCCGCAGGCACAAGAGGCTGCAATTTCACCGACCAACAATCCGGCGGTGCTGCAAATCAATTGACGCGGCAACTGCAGCCTCCTTTTTGGGTTTAAGCAGTTTTTGCGGTCCGCACAGCGGACCCTACGGAGTTCCTCTCCACGGCACAAATTGAATTGTGCGTCGACGCATGGGCAAAAAGAACAAAAACAAGAAACAGACCGACGATCCCAACTTCAAGACGATCGCCCGCAACCGCAAGGCGCGGCACCAGTACGATATTCTGGACGAACTGGAGTGCGGGATCGCGCTGCAAGGCAGCGAGGTCAAAAGCGCCCGCAGCGGCAAGGTTTCGCTCGATGAAGCGTACGGCCGCGTGCAAGGGGGTGAGGTCTATCTGATCGGCTGCGACATTGCCGAGTATCCGCAGGCGAATCTGATGAATCACGAGCCAAAACGCCCGCGAAAGCTGCTGCTCCACCGCCGTGAAATCCGCAAATTCGCCGAGGCGGCCGGACAAAACGGGCTAACTCTCATCCCGCTATCGATGTACTTTAAAAAGGGCATCGCCAAGGTCAAACTGGCCACTGCCCGCGGACGAAAGCTGCACGACAAGCGCGAAAAGCTGAAGAAGGACACCGCCAAACAAGAGATGCGGCGGGCAATGGCCGCGCGGCAGTCGTAGCAGTCTCCGTGGTTGATTCAACTACTCAATCCATCTTCCGGATCGCCCACAGGTGATCGAAGCTGCGCAGATAGATGGTGCCGCCTGAAATCGCCGGGGAGGCGGAGATTGTTTCGCCGATTTCGTTCACCTCCGCGACTTCGAAGGTCTTACCGGCCTTCGCGACGGTGATACGTCCGTCACGCGCAGTGAGATAAAGGTAACCGTCGGCATAGATCGGCGACGCACGGTGTCGCTGGCGGTGCGTCCGCCGCTCTTTGTAGTATGGCTCACCCGTTTCCGCGTTGAGGCAGGAGAGATTGCCGTTCTCCATGCACAAGTAGACCAACCCGTCGTGAATGATCGGTGTTGGCACGTCGGGTGTCCGGTCATGCGTCCAGAGTTGGTATGAACTGGAATTGGTGATGTCGCCGCTGCCGCCCGGCCGGACCGCGATCAGCGGGCTTCGCTTTGCCGACGGCGCCACGATGATTCCTTCGGCGGTGGTCGGTGACGCGACGAGTCGCAGCGTGCGGTCGTAGCGCTCTTCGGGATTCAGCCCGCCGCTCCGCCAAAGTTCCTTGCCGGTCTTCAGGTCGTGGGCCACGATTAAGTCGGCGCCGTGTGTCAACAAAAAGGCCTCGTCGCCGTCGCGATAGATTGTCGGCGACGCGTAGGCGTGTTCGTTCTCCGCGTAGGCTTTGCTCGGACGCGGTTGCTTCCAGACTTCTTCTCCCGTTCGCTTGTCGAGACAGACCACCAACGCCTCTTGTGTTGCCGCGTCGCCGTCGCCGTGAATCAGTTGAAAGTAGAGCCCGTCTCCCTCCAACACAGGTGTCGAGGTCATGCCGAATTGGATGTTGAACTTGCCGTAGCGGTCCTGCATGTTGAACTTCCAGACTTCATTGCCCTCGACGTCATAGCAGGCGACCGTTCCATTGCCCATGAAGACCCACACGTGCTCGCCGTCGGTGCACGGAGAGGGTGAAGCGGAATTCCCTTCGTCGCCGCGCGCCGTCTTGTTGCCGCGGCTAACGGTCTTGCGCCACAATTCCTTGCCGTCGGTGCCGACGCACATCAGGATCAAATCTTGGCCGTCGACCGATGTGAGGAAGATCCGGTCACCCCACACCACCGGCGAGGCGCCGGCGGGACCGGGCAGCGGCAGTTTCCAGGCCACGTTCTCTGTGGCGCTCCATTTGATTGGCAGGTTTTTCTCGTTGGAGATATTGTTCAGCTTCGCCCCGCGCCATTGCGGCCAATTCTCGGCGCGAACGTCTGAAAGGCACAACGCGAAACAGCTCAGCAGGAGGGCCGTGAAAGCGATTCGAGGAGTATGCATGTGAATTTGCACCTTTTGTGTCGCGGCGAATTCGGAGTGTCGTCGTCTGCAGTTCAGTTTGGCGATTGCTCCGCCGCAGGTCAATCGAGCGATGGCTTGGCTTTAGACGGCGCGACTGAACGAGTAGGATAACCAACAGCGATCCAAGCGTAGTCAACACTCCTTAAGGAGGCGGAATGATGCAAATGTTTTTCGGCGGCCAGTGGCGCGACGGTGCGGAAAAAATCGACGTCGCCAATCCCTACAACGGCGAAGTGATCGATACCGTGCCTCGCGGGACGGCGGGTGATGTCGACGCGGCACTGACGACGCTGGTGCAAGGCGCACAAATTATGAAGGCGATGTCCGCCTGGGACCGCTGCCAGATTCTTCGCAACGCGGCGCAAATCATGGCCCGCCGTGAAGAGGAACTGGGTCGCACCATCAGTAGCGAGGAAGGCAAGATTCTGGCCGAGGGCAACTTGGAAGCCAGCCGGGCGCGGGAAGTGATCGAAGTCTCCGCTGAGGAAGCCCGCCGGGTGACCGGTGAGATGGTCCCGCTCGATGCGGCCCCCGGAGCGGCGGGCAAATTGGGATTTACGTTGCGAGTTCCCTGCGGGATTGTGGCGGCGATTACTCCATTTAACTTTCCGTGCAACCTGGTGTGCCACAAGATCGGGCCGGCCATCGCCGGGGGCAACGCCGTGATCATCAAGCCGGCGACCGACACGCCGCTCTCGGCGCTCAAGCTGACCGAGATCATGCTCGAAGCGGGACTTCCGCCCGAAGCGATTGCCTGCATCACCGGTCCGGGCAGCGAACTGGGCCGCGCCATCTGCGAGGATGCCCGCGTTCGCAAGATCAGTTTTACTGGCAGTTTTCCAGTCGGAGAGGAAATCTGCCACATGGCGGGCATGAAGAAGGTCACCATGGAATTGGGCAGCAATTCGCCGGTGATCATCATGGACGACGCCGATATCGAGACGGCCGTCAAAGCGGTCACCGCGACGGGATATGGCAACGCCGGGCAAACGTGTATTTCCGCGCAGCGGATTCTGACGTCCGGGAAGATTTACGGCGATTTTCTCGACGCGCTCAAACCAAGCGTCGAAGCGCTGCCGGCGGGAGATCAATTAGAGCCCAACACCAAAATCGGCCCGTTGGTGCGTGAAACGGATGCGGAGCGCGTGGAAAGCTGGATTCGCCAGGCGGTCGACTCCGGTGCCACGTTGGTCACCGGTGGCGAGCGCGACGGGTCCGTCTGCCAGCCGACGATCCTGGGCGACGTGTCTCCCGACATGCGGGTCAGTTGCGAAGAATTATTCGGCCCCGCTGTCGCCCTGACGCGGTTCGACAACACCGACGAAGCCATCGCTCAAGCCAACGACACGGAATTTGGTCTTTCAGCGGGCATCTTTACGCAAGATGTGGATCGCGCAATGAAATTTGCCCGCGAAGTCGACAGCGGCAACCTGCACATTAATTGGGCATCACAATGGCGGGCCGATCTAATGCCCTACGGCGGCGTCAAACATAGCGGCACCGGCAAGGAAGGTCCGAAATACGCCGTGCGGGAAATGACCGAAGAGAAGATGGTCGTGATGCATTTGAAATAGAGGAGCTAGGTTTTAGGGAAAACGTGAACTCGATGCCCTCCAGCCTAATGCCTCCAGCCTAAAGCCTCCTTCCCGTGGTTTTGCAACTCCGCTCAGCGGCCATTAGAATGGGCGTTTTTCAACTTGAATCTTCATGCCAGGGACAGCCGGGAGACCGATCGCCATTATGACTTCGATTCCGCAGGACACCGCGCCGGACGGCGGCGAATATGATCCGGTTTATCTCAACGCGCGGCGGGAGGCGGTCGTGATCTTCGGCGTGTGGGTGGTCTGCCTCTTGTGGTCCGTTCCCTACTGCTACATCGCCGGCTTCCCCAAGGAAGGCCAGGAATTCCTGCCCGAGACTCTTTCAACAGTGGGGGGCATTCCCAGTTGGGTGTTTTGGGGCATCCTGTTTCCCTGGGTTTTAGCGACGCTGTTCACGACTTGGTTCTGCTTCTTCTACATGGTCGACGATGATCTGGGCGAAGCCAACGAAGGGGCCGACATTCAGGAAGAAATCGAAGAGCTGCATGCGGCCGAGCAGGAGGGGGGACAATGAGCGGAACGCTTAGTTTTTCCCCGCTGCTTGCCGCCGGTTCCAATGCCGCGCTGATCACATTCCTGATCTACACGTTGGCGGTCTTCGGACTGGCGGCGGTCTCCAACCAGTTGCTCAAAAGCAAGAGTTTCTTGAGCGAGTACTTTTTGGGTAGCCGCAGCCTCGGCGTCTGGGCCTTCGCGCTGACCTTTGCCGCTACGAGTGCTTCGGGCGGGAGCTTTACGGGGTTCCCGTCGAAGATTTACACGCACGGCTGGACACTTGCGCTGTGGATCGGCAGTTATATGGTCGTGCCGATCTGCGCAATGGGTCTGTTGGGCAAACGGCTTAACCACGTCGCCCGCATCTCCGGGTCGATCACCGTCCCGGACGTGCTCCGCGACCGGTTCCACAGTGCCAAGTTTGGCGCGCTGGCGACACTGCTGATCGTATTTTTCATGACGTTCAATCTGGTCGCCCAATTCAAGGCGGGCAGCTACATCCTGAATACGTTGCTCAAAGACGTTGAATTCTTCCAATTCGCAGCGCTGCAAACAGAATCTATGACATCCGGCATACCGTTCCTCGCTGGAGTCGATCCAGCGTACCTGCTGTGTCTGCTGTTCTTTGGCGTGGCCGTCATCATCTACACGACCTACGGCGGATTTCACGCCGTCGTCTGGACCGACGTCATGCAGGGCATCGTGATGGTCATCGGCGTGATGATCATGCTGCCGCTGGCGCTGACCCAAGTGGGAGGACTCCAGCACGCCACTGCAGAAATGGCCAAAATGATGCCCCCCAAATTGGGGACGCTTTCCGTCACGATCGACCAACCACAAGACGTAGGGCTCAATATCGACGCCCAGACCTGGCTCAAGACCGGCAGCGGCGAAAACGAGCGTTTGTTCCGCGTTAGCGAGTTTGCCTCAATTCCTAAAGGAAAACTGACGGCAACCGATGTGAAAGTCGTTGAGATCACGACGCCCGAAGAGATCGTCCGTATCAACGGGCAATTGGAACGCGACCCTTCGGACCAGCTACAAATCCCCTACGAAGTCAATAATATTGACGTCAAAGAGTATGCCTACGGCTCCGGCAAACGGGGCGGCTATGTGACAGGTCCCGGCCCGGCACCGTCAAACGTCAATGGATTCCTGCCGCTGTCGCTGGCGATTTCGTTCTTCTTCATGTGGGCGATTTCCGGTGCGGGTCAGCCGAGCAGCATGGTTCGCCTGATGGCCTTTAACAGTTCGACGACGCTGCGGCGGTCGATCTTTACGGTGGCCATCTACTACGGGCTGATCTACTTCCCGCTGGTCGTAATCTTCTGCTGCGCCCGGTTACTGCTGCCCGGAATGGACGCGACGGCCGACGCGATCATGCCAGAAATGGCGGTCCATTTGACGAAGAACGTCGGCATGCTCTGGCTGGCGGGGCTGCTCGTGGCGGCGCCGTTCGCCGCCGTGATGTCGACAGTGGACAGTTTCTTGCTGATGATTTCCTCGGCGCTGGTCCGCGACGTCTATCAGCGGAACATCAATCCTGAGGTCACCGAGAAACGAATCAAGCTGATGAGCTACGTCTGCACAGCGGTCGTGGGAACGGGAGCGATGCTGGGCGCCATCAATCCGCCACAATTCTTGCAGGATATCATCGTCTATACCGGCAGCGGACTGGCCGCTTGTTTCTTGGGGCCGATGGTGTTCACGCTGTATTGGCCGCGGGCCAACGCGCACGGCGTGATCGCAGGGATGCTGGCCGGATTTGCGGCACACCTCTCGATGTATGTGGCAGGCTTTGTCATCAAGCAACGTTTCGAGCCGTACCGGCTGTTCAATTTCGACCCGATTATCGTCGGACTGTTCGTCTCGTTCCTGGCCGTGTACGTGGTCACGTTAATGACTCCGCCGCCGCCCGAGGAGTTGGTGAATAAGTATTTCCGGCGGCGGCCAAACGCCGGGTAAATCGCAGACCCCTGCGGAGCCGGGGACTAAGAGGAAGACGCTATGAATTACATCGATGCCCATTCGCACGTTTGGACACCCGACACCGCGCATTATCCGCTGGCCGCCGGTTTTCGCCGCGCGATCATGCAGCCGGCCAGTTTTACCGTCGAAGAGCTGCAAGCGCAGATGAAGACCGCCGGCGTCAATCGCGTGGTGCTGATCCAAATGTCGTTTTACGGCTACGACAATAGTTACATGCTCGACACCATCGAGCGATTCCCGGGCCAATTCGCCGGTGTGGCGGTGATCGACCAAAACGGGCTGCATCCCGAAGTCCGCATGGGCCGTATGAAAAAGCAGGGCGTGACCGGCTTTCGGATTTATCCCAAGGATCAACCCGTGGAGCGTTGGCTGGATCACGAGGGCTTGCGAAAAATGTTCGCCTACGCCGCACGGGAAAGGCTCAACATGTGCTGCCTGATCGATCCCGACGCACTGCCGGCGCTCGACAAGACATGCCGTGAATTTCCGGAGACGCCGGTTGTGATCGACCATTTGTGCCGGATCGGCGTCGATGGAACGATCCGCGAGAAGGACGTGCAAGCGCTGTGCGATATGGCCCGGCACAAGCAGGTGACGGTGAAAGCCTCGGCGTTTTATGCACTCGGAAAGAAGCAGCCCCCGTATACCGATCTGGGCCCCATGATTCGCAGAGTGTACGACGCATTCGGGCCGCAGCGGCTGATGTGGGCCACCGACTGCCCGTTTCAGGTCTTCGACCACACCTACAAACAATCGATTGATCTGATCGCCGAACACCTCGATTTTCTCTCCGCCGACGATAAAGAGTGGATCCTACGCAAGACGGCAGAGCGTGTCTTTTTTCGCACCTGAAACACTGCGATAATCATCCTTACCACACGTTTGCCGTATCACATCTCACTTTCTGAATTGAATTGATGGCCGCCTCGTCCAGCACCGCTCAGGGCACCGACGCAAAAAAACTGACGCCGATGATGCAGCGGTATCTGGAGGTCAAAGCCCAGCATGCCGATTCGCTGTTGCTGTTTCGGATGGGCGATTTCTATGAGCTGTTTTATGAGGATGCCGAGACCGCGGCGCGCGTTCTCAATCTGACGCTTACCAGCCGCGACAAGTCGTCGGAGAACCCCGTGCCGATGGCCGGGTTTCCGTTCCACGCGCTTGACGGATATCTGCAGAAGCTGATCAAGGCCGGCTTTCGCGCGGCGGTCTGCGAGCAGGTCGAAGATCCCAAAGCGGCCAAGGGACTGGTCAAGCGCGAAGTCACCCGCGTGGTGACGCCCGGCACCCTGACCGACGACGCGCTGCTGGACCCCCGGAAACAAAACTATTTGGCGACGATCTACCCCGCAAAGCATGCCGTCGGCATGGCCTGGTTGGAGCTCTCCACCGGACAATTCATGGCGGGTGATTTCGAGGCCCAGCACTTGGGCGATGAATTGGCACGGCTGCAGCCGACCGAATGCCTCGTCCCCGATTCCGAACTGCCGGCATGGCTCTCTGAATCGCTGCTGCTGTCCGAAGGCATGCTGGTCGGCGAGCGGCCCCCATGGTGTTTTGCCGCCGAAAGCGCCCAGCGCGTGTTGTTGTCGCACTTCGGCACATCGACGCTGGAAGGGTTCGACATCGACGCGTCGTCAGCCGGCGCGGTCGCGGCCGGAGCCTTGCTGGAATATGTGCAAGAGACACAAAAAAGTTCGCTCGACCACATTACCCGGCTGCAGCCGTATCGCCGCGGCAACAATTTGATCATCGACGAGGCGACACGCCGCTCGTTGGAATTGACGCAAACCCTCCGAGACGGAACGCGCGCCGGCAGCCTGCTGGATATCATCGACGAGACCGTTTCGCCGATGGGCGCGCGGCTGTTGTCGGATTGGCTCTCAAATCCACTCACCGGTGGGGAGCAGATCAATCGTCGACTCGATGCCGTGGAGGAACTCGTCCCGGAATCAATCCTCTGCCGCGATTTAAGGGACTGCCTCAAAGAAGCGTACGATTTGCAGCGGCTTTCGGCGCGGGTGGCGACCGGCCGAGCCAGCCCCCGCGATTTGGCCGCTTTGGCGGAGACGTTGTCGCTGTTGCCGAAATTCAAAGCGAAGCTGGCGGGGCGCAGCAGCGGATTGCTGCGCGAGTTGGAACAAGAACTTGACCTGTGCGCCGATATCCGTGCGGAGATCGAGCAACAATTGGTGGCCGAACCGCCGCTCAATTTGACCGAGGGAGGGCTAATTCGGGCCGGCTGCGACGAGCAGTTGGACGAACTGCGTGATCTGGCCCGCGGCGGCAAGGAATGGATCGCCCGCTACCAAGCCCAGGAAGCGGAGCGGATTGGCATTCCCAACCTCAAGGTCGGCTTCAACAAAGTCTTCGGCTACTACCTGGAGGTCACCGCCGCCAATGCCGGAAAAGTTCCCGAGGAATATATCCGCAAGCAGACGCTTAAGAACCAAGAGCGGTTCATCACGCCGCAACTGAAGGAACATGAAGACAAGGTGCTCAAAGCCGAGCAACAGGCGCATGCGCTGGAGCAGGAGATGTTCATCGCGCTCCGCGAGTCGGTGCGGGCGCACGTGCCGCGGTTGCAGCAGACGGCGGAGATTCTCGCCACGGTCGACGTGCTGGCGTCGCTGGCGGTGCTGGCCGTCGGCAACGACTATTGCCGTCCCCAACTGACCGAGGAGCCGCTGCTCGATATTCGCGACGGACGGCATCCCGTGCTCGACCGACTGCAGCCGACCGGACAGTTCGTGCCCAACGACGTTCGGCTCGATGCGGACACGTGCTTGGTGCAATTGATCACCGGCCCCAACATGGCGGGCAAAAGCACCTATATCCGCCAAGCGGCCCTATTAACGATTCTCGCACAGATCGGTTCGTTCGTTCCGGCCCGGGAGGCGCGCGTTGGCATCGCCGACCGCATCTTTGCCCGCGTCGGAGCCAGCGACGAACTGGGGCGGGGGCAAAGTACGTTCATGGTGGAAATGACTGAAACGGCGCGGATTCTCAATGCCGCCACGGAGCGGAGCTTGGTCATCCTCGATGAGATCGGCCGCGGGACGAGCACTTACGACGGGATTTCATTGGCCTGGGCGATCACCGAATTTCTGCACGACGTGATCAATTGCCGGACACTGTTCGCCACGCACTATCACGAGCTGACGGAACTGAGCACAACGCTGTCGGCGGCGAGCAACTGGAACGTGGCGGTTCATGAAGACGATGCCGGGATCGTGTTTTTACACAAAATCGTAGAGGGTTCAGCGGACAAGAGTTACGGCATTCACGTCGCAAGGCTGGCGGGGGTCCCGGCGGATGTGATCGAACGTGCCGGCGTGATCTTAGAGACGCTAGAGGAAGACCATATCGACGAACAGGGCCGCACGAAAATCCCCCAGCGACAGACGCAGCGCGGCCATCGGCAACTTTCGCTCTTCGAAGCCGAGCCGCATCCGTTGCTGGAGACGATCCGCGATTTGGACATCAACACCATGACGCCGCTGGCGGCGCTGGAGAAACTGCAACAAATGCAGCAGGAATTGGGCAAGGATTCATAGCCGCCGATGGCGTGGTTGCGGACACTTTTTCTCGGTTTGCGGTTGAGGTCCAGCGGCATTCAGTGGTAGGATGTCACTTGAATCGGCGGAAGTGTGAGATGCTTAACGGTTTTCTCACCACCGCCTTGGCATTATTAAAAATTGCTGCTTTGTATAACGGTCATTGATTACAAGACCTACAGATTCGAAAGGGCAAACCATGCCAATTCGCCTCCTCACCATTGCCTGCGCAACATTTGCCTTGGGTTTCTGCGCGTCTGTGCAAAGCGCCGATCGGGACGACAAAGAAACGGAAGAAAAGTTTGAAGCCAAGTGCATCGTTTCCGGTGCTCCGGCTAAGAAAGCCTCCTCCGTCGCGTATCGCGGCAAGAAGCTTTATTTCTGCTGCAACAATTGCCCGAAGGCCTACAAGAGCAACCCCAAGAAATACCTGGCCAAGGCCAACCACCAACTGCTCTCCACCAAACAAATCACACAGGTCGCCTGTCCGATTGCCGGCAAGCCGGTCAATGAAGAGGAGACTTTGAAGATTGACGGCGTGAAGGTCGGTTTCTGCTGCGGGAATTGCAAAGGCAAAGCTGAGAAAGAGGGCGCCAAAGCGGTCGACTTGGTATTCGCCAAGTTTGACAAGGGATTCACGCTGCAAACCAAATGCCCGGTTTCCGGCAAGCCGATCAAGGCGGACCAAGTGGTCAAACACGACGGCCTGAACGTCTATTTCTGCTGCCCCGGTTGCCCCGGCGCGTTTGAAAAAGCACCGGCCAAGTTTGCCGGAAAAGTCCCGCAGTTGGTTGAGAAGAAGAAGAAGGAAACCAAGAAAGAGAAGCGCTCCTGAATCAGAGCGAGCACCAACTGCCGGTGCATGAATCATCGGTTTTTGACACCAATCAATTGGATGTGGGGATTTCAGCCATTGAAATCCCCGCATCTTTTTTTTGTGTGACTCAATGCCGTTAACTGGGGGGCGCCGACGCTGCCGCACAGTCCCTCGGCGGCCAAGTGATGCAATCGAACAGAATCGAATTTGCGGCCAGCCGGGGAGTCGTCAAACGACTCCTGGTTTGGTATCCTTGTCCCCATCGGTCGAACGTCATTATTCCCAGCGGCTCGGCCGATGCGCTCCAGTAGGTACTTCATTAAGCTGACGATTTTTTTCGGAGCTGGACAATGTTTTTGCGAAATTACCGCACACCATGGTTCTTGGTATTTTCCGCGATTTTGTTGGCGGCCGGTTGCACAAATCAGCCAGCTAAAGACGCCAAGAAAGACGCCAAGAAAGACGCCAAGAAGGATTCGGAGTCCAAACAGGCTGGATCGGCAGATCCCAAAGCCGCCGACGATTCAAAGACCGCACAGGGGCCAAAGACGGATCAGCCGGACCCAAAGCAACCCGAGAAGGCGCCGGTCGCGGAAGTGTATGAGTCGGAATTGACTGCGGGGATTCCGGGCGAAGGACCGCTGACCGACGACGACATTCAAGCGTGGCTGGATGATCCGGCCAATCATGAAACGATCGATTTTCAGTTACCGTTGGGCATGGCGGCCGCGCAGTCGGCGCTGAAGGGCGTCGCTGAAAATCCGCTGACCAAAGCGAAAATCGAACTCGGGCGGCAGTTGTATTTCGACACTCGCCTCTCGGCCGACAATACGGTCAGTTGCGCCAGTTGCCACCATCCCGACGAAGGGTTCGCACGGCACACGCAATTCGGCGTTGGTATCAATGGACAGGAAGGGGGCCGCAATTCGCCCACCAGTTACAACCGCATCTTGAGCGACAATCAATTCTGGGACGGCCGCGCCGGATCGCTGGAGGAACAGGCCGTCGGCCCGATTGCCAACCCGATCGAGATGGGCAACACCCACGAACAGGCCGTGGCCACCGTCGCCGCGATCCCCGGTTACAAAAAGCAGTTCGAAAAGATTTTCGGCGAAGAGGGTGTGACGATCGACAATATCGGCAAGGCGATCGCCTCATTCGAGCGCGTGATCGTCACCGGACCGTCACCGTTCGACCATGCGGAAGACTTCAAACGATTTGCCGACTACACCGAGGAAGACATCGCCGAAATCAAGGAAGAGGAACCCGAGGTCTATGCGGAGTACTTGCAGGCCAAGCAGGATGCCGAACAGCACGCGATGTCGGAGAGTGCGAAACGCGGCATGGAAATTTTCTTCGATGAAAAGCGAGCCGACTGCAAGGCATGCCATGCCGGCGCCAACTTCTCCGACGAGCAGTACCACAATTTGGGTGTCGGGATGGACGTCGAGAAACCGGACCTGGGTCGGTTTGAAGTGACTAAAGCGGACAAAGACCGCGGAGCATTCAAGACGCCCACGATCCGCAACGTCGAATACACCGCCCCGTACATGCACGACGGCAGCCAGGAAACGCTGGAGGAGGTCGTGGAATGGTACGCCAAGGGAGGCCATGCCAATCCGCATCTGAGCGAAAAGATCAAGAAATTGAATTTGTCCGATCAGGACAAAAAAGATCTTGTCGCCTTCATGAAGGCCTGTTCGGGCCCCTTTCCCAAAGTCGAAAAGGGCCGCCTCCCCCAATAATCGCGGGCTCACGCCCAACCCCGCGCGGTTACACGTAACGCGGGGTTCACACCCACCCCTCAGCCCCCGGCTTCGCCGGGGGTTCTTATTTCACCCGAACATTTCCGGTACCACGCGCGCCGATTCGGGAACCAGCGGAATCTCCCGATTGCCGCGGTCGCGGAGCGTCGCATGGGGATTGATACCCAGCGCGTGATAGATCGTCGCCAGGAGATCCTTGGGACCGACGGGACGATCGATCGGGTCGCTCGCATGTTTATCCGTCGCACCGATCACCCGTCCCCGCGCCATGCCGCCGCCGGCGAACATTGCGGAGTAGGCCCGCGACCAGTGATCCCGTCCGCCCCCTTTGGCGCTGTTGATCTTCGGAGTCCGGCCATGTTCGCTGAGGCAGACGACCAGCGTGTCGTCCAACATCCCCCGCTGCTCCAAATCCAAGATCAGACCCGAAAAGGCGCGGTCGAACGGCGGTAACAACTGATCGAGCATGCGGGGGTAATGGTTCCAGTGCGTGTCCCACGCATCGCCGGCCAGTCCATATTCGTCCCAGAACACGCTGACCAGTTTGGTCCCCGCTTCGAGCATTCGCCGTCCCGCGAGACAGGCCTGTCCAAAGAGCGTCATGCCGTACAGATCGCGCGTGGACTGCGGCTCACTCCGAACATCCAGCGCACGGGAGACCTTTTGCGACGTGATCAACGAAAACGCCATCTCCTGATAACGGGATAGCGCGCGGCTCTGGGAATTGTCTTCCAACCGTCGCCGCTTCTGATCGAATTGGTCCAGCAAGGTCCGCCGCCGGTCCAGCCGATCGAGTTTGACCTCCGGCAACGGCTGCGTGGTCGCCAGTTTGAAATGGCTCTCCCGGTCACAGGCGACGTACGGGTCAAAGCAATCGATCTTCATATCCCGCAGCGTCTTATAGACCGAGCGGGTCGCCTTTCCGGAGTATTCCGTGAAGATTGGGTTGTAGGAACTGCCCAGAAACGATGCATAAGGCCCGGCCCGCGCCACTTCACCCATGCGCTGGCTGCTGAACGGAAACGGCAGCGCCAGGTTGTGTGGTATCGTCGGCGGGTTTCCCCGTTCCTGTTGCCGCCGGAAATACTCGACAACCGAACCGATGTAGGGATGGTGCCGCTGGTCGAACGGGCTGAGTTCCATGGCGACTTCAATTGCCGGAATCCCGGTCGTTGCGAACGCGACGCCGTGAACGGGATAGGCGTGAGTCACCGACCGGACGACGGTCAAGCGGTCCATCATCTTCGACATGTGCGGCAAGTGTTCGCAGACGTCGAGTCCCGGCAACACGGAGGGAATCGGCCGCATCGTCCCGCGAATCTCCGCCGGCGCCTCCGGCTTCATGTCGACAGTTTCAAGCTGGCTGGGCGCTCCGTAAAGATAGAGGAACAGGCAGCGTTTGGCCGTGCCGAACCCATGCCCCGAGGAATGTGCCGTCGCCGCTTGCGCGTCGCGGGACGCCAACAACTGTGGGAGCGACAGCCCCGCTGCCGCCAAACCGCCGGCATGCAACAATTCGCGCCGCGAGAGTGTATTGCGTGCCCCGTCGTCGAAGATGGAGATCGGCGATCCAAGCACTCGCAGCATTGTAAGCTCCTGGTATTACACAAGTTCCTGTTGATATGATACTTGTTAGTATCGGCATTCACAAGAGGGTGATTTCAGCTTTCTAGTCGTATTGCCCCTCGGTCGCGATGAGATGGACCCGCTGCCAACATCATTCTCATGCGGAAAAACTTGCTGCGAATCGTTAACTATTCAGCACGAATCGCCTTTCATTTCTAATATTGCGAAAGCGTTTGATGTCAACTGTACAAATTCAGGGTGTTTTGCCCGTTTTTCAAACTCCCTTCCACACCGATGAGTCGATCGATTTCGACACGTTGCAGCGTGAAATCGATTGGCTGTTCGACTGCGGTGCGGACGGGATTGTGATGGCGATGGTCTCGGAGGTCTTGCGGCTCTCCGATGAGGAACGTCGGCAACTCGCGGAACAGGCGTGCCGATTTGCCCACGGGCGCGGGGCGGTCGTAATCAGCGTCGGCGCCGAAAGCAGCCGGCTGGCCGAGCAGTTTGCACGGCATGCCCAAGAGGCGGGAGCGGCGGCGGTGATGGCGATCCCGCCGGTCTCGACCGCTTTGGATGACTCCGAATTGCGAGGTTACTACACGCGCATCTTAGCTGCCGTGGAGATTCCGGTGATCGTACAGGACGCCAGCGGATACGTGGGGCGGCCCATGTCGATCGAGATGCAGGCGGGACTGTATGAGGAATTCGGCGGCCGTGTGTTATACAAACCGGAGGCCGATCCCATCGGCCCCCGCTTGAGTGCGCTGAAGGAAGCCACGGGTGGTCAGGCCGGCATCTTCGAAGGTTCCGGCGGCATTGTGTTGGTGGAAAGTTTTTCGCGGGGAATCGCCGGTACCATGCCGGGGGCGGATTTAATACGCGTGTTGGTCGCCCTGTGGCGGGCACTGCAGGCCGACGACATTGAGACCATCAACAGCCTGCATCCCCCGCTCTGCTCAATGATCTCTCTGCAGACGAGCCTTGATGCGTTTCTAGCGATCGAAAAATACTTGCTGGAAAAACAAGGAATTTTTCCCAACAGTCTGGTGCGCGGGCCCGTCGGATATCATCTCGACAACGTGACCTGTGCGGAAGTCGATCGGCTGTACGATCTATTGATGTCTCGCCTCTGATGCTCCTGAAGCTGAATCGTATTTGCAGAACCAACCGGAACGTGCGTCCGGCCTCGACGCGGCTGAGCAAAACCAACCGATGACATCGCTTCCCGAAATTGCCGGCGGATGGGAGACCTGTTCGATTGAGCTACCGGGACGCGTCTTCGAAATCACCCGGCCTGCTGTGTCAGACGCATTGCTGGAAGCTGCGCCGGAAGATTCGGTTCCCTATTGGACCTACCTATGGCCGGCGGCTTATGACTTTGCCGGCTGGATTCTTCAACGGAAAGAATCATCGACACGCCCCGTCTTAGAAATCGGCAGTGGAATCGGTCTCTGCGGATTGGCCGGACTGGCCGCCGGTAGAAACGTCGAGTTCAGCGATTACGACCCCGTCGCTCTGACTCTGTCGCTTTGGAACGCCAAAAAGAACGGGTTTTCACAAGCGCAAGGACGTCTGTTGGACTGGCGGCGCCCGGCGCCGCAGCAATACGGCGAAATCTGGGGTTGTGAGGTGACGTACGACCCGGCCGATCACCAGCCGCTGGTTGAGTTTCTGAAGCAGAGCCTGGCGCCAACAGGCATTGTCCGTTTCGTCGACTCGAATCGTGCTGTCAGCGAACAGTTCGCGGAGTTGGCCGGTCAGAGCGGCTTTATCGTACAGCGCACGCCGCTACTCAGCAGGCCCTACCCCAACCGTCCGGCCGCGAAATCCGTCGCGTGGGAGTTCCGCAAGCAGTGACGGGCACTGTGGTCTGCGCGGATCAAACGAGGAATTTCCGCAATCACCAACTCGACTACGTGCGGTCGCGCGTGACACCTGTTTATGGGGACTCCGCCGACAGCGGATATTCGGGAACGCTCAGCCCCAATTCGCGGACTTGCTGCAAGCGGCGCCAGCCGCGGGTGACGAGTTCCTCCTCCCGCAGCCGCGACGCGTCGTCCATCTGGGATTTTGAGAAATCGTCATTGACCGTCACTGCCGGGAAATTGTCGTCCACGATGAACTGCGCCAACGCGGGATTGCACTGCAGGTGCACTTCCGGCTCATGATGTAGCGCCTGCAGCGGAACGCGGCCGATGATATAGCGGAGATACAGATCGCTACTGCGTATATCAGTCACCGGCTCTCCGCACACTTGGCAAATGTAGCCTTCATCACATTTCGCCATGATTGCTCAGTCGCCCAACTCGTCGAAATCTTCACCCTCTTCGGCGAGTCGTTCCAAAAGGTCCGGGCGATTCTCCAACGGCTCTTCAATCGCGTAGCGGCCGTCAGCCCAGCGAAAGAAATCGATCTGCCGGCAGCGTTCGCTACAAAACGGCAGCACTTTCGATTTCTCGGCATCCTCGGCGGAAACAGTTTTCTTGCAAATTGGACAGGTCATCAGTTGAATCATCGACGAATCTCACCGTCAGTAGTGGAGGCATCGCGGCTCGGGGTGTTTCTCCTGAATTCTGGTCGCTTCACACGCGAAAGGTCAAGTGGAAAACCCGACGCGCCCCTATGGCGGTCACCGCCGAATCTGCAACCCGATCCTCGTTCTCGAATTTCTTAAGCGTCGCAATGAAACTTGAACGCCGCATCGGTACACTTTGCGGATGTCGTCAACGGTCGGCCAATAGCGCGGCGGACCATCCTCAAATCATCTCGTTCTGTGCGGCGATACAATGGCTCAGACTTCGGAACAGGACCGCTTGGCGCAACACGATTCGGGACAAGCCAATTGGAAGCGGTGGGGGCCGTACTTGAGCGACCGAGCTTGGGGTACGGTGCGCGAGGATTATAGCGCCGATGGCGACGCCTGGAATTACTTTCCGCACGACCACGCCCGCAGCCGCGTCTACCGCTGGAACGAAGACGGCATCGGCGGATTCTGTGACGAGAAGCAACGCCTCTGTCTGGCGGTTGCGTTGTGGAATGAGAAGGATCCGATCCTCAAGGAGCGAATGTTCGGGTTGAGTAATCTGCAGGGGAATCACGGCGAGGACGTCAAGGAATACTATTTCTTTCTCGACGGCACGCCGACGCACTCCTACATGAAGATGCTCTACAAGTACCCGCAGGTCGAGTATCCCTACGAGGAGTTGCTGGAGGTCAATGGCAGCCGCGATCAATCACAGCCGGAATACGAGCTCTTCGACGCGCTGAAAGACGATTTTCTGGCCAACCGCTATTTCGACGTGTTCATCGAATACGCCAAAGCGGCCCCGGAGGAGATTCTCTGCCGGATTACCGCCGTGAATCGGGGAGCGGAAGAGGCGCCGATTCATCTGTTGCCGCATCTGTGGTACCGCAACACTTGGAGTTGGGAGCCGGATCAACCCAAGCCGTCCATTCAGCAAGTGGCACCCGGCGCCGCCACCACGTCTCTCCTCCGGCTCGGTAACCGCGCTTGGCAGGTCCGCGCTTCCGACGGCCGGCCGGTCGAATTGCTGTTCACCGAAAACGAAACCAACTTCAGCCGCGTCGACAATGCCCAGAATCGCTCACGGTATGTAAAAGACGGGATTCACGACGCGGTCGTCTCGGGCAAAACCGCGGCAGTCAACCGCGAACGCGGCAGCAAGATGGCCGCGCATGCGCAGGCCGTCGTGCCGCCCGGAGGTGAGTTTCGTGTTGAGGTTCGCTTCGCCCCTGAGTTGAGCGAAAGTCCGTTCAAGGACTTCGACGCGATCTTCTCCGCACGCATTGAGGAAGCGGACGCGTTCTACGAGACGTTGCGTCCGCCGACACTCTGCGACGACGCCCAACTGGTGGCCCGGCAGGCGTTCGCCGGTCTGCTGTGGTCAAAACAGTACTACCACTACGACGTGTACCGCTGGCTGAAGGGGGATCCCACGCAGCCCACGCCTCCGGAATCGCGCTGGAAGGGGCGCAACCACACGTGGAAGGAATTGCACAACGCCGACGTGATCCTGATGCCCGATACATGGGAGTATCCCTGGTACGCGTCGTGGGATTTGGCATTTCATTGCATTGCGATTTCGCACATTGATCCGTCGTTCGCCAAGCAGCAATTGCTGATGATGGGTTATGAATGGTATCAGCACGCGAACGGCCAATATCCCGCTTATGAGTGGAACTTTGACGACGTCAATCCTCCCGTGCTCTGCTGGGCCGCGTGGCGGGTCTATCAAATCGAGTTGGAGAAAACGGGCAGCGGCGATACCGATTTCCTGAAGCAGATGTTTCTCAACGGCATGCTGAATTTCGGCTATTGGGTCAATCGCAAGGACAACGCCGGTCGCGACGTGTTCGGCGGCGGTTTCTTGGGTATGGACAACATCGGCTGCTTCGACCGCGACAAGCCGCTCCCCGACGGAGGCCAATTGGAACAGAGCGACGGCACGAGCTGGATGGCCCTGTATTGCGCCACGATGCTCAACATCTCGGCCGAACTCGCAACCGAAGAGCCGTTCTATCAGAACATGGCGATTAAGTACTTCGAGCACTTTCTCTACATCGCGCACGCCATGACCAACATGGACGGCGCCGGAATTGACCTGTGGGACGAACAGGATGAATTCTTCTATGACGTGATTTTGCTTCCGTCCGGCGAGACAATTCCGCTCCGCATTCACTCGATGGTCGGCTTGGTGCCGCTGTTTGCCGTATTTGTGGCCTCTTCGGAGCGGGAAGACGGACTCGACAATTTTCAGCTCTGGGCGCGATGGTTTCTGGACAATCGTCCGAATCTGCTCAAGCACGTGGCCCCGGTCAAGGAACCGAGCGAAAACGGCTCACACATCCTGGCGATTCTGTCGACCGATCGCCTCACCGCCCTGCTGCGGCGGATGCTCGATCCAGAGGAGTTTCTCTCCGATTACGGCATCCGCTCAGTCTCCCGCTATCACTTGGAGCAGCCGTATGAATTTGATGCCGGCGGTCAGCGATTCGAGGTCAAGTACACTCCGGCGGAATCCGACAGCCGGCTGTTTGGAGGGAATTCGAACTGGCGGGGACCGATCTGGTTTCCGGTCAACTACACAATCGTCCGCTCACTGCACGAGTTTTCGCGGTACTACGGCGAGAGCTTCAAGGTCGAGTGCCCCACCGGCTCCGGCCAATGGATGACGTTGGAAGAGGTGGCGGGGGAATTGGCACAACGGCTGACGAGCATTTTTCGCCGCGACGCGGAGCGAGACGACCGCCGCGCGGTCTACGGCGACAACGACTACTTTCAGACCGATCCGCACTGGCGGGACTACATCATTTTTTCCGAGTACTTCCACGGCGACACAGGGGCCGGGGTCGGCGCGAGCCACCAGACCGGCTGGACGGCGCTGGTCGTTTCGCTGCTCTACGAGTATTGGAAACAACATGAGCGCGGTTAATACGGAGGCCGGCCGCTCACACCCGATCGGTGCAACGGTTCTCGACGGCGGCGTTAATTTCTGTCTCTATTCGAGATATGCGACGGTCATCGAACTCTTGCTGTTCGACCGGGCTGAAGACGCGCGCCCGGCATATACGATTCAACTTGATCCGCGCGAAAACCGCACACACCACTATTGGCACGTGTTCGTCAAGAATGTCGGACATGGTCAACTGTACGGCTATCGGGTCGCCGGTCCGCACAATCCCGCGAAGGGCCTGCGGTTTGACGGGGAGAAACTGCTGATCGACCCGTATGCGCTCGCGACCGCCAATACACAGCGGTACGATCGCGCGCTGGCGGCGGCGGCGGGCGACAATACGGCTTCGGCGATCAAGAGCGTTGTTGTCGATCCGATGGCGTATGAATGGGAGGGCGACGTTCCGCTTAAACGGCAATTCATTGATGCTGTGATCTATGAAATGCACGTGGCGGGGTTTACGAAGAATCCCAATTCGGGGGTCGCGCCCGCCAAGCGCGGAACCTATGCGGGACTGCTTGAAAAGATTCCCTATCTCGTCGACTTGGGAATCAAAACCGTCGAGCTGATGCCGGTTCAGCAATTTGACGCTCATGCGGCCCCCAACGGCATTAACTACTGGGGATATCAGCCGATCGCCTGGTTTGCCCCGCACGCCGCTTATAGTTCTGATCCCGCGCCGCTGGGGCCGGTGACCGAGTTTCGCGATCTTGTCAAAGCGCTGCATCGCGCCGGGATCGAAGTGATTCTTGACGTCGTGTTCAATCACACGGCTGAAGGGGACGCGACCGGCCCGACTCTGTCGATGCGGGGCCTCGACAATCCGACGTACTACATTTTGGACGCGGCGAATCGGGCCAACTACGTCGACGACACGGGCTGCGGAAATACCATTAGCGGCAACGCTCCGATCGTCCGGCGGATGATTCTCGATTGTCTGCGGTACTGGGTCGAGCACATGCACGTCGACGGGTTCCGGTTCGATTTGGCGGCGAGTCTGTCTCGCGGCGAGGATGGTCAGCCACTGGCGCGGCCGCCGATTTTGCTCGACATTGAGATCGATCCGGTGCTGGCCGGGACGAAGATCATTGCGGAAGCGTGGGATGCCGCCGGGCTGTATCAGCTGGCTCATTTCGGCGAAGACCGCTGGGCGGTCTGGAATGGCAACTTCCGCGACCATGCGCGGCGGTTTGTGCGCGGAGAAGCCGGTTCGGTTGGCCGGCTGGCGGACAATCTCGTGGCCAGCGAGAATCTATTTCAGGACCCGGGCCGTATCGCCAGCCGCAGCGTGAATTTCATCACCGCTCATGACGGCTTCACGCTGAACGACCTAGTGAGTTACAACGAAAAGCACAACGAAGCCAATCAGGAGCAGAATCGAGACGGGAGTAACGACAACTACAGTTGGAACTGCGGAGTCGAAGGCCCCACCGCCGATGAAGGCGTCGAACAACTTCGCCGTCGGCAAATCAAGAATCTACTCACAATTCTGCTGATGTCCGAAGGCCGGCCGATGCTGCTGATGGGAGATGAGGTGCGGCGCACTCAACAGGGCAACAACAACTCCTATTGCCAGGACAATCCCGTCACGTGGTTTGACTGGGAGGACGTGCGGCGGCATGACGACATTCGCCGGTTTGTGCGCGGGTTGCTGCGATTTCATCAGCACACCACCGTGTTCCGCGACCGGTCATATTGGGGGGAACCCAAGAATACCGCCATTACCTGGCATGGTGTGAAGCTGGGTCAACCCGATTGGGGTGACAACTCGCACGCGCTGGCTTATGAACTGAAACACGAGACGTGTGCTGAGCATCTTTACGTCATGCTGAATGCTTTCTGGGAGCCGCTCGAGTTTGAACTGCCCACCACCGACGTTGGGCATCAGTGGATGCGAGTCGTCGACACGTACCGGGAATCTCCAAACGACTTTTCGGACCCGCCGGACGAGCTTAGCGGAGAGCCACAACATTTTACCTGCCAGGCACGGTCGGCGGTCGTGTTGGTAAGCGGCCGGGACGAACATTGAATGAGGAGCGAACTGATGGAGGACGCGTACGATGTGATCATTATCGGCACAGGCGCCGGCGGCGGTACATTGGTCCGACATCTGGCGCCCTCCGGCAAGCGGATTCTGTTGTTGGAACGCGGCGATTGGCTGAAGCGCGAGCCGGAAAACTGGATCACTGAAGAGGTGTTCGTCAACAATCGCTACGTCTCCCCCGACATCTGGCACGACAAACAGGGCAAACCGTTTCAGCCCGGCGTGCATTATTTCGTCGGCGGCGCGACGAAAATGTACGGCGCCGCATTGTACCGCTTGCGGGCGGAAGACTTCGGCGAATTGCCGCATCAGGACGGACTCTCGCCCGCCTGGCCGATTTCGTACGACGAATTGGAGCCGTACTACACGCAGGCCGAGCAAATATATCACGTCCATGGCGCGCGCGGCGAAGATCCGACAGAACCGCCCGCCAGCGCGCCCTATCCGCATCCGCCCGTCTCGCACGAGCCTCGGATTGCGAAACTGGCCGAGGATCTGCAGAAAGCCGGCCACCGGCCATTTCATTCGCCCTGCGGCATCATGCTCGACGAGATGCGAATGCCCTACAGCCGCTGCGTCCGCTGTATCGACTGCGACGGGTTTCCCTGCCTCGTACACGCCAAGAGCGACGCCGAAGTCTTGGGAGTTCGCCCGGCACTGGAGCATCCCAACGTCACGCTGCTCACAAATGCTCAAGCAATCAAGCTGGAAACCAACCCCGCCGGCACCGCCGTGACGGGAGTGGTTGTCAATCATGACGGCCGGCAGGATACCTACCAAGGGGGGATCGTCGTCGTCTCCTGCGGGGCGGCGAATTCGGCAAAGCTGCTATTGATGTCGGCCAATGACAAACACCCCCGAGGTCTCGCCAACGGCTCGGACCAGGTCGGCCGTAACTACATGTTCCACAACAGCCAGGCAGTCTTGGCGCTCTCCAAGGAACCCAATCCGACGGTCTATCAAAAGACGCTCGGCCTGAACGACTTCTACTTCGGCATGGAGGGTTACGAATTTCCGCTGGGCAACATTCAAATGGTCGGCAAGTCGCAGGCTCCGATGTTCCGCGGCGAGAAGCCGATCGAGACCGCACTCGCCCCGCAATGGTCGCTGGAGTTGATTGCCAAACACTCCGTCGACTTTTGGCTATCGACCGAGGATCTGCCGCGCGCCGATAACCGCATCACGGTCGATACGAACGGGAACATCACGCTCAATTACACGCGGACAAATGAACATTCGGCACAGATGCTGTACAACAAGCTCAAGTCGCTGCTGAACCATCTCGACATGCACGATCATTTGATCCCGCGCAACTTGTACATGAAAAACGAAATCGACGTCGGCGGGGTGGCCCACCAAGCCGGTACGTGCCGCTTCGGCCGCGATCCGCATAGTTCGGTGCTCGACACCAATTGCAAAGCGCACGAACTCGACAATCTGTACGTCGTCGACACCAGCTTCTTTCCGAGTATCGGAGCGGTCAATCCCGCACTGACGGCGATGGCCAACGCCCTGCGGGTCGGTGATCATCTGCTGGAGCGGCTGTAAATGAGATTGCCGCCGCGTAATTGAAACCACAAACGACGTGAACCAACCAAGGAGCAATTTGTATGAGCTTGAACGGCAAAGTCGCCATCGTCACCGGCGGCAATAGCGGCATCGGTATGGCAATTGTGTTGGAACTGGCGCGGCTGGGAGCGAACATCGTCATCGACTACATCTCGCACCCCGAAGCGACCGAAGAGTTGGAGAAGAAGGTCGCCGCGCTGGGCGATCAGTCGATTGGTGTTGAAGCCGACGTGAGCAAGGTCACTGACTTAGAAAAACTTGTCGCCGCCGCGGTGGACCAGTTCGGACGCCTGGATATCATGGTCAACAACGCCGGAATCGAAACCCGTACGTCGGTGCTGGACACCACCGAGGAGCAATACGAAAAGGTCTTGGAAATCAATCTGAAAAGTGCGTTCTTCGGAACGCAACTGGCCGCGAAGCAAATGATCAAGCAGGGCGAGGGCGGCCGGATCATCAACATCACTTCGGTCCACGAAGATTGGCCGATGCCCGGCAACACGGCGTACTGCCTTGCCAAGGGGGGGATGCGGATGCTCACGCGAACCGCCGGCGTGGAACTTGCCCCGCACAACATCTGTGTCGCCGGCGTCGGTCCCGGTGCGGTCGCGACGCCGATCAATCTGTCGACGATGAACGATCCTGAGTTAATGAAAAAACTGGACGCGGCCATCCCGCTCGGACGTATGGCCCAACCCGAAGAGATCGCCAGCGTAGTTGGTTTTCTCGCCGGCGAGGGTGCCAGCTACGTGACGGCGACCACGATTTTTGCGGACGGCGGCATCAAACAGAGCAGCCCCGGGTTATAGGTTCAACTGCGGCGGTGCGGAGCGGGCGGCACGACGCAAACGGTCATCCCACCGGCGGGGTGCGGTGATGCCAGTCCGTGTCTTGCTGGTACTGATGCGCGATGCGGAGCAACATGCCTTCGGCGAAGGGCGCGCCGACAAGTTGCATGCCGATCGGCAGATTGTCGGCGGAGAATCCACAGGGGACCGAGAGTGCCGGCTGACCGCTCAGATTAAACGGCAACGTCAAGTCCAAATAGGCATTGAGTATCGTTGTCGCTCCTTTCGGCAATTGGACGGCCGATTCGCCGAATTTGGTCGCGGGAGTCGCGACAGTCGGCGTGAGGAGGCAATCGAACCGCTCAAAGACTCTCGTCCAATCCCGTCGTACAATCCGCCGCAGCCGCTGGGCTTTGAGATAGTCGACAGCGGGAATGAATTGCCCGGTCTGCAGAGATGTGCGAACTGCGGGCGAGAACTCGCCGCCGCGGTCGCTCAGGTCCGATGCGTACGCGGAGGATGATTCGGAATAAGAGATCGCCCGGTGCGCGCCGAGAACCTCGCGCATCAGCGGCAATGTGACTTCGATGCGCCGCGCGCCCAACGCCGCCAAGCGGTCGACGGCGACCGTGACCGCTTCCGCGACATCCGGGTGCAACGATTCAAAAAACCAGTCTTGTGGAATCCCAACCCGCAGCCCGCGGATTTGTTTCGGCAAGTCACGGGTATAATCCGGGGCGGGTCTTTTGGTCGTGGCTTCATCCCGCGAATCGGCGCCCGCGATCACGTGGAGGACGACGGCGGCCTCTTCGGCCGTGCGAGTCAGCGGGCCGACATGATCCAGCGTCCAGGAGACTGGCGCCGTTCCGGCACGGCTCACGCGCCCGTAGGTCGGCTTCAGTCCCACCAGCGAGCAGAGTGCTGCGGGCATGCGAATCGACCCGCCGGTGTCGGAGCCGAGCGTGAAGCCGCAAATCCCCAGCGAAACCGCCACGGCAGAACCACTGCTGGATCCGCCGGAGATTCGCTCAGGATTCCACGGATTGGGACAATTGCCGAAGGTGGGATTCTCACCGGTGAAGCCCATCCCGCACTCGTTGAGGTTTGACTTGCCCAGCAGAATCGCCCCGGCATCAGTCAACCGGTCGATAACGGCGGCGTCCGATTCGGCTGTCTGCTGCCGAAACGCGTGGGACCCGCGCGACGTGACGACGCCCTTTACGTCAAATAGGTCCTTGACCGCGTAGGGAACGCCGGCCAGCGGCAGATCGTCGCCCTTGAGCACACGGGCGTCGACGTCTTTGGCCTGCTGCCGGGCAATTTCCGGCAGGATCGCCGTGAAGACGTTGAACTCCTCCTGAAACCGCGTAATCCTCGACAACGCTTCGTCGATCACTTCACGGGCCAGGACGCGCCGCTGCCGCACAGCTGTCGCAATCTCGATCACGTTGGGCTGGCTCTGCATCATCCGCTAGGTTCCGCAGGAGAGTCGAGGCTTGCCGGCTCCGCGCCTCCGACATTCATGCGCCGTAATGCCTGCAAGTCGGCAACGAGCGCACGGAGCAATTCAGCGACCGCAGGAAACTCGTCTGAAGCAATCGGCAACGTGCCATACACTGCGGCCAATTGTTGAACGGTCTCGGCGTTGAAGTCGTTGCTGTCAGCCATCTTGGAGAATGGTGTAACAGTTGAGATTCGGAATTATCGGGTTGACTGGGCGTCTATTCTAACATGCGATCAACCAATGAGCACAGCATCGGCATGTGCATGCGCGGCCCAATCGGGTGCATTCCTCGGAATTTACGCGACAACGAAGACTCTCCCGGGTGGCCGCGATTGCAACGCAATCGGGGTGCCGCAGGCACACGAGGCGGCAATTTCACCGTTCCCTGTCTAGCCCAACCGCGGAACGTGTTGACGCTGAAACTGCGGCCTCTTGCAGGCAGGGCCACCCTTGCCTTGACGATGTACGTTTCATGCCAGCCGCAAACCAGGGAATGCACCCGGCGCAGGTCGCTCGGCAGAGTTCCCATTGATCAAATTGGCGAGATCGCTACAATTCTCGCCCCCAGCGCAGCGGCCGGTTCGCCGATGACTGAGACCCTTTGGAGGGTCTTGAAACCTGCCGCAAACTTCCCCGCACAGAATGGAATCTCTGCTATGTCAAAACCCCGCCGGCTGATTTCCGCCGCCGTTGCCGCCCTGACGGTGATCGCGTTTCACAATTCCCTTCATGCCCAAACCCGCGAGATCAATACCGTCAACAACGCGGCCGCCGTCATGGACGAAGTCATGCGGACGCCCGGCAAGAAGATCCCGCAGGGGCTGCTGTCCAAAGCGGATGCGGTGGTGATTATTCCCAACATGATTAAGGGCGGGTTTGTGATCGGCGCCCGGCACGGCCACGGCGTGGCCCTGATTCGCAATGCGGCCGGGGGCTGGGATGCGCCCCGTTTTGTGCAGATGACCGGCGGGAGCGTCGGCTTTCAAGCGGGCGTGCAGTCGACCGACGTGGTGCTGCTATTCATGACCCGCAAGAGTGTCCAAGGGCTGCTCAGCGGCAAATTCACCATCGGTGCTGACGCGGCGGCCGCGGCCGGACCGGTGGGTCGGCAATTGGCGGCGGCGACCGATGAGCGGCTGAGTGCCGAGATTCTGTCGTATGCCCGCAGCCGCGGTTTGTTCGCCGGCGTTTCATTGGATGGCTCAGCGATTCGCATCGATCCGCGCGCCGACGGGATGTATTACCGCGCCGGTCCCGACGGCAAGCCCGCCCCGCTGCCGCCTTCGGCGGTCGCACTGATTAACAAAGTGAATGAGTACTCCGGCGCCCTGGCCGCAGCCAATCCGGCACCGGCTGGAACGCCAATTCCGGCACGGAATCCCGGACCAAACTTCCCGCAACCGGGGAACACTTTGCCCGCGCCGATTCCAATTCCGGCCCGCAATCCCCGCAACATCAAGCGGCAGGAACTTGTCGCCGCGGAGGTCAAACTCTCACGAATTCTACCCGGCGATTGGCAGGCCTATTTGGCGTTCCCGGCTGAGGTCTTTACACAGGGCGCACATCCCCCAGTCCAACGCCTGGAAGTCTTGCTCGCGCGATTCGACAAGATCGCCAAGAATCCGCAATACCGCGCGTTGGCCGAAAAGAGCGAGTTTCAGCAAACGCACCGCCTGCTGCGAGAATACATCGCCACGTTCGCGACACAACCGGCCCCGACCGAGAAATTGCAGCTGCCACCCGCTCCGGCGGACTGATCGGTTAAATATCCTCGTTGCCAAACTCCGGTTTGAGCAACACAAGATGATACCTCAACATCGTGGCGCCCGAGTCGAATTCGGCAATTTGCTTGGTCTAGAAAGTGCCGGGATCGAAGCTTGCGCTTTTCACTTCGGCAATTCAACTGAATCTCGGCTCCGAGAGCGGAAGCCTGCAGCGTTCTGCGTTAACTCGTCAGTCGGACGGAATCCCGAAAACCGAATAAGCTCCCCGAAGCCAACCCTCTTCGTAACCATTTTCTTTGTGCGTGGTTCCTGAATCTAAGTCACCGTATCGGGTTACGAAAGTTCGCATCCTCGTCGTCGGTTCAGACAGAAGACACGGTTTGCGAACTGATTCTGATTGGTTAACAGCCGGCGCGACATTTTGCCCGCGGTAACATTGGAAGGCTGTGACCCCGAGCCATGGTCCATGCCTTGATTCGATACCCGAGAACAGTACCATCGAACTCGACCAGATCGTCCGCAGCGAACTGCTGGGAAGACTGATTCAATGGTACGAACGCACCGCTTAAATTCTAGGGTTGCTTCTCGTCTGGAGCTTGCGGTATTCGACCGACTGCAGCCTGAAAACCTCCCGATTTGAATTCACCTTTGATGCTCGCAACGATCGTCTCTCCTGGCGGCTCCACGAAGCGGTCTTCACGCGAACCTCGGTTCGTCGCTCAGTTTTCGTTGGTCAGTACTTTTGGGCAGCGCGGTCATCAACAGTCATCCCGCAGCGGGCAGCAAAACGTCTCTAGGTCGCGGTATTGCCGCCGCGTGCCCGATCACTTTTGATCCAACTTTGCTTTGTTGAAAACACCTCTTGAACTCTGATTGAGTTCGCGCTAAATCAATCGTTTATGAAAAATAACAATCGCACCAACGTGTTGCTTGAAGTGGCTTCGCTTTCGATGCGGATTTCGCAGCGGTTCGTCGCACCCTACTCGCATCCGAAAAGTCCACAGAAATTCACGCAG
>JANQPT010000019.1 GCA_028285345.1 Planctomycetales bacterium
TTCACGGAGCCACGGACAAGATCGGCGCCTACCCGACCCGGGATCCGATTCCGCCAGAGGACTTCGCGCAAACGCTGCTGCATTTATTGGGCGTGCCGGCAGAGTTCATGCTGCGCGACCAGTTGAACCGCCCGCTGCCGGCCTCCGCTGGAACCGCACAGCCGGCGCTCTGGAGTTGAACCGTTCGCCTGCAGCGGTTTTCTCTCTACAATAAGGTCTGGCGGTTGCGCTGATCCCGATTTGGGACGGCCGCGCCGACGCTTTCAGAGGATTTTCAACGAGGAACCGCTTGATGTTCACCACAACCCGCCGCGTTCAATTTCACGAAACCGACATGGCGGGGATCGTCCATTTTTCGAATTTCTACCGCTACATGGAAGAAGCGGAGCATGAGTACCTGCGGTCGCTCGACCTGAGCGTCTCGATGACGAGACCGGACGGCACGGTGATCGGCTGGCCGCGGGTCCGCGCCAATTGCGCATTCGAGGCCCCGGCCTATTTCGAGGAAGAGATCGAAATCCGGCTGAGCGTCTCCCGCAAGGGGGTCAAGTCGCTGACGTACGACGTTGAGTTTTATCGCGGCGAGACACGTCTGGCCCGCGGGATGCTGAAGACCGCCTGTTGCGTGATTGCGCACGGCGAGCCGCTGAAATCGATCGCCATTCCGGCGGAGATCGCGGCAAAGTTCGAGGTCGAATCGGACGGTCAGTAATCATTGAGATCGACAGGAGCGCCCCGCGACATAGCGCATCGTTCGCTGAGCGTCATATCTCGAATCTTGTCGATTCCCATCTCATCCGGTTTTGCATCAACCGCATTGTTAATTTGGGCCGATGATAACGATGGTAACGATTGCGCGCCCGGACCGTTTGCGCAGCTCAACTCGTCTCTCCATCACATCTCCCTTTTGAGAAGATCCTCTCCGCCATGGCGACAGAAGCTCACGACAGCGGAACACCGGACCAATTGACCTTGAAAAAACGGGGATGGCTTGACGCCGCGATCGCCTCTCCGGTGTTGTGGGGCGCGGCGCTCACCGCCGGGTTCTACGCGGCAATTCCGCAGCTTCCGGTACACCGGGAGTTGTTGGAGCGGTATTGCATGGGCCATCCGTTGGCGTATTTTGAGACGGCGCTCTTTTTCCTGGGGATCGCCATCTTGGGAATCAAGGCGCTCGGTTTCGGCACGCAGAAACGAGTGCTGAAATTGGGTCTGCTGTCGGAGAAATTCGACGGCATTAGCGACGTGACGGAAAAGTCGACGCGAATTCTGACGCAAGTTCGCGAAATGCCGGCGCGATTGCAGCGTACATTGGTCGTTCGACGGGTCATCGACATTTGCCAGTACGTGCGCGGAATGCAGTCGACTGGCAAGCTTTATGAACATCAGCAGTATCTGTCCGACATCGGCAGCGAGCAGCTACACAACAGCTACAGTTCCGTCCGCACGATTAGTTGGGCGGTCCCCATGGTTGGCTTTTTGGGAACGGTGATGGGAATTGCCATTGCGATCGCCAACGTCGATCCCCAGAAGCTGAGCGATTCGATTCCCGAAGTGACGGGCGGACTGGGCATCGCCTTCGACACGACGGCGCTGGCCTTGGGGTTGACCTTGGTGTTGGTCTTCATGTCGCAGTGGATCGAAAAGACCGAACAGAACATTTTGCACGAGGTTGATGACCTCACATTCAACAAAATCGGTGCATGGTTCGCGGTCGATGAGCGGGACACAAATCCGTTGCTCAAGGCGCAGCATCAGGCGGCCGACCATTTGCTGCAGCAGTCCGAGACTTTAGTTGCACAACAGACCGATCTCTGGCGGACGAACCTGGAACAGTTGCGATCTCGTTGGGCGGAGACGTTGCAGTCGCAACAGGCCTCACTGGCACAATCGCTCAATGAGGGAACCGAAGCTACGCTGAGTGAGCACGCCGGCCAATTGGCGGCCGCTCGCCGTGAAATTCAGGAAGGCTACCGCACAGTCGCGCAGCAGATCGCGGAAATGCTGTCCGCACAACGGCAGGCAGGCGCCGAGCAGCAACTCGCGTCGCAGGAACTGATGGAACAGCAGCGCAAAATGCTGTTCGACGAAATTGCCACCGTCCGTGAGGACTTGCGTCTGCAAACCGAACAGATCACGAACACGATCGCCGGCGGCACCGAACAGTGGAAGAACGAAATCGGAACCGCTTCGGGAGTTATGACCGCGCACCTGGACCAATTGCGACATCAGGGCGAATTGCTGTCGCAGATCGTGGAGCAGGAATCGAACCTGACGCGGCTGCAGCAGAGCTTGGCGGAGAATCTTCAGGCGGTGCGGTCGGTCGAGGCGTTCGACGAAACTCTGCACAATCTGAGCGCCGCGGTGCATTTGCTGACGGTGCGGACCAAGGCGGCGTGATTCTTGGTTTTCAGTTTCGTCATGGGCCAACTCTGTACGTTCCCACTTCAAAGAACTCAGTATGAGCCGCCGTCAGACGCGCAACAATTTGTCCGTCTCGCTGTTTCCGTTCCTGGCGGTGCTCGTCTGCGCGATGGGGGCGCTGATCTTCTTGCTGATCGTGACTACGCGGATGATTGGGGATGAGAGTGTGCGGCAGACGGCGGTCGTCGAACCGCCTCCGGAACTGCCTGCCGCGGAGCCGCCGGTCGAACCCGAACGGTTTGAGGACGTTCCTGCTTACGAAGCGCCGCTCCCGGACGCGTTGGTCGCGGCACCAGAATTTGTGAGCCGAATCCCCGAACCGGTTGATCCGCCGGAGCCGAAAACAGTCGTGCCGCCGCCCCCCGACCCGAACGATGAGTTGCGGCAGACGGTTGCGCGGCTGAAACGGGAGCGCGAGCGGCGCCGCCAGAAACGCAACGAGCAATTGGCAGAGTTGCAGGAAGCGGAACGCAATTTGGCGGACGCCCGCCGCAAGCTCGAGGAACACCAGCAAGCACTGAAGGAGATGCAGCGGGACGTCGCCCGGACTGCCGAGGACGAGCAGGCGCAACAGGCCGTTCGGCAAAAGCTGCTACTGCAGATACGGAAATCCGAAGATCGGCTGGTTGAGTTGGAACGCCGTCGTGCGACGGTTCCGAACGAATTTGCGTTTGTCCCCTACGACGGCCGGCGGGGCACGACTCGACGGCCGCTCTTTCTGGAGTGCACGGAAAAGGGAATTCGTTTCTTGCCGGAGGACGTATTTCTCGGCCCCAATCAATTGGAGGGGTTCACCGAAGACTACAATCCGATCCTTGCCGGTGTGCGGGCGCTCGACGGCTATTGGAGACGCCAAGTGGGAACAGCGGTCGGTGACTCGGAGGGAGAGCCGTATGTGTTGTTAGTCGTCCGTCCCGAGGGAAGCATCGCGTACTACTTGGCGCGGAAGTTTCTCAATAAGTGGAAGCAGCCCTACGGATACGAACTGGTCGAGGACGATTTTTCCTGGCACGTTCCACAGGCCGATCCAAACGCCAAACAGCATTTGCAGCGGGCGGTCGCCGAAGTGCTCAAGTCGCGTCGGGATGTGGTGCGTAAACTGGCAATTCAAGAAACGTTGGGAGGTCTCTCCGAATTCCCCGACGCGGACGAATTGGCGGATGAGGATCTCCCATTCTCCAGCCAAATGTCGAATGCCTCGCGATTCGCCGCCAAGAATCGTCGGCACCGCAAGAAACTCGCTAAACAGCGTCGGGGACCGTTAGCGAAGCGCGGCAGCGGCGGAGAAGGAGGCGCGAATCCCCAGCGCGTTTATGGCGGCTTCTCGCCGGCGCCGACGACCCGCGATTCGTCGCGATCAGGTCTTACGGGCAGAACCGAGTCGCGGAGTACGACCCGCGACGCCACCAACGGGTACGGTCAACTCCCGCGCCGTCTGCCGAGAAACTACGATCCGGTTCCCGGGTATGATCCTGTTCCGGGATCTGAACCGCACGCCGGAGCTGATCCCATGGGCACCGATCCATCGCCCGACTCGCCGTCGGGTGAAAACGACCGATTTGCTGCCGATGCGCCGACGTCGGAGCGAGGTTTGCCCAAAGGCCGCCGGTCTACGACGACGTCGCCCAATCTCGACCCTCCCGGCAGCCCTGACGGCGTAAGAGTCGACAGTGAAATCGTCGGGAATCAAAGCAGCGGGGCGGATCCCGGGACTCAAGCGACAGACGTTGGCGAACCGGCGTCGCCCGAAGATCAGCAGATGCAAGCTTACAAGCTGCAGCGCGTCCCGGACTCGGAACTCCGCAAGGAGCTGGGAGCGCGGAGTCTGCCGCCGCGAATGGCGCGCGATCTAAACTCGGCAAGGGCGCGCGGCGACATCCCCAACGTCCGCCCGCCGTCTCATGTTCCGTTGAATATCAATCCTCCCGGCAGCTCGGCGATGAATCCGCTCGCTAATCCCGCGGGACAGCCTCCTCTGCCGTCGCTGACGTTGAATCAAGATCAAACGAAATCGGTTCGCCGCAAAAATCTGGCGAAGCGCGGATGGGGATTGTCGCACCGGACGGGAATCGGCATCGAACGCAACGTGACAGTGGTCATTACGTCGGATCGCATTCGAGTCGGCACGCTCGACATGGCGATCGGGCTGGGTCACGGCGAAACCGACCAGCAGATCGTCCGTGCGGTCGTCGTTGACATCGACGAGCATGCCAAATCGTGGGGAACGCCGCCGCAGGGATTCTATTGGGTTCCTTCGGTCAAGTTCCGCGTGGCCCGCGATGCCGAGCACATCTATCAAGTCATCGAACGGCCCTTGCGCGAAGGCGGACTCTCGACGAAGGCGGTCTACCTCCCCCGTGATGGAGCGACGAGCAAAAAAGCGGAGGTCAGTCGATGAGTCGCCGCAAGAAGAGAGCGGAGATGGAAACGGGGTCGGACTCGTTTCTGGATATCATTGCCAATATTGTGGGCATCCTCATCATCTTGATCGTGATTGCCGGCATCCGGGTCAGTCAGTTGCCGCAGGAGCCGACCGAACCGCCCGCTCTCGTGGAAGCGACACCAATTCCCGAACCAGAACCCGTTGAGGTCGAACCGCCCGCACTGCCGGAGGTGGTCCTCGGTGCGGCGTCGCTGGACCCCAGTGAGGAACTGCTCCCACCAGAACCGATCGAGATGATTGCCGAAGCTGATCCGGAGCCCGAGCCCGGACCGCCCAAGCCCCCCGAACCGTCGCCGCAACTGCTGGCGGAGATCACACTGTTGGAGCAAGAGCTACGCAAGTTTGAGGCGGACGCGAACGATGCCGTCGCCACCTTGGCTGAGACAGTCCAAGCGGAGCGGAAGACGGGTGACGAATTAGCCGCTACGAAAGAGCACGCCAAAGCAGAGCTGCAGCGCCTGACAGTGCTTGAGGCACAGTTGAATGAGCAAAAACAAAAGATCGAGGATGATCGGGAACATATGGCGCTGCTGGCCGACGAGATCGAGGCACAGCGGAAACCTCAGAAAAATGTCAAGCAACTCACTCATCGTCTGACGCCGGTCAGTCAGGTCGTCGACGGCGAGGAGTTCCATTTCCGCCTGGCCGACAACCGCGTTTCGGTCGTGCCTCTGAAGCAATTGATCGAAGAGTTGAAATCCGGAATTCAGCGGCGCAAATCCTGGCTGGCCCGCAGCCGATCGCATCACGGATCGGTGGGACCCATTTCCGGGTTTCGCATGCGATATCTCGTCGAGCGCAAACCGCTCTCGGTGGTCGAGGAATTGCAGTACGGTTCGGGTACGTTTCGAGTAGTAGTTTCCGCCTGGCAATTGATGGCCACATCGGCGGTCAAAGCCGAGACGGTCGAGGAGGCGCTGCAATCTGATTCGAACTTTGTAAACGCGCTGAAGCGCGCCCGGACCAATACGGCATTGACGTTCTGGGTCTATCCGGACAGCTTCGGCCTGTTTCGTAAGCTGCAGGAAGTGGCACACCACAACGGATTCATCGTCTCGGCCCGGCCCTTGCCGGAGGGCGTGCCGATCGCCGGTTCGCCGCACGGCTCGCGCTCGGCGGGACAATAGATACGACGTGATTCCGGCGCGTCAGTGATTCGGTACGGCTCTGCGCTGGAGCTGATTACTCGTCGACCTGCGGAGGCTCGAGTTCTTTCGCAAGCTGGTCGGCGACTAACTGAAAGACGGCCGCTTGAGGTCCGCCGACTTCCGCCAGCAGGCGATGGCATTTGATCGCATGCAGAGTAAATTCCCGGGATTCAACGGGCGGCGTGGGAAGTTGAACGCAGGTCCCGCAAGATTCGGGCGCTTCCTCGACGAGATGGAGGATCAGATCCAATCGTGACGAGGCCAAGAGCCGCGCCCGTGAATCGGCGGAGGCCGCGACGATAAATCGCGGAGCGGGTTGGGTGGAGTATTTCTTGTGCAGTGAAATCAGCCCGCCCAAAAAAGTGCTGTCCATGTACTCACATCCGTTGATGCAGAGTACCAGCGTGGGCTCGTCGACATGGTCCAACGTTTGCGACACGAACGCGTGGAAGGCGGGCCCTTCCTGCATTGTCGCCCGGCCTTCCAGGATCACGACGTAGTCGTCCCCGGAGCGTGTCAGCGTTAAACTCGAAGAACCACTCATCTGGAAGAGTCTCCCGCAACGTCGGCTGACGTCGTCCAGCCCCATGATGACAAGTTTTGCACGGCCCGCCAAGGTTGAATCGGATCAAGATCCGGCGAAGCGAGTCGAGGCAGTCTTGCATGGTGCGGATTGGACGCCGACCGTGTTGTCGGACGAAACACCGCCGGCGGTCATGGTGTCGACTCCGCAGGATCGTAAATGACCACCTTCTCGATCACGTCACCGATTTGAATGGCGTTGACCACGTCCTGGCCCGAAAGCACCTGCCCGAAGACCGAGTGCTTGCCGTCTAAGTGGGACGTCTCACGATGGGTAATGAAGAACTGAGAACCGTTTGTGTTCGGGCCGGAATTGGCCATGGACAGGACGCCCGGTCCGCTATGGCGCAATGCCGGGTGAAATTCGTCGGCGAACTTGTAGTCCGGACCCCCAGTCCCGTCTCCGTTGGGACAGCCGCCTTGAATCATGAAGTTGGGGATAACCCGGTGAAACGTCAGTCCGTCGTAGAAGCCGTCTCGTGACAGCTTGATGAAATTGTCGACTGTTTCCGGCACTTTGTCGCTGTGGAGCTTAAGCTTGATGGTGCCGCGATTGGTGATGATGTCCGCCCGATGCGTCGGCCGATCTTTCACAGCGGGCGCATAGTTCAATTCCTCGGATTGGGATTCGGATTCCGCGGACTGGTGCGCTGTGGAACATCCCTGGCCAATGATGCAAATGCCTAATACGGCCGCCAATACGCCGGTCGTGGAAATCTTCATCAATTCGTTCTCCGTGGACTGGATCGAGAAATGCCGCGGCGGGGATCCGCCGCCGAACCGTACTTTGCAAAAGTCGGGGAGTCTAGCAGACAAGAGAAAACAGGTTAAGTCCGAGTCGTAACGGGGGACGGAGATTCTGAGGGGTCGGGGGATTGAGCTCCTTCAAAGCATTGAACGGACCTCGTGAGAACCGCTAGGAACGGCCTAATCGGTCCTCCTCGACGGCTGCGAGCCGGAAACGGCGGCAGTTCTAAGTCTCGGGATGATACGACTTCCTATTGTGAACTACCCTTACCGCAACGGAACCAACCACAAAGTCCCGCCGAACCTCACTCCTTCCTGTTTCACCAACGTCCTCGTCCCGCGATTTCAATGCGGGCCGCGAAATCGTGGGTTTGAACCCGCCCGCGTAATGCCGTATCGGCATAAGCCGCTCACCTTGGCGAACTCGTAATCCTGATTCCAGAATTCCCTGATCTCCTCTGGAGTTCATGTTGTGAACAGCGCAGTTGCAAAACGTTTTGATGAGTTGAAGGCCACGGGATTGCTGCCTTCGCCGACGGGCGTCGCGATGGAGATTTTGCGCCTGACTCAGTGCGACAAATCAACCGCAGGCCAGATCGCGCAAACCATCCAGGCGGACCCGACCTTGGCGGGCCGGACGTTAAAATATGCGAATTCGTCTCATGCCGGCGCTCGCCGGCCAGTGGCTGCGATATCCGAAGCGGTCGTTCGGCTCGGCATGCGGACGGTCGGCACGTTGGCGCTCGGTTTTTCGGTGTTGTCCAGTTCGCGAAAAGGATGTTGCAGCGAGTTTGACTACGACAGATTTTGGTCGAAGTCGTTGCTGTTAGGAATCGGATCAAAAGCGTTGTGCCGACCGACGAGAGCGGCACCTGAGGAAGAGGGCTTCGCCTGCGGATTGTTGAGCCAGATCGGGCGATTGGCCTTGGCGAGCGTGTACCCCGAGCAGTACGCGGAAGTGCTGTCGTCATGGAACCATGGCACCGAACAGGAGTTGGCTCGCCAGGAACAACAGGCGTTCGGAACGGATCACAACGAATTGACCGGCGCAATGCTGGCCGATTGGGGTTTGCCGGAGTCGTTTCAGAAAGCGGTGATGCTTGAAGGTGATTGGGCAAACACGGGCGAGGATCAGAGCCGCGAGGCGAAGTTGTGCGGAGTCCTCGAGGTCGCTGATCGCTTGGCGGAGGTTTGCCTTGCTGAGGACGACCAACGCGATGAGTTGTTGCGACAATTGATCGAAGGATATGAACGTCTGCGCATGGATCCCGCCGATCTTGCCGGCATTTGCGGGGAAGTCATCGAGCAGTGGCAATCATGGGGCGAGATTCTCAGTGTGAGTACACGCGAGGTCCCCGATTTCGGCGAAATGCTGGAAGGCTCGAAGCGTCGGCAGGAGGAAGAGTCTCAGTCTTCACCGCCGGCAGAATCCGATGATCGTCCGTCGGAGTCGGACGAAGCAGTATCCTTCGAGCCGAAGTCGCTGGATATCTTGGTCGCCGAAGACGACTCTCTGCAGCAGAAGTTGATATCGAAATTGATCGCTGACGCGGGGCATCGGGTGATCACCGCTTCTGACGGACGCGAAGGATTGAGATTGGCGTTGGAGACCAATCCGGACGTCGTGATCACCGACTGGATGATGCCGGAGATGGACGGCTTTGAATTGTGCCGGGCCTTGCGACAGACGAAGTTCGGCCGGCAGCTGTATTTGATCATCATGACCAGCGACGCCGAGGAAGAACGGCTGGTCGATGCCTTCGAGGCGGGAGCGGACGATTATCTCGTCAAACCATTACGGCCGCGGCCGCTACAGGCACGGATCCGGGCGGCGATTCGCATGATCGGGCTACAACGCGAAGTCGAGCAGGAGCGCGAACAGATTCGGAAGATGACAGCCGAATTGGCTGTGGCGAATCGCAAGCTGGAGGAGGCGGCCTTCACCGATGCGTTGACCAGCCTGCCAAACCGACGATTCTTTATTCAGCGCCTCAAGCAGGAGTGGGCGCGGCTAACTCGCAATGGAGGTGAACTCTCCTGCATTCTGCTGGATATCGACCGTTTTAAGAGCGTCAACGATACCTACGGCCATGACGTCGGCGATGAGGTGCTCAAAAAAGTGGCCACGACTTTGGGAGCGGAGGCTCGCGAAAGCGACGTGCTCTGCCGGCATGGCGGTGAGGAATTCATCGTACTCTGCCCCGACAGCGACCTGGCCGGCGCCGCCAGAGGCGCCGAGCGGTTGCGAGCCAGCGTGGAAAGAGAAACCAGCGGCGCGTTTAAGCAATTTGACAATTCGATCACGGTAAGCCTTGGGGTATCGACGTATCGCGCGGGAATGCAAGATGAAGACCAACTGATCAAGCTGGCCGATGACGCCTTGTACCGGGCCAAGCAATCGGGGCGAAACCAAGTCTGTTGCGACGGCGAGCAGCCTGCCGAAATGGTTTCGAAAATCCAGGACACCTTGAAGTCACTCTTCAGCTAGTCGAAGCGAGAAAACGTACATCATGACGGGAACAGCCGCACATCACATAGCCGCCGATAGTTCCGACGCCGTCTTTGTCGGCCGGCAGGCGATTTTTGATCGCGCGCTGGAGGTCGTCGGATACGAACTGCTGTACCGAAATAGCGAAGATAACCAAGCCACGTTTTCAGACGGTAACGAAGCCACCGGGCAGGTTCTGCTGAATACGTTCGTCGAGATCGGCATCGAGCAAATCGCCGGATCGCAACCGGTATTCGTCAATGTGAATGATTCGTTCGTGTTGGATGGACATTGCCGTGCCCTGCCCAAGGATCAAGTGGTCTTGGAACTGCTGGAGGACGCGGAACCGAGCGACGACCTCGTCCGCGAATTGTCTTGGCTGTCTCGGCAGGGATATCGGATTGCGTTGGACGACTTTGTCTACGACGCACGTTTAGACGAATTGATTCGTCTTGCCGAGATCGTAAAAATCGACGTGCGGCAGCTAAACCGGCGCCAAATCGACGAGCATGTCCGCCGGCTGCAGCGCTTCGACGTGACGCTACTCGCTGAGAAGGTAGAGACCCACGACGACTTCGAATTCTGCGATGAGTTAGGGTTCACCTATTTTCAGGGATACTTCGCTTCGCGTCCGCGCGTGATCAGCGGCAGGCGGATTCCCGCTGACCGGCTGGCGACAATGCAGTTGCTGGCCAAACTGCACGATCCGCAAGTTCAGCTCTCGCAGCTGGAAGAGCTGATTAAGCGCGATCCGGGGTTGTGCTATAAGCTGTTGCGATTTATCAATTCCAGCGCGTGCGGTTTGCGGAATCAAGTGAACTCCATCCGGCAGGCGGCGGCTTTAGTCGGAATCCGCAAGTTGCGGACGTGGGCGAGTCTGCTGGGCTTTGGCTCATTCAAGAACAAGCCGTCCGAATTGGTCGTCACGGCAAATCTGCGTGCCAAGATGTGCGAACAGTTGGCCATCGGCGACCGGCTGCCCGATCCCGATCAGTATTTCACTGTCGGTCTGTTTTCGCTCTTAGACGCATTTGCCGACCACCCGATGCGGGACGTTCTGAAACTGGTCCCGCTCGCCGACGAGATTGCAGAGGCGTTGACCGATTTCGCCGGCCCGCAGGGAGAAATCCTGCGCTGCGTGCTCGCCTATGAGGCGGGGGACTGGGACGTCTTGGCTGCAAGCCGCTGGGACTCGGCTGCGCTCGTCACCGCGTATGTCGATGCGCTCAACAGCACGATCCGCACGATGGAAGACCTTCGCTGCTCCGAAGATTGACAAGTCCGGTCCACGCTGGTTCACGGGCGCCCGGTGCGTTAAGCTGGCCGTTTAGAGCGCATGGCTTCAGGTGTCGTCATTCCATCACGAATTGTTCGGTGGAACTGAAGATCCGGAGCGGTCGACTTCGCTGCACACGCCGGGAAACCCAAGCATGGCCGATTTCAAAGTCACTCACCTGGACGCGGATCTCGATTTTGACAGCTTGCCCTATTGGGACGTCGTGATTATCGGTGCCGGTCCCGGAGGGTTGGCCGCCAGCTTGACCACGGCGCATCGCGGACTGACGACACTGGTCATCGAAGCCAAAGACAAGCCGGGCGGACAGCCGCAATTTCTGTACGCCGACAAGCGGATTGTCGACATTCCTGGTTTTCCCGACGGCGTGACCGGCGAGGAACTCTCGGAACGAACCTACCGGCAGGCCGTCGACGCGCTCGTGCAGTTCCGCTTTCACGAGGAATTGAAAGCGATCGAAGAAACGGAACAAGTCGAACACGAAGACCAACTCAAAGAGGTAATTACCAACAACGGCAGCTATCTGTGCCGCAAGGTGATCATGGCCTGCGGATTGCTGCACTTTCCCCGCCGTCTGCCGGTGCTCGACGCGCTTGAGTCGAAGAAGGTGTTTTACAAGATGCCCCGCATCGGCGATTACGAAGGCCAGCGCGTGGTTGTCGTGGGGGGCGGAGACTCGGCGCTGGATGCCGCAGTAATGGTGTTGGAACGGGGTGGGCAGGTTGACGTGCTCGTGCGCGAAGAGACACCGGTTGGAAAAGCGGACACGCTGCAGCGAATCGAGGAAACCGGCGGCGGTGTACACACCTCAACCGAGATCGAGAGAGCAGAGTTTTCCGGAGATCAACTGGCGCTGAAGCTGACCAACGGCGAGTCGCTGTTGTGCGATGCAGCGGTCGTGCAAATCGGGTTTCTTTCGGCCAAAGATACCTTTGAACGGCTGGGAGTAAGGCTTAACGACGACGGCAGTATCGCGATCGATGCTTACTACGAAACCAGCCGGCACGGCATTTTCGCAGTCGGCGACGTGCACGGCGACATCAAGCTGATTACGGTCGCCTGGGCGGAGGGGATCCAGGCGGCGATTTACGCCTTCAAGGAAATCACCAGCCCGTACTGGCTGAACGAAAAGCGGCTGCGGGACCATAAAATTACGATGATCGGTGAGAAGATCACCCAAGCCGCCGCCGCGCAGAAAGCGGCGACAAAGAAGCGCTAACCGCGCAGTAGGTCAGGCTCCCGCCTGACGCGGTTTACGGTTGACGTCCCCTTAATCGCCGGCAGACTCCCGACAAACTTCTTGGAGAAAGACAACATGATACATCGGATCTTGATATCGTTGATTTGCCTCGCCGCAACTTGGTGCTCGACTTTTGCCGTAATTGCTGAAACGAATTGGAACAATTTCCGCGGTCCAAACGACCAGGGACTGACGACCGCGAAGGGCTTGCCGCTCAAGTGGGGCGAAAAAAAGAACATCGCCTGGCAAAAGGAAATTGCCGGCAAAGCGTGGTCGTCGCCGGTGATTTGGGGAGATCAGATTTGGGTCACCACGGCGCCGCTCGAAGGAAACAAGCTTTCCGCGATTTGCATCGACAAGAACAGCGGCAAAATCGTGCACAACAAGATGCTGCACTATGTGCCCGGCCCGCAGTATTGCCACCCGTTCAACTCTTATGCGTCGCCGTCACCCGTGATCGAAGAGGGGCGGGTCTACGTTAGTTTCGGCTCGCCGTATAACGCGTGTCTCGACACGAAGACCGGCGAGGTCGTCTGGGAGCGGAGCGACTATGTGTGCAATCATTTCCGCGGACCGGGCTCTTCTCCGTTTTTGTACAAGAATCTGCTGATCTTGCACTTCGACGGCAGCGATCATCAATACGTAGTGGCGCTCAACAAGGAGACAGGCAAAGAAGTCTGGAAGACAACGCGGAGCGTCGAGTTCGACGACATCGACGAAGAGACCGGCAAGCCGAAGCGGGAGGGCGATTTTCGCAAGGCGTTCTCCACACCGGTCATCGCGGAAGTTAACGGCAAGCCGCTGCTGATCAGTTTGGGATCAAACGCACTGTACGCGTACGAGCCCGAAACGGGAAAAGAAGTCTGGCGGCTGGATGCCCCCGGCGTGCATTCGGGATCCTGCCGTCCGGTTGTGGGACATGGGTTGCTGTTCGTGCCGATGGGCTCAGGCGGCAAGTTGTGGGCGGTCAATCCGGAAGGCAAGGGCGTGCTCCCCGAGTCCAACATCGTTTGGCGGTACGACGAGGTCGTCCCCAAACGAGCCTCGCCGCTGTTGGTCGACGATTTGCTATTTGTGGTCAACGACGCCGGCGTCGCGGCCTGTCTGGACGCGAAGACCGGGAAGCGAATTTGGCGGAAGCGTTTAGGGGGCAACTTTTCAGCGTCGCCGATCTACGCGGACGGCAATGTCTATTTCTTCGATGAAGACGGCAAGGCGACCGTCATCCGTGCGGCGCGGAACTACGAAGAATTGGCAGTGAATCAATTGGGGGACGGGTTTATGGCGTCCCCGGCGATATCGGACGACGTGCTGTATTTGCGGTCCCGATCGCATTTATACCGGTTGGCGGGGGATTGACGGGTTTATTGTGTATTGAACCCCCGGCAGAGCCGGGGGCTTTGAGAAAAGATCGTCGGCCGCTCTTCCATCAGCCCCGGGCTCTGCCGGGGGTTTTTGTATTCCGCGTGCCCAATCAAACCCCTTCCCGATTCCAACGCAACTCTTGCAACAACGCGTAATAACAGCGTATGCTGAACATATCGAAAACGCTTTACGTGTCAGACGAATTCCTCGAAAGGGCCCGTCAATGAGTGAATCCAATAACACCGGTAGCACGCGCCGCGACTTCTTGAAAAATACGGGCCGCATCGCCGCCGCATCAACCCTCGTCGCCGGGGCGACCTCGCACGTTTACGCCGGGGAAGATAACACGATTCAAGTTGCTCTCGTCGGCTGCGGCGGCCGTGGAACGGGTGCCGCCGCCAACGCCCTTTCCGTTCAAAATGGTCCGATCAAACTCGTGGCGATGGCGGACGTGTTCGAAGATCGGCTCTCAGGCAGTTACGAGGGTCTAAAGAATCGCGGCAAAGAGATCGCTGAAAGACTGGACGTCCCCGATGACCGGAAATTCATCGGCTTTGAAGCCTACAAGCAAGCGATGGACTGCCTCAAGCCGGGCGATGTCGCGATCTTCGCCACGCCCCCCGCATTTCGGTGGGTGCACTTTAAGTATGCAATCGAAAAGGGCCTGAACGTCTTTATGGAGAAACCGGTCACCGTCGACGGCCCGACTTCGCGGAAGATGTTCGCGTTGGGCAAGGAGTCGGTGAAGCGGAACTTGAAGGTCGGCGTCGGTCTGATGTGCCGTCACTGCGAAGCCCGCGGCGAGTTGTATGACCGCATCAAGGACGGCCAGATTGGCGACATTTTGGAACTGCGTGCCTATCGCATGGCGGGCGAGACCGGCTCAGCGGCGACCGGTCCTAAGCCGGAAGGCATGAATGAGTTGGAATATCAGATTCGCCGGTTCCACGCGTTCTTGTGGGCCAGCGGCGGCGCTTTCAGCGATTTTCTGATTCACAACATCGACGAGTGCTGCTGGATGAAGGATGCCTGGCCGGTGCGGGCGAAATCCTCCGGGGGGCGACAGTATCGCGGCGACGACATCGATCAAAACTTCGACACCTATTCGACGGAGTACACGTTCGAGGACGGCTCAAAATTGTTGCTCAACGGGCGAACGATTCCCGGCTGCCATCATGAATTTGCCAGCTATGCGCACGGCACCAAGGGGGCGGCGGTGATCTCCACGGCGTCTCACTCGCCGGCGAAGTGCCGCATTTATAGGGGCTGGAACATCGACAAGTACGCCAAGAACGACGATCTGCTGTGGGCCTATCCGCAACCGGAAAAGAGTCCCTATCAACTGGAATGGGATCATCTGATCGACGCGATTCGCACCGACAAGGCGTACAACGAAGTTGAGCGGGGCGTCGAGGCGTCGCTGGTGACGTCGATGGGACGGATGGCGGCCCACACGGGTAAAGTCATTACGCGGGATCAAATCCTCAACGACGGACAGGAATTCGCACCGGGCGTCGACAAACTCGCCCTCGGCGGGCCGGCCCCGCTATTGGCCGACAGCGGCGGCAAATACCCGGTACCGCTGCCCGGCTTGGTCACATCGCGGGAATACTAAGCCGCCGTAAGGCAATCTACGTTCGTGCCCAGCATCACATAACACCCATCAGCCCCCGGCTCCGCCGGGGGTTTTTCACGCGCACCACACACAAAACCGGAACAAACGTCACGACGCATCCAACGCGCGCGTTCGTGACGCCCCGCGCGACCGCTGCCTCGGTTACGACCGTCCGCCAGAAACGCGCATCGCAATCGTCCCAGTCAATCGCGCGAGAGAGCGTGTGCACCAACGTCCGATTCTCAACGATGAATCGTTGATTTCACGAGAATCGATAGCACCGGCGAATATCTCAAAACCGGTGCACCGATCGTTCGCAAGAGGGGACGTTGCAGATGCCGCGCAAATCAGTTTCGGTGTGGAGAATTGCCCTGTGTGCCGCCGTCGGGTTGCTATTAGCGTTGACTGCGAGTTGCCGTCATAGCCGTACCGCCCGTCAAAACTGCGTCCCGCCATCGCACGTTGGATACAACTGCGCTTCCCCCTACCAACCGGGAGTTGTCTACGCGCAGCCGGCCCCGGTGATGGACGAAGAACACGTTTCTTCTCCCTCAGTTCCTCCAATGCCTGAAACGTTTTCGCCTCAGGAATCGCGCCCGGTTCCGGAAGAGACCTACTATCCCAACCAGCCTTCTCCCAGCCAACCGACGACGACGGTTCCCAAGCAACCAAACGCGTTTCAAATCATCAAGGACCGTCTAAAACCGCTCGGCACCAAAGCCGCTCGGTTGTTTAGGCGTGACGCGTCAGACGAGCCGCCGACTGCCGCAGAACAACCGACCGACCCGGTTCTTCAGACGACACCCGCAAGACCGCACGGAGTGGCGACGCCGCAGGCGGAACTCAACGGTCTGAACTCAGACCATGCCGATCTCTTTGACGATGAAACCGACGAGCAACCCACCCAGGTGCCCTTCGCCGAAGAATTGGACCAATTCGACATTCCGGACGAAGAACCACTGTTCGATCTGCCCGAAGAACGGGAGTCGACGATTCCGCAACAACAGCCGCTCACTCTGCCCTCGGACAATGTCGATGACGATGTGGACCTGTTCGATGACGAACCGGCCGAGACGCCGCCCTCTCCTGAACCCGCTCAACCCGAAAGCGGGCCGAGCTTTGAGGAGTCCGACGAACCGTTCGACGCAGCGATGCCGCAATTGTTGCCGGCGCCCGTTTCGCGACAGCCAGCTCGGAAGGCGCGTCAGGTAAAATTCGTGCCGGTTTCGACGGACCAGTTTACTGCGTTTCAGATTCCGCAACTGGCGATTTGCAGCGAGGTCCGCAGCTTCCAGGATTACGATGAACTCGACCGCGGCGCGCTGCGGAAGGGCCGCGAGATCCTGATCTACAACACGCTGCGAAATTTCGTCAGCGAACGCTCCCCGCAAGGCTACCGCACGCTGACGCGGGCGACGGTCGAGTTGCTGGGACACGGCGACCGGGTCGTGCACCGCCGCAGCCTGGGCGAAGCTCCGGACGCGTCCCGCAGCCTGCGCCGCGATTACTTCATCACGCACCGCTACGTCGTGCCGAAGGACGTTCCGGCCGGCATGTATACGCTGCGGCTGCGGATCGAAGACGTGCTCGGACACCAAGCGGCACACTCATCGATGACCGTGCACGTGGCGGATTGAGTGCGATTCCCTATGAATGGGTGGCCGCGATAGCGCAGCTATCGGGGCAGGCGAATCCTGCAAGAGGCTGCAATTTCAACGAACAACGATTGATTAGAGCCGTAGAACCGGGAACGGTGAAATAGGGGCCTCTTGTGCCTGCGGCATCCCGATTTTCAATCGCGGCCACCTGCGTTGAACGAAAGAGTCTCGCGCAGAGACACGGAGACGCAGAGGGAAAAAGATAATTGAGTTGGCTTCCGGTCAGCATGGCCGAAGAAATCTGGTAAGCCTAGTCGACCCCATTGAGTTGACCACGTCTTCTCGGTTGAACGTTGCTCAATTTCTCTGCGCCTCCGCGTCTTTGCGCGCAATTATCTCACCCGCTCGCTGATAGTGATTGAGAGTCCATCGGGGTCACCGTGCACAATGAGTCGTCGACGTGCAACGGTGTTGTTCGGCCGAAATTGATATATTGGCGAGAATGCCATCCTGTGCTTGACCTACGGTCCTATTCTGGGAAAACGGCGTCTGAAATGTCCGTACGTCAATGGGGCGCGCCCCCCGATTGGGGCGCTACCTACGAAATTCGAATCGCTCGCGGCGACGATGAACCCATTTCGATGGAAGAATGGTCGAAAGTCGTCGACGCCGATGAGGAACTTCATTGGTCGCCGGAAAACGATGTGGAGCTTCATGGCGACGACGGGACTGTCGAACGTTTGCCGTCGGTTCATTGGCAACGGCCCTCCAATTGGGATCTGATCTGGTATCGCGGCGAATTGATCGCTCAGGACCCACCCCCTGACGGGCTCGACAAGATGGTCGAAATCGCGAAAGCGCTTGACGCACACGTTATCGGCGAACAGGGAGAACGGTTTTGCTCGAATCGAAAGGTCGTCGAGAGGACGACTGGCGAACCGACTTCAAATCGATTCATCACGTACATCGCCGCACCCGTATTGCTTGCATTCCTCTTCGCGATGCCATTCTTAGCACACCCGGTTGGGGCAATTGGTTGGGTCGTCCTCGTGGTGGTTGAATTGCTTGCGTTTCTGGTGCTGGTTGGGCAGTTCAGACGGTAGCCGGATCAGTTCGTGAGATTGGGATGTCAGGCATGGCGCGAGGAATGGTCGGTGTGCGACGGTTTTGGTTTGCCGAGAGTGATGTTGGCGAGCATGCCGGAGCGTGCCTGACCTACGTTTCCTTTTGGGGCGCGGATCCTTTAGCGATACCCCCTGTGGCACGATAAGCAATGTACAAAACGGCAAGCATCCATACGCCCAAAGTAACGTTGGCGGATAATTCCGCGTATGAAGAAAAATACACCATGGACAGCGCAATTGACTGGCAGGCGCAACCAATTAAGACAAGCACGTTGTCCACCCGATATCGATTGGTCAACATTGAACACAAAACAAGTGCTGTACCGAACACGCCCCACACACCAATTGGCTCGCCAGAATCTCCTTCCCTCAGAACCATCCGCATAATATCAGCCATAGTTCCGCCTCCGTGCCCAGCAGCAACTCCAATAAAAGCAAAGGTTGCACACAAAACCAGTCTCACGACAACTTTTTCGACAATTGCAATAGTCATTACACTTCTTGTCATATCGAGACTAGCGTTGGCGCACCGAGATGTGATATTTGCTATAAATAGTGGGCGCTTTGAGAAGAGTGTATACTGTTCGCGAGTAGGTTTACAGAGATGAATCACAAGCAACGTAGTTTCGAGCAACACCGCAGGCCTGCTCGACCTTCGATCCTGAAGTTTGTTGGTACTGCCGCACTGTCGGTGGCAACTATGTGGCTGGTTGTGAGCTGGTACTCGGGAGCACTTGAATATCCGTATTACAACTCGATTAAAGCGGGTGATACTCGGGAGCGCGTGACCGAATTCATGTGCCGTCCGGATGCGGAGTCCGACAAGTTTCGACTCGGCCAGCGCGACGGCTATGAGGAGGTCTATGAACAGGCGGATCGATCGACTGCAGTCACGTGGCTGATCTTCCATGCCGGTCTGGACCAGACTTTCACTATCGGTCTTGATGCAACAAACCATGTGGTGTTCAAGGCCCGCGGCGGCACATAGCCGTCGGTCCGGCGGGTGGCCGCGATCGCGCAGCTATCGCGGCAGGCGAAGCCTGCAAGAGGCTGCAATTTCAACGAACAACGATATCTCAGAGCCGAAGTACCGGGAACGGTGAAATTGGGGCCTCTTGTGCCTGCAGCACCCCGATTTTCAATCGCGGCCACCCGTTGCTGAAAGACATCCCTGACACCATCCCCAATTGACACACCGCGCTACCACGGGTCTAATTTGGAGGTGATGGTCTTTCCGGGGAATGCGTCATGCTAAGAATTCTGGGACACGCGTCGAAACTGTGCGACGGCATTACGCGGCGTGACGTGATGCAAGTCGGGACGCTCTCCCTGTTTGCAGGGATGACTCTGCCCCGTCTGCTGCGTGCCGAGGGGCATGTTCCACGTGAGACGGGCACCGCGCGGGCGGTGATCCTTTTCAACTTGCTGGGCGGACCGAGCCATCAGGATATGGTCGACATGAAGCCGCTCGCCCCGCCGGAAATTCGCGGCGAGTTTCAGCCGATCGACACCTCCCTGCCCGGCCTGCAGATCTGCGAACACATGCCGAAGATGTCGCAGTTGATGCACAAGGCGAGCCTGATTCGCACCGTCACGCATGGCTACAACGCGCACAATCCACTCGCCATGATGACCGGCTTCGCCGGCGGCGACGGTGGGCAACTCGCCGCTAAGCGGACCGACCCGCCCGACATCGGCGCGATCTGCCAATACGTCGGCATGGGTGCGCGCGACATGCCCGGTGCGGTCTGCATGCCTTGTTATCCCGGCTGGGGTGAAAGCAAACAATATCCCGGCATCCGCCGTCCCGGTCCCTACGGCGGCTACCTCGGCAGCCAATACGATCCGCTGTTCAGTGTGTGTGACCCCCAATTCGCGCGCGACGGATCCCCCTACGATCCAGTACGTCCCATGGGCGAGTCGCTGATGCCGGCGCTCGACGCCCTGCCGGAGATGACGGCCAATCGGCTGGATCGCCGGCGGAGTGTGCTGGACCAGCTCGAAGCAAAATTCGAGTCCGCCAATCAATCGCGGGCGTCATTGCGCATGAACGCGTTTCAGGACCGTGCACTCTCGCTGCTCACCTCCGACAAAACGCGTGATGCGTTCGACCTCTCTCACGAATCGGACAAATTGCGCGATGCCTATGGGCGAAACCTGTTCGGCTCGAGCCTGCTACAAGCGCGTCGCTTGGTCGAGGCGGGTGTGCCCTTTGTGAGCGTGCATGCGGAGAACTTTTTCGAGCACGGTTTCACCTATGACATGCACGAGAACAATTTCGGCATGCTCAAGAACGAAAACCTGCCGGTGCTCGACGCCGCCTATACGGCGCTGGTCGGCGATCTGGAAGATCGCGGGTTGCTCGATTCGACACTAATCGTGGTGATGGGCGAGATGGGACGTTCGCCGAAGGTTAATCGCAACGCGGGCCGCGACCACTGGCCGCAATGCGGGTTTAGCCTGCTCACCGGCGGCGGCGCCAAACGTGGAACAGTCTTCGGCAGCACCGACAAACACGCCGCTTATCCCACCGATCACCCGGTCTCGCCGGGCGACGTCGTGGCGACGATCTATCAGTTGCTGGGCATCGACCCGCACATGACCGTCCCCGATCTGAGTGGCCGCCCGATCGCCGTCGCCCACGGCGGCGAACCGATCTGGGATATCATTGGTTGAGCATCGCCCGATTCAAACTCGCCCAGATCCCGGCGATGCCAGAACAGACAACGCCCCGCCCCCCAACGAGACGGGAGACGGAGCGAGTTGAATTGACCAGACACTGCTCGACAATGCCGGATTACGACCATTCCACGCTGGTGGCAGGTTCGAAGAACCAGCGGTCGAACGCCATGTCGAAACCGCTGCCGCCGTTGAACGAATCCAAGCCGCTGCCGCCGAACATCAGGTCGTTGCCGCTGCCGCCGAAGAGGTCGTCGTTGCCGGCATCACCGTAGAGCGCGTCGACGCCGGCTTCACCGTAAAGCGAATCATTTCCGTCGCCGCCGCGGAGGATGTCGTTGCCGATACCGCCGCGGATCACGTCATTCCCTGAGCCTCCGACGAGAGAGTCATTGCCACTTCCACCGAAGATGAAATCGTTGAACCCGCCGCCGTGCACATAGTCATTTCCACCCCCAGCGACGAGATAATCGTAACCCCAACCTCCATAGATACTGTCATTGCCGCCGCGGCCGAAGATCGCGTCGTTGCCGTAGCTCCCTGCGAGTACGTCATTACCGGATCCTCCGATCAGCGTGTCATTGCCCGTCCAACCAAAGGCGTTGGAGCGGATGTTCGTATCGTTGCGGAAATAGTCGTTGCCTTCCCGTCCGTAGAAGTTGATCGTATTGACGGCTGACGCACTGAAGTAGTGGTTATGAACATGCCCGCTGTGGGACACCTGGACGTGGATCAACCCGAAGAATGTGTTTTGCACGATCGCCGTATCAGCGGAGCTTGTACCGTCAATGGTGAGCACTCCGCTGGCATTCAAATCAACCGAACCGGCCATCAACCGACGGTCTTCCAGGTTTTCTATACCTAAGTTGCGTATGCTACTTGTCACTGCCATGAGATTTGCCTTTTTGCAAGGGAGATATGAGTTGAGATTACGGCGGGGAAGTGCTGAGAGATCAGCGAAGTGTGCACCAACTTCCAGAAAACCGCCGTGTGGTGTGATATCCGACTGTGAAACCGGAACTGTGTGAAAAAAATGCGCAATGTTGAAAATTGACGACGCAAAATCGGGCGCAGGCGGCGCACTAAAAAACGCCCCGCCCCCAGGCGACGCGGGGACAGGACGATCAATTGCAGAATCCTCTGCTATGAAGAACCGGTTTAGAACAGCAACTCTACGCCGGAAACTCCCTCGAAGAACCAGTCGCGGGCCCGGTCAAATCCGGTACCGCCGTTGAAGTAATCGGTACCACCTTGGCCCCACATATTGTCGTTGCCGCTTCCACCGGATAGGTAGTCGTTACCTGATCCGCCCATCAGCGAGTCGTTGTGCGCGTCGCCGTACAAGCTGTCACGGCCCGCTTCGCCCCACAGCTTGTCGCTGCCGTTTCCGCCACGCATGTAGTCGTCACCATTGCCGCCGATCAATTGATCGTTGCCGTCTTGGCCGTAGATGACGTCATTTCCGTTCTGGCCCCAGAGACGATCGTCACCGGTTCCACCGTACATGTAGTCACGGTGGTTGCCACCGACCAGGTCGTCGTTGCCCGATCCGCCGATCATGGTATCGTAGCCGTCGCTACCCCACATGCGGTCGTGGCCGCTGCCACCGCTCAAGTAGTCGTTGCCGTAACCACCAACGATCTGATCGTTGCCGTAGCTGCCGTAGACGGTGTCGTTACCGTTTTGGCCCCAAATGCTATCGTTGCCGAATCCGCCGTTGACGTAATCGTTGCCGCTGCCGGCGACGACGTAGTCATGGCCGTTTCCGGCATAGATACTGTCATTGCCGTAGCCGCCGTAGATGCGGTCATTTCCATTTTGACCCCAAATGCGGTCGTTGCCGTTCCCGCCGGACAGCAAGTCATTGTTCGACCCGCCGATCAGGATGTCATTGCCGTTTTGACCGTAGGCATTGGACCTGATGGACGTGTCGTTGCGGAAGTAGTCGTCACCATTTCCGCCCAAGAACTGAATCGAACTGACTTGGGATTTGTGAAAGTACTTCGTGTGAGTATGTCCACTGTGAGACATCGTCACCTTAATATAGTTGTTGTTGTACTGGTAATCTTGAACGTGAACTGTATCGTTGGCCGAAGTTCCGTCGATTTCCAGCACACCGCCGTTGAGGTCGATCGAACCTGCCATCAAACGACGATCTTCCAAGTTTTCCAAACCCAATTTACGTTCGCTGGTCGTAATCGCCATGAAAATATCCTTATCGCTTTGAAGGGAAATGTTAAATTGAAGTGTTGGCGGGGAAGTGCCGGATGAATGAATCGCACTCCCAAGTATGCCGCCATGTGGTTATCCGACGTTCGGCGAAATGCGGGCGCAAAAAAATACAGTTTGTTGAAAATTGCTGCGGCAGATTTCACAGCAGATCGTTGATCGCCGATCCGAGCGCAAAAAAAATCGCCCCGTCCTTATCGTGGGATAAGAACGGGGCGTCGAATTCGACGCAGGGATTCCTGCGTTTCAAGAAGTGAAGCCATTCGTTGCCGATGGCAACCGCAAACCTCGATTTAAACACGTGATAATAAAAACGGGAAATAACGGAGATGATCGCTTGATCACCGAGCGGATTCGTCTATGCCGCGCGACAACATGAAACGAATCGATGACGCTGCGGAGACTCGCGATACCGGCCCCCCAACCTGCTCTCCGTTACCCCCGTCGTGACTCTTCGTTGTTTCTCTCCTGACCACTAAGCAAACCATTCAATGCCGGTGTGGTGGTCGAGATACCAATCGCGGGCGCGGTCAAATCCTGATCCGCCGTTGAAGTAGTCGGTCCCCAGTCCTCCCCACAGGTCGTCGTTGCCGTTTTGGCCGTACAGATAATCTTTGCCGTATCCGCCGTACATCGTGTCGTTGCCGTTGCCGCCCAGCATCCAGTCGCTGTGATGGTCGCCGTACATCAGGTCGTTACCGTCTTGACCGTACATGCGATCGTCACCGCCGCCGCCACGCATGTAGTCGTCGCCGCTTCCGCCCATCAGATCATCTTCGCCTTCGCCGCCCCACATTGAATCGCGGCCGCTATTGCCCCAGAGACGGTCACTGCCATAGCCGCCCTGCATGGAGTCGTTGCCCGAGCCCCCGCCCATGTCGTCGTTACCGGCGCCGCCGAAGAGTCGGTCGTTTCCGCTTTGCCCGTACAGGCGGTCGTGCCCGTTCTGGCCGGAGATGTAATCGTTACCGCTTCCTCCGACTAAGTAATCGTTGCCGCTGCCGCCGTAGACGGAGTCGGCATCGTCGCCGCCCCAAATCGAGTCGTGCCCGGCTTCTCCGTACAGGCGATCGTTACCGTACTCGCCCAGCAGACTGTCGTGGCCGTCGCCGCCGTAGGCGGTATCGTTGCCGTAACTGCCTTTGAGGATGTCATTTCCCGATTGGCCCCACAGTCGGTCGTTGCCGGTGCCGCCGTTGATCGAATCGTTGCCGTAGCTGCCGAACAGGAGATCGTGGCCCGCACCTCCGTAAATGTTGTCGTTGCCGCTGTTGCCAAAGACGAAGTCGTTGCCGTTGCCGCCGGCAAGTGTATCGCTGCCCAGACCGCCGATCAGCGTATCGTTACCGTTTTCGCCGTACCCGTACATTTTGATGCCGGTTTGGTTGTACAGGTAGTCGTTGCCGTCACCGCCGTGATAGACGATGTAGTTGATGGCGTTGGCGTTGAAGACTTTGATGAACGAGTATTTGCCCTGCGACAGTGTGACTGAAACCTTGCCGCCGAGTTCGTTCTGGATATGAATCGTGTCGTCTGCATTGCTGCCGTCGATGGAGAGTACACCGCCGGCCAAGTCGATCGAACCGGCCAGCAGACGGCGGTCTTCGAGCGACTCGACGGAGAGTCTCCGCGAGTTATTGGTGTGGGGCATTTTGTTCCTCAAATTTATGTAAAACCGGAACGCGGGTGATTTTGCGGAGACGGAGCATTACAGACGCCTCGCGCGACCCCGGACCGGGAGTGTTCATTGCATGTGATAGAGTGATATCCGATGCAATTCGCGGCGCGGTGCAAAAAACCTGGAGCGCAGCCTCGCCCACCGCGAGAATACTCGCCGCAATCTATTTCACAGACACAGGTTGCGGAAATCCGCGCAACGGCCGAGCAAGTGCCGGAAATAATCGATTTGAGAAGTTAGGGCGCTTAGTAGCCTTGATTACGACAACAGTGGCGGGCGAGGAACACCATGCGGCGCAGAATCTCGTTGTCACAATACGGCAGCCGCTCTTCCATCTCGGGGCCGACCTTCGGCATCTGCGCTGTGCGAATCGCGTCAATCAATTCTTCACGCGACAACCTCGAGATTTGCTCGGCACGCAACTTCGCAACGTCGGCCTTACTGGAGAAAGAACCAGTTCGCGTGGACCGCGACTGAAGTTGTTCGTCTTTGGTTTCGAATGAGATCAATGGTCGGCTCACTTTTTGAGTTGGGCTGGCGGATCCGTTTTGGGAAGCGCACGGAACGGATTCGCCTGGGAGATCTTGAGACCGTCTTGAATCGGCAGCGGATCACGGCCATCGGCCAATTGGGTGCCGCGAACGAATTTGTGACAGCTAACGCAGGCCATCGTCATGTGTACGTAATCGAGTGCGGCCGCATCAAGGTTCTCTTTCTCTGCGTCGCGTTTCAATCGTTCGGCGGCGCGGCGGAATTCAACGCTGTGTTGTTTGTAGATCGGTCCTTGAATGACGTGCCACTCGGTCGCCTTGCTCATTAGGATGAGATGATCCGCGGCTTCCTTGATCGGCTCAAAATCGTTCGTCATCAGCCCCTCCAAAATGGCGCTGTTGTCGCTAAGCTTGGACCGCATAAACACCTCGACCGGTGTCTTCTTGCGGATATCCTTTTCTTTCGACCCCTTCTGCTTTTTGTCGCGTTTGTCGGACGAATCCTTTTTTTGCTTCTTCTGCTTATTCTTAGCGGGCGGGTCGGCGGCACCGGCGCGGGAGTTTACTTCGCTGACACCGAGGCAGATCAGAACGATCAACGCCACTGTTCCGGCCAGCGCCAGAATCGGTTTCAAACTTCGTTGTTTAGAGTGATGTGCCACCGTGACGATCTCCTTCTTATGATGGTGTCTGGACCGAAGGCCCATAAGCCGTTTCCAATACCTCCGACGCATCTCGCAGAGGCCTGTATTTCAGTATATTAAACAGACACAACCGGATTTTGATACTGGGATCTATAACTTCCGTCTTCCACGGTCGTCATTTTGTTTGATTTTGTTTGGACGGAACGACCTCAATCAGGTTGACCACGCGCGAGACGTGTGCCGCCTGAAGCGCAACTTCCTGGGCCATCTGCTTGCGGTAATAGGAAGGCAGGCTTCCAGAGAGCACGAGCACGCCGTTTCGAAACTGGCATTGCACCGCAGGCTGACCGCCCACACCCGATTGTCGCAGTTGTCGCAAAATGTGTCGTTCGGTCTCCTCGTCGTTTTGGCTACAAGGCTCTGGGGACTTTTGCGATTCGTTCGTCGTACACACTGATTGCAGCATATCGGCCGTCTCCCTCTCGCCCTGTTTGCAAGCGACTTTGCGTTTGTCGTTATATGCCGCTGAGGCCTCACGTCGATACCCGGCAGCGATTTGTGAGGCCTCGCCAAACAAAAAAGCCCTTTCGCGGGCGGATTCCACCGTGCGAAAAGGCTCTCATCACCAATTGCGTGCCGCCCTTCACGGGCGGAAAATTCAACACTCAGTTTAGGCGAGACGTCTGGAAAGGTCAAGGACATAATTCCTCGACACATGCCCCGCCTTTTTACAACGATTTCCGCTGCTCCCGCTTGACGGTGAGTGGCCGCCGCGAGATCTCTTGCCAATGACGGATATTGATTTCGTAGGGCCCATCCGGTTTCTCGAAGCCACCGAACCGCTCTCGGTATTTTCGCAGACGCTTGAGTTTCTCACGTGTGTCGGGTTCGCCCGGGCGCGTTTCGTCCGGTGCGTATCCCCAAATGATGCGTGAACCGCCGTGGGAGATCAACTTGTATGTTGCCGCGTCGTCGATTCGGTCCTGACCGCAATGAATCTTTTGCAGCCGATACTCTTTGAATTTGTTCATCAACTGTTCCGCAATCAGGGCAGCGCCGTCGACGGCCGGGTCGCCCCAAGATGTCCCTGGAGGGCCTTGCGGCGTAGAGCGGACTCCCGTGATTAACAGGAAACTCCTGGCGTCTTCTACAGAGAAGTCCTCGGGCGGTAACAAGGTTCCGTGGCGGTCGATGGGATAGACACCGCGGGGGACTTCGACCATGGCAACGGGCTGTCGGTACTCCAATTCTGCCGTAACTCGGGCCGGAACATGTTTACGAACGGCGGTCACCTGCTCCACCCAAGGATGCCGCTGCAGCGCCTCGTAGATTTGCTGTGTGGTCGACGTTTCCAGCAGTGAGAGTTCCGGCGGCAAATCAGACTTGTGAAACGCTTGAGCGACAAGATCGGACGGGACGAATTCCGAGCCGCGGCTGACCTCAACGGAATCGGCGGTGATACGGTATTCCGCGCGATGATCGAGATCCGGCAGCCACTTGGCTGACGTTCGGAGTAGGAATGCCGCAATCAGCGCCGCTGCCAATGTGATTAGCGGGACCGGTTGAAACAACTTGCGTGTGATGTTTGCTGTCCTTTGCAGGAGCGTGGTGTTCTCCGACTTTGCCGGCCGCTTTTTTCGTTTTGATTTTTCAGCCATATCGGTCCGATTGCCGAAAAGGTGTTCTCAGGAAAGCGCGATCGACGTTGTGATGCTGCGCGCTGACTGCGGGGAGAGTTATCGGCCGGGGCGTCAGCGGATGTTGAACACCGGTCTCTGACCGGTCTTGACCGATTCGATCCGGCAAGATTAGGTGACCGAATCAGGTCTCAAGACTCGATGCCGACAGCGGCGATTCGCAGCAGGAAGGCGGCTGGTGAGTTGACTTTCGCAAACGAGCGGTTTCAGGCATCCCCAGAGTGGTGACTCTGATGTGATTGTCGCTCCGGATCGAGCGGTTGGGGAACAACTACGATCTCATCGTAGGGAAATCGCCGCAGGAATCGGTTTTGCTGCCCGTGACCGACCTGACGGTCGGATAACTGTTCCTGGGGCTTATTTTTAGGGCCGGCGCGAAATTTCCATCGTGCGCCGCCCGCAGCAGCGTAAACTAAAATGACGTCTAAACACAAAATTCATATTTTGCTAGATTCCGCCTACTCACTGGTTTGACCGTGTGACCAACATAGAAATTGGGCGGGCAACGGTAGTGAATCACCTTGATTTCGGCCAACACCGAACGAAGCATTGGAACTATCTGCCGTGATTCAAAAGACTGAACGGAGAACGATGAAGTCACATATCACCGAATTGACCGCTGGTGATCTCGAAACGATGGATCGGGGGCATCTGATACAGAGTTTTCGCGAGCTGTGCGAGTTTTTGCCGGGATATCGCCGCGTCGGAGCCGTCGAGTCAATGTCGCTGGCCGAATTGCGCCGGTTGGTAAATCGCGTCCGCAAGGGTGTCCAGGCGCGGGGATACTAAGCGCTGTGGCTCAACTCGCGGGTTTTTGAGATAGCGGTCATTGACCGACGACATTGGGCTGTACGCGCTGCCCATCTGCGAGCGAGGAGTCGGGGGCGAGAATCACAAGATCGTCTTGCTCGAGACCCTCTGTCACTTCAACTTCGAAGTCGTTGGAAAGTCCGATCTGGACGTCCACGATCCTGGCGACATCGTTGCGAACCGCCATTACTTGCCAACTCCCGGCTGCACTGCGAAAGATCGCCGCGCGAGGAATGGTCAATGCACCCGGTTTGTGGTTGGTATAGATCTTGACCCGCACTCGGTAGTCAATTCCCAGCTTGCGGCCGTTTGCTTCAAGCTGCTTGAGCCCTTCCGGTTCGATCCCGACGATGACCTTCACCCGCTGCTGCTCGACTCCCAATGAAGAGACTTTCGTGAAGCCCCTCGGGAACACGCGGGTCACTTTGCCCGGAATCGGCTCGTTTCCGATAGCGGCGCCCTCAATGTCAACGGGAAAGTCTGGTTTGATCGTGACGGCATCTTGAGCCAGGATTTCCGCTTCTACTTCCAGTTCCTCCGGTCGGCCAATTTCCATCAGGATCTCGCCGGAGGGTAGAACACGTTCGTTGGAGACATTCTTTTCCAGAACAACGCCGTCGACCGGACTTTTGATGGAAGCACGGTTGCGGTCGCGCTGGCTGGCCGTCTGTGTCTCCACTTGGTCCTGCCGGAACAGTTGGGTCAATCCCAAGGCGATCTTGTAGTTGAGATGCGTCAACTCGTCCTTGCGCAGATCGGCGCGGCTTTCAATTTCCAGCAACTCGGCTTCGCTCTTGTCCGCTTCGGGAGCGGCATCCCGCTCAAACAGCTTGGTGATTCGTTGACGTTCCTCAGTGGCGAAATTGAGTTTTGCCTGCCGTGCCAGCAATTGCTGCTCGGAACTCTTGATGCTGTTCAGGAGCGTCTCAATCATCCGGTCGAACCCTTTGACACGGATGGTCTCTTGCGAGACGGTCCGATCAAGATCGACCGGATCGAGTTGGGCGACGACATCCCCTTTGGCAACGCGGTCGCCTTCTTTGAGCGTGATCGGCAGCACCCGCCCGTCGAGCGGCATCGAAACGCGATAGACTTCCGGCACGCGGGTCTTTGCCCGCTCTTCGACGTAAGTCCGCATGTCGCCCGTTCGCGCTGCGGCGACGTCGACCGGGACTCCGCGCTGGGGGATTGCAAACAGTGCCGCTCCGATCCCACCGGCGAGAACGACTCCGATTATCGCGAGCTTCAACCAACCTGTCATGATTCCTCCCGGTGGGCAGCAGCGATCCGATCAATCGCTTCGAAGTTTGGAACCGCTCCGCGTTCCCGGCTGCCGCGATGCGGAAAGTCGTCCGCTGCGACGGGATTCCTCGCGGACAAACGCTGACTATTCTTTCGCATTGAGCGCCCCCAGCCAATCCATTTTATTGATTGTTCGCTGCACCGGATAGTGCGCCAAAAGCGCAAACACCACGCCCAGCACGATCGTCACCGCCCAACTGTGCGGCGCGATGATAAACGGCATCCGGATAATCTCCGTACTGCTGGCATGGTCGATCCAATAACTCAACCAATATCCAGTCGGCAGCCCGATCAATACGCCTAGAAAATTGACCACGACACTTTCCCGCAAGAAGATGCCGCCGACGTCCAGCGCGGAATACCCCAAGACGCGCAAGGTGGCGATTTCCTGCTGTCGCTCCGCCAGCGAAATCAGGGATGAGGTCAGGATGCTGCCGCAGAAGACCAGACCGGCGAAGAGCACCATAATGACGATGATCGCCAGCATGGCGCCCATGATTTGATTTTCCAGCGCAACTTTTTGTTCGCGGGCCGAACTGATGCCTTGCAGCGCGGGGAATGTTTTGAGTTCGCGGTACAGCGCACGGGTGGCCTCCTCGCCCGGACGGACCTTCAGTTGCAGTGAGGTGACTGACTCCTCTTCGCCAACCAGCCTATTGAGGTAGTCGATGTCGGCGTAAGCGCTGACTCCCATCAGCGATTCGTAGATGCGGGTGACGGGGACGCGGAGCGGGCTGGTCTCGCCCTTGAGCGGCACCACCGTCAGTATGTCGCCGGTCTTCACATCGAGCATCTCCGCGAGTTGGCGACTGAGCATGATCCCCGCTTCGGGAATTGGCACGGCGCTGCCTTGCGCGTTGCGGGGGACCGTTAATCGGGCGTGCGGCAAAATGCCGGTGATGCCTCCCTTTTTTCGGTAGAGGCCGTTTTGAAACGTACAGGCCAGGTTGAAGACCGGCTCGACGTGGTCCACGCCGGGCAGGCGTTTGGCGTCGAGATAGACGCTGTAGTCCTGCTCGCTCTTCAGCGCAATTTCGTAGTCGCTCAGGAGCATCTTGTTGAACTGGAATGAGATGATCTCGTTGAAGGAATCAAGCATATGCATCGTCACCAAGATCATGGCTGCGCCGGTCGTCGCGGCGAACAGACCGGTCGCGGTCCGCACGCGCTGCCGAAAGATATTGCGGATCACCATCCGCCAGCGAAAATTGAGCTTGGTCCAAAAAAATCGCCAGCGTTCCAACAGCGTGCGATGGGCGACGACGGGCGGCTTGGGGCGCATCGCTTCGGCCGGTTTGAGCCGCATGACCGTCCGCACGCCGCGGAGCGTCCCTAACACGGCGAACAGCACGCTCAGCAACAGGCCGACGCCCAGAATGTATGGGTAGGGACGGTTCACCAAACGGGGGAACTCGAAAAACTGCCGCTGCATGTCGGTCACTGCGCCGGCAAACCAGTAACCCAGGCCGACGCCGAGCACGCCCCCGATCAAACCGATGACCGCGCCGAAGTTGAGGTAGTGCCGCATAATCGTGGCCTGGCCGACGCCCAGCGCTTTTAGTGTTCCCACGATCGTCCGCTGCTGTTCTGCGATCCGCATCATGAGTACGTTGAGGATCAGAATCGCGACCACCAAAAAAATGGTGGGCATAATCGTGGCTTCGACTTTGATCTTTTGAATCTGGTCGACGACGATTTGGTTGGAGGACTGTTTCGATAGCGGAGTGGCCGTCGGCTTTCCATATGGTTCCAAGAGTGTTTCGATTTGATCGAGCACCCGCCGGGGACGAGCGCGGGCTTCCGGCGCCAGCAGCCCTACAATTTGGTTCGTCGCTCCTTGAAAGTCGAAGACTTCTTCGGCGAATGAACGCTTGACGTAAAAGATGCCGTAGTTCTCGGTATCGGGCAGCAGTCCTCCTTGCGACATCGTGTAGACGAACTCTGAACTGAGCGCCGTCCCCACGACGAATAGTTCTTGCCGCCGATTGTTGAGCAGGAGATGGATCGTATCGCCCGGCTCGATGCCCCGGCTCTTGGCGAACGCGTCGTTGACGATGACTTCCTCGCTCCGCAGGTCGGAGAAATATCCCCCGCTGCGAATGACGATATTGTTGATAATCGGCGTCGGCTCTTCAGGCAAGGAAATCACTTGTCCCGACAGCGGCCGGTCGACTTCCGGCAGATCGACGGAAACATTGAAGTTGATCCGCGAGCGAAATTCGGAGATGCCCGGGATTTCACGCAGCCGCCGGAGTTCCAGCGTGGGAATTTTCTCGATGTCGACCCAAAAATCCGCCATGCGGCAGCGGGCGTAGTAGCTGCGGCGCGCCGTTTCCAGGTTGTAATACAACGAGAGATACATCACAAAACCGGAGATGCCGATGGTGATGATCGCCACAATTGCGATCAGCAATCCCTTGACGGCATACAGATCGCGGCACAGTTTGCGATTCAGGACTTTCAATGTGCCGCCTCCCGTGGGGGATGTGATGCCGAGTCGCTAATTTCTCGCCTTCTCTTCATAACGGAATCGCGCTGCCGACGGATCTTTCCAATTCACAAACTACGACTCAAACTGTCCGCGCGATTCGAGCGACCTGGGACAAATCGTGCTTCAAGAGCCTTGTTGATTTTGAATTGCCTGCATCGGCAAAGAGCGTCTTGGGAAATCCCGTCCGTTACGATTCAACAATATCCGCCCCCTCGGTTTCGGGCGACTGCGGACTTTCGGCATCGTCTTGCTCGTCGGCGCCCCACACCTGCTCCAACGCCTTCAATTTGTCGGTTTCGCCCAAGTTGTTGTAGCAGTGAGCCAGTGCCATTGCGGCAGGGCGATAGTTGGCGCAATCGTTCAACGCCGATTCGAAGATTTTGGCGGCGTCATTCGTGCGGTTCTGCTCCAGCAACGCCAAGCCGATATTGTATTTCACTCCCGCGGAGACCGGCCGGTGCTTGAGGATTTCGCGATAGGCGGCGATTGCTCCCTCGAGGTCCCCTTTTCTGGCTTTCAGATTGGCGTTGTCCAATCCGGGAAACGGGCCGCCGACGTCGGTGCCGCCATAGGAGCGAAACAATTGGACCAATGCCACCGGAACACCCAAGACGAAAATGGAATTGCCCGCCAACATCTTCCACGCCTCTCCCCGCATGCAGCCGGGGCAGCGCCAGGTTTGGCTGGAGCGCCAACCGTAAACGACCAACAGAAAATAGAAGTAGAAGATCGTAAATCGGCGGGGCTTGCTGTACATGCCGCATTCGTCACACAGCCGGTAGCCGCGATCGCTGCCGACAGCCACCTCGACCTCGGGATGGTTCGGCGGATTGACGGTTGAGAGCGTATCGCAGAAACCACAGCTGATTTGCGGAGTCGACTGTTTGCCGGTCAAATTCACGACCGAACTGCACTCGGGACAGTTGGCTTGGTGAAACGTATGCCCCAAGCCCTTTTGTTCCAAATCCTCGCGGTGCGCCTCGGCCCATGCAGCGCTGCGGAGGCGGCCCAATTCGTCCTTGAGCTGTTGCGCCGAGGAGGTCTGAATCGCGAATGACATCGGTTGTTCGTCTTCGCCCAAGACGGAGAGAATCAAATAGTTGTTCCGCACTTCCGCTTCCAGGATGACAACGACCGGAATGTCGGTGTCGTCCAATTTCAACAAACTGTCGTCGAGCACGCCCTTTTTGGACAAGAATCCCTTTGGTTGTCCATTATCGTTGAGCCATTGAAACTTGAAATTGATCGGAGTCATGCGAGCGATCTCCTGTGTTCGTGGGTTTCGAGAAATCCATTCACGCCGGCGAGCTAGTCCGCCAGCGCCTGACGCACGTCGTCGATCAAATCGTCGGGATGCTCAATTCCAACCGACAGCCGCACCGTCGATTCGCTGATGCCGGCCGCCGCGCGGGCCTCAGCCGTCATTGAGGCGTGGCTCATGCCTTCGGGATAGTCGATCAGCGATTCCGTGCCGCCCAACGAGACCGCCATCAAGAACAACTTTGTCTTGGTGCAGAGTCGCCGCGCCGCTTCGCGGCCCCCGTTGAGGTCGACGGTCAGCATGCCGCCGAAGCCGCTCATTTGCCGCTTGGCCAGTTCATGTCCCGGGTGTGTGGACAGGCCGGCGTAATAGATTCGCTTGACGGCGGGATGTTCGACGAGCATCTCCGCCAGCGCCATGGCACCGCGCTGATGCGCTTCCATGCGCGGCCCGAGCGTCTTAATACCCCGCAGAATCAGCCACGCATCGAACGGCGAACACCCGGTGCCGAGCGCGTTATGCAAATAGTCGATTCGCTCGGCGTGCTCGTCGTCTTGAGTGACGACGCATCCCCCGACGGCGTCGGAGTGGCCGTTGAGATACTTGGTCATCGAGTGCACGACAATGTCGATGCCATGCTCAAACGGCCGCTGAAAATAGGGCGACATAAACGTGTTGTCGGCAATCGAAATCGCGCCGGCGTCCCGGGCGATTTCGGCAACCGCCGCCAAGTCGATGATCTTCATCAGCGGATTGCTGGGTGTTTCAATCCAGACGCACCGCGTCTCAGGGCGGACCGCCGCACGCACGGCGTCGAGATCGGTCATATCGACGAACGAGAACTCAAATCCCTGTTCGGACAGCACATTGTGAAACAGGCGAAACGTGCCGCCGTAGAGGTCGTCGCCCGAGATGACATGATCGCCCGGTTTGAACAGTTGCATCGCGGTGGTGATCGCCGCCATGCCGCTCGACATGCAGCGGCAATCCGTGCCCCCTTCCAGCGAGGCGATGTTTTCTTCGAGCGCGCGGCGGGTGGGGTTGCCGCTGCGGGTGTAGTCGTAGCCGCGATTGACGCCGATATCGTCGTAGGTAAACGTCGAGGCGGGATAAATCGGCGTCGTGGCGCTGTTGTAGGAGTCGTCTTTGTAAACGCCCGTATGGACGCAACGTGTTTCAAATCGCATGGCTGGCCGGTGTGTAGCGTGTGAACAAGGATCGCGGCATCGGCCGCAAGTATAACAAGATCCCGCTCATACGACACACACGCCATGTCACGGTTCGCACCCTCCGATCAGCCCCCGGCTCTGCCGGGGGTTCTGTCCAACCAGCATCCCCACCGCGCACAAAAAAACCCCGCGATCAAAACCGCGGGGCCGGTGATTCCAAAACGGCTCGGATTACGCTTCCGAGAACAACGGCGTCGACAGATAGCGTTCGCCCGAGTCGGGCAGGACGGTCACAATTGTCTTGCCGGCACTTTCCGGTCGGGCGGCGACTTTGAGCGCCGCGGCCATTGCCGCTCCGCAACTGATGCCGCAGATAATACCCTCTTCTTTGGTGATACGGCCGGCGGTTTCGAAAGCCTCATCGTTGGAGACCTGCACGACCTCATCGACGATCGACATGTCGAGAATGTCCGGCACGAAACCGGCGCCGATGCCCTGAATTTTGTGCGGGCCCGGGCTGCCGCCGGAGAGAACCGGGCTGTGCGTCGGTTCCACCGCGATCGATTTGATGGGGAGATTCTTTTCCTGTTTGAGATACCGCGTCACCCCGGTGATGGTGCCGCCGGTGCCGACGCCGCCGACAAAGATGTCGACCTTGCCGCCGGTGTCCTCAAAGATTTCCGGGCCGGTCGTCTTAAAGTGGATTTCCGGATTGGCGGGATTCTTGAACTGCTGCGGCATGAAGTATTCCGGGTTCTCGGCAATCTCTTCCGCCTTGCCGATCGCGCCCTTCATGCCCTCCGCTCCGGGCGTGAGGACCAATTCAGCGCCGAACGCTTTGAGCATCATGCGGCGTTCCATTGACATCGTATCGGGCATGGTCAGCGTGAGCGGATAACCGCGGGCGGCGCAGACGAAGGCGAGGGCGATGCCGGTATTGCCGCTGGTCGGTTCGACGACCTTCATGCCCGGTTTGAGCTTGCCCGATTTTTCGGCGTCCCAGATCATCGCCGCCCCGATACGGCACTTCACGCTATAAGCGGGGTTGCGGCCTTCGATTTTGGCGAGCACGGTCGCGTCGAGGCCATCGGTGAGCCGGTTGATTTTGACGAGAGGCGTCCGCCCGATTGATTCGGCGTTGTCGTTAAAAATCGGCATATTGCGCTCCTTGTGAGAGACCAGAGACGTTGTCGTTGGATATGGCAACGTTGTATCAACGTTCGGCGGCGGAGACAACAGCGAACGTGCGGCGTGAGTTTGAAGACGCGTAGGGCAGGCTTCCGCCTGCCGCCGGCATTTTGGATCGTCGAATAGCAATTGCGGCAGGCGGGAGCCTGCCCTACTTTGTAAAACCACACCGTGACTCTTCGCACGCCGACGGGTTGAACTAGCAGTCTCAATTCTGTGCCAGTTGCTTACGGCGATACCAGCGAATCGCGAGCGGCTCCATATGATTGATCCAGCTGTTCTTCGCTTGATTGTAAGCGTCGATGTCTGCGGGATGTTCGGCGAAGGCTTGGCGCTTGACCGTGTCGAATTCTTCGCGGGCTTGCTTGTGAACACGCAGATACGCGCAGAAGGCCAAGTACCGTTCGACCTCGGTATGGTCGAGTTCATAGATGTGAACGTCGTGCGTGCGAAATCCGTCTTGGTCTTTGGTAAACAAACGGCGGCCCGCCACGCCGTAGTCGCCCCAGGCATGATAGCCTGATTGCTGGAGGGCGGCCGTCATGCCGTCGATGCGCTGGATGTCGCGGACCACCGGCATGATGTCGATGATCGGTTTGGCCGCCAAGCCGGGCACGGACGTGCTCCCGATGTGGTACATCAGGATCAACTCATCTCCCAGCAACTTGGTGAGAGACTCCGCTTCCCAAACATAGTCTGCGGACCAGTTGGGAGAATGATCCGCCAATGTGTAGTGACCAGGCATTTTGAAAACCGCAGGTCGAGCTGCTGACTGACGCCGCGTTCACGTGCCAAGCCAGTTGATGCGATGAATTCATCTACTTTTAACAAAGTTTCGGGCAGTTTTACAGTGTTGACCCGGATCTCCCAGGACGACAAGGGTCGGTTGGATGGCGGGAAATCGCAATCCGCACCGCGACGACCCACAGGACACCCTGTAATAGACGAACCGTAGCCGGAATTAGTTCCATGATCGGCAATAGGCCGACAAATATCGTCCCGACGGCGATGAGCACACTCTTGGTCCATCCGGCCTGAACAGCGCCGCCGGCCAGCAGCAATGTCAGGATGACCAACGAAACCGCGATTCCCAACTGTGTCATGGTCCATTCTGGGGGAGCACCCGCTCCCGGAGCTACGGCGATCAGGTGAAGTCCCAGGATGAGAATCGTCACCGGCGCGACAAGGCATGTTTCCAGGACGATCACCGCGTAGGATAGCGCTTTCATCGGCGTCTGTTGCGAACGAAACGAAGTTGCCGTTCCCCAGCCTCGCGGCGCGTGGCATTGCCCAGTCCAGCGTCAGCTAGGCGCCAAATACATGTTCAACGAATCGCACCAACAGCTGTTCCGTTTCGACCGTGTCGCGGCAGAGTTCGCCGAATCGTTCCGGCGGCAGGTTCTCGATCCGCTCGACGTACTCCGGATAGGTCTTCACGCGGGACATCAAGTCGGCGCGGTTGAGCTCCGGGTGGAATTGCGTGCAATAGATGGGCCGGCCGGGAAACGTGTATGCCTGATTGACCATTCGCTCCGACGATGCCAACAAGACGGCGTCGTCGGGCAAGGTGAACACGCAATCTTCATGCCCCATTTGACCTTCAAACGTGTCGCCCAATGGCGCGAAAATCGGGTCGGCCTTACCCGCGTCGGTCAGTTGCAGCACATGCGTTCCCACTTCCGCATGCTGCAGGTCCTTGCGGACTTCACCCCCCAGCGCCCGCGCCATCGCCTGAAAGCCCCAGCAGGAAGCAAACGTCGGTTTGTTGTGGTCGTGCAGTTCGCGCAGGAAACCCAGTCCCCGCATTAGCCACGCCCCGTCACCGGTTGCCGAGTAGTGGCCGCTCCCCCCCAGCAAAATCAGGTCGGCCGCGTTGACCGTATTCCGCGACGGCGGTCCGGAGAGCATATCGTGCACCTTGATCCGCTCAGTCGCGATTTCAAACACGCGCGCAAAACTGTCGACTTCATGCTCCCGCATGGGGTCGTCCTGATTGCGGACCTGCAGCAACAGATAGTTCAGTTTTTCAGCAGTGCTCATGGGTGTCGGTCGGAAGTATTGAGAGGATGCCTCGCAGGAGTCATCTTCTCAGCTTAGAACCGGCCAGCCGATCGATCAACTCAATTCCACCCCGCTCGGCACTTTGCCGTACGTCGCCAGCGGCTAAGGTTGATTGTTTCGGACCGTAGATGCCCGAACCTCCACAGCATAATGTGCAATCCGTGTACGCATCGTACGTTCTGAATCGGGTGCAATTCGTGTTACACTGATCAACAGGCTTGATTCGTTCATTGACCGCCTGTTTCGGTGCGCACTTTACATGAAATACGGACCTCCTCTGCGAGAAGTGATGTGGATATTGGTGCTGATTCTCGCTGCAGTTCCGGATAGCGTGGCCGCGGCCGATCAGATCGGTCCTAACGTGATCGTGATCCTGGCCGATGACATGGGCTACGGCGACGCGGGCTGTTACGGCAGCCGGTCGCTGAAGACCCCGTACCTTGACCGGTTGGCGTCGGAAGGCATTCGCTTTACCGATTTTCATTCCAGCGGCACGGTGTGCAGTCCCACCCGCGCCGGGCTGATGACCGGCCGCTATCAACAGCGGGCGGGTATCCCGGGAGTCGTGTTCGCCGATCCGAGCCGCAACCGGCACCACGGATTGCACACCAGCGAGGTGACACTGCCGGAGTTGCTGCAACAAGCGGGCTATGCGACCGGGATTCTAGGGAAATGGCATCTTGGATATCGTGACCAGTTCAATCCGACGCGGCACGGCTTCGACCTCTTTCGCGGTTTTGTCAGCGGCAACGTCGATTACATCACCCACGTCGACGGCACCGGTCGGGCCGATTGGTGGCGGAATCGGCAGCTCGCGCCAGAGGAAGGCTACTTGACGCACATGATCAGCCGCCGGGCAGTTCAGTTCATCGAACAGAACCAAGACCGGCCGTTCTTTTTGTACGTGGCCCACGGCGCCGTTCACTCTCCCTATCAGGCGCCGGGCGATCGGCCGGTCCGCGAAGTCGGCCGCAAGCGGATTCGCGGGGCGGCACGCAAGGACATCCCGCGGGCCTATGCGCAGATGATGACCGAATTGGACAACGGGATTGGCGAGATCATGGCGACACTCAAACGATGCGATTTGCAGCGGAACACGTTCGTGATCTTTTTTTCCGACAACGGCGCGAATCCCAAAGGCTCCAACGGCGCATTGCGGGGCTTCAAGGGGAGTGTCTGGGAAGGGGGGCATCGGGTGCCCGCGATTGTGCGCTGGAGCGGGACGATCGCGCCGGGCAGAGTCTGTGACGACACGGTGATCAGTTTGGATATTATGCCGACCGTACTGGCGGCGGCGAAACTGAGCGTTCCTACCGATCATCAACTTGACGGCGTCAATTTGGTGCCGCTGCTTGTTAGCGGAACGCCACCGGAGGCTCGAAAACTGTTCTGGGATTTTCGAGCCAAATCGGCGGTCCGCGACGGTGATTGGAAGCTTGTCGTCGGCGAAAGAGGCGCCCCGCGTCAGCTATACAATCTGAGAGCGGATTTCGGAGAGCAGCGCGATGTTGCGCAGACCGAGCCGGAACGGGTGCAGAAACTGTCGTCCGAGTTAGAACGTTGGCAGCGCGATGTCAACGATGGTGCTACGGTGCAACCGAGCCGTTGAAGCGGAACGCCGCGTCACGGTTTCACTCAAGTGGCACTCAAATCTTTAGGTTTGACAGAGTGCTGGAGTGGGCGGAGCCGTCGACGTTACACTTTGAGACGTTAGGCTCTCGCAGATTTGTAGGCCATAAGCAGTCCTAAGCCAATCGAGAGAATTCCGCTCATCATCCCCAGCACGGCAATCGACTCGCCGTCGGTGCTCAATCCTGTCGACAACAGGCCTTCAATGATTACGGCTCCAGCGCCTAATTGCGTGCGAAACATGTTGGGTCTCCGGTGACAACGTTCACGAATCAAACGGTGGGACTTGGTTGGATTCGGCGGGTAGAAGCCGAATCCGCACGCAAGTTAGCAGGATCTGCGGATTAGGTCAATTTTTTCTCCTGCGTTGACCAGGCAAGTCTATTGCAAGCCATTTCAACGCAAAGCTTTATGCTGCGCATTCCGATGTGCAACGACGCGACACTGCGAGTCCCTTCACTGTGAGAATCAGCGAGCGATCATTGACGGATGTGACCATGCAAGCTACCGTATTCGTTTCGTAGTAACGGCTTGGGACGGTCTCAGCCAGGAGGACTGTGACGCAGGCGCCGGTTTGAAACGGGGAATTCGCGATTCAGCGCGCTCCGGCGTTCCGTCGATGGTTTGCTCCCCTCCCTGATCAAGTCTCGCGTTGATTCCAAGCTTGCGTCCTGATCTCGTACCGGATGACTGCCATATTCTCCGGTGATTTTTGCGGCAGGGCTGCGAGTCTGCTGTTTATTTCGGAGTGTAACGGGAAGACGGTGGACACTCGATCGGTCGGCATTGCGCGAGTAATCGATCTCCCGCGCTTGAGCTGGATCCGCTGCCTCCGGTGAATTTCTCGTCGTAACTTCATAAACTGCCGTCAGATGTTGAAGCAGTTCTGGACCGACATTCGTCACCCGCAACGAACAACCATCTCTTCGTCATGTTTGATTCGCTTGGAAATCAGATCAGCCGGAACTGGAAGCTGTTCCTCGTCTGCTGGGTGATTTTCTTCGCGCTCATTAAGTTTGTTGCGCCGAGTTGGAAGGCAGTGGCCCGCGACGGGGAATTCGATCACCTTCCCAAGGAAATGGACAGCATTCAGGGAGAGAAACGCTTCGCAGAGGCGTTTCCCGAAGATTTGCTGGCCAGCAGCGTCGTGATCGTCGTCCGCCGCGAATCGGGACCGCTCTCTGAACCGGACGAGGACGAGGAGATCGGCGAAGGGAGCTGCGACCTCTCCTTTATCGAGAACGAACTGAAGTCCGGATTAGAGGACATCCGCGACGAGATCCAAGACCTGGTGGTTGAAGAGCAACTGGAGCTCAAACAACAGGAACTCGGCGAAGAGGCCTTTGCCGCGCAAGAACCGCAGTTGCGTGACCGCCTGTATGAACAACTCGAACAAGGGCCGATCCCCGAGAGTAAGATTACCCAGATCACCTCAATCCGGTCGCCGACCGACGACGTGATCGGGGAAATGTTGATTAGCGAGGATCAACAGGCCGCGCTGGTGATCGTGGAACTGTCCAAGAAGTTTCTCGAATACGGCAACCGGGACACCATCGATCGCATTGAGCGGCTGATCGGCCTGCCGGAGAATGATTCGTCGGGCGGCATCCTGTTCAACCAAGGTGTGATTCCGCCGGGGCTGGATCTCAGACTCAGCGGAACTGCGACCGTCGGCCGCGATATGCTCGAGGCCCGCGATGACAGCGCGTCGGCGACCGAAACCTGGACGATCGCTCTGGTGATTCTGTTGCTGGTGTTGATCTACCGCGCGCCGTTGTTGGCACTGATTCCGTTGATCACGGTCGGTGTGGCCAACGAAGTGTCGCTCTCAATCGCCTCGCTGCTGTCGCAGTTCAATATCAACAACAACGACATATTGTTCGGGTTTCGGACGTTCGTCGAGATGAACGTCTATATGACGGTGATCCTGTACGGGGCGGGGGTCGATTACTGCTTGTTCTTGATCGCGCGCTACAAAGAGGAACTCGATCGCGGCGCCGATATCGACACAGCAGTCTCGCGCGCGGTCGGCAAAGTCGGTTCGGCACTCACAGCGAGCGCCACGACGACCGCGTTCGGCATCGGCATGATGGTGCTGGCGGCCTTTGGAAAGTTTCGCAACGCGGGCATCGGCATTGCGCTGAGTCTGATTGTGGTGTTGCTGGCGTCGCTGACATTGACGCCGACGCTGCTGAGGCTCTTCGGCCGGTTGGCGTTTTGGCCGCATGTTCGCAGCGAGCGGATCGCCGCGACCGCCGGCTGGATCTCCGGCAGCACGCTGATGTCGAAGCTGATCGAGTTGAACCCGCTCCAGGACGGTTGGGAAAAAGTCAGCACGGCGATCCTCAACAAGCCGGGAAAACTCTGGACGGTATCGGTGCTGTTGATGTTGCCGTTCGCCTTCGTCGGCGCCCTGTTCTGGAACGATCTTAGCTACGGCCTGTTAACCGAACTGCCGACCAGCACCGAAAGCGTTGTCGGCGCCAAGGCGATCCAAGACCATTTCCCCGCGGGGACCGCCGGACCGCTGACCGTGCTGCTGGAAAACGACGAGTCCAGCCCGGAGTCCAAGCGAATCGACTTCACAACTCCTGATGCGAAGGATCTCGTCGAAGACCTCACCATGCGGCTCCGCGAAAAAGGGGGCCAACTGCAGGTTGCCGACGTCCGCAGCCTGTCGCATCCTCTGGGTAAGCACGACAAACCGAACTGGGACGACTTGCCGGTGGGGCAGCGGTTGGCAAGAGGGGCGGCCTATGTTGCGGAAACGGAGAAATACTACATTACACAGGCGGACGGCCATAAAGGGAATGCCACACGGCTGGACGTCATTTTCGAAGAAGATCCCTTCTCCAAAAACAGTATCGGCCAGCTTGACGGCGTTGAATCGGTGATCGAGGCGTTTCTTGAGGAAAAGGACGTCCCGCTCAACCGGTATTTCATCGGCTCGACCGCCAATATCCGCGACCTGAAACGCACCACCGACCAGGACCGGATCGTGATCGACGTGGCGGTGCTCTCGGTCGTGATGTTGATCCTGTGGGTCCTGCTCCGTCGGTTTTCCATTTCGCTCTACTTAATTCTGACCGTCTTCTTCAGTTACTTTGTGACGATCGGTTTTACTTACGTCGTCTTCTGGTATTTGGAGACCGGTTCCGAATTCGCCGGCTTGGATTGGAAAGTCCCCATCTTTCTGTTCACGTTCTTGATCGCCGTCGGTGAAGATTACAACATCTATCTGATGACCCGCATCAACGAGGAACAAAAGAAGCGGGGGCCGATTGAAGGCATCCGTTACGCCCTGCTGCGAACCGGGGGCATCATCTCCAGTTGCGGCATCATTATGGCGGGGACGTTTTCTTCGCTGGTGCTGGGCGGCAGCCTCAAGGGCATGCAGCAGCTCGGGTTTGCGCTGACCTTCGGGGTACTGTTGGATACGTTTGTGGTCCGGCCGATCTTGGTGCCGGCCTATTTGACCATGCTCTATCGCGGCGACTTCGGACGCTGGAGCAAGTATCTCGGCGCGGCGCTGGAAACGCCGCCGCAACGGCAGCCGCTGATTCAAACGGCCGGCAGTCTCATCTCCGGCAATGAAGCCGAACGGGTCGCCGGCAGCGGCGAATTGTCGACGGAACGAAACGTGAAAACGACCGAGAACTTCGATCCTTCCGTCTGATTGCTGCCGGCCGCGTGGAATGTGCGGCTGTGAAAGAACAGAACATCGCCCGGCGACAACTCGACGGCGACCCGCTTGGCGATCAATTCGCGATTTTGAGGCTGCTCGGGATCTAGAAACGTCCCCGCGTCAAACCAATCCGCAGCGAACTGCAGTCGATGAGTGCCCGGGATCACGCTCAGGCAGCCGTTTTCAACCGATTCGGTACCGAGCGCCAGCCAGACGCTAACCAGATCAGGCCGCTCGAAGGACCAGAAGCGAATGTCTTGATGCCATAGCGTTTGGCTGCTGTAGCAAGGCTGTTTCGTCATGATGCAGTTGTGATGCGCCAAAGGCATCACGACCGGCGTGCCCAAGAGCTGTTGCAAGCGGCCGACGAGTTCCGGCCGGCAGACCCACTGGGTAAACACGGGATGTCGGGCATGAGCCTGTAACAACCGCCGCACCGTTTCTCCGCCCGCAGCCTGCCGCGATTCGGGACTGCCGGGATAGTGCACGTCAGCTTCGTATTCGACCGGCGGCACGGGCGCTGTTAATTGAGCTTGCGCCACTTCCAACATCGTGTCCGTCAGCTGCGCTTCGGCCATCCGGCGGACGATGACGAAACCGTCCTGCTGAAACTGATGAAGCTCTTCAGCGGAAAATCGATCGGTGCAGAGAGACTCAGTGAGTTTCTCGGTGACGGACATCTGCGTCGACATGGGCTGTGCCGGTCCTCAATTCCAACAAAACGTCTCGGCCTGGACAATTGATCCGAGAGGGTGACTTGACGAATTCCTGACGTCACATCGCCCGATGATCATCGTCGCTGCCAACCTGTGTCTCGTCAAGCCGACGAATGAGTTTTCAGGTCTCACAAATTGGTCAATTCACGTTCCCGTCGCGGATTTCTGGCACAACAGCGACTGTGGACCAACAGTCGGAAATCATCTCACATCCGATTCGGTTTCTTCCAATGGACCTGTGGGATTGGTCCGTCTATGATTCGGAGAGAGGGTACCATTTGGCATAAGGTTCGCGCGGCCGGTCCGCGCGGGGCCCTCGGCAATTTTGGGGCGGTGAATCGCTAATGCCTGTGACGGAAAAACCCGACAAAAAAAGTCCCCTGAGCGGAAGGTGGCTTTCGGTCGTACTGTGTCTCGGATTTCTTATCGGCGGCGGCCTCGTTTTTATGGGCTTGGCGGGTCTCAAAGAAAAGCCCGCTCAACTGCCGGTTGAGGAAAAGATTTACAAGGTCGACGTGTTTGAGGTGCAACAACTGCCGCTGAAGGAGATCATCGCCGGATTCGGCACATCCCGCGCTTATCGCGAAGTGGTCCTCTCGGCCGAAGTGGGGGGCGTGATTGTCGAGAAACATCCCCAGCTCAAGGCGGGTGCGCATGTCGACGCGGCATCGGTGAAGGTCGATGACCAAGGGCGGACGTTGCCGGCAACTCCGACGCTGCCGTTGGTCCGCATCGATCCCGAGACCTATCATCAGCGCATCGCTCAGGCCGAAGCGCGAATTGCCGAAGTCGAAGCGGAGTTGAAGGTGCTCGTCGAGCAGGAGGCGAACAACGAACGCCTGCTCAAAAAAGCGCTGGGCGACGTCGAAGTGTATCAGCGCGAGTTTCGGCGAATCGAGGATCTGGGCAAGAGGGGAGTCACATCCAAGACCGAGACCACCACCGCTCGGCTGGAATTGGAACGGTACAAACAGGCCGTGTTGAATATGGAGAATGAACGCCGGCTGTTTCCCGTTCGAAAACTACAGTTGGAGCGCAAACGCGACACGCTGGAATCGGAATTGGCGACCGCCCAGTTGGACCTGAAACGTACTGAAGTCCGTCCCCCTTTCGATGGAGTGCTTGGCGAGGTGATGGTGGAACTCGGCCAGAATCTGCGGCCGGGCGATGCCTTGGTCAGGATTCTGGATCTCGACGTCATCGAAGTTCCAATTTCATTGCCGTTGGGTGACTACGACAAGATCGCCGCTTTGATGCAGGCGGGCATCCAGCCGGTCGTGAAGCTGGCCCGCAACACAACTTCGCCTCCACAGTGGACCGGCCACATTGAACGGGTTGCTCCCCAGGCGGATGAGTCGACGCGAACGGTCGAGGTATTCGTCCGTGTGGAAAACAGTCAGCAACAACTACCCCTGCTGCCCGGCACATTCGTGCACGCCCGCATTGACGGGCCGGTAATCGACAATGCCATCGCAGTCCCGCGCGATTGCATCGTTGCCGGCCGCGTGTTCGTCGCACAGGCGGTGGAGAATGAGAGCGAACCATCGTCGAGCGATCAAATGACAACAGGATACCGGGCGGTGAAACGTCCGGTAAACTTGAACCGCACGATGCAATCGTTCGCGTTGATCGGCAACGATTTGAAGCCCGGCGAGCGAATCATCATGACCAATCTCGACATCTTGAGCGAGAATTCGCAGATCGAAATTCAAAATCAGAAACAACTGGCCGACGAACTCAAACTGCTGCAAGCCCCGCTGATCGTGCCCGGACTGGCCGATCGCGTGGACAGTGACGATGCCGGCGATAGCGGCTAGGATGGTTTGGTTTAGGAATTGCTCGTGATCGCGACAACTTGGAATCCCTGCTATGAAAATCACCAACGTCGAAACCCACATGGTCCAAGAACCGCTCAAACCATGATGATTACATTCTAATTGATCAATTACATCACGACTTGGAAACATTGCCATGTCTCAGATGTATTTCAAATTTGAATGGGTCAGGGAGGGTGACGAGACGAGAAGCAACATTGAGAGAAGGGGAATTCTACAAGCGAACAACCTCATTCTCGATGAACTCAAATTGCCGCTTGCAACCATAATTCAGTCGGTCGCAGACAAGGACAATCTGACCATCTCGCTACAGTCAGACGGCGACAACACTCAAAAACTGACGATCGAGACTCAATCAGCAAGGCAACTCCAAGAAGAACTGGACCGCGTTCGTCAGTCCGGTTGGAGGCAACGATTTCGAGAGCATACTGATGCGTATCAACTTGAACTTGAGAGTGAAGCGGGAGAAGCAAGTATTCGTAAAGCGTACTGTCCTCGGTGCGACTCGGTTCTGGATAGCCAAGTTGTTCACTTCTCTCCACAACTTAGCTGCATGTCGTGCCATGCCATCTTTATGATTGGCTCGCTGGATCACGACGTTGGCGAGACGATGCTCAGCATGGAAAGCGGGTACACTTTCTGTGAAGATTGCGGGATGTACAGCAAGCCATGTAAATTCACGATCTTTTACTTCTTTTTGCCCGTTATTCTGTATGGATTTTACTACAAAAGAAAGTGGTGTTGTCCGCCATGCATGCGCGGCGATGCATGGCGAATGTTATTGGGGAATCTGCCCTTCGTGCTCGGTGTTCCAGTGTCAATAAAAGAATTGATTCGCGCATATCAGGACACCGGCCGCGGCGGAGTGTTTCACGGTCTGAATACCGCAAATCATCGGGCGAGAATCGGTGACGTGGAGGGCGCAATGAGGAAATACAGGGAAATCCTCGAACGTCGTCCCGAGAATGCCGGTGTCCGGTACAATCTGGCCACCGCTTTGATGCAAGAAAACCGCTTTGATGATGCGGCTGTGATGCTCAAGTTAGCTTTGGCTGATTGTGCTAATTTTCAGCCCGCTGTTTTTGCTCTTGCTAGCTGTTATGAGTACCTCCGGGATTATGATCAACTTGCTGGGCTCGAATTTGAGTGGAAGCAGCGATTCAAGAGGAAATTAGAAAAATGCTGAACCCGTAGGAAGCCGAATTAGCGGCTGTGGTCATCAGTGCTCACAGACAAACATGTTTTCCAGCTCTATTGGTACCTAAAACGACATCCATGAAAATCACCAACGTCGAAACACACATGGTCCAGATTCCGCTCAAGCCGGAGCGGCGGATGAAATCGTCCTTGGGTCAGCACATTGTTTCACCCTACTTAATCGTTCGGGTTGTGACTGACGACGGAGTCGAAGGAGTGGGCGAGGCGACCGTGATGCCGCGCTGGAGCGGGGAGACGGTGTGGAGCGCCGCTGCGCTGATCGAGCACGTCTTGGCCGGGCAGGTGATTGGCCGTGATCCTACGGACATTCGCGGTCTGGCTTACGCAATGGACCGCGCCGCAGCGCACAATTGGTTCACCAAGGCGGCAATCGAGATGGCCTGTTGGGATATCGCCGGCAAGGCGGCCGGTCAGCCGGTGTATGAATTGCTGGGCGGCGCGGTCCGCCCGTTGACGTTTCGTTGCCGTTTTTCCCTGGGCGCCTACGAGCCGGAGCGGGCGCGGCGGCGGGCGACCGAACTTGTGGAAGAAGGTTTCCAAACGATCAAAGTCAAAGTCGGGGGCGATCCTGACGCGGACATCGAACGCGTGAGCATCGTCCGCGAAGTGGCCGGACCGGGCCGCGATATCGTCATCGATGCCAACTGCGGCTGGGACGCACAAACCGCCATTGAAGCGTGCGACCGGATGCGTGATCTGAACGTCGGCGTTTTTGAACAGCCGACGCCCGACGGCGACTATGCGGCGATGGCGCAAGTCCGCCGCGGGATTGAACCGGAAGTGATGGCGGACGATATCTGCTTCAACATGATCCACGCCCGCGAACTGATCCGCAACGAATGCTGCGACGTGATCAGCCTCTATCCCGGCAAGCAGGGCGGGATTCAGAAGTGTGTGGACATCATCAATTTCGCCGAACAGAACGGCGTCGCCTGCAGTATCGGCAGCAACCTGGAATGGGACATCGCCACGGCCGCGATGGGGCACGTGATCGTCGCCTGCAAGAACATGCAGGTCGAGAAGTATCCCGGCGACGTGCTCGGGCCGGACTATCACGAGGTCCGCATCGCCAAGAACCCGATTGAGATCAACGGCCCCCTGGTGACGATTACCGACCGCCCCGGTTTAGGTATCGACGTCGATTGGGACGTCGTCGACCAGCACCGGATGTAGAATCCTCACGTAGGGCAGGCTCCCGCCTACCGCCGCTAAGTTGGGACGTTCAATGTGGCTCGCGGGAAGACTTAACGCAGAGCCGCGAGAGGCGCGGAGACGCAGAAAGTCATCAGATAGGTAGTCTGTAATCATCGTGATAAAGAGGAGTGAAAGAGTTGGACCGCTGGACATCTCTCTCTTCGCTTCACTCGCTCCTCTAGATGCCATGCTGACTTACGGCCATTGACGCCCGCTGTCCCGATCTCAAAAGAGACGCGTTGTTCGGATGGAAGCTTCGACTTCATGACTGAAATCGTCGACACACGAAGATTTTGTGCACATCACGGGCCGGTTGTGCCGATAAGTCAAATATCTCGCCGACGAATCGCTGTCGGCGACCCAATTGCACGTCTTCCATTTTCAGCGGAATTCTCAGGACGCCGGAATGAACCAACCGACCAAACCGATGGACGCTCCCCACTTCTCCGTGAATTCACAGTCACAACCGGAGCTGACCGAGCTGCCGACTGCTGCGGAAGACGCGCAAATGTTGCGGCGGATTCAAGCTTGTGTCGACGCTTGTGAGGGCATCTCGACGCAAGAATTGGAAGAGGGCGTCGTCCAGGACATGCAACGCGTGCTTCGCGAAGTCGCGCCGATCATCGCCGAGTGGAGCCGCGAGCAGCAGAACCCGGCGCCCGCTGCCAGCGAGAGCTAATCTCCGCTGAAAAACGCTCATCGCGCATGTGATGCACCAAGACGAGAGTGTATAATCGCTGCCGATAGCCTGTCTCTCATTGCTGCGCTTTTGTCTCCGCGGCCGGACGGGCTCACACTCTCCGTGGAAAGGCAGCGCAAGCTCATATGCAAGCCGTCTTGTGCAAATCGTACGGGCCGCCTGAAAACCTGACGCTGGAACAAGTCGACGATCCAAGTCCGGCGGCCGGGCAGGTGTTGATCGACGTCTATTCGGCCGGTTTGAATTTTCCCGATACCTTGCAAATCGCCGGCAAGTATCAGTTTCAGCCGCCGTTTCCGTTCACGCCCGGCGCTGAAGTCGCCGGAAAAATCGCGGAGGTGGGAGACGGGGTGACGAGCTTCCAGCCGGGCGATCGGGTGATGGCCCTGCCGGGCATCGGCGGGATGGCGGAGCGTGTGGTGGCCGACCAGGGAGCGGTGGATGCCATACCTGATGCGATGGATTTCGATACCGCCGCCTGTTTCGGATTGGTCTACGGCACGTCGTATCACGCGCTGCGGCAACGGGCGCAGCTGCAACCGGGAGAGACTTTGCTCGTGCTGGGCGCCGGCGGCGGCGTGGGACTGGCCGCGGTGGAGATCGGCAAAGCATTCGGCGCGCGCGTAATTGCGGCTGCCGGGAGTGATCAGAAGTTGTCGATCGCAAAGCAGCACGGCGCCGATGAGTTGCTCAATTACAACGACGGTTCGCTCAAGGACAACGTCAAGGACCTGACCGGCGGCAAGGGCGCCGACGTGATCTACGACCCGGTTGGGGGCGACCTGTTCGACCAATGCACACGCTGCATCAATTGGAACGGCCGCATCCTCGTCGTCGGCTTCACCTCCGGAAGAATCCCGCAGTACCCGATCAACCTCGCGCTGCTCAAAGGCTGCCAACTCGTCGGCGTCTTTTGGGGTGAATTCCGCAAGCGGGAACCGGAGGTGTACAGCCAAAATTGTGCGGAGCTGTTTGAGCTGTACCAAACGCAGAAGATCAAACCGCTAATTTCACAAGTCTTTCCGCTCGACCAATACGCGGACGCTCTCAACGTTTTCTTGGAGCGAAAAGCGATCGGCAAGATTGCGCTTCATCTGCGCGACGAATAATTGCTCGGAGCGGCGGCGATTGTACGCGACCTGTCATGCCACGTCGCTCGCGACCGCAAGCGGTCGGCTTGGGATTCATTAAACTCCGTGTTTAATCCGTGTGAATCTGTGGCTAATCGTCTCGCTGGCTTTGCTTGCGGCTCGTCAGCGGTGGGTGATTCGATGGCGATTTGTTGCGTCACATGCGACAATACCGGTCTGATTGTCGCGCACCAATTCTTGACCGGAGGACCGACCGATGGCTGCAACGAACCGCCGCGTATTCTTGCAAACGTCCGCTGTGAGTGGAGCCGCGTTGGCACTCGGCGCACAAGCGCGTGCCGCCAGTGCGTCTGAAAAGGTCACCGTGGGGTTGATCGGCTGCGGCGGACGCGGAGCCTATTTGGCAGGCAAGTTCGCCGGCGAGAAGAATGTCGAAATCGCCGCAGTGTGCGACGTTGATTCGAATCGGTTGTCGCAGCGCTCAAGTGACTTAGGCAAACAGACCGGCAAATCCCCCCATACAGTCGACGACATGCGGCGGGTCCTGGATGACAAGAACATCGACGCGGTGATTGTGGCCACTCCCGACCACTGGCACTCGCCGGCGGCGATTTTGGCCTGTGAGGCGGGCAAGCATGTGTACGTCGAAAAGCCCTGCTCGCACAATATTCGCGAAGGCCGGCTGCTGGTCGACGCAGCGCGGCGCAACGACCGCGTCGTGCAGCACGGCACGCAGGTCCGCAGCACGGACATGATGATCGAAGCTGTGCAGAAACTGCGGGAGGGCATCATCGGCGACGTTTTAGTTGTGAAAGCCTGGAACATTCAAAAGCGGCGGAGTCTCAATCAGGAACAGGGTGGCAAATCCGCTCGAAAAAAGGCATTGCAGAAACAGCCTTCGAGTCAGCCACCATCGGAATTGGATTACGAAAACTGGGTGGGTCCCGCAACGATGATCCCGTATGACAAAAACAAGGTGCATGAGGGCTGGCACTGGTGGTATCACTTCGGTACGGGGGACATGGGCAATGACGGCGTGCACGATATTGACTATGCCCGTTGGGGACTCGGCGTGACGACACACCCGTCAAAGGTGGTTGCGTTGGGGGGACTGTATGTCTTCAACGACGGGCGCGACTTTCCCGACACGCAGCAAGTCACATTCGAATACCCCGGCGACGGCAAGCCGGGCAGCAAACGGATGTTCATTTACGAACAGCGGCTGTGGTCAACAAACTATCCACACAACGTCGACAGCGGCGTGGAGTTCTACGGCACAAACGGCCAGATGTTTCTCAGCCGCCGGGGCAAGATCCAGATTCTGGGAGAGCGCAACAAACGGCAGGATGCTCAAATCGCCGGGGAAGCGCAAAACGCCGAAAAGCATATCGCCAATTTCCTGGACTCGGTGCGGAACAACCGCCGGCCGAACGGCGATATCGAATATGGGCACCTCAGCTCGTCGCTGTGCCATTTGGGCAACATCGCCACGCGTTTGGGACGGTCGCTCGAATTTGATCCGCAGCAGGAACGGTTTATCGATGACGACGAAGCGAACAGTTTGGTCGCCCGCAAGTACCGCGATCATTGGGGGAAACCGGCAGGTGTGTAGTACCGTAGGGCCGGTTGTACCGGCCGCGATTGACTGTCCGACTTCCGCAAACGGCCGGTACAACCGGCCCTACAATGCGCTGCGCCGAACGACTCTGCTGGCGGCGGCCACGATTGCTCTTACGGGATGCGGTGCGGACGATGCTCAGCAATCCGCACCAGAGCAACATCAAGAATCTGCGACAGACACCGCGAAGGAAGAAACTATGACCGAAAGTGAAGGGAATCAATTGCCGGCAATCAGTAAATTGTGGAACTTCTCCGATCCAGCAGCCAGTGAGCAAGCGTTCCGTGACGCACGGGACAAGGCGCAGCAAGCCGACAACCAGGCGTTTGCGCTGGAACTGACGACGCAAATCGCCCGCGCGCAGGGGCTGCAACGCAAGTTCGACGAGGCTCACCAAACGCTGGACGAGACCGAGCCCCGGTTAGCCGACGCGCCCGCAAAAGTCCGCGTGCGATATCTGTTAGAGCGCGGCCGCGTCTTCAACTCTTCGCAGCAGAAGGACAAATCTCTCCCCCTCTTCAAGGAGGCGTGGGACGTCGCCGGGGAAGCGGGTGAGGACAATCTGGCGATCGACGCGGCGCACATGTTGGGTATCGTCGAGTCACCCGACGAGGCGCTGCGGTGGAACGAGCGGGCGATGCAGTTGGCGGAATCCGCTGACGATCCGGCGTGTCGCAAGTGGTTGGGGTCGCTGTACAACAACATTGGCTGGACCTATCACGACAAGAACGAGTTTTCGCAAGCCCTCGAACTGTTCCAAAAAGCGCTCGCCTGGCGCGAAGAGCAAGGGGAGGCGGAAACGATCCGCATCGCGCGCTGGTCCGTCGCCCGGGCGCTGCGGTCACTGAACCGCACCCAAGAGGCGCTGGAAATTCAGGAAAAACTGCTCGCGGAGCACGAAGCCACACAGAGCAAGGACGGGTACGTGTTCGAGGAACTTGCCGAGTGCCATTTTCTGCTGGACCACGAAGCGGACGCGAAGAAGTACTTCGGATTGGCTTATCAAGAGCTGTCACAAGACGACTGGCTCACGTCCAACGAGCCGGACCGCATCGCCCGTCTCAAGAAGCTCGGCGGCGTTGAATGAGACCGGCACGGGTGCCGTGGTTGTGATATGTTAGGTCCGGTTTGGCGAAGCGGCTATTTTCGCGATGTGCGTGGCATGGCGACCGTTTGCTGCTTGAGAAGCGTCGTCAATCGCTCCACGATCTCTGGATGTTGCTCCCAGCGGTTGTTCGTTTCGCCGGGATCTTCGTCCAAGTTGTAGAGTTGCCCTGATGGTTCGCCCGGGCGGGCTGCGACTTTGGTCGCGCGCAGAAACCCGCCCGAACCGAGGACGGGAATCAGCTTCCAGGCTCCCTCGCGAATGCTGAGCACGTTGCGGCCGGATTGGGTGATCATCGTCCGGCGACTTGGGGAATTTGCTGCATCACCAGTCAGCACCGGAAGCAGACTATAAGTGTCTTCACCGGCTCCCGTGGGAAGGTCGATATCTGCAACTGCTGTGAACGTCGCCATCAAATCGGCGTGACAGGTCATTTGCGAGGCCGTGCTGTTCTCGGCAACACGTCCAGGCCAGCGAACGATCATTGGAACCCGATGTCCTCCCTCCCAGGCGTCCCCCTTGATTCCGCGAAAGGTTCCGGACGAGTTGTGTCCAAACCGTTGCACGTTTTCGCGATACCACACCGGACCGTTGTCGCTGGTAAAAACCACCAGCGTCTCCTTGGCAAAAGCTTGCTCTTCCAGCGCAGACATTATGCGGCCGACGGCATGATCGACGTGCATCACGAAGTCGCCATACAGTCCCGCTCTGCTCCGATCCTGAAATCTTGCATCCGGCAGCCAAGGCGTGTGCGGAGCTGTGAGCGCCACGTAAAGGAAAAAGCGTCTGTTTCGCTGGTTCTTACCGTAATGGGCAATTTGCTCGATCGCAGCTTCGGTCAGTTTGGGCAGGACCTCCGCGTGCTGAAACCCTGGAGCGATTGCTCCGGCGCGCCAGAAGGCGCCTTGAGAAGGATCCCAACCGGGTGTGTTACTTTTTTCGATCCGGTTCGTCGCCAAATCGACGCAAGTTGCGTCACGGATCCAAAAATAGGGCGGCAAATCAAGTGAGGCCGGCAGTCCAAAGAAACTTTGAAATCCTCGGTCAACCGGCCCGCCGTGCAACCGCCGATGTTTGTCGGGAGTCGTGCCTTCGTCAAATCCCAAATGCCACTTGCCGACACACGCGGTGCGATAGCCGTGTTGTTGCAAGAGTTGGGGAATCGTCAGTCTGCCAGGTTCGATTAGGGCCTGTTTTCGCCATTCAAATGACGCAGCGCGAAACGGATAGCGACCGGTCAGCAATCCATACCGCGACGGGACGCAGACAGAGCCACAGGAGTGGGCGTCGGTAAACCGCATTCCTTCGGCGGCCAATTTATCGATGTGCGGCGTCTCAATCTTTGAGTCGGAGTTATAACAACGGGGGTCGCCGTAACCCAGGTCGTCGGCGAGGATCACCACGATATTGGGCGGCACGGTCTCGGCCGCGGGAAGTGAACCTTGATGAGACAGCCATGCGACATGAAATATGCAGACGCAATAAAAGGCTCGCCACAAATACTTTGTATCCAAGTAATTTGTATCCAAGTGTCGTTGAGATCTGTGCATGGAGTGTTACCGCAGAGTCAGTAGTTCCCAAAAATCTACGTCGAAGTCAGGTTTTTCGCCACAGAGAGCACCGAGATCACAGAGATTCGAACCGAAATCCTGAGACTGAATGATTGGCGATCGCGGCGTTACCCAAACGATTACTGCCACTTGTTCTCCGTGTCCTCGGTGAACTCTGTGGCTAAAACTTTCTTCGTAATCCTGGCTGCGGCTCAGCTGCGCTGTGTTCAATCTATAGCTAATGTTGTTTTTTTTTTGGAACTACTGAAATTGAAGGAAGAATTGGTTTAGGATAGGCCATCATCCAAGACGGCATAAGTGATTTTCTGAAATCACTCCCGTGGCTCGTGCCTTGTCAGGCATTGATTTTGGGGGCGTAATCACTAGTCCGCACGCTCGTTGGCGTGCTCGCCAAGTGTGTTGAACCCCAGATTCCAAAAACGACAGAACACTAGGCATTCAGTCTAGAGATGCTATTCTGGACCATCCCCGCCAGATAACGTCACGCGTCGCCCCCATTAATCCTCGCAATGACAGCGAAGTCATATCCTTCTGCCTCAGACACTCAACAGCCGCTTAGCGTGACAACCGCCGCTCTGTGCGTGTTGATGTCGGCGCTGTGGGGGGCGAATTCGGTCGCGGTCAAGTTTTCCACCGTTGACATTCCAGCGATCGCCACGGCACTGGTGCGGTTTTTGTTGGCATCGGTTTTCATGCTGTTTTGGTGTCGCTGGGAAGGAGTCGGGCTGTCGCTGAAGCGGACTCAATTCACGCCGGTCGTGATCGCGGGTCTCCTTCTATTTGCACAGATCAGCACGTTTCATTTGGGTGTCGCTCTCTCGAACTCATCGCATGCCACGCTGTTTGTGAACACGTACGTCTTTTGGGTGGCCGCGCTGGAGGCGTTCGTGATGCGCGCCTCGCGGCTGTCATGGAATCGCGTGTTGGGACTGTTGATTGCCGGTTCGGGCGTATTTCTGATCGTGATGATGGACCCACAGCAGAGCAGCGAATCCACTCGTGGCGACCCGCCCAGCTTAACCGGCGACCTGTTTCTATTGGCCAGCGGATTTCTGCTGGGCGTGAAGATCATCTATACCAAACACGCGTTGCGGTACATTCAGCCCGGCGCGCTGACGTTTCATAGCGGGCTGGTCGGCGTGTTGCTGTTCGCGGTTTATACGACCCTCTTCGAAGGGGTCAACTTGCTGAGCGTGACGCCGGCGGTCGTCTGGCGGTTCAGCGTCGAGCACACGCCGTCGCTGTTGGGATTGTTGTATCAAGGCGTCGTCGTGGCCGGATTTTGCTTTGCGCTCTCCACGCTGCTGTTGCGGCGGCACGCCGCTTCCAAGATCTCGGTCTTCAGCTTTGCGTCGCCGCTGTTTGGATTGACGTTCAGCGTGCTGTTCCGCGGTGATCGGCTTTCGCCATGGCTCGCGGTGTCGGCGGTCTGTGTGATTGTGGGAATTTGGTTGGTGACGGCGGTACAATCGCCGGCTGGGGCGGACGGTCCCGGTGAAACCCCCGGCAAAGCCGGGGGCTGATTGCAGCGGCGCATTTGCCAACATTAGCCCCCGGCTCTGCCGGGGGTTTGATGCCACACAATTCGACGATCGACCGAATCAATTAGACAAATTGCCGGCACAATGGCGTCAATCAAATAACGCACGTATTACTTGCCGCAACCAACGCCCACAATGTCCGCGACCACCCCACCCGACGAACCGACCCCCGATCCGCCGATGTCGCGGCGGTTTCGGCTGTTCTTGTACGCGCTCTTGCTGTCGGTGGTCGCGCTGCCGCTGATTCCATGGCTGTGGCTGCGCTACCGCACGGCTGCGGTCATCGAGCTACAGGAAATGGGCGGAACGGTGACGTTTCACGAGGGGCGGGATGGTGCGTTCTTTCCAGATCCGCGCCGCATCTCACTGTCGTCAGAGCAAATTAGCGACGATCTGGTCCGCCGGCTTACCCGCTACGCGAACTTGGAACGTCTGGCGCTCGACGGAGGGAATATCTCGGCTGACAGCATGGCCGCGATTGGCAAGCTGACTCAGCTCAGGGATCTCACGCTCACAAACATGGAGATCGAAGCCGGTTTTGAACATTTGGCCAATCTCCAAAACTTGCAAGAGCTGAATCTCGGTCGGACGACGATCGACGACGACGGGATGCGTTATCTCGGACGTCTCAAGAATCTGCGCTCGTTATATTTGCATGACACTTCGATCTCCGATAACGGGTTGAAGTACATTTCCGGATTGACGTCGCTCCAAAGCCTGCAGCTTGCCGGAACAAACATGAGCGACGCAGGCTTGGCGCACCTTCCGCAGTCCTATTCGTTGGACTGGTTGGTTTTGGATCGCACGCAAATCACCGACCAGGGTCTGCAGCAGTGGCAACCGATTTCGGCGCCGCGGACGTTCGCTGCGCGCGGCACGCGGGTCACCGGGCGGGGATTCGCCTCGCTCCCCTTTCTACAATCCGTCAAACACTTGAACCTGTACGACACGCCGGTCGACGACGTCGGGTTAAGCGAAATCGCACAACTGCCGAGTCTTGAACGTCTCGAACTTTGGAAGACTTCAATCACCGATGCCGGGCTGAAATCGCTCGCCGAGTCAAAGAGCATTACCCATTTGAACCTGACCGATACCGCCATCGGCGACGCCGGTTTGCAAAATCTAGCGCCGCTCAAATCACTTCAGTCACTCTCGTTAACAGGGACGCAAGTGACTGAGAAATCTCTGCCGCTGCTGAAGTCGAATTGGGAACTGAAGTCGCTCTGGCTACTTGGCATGGATTTTAGCGACGACGACATTGATGAACTGCGGCAGGCGCTGCCGGATTGCCACATTCCGAAGTAAGAATCGAATCCGCTCCCTTTCCGGACAGCTCCGTTCGTTCAACATTGTTCCCGCCCGAGCCGCCGATTAGAGTAGAGGCTGTCTCAACAGCCATCCGGGGGAAGCGGCGATGTTCGATATCGGCAGTTTTCGCACGCGCGATTGTCAGGGCATGTCGCGCCGCGCTTTTCTGCGGGCCGGAGCGGCGTTGCCGTTTGCTTTCGGGCTAAGTGGCGGTGACATCGCGCGGGCCACTGAGGGGCGGGCAAAGTCGGTGTTGCTCGTATGGCTGGGAGGGGGGCCGAGCCATTTGGATTTGTGCGACCCCAAACCGGATGCCCCCGCCCAATATCGCGGGCCGTTTAGCAGTATTCAAACCCGCACTGCGGGGATGCGGTTTACGGAACTGCTGCCGGAAATGGCGTCGCTCAGCGATCGCTTTTCGGTGATCCGCACCAACATCAATTACAACGGCGGCCATCGCCCCGCCGGATCGATTCAACTGACCGGCAGCGTCGCCTCCGACGGCGGCGAAGATCGCGGCGGCAGCGAACTCGGTTATCCTCCCAACTTCGGCTCGATCGTCGCCCGGCATCGTGGCGGAGCCGAGTTGCCCGGATTCATTTCGCTGGCCCGCGGCCCGGTCGGCGACGGCGTGGGGCCGATCCTCGGCTACGGCGGGGGCAAATGGGGCAAAGGTCACGACCCGTTTATGCTGAGTTGTAACGAATCCGGGGCGGTCTCGATTCCCGGCACGAAGTTGCTGGACGGACTCTCGCCAATGCGGCTCTCCGACCGCCGCACCGTGCTGGCAGAACTCGACCGTATCCGCCGCAATGTTGAGACGTCGAAGTTTGATCAATGGGACGGGACTTATCAGCGTGCGTATGCCATGCTCACCTCGCCGACGGCGACGAAGGCGTTTGATCTGTCGCGGGAATCACAGCAAACCCGCGCTAGTTATGGTTACACCTCTTTCGGACAAAGCTGCTTGCTCGGCCGGCGGTTGGTGGAAGCGGGCGTGCCGTACGTGCAGGTCAATTGGAGCCAATACGTTGAGGTGTTCTATCCGTTTTCCGATTACGGCTGGGACACGCACGCCGACAATTTTGAATTGCTGGCCGATTGGCACGGCCCGCTGCTGGACCGCACGTTTGCCGCGCTCGTTCGCGATCTCGATCAGCGGGGTTTGCTGGAGACGACGCTGCTGATCTGCATGGGCGAATTCGGCCGCACGCCGCGGATCAACAGCATCGCCTCGCGGGATCATTGGCACCCCTGTTATTTTTCGATCTGGGCCGGCGCGGGCGTACAACCGGGACGCGTGATCGGCCGCAGCGACCCCCAAGGCGAACACCCTGCCACCGACCCGGTCACGCCGGAGATGGTGGGCACGACGATTTTGGAATTGGCGGGCGTCAATACACAGGCACGGGCGGAACTGCAGGTGCTGCCAGGGGGGCATGTGATCGATGCGTTGTTGTAAGCTCGCGGTGATCGTGCTAATTCTGGCATCGCCGCTCATCGCCGGCGAACCGCAACAGCTCACCCGTGACGGTCAGCGCAAGCTGGCCCCCAGTTTTCTCGCCGACGGCAGCGCGATCATCTATTCCGCTTACAACAATCCCAACCGCGTGACCCTGCTGCGACTCAATCTCGAAGACAACAAGTCCGAGCCGGTCTATCCGGACGGGACCGCTCATCAATTCGACCCGGCCTTTTCGGCCGACGGCCGGTATCATGTTTACTGCCGTTCGATGGGCAGTCCGCAGATCGCACTGGTGATTAAGGATACCAAGGAGAACAAAGAAGCGGTCTTCAAGCCCGACGGCGCCCGCAGCACCGCGCGGGGGCCGAAGATTGTGCCCGATCTGAGCCGTGTTGTGTTCACGATCTCCGCACCCGGCGGACAGCAAATCGCGTCGGTGAACATGCAAGGCGGGGATCTTAAGAAACTGACCGAGTCGGTCGGCATCAACTGTTGGCCGGCGATTTCACCAAACGGTCGCCGCATCGCGTTTTGCTCGAGCCGCGACGGCAATCTGGAACTCTGCACGATGCAGGCCGACGGCAGCGATGTGCGGCGGCTGACCGACACGCCCCAGCGCGAGATGCGTCCCGCCTGGTCGCCCGACGGGCGGCGGATTGCTTATGTCGGTGTCCGCGACGGCAATCACGACATCTTCCTGATCGACGCCGACGGCGGGCAGTCGATGCAACTCACGCAGCATGCGGAAATCGACGACTGGCCCGCGTGGCATCCCGATGGCAAACAACTGCTCACCGTCTCGCAGCGCCGCGGCCGGTTTGATCTCTACCTGTGGGACGTGCCGTAAGTGGTCCACCCCTGGTCCGAAGCCGTGTAGGTCCGGCTGTGCCGGACGATTGCGGATTAATTGTCTCAAAAACGCGCTCCGCAAAGCGACATCGAAAAGCATCATGGCGGCCGGTAGAACCGGCCCTACAGATCTATTGGTTTGGGAACTAGGAAACGAATGGAATTGACTGCGTGGGTAATTCATCCGGCGAACAACTCGATCTGATCGGCCTTGATGTCGGCTCGACGACGAGCAGCGCGATGGCTGCCTCCGCGCGCCTGATGCGTAATTGTGTCACCGGCCGGCGTGAGTTGGGCGAGATCACCAATCAACGGTTCTCCGCTCCGGAGTTTACGCCGTACGAAGACCGGCGGCTCGACGAACCGCGGCTTGCGGCGATGCTCGACCGGTGGATGGACGAACTCGGAATCGCGGCAGGCGAATTCAGCGCCGGCGGCGCAATCGTCACCGGATTTGCCGCGCAGGCACAAAACGCGGCCGCCGTCCGCCGTCTGGTCCGGCAGCGGATCGGCGATGCGCTGATTGTCACCGCCGACGATCCCTGTTTGGAATCGTGGGCCGCCTTTCTGGGGAATAGTTTTCACATATCCCGCGAACATCCAGAGCGAACCGTGCTCAATCTCGATATTGGCGGCGGCACGACCAACATCGCCTACGGTCGCAACGGCGCTGTCGAGGCGGTCGGTTCCTGCTACATCGGCGCGCGGCATCTGCGGTTTGAGTCAGGGACGTATTCACTCACAGGAGTATCGTCCGAGTTGGCGGCACTTCTGCCGCAGCTGGGGATCAATCCAAAACTGGGCTTGGAACTTGCCGCCGAAGCGCGGCAACGTGTTCTCGAAATGTACGTCGCGACACTCGAAGCAATCGCCGCCGGCAATGCCCAATGTTGTGACTCTGAATCGGCCGCAACTCTCGAACAAGTCCCGCTCGACCCGATCGATGATCCCGATCCGATCATCACGTTGTCCGGTGGCGTGGGTGAACTCGCCTACCGTATTGCGCGGGGAGAACCGCTGCCGGGCACCACGGCGTTTGGAGATTTGGGGATCGACTTCGCCGAACGGCTCAATCAGTCTCCTACCTTCGCGCCGCACCTCAAGGAGTACGCGCCGCGACAACAGGGGCGCGCGACTCTCTATGGCGTGACGGTGCACAACACCGAGATCTCCGGTTCGACGCTCTTTTTGCCGGACAAGAGTCTACTGCCGCTCAGCGATCTGCCCATTGTGGGCTCAGTTTCTGCGGAGCTCTCGGATGCGGCGTTGCAGCGGCGGCTCGAGTTGGCGCGGCGCGGTAGCGGCGGGAGTTGTTTGCTCGTCGAACCGCTCGGCCATTCGGCGTCTTTGATCAAAGAGTTTGGAACGCGACTCGCCGCCGCACTCAAACAGACGGAGTTCCCGCCCGCGCATCCGCTTGTGTTGCTGCTGACCGACAACGCCGGAAAAACGCTCGGCCATTACGCCACCGAGTGGGGACGATTGCCGCTGCAACTGGTGGTCATCGATGAAATCCCCGTCCGCCGCGCCAGTTTCGTCAGCGTGGGCCGGCCGCGTGAGAATATTGTCCCGTTGTCGTTTTACGGGATGGAAAACCGGCTCTGACCGGTCCAAGCGGACGCGACCGAGCCGCTGCGGCCGTCTGTATCTCAAATCCGGGCGATTGGGGCATCAAAAAACGAAAACGCCTCAATCCGCACCCGTTCCCCGCCGATATATCTTAAATACATTGCGGAGACAATCCGTCCGGCTCACCCTGCGCTGAGTTGGCGTTCGTTTCGGCAGAATCCCGATTACAGACACAATCAATCCATGGGCACCATATCCACCGGCGTCGGATTAGCCAGCAGCCTGCCTATCGGCGATATCGTCGATGCGCTGATCAATGCGCAACAAGGCCCGATCGTGCGGCTGACACAACGGGCCCAGCAATACGCCACGACCGACGCTGGTCTGCAGTCCCTCTCCGCAAACTTGCTCTCGCTGACCACGACACTCAGTTCGCTGGGTGATGAATCGACGTACACCAAATTGGTGACCAACGTCTCCGACAGGTCGATTCTCGATGTGGCGCCCAGCCCGGCAACGCCGCTGGGGACTTATGAATTTGAGGCGATTCGCAAAGCGGCGACACAACAGCTCCTCTCCAAGGGATTCGCAAACACCGACGAGCAAACCATCGGCGAAGGGACGATTTCCATCGCGGGCGGCGGCGGCTTGGCGGTGGCCACGTCCATCGATTTGCTCAACGGCGGCGAAGGGATCGCCCGCGGCGTGTTCCGCATCACCGACGGCAGCGGCGCATCGGCGGAAATTGACGTCACCGATACGGCAACCGTGACCGACATTTTGGATTTGATCAACGACAACAACGCCATCTCGGTCGACGCCCGCGTCGAAGGCGACGCGATCGTCCTGGAAGACACGTCGGGGCAGAGCGTATCGACGTTTACCGTGGAAGAGGTCGGCGGCGGACGGGCGGCGGCGGATTTGGGCATTCTCAAATCGACCTCCGGCGACACGATCACCGGTGACGACATCTTGACGGTCTCCGGAGACTTTACCCTCGATCTGATCAACGACGGCAACGGCCTACGCCTGATTGACGGCGCGCCGGAGCTGCGGATCTCACTCAGTGACAATCCCACGACGGAACTCGACATCGATCTGAGCGAAGCCTTCACACTGCAAGATGTTGTCGATGCAATCAACGATCACGAGGACAACGGCGGTAAGGTGCTCGCCGAAATCAACAACGGCCAGTTCACGCTGACCGATCAGACCGGCGGCGGCGGACCGGGGACGTTTCAGGTCACCGAACTCAACGACGCCAACATTCTGAGCCAACTGGGATTAGACGTCGCCGCTGTCGGCAACACGATCACCGGTGAGCGCGTCGTGGCGGGACTCAACACCGTGTTGCTGGACAATCTCAACGGCGGGCAGGGGATCGACACGCTGGGGTCGCTTTCGTTGACGGACCGATCGGGCAAGTCGGCGACGGTCGATCTCAGCACTGCGACTTCGCTCAATGACGTTATCAATGCCATCAACAATGCGCAAGACGGCGGAGCCGATCTGAATCTCGTGGCGACGCTCGATGAACTCGGGACTGGGATCACAATTACCGACACCACCGCGGCGCCGACCAGCAATTTGGTGATTGCCGACATCGGCGGGGGCACACTCGCCGCGCAACTAAACATCGCCGCCGACACGACGACCGCTACGGTGGACTCGGGCTCGCTCAATTTGCAATACGTCGCCGCGGGTACGAGCATTGAAGGCTACGCTCCCGGCGGCGGCACGCCGCAACTGAGCAATTTTTCAATCACCGACTCGGCCGGCAACACCGCCTCGATCAGTCTGACGACGACCGTCAAGACGATCGGCGATGTGATCCAACGCATCAACGCTGAAGACGGCGTTAATGTTCACGCTCAACTCAATGCGACCGGCGACGGATTCGAGATCGTTGACCTGGCGGGCGGAACCGAAGAGCTGAGAATCGAAGACCTGGGCGGCGGCAAGGCGGCGGAAGGGTTGCGATTGCTGGGCGAAGTAGTCACCGACAACGAGGGCAATCAGAAGGTCGTCAGCCGCAAGGCGACCCAGATCGAGGTGACCGACGAGGACACATTGGAAAATATCGTCGAGAAGATCAATGAATCGCAGGCGGGAGTCACCGCGGCGATCATCGACGACGGCAGCACGCTCAACTCCAAGCGCATTGTGATCAACGCTGACACTTCCGGGCTGGACGGAGCTCGGATTATTAGTACCGAAGGCATCGACTTGGGCCTGCAAACGGTCGTCGAAGCGGCCGACGCCGTATTGCGAATCGGTGCGGACCTTGCGACGTCGTTTGTGATGACGTCCAGCACGAACAGATTCAATACCGGAATCAACGCGCTGATCGACATCAACCAGCCCAGCGAAGACCCGGTGACGGTGAGCATTTCGCGCGATCAAAAGAGCATCGGCTCGGCAATTGAAGCTTTCATCAGCGCGTATAACACCATCATCGATTCCGCGGCCGAGTTGACGAAATTCGACCCGGAGACGGGCGAACGGGGCGCGCTACAGGGCGAAGGGATCGTGCTCCGCATTCTCAGCCGCCTGGACAACGAAGCCGTCGGTTCCGCCAGCAGCGACGGCAGCATCTCGTCACTGGCCGACTTGGGGATTACGGTCACAACCGGCGGCAGACTACAACTGGATCAAGATGTCCTGCAAGAAATCTTTGACGAAAACCCCGACGCCGTCCGCGAATTTTTCGCGGCCGACGAAACCGGATTCGCCGACCGTTTCGAAGAGGTCATCGACGGTTTCACCGACCCGTTCACCGGCGCGCTGACCAGTCAGTCGGAAGGCCTGCAGGAATCGATCAGCTCCCTCGAAGACCGCATCATTGATCTGAACGCGATTCTCGATGTTCGCCGCCAACGGCTGATCCAGGAATTCGCGCGCATGGAGACGATTATCAGCCAACTCAACTCGCAATCCACGGCGATCAGCGACCTGGCGGCACTTGCCGCGTCTGCCTCGCAAGGATCCTGACGCCGTAGTTCGCCCGCTGTGACATACGTGCCTATTTTCATCGACTCAAATCATGAAAGGGAGTTCCCCAATGAACCAAGCCGACCAATACTTGGAGACTCAAGTCCTCACTGCCCCGCCGGAACAACTCCATATGCTGGTGGTCGACGGCGGACTGCGTTTTGCACGGTTGGGGCTGCAGGCGCTGAATGAGCAAAACTACGACCTCTCGCACGAATCGTTCAGCCGCAGCCGCGAGTTTGTCAACGAGCTGATCGCCGGCATCCAAGAAGAGGGCAATCCGGAACTGGCCGATCAATTGCGCGGCTTGTTCGGGTTCGTGCATCGCGCGCTCATCGCCGCCGATGGAGACCGCGACACGAAACAAGCTGCCGATGCGATCACGATTCTGGAACAGCATCGGGACACCTGGGTGCAACTGTGCAGCCGGCTCAAACAAGAGCAGGCCACTCACGCGCACGCCCCACACCGTTCAATGACGATTGAAGAAAACGAAACCGGGCGCTCCTGGACGACATGAGTGCCGAGGATGCACCCGACGTCGCCCTCATTAGCCCCCGGCGGAGCCGGGGGTCTCACATCAAAGGATTGACGAAATGAGTTTCCTGGCAGGATGCCGCATCGTGGTCACCGGAGGCGCCGGCTTTCTCGGCGCGCCGGTCTGTGCTGAATTGGCCAAATACTTACCGGAAGGCATCGTCGTCCCCCGCAGCGCAACGTTCGACCTCCGCGAACGGGACGACATTCGGCGTTTGCTCACGCAGTCGCAACCGGACGTCATCGTGCACCTCGCCGCAGTCGTGGGAGGCATCGAGGCCAATCGCCAAAACCCGGGCCGCTATTTCTACGACAACGCCATCATGGGCATTCAGCTCATGGAGGAGGCCCGCCACGCGGGCGTCAAGAAATTCGTCACCGCCGGCACGATCTGCTCCTACCCCAAGTTCACTCCCGTGCCGTTTCGTGAGGATGACCTGTGGGCCGGATATCCCGAGGAGACCAATGCCCCCTACGGATTGGCCAAGAAAATGCTCCTCGTGCAGGCGCAAGCCTACCGGGAACAATATGGATTTAACGCCGTTTCCCTCTTGCCGGTCAATTTGTACGGTCCCCGCGACAACTTTGACTTGGAAACGAGCCATGTGATTCCCGCGCTGATCAATAAAATGATCGCCGCCCGCGACGCCGGCAACGACAGTGTCGAAGTTTGGGGCACCGGCGAAGCCTCGCGCGAATTTATCTACGTTCAGGACGCCGCCCGTGCCATCGCGCTGGCCACCGAGCACTACGATCAACCCGCCCCAGTCAATATCGGCTCGGGAGTCGAAATCAAGATCGCCGATCTGGCGCAATTGATCGCCGAACTAACGCGGTTTGAAGGCGAGATCCGCTTCAATACCGACCGCCCCGACGGTCAACCCCGCCGCTGCCTCGACACGTCGCGGGCAGCCGACGAATTCGGTTTCCGCGCCGAAACGTCACTCAGAGACGGCATCGCCGCCACGATCGAGTGGTACGAAAACCAGACACAAAAACACAACATCAATCCCGCCGCCTAATCACCCTCGTTCCCAAACTCCGGTCTGAATCAATTGTAGGCGCAGGTCAATATCACCGTAGGTCAGGCACGCTCTGACATGGAGCAGAGTAAATCATTACTGCGAAACACATTCTGCAAACGCCAACCCTGTACTGTGCCATGCCTGACGCCGCCAAGGGAAAGGCGTCCCGCAACACGTCAGGCATAGTTCATTGAATGGCGCACCTGCAATGACACTGTTTTGCAATGAGTAGTATAGGTGAACGCGTCAGAGCGTGCCTGACCTACATGACTTCTTGAGAAGAATAAATTGGAAGCGAGTCGAATTGACATGAACACCCCGAAACGCGCATTGATCACCGGAATCACCGGACAAGATGGATCGTATCTCGCGGAACTGCTGATCGAGAAAGGCTATCAAGTGCACGGCTTGGTCCGCCGCAGCAGCACGTTCAGCACCGAGCGGCTGGATCACATCTACCAAGATCCGCACGAGACCAATCCGCAACTGGTCCTGCATTACGGCGACTTGACCGACGGCGGCAGCCTGACCAATTTGGTCCACGAAATCGAGCCCGATGAAATCTATAACCTCGGCGCGCAGAGCCACGTTCGCGTCTCGTTCGATCAGCCGCTCTATACGGTCGACGTCGACGCGCTCGGCACGTTGCGCTTGCTCGAAGCGGCACGGCAACTCAACCGCCGCCGCGAAGTGCGGCTCTACCAGGCCTCCTCCAGTGAGATGTTCGGCAAAGTCTCCGAAACCCCGCAACGGGAAACGACTCCCTTCCATCCCCGCAGCCCGTACGCCTGCGCCAAGGTGTTTAGCTACTATCAGACCATCAACTACCGCGACGCGTATGACTTGTATGCCTGCAACGGCATCTTGTTCAATCACGAATCGCCGCGGCGCGGCGAGACGTTCGTCACGCGCAAAATCACCCTCGGCGCCACGCGAATTCGCGAAGGCCTGCAGAACAAACTCTTCTTAGGCAATCTCGACGCCAAGCGGGACTGGGGCTATGCCAAAGACTACGTCGAAGCGATGTGGTTGATGCTGCAGCAGGACCGACCCGAAGACTTTGTGATCGCCACCGGCGAAACGCACTCGGTGCAGGAATTCCTCGATCTGACTTTCGAGCAGGTCGGGCTCTCTCCGCATCCTTATGTGGAGATCGATCCCCGCTATCTGCGTCCCAGCGAAGTCGATTTGCTGCTGGGCGACGCCGCCAAGGCGCGCGAGCTACTCGGCTGGCAGCCGCGGACTTCGTTTGCGGAATTGGTGAAGATCATGGTCGACGCCGACTGGGAACGCGCCCGCCGCGAACGCATCCTCGCCACCGTCCGCGCCGCCTGAGTGTCGTAGGGTCCCGTGCTGGCCTGAATGGTGTCATTCGGATTGAGTGCCGGTGACGTGACTGACTTCGACTCCTGCCGGAGCATCAATATCAGTCGTCACGCGGCCGTCGCGGGTTCGAGTATGCCGCAGCCGTACGACTCCGTGGGGAGTGGGAAAGCTTCCCTCTACCCACTCCAAATCCGCTAATGAAGGCCGCACCTCAATCACAGAACTGCCCGGCTGTGAAGGCCGCACTCCCAGCACATGATTGGTGAGCCAAGCGGTGACTCCGCATGACCACCCGTGGCATAAGCTGAGCGCGACGCCTGGTTGGCAGCGGCCGAATCCAATGGGGATTTCTCGCTCGTCCTCCTCGGCAATCCTGTCAATGCGTGCGGTATTCGTGACCCAACTGATGTCGAAATCTTCCCAATACGTGGTTGCTCCCAGATCGAGCATGGCTCCCCAATAGTCGCGTGACAGCTCCAAGCAGCCGGAAATATCACCCGCAAGGCTGCGTGCTTCCAATACCGGATAGGTCAGAAACGGCGTCAATCCCTCACATGGCGACTTGCTGAGCAAATCCCGATTCACTTCTTGAGGATCAACAAGTCCGCCCAACACCAACAGCGCGGCTGCTTGTTTGTTGGTTTCGTTCGGAGGAATATGCCGAGCCAGTTGTTGGCCCCCCGCCAGACAGTCTTGTTGTAGCTTCGGCTCCTCCAAGATTTCGCACAAGCTGCCGGCCGCTTGCAGCGCCCACGCGAAGAGTCCCTGATATCCGGCATGTGCGGCACGGTGGTCATGAGGTCGTTCGATGGCCCAGTCGACGAATCGCCAGCCGTCTAGCTGTTCCCGGCCATCGCTATCGATCGCTCGCAGCAGCTTCGGAATCAAGCGGCGGAGATACGTCCGTTGATCCTCCAAATAGTCTCGGTTGCCGTGGTAGAGATACCACTGGTGATGAGTCAGCAGCCACCACAGCGAGTATCCGCTGATCCCGTTCATCCAGCCCAGCTCTTCCGGATCGACTGCGACTGTTGTGTCGCGGATTTCGTCGAGGCTTTCAGCGAAGACTGGTTGCTCTCCAAACACGACACTCGCCACCATCGCTTCCGGATACAAATCTCCAATCCAGACCGACCGTCCGCGCTTAATGCCATCCCAGACGCGGGATTGCATGCAAAGCTGAACGGTATAAGCTCCGACTTGCCAGATGCGATTCAGCCGCTCATCGCTGGAATTGAACGCGCCGAGGTACTCCAGCGGCCGCTGAGTGGAAACGCCCATCACCCGGTCCAACTCGACGGTAACGCCCTCGTCCAGAGTCTCGAGTCGGACGAAACGAAAGCCGGTCTTGCCGAGTCTCACAACCGAGTCCGGTCGAATCTTAATGCGTTTCTCAATGTAGGCCGAACCGAGCACTTCGGCCATCGATTCTCCGAAGCGGACGTCAAGGGTCGCGGACTCGGCGCCGACAATACCTCCCACCGATACTTGGAGTTCACCAAAAAACTCCACGCCGAAATCAAATACCAGCCCGGTCGCCGATGCCCCCCGCAACAGATAGTCCTGATCTTGCGGGACCTCAATATCTCCCGGCTGCCAGACGATGCGTGTTGGTCGAATCGATGTTTCGACAAAGGTCCGCTCGGACATTGGAAACTCCTGTATCGAACAGATGGGAGGCGCAACTGCTTGGCAGAATGTGACCCGGAGATCTGAGCGCTCCGTCACGGTCCACATCAGCTCTCGATCGTAACAAAATCCACCCAGTTCCGCTCAACAAGGTATCCGGCCGATTTTTCTCCCAGCCCCCCAACCCGGAGCAGAACCATGCCATTTGTGATTGATGCGAAGAAGATCCGTTATGCCAGCGAGGCTTATAAGCATAACGGCCAAACCCAATGTCCGATCATCGCCCAACAGGCGGTGCCGGTGAAAGGAAGTTCACGCGCGCCGAAGACGCGATTCTGGCGAAAAGGAATCCGCGTAAAAGGCGCACGACCGATGGATATTCAACGAGGAACCGTCATCGCCACGTTCAACTCGAAGGGCAAGTATCCCAGTTACAAAGAAGGCCAACTGCATACCGCAATCTATCTGTCGCACACGTCGAAGGGCATCTGGGTTGTCGACCAATGGCAAGGCAAGCCGACCCCCAGCAAACGCTTCCTGAAGTTCGGCAAGCGCACACGGGACGTCAATCGCGGCGACTTCTTCTACGTGGTGGAAACCCAAGAAACGCTGGCGGCCCAGAAGTTTGAAGAACAGCGTCTCCACGACATCAAGACCGGAGCCCTCTAATTCAACCCGGGATGCGTTGAATTGTGGCCGCCTGGTGGATGCAGCTTGAGCGTCGATTCACGCATCCGGTTTTCGTAGCGGCCCTCTCCGCCGAATTCGGCGGCGGAGAGGGCGGGCGATGTGTCACTCGAAGTTTTTGTTCGCCTCAGTGTGTTGATTCGCATTGTGCCGCTCCCGGCTCTCGGCAGCCACCTTCACAAACGCCAGATAATCGTAAAGTGCGTGTGTGATGATCGGGGCCAGCAGATTCCCGCTGTAGTGCAATTGAAGGCCGAAGTACAGCCCCGCCACTGTTGCCAACACGACGTACGTCATCGTCACGCTGTGCGCCAAACCAAACAACACACTGCTGATCAGTAAACCCAGCCAAAACGAATCGCCCCCGAATAGCGGCAATAGCAGGCCACGAAACAGCGTCTCCTCGCCGATGCCCGCCAGCAAGGCGATGGCCGCCAAGTCCCATTTGCTGCATCGCGCCAGCAGCGGGCCCAGAATGTCCACCAGCAATTCCTTAATCGGCCGCAGCGGCCCGACGGGATAGCGGTCGCAAATCACAAACCCGGCGTAGAGTGGTATCGCGCCGCCGATGCCCCACAACAGCGCGTCGACATCCCAGGTGACGGTCTCCAACGGCTGCACGTTAAACACCCACCCCACTCCCAGCGCGACCACGACCAACCCGCCTTCAACGAGGCTGGCAAGCGTCAGAAATGTGCTGCGATCGGGAGTCTGATCCATACTACTGGAAAATGCTGCTTTTACGTGCTGCGCCGTTCCTTGAACGATCAATCATTGATAACGGTGGTGGCCACGTCCGGCTCGTCATGGCGGACGGGGTCATCTTGACTCGATTTGCCGATCAACGCAATCAACTGCCGCAATTCTTCAGCAGACACGGATCAGCAGCCTCCAGGCGCGGCCAAATTGCTCAAACGTGCGCTAGGCCATCCAACCGCTCCAACAACTCCCCACGAAACCGCTGCAATGAAAATGCCCGGTCCGCATGAGCACGGGCGGCGCGCGACATGTGCCGACGTGCTCCCGGGTCGCTCAACTCAGCAATCGCAGCGTTGAAATCACTCATCTCCCGGCACAAGTAGCCGCAGCCCTTGGCCACCTGCTCGACAAATCCGCCGCGATCATCGACGATCGGCACACAACCGCAGCGCATCGCCTCCGCAGCCGTCCGTCCGAACGATTCACTCAACGTCGGGTGGTGGTACAGCAGCGCATCCCACTGCCAGAATCGGCTGCGGGCTTCCCAGTCCGCGTCCCAGAATCGCGCGCGGCCGCCGCAGGCGTCCTCCAATGCAGTCCGCAATTTCGTGGGGCAACCCACAAACTCCCATTCGACCTGCGGATGACTCCGCGCCAGATCGCGGTAGAAGCCGACGAGTTGCTCGGGCCATTTGTGCGACACCGGAGTACACAGCCGCCCGATGATCGGATCAGACCTCAAGGCGCGCGTGTCGCTCGAACAGTCGGGCCGCGTAGCGGAGGGAACCGCTTGATACAACACGGACGACTCGTCCGCCCCGCATTGTGATGCCAGCCAGCGCGAACAATACAGCGTCAGATCGCCCGCTGCGGGTTCTATCCGCGAATGAACATAAGCGATCGTAAACACCGGCAGTTCTGCAGCCAACGATCGCGCTGCCGTGTTGTGCAGCAACACCACGTCCGCACCGCAATCGTCCACTAGCGACGGCGTGACGCGGTCCCACGCGAGCACCTCACAATGCTCAAACGCGGCACGCGTCGCGGCGGTCGGACGACTCAGAAACGCGAGGGTATGTTGTGCATCTGGAAAACAACGCGTGACCGTCCAAGCGCACGCCGCCGTCCCACCCAAAATCCGTCCCACGTTGCAAACTTGCAATAAATGCACGATCCCACCATCTGTAGGGTCCGCTCTGCGGACCAAAACATAACCTCAACCTTCGTTCTGCATTCTGCCGGGTGGCCGCGATTGCGCAGCAATCGGGGTGCCGCAGGCACAAGAGGCCCCAATTTCACCGTCCTGATTTTCAATACCACGGAGACACAGAGACACGGAGAAAAATTCGAAGCACGAAATTCGAAATCCTAAACAAATTCGAAATCAGAAATTCAAATGACAAAAACTTAGAATGAGGCTGGACGCTCAGGACGGGGTCTTACAGCCTCACGCCTAACTCCTCCGTGTCTCTGTGTCTCCGTGGTTTCTCTATTTCCCAGGTGGCCGGCGAATTCGACATTACCGCCAAGAACACGCTCCCATTTCTCAATGAACGCCGCCCGATCGGCCACCCACTGCGTCTTCCGCTGTGGAAGCAGCGTCCGATCATGCGCCGTTCGATGCCCCAGATGCCGTAACGGCAGATCGGTCATGGCCTGAAGCGTCGTCTCGAATTCACCCGACGATTCGCTCACCAGTCGCAACTGTAAATCGGTATCCGACCAATAGACGCGCAGCGATTCGTCAAAACATCCGATTTCGTCGAACCGCCGCCGGGATATGGCAAAACACCATCCCTCCATCAATTGCACATCGCCCAACCGCTCCGCCAGCGATGCGGGCCACGCTCGCTCCACGCGATTCCGCACACCTGTCATCACGCAACTATGCTCTCTTAGCGGGGCAATCAGACGGTCAACCCACGGCCCGGTGGAAATCGTGTCGTTGTTGAGAAACAACAAGTAGGCTGTCTCAGCCTCCGTCGCCCCGCGATTCCAAGCGGCAGAGACCCCTAATCGAGTTTGCGCAACCAGCCGCGCCGGGGAATACGGATCTATGTCGAACTGACGGCCGCAACCAACGGGACTGCCGTCGTCCACGACCACGACCGGCCACGGAATGGCATCGAATCTGCGCAGGCTCGCCAAACATTGCCGCGTCAATTCGCCGTGTCCGTGTTGGGGGACGATAATCGTCGTATCGGCCTTCATTCGGCAATCCTCATCCCGCTTCCGCGATTTCCACGTCGTTCTCCAGCACGGCAAGTCCCTCCTGCAGCCGCTGCCGCTTGACGACTCGCTGGTAGCCTTCGCCTTCAATCTTTAACTCGTCGTCAGCAATCGCCGCTGCCGGCAGTTCCTTTTTCGTTTCCCGTTTCCAATTGTGCGGCTTGAAATCCCGCATCGGTCCCAGATCGGGTGGATGTCGCGGTGTCATCTGTTGGTACAGCCCGCGCACCGGTTCCCGCGACGGGTCTCCGACAGTCTGTTGCAGCCGCTCGATCACACTCTCTGCCGTTTCGAATGCAAAATAATCGTTCAACCGGCTCCCAGGCGTGACTGAAATCAGTCGCATCCCCGCCAGCGCCAGCGTCCGGCGTGAAAGTCGCAAGTATTGGGCGATCCGGAAGTAGTGTGCGTCTGTGTTTACCGCTGCCCTGAGCGGCTTCTGCTCGTCGAAGTGATAATGACGTCCCGCCGGCAGCGGCGACAACTCTTCCTCGCTCACTCCCGCTTCAGCGCCGCGCTTCAAAACGCATTGCAATAACTCTCCCGGCTCTCGTTCAATTCCAGCGTTGGACAAGCAGAGATTTTGTTCGGCAGACAATCGGACCAGCATCTCGCAGCCCGCCAAGTAAATCGTGCGAAATCCCAGGCGATACAAAATATCAATCGCCTGCACCATCGAATCGGCCCAATCGGCGATCCGGCTGTGCGTCGGTGAAAGAAAGTCGTGGAAACCCCGTTGCCCATCCCGTTCGAAGAAATACAAATTGGGGCATTCGCAAACCTTGTAGGTCGTCTCCGGAACCAAATCCATTGCCCGCCGCCGGTGCACAAACTTCACGATTCCCGGATCAAGGTAAACGGACCGGTGAAACCGCGCCGACGGGTCGTACGACGTCCAAAAGGTCGGCCGCAGCAGACGCGCTCCCGACAGATTTACCGCCATCTTGGGAATCGGCGACGCCGCAATCTCGGCATGCGGCAGCTCTCTCCAGGACGGCCCGCCGCCGATCAGCCAACACGCCGAGGGCACCGGGCCGGCATAGGCGTTTTCCAACCCTGCCGGTGTCTGCGTACCGTCCGTCGTCAATCGAAAAAAGAGCACCGCTGCTTCACCTCGATTCAAGGTGACGATTCACACACACTGCTCCAAATACTCAATTGGTGCAGGCAGGTTCCCGAACTCTCACGAGTTCGGCTACCGCAAAACTGAAAATCGACACCGCACTATGCCGCGTAACAGACTCTCAACGTGACCGAATTCACCGTCGCGTCATGTTCGTCGTTGTCATCGGACTGCTCGACTTGTGTGAGATTGACTTTCAGCTCGGTCGAATTGAAATCGTCCGTCGTCCAATCCTCGCCCCACGTTTCACTGTCGCCGCCCAATACTTTGTCGGTCGCGGTTGTCGGCCATAAGTTGTCGCCGGAAAACAGATCCTTCCCGCCCGTTTTCGATCCACTTACGATACCGACCGTTCCCGCTTCGATGCCGTCGACTTCATTGTCCGGGGAGATGATGTTCACCGTAGCCGTGATCCCCACGACAGATTTTCCGGCCGGCAGTTCAAAGTCGAAATCGGAGAACTGTAGCGTCTGTGCGGTGTCCTGCCGATCCAAGGTCACGCTCCCGCTGCCCCCGCCAGCGACCCAAGCCACGTCGTTTCCGTCGTTGACGTTTTGTGACGCGCTCGCGGTCGCCGTCTCGCAGACGATGCCTCCGCTGCCCGAACCGCTTTCGGTGCCGGAGCCCCCTCCACTGCCCCCACTGCTTTCGCCGCCAGAACCGCTCTCGCCGCCGCTCTCCCCTCCACTGCCTGTGCCGCTTTCGCCGCCGCCACTTTCACCGCTACTCGACTCGCCGACTCCCGACTCACCCCCGCTCGAGTTGCCGCTGATAATCGTTCCACTGGACATTCCGCCCGACATGCCTGACGAGTCCAACGATGCCGATGAACTTGCGGCCGTCGATTCGGGACCTTCGTCGCCGCTCGATATCGAAATCTCGCTTCCGCCCCCTTGGTTGTTGTTGCCCGGAATCTCCCACCGCTCATCGTGCGGCGGCTCCGGCCAATGCGTGTGCGGATCTTCCGGACCGATCTCCAGACGAATCCGCGGCGCATGATCAAACTGCACGCGAATTGTCTCCACCATCGCGGCAATCAACTCCGTGCCGTTCTGCGCTTTGATCACAATCCGGCCGCCCCAGGGGACCGGCACGGACGTTTGATTCGCGACCTCCACCAGATACCGGCTCGTCGGCTGCGCGTAGATGCGAAAGAACTCCTTCACAAATTGCCGCGAATCGGACGCCGTCCGTATCCATGGAATCCAGAGCCGGATCCGACGTTCGCCATGCTGGTCGCGGCTCGCCGGTTGGATGTAATTCCCCCGCCAGCGATAAAACCCCCGCATCGAGATGTCCGAGCCCAACTCTTCGTGATAGACGTACCCGCCGGTCAGCATCACGCGGTTAAACAGCAGATCCCTGTCACGCGATTCCTCCAGCGAGACGATGTCGACCCCTTCGCGAAAACTGCCAATTGCGGACGTTCGCTTCTGTAAAAAGAAGAACCGCCCCCAGGCGTCCACGCCCCAGGAGGCGTTGTAGGCCCGTACCGCCTCCTCTTTGATGATCGACCGCACCGACTCTTCGCCGCGAAATTTGGCGCTGGTCACGCCGTCAGGCAATTGCACCGCGTCGATCAACGACATATCCAGTGTGATATTCGTCTGCGGCGCCACATATTGTTGCATCAGCAGCGTGACGAATTCGTCCGGCTGGCTCACCGCGTCAACTGTTTCCAGAGAATGGTCCGGGTCATGCGGAAACAGATCGGTCCGTGCATAGCGGTGCGGCGGGACGCCGTCCGCGTGGTTCGGTGAAAATCCGCCCGGAAACACTTCGCCCAATTCGACCGACATTCCTTGCAAGCGATACGATATCTCGGCCGGACTTTTTGCCTGCCGCTCCTCAACGCGCCCCAAATACCAGCGGTCGCCCGTCTCGTACGCCAACCACCGCACCTGATCGGCATACGCCGCCGCAACGAACTCAGCTTCGCGAATCCCCAGCCGCTCACAACACCGCAGAATCCAATACTCGACCGACCGGCATCCGCCCGCCGCGCAATCTATGCCGCTCCCACGTCCGCCTGCGAAAAATTTCCCGCCGTCTCCCGCACGTCGTCGTCCAGCAAATTGCTGGCCCGAAAAACCTCATCACATACCGCCGACACGTCCCCCATCGACCAACCCGCCGCCTCGATCTCCGCCGCAATTGCGTCGGCATAGGCTCGCCAGTCGCCGTTCTCCGGCGGCGGTGTTTCAAATTCCAATGACTCGTCGTCGCGGAGACCTTCCACAAGCACCAGCGCCGCCACACGCTGGTTGTATTGGTCCAGCTCCGCTAAGTACTCCCCGTTCTCCTCATCCGGCTGCAGCACCGCCAATCCTTCTGCGTCGCGCAGCGGCTTGCCGGTGGAGTCCCGCGCCACACGCGTCGGCCGCCGCGGCGCAACGATCCCCCGCAAATGCAACTCGCGATGAAACCCCAACCGCAACGGACTCACCGTCAAAGCCAAGACAGAACCGTCCGCCCTCGGCAATGCCACCCGCCGACAAAACCGCTCCCGGCAAATTTCTCCGTTGAGTTTCATTGAGATGCCATTCCTAATTTGCGCGGCCGGGTAGACCGGCCAATCGATTTAAACCACGGAGACACAGAGGCACGGAGAGGGAAGTTCGAAGCACGAAATTCGAAATACGAAACAAATTCAAAATTCGAATTCTAAACGACAAGAACTTAGAGAGAGCCTTGAGACCTGAGACTATAGGCTCCCCTCGGTGTCCTACAGCCTCAAGCCTACAGCCTCACGCCTCTCTCCTCCGTGCCTCCGTGTCTCCGTGGTTGTCTCACGCAGGCCGGGCCGCGAGAACCGAGATCCCCAGCCGGTTCCCGCGGGCCCACTCCCAGCCTCACGCTCCGTCCACCTTCGTCACAAACGACGTATCGACCGCCGAAATGCCGCCGTAGTACCGCACCTTCAACCCAAACTCGTCAATCGACCGCTTCAACCGCTCATACCCTGGCATCCCCGGCTCCAACACGATCCGCGGATTGTAAGCCGCCGCCTGCAACCGGCTCACCTCAACCGTCCGTATCTCCACGTTCACTCCCGATATTCCCGAAATATCCGTATGAGTCGAGGAGTGAGGGAAGAGAAGCGAGGAGAGAGAATTTGTTTCCTCGCCTCCCACTCCTTTCAACTCACTCCTAATCTTCTCGTTCCCAAACTCCAGTTTGGGAACGCACTTTCGCGAAGCTCCGCTTCGCTGGCCATGACAAGTGGAGAGTTATCCTCTCATCAAGCGAAGCAGAGCGTGGGAACGAGTCGAAGGTTTCAAATCTCACTCCTCACCCCCCTCCCCTACGGCCCGCGTTCAGCCCGAAACTCCGCCTGCATCTCACCTTTGATCCGCTGCAAACACCGCGTGACATGCCCCTTGGGATGCCCAAACGCCAACCCGATCTTCTCTAGCGGCCAGCCAGCGTTCTCCCGTAACGCCAGCATCGCCAGATATTTCCACTTCCGTTGATCCTCCCCCGCATAGTGTTCGTGCACCGTCTTCCAAAACGGATCCGGACCGCTCTTGGGCAAAACAATTTTTGTGCCGTCACGCCGTATCGTCGACAAGAATACCCTCCCCGTTGTCTATTTCAGTTGCCGTAAGATAAACTGAACGCGTGGCCAATCACGGGCAGGAACACCCCTCCAACCTACTGGAATCGGTTGCGCACACGCGCCAGTTCTCCCGCAATTCACACGCCCCCAAACCGCGCCACAGTCTGACTCTACTAACCAGATCCCGTGAAGCCGAAATCGACGCTTTTTCCAACATTTTCTGAATTCGCTTCTCAGTTGATTGAACCGCTCCCATGGAACTCCAACGCTACAGCAAGCAAGTTCTCTTTCACGGAATCGGCGAGGCCGGCCAGCAGAAAATCATGCAAGGACGCGTTCTCATTTGCGGTTGCGGCGCGCTGGGAACCGTGCTCGCCGACAGCATCGTCCGCGCCGGCGCCGGATTTGTGCGGATCGTCGATCGCGACTTCGTCGAACTGAGCAACCTGCAGAGGCAGGTGCTTTTCGATGAACAGGATATCGCCGACCAACTCCCCAAATCGGTCGCCGCGGCCCGCAAACTCACCAAGATCAACAGCAGCATCGAGATCGAACCGGTCGTCGCCGACGTCAGCTATGAGAACATACGCAGCCTTATGCAAGATGTCGATTTGATTCTCGACGGCACCGACAATTTTGAAACCCGCTACCTGCTCAACGACGTTTCGCTCGACAGCGGCACCCCCTGGATCTATGGCGGCTGCATCGGCAGCCACGGGCAGACGATGACCATTCTGCCGGGCGAAACCGCCTGTCTTCGCTGCCTGATTGAAGACGTCCCCGACCCCGGCAGCGTCGAAACCTGCGACACCGCCGGCGTGCTCGCCCCCATCATCAACGTGATTGCCTCGCTGCAAGTCGTCGACGCACTCAAACTGCTTTCCGGTCAGCGGGAGTTGATCGAACCGAAACTGACAGTGATCGACGTCTGGGACGGCACGTTCCGACGCATGAACATGCAGGGGCTGCGCGAGCGGAGCGGCTGTCCGGCCTGTAACCAGGGTGAACGCATCTGGCTCGAAGGCCGTCAAGGTTCGCAATCGACAATCCTCTGTGGTCGCAACGCCGTCCAGATTTCACCGCCGACAAAGACCAAGTTGTCGTTCGACGATCTCGCCGAGCGGCTCACGGGAGTCGGCACGGTGAACTACAACCAATACCTGTTCCGCGTGACGGTCGATGACGGCGCCTATGAATTGACCGCCTTCGGCGACGGTCGCGTCATCATCAAAGGCACCGAAGACATCCCCACGGCCAAAACGCTCTACGCGCGCTACATCGGGAATTGATTTCTTACCACGGAGACACAGAGCACACGGAGATTGAGCGTTTCCGCGGCTATCTGGCCTACGGCTATTCTCGTTCCCAATCCCCAGTTTGGGAGCGAGCAAAGACAGGTCATCCACTTCTTCTCTCTGCGGCTCTGTATCTCTGCGCGAGACTCTCATCCCGTTCACTTCACATGACTGAACAACATCTATTTTTTCGGTTTCATACCGCCGCGAAGGGCGCCGGCGGCGGTGGCACCGTAGTTGGCTTCGAAGAGCGGGTCGAGTGGCCGGCTGTTGGGGACGGCGAGCCAGATGCGGAGTATGTGGCGCCGCAAGTCCGGGTCGGGCGAATCCTCGAACTCGTCGCGGCGGTGGAATGTGACCCAGTTGTTCAAGAACAGCATGTCGCCCTGCTGTTGGCGAAATGTGACGTGCAGTTCGGGATCGGCGGCCGTCTCCTCCAGGAAATCGAGTGCTTCGAGCTGCTGGGCGGACATGTCGGGCAATTCGGGCAGCGCGTACGCGCGGTCAATCAACACCCGCAGATACGCGGCGGCAAAATGTCCGTCGTGAAAGGAGAAGATCGGCTGCCGGCAATAGGGGAGTGCATTGCCCTGATCGACGTTGTGCCGCGCATAATAATACGGCTGCATCAAGACCCGCAGCAGGTCGGGACGCCGGCGGCGGATTTCGTTGTAGAGTGTGACGGAACTGACGAGTTGGTTGTCGCCTCCTTTCGCGGCCGGTTGCAGACAGAGAAAGCCGATCACATCGCAGCGGTCGGTGTGGAAGCTGAGCCGTTTTTTGGTGTTCGGCCCTCGGGCTTGCGGTTGGCCGATTTTGTAGCCTTCGTCGCGGACGCTGAAGATCCGCTCCCCGGCAGCGCTTTGCGAGACCGGCGTGCCAAGGTGAATGGCGATGCCCCAGAAGATTCTCCGCAGTTGCTGTTCGGTGAAGTTCTTGACGGGCAGTCCGCGGATCATGCAACCACCCGAGCCGGTCTCAAGGTGTTCGCGTACGCCGGCTAATCGCTCACTCAATTCCACCAGCGGGAAGTCGTCAATCGGACTCTCCTCGATGGGGCGGCTTTCCTGTTCGGCATGGTTTAGCGCGGCTTCGATTTCGCGGAGATCATCCGCAGTCAAATCAAGCTGCCAATCGTCGCGCTCGAACAGCTCACTCCCGCGCCACGCTGCGGGAGTTGTCACGGGGCCTGGCAAGTCCGATGTCTCTGGTGCACCCTGCATGAGCTTGGTCCTCACGCGATTTGTTCATGTCAATTGTGGTTATCGTGGAATTGTATCAGGTGATCGATTGCCGGCGAACATTCGCCGACGATGGCGGCATTGACAATCTGCGATTCGGCCTGCTCAAATGACTTGTTTGATTTGCGGCCGTTCGATTCGGCCGCCAAACTCACGTTGCGGCGGCACGTTGAGCGATGAGAATCGCTCTTCCAAGAACGACCGCCCACCGTCGAAAAGCCGATTGGAACTTGCGCTGTAAGGAATCCCGCAGCGATATGGGGAAGAAAAAGCGGAAGCAGAAAGAGGTCGTGCTGCCGAAGTCGCGCGCGCATTGGTACTGTGCGGCGCTGATAATCGTCTGCGGGATTTGTATTTATGCCAATAGCTTCGATGCGCCGTTTGTGCTTGACGGCCGCAAGGAGATCGAAAACAACACTGCGATTCGCCGACTCTGGCCGCCGTGGGGTTGGTTGACCTACAACGTGCGGCCGCTGGCCTATTTTACGTTTGCGCTGGACTATCAGGTGTTCGGATCCGGCGGCGACAAAGGCAGGCTGGCTGGCTATCACGCGGTCAATCTGGCGATTCATGTGGCCGCCGCGCTGCTGTTGTTCGGGATCGTCCGTCAAACTTTGCTCCACGGCCGCGGCGCCATTCGCTATGCGGAGCATGCCACATACTTGGCTGCGGGAGTGGCATTGGTGTGGATGGCGCATCCGCTGCAGACACAAAGCGTGACCTACATCGTGCAGCGGATCGAAGCATTGATGGGGTTGTTTGTTCTGCTGTCCCTGTATTGTTTCGTCGTGGCACAGTGGTCCCAGGCGCCGCAGCGGTGGCTGGTGCTATCAATTGTGGCCTGCCTGTTGGGCCTGGCGACTAAGGAAGTGGCAGCGGTGATTCCGCTGCTGGTGATCGTGTACGACCGCATCTATGTCGCGGCGTCGTGGAAAGAACTATTCCAGCGCCACCGCTGGTACTATCCCACATTATTCGGCACGTGGGTGGTCTTTGGAATTGTGATGGCCGCACAGTGGTCAACGTATCAGCGCCGCGTGGGAAATGTAGAAGGGCTGACGCCGATCGAGTATGCGCTGAGCCAACCGGGCGTCCTTTCGCAATATCTGAAGCTGACGGTGCTGCCGGTCGGACAGTGCCTGGATTACTGGTGGCCGGTCGCCACGACGCCGGCTGAGATTGCGCCTTGGTTGATTTTGATCTTGGGCTTGTTAGCGCTCACGTTTTGGGCGCTCTATCGGCACCCCGGTTGGGGATATTTGGGATGGTGGTTTTTCATCATTCTGGCGCCGACGTCATCGATCGTGCCGATCATCGATCTGGCATTCGAGCATCGAATGTACTTATCACTTGCGGGACTGGCAGCGCTGTTTGTGGTCGGCGGCTATGAAGTCTCTCAACGGACCGGGTTTCTCGGGAAACGGGGATGGCTGTTTGGAGTCGTGCCGGTGGTGGTGCTGGTGCTGGGCGGATTGACGGTTCTGAGAAACGAAACCTACCGCAGCCGCGTCATGCTGTGGCGCGACGTGACCGCCAAGGCGCCGCACAATCCGCGCGCCGGGCTCAATCTGGGTTTGGCCCTTTCAGAAGAGGCGAAACATCACGAAGCGATCGTGGTGTTCCTCAAGGTCGTGCAGGAACATCCGGACTACGAGCAAATCGCGGACGTGTGGAATAACTTGGCTGCGAGCTACCTGGAGGCCGGGGACGGCCGAAATGCCCGTCAAGCGTTCGAGCAGGCGATTCGTGCAAACCCGACCTATGCACTGCCGTACAACAATATCGGAATCATGCTGGCACAGTCCCGGCAGATTGACCGAGCCGTACCCTACTTTCGCAAGGCGGTCGACTTGGAACCGGGAAACGCCGAATACCACACCAATCTGGGGCAGGCGATTGAGAAGACCGACAAGGAGCAAGCGGAGATGCATTTTCGCAAAGCGCTGGAAATCGATCCCAGCCACCAGCGCGCAAGAAGTAATCTGCAAAAGCTCAACCGGCGCTAATCGCAGGTCACAGGCACAGCGCTAGAACCTGTCGAGATTGTCACAAAAAAAGAGGCCAACATCGATTGCGAGCGCGTGACCGATGAGACCTCGACTGGCCCGCGCAGTGAGCGGGCGTTAATCGGGCGAGCATCGCCGAAGAATTTCGCCGTGTCATCAAGCATCCGCGACGGGTATCGCATCGATTTAGACGCGATGTCGCCGCTGTACACTTGGTTTATGTAGTCAGTGACGAAATCGACTGGAAGTTATCACCTAAATTCACGAAAAATTGGTCAATCCTAGGGAGAACCATTAGAGGAACCCTCGTTAGACATGGACGAAAGTATACGTGACGCTCGAATGTGACATCTTGGTAACAATGACAAGTCCGTCTCGGCAAATGATCGCTGAGCCGGTTTCGGTTGATTGGGCGGCATTCCTGTCAACCGCAAATGCTTTACATCTGATGGGTAGTGTGACATGATTGAGGGCGTCCCAGCGGCATCTCCGCTGGGAAATCATTAGCCGGCTTCCCATGGTGAGGTCGCCGGTCCCAATAGGCGACGATAGCCCGGGCGATTGCGATGTTCGCAACGCGCGGGTTTTTTTATGGCGGGTGATATCGGAAAAGCATCGCGGCGAAACTCAGATCAAAAACCAGCCAGTGTTTAGAATGCGGATTCCTCCATCGCAAGAATGAAGGTTCAGGCGTCAATAGATAGGACCCCTGGTTAGGAGCTACGATTCGGCGGCCATGCTTCCTCATCAAATACCGCAAGTACTGATCATTGAAGATGATGCGGACACACGGTCCAACATGCGCGAGATTCTGGGGCTGGATCACTACGACATATCGACGGCATCGTCGGCAGACGAAGCTCTGACAGCGGCTGAGTCCGGCGACTTGTCGGCGATGATCATTGACCGTCGACTTCCCGATCTTATGGTGGAGGAGCTAATACCCAAGCTGCATGAGCTTTCACCCGAAGCGGAAGTCATCGTCGTGACGGGTTATGCAGATCTGGATGGGGCGGTCGCGGCTTTGCGGTTGGGGGCGGCCGATTACATTCTCAAACCGGTCAATCCTGATGAGCTTCGCGCCGGGTTGGCACGGATCGTGGCGCACCAACGGGCGTTGTCGGAACTGCGCGATCAGGATACGCGGCTGCGTGCAATCTTCGACTCCGCCGTCGAGGGAATTATCACCATCGACGACAAGGGAGTGATCGAAACGTTCAATCCGGCGGCTGAAGCGATGTTCGGGTATGCGGCAGCCGATGTCTGTGGTCAAAATGTCAAGGTTTTGATGCCCGCCGAGCAGGCAGCCGAGCACGACCGCTATTTGCGCGACTTCCAACGCACGGGGCACCGGAAGATCATTGGCACGGGGCGCAAAGTGCATGCGCAGCGGCGGGACGGGACGCGATTTCCAATCCATCTGTCGGTCAGCGAAGTGGTCCTGGGGGATCGACGGCTGTTTACGGGCATGATTCGCGACGTCACCGACCTTGAGCGGGCGGAACAGCGAATGTTACAGTCGGAACGGCTGGCGGGGATCGGACAGGCGATGGCGGCGCTGGCCCACGAAAGCCGCAACGCGCTGCAGCGAAGCCAGGCGGGGATTGAGATGTTGGCACGGCGGGTCAAAGACCAACCGGAGGCGATGGAACTGATCAATCGCATCGAACGCGCGCAGGATGACCTATATCAATTGTATGAAGACGTCCGCGAGTACGCGGCCCCGCTCCGATTTCAGCCGGAGAATACCTCGCTGGGACAGATTGTGCGGCATGCATGGCAGGATCTCTCGGTGACGCGAAAGGACAGAACGACCGAGTTGATCGAGCAAGGCACCGATCAGCAGTGCGAGGCCGATCTCTTCGGAATGCGGCTGGCGTTTCGCAACATATTGGACAACTCGCTCGCCGCCGCGGGCGATCCCGTCCGTATTACAGCCCAGTACGACGAAGCCACATTGTCAGGCCGGCCGGCCGTGCAGATTCGGTTGAGCGACAATGGGCCGGGGCTCACCGCTGAAGATCGTGCGCAGATCTTTGATGAATTCTACACCAACAAGACTCACGGAACCGGTTTGGGGATGGCAATTTGCAGGCGGATCATCCTGGCCCACGACGGAATTATTGAAGCGGGCAATTCGCCCGACGGAGGCGCCTGCATCACAATTATTTTGCCCAGGAGTCAATCATGATAGGTTCGCTGCGGATCGCCGTCGCCGATGATGAATCGGAAATGCGGGATTATTTTCAGGATACCTTGGGGGCCCTTGGCCACGAAGTCGTGGGAGCGGCAGCCGATGGAACCGAGTTGGTGGAGTTGTGTCAAAGTGCCGATCCCGATTTGGCGATTACCGACATCAAAATGCCGGACATGGACGGCATCGAGGCGGCGACCCGCATTCGCGATCACCGTCCGGTCCCCGTGATTTTGGTGTCAGCTTTTCACGAACCGGAACTGATCGAACGCGCGCTCCAGGACCACGTGCTGGCCTATTTGGTCAAGCCGATCAAACAAGCGGACTTGGAGACAGCAATCGCATTGGCGATGCGCCGCTTTCAAGAATTCCAGGCGCTGCACCAGCAAGCCGACGATTTGCGTCAAGCGTTGGAAGACCGCAAGGTCATCGAACGGGCGAAGGGGATCCTGATGAAGCGGGCCGACTTGGACGAACCGGACGCGTTCCGCCGGCTGCAAAAACTCTCCAACGACAAAAACCAGAAACTGGTCGAGATTGCCAAGATGATCGTGACGGCGGAAGAGGCGATGAGCTGACGCGACGGCTTCAATGGCCCTCTGGCGTTGTTTCTATGTCCGCAGACGGTGGTGTGCCCGGTTTGGCGTGGGGTGCGTGCGGCGTGAAATAGGCGACGATCACAATGCAAATAAACATGCCCACGACGCCGACATACAGCAGCGGATTGGTCTGTGCCTTATCACCAAGACTATAGACCGAAACCAGCGCCGAGACCGTGACGGCGCCGCCGAACACAATGGGCATGACGATGTTGGGCATAGCGGTGCCGCCACTGAACATGGCCAGCGTCAGCGTGAATGCACCCCAAGCGCCCAATGTTCCGGCGATGAATCCCCAAAGACTCCCCGCGCCGGTAAATGCGAACGAGTCGCCCTTGTACATCATGCCCAACACCCCGCCGCCGACGCCCCAGATCAGATAGGCAATCCCGATCGCGACGTAGGGCTTGAACGGGCTATGCAGCGCCGCCCGCGATTTGCCCAGCGCAGGTCCGTACATTCCCCAACAGATGGCGGTTGCCAATGCAAATATGACGGGCCATTTCATGGTTTAAACTCTCCCGGTTTCATTAGTGTTGAGGCTGTAGGCTCTCGGGCTGGTTGCTCGAGGTTTTTGCTTCAGCCTTTCGCCTCAAGTCTATTTTGTTGGATTGCTTCGTTTCTCGACTGTGGATTGATGGCCATCTTACAGGCCGATGGGGATCATCGCACCCCAGTCGGTGAAAAGGGTGAGCGACGAGCGGATTTTAGCCGGGTCACTCAGAATCATCGTTCCGCATGGTAAGCGAAACGCGGCGGCGTTCGCGGTCGATTCCCAGTACACGGACGGTGACGATATCGCCCACCGCGACCAGATCGTGCGGGTTTTTCACGAAGCGGTCGGCCAGTTTGCTGATGTGCACCAGTCCGCTGTCCTTGAGGCCGATGTCGACGAACGCGCCGAAATCGACCACGTTCAAGACGGTTCCCTGGAGCGTCATGCCCTCGGTAAGGTCGTCCAGTTGCAGGACGTTGCTCTTAAAGACGGGCGGCGGCAAATCGGCACGCGGGTCACGGCCGGGACGGACCAGTGCCTCGAGAATATCCTCCAAAGTTGGCAAACCGATGTCCAATTCCGCGGCCAGGTCGGCACGATTCAAGTCAGCAAACCGCGACCGCAAGTCGGCGCGAACCGACTCGTCACGAGTGACTTGATCGGACTCCAACTCAAAACGCTCGAGAAGTTGCCGCGTGGCGGGATAACTCTCCGGATGAATCCACGTCGCGTCGAGCGGTTCCTCTCCGTCGGTGATTTTGAGGAATCCGGCCGCCTGTGTATAAGTGGCCTGCCCTAAACCGGAGACCTCCAGCAACTGGCTGCGTGCGCGAAATGGACCCTGTTCGCTTCGCCGGGCGACGATGTTGGCCGCCGTGCGCCGGTTGAGGCCGGAGACGCGGCTGAGCAGTGCGGTTCCGGACGTGTTCAAATCGACGCCGACGTAATTGACGCAGGATTCGACGACTTGGTCCAGCGATTCATTGAGCGACTTGGTGCTCACGTCGTGCTGGTACATGCCGACGCCGATATGCTGCGGTTCGATTTTGACCAGTTCGCTGAGCGGATCCTGCAGCCGGCGGCCGATCGAAATCGTGCCCCGTGTCGTGGCGTCGTAGTCGGGAAACTCCTCGCGGGCGGCGTCGCTGGCCGAGTAGATGCTGGCGCCCGCTTCGTTGACGATCACATACCGCAGATCGGAATGCCCCTCTGAGATCAGTTCGGCGACGAGTTCTTCCGTTTCCCGGCAGGCCGTTCCGTTACCGATCGCGACCAAATGGCAGGAATGCTCCTTGACCAATGTCCCGAGTTTTTCTTTGGTGGACGCCTTTTTGGATCTTGAACCGGTGATGTAAGCCAAATCGGTGGCGAGACAATTTCCGGTTTCGTCCAGCACCGCAAGCTTGCAACCGGTGCGAAATCCCGGATCGATCGCCAGAATCCGTTGCCCGCGTACGGGAGGCTGCAACAGGAGTTGTCGCAGGTTTTGTGCGAAGACCGAAATAGCTTGTCGTTCGGCGCGTTCGGTCAAGTCGCGGCGAATTTCTCGTTCGATGGACGGCAGGATCAACCGTGAGAGCGCGTCGGCGGAGGCGTCCATCATGAATAGTGCGAACCGATGTTCGTGCAACTTGAGGAGCCGAACCGTCTTGGCCTGCGCGGTATCGGCGTCCCAGACCAATTTGACCCGCAGTGCAGCGGCCTTTTCCCCGCGATTGATAGCCAGGACACGGTGCGGGGGAATTTTCTTGACCGCTTCGGAATACTTGAAGTAGTCGCGAAACGCTTCATCGACTCCTTCACCCGCGGCAGTGACGGAAAGGCGTCCGGTCTTAAGCGCGACACGCCGGGCGGATTCCCGGACGGAACGATTCTCGGCGATTCTTTCAGCGAGGATATCCGCGACGCCCTGCAGCACGTCGGCGACGGTGGGCAGTTCCTTTTCCGCGTCGACATATTCCGCGGCGGCGGAACGCGGCGATTCAACGGCGGCATCCGCACTGAAAACCAGATCGGCCAGCGGCTCCAATCCACGTTCGCGGGCGACCAGTGCTCTGGTCCGCTTCTTGGGCCGGTAGGGCAGGTACAGGTCTTCCAACTGTGTCATCGATTCCGCGGCGCGGATTGACTGCTCCAATTCCGGAGACAGCTTTTCCTGCGACGCGATCGATTTGAGGATTACCTCCGCGCGCTCTTGTAATTGCCGCGCGGTGGTGATGCGTTGTTGGATGTCCCGGATTTGCACTTCATCCAGGTTTCCCGTGCGCTCTTTGCGGTAACGGGTGATGAAGGGGACGGTGTTTCCGTCGTCCAACAACTCGACCGTGCCGGCGACTTGGGAAAGATCAATTCCCATGTCGCCGGCGATCTTTTCAGTGACGGCAGATTCAAGAGGGGACATGTCGTTCGTGATACGGGTGTCGCTGCGATGTCCTACGCGGCATCTCGACCGCCGGGATCGGACCGCATCTTCAGAACCAATCTGACATGTGATGCGGGTTGACGCGTCCTCGCGGCGATTTCTTCGATCGACATTCCTTCGTCGGCCAAACGATAGATTTTAAGTTGTTCTTCACAGGTGTCCAGCGAACCGGCCTCCGGCGGGGACGGTTGCTGCGGCGGATCGGGTGGGGCAGGCTGTGGAAGTACGGCTTCTGCGCGGGCCAACTTTTCATCAAACTCGCTGAGCAACCGGTCAAGCAACACAAGTTTGGTTTCGATCCGCCCCTCAACCTCGCGCGCGTAGTCGTGCAGCCGCAGCTCCATATTGTTGATCGTCGAAGCGACGCCGTTTTCGGCCGCATGGATCTCCGCTTGCGCTTCCTGTAGAGGATCTCGCTTGCGGCTCGCCTTGGACTGGGAAAAACTTCGCCGTAAAACAAACGCTACGACGAGCAACAGCAGCCCGCTCAAGATCAATTGTCCGTCGCTCATCCCTGCGATCCCTCTTATTGTATTGCGCTAGCAATGCTTCAATATCTTGCCCGCCCGCACAAATCGCTGACGATAAATACGACTCGTAACGGGAAGCGGCATTGGTATGTGCCTTGGCAGGGCACGTCGTGGGCGACCGCAAGCGGTCAGCTTGGGTTTTATGTTATACGCGCGTCAGTCAATGGCGATGCTCGTCTGTGCCGTGGTCGTGTGAATGGTCGTGCGAGTGATCGTGACCGTGATCATGACTGTGCCCGTGGTCGTGTGAGTCACCCGCGATTTGGGCGGACGGGTTCGCTTCGGGCGGTGCGGTTGGTTGATAGGCGCTTTCCGCGGCGCGATAAACTGTGCGTAACGGCACTCCCTGTTCCGCGGCGATTTTTGCGCACGACTCAAATTCCGGTGTGAAGATCACTCGTTCCCCGTGCCGCCAGCCGATTTTTCCCTGCACCGCGCCGTAGACGGTTTGCACTTCGTGCATTTCCCTGGCACGCTTGGACCGTTGGATCACATGCCGGCGGATGCCAAACGTCCCGGTTTCGCCGAAGAGAATTGATTCCATCGAATCGCGATCGCCGGTTCGGCAAATCACGCTCAGTTGCACGGCGGGGCGGCCCTTCTTCATTTGAATTGCGGTACTGTACACGTCCAGCGCGCCCGCCTCGAATAGCTTTTGGGTTGTGTAACCGATCACCTCGGCCGAGACGTCGTCCAGGTTGGTCTCCAGTAGCGCGACGTAGTCGATTTCCGCCGCTCCGACCGCCTCGCCTACAAAAATCCGCAGCAGGTTTGCGCGCTGGGGAAAGTCCATCGTTCCCGCGCCGTAGCCGATCTGCTCAATGACCATCTCCGGCAACGCGCCGAAATGGTCGACGACGTTCGCCACGATCGCGGCACCGGTCGGCGTGGTCAGTTCGGCGTCGATCGGCACATCGGCCAGCGGGATTCCTTTGAGCAACTCGGCGGTTCCCGGGGCGGGAACGGTGCAGACGCCGTGCGCAATGCGAATTTGCCCGCGGCCTGTCGGCAAGGGGCTGCTGACGACCATCTCTGCCCCGAGAAGGTCAAATCCAATTGCGGCACCGACAATATCGACGATCGAATCAATCGCGCCCACTTCGTGAAAATGGACTTGCTCAACTGTCGCCCCATGCACTTTCGCTTCGGCCGCGGCCACGTCGTGAAATATTTGTTTGGCCAGGTCGCGTTGAGCGCCGCTGATCGCGGGCGCTTTGTCGATCAACTCAACAATATCGGACAGGTGCCGATGCGCGTGCTGTTCCGGATGTTCGACCCGCACATGTTTGGCGCGAAAATCGCCCTTCATCACGTCGGCAATCTCGAGCCGAACGCCAGGCAAATTCAGCGAGCCGATGCCTTCGCGAATCTGCGCTTCGTCGACACCGCAGTCGAGCAACGCGCCGAGCGTCATATCGCCGCTAATTCCGGTGGAACAGTCCAGGTACGCAATCCGCACGATGACAACTTTCTAACAATGTCCAAGCACCGGCCGACTAATCGAACAACACGCTGCCGGATCAACTTCTGAGATAGGCCGGGGATTCTATGAGTTCCGCATTTTTCGACCAAGAGCAAAATCCCGCTCTGCCGCAATCTGTCATCGTAACGGATCACGCTACGGCTATACCAGTATTCGGCGGCCGTTTCACCGTCGCCCGCATCGTGCGCCGAATGTGAATTCGACTCGCTGCCGGTGCAGTGCTATAATTGAGACGACGAATGCGGCTGCATGTTCAACGAATTCGCCACAGGATCGAAAACCAAATTGTCATGATGTGTTCGCGCATTCAACGACTGATCGCCGGAACGGCCTTGCTGTGTTTAATCTCTCCGCTGGCCGCCGCTGACCCGGCTGACGTGCCCGAACGCGTGGCTCGGGCTATTGAAGATTTGAGTCACGAAGACTTCGCCGTACGGACTGCAGCCACGGAATCGCTCAAGAAGGTGGGACGTCCCGCGATTGCGCCGCTGACAACGGCCGCTTTGGGCGATGATTTAGAGACGACAAACCGGGCACTGCAGATCTTGGCGTCGTTTTACCGCCTGGAGGACGAAGCGGCTCTTGACGAACTCGACACCTCACTCGAGCGGCTGGCGGATTCGGACCGGCCGTCGGCAGCCCGCCGTGCCGCCGCAGCGATTCGGCGGCAAGCCGTCGGTCGCGACCGTAGAGCGGTGAAGAAGCTTCTAGAACTGAAGGCCATCATTCCCCCGAATAGATTTGCGTCGGGGTTGCGAACTGACTTGCGGGGAACCGGGACAATCTGGATCGATGATCAATGGCAGGGCGGGGAGAGCGAATTGAAGTTGTTTCGGCGCGTCATCGGCTTGACGCAATTGTACTACGTTGAAGGCTGCCCGGCCTCGCTCGATAGTGTGCGAAAACTTGAACAGTTGATTCCCAAATCGAGTTCCCAAATTCACCGATTCAGCGTCCAGGAGCGCGGCGCTGCCTGCTTGGGGCTGGGGGACGCAAATACGGAGCCGGTGAGCCGCGGATTTGTGATCGGTAACGTCACGCCCTTCGGCTCGGTCGGTTCTGCCGGGCTGCGGGACTACGACATTATCATCAGTTACGGCGGAAAACGCGTCGATAATTTCTTCCAACTCGTGGAATTAATCAAAAACAACAAGGTCGGAGAGACTGTGGAAGTGCAGTACATTCGACTCACCGACGGAGATCCGCGATTGCCCCGTCGACTTCAGAAGCGTCAATTGCAGCCGCCCGGGAATCCCGAGTCCCCAAAATCGGAGATTCGCACTGCTGCGGTAAAACTGAAGAGCTGGCGGCAGGTTTTCGATGCGGAGGAACAGGCGCGAATTCGCGAGGCTCAAAATCGCACGAATACCGAACTCCCCACCGCCGAGCCGCAACAGGGGGACGAAGGTCCGCCGGCGCAGCCGTGATGTGCGTGACGAATGGCCGCTTCCCGGCGGCTGCGTCTTGCATTCGGATTTGGCGCCCCCTATAGTGCGATGACGTGTGAGCGGCGCGATTCAAGACCGTTGATTGCGTACGCGTCCGACTTATCGAATGACCTCTTCCGGCGGCGAAAGAGCCGCGATTCTGTCATCCCCATGTCACGCCCGAAAGTCTGTGTCTTGCGTGCCCCGGGCACGAACTGTGACGTGGAGACCGCGTTCGCCTTCGAGTCATGCGGCGCCGACGCGCAGCGGGTCCATCTGTTTCGCGTGCTGGAAACGCCCCAGATTCTGCGCGATTACCAAATCCTGTGTGTTCCCGGTGGTTTCAGCTACGGCGATGACGTGGGCGCCGGCGTGATATTTGCCGCTCAGCTCCGCGTGAAGCTGGGCGAAATCCTGAGCGAGTTTCTCACCGCTGACAAGTTGGCGCTGGGAATCTGTAACGGCTTCCAAGTTCTGCTCAAAGCGGGCGTTCTTCCCGGCGGCACCGCAAATTGGCGAGAAAATGCGGAGGAGCCGGAGGCGACGCTGACTTGGAACGACAACGGCAAATATACCGCTCGCTGGGTGACCTTGGGTTGCGCCGGCAGCCGCAGCGTGTTTTTGCGCGAGATTGACGAGATCGAATTGCCGATTGCCCACGCGGAAGGCCGGCTGGTGGTCCGCGAGGATTCAATCCTGGACAACTGGCTACAGCAGGGGCAGATTGCGGTCTGTTACGCGCAGCCGGCGGCCGCATCGTCCCCGCTGGGAGAACTGACCACCCTCCAGATTCCCTATCCCGACAATCCAAACGGTTCGGTGGCCAACGTCGCCGGTTTGTGTGATCCGTCGGGCCGTGTGTTGGGATTGATGCCGCATCCGGAGCGTTTTCTACACGGAACACAGCATCCTCGATGGACTCGGGGCGAGATTTCCGAGGAAGGCGCGGGGACGAAGATTTTTCGCAACGCAGTCGAGTACTTCGGCTGAGACGGTTTCCTACTCGGGTCGGCGCTTGAAGATTTGGGGCGCCGTTTGTGATGTGAGACAACCCCTCGTTCCCAAACTCCTGATTGGGAACCAGGAAATGAAACCATGAAAATCGACGACGTCCAAGCAGTGCACTTGCGGTTGCATGAGGTGCCGCCCTTACCCGACGGCACGCTCGATGTACTGATGGTCAAAGTCATCGCCGATGATGGGCAGTTCGGCATCGGCGAGGTCACCAGCCAGTCCTACGTCTGCAAAGCGGTCATCGAAGCGCCTCCGTCGGCGCAGCGGCGGCATGGGATGGCGCACTTGTTGCGCGGCCGCGATCCGCTCGATGTGGAGGGATTGTGGGAGTATCTCTATTACGAAACCAACCGTTACGGACGCCGGGGCGCGGCGATTCATGCACTGAGCGGCGTTGATATTGCGTTGTGGGATTTGCGGGGCAAGATTCTCAGCCAGCCGGTCTCGGAGCTGCTGGGCGGCGCACAGCGGCCTGATGTGCGGGCATATTCCAGTTTGCTCTTCGGCGAAACGCCAGAGGAGACTGCCCAACTGGCGCGGGAAGGTTTGGAGTTGGGGCTGACGGCATTCAAATTCGGCTGGGGGCCGTTCGGCCAAGACCCTGATGCGGACGTGGCCCACGTGAAAGCCGCCCGCGAGGTGATCGGCGATGACTGTGACCTAATGGTCGACGCGGGTCACAAATTCGACGTGGAAACCGCGCTGCAACGGGCGAAGTTGATTGAACCGTACAACATCACCTGGTTCGAGGAACCGCTCTCGCAAGACGACCGCAAAGGTTACGCGGAGTTATGCAAACAGTCGCCGATTCCAATTGCCGCGGGTGAGGGCGATGTCACCGCGTGGGATTTTGAGGATCTCATCGAACGGGGACTGCACGTAGTGCAGCCGGACGTCGCCTTTTGCGGCGGATTGACAGTCTGCCGGCAGGTCTCCGAGATGTGCAATACGCACGGTCGGCGCGCCGTGCCGCACTGTTTCAGCACGGGGATCAATCTCGCGGCCTCGCTGCACTGGATTTCGACCGTCCCTGGCGGCGATTTGGTCGAATATTGCCTGCGGCCCTCCCCGCTGATGCGCAAGCTGGTCGCAAATCTGCCGCCGCTGGAGAACGGCCGTGTCCCAGTGCCGACGGGGCCGGGGCTGGGGATTGAGCTTGATCCGGCGATCGTGGATGAGTTTACAGTGCGATACGAATGAGTGAACCGGCATGAGTTTCTCATTTTCACGCCCAACATCGCTCCACATCCCTTGCCGCTCAGTCCGGTTGAATTAAGCTATCGGTTTGCGGCGACGCATGCGAATTCGATCACCTTGCGAGCAGATCAGGTCAGCGGTCATGTTGAGAGTTCTCATTACAGACAAACTATCACCCGCCGGATTGAAGTTTCTGGAGGAGACTGAGGGTATCGAGCCGGTCGTGCAAAACGGGCTTTCTCCGGAGGAGGTCCGCACCGCGCTGCATGAGGCGGATGGGATTATCATCCGCAGCGGAACGAAATTGACTCCCGAACTACTCAAAGATCAACAGCGGCTGAAGGTGATTGTTCGCGCCGGGGTGGGTGTGGATAACATCGACCTGCCGGCGGCGACCCGCGAGGGAATCGTGGTGATGAACACGCCGGCGGGCAACACCACGAGCACCGCCGAGCACACCGTCGCGATGATGATGGCCCTTTCGCGGAACATCGCCCCCGCCGCGGCGAGCATGAACGAAGGACGCTGGGACCGCAAACAATACACGGGAACCCAACTGGCAGGCAAAACGCTCGCGGTGGTCGGTTTGGGGCGGATTGGACAGGCCGTCGCCAAACGGGCGTGCGGACTGGAGATGAAAGTCGTCGGCTACGATCCGTTCCTCTCCGCCGAGCGAGCGGCCGAACAGGGAATCGAATTGTACCGCGAGATCGACGAACTGATTCCGCTGTGTGATTACCTGACGGTGCACACGCCGCTGACCGACGAAACGCGGGGCATGATCAATGCAGAGCGGTTGGCGAAAATGAAGCCGGGTGTGCGGATCATTAACTGCGCGCGGGGGGGGATCGTTGACGAAGAAGCGCTGGCTGATGCGGTGGAAGCGGGACATGTGGCCGGCGCCGCACTCGATGTCTTTACATCCGAGCCTCCTACGGACGACCGGTTGGTAAAACTGCCGCAGGTGCTGTCGACTCCGCACTTAGGGGCGTCCACAGACGAAGCTCAGGAATCAGTTGCCGTTGAGGCCGCTGAACTGATCACGGCATTTTTGCTCCGCAACGAGATCCGCTACGCCGTCAATCTGGCCCCGATATCGGCGGCGGAGATGCAGGAGATCCGCACGTATCTGGATCTCAGCCGGCGATTGGGCATGCTGCTGGCCCAGCACCCCCAAGCGGCGGGACTCAAGAGCGCACAAATCATGTATCGCGGTGAAGTGGCGGCGAAGAATACGAAACTCATCACGGCCAGTTTCGCCTGTGGACTGTTGGAAGCGGCTCTGGATGAGAACGTGAACATTGTGAACGCCGAGTTAATGGCGAAAGAGCGGGGGATTGAAATCACCGAGTCCTCTTCGTCGGAAGTGGGGGACTTCTCCACGTTGATCCGCGCGACCGTCGAAACCGAGCATGGCCAGCCGACCGCTGCGGGAACGGTGTTCGGCAAGGAGTTTTTGCGGCTGGTGCGGCTGGGAACATTCTCACTGGACGCGTATCTCGACGGGCTGATGCTGATCTTTCGTCATCGCGACGTGCCGGGACTGATTGGATTCATCGGCACCATGTTCGGCCAACATGGCGTGAACATCGCTCACATGTCGCTCGGCCGCGAAAAGGACGAACAAGGCGGGAACGCGATTGCCGTCTTGAACCTCGACAATCCGCCGACGCCGGAGGTGGTCGAAGAGATTCGCGCGCATCCGGAAGTGACCAGCGTGGAATTGGTGCAACTGCCTCCCGCCGGCGCCCCTCTGCCTTGGCTCGACCGAGGGTGATCCCATTTGAGTCCGGTTGTCGGCCCTGCAGGGCGTTGCTAGAATTCAGCGACCGAATGCGGTAACGGATGACAACATCAAGCGCAACTGAAACGGAGTGACGTAGCGATCAAGGACAATCGATCCAGCCGCATGTCACGCTAAGACGGCGGACAATATTGCCGGCACCTTCGAGAACCGCTTTGCCCGCAATTCCCCAGTGATTTTGATTGGCGGGGGTGCATCAAGGCAGCGGTGACTTCGACTCATGACCAGGTAGGTGGCAATGAGTGAAGGTCCATCACCAGCCATGCAAGCCAATGTCCTGGCTTTGAACCGGGCATATGTCGCCGTGCATGTTGTGTCGGTTCGCCGGGCGTTTTGCCTGTTATTCAAAGAGCTTGCCGAAGTGGTCAACGTCGAGGAAGGACGCTATCTCTCTTACGACTTCGGCAGTTGGCGGGAGATGAGCCAGATTCAAACGGAACTGGATCTCCGCGATGACCAGGATGATTGGGTTCGCGCGGTCAACTTCGAAATCCAAGTCCCGCGCGTCGTCCGCCTGCTCACCTACGACCGCTTTCCCAAGAATGTGGTCAAGTTTAGTCGCAGAAACGTGTTTCTCAGAGACCGCAATTGTTGCCAATACTGCGGCGGGCGGTTCAGTTCACAACGACTCAGTTTCGATCATGTCCTGCCCCGCAGCCGGGGCGGTCCAACATGCTGGGAGAATATTGTCGCGGCGTGCGTGCGGTGCAACGTGCGCAAAGGAGACCGGACACCGGCGGAGGCCGGAATGCGGCTACGGGCCGCGCCAGTTAAGCCGAAGCGCAGCCCGCTGTTGTACCAGCACCTCGGTCATCGCAAGTACGAGTGCTGGAAGAGCTTCTTGGACGAATCGGTCTGGGAAAATCGTTGTGCCTGATGAGCCGCGCTGGTCATCGCCGCCAGTGACTCAACGTGGACGAGTCACCAAAATCGCGGGCAGATTGAATCTGCCGATTCTTGAGCGAATGAGGTCGAATTGCATTCGCGTCGACCGGCAGTTACCCTTAAACTAACCAGTAGCGTTTTCGGTCCCGGATTGGGGCACCCTTGCCGGGACGGAATGATCATCGAGCCGCAGCCGGTCGGCTGCGGCCTACTGCGCTCCTCTGTTGCCGGAGACCGGATATGATTCGTAGGCAGTCGCAACCGACCAAGTATTTCCGTCACCCCCAACGTCTGCGAGAGGGATTCACCCTCGTGGAGTTATTGGTGGTGATCGCCATCATTGCCCTGCTCATCGCGCTGTTGCTCCCCGCGGTTCAACGTGTTCGCGAAGCGGGTCGGCGGACGCAGTGTCTCAACAACATGCACCAGTTGGGCATCGCGTCGCACAATTACCTGTCGACCTTCAATACGTTTCCGCCCGGCTGGGTTTGCCGACCGCTCTATGAACCTTTTTACTGCAATCCCGGCACGCCCGCTTCTTACGGATTGACCGCCGGGTTTACCGGCAATCCGACGGGAGAGTCGGATTTTATTGTTCCCACGGACGCGAATACGTGGAGCATTTCGTACCAGTGGGGCTGGCACGCGATGCTATTGTCGGAAATGGATGAGGTCACCATCAATCTCAGGTTCAATGAAGAGAAGGTGTACAGCCCGTGGAACAAGGATGGAATTCAGATTCCAATTTCCAGCTACACCTGCCCGACGTCATTGGGTGCGCTTCCCAAACAGCGGGCCGGCAACCTTGGCTACGCCACGTACCGCGGCTGCATGGGAAATACGGCCGACAATGGCATGATGTACCTTAACAGCACCAACGGCGAAAAGGACTGCATCGACGGAACGACCCAGACAATCTTGTTCGGCGAGAGCCGCTTCGGATTCTGGGGCGACGCGCTCTCCTGTTGTGCCCGGGTTCCCCGGCTGGACGACTTGTACAGCGAATTGGATCCGGACCGAGGTTTGGGTAACGTCAAGCTGTTGAATTGGTACAGCGATATTAAGACTCCCGGATGGGAATTGGATGATGTTCCCGATGACATCGGCGACTCTGGAGACGGAGATCCCGATGATGATGACGACGACGATTCCGACGATGAGAATACGCCGCAGCCCGACGAGGATGCCATCTTCGCCTATTTCGGATTCGGCAGTTTTCACGAAAACATCGTCGCATTTCTCTTTGTCGACGGGTCGGCACGTCCGGTCTCCCGGTCAATCGACAAAGCGATCCTCAACGCCTATGCGACACGCAACGGACAGGAGCGGATCACCGAAGAGGAGCAGCCCCAGAACCAAACTCTGGAATAGACATCCTGATGTGCGGGGTGCGTTTGTGGCCCGTCCCGCGAAGCGCGCACTCCCAGTCACTGCCGATTTTCCGTGTGGAAGGCTCAGCCACACGCCCTGGAGTCACTTCGGCGGGGCCTACTCACTCTCGCCACTAGCCTGCTGCACGACTTCCTGCGGGCCGTCGATTCTGATCGGGACGCGGAGTTCGGGGTAGCGTTCGTCGTCCGTAAAGATTCGCACCACCGTCACGTGGGAGCCGGGCGGGACAACGCCGGCGACCTTCAGCTGTATGCCGAACGTTCGAACGCCCTGCTCATCGTCCTGCGGCGGTCCCAGTTCCACGTCCACCAGATCTGAGGCACAGGTGGCCTCTTTGATGATCAAGTCGGATCCCGCGCGGCGATCGGTGACAGTAATTTCATGCTCAGTGGCGATTCCCGAACGCTGTGAGAATGCCAGCGCGCGGGGCTGCACGGAGAGCCCTTGTTTGGGCAGTTGCATGCGAAAGGTCAGTTCCGTGAAGCGCGGTGCCTGATCTTGGGATTCAACCGTCACATAATACTCTTTGGCGCCGGGCAGTTGATTGGCGGTTTGTACGCGGAGCAGAATCACGCCCCGCGCTCCCGGGGGAACGGTAAGCGACATCCGCTTCTGCTCGTCGGGGCGAAATTGTTGCTTACCCAAATAGACCACCGGCTGCAGGCACCCGCAGCTCGCCGACAATCGTGTAATCGTCAACGGCTCTGAGCCGGAGTTGACGAATCGAAATTGGGCATTTTCGAGCGCCGCCGGATCGACGCGCCCCTTGTCGACCAAATACTGGCTGAACGACAGGTTCGATTTGGGAGACACGACCGAAACCGGCTGCAGAGTAGTGCCCGCGGCGTGCGCGATGATCGCCCAACACAACGGTAACAGCGCCGCTGCTACGGCCAGCTTGGTTTTGAGCCCGTTCGATCGGTGTGCCATAGAAACGATCCCTTTCGCCGGGAGTGCCGGCTCCCGCGATTCGTCTTGATGCTGTGCAATGTCTCGTGTGGGAATTTAAAACGGCTGGACCGGTTCGCCGGCGGTGTTGATTTGTTCGGTGCCGGGCTGTGGAATCGGCGCCCCGATTTGGACACCGGGATCGGGGATCGGCTGAAGCGGCTGTTGCGAGATAACCGTCGTCGATTGAGCCGCTGCGCTGCCGGCGTAGTTGGGAAGCGGATAGTTGGCAACGCGCTGAGAAGCGGCGTTTTGCGAAGCCATCCAAGGGGTCGGAGCGTACACCGCCGAAGTTGAGGTGCCCAGTCCCGGGTTTTCGCGCATCAAGGCGGCGATTCGCGATTCAACGCGGGGCTGATTCCAGCGTGCAAACCGCGAACGCTGATACATGGCCAGCGCGCGGTCCTTTTGGCCGGTGTCTTCGTAGATCTGCCCCAATTGGGCTGTGGCAACAGCATTGCCGGGGCGAATCTTCAACGACTGCTGCAGCAGCCGTTCTGCTTCGGCCAGGTTGCCTTGCTCGCGCTGCATCCATGCCAATTCGATATACGGTTCGGCGTTGTAGGGCTGAGATTCCTTCCACGTTTGCATCATCGTGATCGATTCGGCGTTCCGGCCCTGTTCATTGAGCAACAACGCTAAGCTGTGATAGGAAGGCTGGTGCTCAGGGTTGACGAGAATCGCTTGTCGATACAGCTGCTCCGCTTCGCTGAGCTTACCCTGTTTCTTGTGAGCGGCAGCGAGATTGTGAATGTAGTCCGCATTTTGCGGATCGTTGATGACCGCCCGCTGGAATTCATCCTTGGCCATCGAGTAGTTGCCGGCTTTGTAATAGTTCTTGCCGACTTCGTTGTTCATGCTGGCGGACATCGCGTTGCAACCGGCGACAGCCACGATGAGAGGAAGGATGAGTCGGCGTATGCGGTAGGGCAACCGCTGCGGGACCATGCTCATGATGGTCGAACTCCGAATTGAGTGCTGTGAAACCGCGAGAGATCTGAGAGACGTTGTAGGTTGGACCCGCCGCAGACCGGCCGGAACTAGTGCACCGGTGCGGAAAGACCGTCTCCCGCGAGGGGATTGGGGCGGGGAGCATATCGCGTACCGCCGGTCGCGGCAAGGTCAGCTTGCGCAGGCATTTAAGATGTGTCTCGCGGTCCTGCCATTTAACGACGTGAGTGCAATTGGCGGCTTGTTGACCCATGTTTACGGCGATCGAGACCGTGTTACGATCATTTGAGATGCGAACAGTCAGCCTGAGCCCGTGCTCGAGTCGCCGCGGCGTCAATTGCTTGCGCGCGGCGAATCCCTTTTAATAGCGACGAAGCGGCGAATAGATGTGTCGGAGCGAGTCAAAAGGAGTCAGCGATGTCCGAAACGGGACAGGTTGCGGTATTTACCGGTGTGAGGCGGTCGTTTGAACTGCGCGAGTTTCCCGTTCCGGCCCCCGCTGCCGGCGCAATACTCGTTAAAGTTCGCATGGCGAACGTCTGCGGCAGCGACCTGCACATCTGGCGGGGAGATTACGATGTCTCGCGCGGCCAGAGCGAGCCGTTTTGCCTCTCCATCGGCCACGAAATGGCCGGGGAGATCGCGCAGCTCAGTGAGGGGGTCACGCACGACACCGCCGGAGAGCCGCTCTCCGTCGGCGACCGGATCGTGTATCAATATTTTTGCCCCTGCGGCACCTGTCGCAGTTGTTTACGGCGTTCAACACCCCGCTGCCCGGACGCGTTGCGGTTTCGATATCCGCCGGACCAATATCCACACTTCAACGCGGCCTACGGGCAATACTACTATCTGAATCCGGGACAGGCGGTGTTCAAGATCCCGCCGAACGTTCCCGATGATTTAGCAGGCCCGGCAAACTGCGCGCTGGCGCAGGTGATCGAGGCGTTTCGCCGCGGAGGAGTCGGCTTGGGCGACCAAGTCGTGATTCAAGGCGCCGGCGGTTTGGGCATCAACGCGATCGCCGTCGCGCGGGAACTGGGAGTCTCCCAAATTATTGTCATTGACGGGATTGAATCCCGGCTGGAGTTCGCGCGGGAGTTCGGAGCGGACGAAACGATCCTATTGGCGGAGTTTCCCGACCCCCAAAGCCGCGTCGAACGGGTCAAGCAATTGACCGGTGGTTGCGGCGCGGACGCCGTGTTGGAAGTTTCCGGATTGGCAACTGTCGTTCCCGAAGGATTGGAGATGCTCTGCCCGGGTGGGACCTATCTGGAGGTGGGCAACATCAATCAAGGCAAACGTGTTGAAGTCGACCCGTCGGTGCTAGTGCACGGCGGAAAGTCGATTCTGGGAATCATGTGGTACGAACCCGTTTGCCTGCAGTTGGCGTTGGAGCTGTTAAGCACCAAGAGCGACGTCTATCCGTTCAGCCGGATCCTCTCGCATCACTATCCGCTGTGCGACATTGACCAGGCATTTCTGGATCAAGACAGCGGCACGGTTCAACGCGCGGCATTGCTGCCGTGGGCAGAATGAACAAGGGAAAGTAGCGGCCGCATCCGGCTCGCGCGCAACAGGGCTCAAGTGGTCGGACTGTTGTCCGCCCCCGGGCTCAGAAACTGGGGGCTCGCTTCGCTCGACCCCAGGCACCGATCGTCGACGAGCCCTTCTTTCGACACAGCCTACAAGTAGTTCCAAACCCTCTGACGCGTCGCGCCGACACTTGTATGCAAGTATCTCTAACAGGCGCAACCGGGTTTTGAAACTGGTTCTAGCGAAAGACGACTCGCAGGCGATTGTCGATGCGCTGGACCCCTTCGATCCCCCGCAGCGACTCCTGAACCATCTGCTTGTGGTAGTACGAGCCGACCACGCCGTTTAAAACGACTTCGGCGTCTTGGATTTCGAAAGAGATGTTTCTTCCGAAAACTGCGAGCTCGTCCCGCAAGGTCGCGCGAACTTGGTCAGACAGGCTGTGCGGCGCATGAATTTTGCAGGAACTCATCTGCGGGCAAACTCCGAAGTCTCATCAAAGCGGGAGCCAGATGCGCACGCGATCGGCCGAATTGGAGCGCTCGGCAGGCAATCGTAACTTTAGCGCGCAACGAACGAGAGTCAGCATTAGCATCGGCAGCTGACGCAAATTTCCGCACTCAAACCAACGCGACAGTCGCAGGTCTTTTGAGACACGCGCTGCAAATTCGCTACAGATGGCGCACGCGCCCGATGCCGGACGAAACGACCATTGGGAATCGCAGACATCGCGCTGCGGCGCGCGGTCATGGCAAACCAAGTTCTATGATTCCAGTAGCGGAATCCTCCGGGGTTGTGCGGAGGGTATTGATTTTCTAAGCTTGAAACCGGCAAGGAGGTCCGCTGCACCGCGGATAGACGGTCAATTCCCCGGTCAGCGACATAGGGAGCATCACGATGGCTTCACAATCTCAGCAAATGGTCGAACAGGCTGGGGCAATTCCTTTTCGCTGGCGTCGCGGCAAATTGCAATTCTGTTTGATCACCTCGATCCGCAAGGGCCGTTGGGGATTTCCCAAGGGGATGGTCGATCCCGGAGAGACGCACGTTGAGACGGCGCTCAAGGAATCGTACGAAGAAGCCGGGCTGCACGGCGAGATTGTCAGCGAGCCGTTGGGGTGCTACGAATACGCGAAGTGGGGCATGTGGCTGAATGTGACGATGCTGCTCATGCAGGTCGCGCAAACCGACAAGGACTGGGACGAAAGCCACGTCCGAGAACGCCGCTGGGCCGACGAGGCCGAAGCACGCCGCTTGCTGGACCGGGACGAACTGCTGGATCTGCTCGATATTGCGCTGCAGCAGATCGATGAACTGACCGACGGCTAAGCTTTGCGGGACGATCCCAGGAGATCTACCGGCTGTTTTTCAGCAGCTTGCGGATCTCATTCAGCAACTTTTCGGCGTCCTTCGCCGGCGGAGTGTTGGGATACGTCTGAATGATTTTCTTCAACCGGCGCTCAGCAGCACTGTACTTTCCGTGTTCGCTCAGGTTCGCGGCGTAGCTCAGTTCCCGCTTCGCTTCTTCCATTCTCGCCAGGCGAGCTCTTTTCTTCTGCTCCTCTTGTTCTTTGCGGCGCGCCTCTTGCAACTCCTGTTCCTTCTGGCGCTGCGCCAGTTTCTGCTGCTCTTGCTCGTCGGGACTCAGGGGGAGCCGCTCGGGCAATTGCCCGCGTTGTGTGTTAAGCCAGTCGCGCACTTCATCGACATTCAATGCAACTTTCAAATCGAAGAATTCATGGGTCTTTCCGCTGACCTGATGGATGTACTTAACTTTCCCTGCAACGCGGAAGACGTAGTTTTCTCCGAGTGTCAGCGTCTGCTGCTCCTGTACGCCGTCGAGCTTCAAACCCCGCATCTGCACACAGTCGCAGTTTTTCACGTGCGCGCCGAGCGGCAACACCAGGCAAATTCCACCGGCTTCCTTGTCGATCTTGCTGACGTAGACGCGTTTCCCACGGAGGTAGCCGACATCGCCGACTTTGAGTGTTGTCAAGGAAAGATCCGGCCCGGCGAAGCTTTCTTCCGTCACTTTCTGCAAACTGGCTTTGAGAACCAGCAGTTCTTCTCGAACAGTGCGCTCGGCCTCAGCATCGACTGCAACTTCGGCGGACTTCAAACGCTCCAGGACCGCATGGTACTGTTTCTCCAACTCTTTGATCTTTTCGAGCCGCTCGCGTCGTTGCTTGCCCCAGGGTTCCAACTGGCCCGCCAATTCCGGCACGTTTGGACCGGCCACCGCGATCACCTTGTTGGTGATCTCGAGATTGAAGGGGAACTTCGAAAACTCGACCAGCTTCGCCGCCTTCGCTTCGTTGAGAACGTTCGCGATATCACCGGCCGAGATGGCGAAGTTGAGATTCTGACCGTTCACAATTCCAAACGCGTTGGCCCCGACGACTTGCCCGGAGCGATTGACCAGCGGCCCGCCGCTGTTGCCGGGAGAGATCGCCGCATCGGTTTGGATCCACGTTCCTTGAAATGTGCGGTCTCGGCTCGGTAGTTGGTCCGCACGAAGAATGGCGCTGACGATGCCTTTGGACATGGATCGAATCCCGTGCGGATTGCCAAAGGCGAACACATCCTCGCCTTTGGCGGGCGGCGCTTCGGCGAGGGTGAGAGCGGGCAAATCCTGAGCCGCGATTTCGATCACCGCGATATCGCGGCTCGCATCCTTCCAGCGGATGCCATTAACCTTGGCGGTCTTTCCGCTTTGGAAGTGGGCGGTCGCCTGGGCAGCGTTGGACATCACGTGATAGTTGGTCACAACCAAGCCGGCCGGATCGACCACAAAACCGCTGGCGATGCTCAAGCCCTTGATCGAGATACACTCGATTTTCACAACGGCCTGATCCGTCGCAGCGACCAATTCCTGAGGGGTCAGTTTTGCTTGAGTTGAGCCAGCTTGTTCCGGCGCAGTCAGCTCCGAATCGGAGTCATCTTCGGAGGAATCGGACGTGCTCGCCTGCGCCCCGCCGGTCTGGGAGGAAGTCTCCGAACCGCTCCTAAACCCGCATCCGCAAGGTGTCAGCAACAACAGCAGGATGAGCGACTTGCACAGCGCAGTTCCCGCGTATTGCTCGGGAACGACGTCCGGCATGAACACCCGTCGAGGCATTTGAATTCCCCTCGCTGGTACGGTTCCTATCCCAGCAAAACCGAGTCCGCTCAAGCAACCCGGCTTCAGCTGTCCGCAGTGCCGATAGCATGGCAGATTTTGCCGCCGATTGCAAAGAAAGCGAACCCCGGCCGTGAGTGTGCTCTGGAAGACGGAGCCTGCCCTACACATCACTCCGACGACTGTCCGAACTCCGTCGACGGCTTCAACGTCACCGCCAATACACGAATATGAGGCAGCGCCGCAACGGTGCCGGCGATGATCACAGCAACGGCGCCGAGCAGGATCAACCACGCTCCGGTCCGTAACTGCTGGATGGACTGAAAGATGGGGGCAGGAAGCAGGATATACATGCCAGTGGTCATCGCCACCAGCCCACCACCGCTAAATAAGGCGACGAAGGCGACGCCGAAGCGTGAAAGTCGATAAACCCGAGCCATGGCATTTCGAAAGTCTAACGGCAACCTGGTGCCAACCGAAAATCAGGGCATCAATACATCCTACAAACGCGAACCGGCATCGGGCAATAGCGATGGTCATCCGGCAATGCGAGTACGGGCAGCCGCCTGCCGACATCTCAACCTTATTTTTCAATTTTCGTCAAATCTCGTCAAATCTGCAGGATTCGAACCCGTAAATAGAGAAGGCAGGCAACATGCTCGTGCCGTTAGCTCGCTAATCAAATCTTCTTGTCGGTGGTGAACACCATGTCAAAGTCCACGCACACCAGACTCAAACTCTCGTTAGCTCTCTTTGTGATCGCCACGGTTGTTAGCAGCACCTCGGTGATCCTGATGTACCAGAGAATCCAAGATATTTCCGCTCAGCTTAGCAAGGAGAAACTTGAGACTAGCACGAGCAAACAACTGGCTCAGAAAGCGCAGAAAGACGCCAAAGTCCTCAAAGAGTTGCTGGGGAAGCCGAGTATTGAGAATGTCGGCGATCCCAATACTGAGACTCAGGATGACACGGTTTATTGGGAGGTGATCGCTGACATCCGCAAATTTGGCGGCGACCGCCAAGATGGGACCATCGTAGAAGCATTGCAGGATCTACATACGCAAAACGTGGAGCTGAACAGAAAGTTTCAGGAGTTCCGAGACGCTACGGAACAGCGTATCAAGAATCTGAAACTCCTCACGTCAAGCCAAGCCAAACTAATCGTGGATATGCAAAAATCTGCCGCTGATCGAAATGTCGCACGGATCGCCTGGACCAGCAATGACAAACGGACTGTGTGGATCCATTTCGAAGGTTCGGACAATATCCTTGAGGGGACAACCTTATGCGTCTACAAAAAACAGCCTGCTGGAGAGGTCCGAACGAAGGAGGACGTCAAAGGAGCGATTGAAGTCACCAAACTTCTCAAACCGCATGTTGCCGAAGCGCGGGTCGTGAGACACAATATCTACCTGCCGATCCAGGAGGGCGATCACGTCGATCGGCCGCTTCGAGCCCCTGGCATCTCGGTTTTGTTGCTCAAGTTGCTTCAGATTGTGTTTGGCATTTGATGATTTCAGGGTTGCGCGGCAGGCGGGAGCCTGCCCAACAACTTTAGCGCGATTATAAGCGATGCAATCGATCACTCAGCAGATTTAGGAACTTGCTCCAATCCTCATCGTTCTTGAACTTGGAACGAGAAATGAACAAGGTAACCGGATTATCACGTTGAACGATCACGACGACGCGCTCGGATGCCCAAAACCCCGCCAAACCCTGCCATAAAAAAGTGGATACTGCTTGCGGACTCTTTGAATGGATTCCTTGGTCATCGACTCTGCCTTCCGAGGGAGCATAGATTCCTCGACCCTCCTCGCACATTTTCCGGGCACGTCTTCTGTCTCTCAGTGGGCGATAGATGGAAAGGGTATTGGGAATCAAAAGAACGGCTGCCGCGCCTAGCGCAACGCGCGACATGATCAGATTGCCTTCGCGGTAGGTAACCCACGCGAACCAGAATAGATAGAGGCAAGCGGCGGCAAATATGAGTTTGACGACCCAGGCGGCGATCTTGTTTCCGAGAGGTGTCACAAGCGAGATCGCTTCATGAACTTCCTTGACGGTCAACGCCCCTTGAAACGGAATTTCAATATCAGACGCCGCTTCCTCGACGATCGGTTGATCATCCGGCAGTCCTGGTAGTTCAAAATTTGACATGCGCAGAATCCCATACGAATCGCGGCAGGCCGAAGATTGCCCGGCGCGTTCACTTCACCGGATAATCCCGCCACAACCACCGCAGCGAATCGGGCAAAATGGCGCCGCCATGCTTGCCGTTGTGGCCTTCGGTGCCGTATTCGAATTTGTAGTCGTATTCCGCAAACGCCAGCGCCTTGGCCATTTGCTGGTTGGCCAGCGGCCAATTGCCGTGGGCGTTGTCGAGGTCCTTCTCGCCCGCCTGCAGGAAGACGCGGATCGGCTTGGGGTCGGTCTTTCGAATCAACGCGTGATAGACATGGCCGCCGCGAATATTGGTAAAGCTGCCGACGTGGCTGAGCACTTTGCGGAATTGGTCGGGACGTTCCCAGGCAACCGTCCAAGCACAGATTCCGCCAGAGGAGATGCCGCAAATCGCGCGGCCGTTGGGATCGTCGGTCAGTTTGTACTCCTTGCCGACCGCCGGCAGGATTTCTTCCAATAAGAAACGGGCATACGCGTCGCTCAGCGTGTCATATTCGAAACTGCGATTGCGGCGCGGCTTCTCGCCTTCTTTTTCCGCCGGGAAGACGCCGGGATTGATAAATATGCCGATCGTCACCGGCATCTCGCCTTTGTGAATCAGGTTGTCGAACACGGTCGGCACGCGGAACTGCCGTTTCTTGTCGACGTAAGCGCCGCCGTCCTGAAACACCATCACGCAGGCCGGTTTGCTGCCGTCATACTGCGCCGGGACGTAGACCCAATAGTCGCGGACAGTGCCGGGGAAGACGTTGTCGCTCTTCCAGGAATGTTTGGTGACCTTACCTTGCGGCACACCGGGCTGCTCTATCGAATCGGGACCGAGTTTGTATTCTTCGGCTGAAACAGGCGTGGTGATGCAGACAAGTGAAAAAACGAAGAAGCAGCGTCGGAGTAAGTCGGTACGGGTCATGTTGTGGCTTTCATACAGAGATGGTGAATCAATCTGCGGTCCGCACAGCGGACCCTACGTTTGGGGGGCGTTGCCAGGGGACGGCGCCGCCGCGTTGGATTTGACGGCGGAGTTTGGCGTCCAATTGCTGGGCAATCTTGGGTCGTTTGTGGAACAGGTTGTTGGTTTCCAATGGATCATCTTTGAGATTGTACAACTCGCGCGGCTCGAAGGGGCTGTTCTGCAGCAGCTTCCAATTGCCGCTGCGGACGGCGTCGATTGTTTTGCCGCCGTACCGCAAGCCCCCTTCGCGGCGGGTCCAGAAGATGTCGCGGTCGAATTGCGGCACGCGCTCGCCGCGAAGTACGGGCAAGATGCTGCGGCCGTCGATTTCGTGTTCGACCGTGACGCCGGCGACTTCGGCAATCGTAGCGAATAGGTCCATCGTCAGTGCGATGTGGTTTGAACGGGTTTGCGGCTTGATCTGGCCGGGCCAGACCGCGCACATCGGCACCCGGAGCCCGCCTTCGTACATTTCCTGTTTGCTGCCCCGCAAATTGCCGTTGCTGGCACCGACCTTGAGATATCCGCCATTGTCGCTGGTAAAGACGACCAGCGTATCGTCGGCGGCGCCGGACTCTTTCAGCGCCGCAAGCACCTGCCCAATGCCGTGGTCCATATGTTCAATCAGCGCGACAAGTTTCGCGCGATCCGCGTCAATGTCGCTCTCGCGGGATTTGACCTTCGCAAGCCAATCGTCCGGCGGCTGCACCGGAGTGTGCGGCGCATTGTAGGCCAAGTACAGGAAAAACGGCTCCGACGCTCCTTTTCGAGAATGGATATAATCGACCGCCCATTGCGAAAACAGATCAGTGGCGTGCCCCTTCGGATCGATCGTCTGCTCCTGCAGCCGCATGTAATTACGGTCGTGGCGGCGATGATGGTAGTAGTCGTCCATCATGTCGCCCAGAAAACCATGAAAGTGGTCGAAACCGCGCTCGATGGGCGTGTTGGACGATTCGAGCCCGAGATGCCATTTGCCGACGATGGCAGAGTGATAACCGGCCGGTTTGAGAATTTTCGGGAGGAGTATCGAATCCGGACTGAGATAGCCCCAGTTGTTGTCGGCATGAGTACGGATCACGCCGGGAACCCCCACCAATTCCTGGTAGCGGCCGGTCAGCAGCGCCGCACGCGTGGGCGAGCAGACAGGGCAGTTGGCGTAAAAATGGTCGAACCGCATTCCCGCCTGCATCAGTGCGTCGATGTGCGGCGTTTGCATGTCGGCGGCGCCGTAGCAGGCCAAATCGCCGTAACCGAGATCATCGGCCAAAATCACCAACACATTCGGGCGCGCGGCCGCTTTCAACGGGGAATCCGTCCACACGCTGAGCCACCCTGCAACCAGTGCGAGCAGCGCAACCCGATGCCGTTTTTGCAGTAGAGCCAAAGCAAATCTCCCGCTGTTTTGAAATTGGAACCGCAGATCGAAGGTCTCCTACCATATCACAGCCCGAATCGATGTTGAAGGATGCTGTGAATGCGGAGAAACGCCGTGATATTGATCGTTTTGATGCGTCGAATCATCATCAGCATGTGTCGTGATTCCGCGACAAGACTTGCGGATGTTGCAATTATGAATCACGCGATTGTTGCACGACGAACTCAGAAAGTGACGAATTGGGATTATCCCGAGTGACGCACGAAACACTCCATCCTGGGGGAAAGAACTATGCTAGATTTGAGTTAGGGAATGCAGCCAATCCGGAGTCGGTTCCCAACCGGAAAGGGTGTCTCCGGCCCGAATCTCCGCAAACGATCCGCCACGATGGAAACTGTCGGACGGCAGCGGGCAGGATCCTGGGGCAAGGACAGGCAAGGTCTGCGTGCGATCCCTCCGTCACGATAATGCAACCATGAATCCGAACTTTTGAGCTGACTGAGGTGCTCGCCGTGCCGGCCCAAATCCCCGATTTCTTCCACGGACTCTCCAACTACGCCCAGGCGGCGTTCGGCGGCTGGGGTGTAACCGCATTAGGCGTCATCTGCGTCTGCCAATATGTGATCTACCTTCACAAACTCCGCAAATCGCGGGGCGAACATCGCAATCAAGTCGATGAAATGAGCGCGGAGATGGGAGTGATCCAGAAGGATCACATGATCACCCGTATGGAGAACCGCCTGCTGCGTGAGTTTGTCAGCGAAACCGACGTCGACCGCGCGATTCGAGTGCTGCTGAAGAATCTGGTGCCCGACACCGACAGCGGATTCGCTGTCTATGTCGAGTTTCACGATGAAGAGACCAAGGTGGGTCAAAGCCGAGGACTGTCGCGTGAGGCCCGCAAGTCGTTGGTGGTCGACGCGCCGTTCCAGGAACGTGCCCGCGGCGGGCGCCCGTTTGTCCTCTCTGGCGAGGAACTCCGCAATAGCCAAATTGCGGCAAATCTCTCAGCCGCCGACCGCGGACGGATCACGCAATTGTATCTGGTGGGCATCGAAACTCACGGGCAGCTGATCGGAATGGTGATTTCCACGAAGCTCTTTTCGGCCGAGATCGAGCAGCAACAACACTTCGACTTGCTGCAACGGCTGACCAAGGGAATCGGAGAACTGCGGCGGACCTCAGCGGCTCTCGAATTGCAAAAGAACGAGCTGCACCGCACGAACGACATTCTTGAATTGCGCGCGTTGACGGACAGCAATTTTGAGAGCCCCGTCGACATGATCCAGCAGTTCATGACGGCCCTCAGAACCAAGACCGGCTCGGGCCGCGCGGCGCTCTACATTTCCACCACGGTGGAAAACCTGGGGCAGAACGCATTTGTTCGCTGTGGCTCAGTTTCCAATCCCAATTCGGAACGTCAATTGTGCCAAGCCGAAGACGCGGTTGCGGCTCAGGCACATGCGTCGATGGAAATGAAATTGTTCGACCGTGCGGATCTGCTGCGTCACGGCATTCACAGTTTCCTCTCGAAGATCCTGGCGATCCCGCTGGTCCGCAAAGGGGCGACCGTGGGTGTGATCTGCCTGTCGCGCGAGGCGGCCGATGATTATCAAGAGGTCGAGATCGATCTCGCGCAGTGGTCGGCGGAGTATATGGCGGGTACGATCCTCAACGTCCTGCAGCGCGCGCATATTGAGCAGCAAGCGCGGACGGACAGCCTGACCGGCATGTCCAATCGCGCTTCGTTTGACGCGGCGATCGACGCGGAAGTCCGCGCAGCACATGAAATGCAAGAGTCCTGTTCCTTGTTGCTGCTGGATTTGGACCGGTTTAAGGCAATCAATGACAACTTCGGCCACCTGGTCGGCGACCACGTATTGCGAGCCACCGCGCAAGTCGTCAATGACTGCCTCAATCAGACACGATTAAACGACCGCGCGGTGGCGGCACGCTATGGAGGCGAGGAACTCGCCGTCCTCCTGCCGGGAATGAACCACGAAGGGGCGGGCCGCATCGCGGAGCTGATCCGCTCATCGGTCGCGGAAAATAAATTCACTTTCGCCCAGGAATCAATTCCCGTCACGATCAGCATCGGCGTCGCCACGCTTCCCAAAGATGCGTCCGACGTCCAGCAGTTGATTGCCGCAGCCGACGGAGCGTTGTATTTCGCGAAGCAATCCGGCCGCAACCGCGTCGGCATCGCACAGCACACTGCCGTCGTTTAGCGAGTTGACGGCAGTTTGGTCAGATTGCACCCTACCAGATCGCCCCGAGAGTGCAGAGTCAACAGTGCTACTGCACTGGTGGCGGTAGCGGATCAACGGCGACCGACCCACTCGTACCGAATATCCGGCAAACCTTCTTCATTGTCGTCCCCGCGCGCGATGACCTTGAACCCATGCTTTTCATAGAAGGCCTGTGCGGCGGAGTTGACCTCAAACGTGTATAGCCGAAGTGTTCCGTTCGATCGTTGCTTTGCCAGACTCAGCAGTCGGGTGCCGATTCCGCGGCGCTGGAAATCAACGTGAATATAGAGCTGGCTCAACTCCGTACCGTCGGTCGCCATGATTCCCACGACCGAATCGGTCGGCATGTGGATCGCCAGGGACACCGCATTGTCGGCGGTCAATTTCGAACGTAGAAAGTCCAGTTGGTTTTCGAACGAGTGAACTTCTGGAATGCCGAGTGCGGCCTCCTTACTCTCCCGCCACATCGCGACGGCCTCGCGCGCGAATCGGCCGTGATAATCGACGATGGTAATGTCGGTATCTTCTGACATGAAACTACGAGCGTCTGCGAAGTGGGGATCCTATTTCGCCAATTGATGTACCATGTCCACGATCTTCTGCTCCAGCCCCGGTGCCCAAGGACTCGGCTGCTGGTAGGGAATCATCGAACTGGCTCCTTCATAGCCCCCTTCGGACAGCACGCGCTCAGAGGGTATGTAGCACATCACGTCATTTGCGTAGCCGGTGACCCACGTCTTACCGGGAACCAGCTCTCGCTTCAGCCGCAGCGAATAGTCGACGACGACCTCGCCTCCCAGCGCGACCCAAGTCAGCTGATCGCCGAATTTCCAGACTTGTACCGGAAGCGGATAAATCGCCGACAACGTGCCCTCAGTTTCAAGGCGGTGCAGCAGCCGCCGCGCGCGGCGCGCCGCGTAGGGACTGTCGCTCTGGAGTTGGCTTTCCAGTTCCGCTTTGTCCGGAATTCGTTGAAACGTCAAATCAATCGTGCGAAAGGCCGTCGTGAGTTCGCCGGTAAGCGGCGTCATTTCTGAATCGAGCACTTTCTCGACCGCCGTCGCAAGCATTCGTCCATACTTGACGCCGAGTTCCAGTTTGCGGCGGGGCAGCGGATTCTGATCGGCGCCGCAACCGGCAAAAAACAATGCCGTCGCTCCGGGATGACGTTCTTCCAAGAACTGGCAAGCCTCCCCCGCATAGTCGCCCCACCACTTGTAGAAGCTCATCACCGTGCAGTGGCAGGCGTAGCCGAAGATCACGCCCCGCAATTGCCCGCCGTCGGCCGACGTAATTCGCAGCACGGGGACCTCGTGGTCAATCGGCCCCACGCCAATCGGCGGCCGGCGGTTGGCGGCAAACTCGGCCTTGCCGATCCCGGTCGCCAGCCGCGCCGGCTTCAGATCTTGCAGCGCGTCGTCAATCAGCTTTATCAATTTGGCATTGAGTGCGGCTTGGTTTTTGCGGATCTTTTCCCACTCCGCATCCGGGATCGCCATCATATGGCTCAACTCGTCGTCCAGTGCCGGACCGCAGTGAGTGTGAGAACAGGTGAGCATGATGTCAGCCCGCTCCAAGCCATGCTTTTCGGCCGCGGCATCGCAGACAAACTTTGCCATCTTGGCTGGAATCCCGATCAGGTCAGTGGCGACAAACACGACACGTTTGCCCGAGGGTGATTTCAATGCGGCTGCTCGTGCGTAGAGTTCGCCCGCTTTCCCTTCCGCGGGTTTGTTGCGACCGCCGTAGCCGGACAGAAACATTGGTTCGGCGGGGGTGATCACTACTTTCGAGAACCCGGCTTCCCAGGCGGCGGTTTGAGAATCCTCCGCCGCGAGCGGAACCGCCGGCATCACCAGCAACAAGCCGATCAGCACAGATGTCATTCTGAGGAAGTTCATCAGAGGTTGCCTTTCATTGGTGATCGCCGACGTTGGAATCGATTGCTTGCTGACTGTGAAACCGGTGAATGAACTGATCATAAACCCAGCCGCCAACCACACCGCCGACCAGCGGACCGGCAATCGGCACCCACCACCAGTTTTCATGTGCGGTGAACACGCCGCTGCCCCAACCGGCAACGGCGGTAAATAGCCGCGGGCCGAAGTCGCGGGCCGGGTTAATTGCATACCCGCAGTTTAATCCGAACGACATCCCTACCATGAATACAATTCCGCCGACAATCACCGGCCCGAGATTCATCTGTGGCGCCAAGTTCTTTTCATCGGTCAAAGCAAAGATCATCAGCAACAGCATCGCCGTGCCGACCACTTGATCGACAAAACCGCCGGTCAAACTCAGATAGTCTTGCGGATAGGTGGCCCAGATGCCCGCAGTCGCCTGTTCGGCCGCCGCCGTCAAACCGGGAATCTGGCGGACACCGTCGTCGAGGTGCTGGAGTGCGTCGTAGTAACACGCATAGACCAGCGCCGAGGCGACGAACGCTCCGGCGACCTGCGCGACCATGTAGGGCAGCACCTTCCTCCAATCAAACCCGCGCAGACACGCAAACGCCAATGTCACGGCGGGGTTCAAGTGTGCTCCGGACACGCCGCCGGCGACATACACCGCCAACGTCACTGCCAAGCCCCATCCGACGTTGATCGAAAAGTAATCGCCGGTGTTACCACCGCCCAGAGTAACCTGGGCGTTGACTCCGACTCCAAAGAGAATCAGCACAAACGTACCCAAGAACTCCGCCGACAACTCTCGGTTCAATCCTCTTTCCATTTCTCTCTCCAGTGTGTTGCTCCTGCCAGGATTGCACAGAGCGAAGCTCTCCGCCCAATTCTCCGGCTTCACGTCAGAGGGACCGCCATCATCATCACTCGCTCTCGATTCATCAAGCGCACCGCCGGAATCGTCGTGGTAATTGTCGCTGTCGTCAAACACAGGCTGAACTCACGTTCTGCAGCGGCAGCGATGGCCCCTTGTATTGCGATGCGGCTATGGACTCAGTACGCTGAAATGGAACTGGGCTGCTACGCGACCTTGGCACGTCAATTATCCCGGGGCACGGCTATGACACGGCGCGACGGCGAAGCCGGTGCGGACACGCTACTTGATCGGCTTGCGGATGAATTCTCTGAGCGGATCAGCCGAGGAGAACGGCTGGATATTGAGGAGTATGCACAGCAATATCCGGAACTGTCGAACGTCATCCGTGAGCTGTTCCCCGCTCTGGCAGCCTTGGCAGAATCTCCCGACGCCGACGTGACGGCCGAATCCAATCAACGACCGCGGTATCGCGCAATCGGGGACTTTCGCTTGATCCGCCAAGTCGGCCGCGGCGGTATGGGGATCGTTTATGAGGCGGAACAGATTTCGCTGCACCGCCGCGTCGCGTTGAAGATTCTTCCGTTCGCCGCGGTGCTCGATCCGCGCCACTTGCAACGGTTTAAGAACGAGGCTCAAGCGGCGGCGGCGCTGCACCACCCGCACATCGTCCCCGTGCACTCTGTCGGAACTGACCGCGGTGTGCATTATTACGCGATGCAATACGTGGACGGCCAAAACCTGGCGAACGTGCTTCGGCAAATGCGGCTCAGTCAAGTGGAAGGTGCAATCGCCGAGATTCCCGAAAACACGCGTCATGTGTCGCACGAATCGGACGACGGGCAGTCCTTCGCGTGTGACCTCGTGTTGGACTACCAGGCCGGAAATCAGGAACTTCTCAGCGGCGAGCAGAGCCCCCCCGACAGCCTGCCGGCGACCGCCAACTCGCTCCACGACACTCAACCGGTCCAGCATTACTCGACCGCATCACTTCATGACCGCCGCGAAAAGTATCGCACAATCGCCAAATTGGGAATCCAAGCCGCAGAAGCGCTGGACTATGCTCATGAACATGGCATCGTCCACCGGGACATTAAGCCCTCCAATTTGCTGATCGATGCCGAGGGTGACCTGTGGATCACCGATTTCGGGCTGGCCCAGATCGAAGCCGGCGGCAGTTTGACGTTGACCGGCGACTGTGTTGGAACACTTCAGTATATGAGTCCCGAGCAAGCGTTGGGGCATCGGGGCGTCGTCGATCACCGGACTGATATCTACGCGCTGGGCGTGACACTCTACGAGCTGCTGACCTGCCGGTCGATGCTGCCGGATCTGGATAAAGCGGTTCTGCTCAAAAAGATCGCTGATGAAGACCCGCCGCCTCCCAGCAGCATTGATCGAAATGTCCCCACCGACCTGGAAACGATCGTCCTCAAAGCGATCGCCAAGGATCCCCAGGAGCGCTACGCGTCTGCGGGAGAGCTTGCGGAAGACTTGCATTGTTTCTTGGAGCTCAAGCCGATCCGTGCCAAACGGCCGGGGCTTTGGGACCGCTGGGCAAAGTGGTCGCGTCGAAATCACACATTAGTCCTCTCAGTGGCCGCCGTTCTGTTCCTTGCGGTGATGGGGCTGTCGGCCAGCATATTCTCGGTCAAGTCCGCCTATGATGCGGAGTTGGAGCAGCGGCGTGTGGCGGAGACGGAGACCCGACGGGCGGACATCAATCTGATGCGGGCGCTGCAGGCCGTCAACGCCATGCTCACCGAAGTCGCCTCGGCTGAGATCAACAACATGCCGCAGACTGAGAAGCTCCGGCGCGCGCTTTTGCGCAAGGCGGTCGATTTTCACGAATCACTGCTCGCCGAGCATCGAGAGAATCCCACGATCAGGTACGAGACGGCGAAAGCCTACGTGCGAATTTCCAAGTTGCACGAGGCATTGGGCGAGTTCGAGCTCGCGGAGACCTCGGGAAATCGTGCGATTGCCATGCTCAACGATTTGATCGCGTCCAGCCCAATGAACGCCGAGTACCGGAATTCGCTGACAATGGCGTATGAGAACGTTGCGCTGGCACTGTTTCAACTCCGCCCTCACCGAATCAATGATGCGCAAACGGCCTGCCGCCTGCAGTTGGACGAATCCCGACGCCTGGTACGCGATTTTCCCCACCGCGTTGAGTTTCGGCGCCGTCTTGCCGAAAACCTGACCGATTTGGGCAACTTTTTGTGGGAGTCGCCGCTGCGAAGCGAATCGGAGGCACCGCTTCAAGAAGCCGTTCGGATTTGGGACGCGATCGTCGCCGATGATCCGCAATTGGCCGACGAATCGGACCGCGCACACTCGCATCAATGGCTGGGCGGAATGCTCATGAAAACCAGACGTTTCGAAGAAGCGGAACAAGAGCTGATGTTCGCCAATCAGGTCTACGAGCGGCTCGTTCGCGAACAACCCGGCCACGAGGAGTATCGCGGCCGTCTGGCTCACAACCGCGCCTATTTGGGTAACCTGCATTTGCACCGTGGCGACATCGAGCAAGCTCAAGACTACTACCGGCAGGCGATTCAATTGCGCGAGCGGCTCGTCCAAGAGTTTCCGGAAGTTTACGAACATAAACGGCGGTTGGTCATCTGCTACGGCGACCTGGCCCGCACATTGGCTCGCAAAGGTGAGTATGACCGGGCCCGTGATGTGCTTGAGAAGCGCCTCGACCTGAGCCGCGTTGTCAGCGAGCAGTTTCCGGAAATCTCGCGCAAACCGGGTTCGCGGGCATGGCCGCTCTACGATTTGGGACTTGCGTATTTCAAAGCGGGCCGAATCGACAGCGCTCGGGAGCACTTTTACAGTTCAATTCAATACCTCAAGAAAGATGCGGACGAATTCGACGAGAGCTTCAAGGCGCAACATTGGTTCTCCTGGTTACTCGTCGCTTGTCCGATCGAAGATTTACGGAACGCGAAAATAGCGCTGAAACATGCTCAGAGGGCCATCCAGCTTGACTCCAGCAGCGCAGAGGCCCATTGTGTGCTGGGGGTCGCCCATTTCCAGTTGGAAGAATACTCCGCCGCACAGTCCGCATTGACGCGCGCTAGAGAGCGTTCTCAGTCCGAAACGTTTGCGGTTGCATGCTATACGCTGGCCATGATCGCGTGGAAACAGAATCGACACGACGACGCGCGGGAATTGTTCCAAACGGCGGTCGCCTGGAAAGATTCTCATGAGCGGTATGACGAAGGTGTTGATTGGGCACATGACGAAGCGGCCCTTACATTGGGCGTCACTTCCGCCGCCGACTAGACCGATGCTGGCGACACAGTCCCTGACAAGAAATTCGAGTATTTTCATCGATGGCCGCACCACTTGATCTGCATCCCGCTTCGCCTGAAGAGTTAATTGCCGCGCATGAAAACGTTCATGACATCTGGAACAAAGGGCTCGATGTTGACGCTCACGTCCAAGCCCGGCTGAATTCGCGGCCGCATCAGCGCGCCACTTGGATCGTCGGATGCACCGATGGTCGCGTCGTCGTCTCATTGGGCACTTATCCCGTGCAGTTCCAGATTCGCGGCGAACAGGTCCCTGGTTTCGCAATTGGGTCGGTCTACACGCGGCCGGAGTACCGCGGACGAGGATATGCGCCGCAATTGGTCGAATACGCCGAGCAGTTCGAGAGCGAACGCGGCATGCGGATGTCAATCCTCTATTCCGACATTCCTCAGCAATATTATGCGGCACTGGGCTATCAGCTTTGTCCGGCCCTGTGCGGGTGGTGCGATCCGGCGATAGTTGAGAACGCGGACGCGGCGAAACGACTTGAGGAGTTTGATCCCGCCGCCGCCTTCGACGCGATGTCGCAGATGTATCACGACTACCACGGAGGAGCGGCGATTTCGATTTTCCGAGATGCGGAATACTGGCAGGCGATGTCCAGCAAGTTTCCGCACGATCGTTTCTACTGGCTGACAGGCACGGATGGCTCGCGCAGGGCATACGCCCGATTGACTCCCGATCCACACGGCCTGAGGATCCTCGATTACGCTTGCGGCGATCAACTGAGTTCGACGCTTGCCGAACTTTACCGCTCCCTATTGTCAGCCGCCGCCGAATGGAAACTGGAACGATTTGGCGGCTGGGTCCCCGGCGGCGACGTCGCGGCGGAGTTCTTTGACATCTCCGACCGCGAAACGGAAATCACGATGATTAAGCCGCTCTGTGCCGACTTGGAATTCGACGCAGAGATCATCGCCGCAGTCGGCAGGTTCTGCGAGTTTGATCACGTCTGAGCGATTAGATTGTGATTCGCCCGACCGGTATTCAGCGCCGGAACCACACACGTCGGGATCATCATCGCTCCGCGCTCAAAGAGGGATGTTCCTCCACTCGCTCATCGTCATCCCCACGGCGGGAGGCGGCTTTCCCGCCGGGTTGAAAGAACTTCCAGAATAAGACCAGCAGGACCAGGCAACTGGCGGCCGCCATTGCGAACAATAGCCGGAAATTCCCATCAAGCCACTCGTCGAGCAAGCCGGCAATCAACAGACCCAAGGGAATACCGATTCCTAAACTGACAAACGCCAGAAAATTCTGCGCGCTGGCACGAATGTCGGGGCGGCACTGAGAGTCGATATACAATTGGGCCACGATGATCATGAACACGTGACACACGCCATGCAGGGCCAGGCCGGCAACGATTAGAGAAAACGTGCCGACGGAGAACAAACAATACCGCACGCACCAAGCTGCGATGCCGATTGAAAACGTGATCTTGATTCCCAGCCGCTTGAGGAACAGCCCCAACAACAGCAAGGCGGGAAACTCGGAGACCTGTCCCACCAGCATGATCGCCGGCACCCAGCCGTCGTCGATCTTTCGCGTTAGAGAGACCGGCACGACCAGAATGTACATCGGGATCAGCAGCGACATCAAAAAACCGATTGACATGAACCGCCGAAAGTCGCGGCTGCGGAACATGTTGAACACGCGCAACGGCGCGAATTCGCTCGGCGTTGAAGGCTCCGGCGGCGTCGCGGGTAAGAACACACAAAAGCTGCTCAATCCAAACGAGAGCATGGCGGCGATCGAAAAGCAGTGTGCCGGCTGAGGATCGGGCAGCCAGGCGAAGGCGCCGGCAGCGGCGCTGCGAATCGCGTCAAACTCAGGATATTGGGCGAGCCAGTCGCCGAACTCGCGCTGCATCAACCAGAGCGACAGAAACAGCCCGGTCGCCATCCAGCCAACCGTACCCCACACGCGGACTTTTCCGAATTGAGCGTCCGGGTCGGTCAGATGCCGGAACGTCAGCGAACTCGCCAGCGCCCAGGTGGGGATGTAGGCGACAGAGTAGATGCCGCTCATCACCAGCAGGGTCACGAAGTTGTCGCCGGTCTGTTTGTACTGCTCGGCGGCGTGAGGAAAGCCGATCAGAATCAAGCCGCCGATAAAGTGGCTGATCGCCAGATATTTTTCGCTGGCCAGCCAGCGGTCGGCGACTTGCCCCACCAGGAAGGGCGCCAACCACAATCCGACCGCGGCAACGGCCAGTAACCCCGCCGTCCGCGGGGTAGAGAGGTGGATGGTCTGCTTCCAGTAGATCGGCAGATAGGTCAGCAGCGTCCCGGAAATCCCCCATTCGAGCGCCCACAACACAGAGAGCCGCCACCGGAGATTGAAACTCAACTTGGCAGCCATGTGCGGGTTCTCCGGACGACGGGACGCGCTCTTAATCGTCAATTAGCCCACCTGCGGTTCCGGCCCCTCGCCGGCTCCAAGCGGGGCCTCTTCCGCCATCTTTTCCAGCAGTTGAGAGTCCTTTTCGCTGGGTTCCTTAAAACCAATCCAGAAGAGAATGCAGGTCCCCAGCGCGGCAAGTGCCGGCCAGAGCCAGATCTGAAACCACTGGTGCGGATCTGATCTTGCAGCGTTCCATTCCGTCTCAGTGACGTGGAGGTCGCCATCTTTGTCCGCAAGTTTTAAGGCAGCGGCAAGATCGGAGTGCGTGTATTCAGTCGTAGAGTTGGTTTTATCGTTTGTTTCCGAATAGGTTCCTGTTGCGAGATCAACGGGAACGCCACGATCCCCGTCCGCGGAAAGATGCACGGACGCGCTTTCCCAACTGGGAAGCGGCAGCTTTTTGCTATCTTGGCTCCCGTCACTCTCAGTGATAGTCGCTTGAACAGCATACGGGGAGGGGTAACGGTCGACAGTCCAGCCGGCAACATTTGCTCCCACAAACATTCCCACTCCCATTGTGACAAATGCAATAAAGCTCTGGGCGCTGGCGCGCTGCCGTTCAACAACTTGGGTGTCGACATAGATTTGACTGGCGACGAAGAAGAAGTCGTAGCAGATGCCGTGTAAGAATAAGCCAAAAACAATCAACGGCAGTTGAAGTGTTCCAAAGCAGAGATAGCGAATAACCCAAGCCAACATGCCTACGGCGAGCATTTTTTTCACACCCAAACGAAGAATGAAGAACGGCATTGCCGCCATAAACCCAACTTCGGACATCTGTCCGATCGTTTGAAGCGCGGTCGGATACGGGGCATTCAACTCTGCCAAAAAGACGTTCGCAAATCCGTAGTAAAAGGAAAGCGGAATACAGACCAAAAAAGACGCGATCACAAACACCAAGAACGATGAGTCTTGCAGCAATTCTAAGATTCCCGAGCCTTTCGCATCTTGCGTCGTTTCCGTCGGCGCATCACGACGACCCTGAGGGGGCGTATGCGGCAGCGCAAAACTGAATAGCGCCAATGCCAGAGACAATCCAGCCGCAAGAAGGATCGGAAGATTCGTCGTGCCGCCGAGCACAAAGCCGACCAACAGCCCAACGGCGATCCAGCCCAGAGTCCCCCAGACGCGAATACGTGGGAATTCCTTTTCTGGGTCGTCAATGTTTGCAAAGCTAATCGAGTTCGTGAGCGCTAGCGTGGGCATATAGCAGACCGCATAGACCACCATTACACCGTAAAGCGTTGGAAAGTCCGTTGTGAATGCCGCCACACCCAACAATACGGCACCGAGCAGGTGAAGAATGCCGATCATCTTTTCGGTAGCAAGCAAGCGGTCGGCAACGTAGCCGATGAACAACGGTGAAATCATGGCCCCAATCGCAGTCGTCGAAAAAATCGCCCCGATTTGGCTGCCCGTGAAGTACAACGTTGCATCCATGTAGCCGCCGATGGAGACACCCCAAGCGCCCCAGATTGCATATTGCAGAAACATCATCACCGATAACTTGAGTTGCACGCCCGGCTTGTCTGACACTAGGAACTCCTCAACTGTCGCAATCGAATTTCGTTGTTGGTCTTGTGCAATTGCAGCGATGCCTGCTCGGAAGCCTTACGCCTCGAAAAAAGACGCGGCACCGCCTTGCAACCGATGATGCCGATCAGAACGCCGTCAAGCAAGCATAAACTCAGATTCGTCGCCTGAATTGCCATGTGAGATGAGCGGTGACGACATGCGGCGCCGTCCCTGCACCAAGCGACTGGTGCGCACTCAGCGTGCTCGATCTGGACTTGACCCGCTTTTAATCTGCTCCTATTCTCCCGCCTCTTCTCACTTTCCCCTCACTAGACATATCCTTAGACAACATTCTCCTCTGCCGGTGCGGATGAGTTTTATCGGTGCGCGATCGTCGCGGGACGAAGCGTGTTGCTCTTCAAACTCGTCAACAGCGCGCCGACTGCGGCACAGCCTCTCAAATTGTCGTTTTCAGATAGACGGAGCGAATTCGTGATGCATTCGGCCAGATTCTTACTGTGGAGCCTGCTCTTCTCGACCGTACTGATCGGGTGCGCGGAGATTACGAGTTTCCGTTCACAGAATCCCGAAGACGAAGACGAGATCAATCTTGAAAAGCAAGAGGTCCAAACAGACTACCTCTCCAAGATGATTACCATTGCGGGCACGCAATTCTCCGAGGTCCAATGCGTCGGCCTCGTCGTCAACTTAAAGGGAACCGGCGGCGCCGATCCGCCGTCGATCTACCGATCCTGGCTGCTGGACGACATGCGACGCCGCAACGTCAGAAATCCCAACCAAATCCTCGATTCACCCAACACGGCGCTGGTGCTCGTGCGGGCCTATATTCCGCCCGTCGTGAAAAAGGGAGACACGTTTGACGTCGAAGTTGCCCTGCCGCCCAACACTGATGCGACCAGCCTCCGGGGCGGCTGGCTGCTGGAATGCGACCTGACTGAACAAGCCATCGTTCCCGGCCGCGCGCCGCTCAAGGGCCACCGTTGGGCGAAAGCCAAAGGCCCGATCTTGGTTTCCGCCGGCGCAACCGAAGACAGTCCGGCGGCGGTTCTGCTCAAGCGGGGCCGGGTGCTCGGCGGCGGAAAGGCCATCAAAGAACGTACGCTCGGCATCCACTTGCAAAGCGAATTTCGCAGCTTTCGTAACTCACAGCGCGTCGCGCGGAGAATCAATCAGCGATTCTTCGGTTACAAGCATAGCCAGCGAAAAGGATTGGCAACGCCCAAGACGGACGAGTACATCCAGTTGGACATGCACGAGAATTATAAGAACAATCATGCTCGCTTTCTGCAGGTCATCCGTCAAATCGCGTTTCGCGAGAACTCCGTTCAAGAACGAGGACGCATCGATCGCCTACTCAAATCCCTCCAATATCCACCGACCGCGGCCATCTCGGCGCTGCGTCTGGAGGCGATTGGGAAGAACGCCATTCCGTTCCTCAAACAAGCCTTGGAGAGTCCAAGTTTGGAAGTGCGGTTCTATGCGGCCGAGGCGCTGGCCTACTTGGACGATGACAGCGGAGTGCACGACTTGATCGAAGCCGCCCGCCAAGAACGCGCATTTCGCGTCTATGCCTTTGCGGCGCTTTCGACGATCGACAAGCCGGAAACCTTTTACGGTTTGCGGCAGCTGATCAACGAGGAGAGCGTCGAAACGCGATACGGTGCCGTGCGGGCGTTGTGGACACTTGACAAGAACGACCCGTTCATTCGCGGCGAGAACATGAACGATGAATTCACACTGCACGTGCTGCCAAGTTCCGCCGATCCGCTGGTGCATGTGACGCGGACCCACAAGGCGGAGATTGTTGTGTTCGGCGACGACCAACGATTGCAGACGCCGCTGGCCTTGGCGGCCGGTTCACGAATTATGATCAATGCCAAATCGGGCAGCGACACTGTGGTGATCAGCCGTTTCCAGGTCGGCAAAGAGGATCAGATTCGCGAAGTCAGCGCCAACGTGGCTGAAGTGATCCGTGCCGTCGCCGCGATGGGTGCCAGTTATCCCGATGTGGCCCAAATGCTGGCTGAGGCCGACGCGCAGTACAATTTGCCCGGACGTTTGGAAGTCGACGCCCTGCCGCAAGGCGGACGTGTCTACATTCGGCCGCCGTTGGGCAGCGAATCCAGCTCCGGCAGCCGCAAGCGCAAAACGCGAATCGGCGGTACGAATTTGTCACCAAATCTATACCCTGTGATGCGTAACGCCGAAGGAGAGGTCATTCAGGAAGAAAAAGCGAACGACCCGAGTGTCGAGGAATCCGGAGTCACCTCGGTCACCGACGTACGGTCTCCGGACGACGAAGACGACACGCGCTCGGAGAAAAAGCCGGGCTTCTTCAAACGAATTTTCAATTCTGACGGCGAGTAAGTCATGTCGATCAGCCCGCCGCCTGTGGAATCACTTGCAGGCGGCGGAGGTCAGACCACCTGTGATTTTCCATAGAACTCTCGATCCATTGGCGGTGAGCGAAACCGGCAAGCGAACGCATACCGCCCACCGGTCGATTTGTATTAACGTGTAAAAGGCTGCTAATGCTGAGGTCGCTCGAGTTGTTCGGCTTCAAGAGCTTTGCCGACCGGACCCGATTCGACTTCGCATCCGGCATCACGTGCGTGGTCGGACCCAACGGCAGCGGCAAGAGCAACGTCGTCGATTCCATCAAATGGATTCTCGGCGACCAGAGCGCCAAGAGTCTGCGCGGCAAGGAGATGACCGACGTCATCTTCAATGGCTCCGCCAGCCGCAAGCCGTCCGGTTTCGCGGAAGCGACGCTCCGCTTCGACAACACCAGCCGTTTTCTGGGCATCGACGCGGACGAGGTACTCGTCGGCCGCCGGCTGTACCGCAGCGGGGAATCGGAATATCTGATCAATAAAGCCCCCTCGCGGCTGAAAGATGTCCGCGATTTGCTCATGGGCACCGGCGCCGGGTCGGCCGCCTATAGCATTATCGAGCAGGGCCGCGTCGACCAATTGCTGCAGGCCAGCAACGTTAACCGCCGGGCCGTCTTCGAAGAAGCTGCGGGGGTCAGCCGGTTCAAATCACGCAAAATTGACGCGCAGCGAAAACTGGAACGCGTCGAACAAAACTTGCTGCGGCTCAAGGATATCGTCGACGAACTCGGCGGCCGGCTGCACACGATGCGGCAACATGCACAAAAGGCGTCCCGGTATCGCAAATACTCCACCGAAATGCGGGAACTGCGGGTCGGATATGCGGCCGATGAGTACCGGGAACTGACGTCGGAGTTCGGCTCGATTTCGCACAACCACGATGGCTGGCAGTCGGAAATTGATCGCCTTAAGTCTCTCAGCAGCGAGATCGAGCAACAGCAAGCCGACTTGGAAGACCGGCTCACTCAAGTCGAGGATCGGCTGCAAGATTCACAAAAGCAGACGGCCGCCAATCGCGAAGAAATCGCCGGATTGCGAGCGACGGCGGGCCACCAGAAAAACCGCCAAGAGGAACTCGCCGCAGAGTTGCAGCGATTGCAGCAGCAGCAGACAAACTTGGCCCATCGCGCGCGCGACATCGCCGGAGAATTGGAGACGACCGAAACCGATCTGCAACAATTCGCTGCAAATCTCACACAGCGCCAACAAGATCTGTCTCAGCGCGAGCAGCAGTTGTCGCAATCGGGAAAGGCTCTCACGGCGCGCCTACAACAATTGGAATCCGAGCGCGAACAGATTCTAGAATCCAAGCAGCGTGCCGCCGTGTTGAGTGGACGCGTGGCGGCCGCCGACGCGCGGATCAAGTCTGTGCAAACCGCGATCAAAACCGACGAACAGCAAATCGCCAAACTCCAAGTCGCCATCAGCGCTGCGAAGTCGGAATTGGCCCGCGTTGAGAAACGTTTTCAGGAACTCGACGCACAGAAACAAGAATTTCAGCAGCAGTTAACCGGCGTACGGCAGACGCACGGCGAACTGGCAGCGAGGAAACTCGACGGCGAGATGCTGCTCAACGACCTGCGCGGCCAACACAGCGGCGGCGAAGCCCGCCTGCAAGTGCTCCAGGATCTTGAATCCCGGCAAGAAGGCGTCGCGGTCGGAGTGCGGGAGATTTTGAACCGCGCGCGGGAAAGCAACTTTCCGCCGTGGAACCAAATTCGCGGCAGCGTCGCCGACCTGCTGCAAGTCGACCTGGAGCATGCGGCATTAATTGAGGTCGCACTCGGTTCACGGGCGCAGCTCATCGTACTCGATGATGCGGATCCGTTGTTGGAATATCTGCAGGAAGCGGCATACTCCATTGCCGGACGCGTCGGCTTCTTGGCGATTGCCCTTACGGAAGAGGATCACGCGGTCGGCCCGGATCGTTCCCGTGTCGATCTCTCGGAAATGCCCGGTGTCGTCACCCGCGCGGATCGATTGGTTCGCTCCGCGACGGAGACCCCCGGGTTAGCGGCCCAGTTGTTGAATACGACGTGGATCGTTTCCTCTCTGCGGGACGCTCTGCAATTGTCGAAATCCCACGGGACTGGCCTGCGGTTCGTTACGCTGCAAGGCGAGCTGCTCGAGAGCGACGGCACGATCTTCGCGGGGTCCTTGCAATCGGATTCGACCGTCGTGTCGCGACGCAGTGAATTGAGGCGGCTCAAGAATGAGCTCGCGCGACTTACGCGACGAATCGACGAGTCAGCGCAGTCCCACCAACAGACGCTCGCGGAACTGCAGTCCAGCGACGAAGCTCTCAAGCTGGCAGAGCAACAACTGGAGCAATGCCAGGACGCGCTCAGCGAGCAGAAATCGTCGGTGCGCAGCCACGAAATGGAATGCGAGCGTCTCGGTCGCGAGTTGGAAGCCGCACAGCAGTCCGCTGCTGAGCGGATTGAAGAGTACGAAAACGCACGAAACGAACGGGCCGAAGCCGCGTCGGAACTCGAGCATGTCGAGGAACAACTCAAATCTGCTGAACAGACGTTGCGGACAGGCGAGAGCCAGCTGAAGCAACTCGAAGACGACCTGGTGCTGCGGCGCGATCAACTCGGCGCGGAAAAGCTGGAGTTGGCCAAACAAGAAGAGCGGATGCAGAACCTGCAGAACACGCGGTCCCGTTTGGGCGAAGAACAAACTCAGCGCGACGCCCACCGCGAAGAGGCCGAACGGCGATTGGCCGCGGTCCGGCTGAAGCGTGATCGTCTTAAATTGCAGTTTCTGAACACGACGGCGGCCGTATCCGAGCAATTGCTGGTCCAGGAACAACTGACGGCCGAACTGACCCGGCGGGAGTCGGAACGCAACCAGGTCCGCGACATTCGCAGTCGGCTCGCGGCTGAAGAACTGAAGCACCGGCATGCGCTGCGTGAAGTCGAAGAGCGCGCCCACGAACAAGAGATGCTCCGCCGCGATCTCAAACACAAGCTATCAAACCTCGAAGAACGGCTGCAGGAGGAGTTCGGCGTCAGCCTGGTCCAGGTCGCCGAACAAGGCGCCTCGGCGATCCGCATGTACCTGGAACAGTCCGCTTCTGAACAGCGAGCGCAAGAGTCGGCCAACAGAGCCGATGACCATCACGAAGACGCTGAGACTTCGGAATCACCAGAACCGGCTGCCGATCCTGACGATGTCTCTTCCGCGACGGTTGTGCCGCTCGACGAAGTCCCACCGGATGTAATCGCTGAAATCCGCAAAGCGATCGAGGAACGGATCGCCACGCTGCGCCGCAAACTCAAATCGATCGGCAGTGTCAGCAGCGACAGCCTTCAAGAACTCGAGGAATTGGAGTCCCGGTTCACAAAATTGGACGGACAGTTGCGGGACCTCACCGAAGCGAAGAATTCGCTGGAAGAAATCATTCGCCGCATCAATTCCGAGAGCAGGCGGATGTTCAAGGAAACGTTCGAAGAGATCCGCAAGCATTTTCAGGAACTGTTTCGCAAACTCTTCGGAGGCGGCAACGGCGATATCATTTTGGAAGATGCCGAAGACATTTTGGAGTGCGGAATCGACATCGTTGCCCGCCCGCCCGGCAAGGAACTGAGGAGTATTTCCCTCTTAAGCGGCGGTGAAAAGACGCTGACGGCCGTGGCGCTACTGTTCGCGCTGTTTCAAAGCCGGCCCAGCCCCTTCTGTATTCTGGACGAAGTCGACGCCGCTCTCGATGAGGCAAACATCGAACGCTACGTCGGGGTCATCGAAGAATTTCAGAATACGACGCAGTTCATCGTCATCACACACGCTAAGCGGACCATGGTCGGTGCTGATGTGCTGTACGGCGTGACGATGGAGGAATCGGGAATCTCCAAACGGATGTCGGTCCGCTTCGAAGATGTCAGCCCCGACGGCAATTTCAAAATCCCCGCTCACGGCGATCAAGACGCCTCAACCACCGACGCCGCATAATCACGCTTCGAACGCTCACCCCTCCATCAGCCCCCGGCGGAGCCGGCGGTTTTCGCATCCATTTTCCAATCACTTTCACCACAACCAAAACAACATTATAACGGAGGATCACCAAACGAATTCGCAAATGTAACCCACCGAGAGGATGTCCCTCATGTCCCGCGTGCTGATTTCCGCACCCTTGCTCCACAACCAACCCGGCGCGTATTCCGAGCGGCTTGAGGCGGCCGGATTTGAAGTCGTCTATCCCCCTGCCGGCGGCCTGACCACCGCCAACACCGAAGACGAAATCATCGCCCAACTCGATGGCATCAGCGCCACGCTCGCCAGCGGCGAATTGTACACCCCCAAAGTGCTCGACGCTGCTCCGGATCTCCGCGTTGTCTCCCGCGTCGGTGTCGGCTACGACCGCGTGAATGTACCCGCCTGCACCGAGCGGAACATCGCCGTTTGTATCACTCCCAATGCCAATCACGAGTGCGTCGCCGAGCACGCCTTCGCGCTGATGCTCGACATCGCCCGCACCGTCACCCGCAAAGACCGCGAATTGCGGCAGGGCATCTGGAAACCGGAGGTGATGCACCACCTGCGGGAAAAAACGCTGGGCATCATCGGCTTGGGCCGCATCGGGCGCAGCATGGCGATCCGCGCACGGGCCTTTCGTATGGAGGTGGTCGCCGCCGAGAAATACCCCGACGAAAAGTTCGCCGCCGAACACGGGATCGAGATCGTCGACCTGGACACGCTATTGGCGCGGTCCGATTTCATCTCGCTCCATGCCCCGCACACCGAAGAGACAGCCGGTATGATCAATAAAGAAACGATCGCCAAAATGAAACCGGGCGTGCACTTCGTGAACACCGCCCGCGGCGGCCTGGTCGTCGAAGCCGATTTGATCCCCGCGCTGGAGTCGGGCCACATCGCCGCCGCCGGTTTGGATGTCTTCGAAGTCGAACCGACCCCCGCCGACAATCCGCTCTTGGGGCTGGACAACGTGGTCGTGCTCCCGCACATCGGCGGCGTCGACGAGAAATCGCTCCGCGACATGGCCGACGAAGCGGCGCTGAACATCGTCGAACTCCACGCCGGCCGCTGGCCCGCCGGTGCGACGATTAACGAAGCGGAGATTCGCGAGACGTGGAAGTGGTAGAGCAGCCGACAAGTCCGTGCCACAATTCACGCCCCGCACAGCTGTGCCGCAGCCAAAGCAGCGGATCAAGCCGTCTCGGGTTTTGATGGTTTGTCAGACTCGCTGTTGTTACCGAAGATGCTGCTGGCAATCAGACCCACGAAGAAGATCGTCAGCGTGCCAACGACGATCGTCATGTGACCGTGCAATGGACTCCGCAACTGTTCAGGAATTGAAATCGACAGTCCGAGCGTGTCCCGCAGGAACTTGACGTCGCTGAACGTCATCCATGAAATCACCAGCAACCCGATGACGACGCCCGTAGCGGCCGCCGGTTTGGTGGCGTGACGCGCGATCAGGCTCAGTAAAAACAGTCCCAACATGCCGCCGGCAAAAATACCCGACAGTGTCCACCAAGCGTCCAAAATACTTTCCGTCCCAATTAAGGCAACGCCAATCCCGGTTCCCACGGCGCCGACGACTAAAGTCGATCCATACAGAACGGCCATTTGCCCCTTCTCAGTGACGTCGGGATCAATGTACCTCTTGTAAACATCGGTCAAAATAACTGTGGCAGAACTATTGAGGCTGGTGTCCACACTGCTCATGGCCGCCGCGAAGATCGCGGCGATCAATAACCCGGCCATTCCTGTGGGTAGTTTTTCGACGATAAAGTGTGGAAAGACTTTGTCGCCGATGTTTTCCGCCGTCAGCGCTGCTGCCGTTGCCGGCAGAGTCTCGCGTTCGATCTCATATTGTTCTGGAGTCAACTCAGATCGCCTTTGATTGAGTTTCGACTCGGCGACTTGCATCTGCACTTCGGACTTCATCTCCGGCTGGGTTTCGTAATAGGCGAATAACGATGCGCCAATGAAGAAGAACAGTAAGGAGACGGGCACATAGGCGATCGCGCCTAGCCAGACTGAACGGGCGGCTTCACTCTCGGATTTCGCAGTGTGGTACCGCTGTACAAAGTTCTGATCGATGCCGAAGTTGTTGAGGTTAATAAATACGCCATAAATGAACACGACCCAAAATGTTGTTGTTGTGAAGTCAGGATCAAAACTTCCTAAGCTGAATTTTCCGTGCTCCCCTGCGATTGTGAACACCTGTCCCGGTCCCTCGGGAAGATCGAAAAGAATCAGACCAGTCACGACCAAAGCACCAATCGTGAGAATGATGCTTTGCGCAACGTCGGTCCAAATCACCGCTTCAATCCCGCCTAGTAGTGTGTAGAGCGTGACGAGAAATCCAGTACCGATAATGATCGTCTGCATGTCCCAGCCGGTCAGTGCCCGCAATCCCAATGCCACGCCGAACATCACCGAACCGACGCGGGCGAATTGCGTCAGCAGGTAAAACACCACACAGTAGGTCCGCGCCCAGCCGCCGAAACGCTTTTCGAAGTGCTGATAGGCCGAAATTTCGCCGCTTCTGCGATAGAACGGCACAAAGTATTTCACCGCGATGATCGCCGCAAAGGGCAGCGACAAGCTGAACACAAACGAATTCCAGTTCGATCCGTACGCCTTCCCCGGCACACCCAAAAATGTATTGCTGCTGAGATACGTTCCGAAGATCGACAACCCCACCGCCCAGCCCGGGAGCGACCCGCCGGCGGCCATGAATTCGCTGGTGCTGGAGCTCTTGCGAATGAACCCGCAGCCGAACGCCACAATTCCCAAGATGTAAACAACCAAAACAGCGATATCAGCGGCGGGCAGTTGTTGCATCAGTCGTTCTCTCAATCAGTTGCGCCGGCAGGCCGGCAGTGCATACTCCGGCGACGGGCAGAAGTTCCACGGAATCCGTGAAGGCATCGCCCTCATTTGTGGGAAGTCAACAATCTTGAGCGGGAGAACGCACCATCCTACACGCCGATGATCTGCATTGCCAGCGTTCGTCAGCGACGGTTGCATTCCAGCAGCAAAGGGTCGACGATGTCACAATGAGCAGATTGTCTCTTCAATCAACCAACGACAAAAACGACGAGCAGTCAAGCGCGTCCGTTCACTCCAAAGGTGGCTGGCTGCGATTGATTGCCTGCGGCACAGGCTTGGCCGTCATGTGGCAGTTTGTGCTCCCGGCAATCTCGCGGCAACCGGCGGTTGCTGAGCGGATTGAACGGCTCGAAGAGCAGGGCATTGACCCCTCCGCGAACTTCTATACGGAACTCGACGCCATGCCCGCCGCCGAGCAGCGAATCCAGCGCGCCCGTGCTGGAGACGATGACCCGCTGTGGTAATTGCGAAACGTTTCTCAGTCCGTAGGGTCCGCTGTGCGGACCATCAATTTGATGCCAGACCGACTCAATCGTCAGAATGCTCCCTCAAAAGAAGCTAACGAACGAGGTTGTTAGATCCTTGTTCGAGATGTGAATCTCTCGCCCCGGTCCGCACAGCGGACCCTACGTGACTGCGTTGTGATTGCGGCCACCCGGCCGATGGGTACGTTCCAACAGCAATTTACCGGCGATTTCTGGATTTCTTTCGCTTTCATTTCCTCAGTCAAGCCGGTTAAAATAGAGGGAACCGCGAGAAATCCCCCCTCAATCCGCTGAGGAAGCATACATTCGCGGCCGCCTGCCTTGAGATCATCCCGCCACAAACTCGACGATCCGCAATCCCGCCATGTTTCGAACCACCCTCCGTTCCCTAAGTCTGCTTCTGGCGATCCTGTTGACCGCAGCTCCGCATTTGCGCGCGGATGACCCGGTCACTCAGCTCTCGGTATTTCCGTCGGAGATCGTGTTGCGCGGACCGGGGGTGCGGCAGCAAGTGATTGTCTCCGGCGCGCAGAACGGTCGTCGTGTCGACGTGACGCGGCAGGTCGAATATCGGTCGTTGACCCCCGACGTGTTGGAGATCACTCCGCAAGGGCTGGTGAGCGGCTTAAAACCAGGCGACGGCAAGGTCAGCGCGCAAATCGGCGCAGTGACCGTCGAAGTACCGGTCAAAGTCCTGCAGTCCGACGCAGTGGCAAATGTCTCGTTGGAGTTAGACATTATGCCCATCCTCACCCGTGCCGGTTGCAATTCGGGCCCGTGTCACGGCAAGCAGCGGGGGCAAAACGGATTTCAATTGTCATTGTTGGGTTTCGACGCCGACTTCGATTATCTCGCGCTTAAGCAGGAGGCCCGCGGCAGACGGCTGTTTCTGGGGGCGCCCGAGACGAGTCTGCTGATGCGTAAGGCATCGGCGGAGGAGCCGCACGGCGGCGGCAAACGTCTCGATCCCGCCGGCGACGACTATGCGACCTTCGTCAGTTGGGTGGCCGCTGGATTACCGCGCCGCAGGGCCGACGATCCCGTGCTGAAGAAAGTGACCGTCACCCCCGACGAACGAATGATGCGGCCGCGCGAAGAGCAGCAGTTGGTCGTCACGGCGCATTATTCCGACGGACACACGCGGGACGTCACACGGCTGGCGCAGTTTCAATCGAACGAATCGGCGGTCGTGGCCGTCGACGACGACGGACTGGTCAAAGCGGGACCGATTCCGGGCGAGGCGGCCATCATGGCCCGCTACATGGGCGAAATCGCGATCGCCGAAATCCTGATTCCGTTGGATGGCGAAGTTCCCGATCAATTCTACGCCGAGTTGCCCCGCAACAACTTTATCGACGAGCACATTTGGAACAAGCTGCAGCGGCTGGGACTCAAGCCGTCACCCCCAGCGGACGACACGAAGTACCTGCGGCGGGCATACATCGACATCATCGGCCGGCTGCCCAACCCCGACGAAGTGCGACAGTTTTTGGCGGACGATTCTCCAAATAAGCGGACGGCATTGGTCGATCGACTGCTGAAGCGTCCGGAGTACGCACACCATTGGGCCAACAAGTGGGTCGATCTGCTGCGGCCCAATCCGTACCGTGTGGGCATCAAAGCGGTCATCAACTTCGACGCTTGGATCCGAGACGCGTTTATTCAGAACAAGCCGTACGATGAGTTCGTCCGCGAATTGCTGACCGCCCAAGGCGGAACGTTTCGCAACGGGGCGGTGACGATGTTTCGCGACCGGCGGTCTCCCGACGAGTTGACCACCATGGTCAGCCAACTGTTCTTAGGCGTGCGGCTCGAATGCGCGAAGTGCCATCATCACCCGTTTGAGATCTGGGGACAGGATCACTTCTACAGTTTCGCCGCCTACTTTGCCAAAGTCGGGCATAAGGGAACGGGACTCTCGCCGCCGATCTCCGGCAGTGAAGAGATGATCTTTGCCGCCGAATCGGGCAGCGTACGACATCCGCTGACGCGAAAGGTCATGCAGCCGCGGCCTCTGTTCGGCGAGGCTCCGAAGATCGGCGCCGATGAGGATCCACGCGAAGCGCTGGCCCGCTGGATTACCTCGGATGAGAACGATTACTTCGCGCAGGTAATGGTCAATCGCGTCTGGGCCGACATGATGGGCCGCGGGATCGTGGAGCCGGTCGACGATTTGCGAGGCACCAATCCTCCCACGAATGCGGCACTGCTGGAAAGTTTGGCCCGCGACTTTCGCGACCACGATTATGACATCAAACATTTGATCCGCCGCATCGCGACGTCCTATGCCTATGGGTTGAGTTCACTCCCCACAGAACGGAACATCGCTGATACGCGCAACTATTCACGATATTATCGGCAGCGCCTGCGGGCGGAAGTGTTGCTGGACGCGGTCTGCGACATCACGCAGATTCCCGAGGAGTTCTCCGCAATGCCGAGCGGATCACGGGCCAACCAGATCTGGACGCACCGCGTCAGTTCGCTGTTTTTGGACGCGTTTGGCCGGCCCGACCCGAATCAAGACCCGCCTTGTGAACGGACGACCGACACAACAGTCGTACAGACGCTGCACCTGATGAACGCGCCTCGGTTGCACCAAAAGGTGACCAGCGATGAAGGTCGAGTGGCGAAACTGGCGGCGGAGGGCCACCCGGTGGGTGAAATCGTCGAAGAGTTGTACCTACTGGCCTATGCACGGAAGCCCAACGATGAGGAGCGACAATTCGGCGCAGAATTACTGCAGCAAGAGGACCGCCGCAAGGCGATTGAGGATCTGTTGTGGGCGCTGTTGAACACGCCGGAATTCTTGTTCAAGGATTAAGGCAAGAGTCGATCCGGTTGTGCCGGACGCATGCAACCGGTTGCGCTCAAGGCTGAGGGGCGGCCAGTGGAACCGGCCCTACCTTTTGATTGAAGAGAGATTGCGGTATGCGTGCTTGTTTGATCGTAGTAACCCTGCTGTTCACCGCTACGGAATTGCCGGCGAAGCCGCCGGAATTGAAATACTTGCATCCCGCCGGTGCGCAGCGCGGTACGTCGGTCACCGTTGAAGCGGGCGGACGTTTCGACAACTGGCCGCCGAAAGTTTGGACCGACCGGCCCGGAATCACGATCGAAGCGCTTGAAGAAAAGAAGCAGTTCAAAATCACCGCCGCAGATCAAGCTCGGCCCGGCACCTACTGGATTCGGTTTTACGACGATGAAGGCGCAACCACGCCGCGGAGCTTCGTTGTCGGCACGGCTCCCGAAGTCAATGAAGCGGAACCGAACAACGACTATCGCAGTCCGCAAAAAATCGGCGGCAAGCATGTCGTGATCAACGGCCGGTTGAATGGCAGGAGCGACGTCGACACGTTCGCTGTCGATCTCGCTGCCGGCCAGACCTTGATCGCGTCCTTGACCGCCAATGAGCAAATCGGATCGCCGATGGACGGGATTCTGGAGATCACCAATCCGGACGGCTTTCGGTTGGCATACAATCACGACACTTTCAATCTTGATCCCCAAATCGTGTTCACCGCACCTGCCGAGGGAACCTATCTTGTACGGGCTTTCGCCTTTCCCGCAAAACCCAATCAGTCGATCAGTTATTCGGCGTCGACGGGTTATGTTTATCGGCTGGCACTGACCACGGCGGCGTTTTTGGACCACGCGTTTCCGCTGGCGGTCTCGAGGCAACATCCCGCGGAGATTGAGTTGCGCGGTTGGAATATCCCCGAACCAATTCGATTCTTGACCGTAACTGCAAAATCCAGTGAGCAAGATTTCGTTCGGTTGTTTCATCCGCTGTTGGCGAACACCGGGCACGTCAAAGTCGAGCCGCACGACGTCACGGTCGAATCGGCAGTCAATGATCAGGCAAACCCGCAGATGGTCAATCTGCCGGTGACCGTTTCCGGATCGATCGCCCAGCCGCGCGAGGACGATTGGTTTGAATTTAAAGCAACCAAAGGACAGAAATTGGATATCCGCGCCGAATCGTGGTCGTTGGGATTTCCACTCGACCCCTTAATCCGCCTGACGGACGCCGGTGGTAAGCGGCTCGCGCAGGCGGATGACATTTCCCGCGAGCGTCGCGACGCGACGATTGCCTACACGATTCCCGCCGATGGCACTTACCGGCTAATGATCCGCGATCTGCACCGGCACGGCGGTTTCCGCTATGTGTACCGGCTGTCGATACGGCTGGCCCAGCCGGATTTTCGCTTGAAGCTCGCTGCGGACACATTCACACTCGCGCCGGGCGACAAACCGCTGGAGGTTCCGGTCACGGTCGAGCGGCTCCATGGCTTTGACGGTGAAATCGATATCAGTCTCGTCGGTCTCCCCGAAGGGGTCGCGGCCAAGCCGCTAAAGTCAATCAATGGCAAACCGACCGCGAAGTCCGTCAAGTTCACGCTCACAGCGACGTCGGGCCCTGTCTCGGGCCCGTTTCAGGTCGTCGGCACCAGCGGCGACACTCGGCACACCGCAGCCGCACCGATTTCCGGATTTCGCGAAACGACCGAGCATCCCTGGCTGGCGGTGCTGCCACCGAAAAAATAGGATTCAGGGTCGACGGTTTCCTCCCCACACCCTCAAGCGGCACAGGTTTCATGCGACATCACGACTCATCGCGCCGGTTTTCTTTTTCCGTACTCCACAGCCTTACAGCAGTTGCTGTGATTGGATTACTGTGGGCGGCGGGTTGCGGGACCGGCGATTCGGACCAGGTGGTGATCGCGATGATGCCCAAGTTGACGAACATCGACTATTTCGACGCATGCCACAAAGGGGCAAAGAAGGCCGCCGACGAATTGAATGTCACGCTCATCTACGACGGGCCGACGACACCCAGCGGCGAAGAGCAAAACAAGTACATGGACACCTGGATCCGACGAGGTGTTGATGCGATCTGCATCGCGCCCAATCAGCCCAAACGGATTCAGCCGTTCGTGGAGAAGGCGCAGGCGGCGGGCATCAAGGTGCTCACCTGGGACAGCGATGCTCCCGACAGCGGCCGGCAGTACATGGTCAATCAAATCGATGACCAGGTGTTGGGCGAATCACTGATGGACGAGATCGCTCGGCAGATGAACGAGGAGGGCGAATGGGCGATCGCGATCGCCAGTTTAGACGCCGCCAACTTGAACACGTGGAAAGACTACGCCATAGCGCGGGCGAAGGAGAAGTATCCGAAACTGGAACTCGTGGAGACTGTAGTGACCGACGAGAATATCGATACGGCAAAGCAGAAGGTCGGTACACTTCTCAACGCTTATCCGAAATTGAAAGGAATCATCGCGTTCGATTCCAACTCGGTCCCCGGTGCGGCGGAGGCGATCAAGCGCGCCGGCAAGGTCGGCCAAGTGGCGCTCACGGGAAACTCCACTCCCGGCAAGATGCGGCCCTACATCAAAGAGGGTGTCCTGGAGAGCTTCTTTCTGTGGGATCCGCGGGCGCTCGGCGAATTGACGGTGCGGGTCGCTAAGGCGGTCGTCGAAGGGCGGCAACTGAAAGAGGGTGACGAGATCGCCGGCTACGGCAATCTGCGGTTCAGTCCCCGTGACGAGACAACAATCATTCTCTCCGACCCGATCCGTTTCACCGCCGAGAACATCGACGAGTACGATTTCGGTTTCTAGTGCTATGTCAAACGCGAGGATTTGAGTCGTAGCAGAAGTCGTGAGACTTCTGAAGACCCAGCCGTTGCAGGCAAGCTTCCGAACTCTCACGAGTTCGGCGACCGGAAATCTGAAGTTTGACAAAGCACTAGCGTGCCGCGGGGCCGGTTTCATCGATTCGACCGGCAGAATTTGTCGCACAGCCTGTGAAATCTGCTCTTGGTTTGTCGTTGGAATCAGAAGACAGCTATCAAGTTGTTCAACCACTGGTAGCATGGATCTGAGGCACACCTCGATTCAACAACTGATGAGACGGCATGAGAAATCCATGAACCAACACTTCCTCCAGCTACGGCTCTCACGTGGCGTCGACGCGACGTCAAAGACCTATCCTTTCAGCGATCAGCTGACATTAATCCGGCCCCCATCTGAACTCGTTGGTTGCATCGGCTGACGAGTCATTATTGACGCGGTGCCGGCTGCCGTTTATTCGCGCAGGCCGGCACCGCGCGCTTTCTCCAGTTCAGCGCGCCCCACGAATCGCTTGCGAATTTGGTGCGCGCCCACTTCCACCTCCTCTTCCTCATCGGGAACCACGATCATGTCACGATTTCAAAAAAACACTCCCAACCGAGCCAAGTCTTCGCAGCGGAAATCTCAACGACATCACTGTCACTTCGAGTCAATGGAAGAGCGGCTGGTGCTCAGTGCGGAATTTGCATCGATCGACGGTGTGGGGAATAACCTGGACAACCCCGAATGGGGCGGCACTTACGAACAACTATTACGTCTCGTCTCCACCGAATACGCGGACGGCATCTCCGCGCCCGCCGGCGAAGATCGGGCCAGCCCGCGCGAGATCAGCAACACGGTCGTCGCTCAGGAGGAAGCGACTGTCAACGACCGCAACCTCACCGACTTGGTTTGGCTCTGGGGTCAGTTCATCGATCACGATATTGACTTGACCGAGAACGCCGATCCGGCGGAGCCGTTGGACATCGAGGTTCCACAAGGCGATGTTTATTTCGATCCCCAGGCGACGGGTGAACAAGTCATTCACCTGAACCGGTCGCTCTACGACGAATCGACCGGCGATTCGATCGGAAACCCGCGGCAACAACTCAATGAAATCACCGCCTATCTCGACGGCTCCGTGATTTACGGTTCCGACGAAGAACGTGCGGCGGCGCTGCGGACCTTTGAAGGGGGTCTGCTCAAGACCAGCGAGGGTGACTTGCTCCCCTTTAACGAGGAAGGCTTACCCAACGCCGGCGGTCCCGGCGCAAACTTGTTTCTGGCGGGCGACGTCCGCGCCAACGAAAACGCCGCGCTGACCGCGATGCACACGCTGTTCGTCCGCGAACACAATCGCATCGCCACGGAATTGGCTGCGGCCGATCCGTCGCTGACCGATGAAGAACTGTATCAATATGCGCGGGCCATCGTGACCGCCGAACTGCAGGCGATCACCTACAACGAATTCCTGCCCGCCTTGCTCGGCGAAGGGGCGATTTCGGAATACGCCGGCTACGACCCCACGGTGAACCCGGGCATCAGCAACCTGTTTTCGACCGCCGCCTACCGGTTTGGGCACAGCATGCTCTCGTCGGAGTTGCTGCGGGTCGACGACTACGGCAATGTGATCGACGCGGGCAATTTGGCGCTACAGGACGCGTTTTTCGCGCCGGGCGAGATCATTGCCAACGGCATCGATTCGCTGCTGGCTGGATTCGCGCGGCAGGAGGCGCAAGAGATCGACAACATGATCGTCGACGACGTCCGTAACTTTCTGTTCGGGCCGCCGGGTGCGGGCGGATTCGATTTGGCGTCGCTGAACATTCAGCGCGGCCGCGATCACGGCCTGCCGGACTACAACCAAGCCCGCATCGACCTCGGCTTGGAACCGGTGACCAGCTTTGCCGACATCACCTCCGACGCCAAGGTGCAGGCCGCCTTGCAGGAGGCGTACGGCGATGTGGATAGCATTGACGTCTGGGTCGGCGGACTGGCGGAAGACCATGTCGACGGCGCTAGTGTGGGCGAATTGGTGTACACCGTGCTCGTCGACCAATTCGAACGCATCCGCAACGGCGACCGCTTCTGGTATCAGAACGTCTATAGCGGCGAAGCGCTGTCTAAAATCGACAGCACGTCGTTGTCAGACATCATTAAACGCAACACCGACATCGACCGCATTCGCGACAACGTGTTTCAGTTGGACGACAACCATGTGCCGATCGCGCACATCGGAGGTCCTCGCGTGTTCGGCCGGCACGACTCAGTGCGCCTTGATGCGGGCGGCAGCCGCGACATGGAACAGTCGACTGATTCGCTCAAATACTACTGGGATTTCGACAACGACGGCGAATTTGACGACGCGGTCGGCAAGCGGCCTTATTTCTCCAAGGCTGAACTCAACGGCGCCGATTGGGCGCTGGTGCGGGTCAAAGTGGTCGACGGCAAGGGCTACTACGGCGGCGATAAGGCAGTGATCTTTGCCGCCGACGCGACCAGCCTGAGGATCAGCGGAGACCGCGACGGTGTCGTCGGGCAAATGCGGCGGATCACTCTTTCGCCGACGGCGGCGACTTCGACATCGCAGTTCACCTACGAGATCGATTGGGGCGACGGCACGCCATTACGGACGGTCGAAGGGGGTGCGGGTGTCACGTTCGGCAACATCTATGACGCCGCCGGCAGGTATCAGATCACTGTGACGGCGACCGATCAGACTACCGGCGACGTGACCACCAACCGGCACATGGTCACCATCGGCACGCTGGAGTTGCAGGGCGACGATCTCGCTATCAGCGGTTCAGAGAACGACGACGTCTTCCAATTGATCGGCCAATCTGGGTCGTCGGCGGTCGAAGTGCTGTTCAACGGCGTGTCCCAAGGCTCGTTCGACATCACCGGCCGGATTCAGGCGTTCGGTTTGGGCGGCGACGACATGTTTATCGGCGACTGGCTCGGACTGAATGTGCTGTTCGACGGCGGCGACGGCGATGACACCGCCTATACGCACGACGGCGACGACATCCTCTACGGCAAAAGCGGCAACGACACGCTGATTTCGTATGCCGGGAACAACCTCGTCAACGGCGGAGCCGGCGATGACGTCATCCGCACTGATCTCGGCGACGACCGCATCCTCACCGGCGCGGGAGACGACGACGTTCGCGACGCGGGGGGCAACAACTTCATCTATGCCTCCGGCGGCAACAACGACATCTACACCGGCAGCGGCGACGATTGGATTATCGCCGGAGCGGGCAACGACACGATCACTTCCCGCGGCGGCGACAATCTGATTGAAGCGGGTGACGGCGAGAACCGGATCATCACGGGCCGGGGCGACGACCGAATCTATTGCGGCGGCGATGACGACTGGATGCTGGACTATGGCGGCAAGAACGTGCTGATGGCCGCCGGCGGCGATGACACGATTCTGGCCGCGAGCGATGATCCGAACCGCGTTAACGCGGGCGACGGTGACGATCTCGTCGACGCGACGGTCACAGCCGGCACGCTGTTCGACGATCAGTTGAACCGCTACGTGCTCAGCATTTTCTCATGACGGAAACGCGTTGTAAGCGGGATGCGTTGGCTACTTGTCCCTGCGAGCCAATGCGGCGGCGCCACGCTGCAGCCGGTCTCATGCCGACTGCAGCACGCCGTCGAGTTTCTGATAGCTCATTTCCATTCCGTCCGTCATGCCGGTCGAAAGTGCCGCGTCGCGGTCTTCTTGAGTGGCAAACTCGATTGTGGTGCACACCGACGTAGATTGGTGATCTTCGGCAAACGTCACCGTGACAATCGACCCCTCTTGCCCCATTGTGCCGCCCATATCGCCGGGGTCGTAGACTTGCGTGTGAACGAGTTTTGATTGCGGAGCGACTTCTAGGAACTCACCGCTGAAACCAAACTCCTGACCATCCTCGTCACTCCGCCACCGCCAACGGTACTTTCCACCGACGCGGAGGTCCATCTCACAGACCGGCATCGACCAGCCGGGCGGGCCCAGCAGCCAGCGCTGCATCAGGTCCGGTTCGGTATAGGCCCGCCAGACGAGTTCAACAGGCGCGTCAAAACTGCGCTTGACCTGCACTTCGGTCTCTGAAGGTGTGCTTGCTTCGGCGGGCTTCATTTCTTGCGCTGCTTTTTTTCTGCTTGCTTCAACTCCGACAGCAAAGCGTCGAGGCGTTTGTAGTTGCCTTCCCAGATGTCGCGGACTTGTTCCAGCCAACCGGTGACCTCTTTCAGCCGGTCCGGTTCCAACACGCAGGGCCGGGACTGCGCAACTCGCCGCCGCGAAATCAGCCCCGCCGATTCCAGCACCTTGAGGTGCGAGGAGATTGTCGGCTGTGTCAGTTCAAACTGGCCGACTAATTCCGATACGGTCGCTTCACCGCGTGCCAAACGCACCACGATTTCACGACGCGTCGGGTCAGCGAGAGCGGCGAATGCTTGGTTGAGTTTTACCATGGATAATAGATTAACATCTATATAGATGAATATCAATATATATTGCGAAAAGAATGACCGTATGAGAAACCAGCTGGCGAATCCATCGGCGCGCCTCGTTGCACGGCCTGTTGTCATTCCGCCTTGATCTCTAAGCGCATTGCCCGGCCAGCGATCGCCGGTGGCCCGTCATTCGATGCGACCAATTCCGCCACTTAATCAGTTGACTCGGGAGGACAATGCATGCCACGAATCAGGATCACCAGCACGACACCTTCAAGGATGACCACCGCACTTCCATACCACAGAATACGCGCAAGGTAGTAATTCTGAATTGCGGTGGGAGTGACTCCCGGCTCAAACGTCACCAAGCCTCCAACGTACATCCATGTGGCGATGGCCATCGCAGCAAGACTGGCTGCAATTGCGACTTTCAATGCCATCTGTGAAGACCGTCTTTTACCGTCGGCATCGGTGCTGGACTCGGATGACGTGGTTGCTTCTTCGCTGCCGCAGGAGTCGTCGGGCTTCGAAGTCATCGTGCGCCCCGTGCATGTTGTTGTTCTGCTATCGGTCAACTTCCGTGTTGCAGAATGGCCAGCTTTAATGCGTTGTGCAAGTCGATTCTGTGATCCTCGCCCCGACCAGTGTTCACTGAAGCGCTCTCACCGTCATTGCGAGAGAAATGATGGTCACGCCCGCCCACCACAGCAATATCGCGATTGAAACCAAGCACGCACCAACACTAATTGCGATGCGAATGAGCCCCTTGTTTTCGCTTTTGCACTTCCGTTCAAACTGCCAAAGCGCCGCCGCAATAGGAATCGCCCAAATCAGCCAGTAATCGACGATGTGGTACGAAAATGCGATCGCTGCCTGAAGCTGGGGCAGAATTTCTGTGCCGCGCTCCCGATGAAATTGCTCTACGACCGGGACGATCCAGTACATCGTGAAGACGCATCCAAAAACTGATAGCGCGATCACAAGCAGCAGGCCCGCCTGAGTGACAAAATTCCACTTCCATTCCGATTTCATGGTGCTCTCCTTCCATTTCATCGCCTGGTCGACGAAGAGGGAAACGACGCTGTGCCCATAAACCGACTGCAATCCTTCGCGAATCATTTCCGGCGTTCCGAACGCTTCCATCGCATTGGTGGTTGCTTCATCCTCAGACATGCCGGACGCGACTAGATCTCGAATCGCCTCTTCCAGATGCTCTTTGAGCTCTTTCCGCAGATGCTGCCGCAGCGCAACCGGTCCGCTGACACTGCGGCACGCCTGATCCAAATAGCGATCGATGTCTGTCATTTGGACTTCTCCATGATCTGAGTGATCGCCTGGCAGAGTTGCGACCAAGACTGTTGTTTGTCTGCGAGTGCGGCTTGGCCGGCCTCGGTCACGTGGTAGTACTTTCGCTGGCGGCTCTCCGGCTCTCCCTCCCACTCCCCGCGAATCATGCCGGCCTTTTCCAACTTGTGCAGGCTGGGATAGAGCGAGCCGGTCTTCCATTCGAGCGCGCCGTTCGTCTCCTCCTTGACGGTCGCGACGATCTCATACCCGTACATCGCCCGGCGGCTGAGCAGGGAGAGGATAATGAGCGACAACGTGCCTTTGATGAGTTCCGTGTCCATGTGGCGGAATTCTCGACGATGACATGTAGGAATTCTTTATATAGAAATTCTACCTATTGGCTCCTGCAGCTGTCAAGCGTTTTCGCCGGATTTCCTACGTGATTGCCATTCACAGAACCGGGTTGCTGTCAGCGACGATGCCGCAGATCAGCGGGCGATTGAGCGTACCTCGGTTCTCCAAGCTGCTGCAGCAAATCGTCCGGGTACTGACCGGCATCCGCCCCGAAAGCGAAAACGGGCGTCGTTTCATCCGAATAGAACAGCATCACGTCGCCCAGTTGCATCACGCGAAAGATGCGCGATAGAAACGCCGGATGCAGAATCGGCCGAAACACCGTGATGCCGCGGGTATGGCGGGTTGTCGGCCCATCCTTGTCGAGAAAGATAGCAACGTCACTATTTGGTCCGGTGAAACGAACAGTGAGGCAGCCGTTTTCGTCGCCCCATTTGGTATCGTCGGTGGAGAGAATGTTACGTACGGCATCAAAATCGAACCCTATCGGCTCGCCGCTGCGATAGTTCCAGAGGAACGCTTCGATACTCATCGCGGATCTTTAGCGCAGAAGGAGTCTTGTACGGCGGCATCGCTGAATCGTGTTCAAACAGCCTGGGACACAGGCGCGCGGGGTGTCGCCCGCTTGGCGTCACTAGTTTGTGCCTTCTCGACGTGGGGCTGTTCTTCGCCGCGCCGTTCGCGAATCACGAGCTTCCACGCTTCGGTCAATCGCTGGAAAGAGCGATCGACGGAGGGCACCGGAATCAAGAATATCGCGTCGACCATCCCACAAGAAAATCCGTAATTCACTCCCGCAGCAAAATCCACAAACAGCAACAACAAATGCCCCCGCCTCATCAACTGAGACAAGACACAATTGAAGGGGCATTGGATGTCGAGCCGATCGAGGTCGATCTTGCGGTCCCAGTCAGGTCCAAGCCTTTGATCAAGAAATTCTGCCCCTGATCGGGCGCGATTCAAAGCTTCATCAAGGTTCTCAACACCGTTGTAAAACAGGGATTTCATGCGTCGATTCCTTATCGAGAGGTTACTGGAATCGCCGCCCCAAGAACGCTTCATGGGGCCGACCACGATAAATCTCCACTCGAAGCAACGCAATTATCGCGGCCAGCACGACGGTGATCAATAGGACTTGGCCGCCGATCTCTGCTCGCGCGTCTCAATCATCACGGGCTGCGGAAGACGTTCACCGAGAGCAGGTGATTCGTCAGTTCGATTGGCCCGAGGCGGTTGATGTGCTGGTTCAGGTAGCCGATCTCCACGCGCCAGCGGCTGTCGGGATTGCGCTTCACGCCGAAGCCGACGAAGACTCGGTTCTGATTGAAGCCAGCGTTCGCGCCCCAATCGGTGTCGTTGAGGTGAATAAAGGCTTCGTCCCACAACACAAAGCTGTATTTGGGAGCGGAGGCGAACGGCTGCCGCCAACTGATGAATTGGCGGAAACGGACGCCCACATCATCGCCCGTTTCGAGAAACCGTTGTTCCAGCCGCGATCGGAAACCGAGCTTGATGCGGTGAACGGGCTGCGACCAGGTCAATTGCTGCCAGATCCGGTGCTCGTCAAAGTCCGGAACGATTTCCGGTGAAGTGCGAATCCAGCCGTAGCCGGCCCAGGCGGTGAAATTGTCGTCGAGAGCGTATCCGACGCCGGGGCGGACGATGCTCTGGCCGAATCCGTTGGTGTCGTCAAAGAACCGGGCGTGCCCGTCGAACCACCAGCGCAGCCGGTCTGTTCGCTCTGTGGCAATTTCGCCGCGGCCGAAGCCGGCAAACCACACACCGCTGTCATCGACGGACTGAGCGTTTGCAGCCGCTTGAAATAACAGCAGCTGCGCACACACCCACAACGGAACACTCCATCGCCCCATGGTCGCCTGCCTCATGCAAAACTTGATCTGCGCAGTATTTCGTAGAGTGATCATCGGCCGAAACAGCACGGCGGCTTAAAGCGAATATGGCTCGTCTTGAAAAACCGGTCCGTCGGCGTAGTCAGCGGGCTGACCACCGATCATGGAGCCTCCCCCGCCGCTAGCTGTAATTCTCTTCCAGAAACTCGCGAAGCTCCCGATAAAGTCTTTCATGTCCCTTCGGGTTGCAGTGCAGGCCATCTTCGGCCAGGAGATCGCTTATGTCATCTGAGCCCCAATTCGCAAAACAATCAAGAACGAGGCATGACCTCTCAGCACAAACTTGCCGCAAGACATCCGTGTAACGAGCTGCGTCGGATCGCAGATAATACCAATCAGAACTCAAATAAGGTCTTGTCTTCGCTTCATCAAACGGGAAGCCGGTCAGCATCAGGGTTGGTGAGATTTTGAGCGCGGACTCGACCAGGGCCGCCATGGAACTGCTGTAGTCTTCAATCGAGACGGCATTCTCGGATGACTCTGCTCCCTCGCGCCGGATATCATTGAATCCGGGATAGAGAATGATCAGGTGAGGCCGACGGGCTCCCGCCTCGATCGACAGACGTTGAATGAGTCGGTCGGTGGTTTCGCCGAAGATGCCAAGCTGGTAGACAAAATTGCGGGGACCTTGCGCTTCATGCCAGAGACGCAAACGGTGAATGAACCCGCCGAGTTCCGAGTCGCCTCGCCCGTGAATCGAGCTTGAGCCGAGAGCGACAATACGCCGTGGAAACATGGTGACTCCAATCAAATTGGTGCACGCGGCGTTCAGGAAATCACGTATTGCTCACACGGGCCGCACAGAGAAAGCAACTACCGGCCAGGCTGCGCGGCCGGCGGTTTTCAGTCATGTAGGGCAGGCTCCTGCCTGCCGAAGTTTGTATTGGACGTCCAATTTCAGAGCGGCTGGCGGGAGCCTGCCCTACGGAACCGGCAATCATTTCACCGGTTGCGGCGCCGGTGGTTTCCAGTTGCCTTCGATGATCTGCCAGCCCGGCAGGTAACAGCGGACGATGTAGTTCCAGCCATCGGTGATCGGCAGGTAATTTATCGCCTCGGGATCACCTCCGAAGTGGATTGTCACCGTGCCGTCGTTATTGGGCTCGGCGGTTTCGCCGTTAAACGAGTAGGCATTGAGGTCGTTGGGCGTGAAAAAACCGTCTTTGTTGTAGACAGTGACCGACCAGAACGCCTGCACCGGCACATCCTTGGGCATTGTAAGCGTGTAGGCCGTCTTGCCGTCGTTCTTGTCCGGTGTGACGCTGAAGTACATCGCCCCGCGCTGCGGGTTGCCGCCCCAGCCGGCGGCGGAACCGATCAGGTGCTGAACCGGGTCGACTTCGCCCCGGCGCCCGAAGGCGTTGGAAAAGTCCGTCATCTTCATGGCCAATGCGTTGAGCTGCTTGCGCGTCTCGAGCAGCGACTTCTCGTCCCAGTCGGGCAGCACCAGCTCGCCGGGCGCGTCCTGCTTGATCTGGATCGCATCTTGCACCGCATGCGCCTGTTTCATGTCCTCCGGGCTGTTTGGATTGGCAAACGTGCGGACCAATACCATCGCGTAGCGTGTGCCGACGGAGTCGATGGTCAGCGTCACCTCGCCCGGGCCGTTTTTAAGCACGGGGTTATACTCGTCCTCGTCGATTACCAACAGCGACTGAAACCGGCCCTCTGTTTCCGGCATTACAATCGTCACCGGGGAGACGAGGTCATACACACCAAAAGAATAGAGCGTGTCGCGGTTGCCACGGATCGTGGTCTGGTCCTTGACCGAATAGGGTTGGCGCATATGCACGACTTTGCCGACGCCCCCAGCCTTACCGACGTAGCTCTTGAACTGAAAATTGGTCTCCGCACGTGTGTAGTTCAGCACACTGACCAGCTCACCGCCGCGAACGGTCGTTGCTAAGAAACAGACGATCAGAGCAACTGCAAGTCGTCGTGCGGCCATTAGGAGACTCCTGAATAGCAGGGGGTATCGAAGATGTGGAAACTGAACTTCAGGAGTATAACCAATCTCAGAGGCGAGCTGAAATTGGCTTTACAGGTTGGCGCACAAAGCATTGATTGTGCCGCCCTGCCGTTATTAACAGGACGTCGTCCTTACGGCAAACCTGCCTTCTAGCGACATTTAGCCCAAGATCGCGCATGGTGCGGGACATTCTCGTTCGTGCTTAATTCGATTGAGTCACCTGCAAGTTCGATTTGAGGTGCTGCCACTGCTTGATGAGAGGGGTCTGAGCAGTGGCGTCGAGAGCTGCGCTGTGCTTCGAAGGTCCAGCGGTGAAGCCGCTGCTGAAGTTCGGGCTATCTGAACCCTCTCGTTTGAAAGTCAGGCTCCATCCCTGCTCAAGCATTGAGTAGTTCCCCAATGCAGATGTTTCGCGCGGATCAATTTCTCCGGTGATGGAAAACAAGAACGCCAGCAGGTGCGCCCGCCGCCTGGGAGTCTGCCCTTCACGTTCTAACTCTTCAATCAACGTGGGAACCGCCGGCCAGCCCAGTGTGAGCAGACGGCCGTATTCACTTTTGGGGTTGATAAACTCATGTGCCCACTCGCCGTATCGTCCGACGATCACCCTGCAAATTTGCTGATCGTCCAATTGTTTGAGCAGCGTTTCGACCTCCAGCTGTTGCTCTTTCGTTGTCTCGATCGCACGCCGTTTGACGGTAAGCTTGATCGGATCGGACCGGCAGACGATCAGACCGTCGACAAACTCCCACTCCAAAATGGTCAAATCGTTGTGATACAACACCCGGACTTGGTACTCGCCAGGTTCCAGTGTGTCGACGAAGCGTGACATCGCCAGGGTCGTTTGCCAACCCTCTGCGGGCTTGAGCGTCGTAAGGTTAACCCACCCTCCCCCAATCAGAGGTCCGGTTTGTGTGTTTGGCGCAGGCTCAAGGACTTTCCCCGCAGCGTCCGTAACCTCGATCCTCCAACGTCGCTGTCGTCCAGAACGGTAATTCCCCGATTCCGTAAAGCCAATCTCCCGCTTTTCGGTGTCGACGTTTCTGATCGTCACGGCCAAATCCGGCAATTCCGGAAACTTGTAAGTCCGTTCATTTGGACCGTCAATGAAAATATGCAGCGGGTCCGGCTTCTGCTGAATGCGGCAGAGTGCCGTTGCGAATTGCAGGTTCCGAGCATACCGTTCTCTCCGAGATCGAATCTTCGATTGCTTTGCGACATTCTCCGGAAAATCAGATTCGTCTTGAGAGTCAACCTCGTGATTCTCAAGCTCCCTACCGACTTGCAGGTATCTCCGGCGCCAGGTCTCGAGTTTCTTAACGAGAAACTGTTGGATGACCCCGCCGCCGCGGCGGGTCATTTCAGTCAAAAACACGTCCGAGACGTTGTCATCGGATGAGAAAAATGAGGCGAATGAACTGTACTTGCTCGATTCAATAAACTGATCGAGGAAGTGGCAGAGTTCGGCATCCGTAAGTGTGCTGAAACGCAGTTGAATCGATTTGCGATAGTGCGCTTCCGCACGATCGGAATGACCCCGTTCACGCTCGACGGAGGCCAGGTTCCGATAAGCCGCCGACAATTGAGGATGATCCGGCCCCAGTGACTGTGACAGGACTTTGATCGCCAGGTTTGAAACGAGTTCCGATTTCTCATAGTAACGGGTGTGGCGGAGCGCCGTAGCGAATGTTGATAGACATCGTCCGTAGATTGGATGGTGTTTTCCGTACGCAGCTTCGGCAATCAACCCGGCACGTCTTGCATACTCCGGATGCCAGTCGCTGTAACAATCTCCCGCGAGCGCTTCGAGTGCGACAATCAGGCGCGGATCAGATTTACCGTAGGACTTTTCCAGGATCTGCAACGATCTCCAGCCGCTGCCGGAATTGCCTTCGTTTGAATTGAGATTCCAGATGCGACGCTCCAATGCCAGAAACTGGGCCACATCCTCGTCAGCTTTTTTGCCGAGCGATTTGCAGATTGTTAAACCCCGCGTGCAATGCTCGTCGGCCAGATCGGCCATGCCCAGCTCAAGATACAGTCCGGTCAGGATTCCTTCCGCCCGGGCAATCTGCAATTGATGCTCAGTGTCTTCCTTCTCTTTCAGGGCGTCGATTGACTCATTACAGAGCTGCTCGCAACGCGCATATGCGCCAAGTTCGAGCAATAATCCGGCCAGTCGGACTTTCGTTTCCGTCCGCCGAAAGTCGGCCTTGTCAAATTCTTTGGACAGGACGAGCGCACCAGTCAGCAGTTCTTTTGCCTGTTGGTACGCACCCGCCCGCCGCGCTTCGCCAGCCGACTTCATTACATCCGGCCAGGAGTCACCCTTCGCTCGGACAGTGGTGGAGAGCAGAGTCAGACAAACCAACGTGAGAACAGAGCGCAACATGATCTGGTTCACCTAGTTCCTCAATTATGGGCTGAGCGGAACTACTTTGGATTTTACGAGACCAATTCAGGCGGATCAATTGCGCTTCTGACCAACACAGCTGTGGAAAACGAAAATAGAGACAGGAGGCAAGCCAGTTCCTCAAAAACGTTTGACCTGTGAGGCACCGAGACACGACGTAGATTGCTCAGTCGCCATCACATTTGCAGTGGATTGGCAAATACTACGACAACCCCATGATTCATTCGACCGGTCAAAACCGTTGAGCCGATGAAGTCAATATCTCCAAATGTGGATAGTTCCGAGCAGACTTTGGTTGTGAGATGAAACGCTTCTCTGTGCTCCTTATCGTTCTGTGCTGCGGTTTGAATCTGTGCGATAACGTGTCCTGTGTCGCCGGAGAGCCGTTGTTCACGTTCTTGAACGACTTCAACGACGCGCACTGCCCGCGCGACCCGTATGAAGAGCGGATTGAGACCGATCGGCATGACTTTACACAGTCGACCGTGACGGTTGGCCGCGGCGTCTTTCAGATCGAAAGCGGCTATACGTTTTTTTACAAGGATCACAGCGAAGAAATTGAAACGTCCCATGTGCTGCCGGAAATGCTTCTGAGATATGGCATTTCCGAGAACATCGAGGTGCGGACGCGCACAGATTACATCTGGCGATTCAACGACGAGGCCGATGACGTCGATGGTGCCGAGGATCAGCAGTTCGCGCTAAAACTGCAAATGACTGAACAACAATCGCTCATTCCCGAGAGCGCCTTGGAGATTCGTATTTCCGTGCCGACGGGAGGCAAAGCCTGGAACACTGAACGCGTTCAGTTTGGGCTGGATTACATCTATGGCTGGGAATTGAACGAGGATTTCTGGCTGTATGGTTCCACTGGATTCGCCGAAAGCGCACTCGGCGACTTCAGCTTTCTACCCGAAGAACCATCCGGCGATCGTTTCGTCATCGTCACCCAGTCCGCGGCGATCGGTATCGACCTGACTGAACAATCAACCATGTACGCCGAGTTCTTCGGCATCTTCTCGAAAAACCTCGAGGGCGAGCCGACTGTCGGTGTCTTCAACATCGGCATCGACTACTACTTGAGCAACAATTTCGTTCTCGACATTCGCTCCGGTGTCGGCTTGACCCCTGATTCCGACGACTTTTTCGTCGGCGTCGGGGGCGGGTATCGATTCTAGTTCGTTGTGCGTCGGTGTCGGCTTTCCTGTTTGCATTGTCGAAGACGAATCCGTAAGCATCATGAGTAATTTGATCGAACGTCGAGGTTCGACGTTTGGGTGGAGTCAACGCGTCTCGCTTCGCTTCAAGCCACCGGTCGAAAACCACGAAACTAGGACTCGAACTCTGCTTGGTCGCCATCCTCGTTCGAACGAGCGGTCGCAGGCGGCGGATTGTTCATAAACCGTGACAACAGCGCCGGCAGGAAGATCAAATCGCCGAACAGCGCCGAGCCGATCGTCAGCCCGCTCATTGCGGCGAAGATCCGCTGGTCGCGCATGTCGCTGAACAGCACCGTCGAAAATCCGGCGATCAAGACCATCGTGGTCATGATCAGCGCTGTGCCAACCCCGGTGAACGCGGCGCGGATCGCTTCCTGTTCGCTGTCGGTTTTTTGCCGCTCTTCTTCGTAGCGCGTCAGGAAATGAATCGTATCGTCGACGGCAATCCCCAGACAGACGGTGAAGGCGCAAACACTCACCAATTCCAGCGACTGTCCCATCAACACCAGCGACGTGCCGGTGACCGCCAGCGGAAACATGTTGGGAACGATCGAGATCAGCCCAATCCGCCAGGAGCGGTAGGCCAAGGCCAAGACCACGAAAATAATAATTGAGGCGCTTCCCAGGCTGGCAGCCAAGTCGTTGACGATTTGAAACAGATGCCGCCAACGCCAAACCGCCGAGCCTTCCATCTCGAACGAAAACTCCGGGTACTGTTCTTTGATTTTGTGCAGACCGTCCTGAATTCGTTCAAAGACCGGACCGTACTTGGCGATCCCCAAATCTTGCACGCGAAAACTGACGACCGCTTCGCGACGTTCCGGCGTATAGAACGCCCGCTTCAGCGGCGGCGGGAGTAGGTCGATCATTGACATCCGTTCCGACGCCTTCCCCTCGCCCGGTAGCGCGTCGAGTAGATTGCGGATCGAGAGTGGATAGCCGATTAGTGGTTCTTGCGACAACAGATCATCGACGGCGCTGATAGTCTCCAAGATCTGGGGCGAATCGTCCGGCACGTCGGCCGACCAGCGGATCTCGATGCGCGAACTTTCCAATCCCCCCAGTTCCCGGTCCATGTGCTGCATGCCGACCGCCGCTTCGGCGCCCATTGGCAGCGAATTGGTCCGGCGTTCGTCAGGACGGAGCGTCAGGGAAACCACAATCAAAAACACCGTGAGGCCGATGCCCAGCGCACTGACTGTGCGGGTGCGGGTGAGCACGAACTCCACAATCCCACCGATGCGGCCCAGGTGCCGGTCGATGAGTCCCCGTTCGTGCCCCACGTGCACGCGCCGTCCCAACGGCGTCGAGCAGGCCAGGGGAATCACGGTGACCACGGCAACAAAAGTCATTATGACGCCGAGGACACAACTCCAGCCGAAATCACGCACGATTTCGTGATGGGCCAACGACATCGAGCCGAAGCCGATCGCCGTGGTGAGCGAGGTTAAACCGCACGCCAAACCGACTTCCCGCACGCCCGCACGGGCCGCTGCGCGTTCGCTCAGGCCGCCGGCCCGGTAGCGGCGGATTTGCACCATCAGATGCACGCCGTCGGTCAGCCCCACCAGGCTCAACAGCACCGGCAGTACGACGTCGTTGAACGGATTGTGCTGCAGATCGAAGTAGTTGAGGACCCCCAGCGTCCAAAACACCCCCAGTGCCGGCGCCATGGCGACGATAAATACCGCCGTGAGGCCGCGAAACAACACAACGGCGATCAACGCGATCATCGCGTAGCCGATGATCTGGTACTTGTATTTGTTCCGCTCGTGCGACTGCACGATGGTCAAATACGTCGGCACCCGTCCCGTCACCAGGAAGCGGAACTTCACATCCGGATAGTCGGCAGCCGCTTTTTCGGCCACCGTCCGCAACCGCGCGGTGCAGTCGGCGTCGTCGCTGACGAACAACCAGTCAAACTTGATCAACAGCAGCAGCGTCCGTCCGTCTTCGGATAGCAATTGACCGCCGACGAGCGGATGCTCAGCCGCCTTTCTGCGCGCCGCTTCGAAACGCCCCTCCGATGCCTTGGCGTTCGGCAGAATCGGTTCACGCAGACCGAAGATGTTCATCAGCGGCACGCGGTCCAGCCACAGGATGTCACTGACGTAATCCAGCGACTCAAGTTCATCCACCACGTGACGCAGCGCCGCAGCGCCGTCAGGAGTGAAGAAATCATCCGACTCAACGACCAACACGGCGTCGGAGTCGGTCAGGCTGACCGGGTCGACGTCGGGGGGAGTCTCGAATTTCTCTTTGGTTTCCGCAACGCCTTGCTCATCCTCATTGTCGACCCTGAGCAGATTTGTCAGCCGTTGCGGATCGGTATATCCCAGCAGGGCCACGCCGCTAATCGCCAATAGCAAAGCCGTGACGAACCAGGGATGGTCCACCAGCCAACCGGTCGTACGGTCAAATGTGCGGCGCATGTCAAAGATGTCAAACTCTTAAAGGGCAATCGTAGGGTCCGCTTCGCGGACCGGAATTTAGCTGAAGAGGAAGGTTGGACAGTGCCGGACGATGGCGACCGTCGGCCGGTAAAACCGGCCCTACGACTACAAGCTCTTGCGTTTGCGGGCGGCGGCTTCGATTTCGGTAGTTGTAATTTGCTTGTCTTTGTTGGAATCAATCCGCCGAAAACCGAAACGCTGAAACGAGAGCGGGGTTTCTTTCCACTCCACAATGCCGTTTTGGTTTTCGTCAAATTGCTTCAGGAATCGCTGCACGAATTCGGCCACCTTTTTGTCCTTGTCAGCGGCATTCTGTTCCGCCTTCGGTTTGGAAGATTCCCAGACCCCTTCGGTGTCACGGGGCACGGCCACTTCGAAGAAGGCGATCGCCATCTCCTCCCAGGTTTGGTCGCCCCACATCACGAATTGCGAGGGATCAGGATTGGCCGGATTGTTCTCGGAGTTGTCAAAACTGATCGTGAACTCTAAGGCCTTGATCCCCGGCAACGGCAGCGGCTCGGCCAATTCGTAGATGTGCTGCCAGTTAAAGTCGTACTGTGGGACGTCAAGCAGAATCTCGCATCCGTCCGCTCGATCGCACTTCAAATTGAATGACTTGCCGCGGAGGTGCATGTGCGGCGCGATTGCCAGCAATTCGCCTTTCGCGGGGAGTCGCGGCACACGGCCTTCGACGGCGAAGTCCGCGGCGTGCGGCGGAATCTCAAAGTCCTGATCGATCCCGACAAGCGTATGCACTTCGTGGGTGATTTCCTCATCTTTGCCGAACACCAACCCGATTTTGGTGATGTCCTCTTGCTCGGTGCCATTGGGGGTGTAGTGCATCTGAAACACGAGTTTCGACCCGGCGGGAACTTTCCGCGCGCGGTGTTTGGGCAGCTCCGTCGACCGCTGTCCCGGCACGTAGGCCGACAGCCAGCCGATGCCGCGAAATTCTGATCCGTCCGGCGGGCGGATAAACACGATCGCGTGGTGCACGACCGCGCGATTGCCGGGAATGACCTGGGCGGCGGTGACCCACTTATCTTCTTCGAAGCCGGGATCGACGACGAAGTATTGGTATTCGACCGTCCCGTCAGCGGGGACTCGAAACGGGCGATTGCGCATTTCGACCACGAGATCCGGCTCGCGCGGCAGCAACCAGCCGTCGGTAAACTTCGGCGTCTTGGGAAGTTCCTGCACGTCGCCGTAAGGCATGCCGCCTTCCACCCAATCCCGCAAAGCCTGTTTGTCGGCTTCGGGCATTTCGCGGGCGTTCGTGAATTTGCCGTGCGCGGGATTGGCGTGCCAGGGGGGCATTCGCCCGTCATCAATCGTCTCCAGCATCATGTCGGCCCAGCCGATGACTTCGTCATAGTCAGTGAGTGAAAACGGTCCGATTTCACCTGGACGGTGGCACTCGACGCAATGACGGTTGAGCAGCCGCGAGACGTGTTTGGTGAATGTCAGGCTGGTGCTGACGTCCGACTTCTTTTCGCGGCCGATCAGACAGCCGTTGGCGTCAGTAACCGGAGTGGTCACCGGCTTGCCCGCCAACAATTCGCCGAGCCCAGTCCTCAAGTCGTTATTGGTCGCTTTCGGTCTTGATTGGCCTGGCAAATACTGATCGTCGATGCGGCCGCGATAACGGATCTGCATTTGCTGATCAATAACAAACACCTCCGGCGTCCGCTTGGCCCCGTAGCGGTCGGCGACCAAGTTTCCATAGTCCTTGGCCATGGGAAATCTGACCCCGTATTTCCGGGCGTAGTCGCGCACGTCCTCCAGCGAGTCCTGCAGGTTGCTGTTCACTCCGATGAAGGCAACCTGGTGATCTTTCAGCCCTTCAGCGAACGCGTTAAGCCGCGGTCCGTAGAGACGTACCAGCGGACATTCCGTTCCCAAAAAGCAGACAACCGTGAGCCGTTGTGGTGAGTCGGCCGAAAACTCGACAATCTTGCCGTCGATGCTCGGCAATCGGAAACTCAGATCACCCTTTGATGTCTGGTCAGCGGCGTCTCCGGCAAATCCCGGCGCGGCAATTGCGAGGCAGAGCAAACCTACGGCCAATATGCGTAACAGATACATGGAAGTCTCGTTCAGGAAACAATTGAGGATGACGTCAGTCGTATTTTGGCGCGCCGGCCGGTTTTCATGCAACCGCGGAATTCTGAAAACCGGGTGATTGAGATGCTCCAACAGCCATTATAGACTGAACGGTGAATAAGGAGACAGGTTCGCTCTGTGAAAGTTCGGTGAATCTCTTGTCAATTCCTACGCTGTTTCGGAGTCAACCTCTATGCGGCTTTCCTTCTACACTTACAGCTACACCGACCGGCTGGACATGCCGATTCCGGAAACAGTGGCGTTCATCGCGGGCGTCGGGTACTCAAGGATTGATATTTCCGGAACCAAGGGCAATTCGGACGATCCCCGGTCCTTCGATGCCCAGCGGCGGATCTTAACCCGAAAGACCGTCGAGAAATACAACATGCGCGTCGCCGCCGTGATTACCCATGCGGAGCTCACACGGACGCTGGCGGCGGGTAAGCCACTCGACCTCAAAGGAACGGTCGATTTGGCGGTCGACGTCGGGGCACCGGTGGTCACGTTTCACATGGGCGGACCGCAAGAGAGCGTTGCGCCGGATGCGCTCTGGAAGAAAACGGTCCAAGCGATCCGCTCCGCCGCCGACTACGGTTCGTCGAAACATGTGTCGCTTGCAGTCGACGGCATTTGGCCCACCTGGATCGACGACACTCCCGATGCGCTGCAGCGGCTGTTTGACGACGTCGGCTCGGACGATTTCGGCGTCAACTTCGATCCGTGCTATCTCGAATTAATCGACGTTGATACCGCGAAGTTCTTCAAACGGTTTGCCAAAAAAATCCGCCATTGCCATCTCAAGGATTACACCGGCAAGTACCCCAAGTGGAAGCACTTTATTCCAGGGCAGGGAGGCATGGACTACGCGCCGATCGTCAAAGCCGCCGCCGACAATCAGTACACCGGCGCCATGGCGGTCGAGTGCTTCACCTCGATGCCCTTCCAGGAAGCATGCCGCGTGGGATATCGGACGATGACCGCCGCCGCTGCCCGAGCGGGTGTCAAATTCGAGTAGTGCCGCCGTGGGACAATTGCACGCGGCATCCTGATCGAAGCGTTAAGCGCCCGCGTCTTCCGATTCGGAGACGGAGTGTTCGTCCAATAGTTGCATCTGCGCGCGGAGCGGCGGAGCGCCGTTCTCCGGAGTCGAATGGATATAACTGCCGTCGGGCTGCATGACTCGCGCTTTGACGTTGTCCCCCAGCAGGATGGGCACGATTGAGTCCACAATCCGCGCTTTGAGGGACGGTTCCAGAATCGGAAACATCGCTTCCACCCGCCGGCGGAAGTTGCGCGGCATCCAGTCGGCGCTGGAGAGATAAATCTCCGCTTCGTCGCCCGTTCCGAAAATATAGATCCGGCTGTGTTCCAGAAAGCGGTCGATAATGCTGCGGACGCGGATGTTCTCCGACAAACCAGGAACGCCCGGCACCAAACAGCAACTGCCGCGGCAGAGCAAGTCGACTTCGACACCTGCTTGCGACGCTTCGTAGAGCGCGTCGATGACCTGCCCGTCGACGAGAGAGTTCAGCTTGGCAAAGATACGCGCCGGTTGCCCGGAGACCGCTTTCTCGGTTTCCCGGCGGATCAAGTCGATCGTCTTGGGCTGCAGATCGTGCGGCGCGATGATCAGGCGTTTCCACTGGTGTCCCAGCGAATAGCCGGTCAGCATGTTGAATAGCGCGGTGGCGTCGTCTCCAAACTTCTGCCGGCTTGTGAACAGGCCCAGGTCGGTATAGATCTTGGCGGTCGCCGAATTGTAATTGCCGGTGCCCAGATGGACATATCTCCGCAAGCGGCTCCCTTCCTGGCGAACCACGAGTGTGATTTTGCAGTGTGTCTTCAGATCGAGAAATCCAAACACAACATGCACGCCCGCTTGTTCCATCTGCCGCGCCCAACCGACGTTGGTACGTTCATCAAACCTGGCTTTGAGTTCGACAACCGCCGTCACATTCTTCCCCGCCTCCGCGGCGTTCATCAGTGCGCGGACAATTGGACTCTCACTGCCGGAGCGATAGAGCGTCTGCTTGATGGCCAACACATTGGGATCAGCGGCCGCCTGCTCCAGAAAATCAACGACGCACCCAAACGATTCGTAGGGATGGTGCACCAGGATGTCCCGCTTGCGGACGGCGGCGAAGACGTCGGCCCCTTCGGGCAGCTCCGCCGGGCGGCGCGGAGTAAACGGAGCATCCCGGAGATGCTCATAGGCCGGCAGCCCGTGCCAAGCCATTAAGATCGTCAAATCCAACGGCCCGTCGACGTGATAGATTTCACGCTGCTCCAATTGCAGCTGTTCCGCGAGCGTGTCGACCAGCTTCTGGTCCGCGCCGGCGGAGACCTCCAGACGGACGGGATTGCGATGCTTGAGCGCCTTGAGTCCCTCTTCGATCGCCTGAGACAGATCGTGCATCACTTCGTCGCCGTCGATATCCAGATCGGCATCGCGGGTAATGCGAATGGTCGTCCAACAAACAATCTCGGAACCGCCGAACAAACGGTCTAGCCGCGAGGCGACCAGTCGATCAAGGAGGATGAAGTCGTCGTCGTCGCCGGGCAGCGGGACCAGCCGGGGCAAGACCGCAGGTATCTGGACCACCGCCAACAGCCGCTTCGGTCCGCCGCGCCGCCGCTGAAACGGCTGAATCATGGCCGCCAGATACAGGCCGCGGTTTTGCAGTTGGGGCGTGGGATGGCTGGGATCGATGGCCATCGGCGTCAGCACGGGAAAAACTGTCTGTTCGAAGTGTTCCTCGACATGCTGCTGCTGCGCCTTGGACAGCTCGTCGGGATCACGCAGGCGAATTCCGTGCCCCGCTATCGTCGGCAGAACCGCCTGTTGCAGGCACGCGTATTGCCGGTCAACGAGCTGGTGGATACGGTCGTGAATGCGGTCAAACAGGTCGCGGGGCGCCGACCGGTCGGGCGTCTCCTCCATCGCGTGCGCCTCGTGAAACACGAGAGAGCGAATTCCCGACACGCGGACCATCATGAACTCATCGAGATTGCTGCTGAAAATACTCAGGAATTTAACGCGTTCCAGCAACGGGTTGCTCTCGTCCTCCGCCTCTTCCAAGACGCGCGCGTTGAACTCCAGCCAGCTCACATCACGATTGATGTATTGCGGGGCCGATTCCAGGCCGGATTCTCTGGATTCGTCAACGACAGCCATAAACGGGCCAACGATCATGAAGGAGAGGAGCGAACAGGGAGCCACGAAGCGCCGTGATCAGATTAATCTACCATCATCTTAGCATGAAATTCATGGCCGATGACGCGAGATCTGACGGTTCTATGGGATATCTCCCCGGCGGATCCCGCCGGCTTGGCGTGGATGACGACCGGCCTCCCTGCCTCGAGCCGGCTTCCCCGGAAAAACAAGCGATTTCGTGTCACCAGAGCTTCATTCGCAAGACCTTGAGCACAGGACTCTGCTCAAAATCGAGAAACGTAGGAAGCTGAGGTGATTCTGAGTCTGCACTCGTCGTGGATTCGACGTCCGTGCCGCTCATTTCGCGAGAGGCTCGTTCTAGCAGTGAACTGATGTGCGAAACCGGATAGAGCACATCCACCTCGTCCAAATCGATGGCGGTCAGCGGAACCGCTTTGCCATATTGGTCACCGTCTGGAATCAGAGTTTGGTGCTCGTCGTTCTCCGGCAGCCGTGAAACAACGTCTTCCAGAAAATCGCTAAAGTCCTGCATCGTCCCGCCGCCGGCAACGGAACGGGCTTCCCTGAACTCGATGATGCGGGCGTTGACGAGTAAGCAGGTCGCTTCCAGATCTTCATTGAGCGACGTGTTGTAGAATCCCACGCAGCCGCGGCCGTCGCGAAGCAAACAGGCAACCGGCAGGTATTCGTCATCTTTGGAACCGGCACCGATCAGCTTTAAGAAGTCATTGCGATTCATCAGTCCCTCGCGGTGTTCAATCGTCGCTGTGTCAGAATTGGGGAGACATGGTCGACAGGCAACCTCATGCGGCCGTCAGAGGAGTCGATGTTAGGCCAGTATCCAAATTTGCAGGTGGAAACGCAACAAACGTACTGCGAAATTCTCAAGCGACGCCCTCGGCGCATTGGCGTAACGCGACACGAATCAGCATGCGCTTATTCTTTCGCCGCGGACTGGGCGGGGCCGACGTGATTCTTCAGACCCTGCCGCGAGCGCTCGACGAACTCCTGCGCACTCGGCTCGCGTGCATAAAGAGCAGTCACAGTCTGCCAGATCTCGCGGGCTTGCTCAATGTCGCCTTCCGCGATCAGCTGATCCGCACGTTCGAGCGCAAACGCGAGCATCGGCTTCGCATCGGTTGTCAACTCCGTCCGTTCGTCGGCAATCTCCCCTTTGAGCTGCGCCGCCATCTCGCGCAAGGCCTGATGCTGTTCGTTTTCCGCAAGCAACACCGTCAACGCGGTCAGCACGTCGTCGGCCGCCGTCAAGTCGCCCTGCTCCCGGTAGTTCTGCGCGAGCAACAGCAATCGCATCGGTTCGGATTGCAGAATGTTACGCCGATGTTTGCGAACTTGTCGGTTCAAGCGGCTCTTGAGCTTGTACAGTTCCACTTGGTCCAGATAGGGAGCGGCCTGATCCTGCCATTTGTCGGCGTCATCCGCGACCAATGACCGCATTTGTTCTCCGGCGGCGATCCAAGCGTCGCTCTCCTCTCCGTCCAAGACTTGCTTTGCTGCCTGAAATCGTTCCTCCGCCGGCAACCGGTCGTCACGGAAAAAATAGAATCCACCCAAAATCACTAGGACCAACATCGCGACGAGCACCCACGTTTGATTGAGGAACCTCATCACGGGATGTTCCCCGTGCAGCTCCTCCAATTCCCGGCCGACCAATTCCTTCATCATCGTCGCGCCGCCGAAGTCCGCTTCAGGATGCTCCGCTACTGTCGGACCAACATCCCCCTGCGACGGCAGGCTGGTCATCGTATCCCGCATCGAAAGTTCCACGCGCTTCTTGACCAGCTCCAATTGTCGCGACAGCACGAAGGCGTCGGGAAATCGTTTCTCCGGCTCCTTCTCCAGCAACTGACAAACTACCGTCTCCAGCCAACTGGGTATTTCAGGAACCAGCAGCGACGGTCGCTCGAACTGGCCGTATTTGTGCTTGTGAATCACCTCTGAGGAGGTCGAGCCCGAAAACGGGGGTCGACCGGTCAACAGCGCGTACAGAACGGCCCCCAGCGAGTACAAATCGCTCTGCTTGCTGGCGCGGCGGCCGTCTGCTTGTTCGGGCGACATAAACTCCGCCGTGCCAACGATTCCCCCCGTCTTAGTGAGTTTGCTCGCGGCAAATACCTGCGCGATGCCAAAATCGGTCAGCTTGACGACCCCGTCGTGATCGAGCAGCAGGTTCGACGGCTTAATGTCCCGATGGATGATTCCCGCGTCATGGGCCGCCTTTAACGCGGAGCAAATCTGGACGCCGATATCAATCACTTCTCGCCAGGGGAGTTGCTTCTCTCGCTTGATCAGATCAGCGAGAGTTTCACCCTCGACATACTCCATCGCGTAGTAGTACGTGCCGGCGTCCGCGCCGCTGTCAAAGAGCTTGATGATGTGTGGATTCGTAAGACGGCGCAGGGCGTCGATTTCGCGCTCAAACCGCGCGACAAATCCCGCCTCGCGGGCCATCGCCGACGTGAGCACCTTAACGGCCGCGACTTGTCCTGTCTCATTGTGTTTCGCCAAATAGACCGTCCCCATTCCGCCAGCGCCGATTTTCTCGGTGATCGCGTAAGGTCCGATTTGACTGGGATGCGACGACACGCCGACCGGCTCCTTGCTCCGGCGCGGCCGGGGGCAGAAGGAATTCACGCCTGCGCACAGCGGCGTCCGCAGGGGAACAGAGGATCAAGTTAACAGCTTATCAGCTTAACATGATCGCCCCCAATTCCCAAGAATCCCTCCCCCCGGCTGTTGTCCGACAGTTTTCGCGGGATTGTGTCGAACAACATTGCCCGCACCCGCTTGCTCCAACACTATTGCACCACCAATTGGTTCGACGCGCTTGCAGCTTGGAACTGGGAAATTGATACGCCGGCGTTGATCTCCGTGTCGTTGCCCGGTCCGCCATTGAGGCTGTCGATCCCGTTGCCGCCGTCGAGGAAATCATTGCCTTCGCCTCCCAGAAGCACGTCGTTATCATCCCCGCCCAGTAGGATGTCGTTGCCCCGGCCGCCGGAAAGCACGTCGCGGCCGCGGCCGCCCAGAATCACGTCGTTTCCATCGCTGCCCAGCAAGATGTCGTTGCCATCTCCGCCCGAGATGAAGTCATTACCGTCACCACCCAAGATGATGTCGCGGCCATCCTCACCTAAAAGAACATCGTTCCCGGCACCGCCGAAGATGATGTCGTTGCCTGCTCCGCCGCGTGCAATGAATGTGATGCCCGGCATCAGGAAACTGCCGTTGATCACGTCGTTCCCGTCGCCGCCATCAACATCGATCGTTCGCAGATCAGCGACACCAGTCAGATCCCTAATGGAAATTCGGTCATCGCCGCCCTGGCCGTTGACGTCCAGGTTCTCGGTGGTGCCGATGTCCAGAGCAAACAGGCCCAGGTTATTGCGCTGAAATCGAACACGGTTGCCGTTGGGGTCGATGCTGAAATCATCGCCCGCCCCGTTCGCACCGTTGACCTGTACGGTATCGTTTCCAGCGCCCCCTTCCATCAGGTCGCTGCCGTCGCCGTTGTTCCAGATCATTAAGTCATTGCCGGCTTCGCCGAGGACGATGTCGTTCCCTTTGCCGCCGATCAGCACATCGTTGCCCGCACCGCCGCGTAACACATCGACGCCGTCTCCTCCGATCAGCAAGTCGTTCCCTTCCCCGCCGTCCAGGTCGAGACTGATCAGCCCGTTAAGTCCCACACTGCCGGCGATCACGTCATTGCCGCCCTGGCCGTTGACATCCAGGTTCTCGGTCGTGCCAATATCCAAGGCAAACAGGCCCAGATTGTTGCGCTGAAAGCGGACGCGGTTGCCGTTGGGATCGATGCTGAAATCATCACCCGCACCGTCGGCACCGTTGACCTGCACCGTGTCGTTCCCCTCGCCCCCTTCGAGGAAGTCGCTGCCGTCACCGTTGTTCCAGATCATCAAGTCGTTGCCGTCTTGACCCAGGACAATGTCATTCCCTTTGCCACCGATCAAAACATCGTTGCCGGCACCGCCGCGTAACACATCGACACCGTCGCCGCCGATTAGCAAGTCGTTTCCTTCGCCGCCGTCCAGATCGAGGCTGATCAGCCCGTTAAGTCCCACACTGCCGGCGATCACGTCATTGCCACCCTGGCCGTTGACGTCCAGATTCTCGGTCGTGCCAATATCGAGCGTGAACAGCCCCAGATTGTTGCGCTGGAATCGAACGCGATTGCCGTTGGGGTCGATACTGAAATCATCACCCGCCCCGTTCGCACCGTTGACCTGCACCGTGTCGAGTCCCTCGCCCCCTTCGAGGAAGTCGCTGCCGTCACCGTTGTTCCAGATCATCAGGTCGTTGCCATCTTGACCCAGGACAATGTCATTCCCCTTGCCGCCGATCAGCACATCATTGCCCGCTCCGCCGCGCAGAACATCCACACCGTCGCCGCCGATCAACAGGTCGTTCCCTTCGCCACCGTCCAAATCGAGGCTGATCAAGCCATTGAGTCCCACACTGCCGGCGATTACGTCATTGCCACCCTGGCCGTTGACGTCCAGATTCTCGGTCGTGCCAATATCGAGGGCGAACAGGCTCAAATTATTGCGCTGGAATCGGACACGGTTGCCGTTGGGGTCGATGCTGAAATCATCGCCCGCCCCATTCGCACCGTTGACCTGCACCGTGTCGGTGCCGGCGCCGCCTTCCATCAGGTCGCTGCCGTCGCCGTTGTTCCAGATCATCAGATCACTGCCCGCTTCGCCGAGGACAATGTCGTTTCCTTTGCCGCCGATCAGCACGTCATTGCCGGCTCCGCCGCGTAACACATCCACGCCGTCACCGCCGATCAGCAAGTCGTTCCCTTCGCCACCGTCGAGGTCAAGACTGATCAAGCCATTGAGCCCCGCGCTGCCGACGATTACGTCATTGCCACCTTGACCGTTGACGTCCAGATTCTCGGTGGTGCCGATATCAAGCGTGAACAAGCCGAGGTTATTGCGCTGGAATCGAACGCGGTTGCCATTGGGATCGATACTGAAATCATCACCCGCACCGTCGGCACCGTTGACCTGCACCGTGTCGTTGCCGGAACCGCCGTCCATGCGATCACTGCCGTCGCCATTGTTCCAGATCATCAGGTCGTTGCCGGAACCGCCGTTGACCGTATCGCTGCCTTTTCCGCCGATAATCGCGTCGTTTCCTGAACCGCCGAGCAGATTGTCATTGCCGGCGCCGCCAATGAGCAGATCATTTCCGGCTCCGCCCAAGAAGATGTCGCGATCGCTGCCGCCGATCAGCGTGTCATTGCCATTTTGGCCCAAGGCGATCGACCGTAGACCGGTCGAGTTCTGAAACGAATCATCGCCGTCTCCGCCGATAAAGATGATCGATTGCACCGCATTGGCGCTAAACGACTGAGTATGAGTCTCATTGCCGTGGGATAAAGAGACGCTGATGTCGCCGTTTTGCAGCGTCGTGACCTGCACCGCGTCGTTGTCGCCGGTGCCGTTGATGAAGATCGCGTTGCCTAAAAGATCAATTGAGCCTGCCAGTAACCGCCGATTTTCCAAAGATTCCAGATACAATTTCCGTCCACGAGGGGATCTTGCCATAGTGAGCTTTGCTGCCTTTATGATTGAGTACACAAACAGATTGTTCGTGTGGAGTGTGAAGCCCGTGCGCACCGCAATCCCTGGTGCAACTGGCCAGATCACCGTTTGGCGGCAGAAGCGGACATGTTTCCTCCGAGTTTTTGCGATTTCGCCCGGAATTGACGATAACTCGATACGAGAGCGGACGTTCCGAGCATCAACACACAGGGAGCCAAGCGTCGATGGACTATCGACAAATCGCCGAACTCGAAGAAGCCCGCCAAGCGGTCGGCACCGCGGAGGTGGCCCTCCACAGCGAGCAAGTGGCTGGCGGGATCATGTCGTTTGCCGGAATCGGCTCCTGGGCAAATCAAGCTTGCGGATTGGGACTGGACGGTCCTGTGAGCGACGCCGACCTCGACCGGTTCGTCGATTTCTACGTCGAGCGCGGCGTCGAGCCGAAACTTGAGGTCTGTCCCTTTGCCGATGAAACGTTAATCAAGGGGCTGGCGGCACGCGGATTCGAACTCCGTGAATTCGAAAACGTGTTGTTCCGCGACCTGTCAATAGAACACGACCTGCGCGGATTGCTCGAGCAGGGCTGGCCGCACGATCTGGACTTGGTTCACGTCGAACCCGGTAACAAACCGCAGGTTCGGACCTTCGTCGAGGTCTCTACGTCGGGCTTTCGTCCGCCCGATCAGCCGATTGATGACGTCTTTTTCGACGTCACTTCGCGAGTGGTCCAGCACCCGCGCTGCGACCACTATTTGGCAATGGTCGAGGGAAAACCGGTTGGCGGCGGCGGAATGGAATCGAGCGGAGAAATCGCCTGCCTATTCGGCACGAGCGTGCTGCCCGAATTTCGACGTCGGGGCATTCAGGCGGCGCTGATCGTACGCCGTTTGGAGCGGGCCCGCGAGCTGAGTTGTCGTTGGGGTGTGATCCATACCCTCCCGGGTATCGCCACCGAGCGCAATTCCCGTCGCCTGGGGTTTGAATTGGCCTATACCAAAGTCATCATGGCAAAACCGGGCAACGGATTGTCCGTTTCACCCTGACCAGCAATCGTCTAATTCAATTCGCAGGAACAAACCATGCCGTCAGCTGCAAAAAACGCCGGCCTGTTCGAAAACATCTCCCCGATCCTCAACGTCAAAAACCTGGCCGCCAGCATCAAGTACTACGAGGATGTGCTCGGATTCCAGCGGGCCGATTGGGTCACCGACGACGCGATCTTCGGCTTCGTGCTGCGCGACGGATTCGGGATCTACCTCAGCCAGCAGAGCCAGGGCCATCCGGGCACTTGGTTGTGGATCGGTTTTGAAGACGTCGATCCGCTCTACGAGGAGTACAAAGCCGCGGGCGCAAAGATTGTGATGGAGCCGACCAATTTCGATTGGGCCTGGGAAATGCGCGTCGAGGATCTCGACGGGCACGTGATTCGGTTTGGCAGCGAACCGAAGACGGAATTGCCTTTTGAAGATCCGCCGGAGTGGGCCGCATCGTGACGGCTGATGCATGCGGGAAAACTACAACTAGAACAGCGTCCGTCGCCTTCAAATCTTCCGTTCTGTACGCTCACGGATTACGATGTCCGACTGACCAACAGCGCAATTGGTACAGGATCTCTACCATGCAACACCGCGGACTTCAGGAGCGAACAGGATCTTGAGCCGGCGGACGACCACAATCCAGCGTCGCCTGATGGGCGACTTATTGTTGTTGATCGTTCTCACCGGAGGAACGATCCTCATCGCGACGTGGTTCCTCGGTGCGCGGTCGATTGAGCAGCTGTCCAAGACGTTGATCGACCGCACCACGCTCCGCACTGAGGAGCAACTCGATGGTTTCTTCGGTTCGGTCAGCACACAGGTCCTGGCCGGACGGGATTGGGCGCGCGCTGAAATCTTGAATCCCACCGATCCGCTGGCAATGAACAAGCTGTTTGTGCCGATCCTCCGCCACAATCCGCATCTCTCCTCAATGATGATCGCCGATTCCGACGGAGTGGAGTATTTGCTGCTCCGCACTCCGCTTGATCCCAACGAGTGGTCCAATCGCGTCGTCGAAGCGGATCGCAAAGGGACAGACGTCTACAACCGGAAGTGGAACACGAAGACCGGGGAAGTGAAAGAAAAAAACGCTCCACTCGAGTACGACCCCCGCACGCGGGTTTGGTATGAGCAAGCGCTGCTAACGACAGACGAAGAACCGGTGTTTTGGACGGAGCCGGTGATCTTCTTTGTGACCAAGGATCCCGGCATTACCGCGTCGACACATCTCGTGTTTGATTCCGACCCGCCCCGCACGGTCGTCGTCGCTTACGATCTGCTGCTGATGGACATCTCGAAATTCACGACGAGTCTCGAAGTCAGCGACCGCGGAAAAGCGTTCGTGCTGTTTGAGGATGCCGACGAGGGCCAGTTCAAGGTCATCGGCTTGCCTCGCGACGAACGTTTTCCGGACGATCAAGCGATTCGCGACACATTGGTGCCGTCGTTGGGGAAAGACGCCGTCGTTGACTCTCAGGCCGATCTGCCGTCGCCCGCGGAGTTAAAAGTCCCCTCCGTCTTCGCCGTCATGGAGGCCTGGGAACAGGGAGAGCGGCCGCAGCAGCCTGTGCGGTTCTCCTCGGGCGGGGAGTATTGGTGGGGCGGGCTTCGGCCGTTTTCGGTCGGCGACAACACGTTTTGGATTGGTGTCGTCGTCCCCGAGCAAGATCTCTCCGGCACGATTCGCATGCAGCAGTGGGTTTTGATGGGCATCGTGCTCGGCGTGTTGGGCGTCGGGATGTACCGCTCCGGGATGCTGGCCCGGCGTTTCAGTGCGCCCATTAAGCAACTGGTCGACCAAAGTGAGCGGATCAGCCGCGGAGATTTGGAAACGGGCGCAGCAATCGCATCCGACGTCGGCGAGATTCGCCGCCTCGCCGACGCCCATGACCAAATGCGCGACGGCCTGAAATCGGTGATCAAACTGGAAAAACTGGAACGCGATCTGGACATCGCCCGCGACATCCAGCTCGGCCTACTGCCCGACGAAGCGCCGCTGACGCCGGGATTCGAAGTCGCCGGCAAAAATCGCCCGGCCGACAAAACCGGGGGCGACTATTATGACTGGCTCACCATGCCCGACGGGCGGACGTTGTTCACATTGGCGGACGTCGCGGGCCACGGAATCGGGCCGGCGCTGATCGTTGCGGTCTACCGGGCCTATATGCGGGCTTCGACGAGTGACGGGGAGGCAGTGCTGAGAACGGTCGCGGCGAAATTGAATGATCTCTTGTGCGACGACATGCCCGAAGGCCGCTTTATTACCGCCGCCATCGGCCTGGTCGACCCTGGTAAGAACGAAGTCCGTTTGCTCTCCGCCGGTCAGGCGCCGCTCTTGTATTACGAAGCGGCAACTGACACGCTGCACAATTGGGATGCGGACGACATGCCGCTGGGGATCGTTTCCGGTGTGGAATTCACCAAGGCGCGTCAGATCTTGTTTGCCCCGGGCGACCTTCTCGTGCTGACGACCGACGGGTTTTTCGAAGCGGAAAACTCAGCCGGTGAGGCGTTTGGAATTCATGCCCTGGAGCAGTTCATTCGGGAAAACCATCATCGGCCGCCGGCGGAGTTGATTGAGCGGCTCTACGAGCGAATCGACCAACATGCCGCCGGCGCCCCGCAAGGAGACGATTTAACGGCGGTTGTCGTGAAATGTTCCGTCGAGTGAACGATCTGTGAAACAGCGACGAAGTCAAGTCCGCATCTTCACACACACTTCGAGGACGGCTATCATAAACGCTGGCTAATCTGACGTGGCACTAACAGGCGACGAACCATGCTGCACCGTCGGGATGCGATGATTCGACTTGGGCAAGCGGGGCTGGGCGGGCTCACGCTGCCCGGCTTGCTGCATGCCCAGCGCGCCGACGCTGCCGAGAGCGACACCGGCGGCAAGGCGAAGTCCTGCATCCTGCTCTATCTTTGGGGTGGGCCGCCGCAACAGGACATGTTCGACCTCAAGCCGCACGCGCCGGCGGGAATTCGCAGCCTGTTCGATCCCATCGACACCGCCGCGCCGGGCATTCAAGTCTGTGACCAAATGCCGCTGACCGCGCGGCAGACCGACAAAATGGCGATCGTGCGGTCCTACACACATCACAGCAATCAACACGAAGTCGGCGTCTATTATTCACTGACCGGCAAGATCAACAACACACTGGTCGTCCCCCGCAATCAGCGGAATCGCGGCGACTTTCCCAACGTGGCATCGATCGTTTCCAAGTTCGCGCCGCCGGATGTCATGCCCGGCAGCGTCACGATTCCGCGTCCCATCGGGCATGACGGCGTGACCTATACGGGGACCTATGCCGGATTCCTCGGCCCACAGTTCGACCCGATGGAGCTGAAAACGCCGGGAGAGGTTACCGGGCCCGCGCCGCACAGTATTGAGTTGCCCGACGGGCTCGACACGACGCGGCTCCAGGCGCGTTTCGGACTGCTCGATTTGTTGGAACGGGGCGACCGGATGATGCAGCGTCACGGCCACCGGCTGCCGGCGGGACAGTTTGGCCTCGATCACTTTCGGCAACAGGCATACGGCATGCTGACCTCGCCCGCCTCGCACGGCGCGTTTGACATCGCCCAGGAATCGAACCGGATGCGGGACCGCTACGGCCGCAACCAATATGGCGAAAGCTTCCTGCTGGCCCGCCGGCTGATCGAAGCCGGCGTCCGGCTGGTGACCGTGGTCTGGCATTACATCGCCCCCGACGGCAACGTCCTGAACGTGTGGGACAACCACGGCGGAACGCCCTCGATCGGCAAGATCGGCGGCTACGCGATGCTCAAAGAGAAGTACTGCCTGCCGCCGCTCGATCTGGCTTATTCGGCGCTGCTGGAAGACCTCGATCAGCGCGGTCTGCTCGATGAAACGTTGGTCGTCGCTCTGGGAGAATTCGGCCGCACGCCTAAGATCAACAAGAACCAAGGCCGCGACCATTGGGGCGCCTGCCAATCGGTGCTGCTGGCTGGCGGCGGCATCCGCGGCGGGCAAATCTACGGCGCGACCGACAAGCAGGCGGCCTACGTCACGAAGGATCCGGTCAAGCCCGAAGACCTGATCGCCACGATGTACCACGCCCTGGGCATCGCGCCGCAAACCTTGATCCACGACCAACAAAACCGCCCCCACCGCATCACGGACGGCGAACCGTTGGTGGGATTGTTCGGATAGCGGCGTGGCAATCCCGGCAACCGCGATTTATGCCCGGCAACTCGCCATCGGCATCGCCGTCCAACGGCAATTCTGGGACGTGCTGCCGCTGTGGTATCACTTGACGTTTCTTGTGCTGCTAGTTGCGGGATTCTGCGGCGGGGCTTGGTTGTGGGTGGTGTCGAAGTAGCCGACGTAAGTATGAAGTTAGACTCACCGCCGAGTCGCAAACAACCCCGTTGCGTACCACTTCCCGCTTGCTCCCAGCACCAGGTCATACCCGTACAACACATTCACCCCGGACACGCCTGCCCAGTGGCCGGGGGATTGGCGCCAGGCGTGGACGCAATCTTTGGCGCCGGCGATCAGCGACTCGCCGCCCCAACTGACGGCGGCGACCTCGTTCACGTCGAGGCCGTCATAGCGGGCGATCAGTTCTTGAAACCGCTGCTCCCAGCCAAGGTGGCCCACCTGTTCCCACGCGGCCATCCAGTGCGAATGCTTCCGTGTCTCGTTGAGTAGATGTGCGTCGATGTCACTGTCAGTGCTTTTTGGCGACTCCGGATGCACGCGGACGGCATAGATCAACGCCCGCTGCGTAACGCTCGCCCGAGGTAAACCCAAGACGACGGCAGTGGCATCGAGCGTGTAATGCTTTCCCGGTGTGAACCCGTGCGCGGATATCACTTTGCCGTATTGGCCGGCGCTATCGTCGATCAAATCCATCACGGCGATTCCCTGTCGATGCTCCATGTATTTGAAGGACTTGTGCTCCATCAGCGACTGCGGCGGCGTTTCGCCGTGTGCGGGCAAGACGATCCCCACCGGCAGCACGACGCGGACATACCGCGCCAGCGACTCGTGCAATTTCGGACTCGCCAGGACGTCGTTCGCATAGCTCTCCGTAACGTGCGGCTGCGTCTCGTCGCGAAAGAAGAGAAACAACAGTTTCTGCTCCGAGACCGCTTGGCGGTAGGCTGTGTAATAGTCGGTGTGCCAGCTAAGGCCGCCGATCATTTCCTCGCCCCGCGTCACGCGACTTTGAGCCACCAGCAAAGCTGTGAACAGCAAAAATCCGAGCAATTTATTCCACTGGAAACGTGTTGGCATGTTGTCTATCTCACATGGGATGCAGACTCTTGGAACGTGCGAAGCCCACGCTCCGCGACTGCCGCAAAAATAGCAGGGAGGCTCGTGGGGACAAGTGAACATGCGTCGTCGGCGATGAGTCAGCGATTTCCATCGACGATAAAAACGCGATCCAGAACAGCCCGGAAATCGAGATAAAGTCACTCCCGTTCGTCCGCCGATTCTTCACGATACCCCGCGATTTGTTATCCTACATTCGGCAACTTTCGCACTGAGATAGGCGTGATGACAATCCGCAATAACCAGCCGCATCGTTCACTTGCGCCCACCGCGACGGGGCTGCGGCGTGTCGTCTATTTCATCGCTGCGGGACTGTTTCTGATCTTGGGCGTCGCCGGTGTTGTACTGCCCGGATTGCCGACGACGCCGTTTCTGTTGTTGACCAGCTACTTTTTGCTGCGCTCGTCGCCCGCCCTCAACAAGCGACTGCTCAATTCCCGCTTTTTAGGGCCGCTTTTGAGAGATTGGGACGAACACCGCGGCATCCGGCCCGCTGTCAAAATGCGGGCGGTGCTGCTGGTCATCATCTTGTTGTCGGCGTCGATCGGTTTGGGAGGGCTCTCGACGCCCGTCAATGCGGCCATTTTGTCGCTGGGAGGCATCGGAGTGATCGTGATTCTCCGACTTCCGACAATTGATGCGCGTGAACCTGCCGCAGACGAAGCACCCGTGACAGCGGCCCCGCACCGACGGCCGGACAAGTCGTATGACGGAAAACTCTCGCGGGCTATTGATCGAGCGGGTTGAGCAGCAGCCCGCTGAGCAGCTTGGGATAGAAGTACGTGCTCTTAGGCGGCATCTTTTCAAAGGTCCCGGCAATCGCTTCGATATGTTCCATGCCTGCCGGCGGGACCAGCGCCGCCAACTGGCAACTCCCTTCCTGCTGGGCTTGGGACACCTCTTCCAGCAGCCGGACGTATGTGCACTGCGGATCCGCACCCTGAAGATTCTTCTTCAGCAGGTGGTCCAGCACGAGACATCGCAACACGCTCACGCCCAATCCCCGCCACGCATCACTGTGATCGGGCGCCAGCGTCTTCATGGGACCCGCATCCTTCAAACGGGCGAAGGTCCATTTGCGGTCGGCCGTCGTGCCGAAACCGAACACGTTCTGCCCGCCGTCGGCGTCGATCAAGTCCCAGCACTCCTGCATCGCGGCGTCTCCCTCGCCGATCGTCTCGAATTCAAAATGTCCCTCGAGCGCAGCAACTAATTCCTCACTGGTGATGTCCGGCAGCCCGCTCACCAGCCGGTGCGTTGGCAGAATCGCCAAACCAGGGTCGCTCATTCCGATCAGCATCATCATCACAAAATTGGCCGGTGCGCTTTCGTCTTCAAGTTTGCCCTGCTCGGCCAGATAGGCTTGATAATTGAGCGCCGTCTCATAACGGTGATGCCCGTCGGCGATAAACACCGGCGCGTCGCGCAGGACTTCCCGCGTCTGGTTGATGGCGTCGTGGTCGGTGACGACCCATAGGCGATGGATCACGCCCAAATGATCCGTTGCCTCAATGGGGATCGTACCGGCGATCACCTTTTCCAGCGGCGCCTGTGCGGCCTGGTCGCTGTCCGGAAAAAGGCCGAAGATCGGCGAAAGATTCGTATGGCACGCCTTGGTCAGCGCCAACCGGTCCGCCTTCGGCCCCGACATGGTTTCTTCGTGCGGGTAGATCGCCCCCTCGCCGAATTTTTCCAACCGGATGCGGCAGAGGAATCCCTTCCGCAGAAACTTCTGCCCGGCCCATTCGAATTCCTGATGATAGACGTAAAGCGCTTCTTCCCGTTCGCGAATCAGCACGTGGTCGTCGAGCCACCGCTTCAAAAACTTTTCGGCGCGATCGTACCGCGCGTCAGAATCCGCATCGCCCGGTTCGTTGCGATTGAGAATCAACCGCACGACGTTGCAGGGATGTTTCTCGTACAGATCACTCTGCATTTGCTCGTTGATCACGTCATAGGGCGGGGCGATCACATCGGAGATGTCCCCCACCTGTGCTACGTCGTATCGCAATCCTCGAAAGGGCTGTATGTCTGCCATCAGAAAACTCCATTCGCGTCTGTCGTCTCAATTGTTTTGTTCAATTTCTGTAAACGCCGCCCGGGCAGCGTCGATAAACATCCTGACTTGATCCAAATCCTTGATCGCCGGTTCCGACTCGACGCCGCTGGAGACGTCGACGCCATACGGCCGGCAGGCGCGGATTGCGTCGGCGACGTTCGTAGACGTCAGTCCGCCGGAGAGTATCAGCGGCGGCCAATCATCTCGACGATATTCGCGCGCCAGCATCTTCCAGGAGACCGATTTCCCAGTCCCGCCGTATTTTCCCGGCACCCGCGCATCGACCAGACAGTAGTCGGGCCGGCATTGGGATCTGTCACATTCCTCCAAATAATCTGCCATCTCGTTGAGGTCATTGTTTCCAACACGAAACGCCCGCAAGATCGTCCGTCCTGTCAACTCGGCAGGAAAACTGGGCGGCTCGTCTCCGTGCAACTGAATCGTGCGGATCCCGCACCGGCTGCAGATCGCTTCGATATCCTGGATCGCATGATTGACAAACAGCCCCACCGGCACAACGTGCTCGGGGAGTTGTTCCACAATGGTTGCGGCGACGTCGACCCCGACCCGCCGAGGTGTCTGCGAATAGAAGTTCAATCCAATTGCGTCCGGACCCAACTCAGCGATACGGAGCGCCGTTTCCGGATCTTTGATGCCGCAAATCTTAATCCACATCACTTCAAATCGCCGTAGGTTCCGGTGTCGCGCCGATCAGCCGCTGTTCTTAGGGGGTCGGCTGGGCAGATTCCGTCATACTATACGGCCTGCCTGTTGGAAACGGTAACAGGGCAAAAATACGGTTTACGGCCGGGAAAACCGCCGCGATTGGAGTTCGCCCAGTCCCGGACTACAATGTGAACCGTATCGGTTGCGACAAATCGTTTGCGTGCCAAGTGTATCTCTGAGACTGCGAAAACAGTATGAACGTTGTCATTTTGGGAGCGGGAACGGTTGGGACCTCCATCGCTGAGCTGTTGTGTGCCAACCGCCATAATGTGATTTTGGTCGACACCTCCCGGGCGGCCCTGGAATTGGTGGAAGAGCACTTAGATGTGCAGACCGTCGTGGGGTCCGCCTGTGATGCGACAACCCTGTTTCAAGCGGGTGTGCAGAGCGCCGACCTGTGTCTGAGTGTAACCACCGGCGACGAAATCAATCTCGTCTGCGCCAGCCTCTCCAAGTCGATGGGCGCGACCCGGAGCGTCGCACGTATTTTTAACCCCACATATCGCGATGCCAGCACGTTCGATTATCAGCGGCATTTCGGCATCGACCGCTTGCTCAGTCTGGAACATCTCACGGCGTTGGAACTGGCCAAAGCGATCCGCAAGCGGGGCCTGTTTGCCGTCGAGAACTTTGCCCGAGGCGGCATCGAGGTTCAGGAGTTGGCGGTGGAATCCGACGCGAAAGCCGCCGGGATTCCACTGAAGGAATTAAACCTTCCCCCCGGCGTACGCGTCGGGCTGATCTCAAACGGTCAAAAAACCTTTATCGCGGGCGCGGAGGATAAGTTATCGGTCGGCGATCACGTGACGTTGATCGGAGAGCGTGAGGAACTGGAGAGCGTGCGCAAGCTGTTCCAGCACAAGACACAGTCCAAACTGAACGTGATCATTGCCGGCGGTGGGGCCGTCGGTTTCAACCTGGCAAGAATCCTCCAAGGTCAACGTTTTAGCGTTTCAGTGTTGGAAGCGGACGAAGATCGCTGCCAATTCCTGGCGGAACATCTGCAGGAGACAACAGTCTTGCACGACGATGCAACACGGCTGAGCGTGCTTAAGGAAGCCCGCGTCGGCAAAGCCGACGTGTTCGTCGCCGCGATGGGCCGCGACGAGGACAATATCATGTGCGGCATCGAAGCTCTGGAAATCGGCGCGCCGAGAATCATGAGTGTGATCCGCCGGCCCGACTACGCCAACGTCGTCCAAAAACTGGGAATCGACAAGGCCGTCAGCCCGCGCGAAGTGATGGCGCAACAAGTGCTCGGCATGGTGCACGCCGGACCGATACTCGCCAAAACCGAACTGGCCGGCGGCGTCGCCGAAGCATGGGAACTGGATATCACCGCGAAATCGGCAATCACCGAGGCGCCGCTGAAAGATCTCGAATTGCCCCACCAATGCTTGATCGCGGCGATCGTTCGGGAGGACTACGTCCGCGTGCCGGGCGCCAATGACCAAGTGAGGGCGGGCGACACGATCGTGCTGCTTGTGCAGAAAGAAAGTGTCGACGAAACGCTCAAATTCTTTCTCTCAGCCTGACCGGTCGAAGTAACTCTTTTGACAATAATCGCTTGCAGAATTGAGTTTTTATCCCAGATTGTCAGTTGCAAGCGTTTGGCCTGTTGAGTCACTTGAGAAATCCCGCCGGCTGGTTTAAAACAGATATAGAAGTTCCGATCCGTTGGGGTCGGATTTTTTTCTGGACAAGTTTCAGGACCGACTCAAACACATTTTCTCTGGTTTAACATCCGCGATGTGTCTCAAGGTCTCGAAACCTCTTTTACACAGATCGTTGTTGCTCGCTGACATCGATAATCAGTCGCCTTGAAGTATTGAATGGGAGAGTTCTTTATGCGGAAGTTGATGACTGTTACCGCCTTCTCGGCCTTGCTGGCCGTCTTTGCCGTCAATGTGACGATGGCCGACAAAGAAGAAGACAAGAAAAAGGAAAAGAAGCCGATGTCCATCCACGACGTGATGGAAAAGGGCTTCAAGGGCGGCAAATCGCTGTATAGCAAGATTAAGAGCACGAAGAAGAAGTCGACCAAGGAAGAGCAAGAAAAGTTTCTGTCGATGCTCAAAGACATGGCCAAATCGAAACCCCCCATGGGCGACGAAAAGAGTTGGAAAAAGTTCACCACTGCGATGATCAAACCCATGGAAAAAATCGTCAAAGGTGAGGACGTCGATAAGAATAAGAAAGCACTTACTAAAGCCGGCAGCTGTGCGAAGTGTCACAAAGCGCACCGGCCCAAAAAGAAGCGCGACTAAGTTTCGCGCCTCATAACGACATACAACTCACGCGGCCTGTCGGCTCATACCGGCGGGCCGTTTTTCGTAGGTCGCCGCACGCGCCATGCGGTGTGGTCGACGAGAGGCTCTCGACTACCCATGCATCTGTTCGTTAGCGAGTATCTCTGCAGCGGCGCCTGGCACGGTCAACTTGCCGGCTCGTTAGCAGCGGAGGGGAGGGCCATGCTGACTGCCTTCTTGCAGGATGCTGCGCTAGTTCCAGGCCTGCAAACCGTCGCGACTTGGGATCAACGATTGGGCGCGCCCCCCGCCGGGTGCGGGCGCGTTATTGTCGTCAGCAACCCTGCTGAAGAACGCCGCGCGTTCGAACAACTCGCTGGCGACTGTGATGCAATCTATCTGATCGCGCCGGAGTTCGACAAAATCCTGCAAAACCGCACCCGTGCCGCCTCGGCTCTCGGCTGCGAAGTGATCGGCTCAAGTGTCGACGCTATCGAACTCTGCGCCGACAAACTGAATCTGGCGCGCCATTTGGAGTCCGCCGGTGTCAGCACGATCGAGACACATCCTTGGACGCCGGAGACGGCAGACCGGCCTAAAACTCCCGGTCCCTGCGTTATCAAACCCCGGTTCGGGGCTGGCTCGCAGGATACGTTTTTGGTAGCGGAACGATCCCCGTTGGACGATGTCGTCCGGCAATTGCCCCCGCAGTCGCTCGTTCGATCCGACGGCATCATCCAGCCCTATGTGCCGGGACCGGCCATATCCGTCGCGGTCGTTGTTGGTCACGACGGCGGTGTTCAGCACGTCTTTCCTGCTGCTGAACAACATCTCAGCGAGGATGGACGATTCGCATATTCGGGCGGACACGTTCCGGCAACCGGGCTGGATCAAGTTGCCGCTCAGCAGACGGCCATCCGTGCATTCGGCGCAGTCAGCGGACTGCAAAGCTATGTCGGCGTCGATATCATCATCCCGCACGAGCCGCCGCACGACCCGGTCGTCGTTGAAATCAATCCCCGGCTCACAACGAGCTATCTCGGCTACCGCCGTCTGGCCATCGACAATCTGGCTGAGCGGTTGTTGCGAATGCATCCGGAGCAGCAGCCAATCTCTTGGCGATCCGAGCCGGTGTCGTTTACCGCAGACGGCGAGTTCGCCTCAGCCAGTCTGAGCTAACTTCAAGCTGTTTCTAATCGCTGTTCACAGCGACCGCTTCCTCTTCGCTAATCTGATCGCTAATACTGTACCGCCGGGACGAATTTGGGCTGTTGGCGACGATCAATTCCGCCAGGAATCCCAGCGACATCAATTGGCCGCCCAATAAGACGAACGCGATCGAATACGGCAACAGCGGCCGCCCGCCAATCGGTCCGAAATCAAAACCGGCCACGTTCGTCAGCAGCCACAACAGCGTGAGGTACAGGATTCCCAGCCCGCCGATACCGAAGAAGATCAACCCGATCGTTCCTAACATATGCTGCGGTTTTTGACCGAACCCGGTTAGGAATCTGACGGTCAGCAGATCCAAAAAACCACGGACAAACCGCCGGACGCCGTACTTGGACTGGCCAAACTCGCGCGGCCGGTGATGGACAGGCAGCTCGGTCACGCGAAATCCGCGCGCGAAAGCCAGCACCGGGACAAATCGATGCAGCTCGCCGTACAGCTCGATTTCCCCCGCCACCTCCCGGCGAAAGCATTTGACGCCACAATTGTGGTCATGCAATTTTAGTCCGGTCAGCCGGCTGACCATCAGATTAAATACCTTGCTGGGATAGACCTTGTGCCACGGATCCAGGCGCCGCTGTTTCCAGCCGTTGACGACGTCGTAGCCCTCAGACAGTTTCTCCAAGAAGCGCGGAATTTCCGCAGGATCGTCCTGCAAATCGGCGTCCATCGACATGATCAGTTCGCCGCGGGCCGCCTCCAGACCCGCCGACAAAGCCGCCGCCTTACCAAAATTGCGACGAAAGCGTATTCCGCGCACGCGAGAATCGATCTGTGCGAGTTGCTCGATGCAATTCCAGGAGCCGTCGCTCGACCCGTCATCGACGAAAACGATTTCGATGTCCAGCTGCTCTTGCTCCGAGACCGCTTTGATCTCTTCATGCAACTTCGCCAGGCTTTCCTCTTCGTTCAGCACGGGGATCACGATTGATAGCATCATTGCTTTGCTCCGCTGTTGCGGGGTCCAAATTTCCATAAACCGGCTGTCGCTCCGAGTTCTCCAATAATGGACACCAGTCGCATGATCACCGCGACCGCGACGGCTTGTTTGGGGCCGATTTGATGATCGAGTGCGATGATGAGCAGTCCTTCTCGCACACCCAAACCACCTGGTGCGAACACGGCTAAAAACCCTCCGGAGATCGCCCCGGCCACTGTAGCGGTCCAGAACGGCCATTGCGAGAGATCGAAACTCGCTCCGCCGGTCCCTCGAATAATACAGCCCAACGACAATCCATGCATACACCAGCACACAATCATCATCAGACTGCCGCGCAGCAACAATCCGCTGGAGATTGGTTTGGTGTCAAGCACCGTGTCGTTCGTGGTTTCTTCGTCTGTTCCTGCAAATTTACCCGCGACTCGGGCGAACAGTTTCGCCGTGACCGGCAACAAGGCCAAACAAACTGCAGCGACAAGCAGCGGTACAATGTACGGATATCCCGGCAATGCGAGCAGCCACTTCAGATTTTGTGCCGCCACGAAATCTGGAAAGATCCAGGGCGCAAGCATCACGGCGACAGCGATCCCCGTGCCGATCGTTGTCAGCGCTTCGTAGCCGGCAGTCAGCGCCGCCCGCCCAAATCGGCCGCCCGCGCCGGCGATCATCGTTGCCCGAATCAAGATCACTCCCGCTTTGCCGGGCACATATTTTCCCAAATGCCCGGTGTAATAAGCGCGCGCGACTTGCAGCAACGGAACTTGGTCACCGACGGCTCTCAGCAGCCACCGCCAGTAGATCAGCGCGGGAATCCAGGCGGCGATATATAATACCACTGCAGCGGCCAGCCACCCGTAATGCAGGACTACCGCCTGGAAATCAGTGCTGGCCAATCGATCGTCGTTCCACAATATCCAACCCTGGTACCCGACTGCGCAAACCACCGCCACAAACAAAACCCATTTGAAGGCGGTCCACAGCAGCCGTGGTCGGCGGGCCGGCGTGTCGGAATCAGACGGCGAATCTTGCATGCCGCAATAATAGAAAACCGCCCCCGTTGTGACTATGCCGCGCTCTCAAAGCCCCCGGCTCTGCCGGGGGTTGATTCGTCCGAGACGCGACGCACGATCCTCGTTACCCCAATCCCGCTCAGTCATGCTTGTGCAGTTCGTAATACAAATGCCCCGCTTGCGGCAGGATCAACTGCTCCATCCCCAACCGAACTGCATTCGTCGAACCGGGCAACGAGAAGATCACCTTTCCATTCGCAATGCCCGCCACAGCACGGCTGAGCATCGCGGCAGCGCCGATTTCTTGATACGAGAGCATGCGAAACAACTCGCCGAACCCATCCAGCCGTTTTTCTAACAGCTGCATGACCGATTCAAATGCGGTATCCCGCGCGGCGATTCCCGTCCCGCCATTGGTGATGATCACCGCCACGTCGGAATCCTCAAGTGCTGACTGCACGATCGCCGCGACTTCGGACGGCTCATCTTTGACAATGCGGTACCTCACCACTTGGTGCCCGGCAGCGGCGATGGCCTCTTTGAGATACTTGCCCGACTTGTCTGTCTCCTCCGTGCGCGTGTCCGACAGCGTAATCACCGCGAACCCCAACGCCCCTGTTCGCGACGCCTGCTGAGCATGAGCGGCGTGGCCTTCCAGTGTGTCGGGTTGATTTGCCGGATTTTCGGTCATCGTCGAGGCATCCCTGTGGGCCGTTTTCTGCACAGATTGTTTCACCAGCGGATCCGCTAGCAACATTAGAACCGAGCCGCCGCCCGGCACAGCGGTTCCCACTGGATAATCCCTTTTTTTTTGGATAATTAAAGTTGATTTTAATATTGTTGATGTTATTATTCACTTGGACATTGAGTTTATTGATCTCTAGGATCGCCTTATGCGTACCCAGTCAAAGTTCCTCAATTCGATGGATGGCACAATTTCTCCGGAAAAACTGTGGCTCGATCGTTTGGGGATTGAGGACCTGAACTTTATTAAACGGTTCATCTTGGCCTCCGGTTCGCTCAAGGCGGTGGCGGCGGAATATGGGATCAGCTATCCGACGGTTCGGCTGCGACTCGATCGGCTGATCGCCAAAATCAAGGTATTCGATAGCGAGACAATCGACAGCGAGTTCGAACGTCATCTCCGTGCGCTCTGTGCGGAGGGCCGGCTTGATTCCGGCACGATGAAACAGCTGCTCAACCTGCACCGTCAGGATCTGGTCCGCCAATCGGAGGAGTCATGATGAATCACTTTTTGAGTTACAGCTTCGCGTTGTTGGTGCTGCTGATCCTTTCCGCGACCGGCCAAGGGGCAGACGCTGAATCCAAACCGTTGCTTGAGGTCAACTGGCAGCAACTTGCAGAGGCCGGAGAACTAAGCGAAGGTGAACTCGTCACCGACGAGAGGCAACCACAGTCAGTTCTCAAAGTTTCCGGCTCCGACGAACCTGTCGCGCCCGGTGTGCCGCTGGTGATTAACGTGGCCGAAATAGTGCCCCCAACGATTGAAACTCAGGCGTACGTAATCTCCGGGCAAGTTCGCTATCGAGATGTAGAAGGTATCGGCTACTTAGAGATGTGGAGCTACTTCCCGGACGGGACCAACTCCTTCACGCGGACCTTGGGCACCGGCGGGACGATGGGCCGTATAACACGTACATCCGACTGGCGCGCGTTTCACCTGCCATTCTCCCTGGGCAATAACTCCGATGCACAGCGGCCCAACAAACTGGTCATCAACGTCGTCCTGCCCGGCAAGGGGACCGTTTGGCTGAGCGACTTCGCACTGTCGGAAATCGATTCACTGGCTGACCTGAACGCTTCGGGCTCCTGGTGGAGCGGCTCGATGGCCGGATGGATCGGCGGCCTGTTGGGAACTTTGCTGGGAATCGCGGGCGCCACCGGCGGTGTGCTCGCCTCGCGCGGCATCGGACGGAATGCCGTTTTTGCCGCAACAATTGTCGGCATTGCGGTTGGACTGCTGATGACGGCCTGCGGAGTCGTCGCTGTTCTGCTTGGGCAGCCGTACGGCGTGTATTACCCGTTGATGCTGATCGGCGGCTTGAGTCTCGTACTGAGCACCTGCGGCCTAGTTCTGTTCCGTAAGCGCTACGCGGAGGCGGAACTCCGCCGCATGCACGCCCTCGATGCTGGCGGATGACTGCCCGAACGCTAGGCAGCGAAGAATCTCTGAACAAGTGCTTCAACTCCCCTGAGGACACTCTCCTCGCTGAATTGGAGGGAAATCGCGATGCGCCGACTCATGTGTTTATGCCCGCTCATTCTCGCAACTGGAAGTTTCACTGCGGGAGCGGAGGTTAAGCCTTATGAACTCAAAAATGGCATGACGGTCATTCTAAAACCGCTCCCGCAGGCAACTCACGCTGCGCTGGTGGTGATCTTCGATATCGGGGGCGACCACGACCCCGCCGGCAAATCGGGGCTGGCGCACACGGTCGAGCATCAGTACGTGACGGCCGCCACCGCCACAAAACCGGCACGCACGATCAGGGAGTACATCGCCGCGTACCCGCAAGGCTGGAATGCCCAGACCGGCGACCGCTACACGGTGATCGCCACCCTGTTTGCGCCTGGGGCAATCGACGACGAACTACAGGATGCCGCCGAGCGGATGCGCAGCCTGCGAGTGACTGAAGCGGACCTCGCGCGTGAGAAACCGCGTTTGAGAAACGAACTGTACAACATGTATCGCGGCATCCCCCAACTGGCGGCCAGAAACCTAGCCCGCGAAATGATCCGCCCCGGCCCCGCCGGCCACCGCCGCGGAGGGGTGATGGAGCACATCGCCAAGCTTTCCGTCGCGGACGTCCAGACCTGGTGGCAAAAGTATTACAAGCCCAACCATGCCACCTTGGTGCTGGCCGGCCGATTTGATTCAAACTCGGCGAAACGGAAGATCCAGCAGCTGTTCGCAGAAGTCGAGCCCGGAGATCTTCTGCCGAAGGTCCTGCCCACCGAGAACGCCGATTTCACGGCGCCGCTGCGGAAGAAAATCAAACCGCTTCAACGTAGCAAGACAGCATCGCGCGTCTGTTTGGCATACACGGCACCGGAGGTTTCCAGCAACAACTTTCCAGCGTTTTTGGTACTGGTCGCCAAGCTACAAGCGCAGGCTGCGGCATTGCCGTCGCCGCCCGGAGATTTCCCCGTTCAGTTTCTGCCGATCGACGATCCGAGCGTCGTGTGTGTCACATCCGAAGTGCAGAGCGACGAGACAACGGAACAGACGATTCAGCGACTCGACAAGTTTGTGAACCGCGTCGTGAGTGACAAGATCACACAGCAAGATCGACAACGAGCCAAGCAGATGTTTGCCATGTTCTACGGGACCGCTGAGATCCCGGAGTCTGCGTTAAGCAGAAATCCGTACGGCGTTGCGTTTGGGCTGGGGAGGCGCCAGCAACTCGGAATCCAGCCGCGAGTACTCAGACGGACGATCGACAGCGCTCGCACGGCGGATTTCGACCATTGTCGCGAGCAAATCTTCGCCGTCAAACAACGCGCCGCAGTCGTCGTGATTCCGGAGTGAGTATTCCTACCGTCGAAGAGTACCGACCGAACGGCCGTTTCAGGTTTTGCACGCGAGGACATCTCGCTGGCTTGTCCGTTGGAAATCCAATAAATAGCTCCCAAAACTCCGCGCGATGCCCCGCAGGGGCAACACAAGTGAGCCCAGGGCAAGGCCAAGTGAGCGCAGCGAACTCGCCGCCGCCCTGGGTGAGTGGAGAAAACCCGTGCGCCCAGCCCTGAAAGGGCGGCACATGGTTTCAGTGTCGCCCTTACAGGGCTTAGCTTAGCATTCCAACCCAGGGCGGCGCTTCGCGGCGTCCGCCGCTGCGCTTTGCCCTGGGCTAGTTTGTTTCGGCCCCTTCGGGGCAGGCAAATGCGAAGCAGGGTGACTTGTTGTGGCCGACTTGGGGCGGGGTTCTCTCGCAACGGTGTTGTTTTGGGAAGTGATCACCAACACGTCGCCAATTTCCGTGGATTGCATTGACCACGACCGCCATCCGAGCGACTGCGACTTTTTCCAGTCTCAACTCCACACCATGACTTCATCTTCATCGTCGCTGTACCCGATAAAGGTCGCGAGCACGATTCGCGGCAGCTCGCCTGGGACACCGGGGACCTCGTGGATCAGTCCGGTGTTGAAGAAATAGAGATCACCCGGTTCCAAATCAACTTGCACGCTCTCAACGTCATGCTCGGCCGCGTACTGGGCGAACCGGCCTGACTTCATCCAGGGGTCGACCTCTTCATTCCAGAATTGCCGATGGATGATCCCCTGCGCGGCGACGCCGTTCAGGGTGCTGTTTTGCACACAAAGCACGCCGGCCAGTTGCGATTTGTATTTGTACACGCTGTAGTCCGTCCGCTGTTCGCGGTTGTGTACGCTGTCAAAGTGCGGCCCGTAGGCGTAGCCTCCGTAATGCACGCGAAAAATCGCCGGCCCGTATTGCCGTCCGTCCGGTTCGTAGGCGGTGACGACCTTCTTGCCGGGAGCAATCTCTTGCAAGCGGTCGTAAATCAACCGCACCGGATTGGGCCGGTTCTCAAACAGCCGTCCGAACAGTTGATGCGTCTCCGCCGAGTCGTTGAGAAAGTGTTCTTGGTCCCCGCCCAGGTTTCCCAAGCTGGTGCCGATATCAATCCGCCGCCGCGGCGTCCCGACGGGATTGATCTCCAACCCGGTCCACTTGTCGGTCACGCCCGCATCGAGTGCACCAGCAGCGACCAGCGACTTTGTGCTGTCGAAGATCAATTCTTCATCGACCAGGAATTGCACCAATTCGCTGCACTCGTTGGCGGGAAAGGCCTGCCGGAACACGACTGCCGGGATCGTCCCCGCCGCCAAAGCCGCGATTGGATTCGGCTCAGCGTCAAGGATCGCCGACAATTCAGATCCAATTGGTTTCCAGTTAGATTTGTTCATCATTTCGGCCACAAGATAGGGATTCCACAGTCTAAAAGGTCGCAGATCGTGCACATGCGGTCCTTCAGAATACCCGATCCCATTTGGCTACGGAAAGCTCGCCCCAGAAAACAACGTCAACAGCTTCGGTTAACACCACGTCGCCAAGACGGGACGTCGAGAAATCTCTGCGTCGTCGCGTCTCCGCGCGCAATCTTCGTCGCAGCGGCGGCAACCTTGAAAATGTCTGTTCCGGCGGCTGATTTGCCTACCTTTTGAACGGGATTTCGGGAGTTTCGGTCCGAAAACGCGTGTGAGCAGGCTTTCCCCGCATACCGTAATCTGCTATGTTTCCATATTCTGAATTGATTTCTGAACGGAGAATTTGCGGAGCAATCTGTCATGGCTCATAAGAAAGGTCAAGGCTCCAGCCGTAACGGGCGCGACTCGAATGCCCAGCGGCGGGGCGTGAAAAAATTCGGCGGCGAGAGCGTGTCCGCCGGCAATATCTTGATTCGTCAGTGCGGCACCAGGTGGCGTCCCGGCCGAAATGTGGGCATGGGCCGCGATTACACCTTGTTCGCGCTTTCCGACGGCACGGTCTACTTCGACCAGAAAGGCCGCCGGATTAACGTGGAGGTCGCTGAAGCGAACTGAGCCGGCATTCCCGAAGTTTTCATCAGCGGTCCTATTTCGGGCCGCTGTTTTTGTGCGCGACGCGCGAAAGATTCTGAGTAGCAGCCACACAAGAAAATCGCCCCATGCCCCCAGTCCGCACACGTTTTGCTCCCAGTCCCACCGGCTACATGCACATCGGCGGCATGCGAACGGCGCTGTTTAACTGGCTCTGGGCGCGGCATAACGGCGGGCAGTTTATTCTGCGGATCGATGACACCGACCGGCAGCGCAACATCAATGAGGCGGTCGGTCCGATTCTGCGTGCGTTTCGCTGGCTGGAGCTTGATTGGGACGAAGGGGTCGAAGTCGGCGGCCCGCACGGGCCTTATTTTCAATCGCAGCGAGGCGAGTTCTATGAAAAGGCCGCCCAGCGTCTGGTCGACGATGGCCGGGCCTATCACTGCTTTTCAACACCTGAGGAAATCGCCGCGGACCGTGCTGCCGCCGAGGCGGAAAAGCGGCCGTATGTGCATCTGCGGCGGTCGTTGGAGTTGAGCGACGCGCAGCGCGAGCAGTATCGCGCCGAAGGCCGGCCCTGCGTGCTGCGGTTCTTAATTCCCCGTGACCGCACAGTTGTCATCGATGATCTCATTCGCGGCCGCGTCGAGTTCGATTCCAATTTGATCTCCGATCCGGTGATTATGCGGGCCGACCAGTCGCCGCTGTATAACTTCGCCACGGTCGTCGATGACGCCCATGCGGAGATTTCACACGTGATCCGCGCCGAGGAGCACCTCTCCAATACACCGGTGCAATTGCTGATCCACGAAGCGCTGGGCCACACCCCGCCGCAATTCGCGCACGTTCCGTTTGTCGCCGCTCCGGGGACGAAGGAAAAGCTGAGCAAACGCAAGCTGGAAAAATATCGCAACAATCCGCAGTTCAAACGTCTCTTCGATCGCGGCGATGAAATTCTGCCGAAAATTGGGCTGGGCGGATCGGACGGCCTGGATCCGGTGATGGTCGAGTACTACGAGCGGATGGGCTATCTACCCGCCGCGATGATCAACGCCTTGGCGCGGCTCGGTTGGTCGCTGGACGACAAGACGGAAATCATGTCACGCCAGACGATTGTCGACAATTTCACGCTGGACCGTGTGATCAAAGCACCGGCGGGGCTCGATCCGGACAAGCTGCAGAGCTACCAGGTGCACTGGATGGGCGAGTTGTCGGTCGCGGAAAAGGTCAACGCCTGCCTGCCCTATTTAACGGCCGCAGAATACGTCGCTGACCCACCCGGCGAGGATGTTCAGGAGTTCGTCGGCCGATTGGTCACGGCACTCGACGATCGCATCAAGGTTTTCAGCGATATACTCGACTACGACGAATTCTTCGTCGCCGATGAGGACCTGCAATATGACGAGAAAGCGTATCAGAAACGGATCACCAAGCCTGACGATGCCGTGGAACTGCTGACGAAGTTCCAGTCAACGCTGGAAACCGTCGAGCCGTTTGACGCAGCAAGCTTGGAATCGGCGCTGAAGCAATTTGTCGAGGACCAGGAAACCAAGATCGGCCGCATCATCCACGCGCTGAGAATCGCCGTCACCGGCAAGCCGGCGGGGCCGGGGATGTTCGATTGCTTGGAATTGCTCGGCCGCGAGCGGTGCCTGTCACGGATTGCACAGACGCTGAAACGTGTATAATACCAAATCCCAAGCCGACGGCTTTGCCGTCGTGATCGGCGGACGCAAGTAGCACACGTTCATCGTCAGCAATCGATTTTAGCGGCAATTGTTTCAACCCATTGATCCCCGATTGCGACGGCAAGTGGTCGGCTTGGTAACACACCGTTTTTATAAACGCGCGAATGGAGCCGCGACATATGTCGACCGAAGACGCCACAACCAGCACGGACTTTGTCCGCGACAAGGTCATCGACGATTGCCGCACCGGCAAGTTTGACGGCCGGGTGGTGACCCGTTTCCCGCCCGAGCCGAACGGCTATTTGCATATCGGGCACGCCAAGTCAATTTGCCTCAACTTCGGCATCGCTCAGGAATTCCCCGGCGGCGTCTGCCATCTGCGGTTCGACGACACCGATCCTGAAAAGGAGAGCATGGAGTTCGTCGAAGCGATCAAGACTGATGTCCGCTGGCTCGGTTTTGACTGGGGTGACCACGAGTATTACGCCTCTGACTACTTCGAACAGCTGTATGAATACGCCGTCAAACTGATCAAGGATGGTAAAGCGTACGTCTGCGATCTAAGCGCCGATCAAATGCGCGAATACCGCGGCACTTTGACCGAACCGGGCAAGCCGACCCCGGGCCGCTCGCGTTCGATGGAAGAGAATCTCGACCTATTCGAGCGGATGCGGGCCGGCGAGTTTCCCGACGGGGCCTACGTGCTGCGGGCCAAGGTTGACCTCGCGTCGCCCAATATGAACATGCGCGATCCCACGATCTACCGCATCCGCCACGTCTCGCATTACCGGGCCGGAGACAAATGGTGCATCTATCCGATGTACGATTTCACGCACGGCCAGTCTGATTCGATCGAGCGGGTCACGCACTCGATCTGCACGCTGGAGTTCGAAGACCACCGGCCGCTGTACGATTGGTTTTTGGATGCGCTGGAAATTTATCATCCCGAACAGACGGAGTTCGCGCGGCTGAATCTGACCTTTACCGTGATGAGCAAGCGTAAGCTGCTGCAACTGGTCGAAGAAGAGCACGTCAGCGGGTGGGACGATCCACGCATGCTGACGATCATCGGGCTTCGCCGCCGCGGTTATACTCCGGCCGCGCTGCGGGCATTCTGTAAGAAAATCGGCATCACCAAATTCGACGGCACGACCGACATCGCGCTGCTGGAACATTGCCTGCGCGACGATCTCAACAAAACGGCGCAGCGGGTGATGGCTGTGTTAAAACCGCTCAAAGTCGTGATCACGAATTACCCCGACGACCAAGTCGAGGAAATGGACGCCGTCAATAATCCTGAGGACGAATCGGCCGGGACCCGGAAGGTGCCCTTCACGAAGGAACTGTACATCGAGCGGGATGACTTCATGGAGGACCCGCCCAAAAAGTTCTTCCGGCTCGCACCGGGACGGGAAGTCCGGCTGAGGTATGCGTACTACATCACCTGCAACGACGTGGTCAAGGACGAGCAGACCGGCGAAATCATTGAGCTCCGCTGCAGCTACGATCCCGAAACCCGCGGCGGTTCGTCGCCCGATGGCCGCAAAGTGAAAGCGACGCTGCACTGGGTTAGCGCGGACCGCGGATTGCCGGCCGAGGTTCGGTTGTACGACCACTTGTTCAAAGTTCCCGATCCGGACGACGTCGAAGAGGGGGAGGACTACAAGTCAAACCTCAACCCGAATTCGCTGGAAGTGATCACCGACGCCGTCGTGGAACCGAGCGTCGCCGGATTGGAGCCGGGCACGCGAGTGCAGTTCGAGCGGCTGGGCTATTTTTGCATCGATACCAAGGATTCACGCCCGGACGCGCTGGTCATCAACCGTACGGTCACATTGCGGGATACTTGGGCGAAGATCGCCAAGAAGGGCGGCTAGATGACGATGGTTCGTAGTCTGCTGCTGATCAGCCTGTGCGCACTGATTTGTGCAGCAACACCGGCCCGGGCTGCGGACCTACCGCGCTCCGCTTACCTGATCGGCTACACGGAAGGACGCAACGACCTTCCCGACGGACAGTATGCCAATTGGGTGACGAGTCGAGCCTATGTTGTGAACGCCGACGGGACCGGGCGGAAGATGGTGGCCGCAGCCTTGTTGAAACGTCCGGGATCATGGACTCAGTTCGCCGGCTGGTCGCCCGACGGCAAGCAGGCCGTGATCTTGAGTCTCTGGGAAAGCCCCGAAAACGCGGCGTGGGAGCGCGCGCACAAGACGTTTCGCATGACCGAAGGCTGGCTGGTCGATAGTTGCCTGCTCGATTTACAGACGTCGCAGATTACGAATCTCACCGCGATCGACCGCGTCAGCGATTACAACACCGGGCTGATTTTTCTTCCCGGGGGAAAGGGCTATGGGTTCACGCCGCTGATCAATGGGATCTCGAAGCCGTACGTGATGGACGCAGACGGCCGCAACAAACGGGATGTGTCGGGGCAGGGGGACGGGTTTGCCTACGGCTACGCTGCCTCTCCTGACGGAACGCGGATCGCCTATCACGAGAATTATCAGATTTACGTCTCCAACACCGACGGCAGCGACAAACAGCACATCGAAACCGGCAACCCGTTCAACTTTGTGCCGCTCTGGTCGCCCGACGGTGACTCGCTGCTGTTCGTCTCCGGCGAGCACTACAATTGCCATCCGCATCTTGTAAAGAAGAACGGAACGGGGCTCCGCAAATTGGCGGATCGGGGCGGCTACCGGGGTGTTGTGGAGCGGCTCAAGTTCCCCGACTTTCACAGCGAGAGCAGCGATGTGCCGGTCTGGGCGGCCGACGGCAAATCGGTCTACTTCACGGCGAAAGTCGGCGAAAGCTTCGAGTTGATGCGGGCCGCGCTCGACGGGTCAGTCAAGCAACTCACCAAGTCCGCACCCGGTGTACGGCACTACCATCCCAGCCCTTCTCCCGACGGCCGCTGGATCCTGTTCGGCTCCGATCGCAGCGGTGTCATGCAGCTCTACGTCGCCCTTAGCGACGGAACTCTGCCTCGCGCGATAACAAATGTTCCCGCCGGTTCCTGTGCCATGCACGGTCGTTGGCGGCCGGTTGCGGATGTCGATCGACCTGCCAACGGCTCGCGGTGAACCGATCTTGGTGTCTCAGTGTCTCATCCGGAAAAAGGAGAAACACAAATGAGCTACATCATGGTCGACATCGAGGCGGACGGGCCGATTCCGGGCGATTATTCGATGATCTGCTTCGGCGCGATCGTCGTTGAGCCGTCGTTGAGCAAGACCTTCTATGGGCAGCTCAAGCCGATTTCCGAAAAGTGGATTCCCGACGCGCTGGCGGTGAGCGGATTCAGCCGCGAGGAGACGCTGGCCTTTGGCGACCCGCAGATTGTCATGCGTAATTTCGCCGCTTGGGTCAAGACAGAGACCGTGGGCCGGCCGATGTTCATCGCCGACAACAACGGCTTCGACTGGGGCTTCATCAACTGGTATTTCCACCACTTCACGGGTGGGAATCCGTTCGGCCACTCGTCCGCCAATCTCGGCTCGCTATATAAGGGTGTGGTCAGGAACATGTTCAAGAGCTTCAAGCACCTCCGCCAAACCCGGCACACGCACAACCCGGTCGACGACGCCCGCGGCAACGCCGAAGCGCTCTTGACGATCAAAGCGGAATATGATTTGAAGATCAGCCTGGAGTGAATGTTTACCGTCTTTTGGTTTGATTCTTCGACGTTGACAAGGATGGTCACTATGCACAGCTCGCATTTCGGACGGACGGTCTTGATTGGTTGTCTGGCCTTCTTCTGGGTGATCAGATTGGCAGTGGGCGAAGAATCCACTCGCCGCAAAACGCCCCCGAAAGCGAACCGGCCGCCCGCGTGTTCCGAGAAAGTACGGATCCTGCGGCAAAAGTATCTGTCCGTCACTGACGAAGAAGATGTCGAGAAGTTTCGCACGGCGCTGTTCGCCAAAGCTTCGACTGAACAGCTCCTGCGATTGCGGCGCGATCCGAACGCGGGAATCGCCTTACAAGCGCTGTGGCAGTTGCGAAATGCCAAAGATCTGAAGATTGCCATCCGCTCCAATCCGGAGCGAGTTGTAGGCGAACTGGAGACACGGCTTGGCGTGCCGGCGCCGCTTTGTTGGTCGGCGATGCTGCACTATGACTTAGCGAAACCAAATTCGCGCCAATGGCATCGCGCCCATGCTCTCTTCGGCCAATTTAAGTTCGTGCAAATCGCTGATCCCGAAGATGTCGGAGCGACGGAGCCTGACCCGACGGTCTGGCAGGAAAATGAAGCGCCCGGACAAAGACTTCGTGAAACGAAAGACGGAATCCTGGTGCCGCTCAATCATCGGATTGACGGAGATCGGCTGCGTCTCGGCGAGCATGCCGTTCCGATTCACGCGTCATTTCGCCAGCTTCTCGATCGAGAAAAATCCCGGCTCGATTGGGGTGGGTTCTCTTTGCGCGGCGTCGTACAGGGCGACAAGTGTTTTTGCGCAGTTTATGATCATTCCACAGATGCATTTCCGCTCGTTTGTTTGGATCAATCGAGCGGTGCGGTGCTTTGGGAGAGCACCGTCCGCAGAAGGGGCAGGATCACCGGTCCGAAAGGATATCTCGGCATGGTCTTGCCAACACCACTTTGGGTTGTTGCGAGCGACGAAACTGTGGCTGTGTTCGGGAGGTTGTCGAGTTCGTACCACTATGCCGAGGCGTTCGACGTTAAGTCCGGGGAGAACACTTGCCGTTGGTACGCCGAACATTGATATCCACATTTGTGACATCATCTCCGTAGCATTTGCCAATCCGACGACACCTTAACTGCGGACGACGAAGCGCACGGACACCTCGTGATCCCTGATTAGCGACGGCGAATTGATCTTCCCGCGCAAACGATACCGCTGGAAAGTCGCCACCGCGTGGGATAGGCTGAAATTGTCAATCCTTCCATCATTCACGGGTCAGTGGCGCTCATGAGATTAGTCGTATTCGCTTTAGCGGCCTCTTTGTTCCTTCGCGCGCCCTTCGTCCGAGGTGACGATCAACCGCGAGAAGCGGGCAATGCTGCGTTGCAGTATTGGCAAGCACAAGAGTGCCTGTTGGCGCTGATCCCGAATATCACCGACCCGTCGGCGGCCGTGCCACAGTTCAATCTTCTCAAAGACGGGCACTGCGCACCGCTGAACGACGATGCGATCAGGGCGATTGAACGGTCGGCCATGTCTTTGTACTTCTTGCGCCGCGGATCGCGCATCGACAAATGCGAATGGGGACTCGCCGTCGATCAGTTGGGGCCCGCCGATGAACAAGGACATGTTGCGGCAATGCCGGTCCTCGTCGGAGCGGCCTGTCTGCGCGCGCGGTACTACTTTGAACAAGACTTGTCAAAAGAGGCGGTCGACGACCTAGTTGCATTGTTGCGGCTGGCCAAACATACCGGAAACGGCGGGCGCGACGGAACGCGAGCGCTGTTCAGCCAGCTTTCGACGGAGGCGAAGGTGCTCGAAATCGCCGCGCGTCACTTGCCGGATTTGCAACTGGACGAAGTGAAACGACTTAGCAAGCTGGTGTCCAGCGTGCCTGTCGGGGAGATGCTGGGGAACTTTTTTGACGCTCAACAAAAACAGTGGGTGCAATGGCCAACCCGATTTGCACAGCATGCGCATCGACACGACGGTGACTGGGACTCGTATTGGGCTGCCATCGGAATGCGTGCCGATTATCGCGCCGAGGTCGGAAACCTGTTGCGAAACGCGGCCAACAATGATCCGCAACAGTTGCTCGGTCTGGCGACTGTGGCGGCTGACGTTTTAGAGCAGGGCAAAAAACTGGCTGACCTCCAGCCGGAGGAATTTCGTGTGGCTTGGCGTGCGCTGCTGAAGAAATCGACACACGAGAATCTGATCATCGAACTGGCAGCCGCCGAAGTTGAGCCGATGCTGAACAATTTGATTCTGAGCGAACAACGACACAAGCTGTTTCAAGCCGGCATCGCCGTGGCACGTCAGGGGCCAGACATCTTGAAGCAAAACCAAGCCGCCTGGGGCCGACTCAAGTATCGCAAGCGACCTCACGGGTTCGAGTTGACGTCCCAGCCCGCCGCCGGCGGCAAGCCCCTAACGCTGGTCTTCGGGCGGCCGGAAGAGGATCACGACGGCCGGTAGATTCGCCGACTTACGAGCAAGCACTTGGTTGACAGCCCGTTTCGCAACGATTCTGGAAGATCCGCTACCGTCTGCTCCGCTCCGCTTCCAAATACCGCTTCAGCGCCGCCAGCCGTGCGTGGGTTTCCCGGTCGAACGTCCTCCACACAAACGGCCCGATGAACCATGCCAGCGAGCTCGGCCGTAACTGAAAATTATAGCGATACGTCACGCGCGTCGTCTGCTCATCAATACGACTTTGACGGATCGAAGCGGCGAACGAGCGAAAAAAGAACGGACCGCGGGTCATCTTGACGGCGGCCACTGTGGGACGGTCGAACGTCACATAGACCGTATCCATTGCCCATCCGCCCAGATTGCGGCGCGAGATGCAGCGCGAGGTGACGCCCCGATCCGCGACAGCGGCTCCGTTCAGCAAATTCGCCTCGCGCAAAAACGGATCCCAATCGAGTCGTCGCCTGTAGTCGTGAATCAGGTCGAACGCCGCTTCGGGGGACGTCTGAATATCGATGAATGCTGTTCCTGTGGGCAATTGAATCTCTCCTACCGACCGAACCGCTTCCGCAACGTATCGTTAACCGCCGCGGCAGGTTTGCTCTTGAGCCACCACAGGTGAGATCACATTGTCGGCCGTTTCGAGATGGCGCCGGGCATCGCATTCGGTACATCCGGAACAATCCGTACACACGTCTGATCGGTAGGACACATTCGTCCCTCAGAACGCATGTGACTGCTGCGATTCGTCGATACGAAGCATGTGTGATGATCGTGATAACCAACACATCGATTCGGCTTCGGGATTGCATTCAGCATGGTTACTCGTATTGCACTCATGTGCGGACTGACGTTGATCGCCTCGCTCAACATTCCAACCTGCCCGGCGGCGGAGCCGGAGGATCGGCTATTTGCCGATCTGTTCGCACGGCAGCGGCAGACGCGCCCCCCCGCACCGGACACCAATTGGAAGCTGACGTCCGCTGACGAGGCCGACTGGCGGACCGAACAGTTGATCAGTGACGCGGAGTATCTTGCCGAGTCCCCTGCCGATCCGCTGACTCCCGTCGAAGAGGCAGATTCAGGGGCCGTACCCGCTTCGTATGCCTGCAACGACTCAAGCTGCGCATTCATGGTCGATTGCTGGCAGATTTTGCCCGAAGGATTGCTGTTCCATTCCTACGCAGCCGGTGAAAAAGAACCGCGATTTGCAGCGCAATGGCTGTGGGAACGTGACCGCGGATTGATCTGGGAAACCGCCTTGGGCGGGCGAATCGGTATCGTCCGCAACGGGACTGTGGGACGCATCGACCCGCAGGGATTTCAGCTCGACTTGGAAGGGGCCGCATTTCCCCGCGTCGATCTCGAAGAGGACCAGGATCTCGAGGCGGTCGATTTTCGCATCGGCATCGTCGGAACGTGGCGGCGGGACCGTTGGCGCTACAAGTTCGGCTACTACCACCTCAGTTCTCACGTGGGGGACGAGTTTCTCTTGAGAAACCCGGGAATCCATCGCCGGAATTATGTGAGGGACGCATTCCTGGGCGCCGTGATGTACGACATTCGCCCAGATCTACAGGTTTACTTAGAGGTCTCGGTGGCGTTCAACTACAACGGCGGCGCGGAGCCGGCGGAGTTGCAATACGGGATACAATACCTCCCCGCGGTTCCCGGCACTTGGCGCGGCGCGCCCTTCGCGGCGGTCAACGGGCACTGGCGACAAGAATTCGGCGCCGAGGCCAGCATCAATGCCGAAGCCGGCTGGATGTGGCGGGGTCTCAACGGCCATACCTACCGCGTCGGCTTCCAACATTACTCCGGTCCGTCGTTGCAGTACTCATTTTTCGATCAATACGAATCGCTGACCGGCATCGGCATGTGGATGGACTTCTAAAGCGGCGTCGCGCTAGCGACCGGAACTTTCTGTAGATCAGAGACCGGAGGCACAGCAGACCCCCAACGGCCACCCTAAAGCCTAACGCCTCAAGCCTACAGCCTAAATCAAGCCCGGCGGCCGTCGTCATCTGACAGAGCACGAACATGTTTCACCTCGTCCCGGCAGAGCGAATCCCGCAGTTTCAATCGGCGGTTCAGTACATCAGTGAGTCGTTTCCGCATTCCAGCTTTGCGGCGGACAACATGATATCCGTCGGCCGCAATCTGTCCTTTTTGGACAACAAGCGATTTTGCGACAGCTTTTGGCCGATCCAGTCCGGCGGAATGGAGCAGAGTACGGCTTGGCGGCTGCATGTCGTGACCTGGGCGGCCGAGCATTGCCGGCATGTCGAGGGCGATTTCGTCGCTTGCGGGATCTATACCGGGTTTCAAGAACTGGTCACCTGCCGCTACGTCGATTTCGCGGCGATCCCCAAGACGTTCTACTTCTATGACTCGTTTGCCGGACTGCCCGCCGAAGCCGCGACCGAGGAAGAGCGGCGGATGTATGAGATTTACGGTCGGGCGGACAACGACGCGGTGCTGAAGAAAGTACAGGCCCGTTTTGCCGAATACCCAAACGTCCGCATCGTGCGCGGATTCGTTCCACACAGTTTCGCGACCGACTGCCCGAGCAGCATCGCCTATCTGCACATCGACCTCGGCGCCACCCAATCGGAACTCGCAACTCTCGAAGCGCTCTTCGATCGAGTCTCGGCGGGGGGTATGATCATCCTCGAGCTGTTCGGCCGTCGCGAACACCGCGAACTGATGCAAGCCGCGACCGAATTTGTGCGTGCCCGCGGTCACGAGATTCTTGAGTTACCGACAGGGCAGGGGCTGTTGATCAAACACTGACGTGCAGCCCGACTCGAAGAATTCGATCAGAGAGTGGCACACCTAAAGTTCAGCTGCCACGTTCAACGTGCTCTGCGACGTCGTTACCGCGATTTGCCTCCGTGCCTCCGTCTCTCCGTGGTTTTTCCTGCTTCGTCACCATTCTGTTCAACCCCCGGCACTTTCAGCCCCGGGATCAGCCGCTGCGCATTCTCATAATACACCTTCCGCAGCACGTCATCCGGCAGTCCAATGCCGTAGATGTTCCAAAAACCCTGCGGCGGAAATGGGTTGTCTTCGTACGGAAAATACTCATCGAACGTTTCCAGAAACCGCCAGTGCGGGATCAGCTCCGAGACGGGCGGGACGCCGTCGGTTCCGAAGAGGATGCGGTCGGGATACTTCAAGAAGAACTTTCGCGCGGTATATGGCTGTCGGCCCAACTCGGCCACGCGGGCGGCGATCTCCACGTTCATGTTGGGGTATCGATCCAAATACGTTCCCAGCTTCGCCAGGTCTTCAGGGATGTCCGCCATGTGTGCGCAGATAAATGTCGTCTCCGGGTGCCGGGCGATGACGCGGTTGCGAGCGTCGATGATTTCCTGGTGCTGCGGAAAATCTTTGCCGTGAAAACTCCACTCCGGATGCCGAAACAGCTCCTCCCAGCGCTCGTTCTTCTCATCGATCTCGCGGAAGAAGGCGACCGGATCGCTCGCATGCCACAGCACGGGAATGCCGAGTTCCCCCGCACGCTTCCAAACCGGGTCGAATCGTGGATCGTCGACTTTGATCAACAATCCGTCCGCGTCGCGCAGATACAGGCCGAGCATCTTCGTCAGTTTTAAACCCTTGGCGCCTCGTTTGACGGCATCGGTCAATCCATCCGCCATCAAACGTCCAAAGCCCGGTTGATTCACCGCCCAAGTCTCCGGCTTGTCTTTCTCACCATTGCCCAAAAAATCCATCCGCACAAACGTGACCAGACGCCCCGGGTGCCGCTCTTCATACTTCTTGAGCGTCTTCGACAAGTCGGGCCCCATCTTGCCGTCGAGACTGACGCTTACGGCGATGTTTGAAGCGTCCATTGCTTCCACCATCTGATCGAGCTCTTTGTCGGTCAGTCGTCCGGGGTGAGTGTGCACGTTGACCGTGGGGTACTTGGCTCGTTGAAGCACATGTTGCGGCGCCTTCAACTCGCTGCGGGGACGGAACTCGTCGAGATAGATCCGCCGCGACTTTGGCGGTTTCGGTGAATCCTCCGCCCATGTTGCTGCGGAGATCATGAACAGACCGGCAATCAAAACCAGGCAACGCATTTGCATCCTCCTTAATCCCAGAATCCACAGTGGCCGACTCAATGAATAGGAGCAGTTTCAAAGCCCGGTTGCGCCTGCTTAAGAGACTGACATACATGCGGCTGCGACACGCGTCAGAGGGTTTTGAAACCAGTTGTAGGAGCGTCGGTTGTAGCAGATCAGCCCCGGTTTCGACGAGTCCACTCGGCCAGATCACCGAATTGACGTGTTACCGCAATTGACCGTACACTGAATGGGCATTCGACAGCGGAGAGCCGTAATGTTCGACGTGACTGTAACCAACACCGCGACGAAGGGGCCTTGTACCCGCCGCAGCCTGCTCAAGGCGTCGCTCTTTGGCGCGGGAGCCGTCGGGTTCGCGCCGTGGATGCGGCCGGCGCTCGCGGGCGGTTCGCAAAATCGTGGGCGCGCGGTCATTCAAATCTGGCTTGCCGGCGGACCGAGCCATCTCGATCTGTACGACCTGAAACCATACGCTCCGGTTGAATACCGCGGTCCGTTTCGCTCGATTGAAACAGCCTTACCTGGTTTAGACGTCTGCGAGCATCTGCCGCTGCAGGCGCGGATTATGGATCGCTTCGCGGTCGTACGCTCGCTGCACCACACCACCAATGACCACGTCGCGGGCACCCACTGGATGCAAACGGGACATTTCGGGGCAACCGCCCCCCGTCCGGCTCCGACGCACCCGTCGGCCGGCGCTGTGATTTCGCGGTTGTGCGGCCCGCATCAGTCCGGCATGCTGCCCTACGTGCATATCGCTCCTGAACTGAATATCGATCTCTATACGCGGCACTTCGGTTCACACTACTTGGGCGCCGCCCATGCGCCGCTCGACGTTCGCTCGCCGTTTCCACCGTGGAACAAAAACGACCTCAAGTTCGGAACGCCTGAACTTGCGCCGGTGGAGGGGCTGGACGTGGCGCGGTTGCAGAATCGGTTACAACTTTCGCAGCAGTTCGACAAAATCGGCCGACAAGCAGAGACCGCTGCAATGCTGGCTGCGGACACGCATCATCGCCAGGCACTGGATATGCTGGCCAATGGAAAAGCCCGCACGGCGTTCGATTTCACACGTGAGCCGGAAGAGGTGCGCCGGAAGTACGGGCTGCATCCGTGGGGGCAGGGCGCCCTGCTGTGCCGGCGGCTCGTCGAAGCAGGAGCGTCGTTTGTGACGTTAAACACCGACTCCTCGTCAAACATGTGGGACAATCACGGCGGGCTGGAGAGATATCTGAAGATGATCCTCCCGTTGTACGACCAGATGCTCACGGCGTTGATTGACGATCTGTGGCAGCGGGGGCTGCACCGCGAAGTCCTCGTGGTGGTGTGCGGCGAATTCGGACGTACGCCGCTCTTCAACAACCGCGGCGGCCGCGATCACTGGGGCCGCGCCGGTTGCGCATTATTGGCGGGCGGCGGATTGAAGTCCGGGACGATCATCGGCGCCACGCGTTCCAAGGGTGAAGAACCGGCTCGGCGGCCGGTCACTCCCGGCGATTTGCTGGCCACGCTGTATCATCATCTCGGTATCGATCCCGCGACCAGTTTCACCGATTTCACCGGCCGCCCCACGCCCGTCCTCAGCGACGGCACCCCGCTGACGGAATTCGTGTAACAGCTTCCCCCACCCGGCGACGTGCATACCGTCTCTCAGCCCCCGGCTCCGCCGGGGGTCCGCCAACACAAACCCCGCGCACAAAAAAACCGCCCGTACCACAAGTGATACGGGCGGCTCTCTCACAGCTGACGGCTCGGGAAAACCGTCGCATGGTCCCGATCGCCACGCGGTGACCCTCCGTGACCCACGGGTTGCCAGGGGAAGATTTAGGTCACGGAAATCGCGGACGATCGGGGTGTCTTACGCTTTGACGAAGTCCAGACCGGGGTCTTGGGGATCGCCATCTTTCATCTTGAAGCTGAAGCCTTTTTCATTCAGGTCCACGATGCCGATCAACTTTTCGCCGTCCTGCTTGCGGATCAGCGTCAATTCGTTGTTCTCGATCGTGTACTTGCCTTCGAAAGTGCTCGTCTCACCGTCGGCGGTGAAGCTCCACTTGAAAGTCGTGTCAGTGTTGAGGATCAACTGAAACTCGACGCCTTCCGCCGGAGCGGCTTTGAAATCGCCTTGCAGCTTGGCTTGCTGCGGGGCCTTCTCAGGGGCCTCTTCAGGAGCCTGCTCAGGTGTCTGCTTCGGTTCCGGTTGTTCCTTCTGCGTTTCCTCTTTGACTTGCTTCACCGGGCTGGTCTCCGCTGGCGTCGCCACACCGGCGTTGCTCAGGGCTCCCAGTCCGCCCGCCTTGGGGTCCACCGTTTGCGGCGGCTTGATTGCTTGAGGTTGTTCCACCGGCGGAGCGTAGTCCACCGGTTGTTGCGGAGCGACCTCTTGTCCGGTGATCGTTTGCAGCAACGTCGCTGACAGCTGATCACGCGGTTCCAACTCGATTACTTTCTTCAATTCCTTAGCCGCCGCATCCGTGTGGTTGAGCATCAGGTAGTGATACGCCAACAGGAAACGGAGAGGGGCGACCTGCGGGTTTTGGTTGCGAACCTGTTCCAGTTCCCGCAGTTGGGCGGAGTAGATTTCCGCTTGCGGAAACAGGCTACGCAACGTGTCCCAATTCCATCCGGGGCCTGCCGTCAGTGCGACGTGAGCCGCGGAGGCCGCTTGTTCGTACTCTTTCATCGTGAACAAGACCAGTGACCGAAACTGATGCAAGTCCGGGTTGCTGGGCATTTCTTTGATCGCCAATTCAATCGTGTCCAATGCCGTCTTCACGTCGCCGGCATAGAATGCTTGCCGAGCTTCCGCGAACAGGTTCATCACAGTTTCTGAAACTTGCTCCTCTTCATTGACCGGTCCGAGCGGTTGGCTGTAGTCGTAAACCGGAACCACCACCGTGTCGCAGTAGGGATTGCAGTAGGTATACGTGGGTCGATTGATGGCGAATGCGAGACCCCAGCCAAAGCGACGCCACCCGCGACGTCCCCACCAGTGATGCTTGTGTTTGTGGTGAGGACGACGGCCATGCCATTTGCCGAAACCTTTGCCATGGTGCTTGTGGTGATGTCCCCAGCGACCTTTGTGTCCCTTGTGGTGGCCGTGGTGACCCTTGTGCCCACCCTTGTGGCCCCAGCGTCCACCTTTGTGACCGCCCTTATGACCACCTTTGTGACCCCAGTGGCCGCCTTTGTGACCACCCACGTGCCCGCCCTTGTGTCCGCCTTTGTGTCCGCCTTTGTGGCCACCCAAGTGTCCACCCTTGTGCCCGCCTTTGTGTCCACCCAAATGACCGCCCTTATGACCGCCACGGCTGCCGCCCCGGTGAAATCCACCGCGTGATCCGCCCCGGCTGCCACCGCGACTGAAACCGCCGCGCGACCCGCCCCGGCTTCCGCCGCGGTTGAATCCGCCGCGTGATCCACCTCGGCTGAACCCGCCCCGGCTGCCGCCACGGCTGAATCCACCACGGCTACCGCCGCGGCTAAAACCGCCGCGAGATCCGCCTCGGCCGCCACCGCCGCGGCGTCCGCGTGCTTCTGCGTCTTCCAAGCTACAGGCGAAGACCAGGCTCAGTGCCAGGCTCGCGATGGTGAGTGTTTTTGTAGAAGTCTTCATTGTTGTGTTCCTAGAAAAGTCTGTTTTTGTGTGTTGTTTTGTCGGTTTGTTTGTGTGTTGGATTACCTTCTGACTAGCCAAGCGGACGCACATGGCATCTGTTACAGAGGATTTCCAAGATTTCTTGCCGAATGCGCCCGTCAAACTGAAACGCGACCGGGAGCAGCCCCGGTCGCGTGGTCGCCGCACAAACCTCACATTTGTGCACTTATTCTGATTGAAGTCGTTTCTTCATAGAGACTTAGGCTATCGCCAGTGCCAGTAGCCGCCGAAGTAAGGCCTGCCCCAGTAACCACCGAAGTAGGGCCGGCCCCAGTACCCGCCGTAAAACGGCTTGTGCCAGTGACCCCAGCGGCCCCAGCCGCCCCAACGGCCCCAACGATGACCGCGTCCCCACCGGTGACCGTGATGTCCCCAGCGGTGCCCGTGGCGTCCATGTCCCCAGCGGCCGCCGCGATGACCGCGGTGTCCACCCCGATGAAATCCGCCGCGATGTCCGCGATGCCCGCCGCGATGAAAGCCACCTCGGTGTCCGCCACGATGAAAGCCACCACGGTGTCCGCCACGGTGAAATCCGCCGCGCCCGCCGCCACGATGGAAACCGCCACGGCCGCCGGCGCGCATTCCTCCTCGTCCGCCTCCTCGTCCGCCGCGTCCACCCCGGGCTTCGACCGAATCGGTCCCGATGGCCAACATGCAGACCGCCAGCAAGCCGGCGAGAATTGAAACCTTTGTAAACTTCCGCATCGTATGTCTCCTCAGTTTGTGTTCTTGATAGTTGCGATTGAGTGCCGTTGAATTCCTCTCTCATTCCAAGCGAAATTGGCGTCATTTTGTTACGTGGATAGAGTCCGATTGATTCAAATATGCGTAAAGCATTTGTTTTCAGCAGATTGCAAAACGAGTTAGTGCTGGACGTCTCTTGAGCTTTGATGACACGAGAGCTGGTGCATGAAGTCAAAGTGACTGATGGTTCGGTCAATTCAACGATCAGAGTGATCGGCGAGCAATGTCGGTCGCGTCCTTCGACCGCCGAAGCTCAGTTCGCGCCGCCCTAACATGAAAAAAGCGGTTGAAGCGGAATGCGTCCGCCTCAACCGCCGAATCGGGGATTAGGTGCGAGCTCTCGCGCCGCGAGTGAGAAACACTCAGGAGCTGCCCAGTCGGTCGCTGCTCGAAGTCCGAGTCCGGCTCAGCGAGACGCTTGCCGCGATCTGTTGTTTCATCGAGGCCGCGACTTTGGAAACAAACTCGACGGAGTTGCGTAAGGCCTGCGGCGACGCTCCGGCGTCAACCTTTGCACAAAACATCACCAGGTACTCGCCCTGTGCATTTTTTTCGATGACCCAGGCACCAATCTTCGCCCGAGCCGACTGTTCCATCAGCTTCGTGAGCATTTCTGCCGACAACGCTTGCTTGGAAACTGTGGCCAGTGACCAGATTTTGCGAGTTTCCGCCTGCTCGTAGGACTCCAACTTGGCGGAGACGAACACCCGCTGGGTTCCGCCCTCGTTCATCCGCAAGTCGGCGGCAAAGGCAGTCCGGCCCTGCGGGGTAAACTGAAGCCCGCTCTTGGCCAAAACGTCCGGCAGTGTAATCGTGTTGTAATCAATGACCTCTTGGAGAAAGGCTTTGACTTCTGAAATGTCGACGCAGTAGCTCATGAGGCGGGCTTTCGGGTCCAGCGACTGCGAAATTCCGATCAACTTGCCTTCGTCGTTGACCACCGGTCCGCCGCTGTCTCCGGGATTGATCGGGGAGGAGGTCTCCACGATTCGCATGTTGTGCGGCCCGGCTTGGGTGCGAAATTGCTTTTGGTAGACCGCCCGGACCGTCCCCGGTGTGTAGGGCCAGAGCACACCGCTGGCGGTCGGGTTTCCGATGGAGTGGACCCCATCGCCCGGACCCGCCGACACTTCGTTGAGTTCGATTGCGGGCGTGTTTTCCGGAAGTCGGCTCAGCTCGACAATCGCCAAATCCCGTTTTTTGTCGACCATGACGACCCGGGCGCGAATGCCGAAGGAATCGGCCCCATTGATGTAGTGCTGCCGTTCGGCGATCAGTTGTTCGTCCTTGTGTTGCGGGAAGAAAACCAAAACATCCTTCGAATCGCCGACGACGTGATAGTTCGAGACGACCCACTTTCGTTTGAGATCGACGAGCACGCCGGAACCGGTGGAATAGCCGTTTTCCGCCTTGGCGATGATCCAAGTCGTTGATTTCAGCGTGTGGCGATACACTTTGGCATTGGCCAGCGCTGTTTGAGTGGTGGAGGCCGCGATCAATGCCGCCGCGGCCACGAATGCAAATTTGGTAGAAGTTCTCATTGTTGCACCATTCCCGTTACTTCGTTGTTGATTGAGTTGTGTCCGTTGTGTGTTGGTGTTTGGTGGAATGCCGCGTTTTCCGGCGTTCCTTGTTAGCCTGCCAAGCGTGTAATGAGATGAATTGTTACAGGCCTCACTCAAAACATTTGCGTTCTCGGTCACCGTTTGTGTCAGGCGTGAGAGGCGGATTCGCCTGAAATCGCGAGGTCACGATAGTCAGCCGAAGTTATTGTTGATATTTTGAGTGAGCGCGAACTCAACAGCCGTCTCCGTGTTCTAGAGATATGTCTTTACTCCGGCGTGAAGCGGTACGGAGCGCGGCAATCGCGGGATTTCGAGGGGAGTTGAGAACTTCCCGTGCAGGGAGAGAGGCATGGCGACTAAAGGTGAGCAGTTTGCGGGTCTGACGGTGGCGTTGGTGACGCCGTTTCGCGACGGCGACGTCGATGAGGCTGCTCTGAGAAAACTGGTCGACTTTCACATCGAACAAGGGACCGATTGCGTCAGTCCCGTCGGCACGACCGGCGAAAGCCCGACCTTGTCGCACGATGAACACGATCGCGTGATCTCCATCGTTTGTGACCAGGCCGCTGGGCGGGTTAAAGTCATGGCGGGTACCGGCTCCAACAGCACCGCCGAGGCGATTCGGCTGACGAGATTCGCCAAAGATGCGGGCGCCGATGCCGCGCTGATGGTCGCTCCGTACTACAACAAGCCGACGCAAACCGGGTTTTACGAGCATTACAAAGCGGTTGCCGAAGCGGTCGACATTCCGATTGTGCTGTACAACATCCCCGGCCGCACCGCGAAGAACATGGAAGCGGACACGATTGCGCGTTTGGGCGAGATCCCGAATATTGTGGCCGTCAAAGAGTCGACCGGCTCGATGGATCAAGCCTCACAAATTATTGCGACGTCGAATCTGACCGTCCTCTCCGGGGATGACAGTCTGACATTGCCGCTGATGTCGCTCGGCGGGCGGGGCGTAATTTCGGTGGTCGCCAACATCATCCCCCAAGATGTCAAAGCGATGATTTCCGCATTTGACTCCGGCGATACCGAGGCGGCCCGCGCGCAACACTTAAAGCTGTTTCCGCTCTGCCGCGATTTGTTGTCGATGTCGACGAATCCCATCCCCATCAAAGCGGCCATGAAGATTCTCGGCCGCGATACGGGGGAGCTGCGGCTGCCGATGTCGCCGCTGACAGAAGCGGAGGAGCAAGAGTTGGCCGGCACATTACGGACTTACGGGCTGCTCTGATTTTCGTTACTATGAATCGGGCCGAAACGCAGGACATTCATGAGGTGAATGGATGTTGGTCATCCCGGGTTCCGATGTGCGGCTATGCGACGGCGTCTCGCGCCGGTCGTTCCTCAAAATCGGCGGATTGGCGCTGGGCGGGCTGACGCTGCCGCAACTGCTCAAGGCCGAAGATTCGTCTCCCGCCGGCCGCAGGCACAAATCGGTGATTATGATCTTCCTGACCGGCGGGCCGCCGCATCAGGACATGGTCGACCTCAAGCCGCAAGCACCGGCCGAGTATAGGGGTGAGTTTCAGCCGATTCGTTCAAACGTTGCGGGCATCGACGTCTGTGAACACCTGCCGCTTATGGCGGAGCGGATGGACCGGCTGGCAGTCATTCGCACGTTGGTCGGCTCGATCGGGCAACACTCGGCGTTTCAATGTCTGCACGGACATCCCAATCGCAATCAGCCGCCGGGGGGCTGGCCCTGTTTTGGATCGGCGGTTTCGAAACTGCAGGGACCGCTAAATCGTGAAATCCCGCCGAGTATCGCGCTGCAGCCCCGAATGGGGGGACCGGCTTGGAGCGATCCTGGGCAGCCCGGTTTCGCCGGGATGAAGCACGCGCCGTTTGCGCCCAACGCGTCCGGGACGCAGGATCTCGTATTGGACGGGATGAACCTGCAGAAACTGAGCGATCGCCGCGCGCTGTTGGACAGTATCGATGAGCTCCGCCGCACGCTCGATTCCAGCGACGTGATCGACGGCATGGACACCTATTATCGGCAGGCGTTCGACATTCTCACGACCGGCCGTCTTGCGACGGCGCTGGATGTCGAACAAGAGGACCCCGCTGTCCGCGAGCGCTACGGCCGCGGTTCGAAGGAACCGGCCGGTTATGGTGACGCTGGCTGGTTGCGGAACGAAGATTTCTTGGTTGCCCGCCGTCTCGTCGAAGCGGGTGCGCGAGTGGTCACGCTCACATTCGGCCGCTGGGATTGGCACGGCCAGCCGCACGGTACAAACTTTGACAACGCCCGCGATCATCTGCCCGCCTTCGATCAAGCCTTTTCAGCACTGCTCGACGACCTTCACCAGCGCGGCTTGCAGGACGACGTTTCGGTCGTCGTCTGGGGCGAATTCGGCCGCACCCCCAAGATCAACCCGCGGGGCGGCCGTGATCATTGGCCCCGCGTCGGCTGCGCGCTGTTAGCCGGCGGAGGCATCCGCAGCGGACAGATCATCGGCGCAACCAACGCCCGCGCCGAACATGCCGTCAGCCGTCCGGTGCATTTTCAAGAGGTCTTCGCGACGCTGTATCACAATCTGGGGCTGGACGTTGATCACCTGACGATCGAAGACATGACCGGCCGGCCGCAGTATTTGATCGATCACACGAAGTATCAACCGCTGCCGGAGTTGACGTGAAATAGGGTCGGCAGAGCGATGTCCACGCAGAATCGTGACCCCGCACGCTATTTCTCGCTGTTCGCACTGACGATCAATCTTATTATCGCTGTCGTGTTCTGCATTGTCCTCTTTGTGGGTCGCGAGGAAGTTAAACCTCTTGACGTCGCTGACAGAGCTCTTGATGTCAAGGAGACTCTTGATGAGGTCTTCAAAGACAAGGAACGGATATCGTTCTTGTCCTACAATGGAACTTGGCATGGTACTGATGGTGAGGAGGTCGAAATCGTTCTAAAATCGAACGGCGACGCTCTGTTGATTGAGACAGATTTGGATTTGCGGTCCTATAGAGGCAAGTATCTCGTGCGAAACGGCACGGAACTACTTCTTGAACTCAAGGAGTACGATAATTGGCCGCCGATGTATCTTGTCGAAGACAATGCAAACCTTGTTTTGTTCCCAACTGACAGTTCCATAAAGTCGTTCTTTGATCACGAAGTTCGTGAGAGACAATCGTATGCTGGAAACTTCTGGCCAATGCGCGAGATGAGTGAGTAGATCAACCGACTGCTTTGATACCGTTATTCGTTGCAGTTCAGCAAACTGACGGACACCTTAATGACGACCCCATTGCTCAGCTTGCGGCACAACAACGCCGTCTATTCGGTCGCGTTTTCGTCTGACGGCAAACAGCTCGCCAGCGGGAGTCTGGACAAGACGATCAAGATCTGGCAATTGCCAGAAGGTGAAGAGCGGTTGCGGCTGCGGGGCCACGGCGAGGCGATCTGCTCGGTGGCGTTTTTGCCGGACGCAAAAACTCTGCTCTCCGCCGGCCTGGACAAGACGTTGCGGCTGTGGGATCTGGAGTCGGGAAAACTGCAATCGACGATGTCGGGGCATTCCGCTTATCTGACCTGCATGGCCGCGTCGGAGGATTGCCGCATCGCCGCGTCGGGCGCGCACGACAAGCAGATAATCGTGTGGAACATCGCCGACGGTACCCAGCGCGGAGTGCTGAACGGGCACACCGACCTGGTCAATTGCATCGCCATGTCGGACGACGGAAAACTTCTCGCCTCGGGCGGGCATGACCGGCTGGTGCGGTTGTGGAATTTGGAACAACTGGCCCCGCTCAAAGAACTCGGCCCGCACGCGGCGGTAATCCAGAGCTTGGCATTTTCTCCCGACGGCACAACGGTCGCTGCTGGTGACGACGCAGCGGCGATTCGTCTGTGGAACCTCAAAACCGGCGCGTCGACTGAGATTCGGGGCGGACACAAGCGGACCGTGAAATCGCTCGCATTCTCACCCGACGGCGCGCAGCTAGCGACCGGCGGCGGAGATAAGACGGTCCGTATCTACGACGTCCGGACAAAACGCGAGCTGCAAGTCCTCAAAGCGCACCGCAACACGATTTACGGCGTCGCATTTTCGCCCGACGGAAAACGCTTGGCGTCGGCCGGGTTTGACCGGGTGGCTTGTGTGTGGGATCTCGCGTGACGCGCGATCACCTTCGGGCTTCGGCTATCGCCTCCGACCCCAGACACCCTGCGTGTTTAGGAGAAGCACGTCGCTCGCGACCGCAAGCGGTCGGCTTGGTTTCAGAAGAACATTCTGTTAGCCACGAATCGCACGAATTGACACGAATGATCCGCCGCAATTCGTGAAGATTCGTGCGATTCGTGGCGAGATCTTTTGTTGGTCGTTGGCTGCGGCGACAACTCAATGTGCTGATCCGCGCCGAGTTGCTCGGCTGAACGCTCCCGTGCGCCTCGTTCAACCTTCGGCGCGGCACGAAGATCGTTGATTGCATCGGCAGGCCTTGACTCGACAAGACAGTATGTCTACTATCGATACAAGACAATGCGTCTTGTTGTTCGTGGCACGCCGAGCCGGTTTCTGAGAGATCACCCAATGAAAAAGCGCCAACTACCCTCCGTCACCGGCGCTGAATTGAAGGTGTTGGAAGAACTGTGGGAATGCGACCGCGCGACAATCGGTCAGTTGCGGGACGCAATCTATCCCGACGGAGGCAGCTCAAAGTTTGCCACGGTTCAAAAACTGCTCTCGCGGCTGATCGATAAGAAACTCGTGAGCCGTGAGAAAGAGGACGCGCATTGGATTTTTCGACCACTCATTGCGCGCGATGAACTGGTCGGCACGGAGCTGCGCCGCTTGGCCGTCCGTCTGGGCGGCAAGACTTTGGCGCCATTGCTCACATACCTCGTCGAGTCGGGTGAGCTGAGCGTACCCGAGCGGGCGCACCTGCGGCGACTTCTCGACGAGCCTTCGGACTCGGTGAAACAACCGCGAAAGCGAAATCAATAAGGAGACTGGCGGTGTCCTGGCTGTCCGTGGTTGTTTCGAACGTTGCCTTGGCGTCGATCCTGGCACTGGCCGCGTGGATTGTGCAGCGGCGACTGGGGCGGCCGGCGGTGGCGCGGACTCTGTGGGTGCTGGTGTTGATCAAGCTGATCACACCGCCGATTGCTACGATACCGTTCGTTCAACCATCGAGTCCAATTGCCTGCACGCTGGGAATCTGCCGCTGCGGGCCGCATGCACCAGCTCCAGTCTGGTTGGTCGAAGCGGCGCCGTGGGTTTTGCTGGGGGCATGGTTAATTGGCGTGGCCGCGATCTTCGTTACGGCAGGGCGGAGTTGGATTCGACTGAATCAAGTTCTGTCCAGCGCCCACCCAGCCTCGCAGGAGTGGCAGTCATTGGCGGCAAGGCTGTCGACTGAGCTTTCGATTCGAAAGCCGCCGGAGATTCTGGAAGTGCCGGGCCGGTTACCCCCCATGGTCGTTTCAAGTTGGCGGCGACCGCGGATCCTGCTGCCGCTCGATTTGATTGAGCGGATTACGAACTCGCAGAAAGAAGCCTTGTTGTTGCACGAGTTGGTACATATACGACGGGGCGATCACATGGTGCGGATGCTTGAGTTTCTCGTCAGAGCAGCCTATTGGTGGTTGCCCGGTATCGGTTTGCTCGGCCGGCAGTTGCGCGCCTGCGAAGAGGCCTACTGTGACCAGGCAGTGGTGAACTACCTGCCGCAAGCGCGGCGCGACTACGCTGGACTCTTGTTGGACGTGGTCGATTTCGTCGGATTGGTTCAGCGGCAGGCCCATCTGCAGTCGACGGCGATGAGCGCCGCCGCCGATCTTGAGGAGCGCTTAACTGCGATTCTCGACACGACACAGCGGACGCCAAGTGGTTGGCCGATCGGTGCCGTTGTACTGTGTCTCGCCTGCGTCATCATGCCGGGTGGATTTCGCTACGAAGTCGGCCGTCGAGATCTGCCTCAGCCTACTGATCCGTCAGCCGCGCCGGTGAAGCCGGCAGAGAAAGCGAATGAACTGAGCGCCGGTTGTCATGCCGGGGCGCCCGTGGTTGAGATAGCGACGTTCACGTGTCCGTGAGTCGCCGGAGTGTTTTGCGCCAAACAATCAACTCATTAGGAATCAGGCAAGCAACTTGCCTGCGGGCTGTGAGCCACGCTGAGAATTCTGCCTAGGAGAGTTTGATGTTCCAATTACTTCGATCGACCAAGGCTTTGGTGTTGTTCACGGCGGTTTTGATGAACTGCGCAAACGCTGTGTCCGCTGCAGCGGCGAACGAGGGGAAGACGTTCGACGGCCAATGGCGAACGTCCCGGGGAATCGTCAACATTGAGCAATCCGGCGAGAACGTCACCGGCACTTTTGGGAAGACCGGACAAATTGCGATCGAGGGAACGGTGGCGGGCAACACGTTAACCTTCAATTACCAACAGCGCCAATCCCGCGGCGAGGCGCGCTGGACTCTAGATGCGTCGGGCCGCTCGTTTCGAGGCAGTTATCAAGTTCGGGGCGGTCGACGCGGCGGGTGGAACGGCTGGCGGCCGGATCCGGATGCAACGAACGACAAACCGGCAAAGATCGACGGATTGTGGCTGACGAACCAGGGGCTGATGGAATTGGAACAGACCGGCAACAAGATTGCGGGACGGTATGCGTTTCGTGGTACATCACAAATCGACGGGACGGTTGCGGGACGGAAAATTGACGTGAACTACAATGCATTCCGCCCGGGCAGAGGGTGGTTTGACGTTGCCGCCGACGGGGACTCATTTGCCGGCGCAGCGGTCGGCGACGGCTCGACTGCCTGGTACGGTTGGCGGGGGCGACGCGCACCGGAGTTCGCCCGTCATGCCAAGCTCGTGCCGGGTGAGATTGTGGACGGTTCGACGAACGGGTTGCTGACATATTCGATTCGGGCCCCGGAAGGCTACCGAGAGGGGCAGGAGAAGAAGTGGCCGGCGGTGGTCATTCTGCACGGATCGAATATGAATGGCAAAGCTTACGTGAACACCATCGCCCGTTCTTGGCCCGAGATCGCCCGTGACTATCTGCTCATCGGCATCAACGGCGAAAGGCCGTCTTCCATCGGAAAGTCTCCACGATTCAACTTTTCGTACGTCAGCTACGTCGGCCGCAGCACGTTTAAAGGCTATCCAGGGACCGACCGCGAAAGCCCGGCTTTAGTGGCCGAAGCGCTGGATGAGCTTCGCGAGGTGTACCCGGTCGCTCAATACTTTGTCGGCGGCCATTCTCAAGGAGGCTTCTTGACGTACAGCCTGTTGATGAATTTTCCCGAGAAGATCGCGGGCGCCTTTCCGATCTCGGCAGGGGTCATCTTCCAATGTGAGCCGAGCGCCTATACCGATGAACCGCTGCGCGCCGCCCAGAGATCGGTACCGTTGGCGATTATACACGGAAAGACCGACAGAGTGGTCGCTTTCGATTCCGGCGAATACGCGGCGGTTCTCTTCGGCGAAGCCGGGTGGCCGGCCTTCCGCTTTTTTGCGGACAACTCGCGAGCCGGCCATCGGTTCGCACTCCTGCCCGTTGGGAAAGCGATCCGTTGGCTCGAATCGCAGACGTCGGATGATGCGGCTCAGTTGCTCGACTTCGCCGAGCGGCGGATGAAAGAGCAGGGCGGATATCGTGACGCCCTGTCCGCGCTGAACCGTGCCGGTGCTCTCAAACCGGACAAGATCAACGACACCAAGCAGGCGCGGCTCGAACGCATGTCGCGCAAGATCGACGCGGAGGCGCGTGCCGGTGCCGCCAAATTCTTGCCGAAGATCCGCAGCGGCTCAGGCGGCCCATGGATCGACGAGTTCCTGGCTTACCGCGACGATTTTGAGTTTGCACCCGCCGCCCGCGAAGTGATGCAGGAGTTCAACGCACTCCGCGCACAGCACGACGATTCGGCGCAGAAATTGATCAACGAAGCCCGTGCCGCGTTTCGGATGGGCAAGCGCGACGCGGGTTACGACAAGTACGAGGAAATCGTGCGATTCTACTACGCCGCCTCGTCATACCGAAACGTCAATCGCTGGCTCTCGAATCGGAAGTGAGAATACTCTGACCGGGCGGCCAAAGTTTGGGACTTCGTCTGACGCAAGCTGTTTATTCGCGCGGAACCAGCTTGAGAAGCTTGTTCGGTTTGACGACAACTCCGCTGCGAATGACGTTCTCGATTTTCCGTGTGTTGCGAATCTCTTTGGTCGGGTCGGCGGTCAGGATCACCAGATCGGCCAGTTTACCGGGTGCGATACTGCCCAGCTGTTGTTCCTGGTTCAGAATTCGGGCGTTGTTGATCGTCGCGGCAATCAGAGCGTCCGCCGGTGAGAGCCCAGACCGCACCAGCATCTCTAACTCTTGGTGCAACGAGAACCCGGGCGGAACGAACGGTTCGGGAGTGTCCGTCCCGGCCAAAATCGGCACGCCGGCGCGGTGCAGCATGCCGGTCAATTCTTGATACTTGGCAATCTCACGGCGGCGGACGTCGCGGGTGTCCGGCTTGAGATTGCGTCCCGCCCGATAGCTGTCCCAATAGCGCCGCATTCGCTGCGGTACTTGCTTCATGTCGGGATGTTGTTGCACCTCGTCCAGGTCGTGCAGATAAATCATGTTGCGAAATACGACCAAGGTGGGATCGACCGCCACCTGGCGGTTCGCCAGCAGTTCGATGAGTTGTTGGCACTTCGGATTGTTGAGATCGAGATCGGCGCGATGGTGGGGATTCTTGGTGACCTCGCTGGGGATGCTGTAATTAAACACCGACCAGATGTGCTCCAGGCAGTCGATGCCGTCCGCGGCGGCGTGCTGGGCCGTGTAGCGTCCCAAGTGGCCGGTGACTTTCATCCCCCGGCGATGCCCCTGCTTGATCACTTCCAGACCGACATCGCGCGGCGTGCCGACGTAGATTTTTAAGGTGGTGACGTTCCACTGCGCCATATCCGCCACAAACGGGGCGACCTGTGCAGGTTCGGTGAGAGCGTAACCGACGTCCCGGTGAAACGGCGGATCGCGGTCGATCAGCGGGCTGGCCAAGAACACGCGCGGACAATGCGCAGGGTTCGCCGCCGCAAAATTCGCCACGCCGGCCTCCGCAACGATCGCGTCTCCCGCACTACGGACCGTCGTCACGCCTGCGGCCAGGAATAATGGCAAGAACTCATCCCCCGTCACGTGCGTGCGGTCGGCAAGGTGTACGAGATGGACGTGTGCGTCAATCAGGCCGGGAATGACGTATTTGCCCGCACCATCAATAACAGTAGCGCCGCCGGGAATCTCCAACGGTTGCTGCGGCGTGCCGATCGCGGCGATCTTGTCACCGCGAATGAGGATCGACCGCTGCGGCAACATCGTGCCGGTGGAGGTGTCGAAGATTGTCGTGTCTCGGATGAGAAGGGGTGGCGATGCGGCTTGAGCGGTGGAAAGGCAGGGCGTGCAGAGAATTGACAAAAGAACTAGGTATCTCATCATCGGTCGCAGCATCATTTCCAAATCTCTGCAGGTAGCCTGTCGCGTCGAGGGGATCATTCCCGGGAATCTGCCTGACTGTCTTCAAGTTCCGAGGCGAGAAACAGTGCCTGCAGATGAATTCCTGCTGATGAGAGTTTTTCACGACCTCCCTGCTCGCGGTCGATCGTGCAAATTGCATCGGTGACAACGGCTCCGCGCTCGCGGAGTTCAGCCGCTGAGAGTTGCACCTGTCCGCCGGAGGTAATCACGTCTTCCACAATCAGCAATCGGGCGCCGTCAATGGAGCCGCCTTCAGCGATTTGGCAGGTTCCGTACTCCTTGGCGGCTTTTCGAACAAATAGCGTCGGCAAGCCGGTCAATTGTGAGAGCACGGTCGCAATCGGCACGCCGCCCAATTCCAGCCCCGCAAGCATGTCAACATCCGCGGGAATCAGCTCGCGCATGCCAAGGCAGATTTGTTTGAGTAACTGCGGGTCCGACTCGAAACGGTACTTGTCAAAGTAATGATCGGAGAACTGGCCCGAACGCAAGCGAAAGCTGCCCGTGAGGTGCGATGTTTTAAAAATAGCGGCGGCCAGTTCTTGTCGTGTCATCGCAATAGGCACATCAATGCGGAAGATAGGGTTGGACGACGTACCGCCGCTGCCGCTCAAATCACCTGATGAATCGGCTCGACCTCTTCCACGCCAACGAGCTTCTGATCCAATCCGCCGTAGAAGTACGACAGCTTATTCGGATCGAGGCCCATTTGGTGCAGGATGGTGGCGTGGAGTTGTTTGACGTGCAGGGGGTCGTCCACCGCGGCGGAGCCGAGTTCGTCGGTGGTGCCGACGCTTTGGCCACCCTTGATCCCGCCGCCGGCCATCCACATCGTGAAGCCGTAGGCGTTGTGGTCGCGGCCGCTCCCTTTGGCGTATTCGGCGGTCGGCTGCCGGCCGAATTCGCCGCCCCAGACGATCAGCGTCTCGTCCAGCAGGCTCCGCTGCTTGAGGTCTTTGATTAGCGCCGCGATCGGCTGGTCGGTGTTAAACGCATGATAGTTGTGGTTCTTTTCGAGATCGCCGTGGGCGTCCCAGTTGTTGTCGTTATGGTTGCCGCCGGAGTAGAGCTGAATAAACCGCACGCCGCGCTCCACCAGCCGGCGGGCTAATAGGCAGCGGCGGCCGAAGTCGTGCGTTCGCTCGTTGTCCAAGCCGTACATTTTCTGCGTCTCAGCGGTCTCCTGTGAAAGGTCAACCGCTTCGGGCGCGTGCCGCTGCATGTTAAAGGCGAGTTCGTAGCTGGCAATGCGGGCGGCCAGATCGCTGTTGCCGGCGCGGTCGGCGAGATGCGCTCTGTTGGTTTCGTTCAGCGCGTTTAATAACTCTCGCTGCGCGGCGCGGGTCATGCCTTTCGGCGGAACGAGATCGAGAATCGGCGCTCCCTTGGAACGCATGACGGTCGCCTGATAAGTGGCGGGCATATAGCCGCTGGACCAATTCTTGGCGCCGCTGATCGGTCCGCCGGTCGGATCGAGCATCACCACAAAACCGGGCAGGTTTTCATTGACCGTGCCCAATCCGTAATTGAGCCACGACCCTAGCGCGGGGCTGCCGCTGAGAATGCGGCCGGAATTCATCATCAGCATTGCCGACCCGTGAATCGGCGAGTCGGCCATCATCGACTTCAAGAACGCGATGTCGTCCACACAGGTCGCCAGGTGCGGAAACAACTCCGAAACCCATTGGCCCGATTCGCCGTGCCGTTTGAACTTCCAACGCGGTTCGACGATGCGGCCCTCGTTCTTGTGACCGCCACGGCCGAAGGTTTTGACCTTCACCGTCTTGCCGTCCATGCCGATCATCGACGGCTTGTGGTCAAACGTATCAATGTGGCTCGGCCCGCCGTACATGAACAGGAAGATCACGCTCTTTGCTTTGGGCGCGAAGTGCGGCGGCTTGGGCGCCAGCGGATTCTCCGTAATCGCCGCTCCGCCGGCTGCGGAGGCCGAGTTTCGGAAGAACCCGTCTCCGCTCAACAGCCCACTTAGCGCAACCGAGGTAAATCCGGCGCCCGATTGCCAAAAAAACTCGCGGCGGGTGCGGCCGCAAAAGGCGTCGCGTCCTGTCGAGGATGATCGAGGCGTCGCGGGCGTCATTGTGCTGCTCCAGCAGATGTTGGGCGTATCTGTGCAAGAAAAATGGAGACGCGCGCCGATGAATGTCGGCGACCGCGTCTCCATCGATTCTAACCAAAGCGAGTCGCTTTGGCAGCCCAAACTGCCGTGCCCTCCGCTTCGTGTGCTACGGCTGTGACTGCGTTTTGAGCCGCACGGGCGTCAGCTTTTCCACAATGATGTGGTCGGTGCCCCATTCGCGGCGGTGGGTGCGAGGACCGTTGAGGCCCATCGCCCGGCCAAGATAGCGGTCAAGATTGATGCCGGGAGCCGCCTGCAAATAGGCGAGGACACGCCCGCCGGGCGCCACCAAAGCGTGGACCGGAGCACCGCGGGGGGCGCCGATCGAACGTTGAATAATGCCAGCGCCGGAAAACCGCCGCCGCGTCGGTTGTTGTCGCCCGCCTGTTTGTGCTTGAGACCGGAGCGATAAGATCTGTGCCTCACGCTCATCCGATTCCCGCGTCAATCGAACGAATTCATCATGTTCGGCTTGGATTTTTTTGTACTGCGCCACCTTGCGGAGCCGCAGATTGACTTGGCGGCGGATCGCGTCGTGCGCGGCGGAGCGTTGAAGGTTTTTGTAGTCCTGTTCCAGCGTGCGAAAGTCCCACTGCGACGTTTCACTACGGAGGATTTCCCGGAAACGGGCATCGAGTTTGGAAATGCGAACACGATCGTCCTGCAGTTCCTCTTGAGACGGCCCGGTCCGAATTGAGCCTTTGCCGCCCGAGTCGCTCTTGGGGGTCGTCGTGCGGACCATTCTGCGGCGTTTCAACTCGCCGCCGTCTCGCTGATCATGATCATCGTAACCAGTCTCATGGTCCTGCTCAGCCCACAAGTCGCGCGCGCGTTTTCGCTGCCGCTTTTGACGGCGGTCGGGCGACGGCAAGTCGCCCCCTTCGTAGGGCATGTCGAATGGGTCGACCTGTTTTGAGTCAGCGTCGATCCGTCTGACAAATTGCCCCAGGATCCAGCGATGGTCTCCCGCAGGGGGCTGAATTTTGTAGTACCGCCGCGCACCTTGAGACGTGTTGAAGACCTTCTCGCCAAGAATCGCAACACGCTTGCCCCGCGCGAGCGTCACATGCCAAATATCGCGGCTCTCTTCTTCGATTTCGCTGCCGATCCAGACAACGGAGTTGTTGACGAGAACCGTTCCCTGACCCGGCCGATTGGCCGTAGGTTGGGAATTGACCTCAATATTGTCAGCGGCAATCCAATCGAAGCTGCCGGCGGGCGGTGAAATCATCAGCCAGCCGCCCGGCTCGCGGCGATGCACCGTTACGCGATCCCCCCGGCCGAGTTTGCCGGTGTGATAGTGGTTGCGGCCAGGACCGCTGCGGACGAAGACTTCGTCGTCGATCAGGGCTTCATAGGTTGATTCCCGAACCTGAGCATGCAGGGATGAAGAGGGGAGGACGGCGAGTATCAGGATGGCGAGTGTCAGCCGCATTTGCTGAGACTCCTTAATGGAGGGATCGGTTCAAAACCTGCGCCCGGAAACGACAGACAGTTGTGCTGTGTTGTCGTCAAGTGAGGGCAATTGGTTTTGGGACGTGGTACTTCGAAATTGCCGAGAATCCCGGCGGGAACTTTGAAACTTGTCAACCGGCTATTGTAAGATGAATTGGGGTAGGCGTCGTTCTTCCGCCGATCGAGAGAGGTTGTAAAGTGTGCTAATGGAATTTGAGCAACGGCTCAAGATTAAGATAAAAAATTGCTGTCTTATAACTGAATCTGAACGGTGGTGACTTCTGATTCCGAACGCGGCAGCCGGCAAGCTTCGCTACATGGCATAAATGCGATCCATGCGAGCGGCGATATCGGCGAGTCTGTCGCGATCACCGCCGGAAACTTCGGCGGTGCCCCAACCTTCGTATTCGATGTCGTCCAGTGCCCGCATGACGGCCGGCCAGTCGCAATCGCCGTCGCCCAGCTTGACGCGGAATCCGGCGTACGGCCCCGACTTGTCGCGCAGTTTGCGGCTGTATTCCTTAATATCGAGTTTGACGATCCGCTTGTTGAGAATTCGAATCCACTGTTCCGGCCAGCCGAAATTGACGACGTTGCCCACGTCGAAATATGCTCCGACCATCTTGCTGTCGAACTCGTCAATGTAGCGCGCCGTTTCCAGAGGACTGAGCAGAAACCCGTTCCAGACATTCTCGATCAGGATTTTGATTCCCAGTTCTTCCGACAAAGGCAATGCCTTGCGGATCTCGGCTTGCGATCTGTGGTAGGCGTCCGCATAACTGACCTGCTTATTGACCACGGCCGGAACGAGCAGGACGGATGTGCCGCCGAATCGGTGGCTGTCGCGGAGCGCCGTTTTTAGGCCTTCCAATCCGCGGGCGCGAACGGCAGGATTCGGGTCGGAAAGCGTGTCGCGCCAATGGACGGAATTGACGACGCCGTGAATCGGCAGTCGGGTCTTGTCACGCGCGGCGATGACCTCGTCGCGGTCGTAGTCATTGGGGCTGTTCAGTTCGATGCCGTCGAAACCGAGTTCCTTGACCAGTTGGAACTTCTCCAGCATCGATCGTTGTCCGCCCACCATGCCGATTTTAACGGCCTTGCGGAGGTGCCTTTTTGAGGCGCTCTTTGCCGGACCGTCTTCCGCAGCCAGCGCCGAAGCCGTCGCCGTCGACGCAGCGAGCAGACTGGCGGATTGTTGTAGAAACATGCGGCGGTCGAGAGGATAGTCCATTTTTGTCTCCAGTCATTCAATTCTATCATCTGGCAGTCGCAGCGACGGTTCCTGTCGATCGAAACGTGCAGAAGACTCGCGCCGCACGATCGATTTCAGCGGACGTGCTGCTCCGGTAATCTTGGCAAGATATTCGCATTTCGAGCAATGGCCACTGTCGCACGCTGCACAGCAAGAGTCAATCGCTCCGAACAGGACCGCTGCCTAGTGCTGTTCACCGGCCAGAGAGCCGTTACTATAGAATAAGCAACCATCGCGGAGTCGATTCCCAACTTTCGATTCTGCGGTTTCGATATTCGGTAACTGATATCGCAAGAGCGATCGAGACTCTAATTGTCGTGCAGATGACCACTCCACTGCTACAAATGTCCGGAATCTCCAAGCGTTTCGGCGCGACGCAGGCGCTTAAGAACGTTTCGCTCGACGTGCATGCCGGGCGGGTGCTAGCGTTGATCGGAGAAAACGGCGCCGGAAAAAGCACGCTGATGAAGGTCCTCAGCGGCGCGCATGCCGCCGATTCGGGCAGCATGCGCATCGCCGGCAAAAAGTACGAACCAAGTGGGCCCAACGACGCCCGGCTGGCAGGCGTGAGCATGATTTATCAGGAACTCAATCTCGCCCCCGACTTGAGTGTCGAAGACAATATCATGCTCGGCCAGGAGAAACGGCGGGCGGGCATCCTGCAGCGCAGCCGCCAACATCCGCTGGTGCATGACGTGCTGGAACTGTTGGGGCATCCCGGTCTGCACCCCGACGTTCCTGTGCGGAACTTGTCGATTGCGCTGCAGCAATTGGTGGAGATCGCCCGGGCATTAGTGTCCGATGCCAAGGTGATTGTCTTTGACGAGCCGACCAGTTCGCTCACGCGGCAGGATGTCGTGAAGCTGTTTGAAGTGATCCGCAAGCTGAAAGCGTCGGGAATCGGCATTGTTTACATCAGCCATTTTCTGGAAGAGATTCGCGAAGTTTGTGACGAATACGCCGTGCTTCGTGATGGGACGGCGGTCGGGCATGGCGAACTCTCTGAGACCTCCGATGCCCAAATCGTTGCAAAGATGGTCGGGCGCAGTGTCGAGGAACTGTTTCCCGCCGTTCCGCACCAACCGGGCGAGACGATCCTCTCACTCGAAAAACTGAGCGGAGCCGCCAGTCCGGTTGACGTCTCCCTTGAATTACGGCGCGGCGAGATTCTCGGCATCGCCGGTCTGGTCGGCGCGGGACGGACCGAATTGCTGCGCTGCCTCTTCGCGCTCGATCCGGTTCGCAACGGAAAAGTGAAACTCGACAAGTTTTCCCCCGCTCATTCACCACACGCGCGAATTCGCGCGGGCCTCGGCCTGGTCTCGGAAGACCGTAAGGTCGAGGGATTGGCGCAAAACCGTTCAATTGCCGACAACGCGACCTACAGCCGGCTGGGACCATACGCGACGCTGGGATGGCTGAACCTGCCCCGCCGGCGGCGCGCGGTCAGTGAGTGGATGTCCCGGTTGCGGATCAAAGCCCATTCACAAGACCAGGCGGTCTCGGAACTCTCCGGCGGCAACCAGCAAAAAGTCGCGCTCGCCCGCGTGCTGCATCAACAGGCCGACGTGTTGCTGCTGGACGAACCGACGCGGGGCATCGACGTCGGTACCAAGGCGGAGATCTATCGCTTGATGGGCGAACTGGCAGCGGGGGGCAAAGCGGTGATCTTCGTCAGTTCGTATTTGACCGAGTTGCTGGCCGTCTGCGACCGCGTCGGCGTCATGTCCCGCGGCCGCTTGCGCGAGATTCGCAACGCGTCCGATTGGACCGAAGAAGAGATCATGGCCCAAGCCGTCAGCGGAGGATAAGCGGCAAGTCGCCGTCAAAAACCAAGCCGACGGCTTGCCGTCGCGTTCGACCGGCATCCCGTCACCGACGGCGCACGTTGAGCCGACTATCATGATTCGCAAAACGACGGCAGAGCCGTCGGCTTGGTTACACACGCGTCGTCTGCCAGCCGCCCCAGGTGAATCGCACGAACAGCAACACCGCTCGCACTGTGACGTCGGCGTTCATGCCGACCCAAGCGCCGATCAGTCCGCCTTGTAAGACAATGCCGCACAGATACCCCAGCGGCACCCGCACGAGAATGACGCCGATCATCGTGAACAACAACGGATACCGCGTCTCGCCCGCGCCGTGCAATGCCAGCACGTAGATGATCGACATCGTAAGCGGAATCTGGAACAAAGCCATAAACTGAAACGCCGGAACGCCAATCTCGCGTACGGTGGCATCGTGCGTCAGCACGTTGTAGATCCACTCCGCACCAAAGTAATACCCAAGCGTCAATGCGGCGGCCAGCAATCCGCACTGCAACACGGCCGTTTGTCCCGCACGATAGGCACGCCGCGGATCGCCGGCGCCGAGCGATTGGCCGACCATCGTCGCCGCCGCGTGCCCCCAAGCGACCGCCGGCAGGTAGGTCAACGCCTCCACGCGAATACCGATCATGTGCGCGGCGAAATAGGGTTTGCTGAATTCACCCTCTCCCGCCAGCCGAGCAACGATCATTAAGAACAAGAAATTGCCCGACCACATGATGATCCCTTCAGCCGCCGCCGGCAGTCCGATTCGCATGATGCGAGTCACTTCCGAGCCCTGGAGATGTAACTCGCGGCGATGCAATTGCAGCCCGCCGCGACCCCGCGCGAGGACCAGAAGCATCAGCATCCCCCCGCTGAAACGGGCGACGACTGTCCCCGCAACGATCCCGTCAATCCCCAGCGCGGGAAACGGGCCCGCTCCATGCACGAGCGTCCAGGAGACGATCACGTTCAGCACGTTGACCACGCCGAGGATCATCATCGGCGTCCGCATATCCCCCGACCCGCGAAGCGCCGCGGCACCGACGAGTGTAATGCTGGTAAAGATCAACCCGATCCCATCCAGCCGCAGATAGCGGACGACGATGCCGTAGGTCTCGCCGTCCATATTCTGCATGTCGGCGAACAGCGGCGCGCCGAGGTAAACCAGGCTAAAGACCAGCACCCCCATCACGGCTGCCATGGCGATCGAGCGATTGGCGACGACATTCGCCGTGTGGCGTTCGCCCGCACCCCAGTGCCGGGAGACGAGCGCGGTGGTGCCCGTGGCGATAAACGAAATAATCAGCGACGCCAGCCAACCGACATACGCCGCCGACCCGACCGCCGTGGTCGCATCGGCGCTCATTGCCGCCAGATAGGTATCAACCATCCCCACGCCGAAGCTAAGCAATTGCTCGATCAGCACCGGCAGCGCCAAGATGAGCATGCCGGACCCAACCGGCCGCGCGAGGACATGATCATCGCGTTGCTGGTCCTCAACGTCGGCCATTATTCAATGGGTGCCCCATTTGTGTGAGTTGTCGGCGGAGGAGGTGGGTGATGTAGCGGGGTGTGTCCGGCTGCTTGGAACTGTGCAGCACCCGAGTTTTTGATCGATACGTCACGCAAACATGATAGCACTTCGTCTGCTCCATATACACGCGACGAATCGAGTGAACCCGCCAACGCCGCTTGTATCGAACCGTTTCGATGTGGAAACCGCGGCGGAGATAGTCCGGAGACAATTCAATTGAATAGAAACCCTTCAACAAGAATAATCCCTGCGACACCAAAAGCAGTCCGAGTCCTAGAAAGAAAACGATTGAGAGCGTCTCATCGGCATCTCCCCCAAATCCCGACAGCATCTGTGAAAAGCCCATGCTGAGTGAGAGAATGCCGTAAAACACCAGACCTGTTCCAGCAACTCTTGGCGTCGGCCATTCGAGATCGACTGGCCAGACAAGCCGCAGGCAGGTCGGCGTGAGCTCTTCGATCCGCAACAATACTTCGGGGCATTCAAGCTCAAAGTCCTCCGCCTGAGGGACGGAGATCTCCGCACCGCACATCGGGCAGACCTGTGGCATGCTTACATCGACGTCCACAGAGACATCCAAGATGTCGTGGCAAGCGGTGCATTGAATGGGAAACGTCTCGATCATCGCGGCGCGGGCGTCTCTCGATGCTGGATGTAGCGCGGCGGTTGGCCGCCACACCCATTATACGCCGCCCCACCCGATTTCAATTGCAGCTCAGGTCGACGCCGCGATTCCCATCCGTGCGAGCTGCCGGCGGAGGAGGTGGGCGATGTAACGCGGTCTCTCCGGGTCGTTAGTCATGTCCAACGTGCGGATCTTTGAGCGGTATCGTAGGTGAGCATGAAAATAGTTGGACTTCTCAGCAGTCAGCACCCGCTGAATTGATTCAAGAGAGTATCGCCACCTGAATCCAATCACAGAACCCAGTTTGAGCCGCCGGGTGAGGCGCTCCGGCGTTAGTTCGATCGAATGGAACCCTTTCCATTCGATGAGTCCAACGAGAATGCACCCCGGCCCGCCCACAAGAGCGTCAATGAGAAGTAAGACCCGTGCCGTGTTCCATTCGAGGGTATTCGTCATCATCGTGGTCAGTAGTAAGAGACCAAGTCCGATGCCTGTGATGCCGTACAAAACGAAGTAGACTCCAAACATCTTGTCCCCCCGTGCAGGTGGCCAGCGGAGTCGCAGACAACTGTCAGTCGATTCTTCAATGACAAGCCCCGTCGGACATTCAAGCTCAAACTCCTCCGCCTCAGCGACCAGCACCGAATGGCCGCACATCGCACAGGCGGTCCGCTCGCCGGCGTCCGCCGCGACGTCGAAGATGTCGCCGCAAGCGTCGCACTGGATGGGGTAGGTTTCGGCCATAACAACGCGGTCAGGCGGTCAAATTTGGCGTGCCGGTAGCGACAGCGGGCACTTGCGACTCGCCGCTCATGCGCGCAAGCTGCCGGCGGAGAACGTGGGTGATGTAACGCGGTCTCTCCGCTTCCTCAGCCATATGCAGCGTCCAGAAATGTGAGCAGTATCCGAGGCGAATACGAAAATAGTTGGACTTCGCCTCAAAACCTACGAACTGAATTGATTCGAGTTGAAATCGGCAGCTGAATCGAATCGCAGAGCCTAATCTGATCCGCTCGATGAGGCACTCCGGTGTCAATTCGATCGAACGGATTCCTTTCCATCCCATGAGTCCAACAAGTACAAATCCTGCTCCGCCGACAAGAAAGCCTATCAGAAACGAGACACGCACTGTGTTCCATTCGAGGCCGGTCGTAGTGCACCATGCCAGTAGAAAGAGTCCAAATCCGATGCCTGCGGTGCCGTAAAAGATGAAAAAGACGCCAAGGTTCTTGGCGTTCCGCCCGGATGGCCAACGAAGCCGCAGACAACTGTCACGTGCCTCCTCAATGACAACCTCCTCCGGACATTCAAGCTCAAAACCCTCCGCCGCAGCGACCAGCACCAAATGGCCGCACATCGGGCAAGCGGTCCGCTCGCCGGCGTCCGCCGCGACGTCGAAGATGTCGCCGCAGGCGTCACACTGGATGGGGTAGGTCAGGTTCCTGGGCCGTACGTTCAGTTTCATTGCCGACACGCTGCCCTATCTCCTCCAACCGGAAAGAATCGCCCTGCGAGGATGGGACAATTGATCCCGCTAACAGAGGAAACGCAAGACGTGGATCGAGATTCACGCTGTCCGGGCGGTTGATTCCGTTTTTTCCGCGCGGAGATTGCGTCCGACCTACCAGAGGTCGTTCTCCATGAAGATGAGTTGTTGCCGGATCAACTGCGTGACGTAGCGGGCCGGTTCGGGATGGCGCGCGTCGGCCAGCTTGATCGTTTTCGATTGAGTCTTGATGCAGGCGACGCAATCAGTGCTGCGAAACAGTGCGAATCTCCGTTTGGGCGATCTCATGAACACGTCGCGAAAACCCGGAACGGGGTATTCACGTCGAATCATCCAACGTCCCAGTCGGGATTCCACAGCCACGCACTTGTCTGTCACTTCCAACGTGATCGAAGTAAACAGACTGGCGATCGACATGACGATCACAGTCAGCCCGCAGGCAACTGCAATGAGAGCAAAACCCATTTCAAAAAAGTCGCCGTGCATGTATTCGTAAGCGGTTCCCCACACGCCAACGGCAAGGGGGACCACGGCAATGATCGGCATGGCAAATCCGAAAAGCCGCCCTTCGGAACCTCGCAGACATTCCGGCATACGAATTCGCAGACGCTGGGGTGTCTGCTCTTCAATTGTCACTTCAGCAGGTTGCGGCAACTGCAAGTCCGCCGCGCAGGTCATCGTCATGCCGAACCCACAGAGCGGACAGGGAGACAATTCCCGTTCGTCCTCAAGCTCCAACGGGCAATCGAAGACATTTTCACAGCTCAGACATTTGACGGGAAAAGTTTCCGGCATCGGCGACTGCCTCCCCGAGCTCAGATGAAGGCACTAATGGTTTGTCAGGTTTAATTTCTGGGGTTGTGTGCCACTGGCTTTGCCAGTGCAAGTCTCAGTGCCGCAGATACTAATGAAGCACTGGCGGAGCCAGTGGCACCCCTATTGTTGAGTTTGACAAAGCACTAGACAGCGTGAGTAACTTAGGCATGGGCGAGCTCAACCCCCATCCGTCGTAACTGCCGCCGCACCAGTTGCGTCACAAACCGGGCGGTGTCTCTGTGATGGATCAGTGTCAGCGGGATCGATTTGTCGCCGGATTGGACGACACAGGCTCCCGCGTCGGATGGGCCCGACTGATGGTGTCCGCCGCGTATTCGGGACTTCTCCTCGCTGGCGTCCGCTAATTTGACTCGCGAGATCTCCGTGGTCGGGGCACTCTTGCTGCGGCCCAACAGTCCCAAATGGTAGCGGGCCTTGAGTCGTTCCGGCGTCAAATCGACGGTGATCCGGCCGCGAATGAAAAACAGGCCGAAACTGATTGGGATCAAGCCACCCAACATAAATGGAACCGCAAACAGCGCGTCGAACAAATTGACTTCGTCCGCCGGCAAGAGTTGGCCCAAAGCCACCGCCAGAAAGATTCCGCTGAAGACTATCGTCACACCGAGAATAATCCACCCCGCGAACGGATGCGCGCAGCTCGGCAGCGAGAATCGCAAATGGTCGTCGGTCTGCTCCAAGATGGTGACTTCCGGCGGCTGCGGAATCTCCGCGCTGTCGAGGTCCTCCTCCACCGCGGCGCTTGTGGCACCAGGGGCGGAAAGCGAAATGCGGTGGCCGCAGTCCTGGCAATAGGTTTCCGTATCGTCAGGATCGAGCGGGTCCAAGCGTGCGCCGCAACTGGAACAAAACTTGGGCGGCTCGGCGGGGGCATCTTTGTCCGGATAGGGATGCAGAAACTCATTGATGCGGTCGACCAGCCAGTTCTTTTCATCCCGATTGAGTGCCGTGCCGAACTTCGCGGTCTTCTCCTGGCCCTCGATTTCGATGCGGTAGACCGGATTGTCGTTTTCCTTGTAGGACTCGACCAATTCCGCCCGCGAGCCGGACGTCAAATTGATCGTCTTCATCTTCTTGCGGCCGAACAGCACGCGCTGAATCACCAGACGCTGCGGTTCGAGCAGCAGAAACAGCCGTTCAAACTTGGCTTTGATCCACCAGATCGCCAAGCCGAGACCGATGATCCAGAACAAGCTGATAAACGCAAAAACTCCCAGGATCGTGCGCCAATCTTCGTTCGCGTTGATCATGGCACCGACGAACATTCCGGTAAAGACCGTCATGAACCCGTTCCAGACCAGCGCGAAACAACCGATACTCGCCGCCCGCCCGCCGGGAATGTAAAACACCCGCCGCTGCGGCGTCGCTTCGACGACTTCGAGGATGCTTTTGGGCGGAACGGGCGGAAGCAGTACTTGCTCCTGTCCCGCATCCGTCGCAGGCGCAGGCCTCGAAAGCTGTGACAGTTCCACTCCACAAAACGGGCACTCGGATCGCCCGCTGCTCTCGAAAAAATCGTCATCAAGATCGCTGGCGCAGGCAGGGCAGGTCAGATTCGGCATCGATTCGGTCTGTGGAGTACGTGGTGGAGCCGGGGAGGACAGAGTCGCTGGCGAAATGAGATTTTAACCACGAATCGCGTGTTTGAAATCCCACCAAGGGACTGTTCCTCAACTTTCACAACGCCCTAACATACCGTTCGGATCACTCCGACAGGCCGTCTTCCCGCAAGCGGTCGATCATTTTGTCGAATGCGTCGATTGTGCGGGTGACGTCCTCATCGGTATGGGCGGCAGAGGTCATCGCCTTCCAGCCGAAGTAATCGACCCCTTCCAGCAACAGCGCGGTCCGAAACGCGCACGTCAGCCGGCGGTCCTGCGACACGTCGAGCAATTCCAGCTGATTTTCGTGCGGGATGAACTCATCACCGTCGGGACGCGGCCCGTGATAGTTGGGTAGGATATTGACCGCCGAAAATTCGCCGTAGGCGACCCAGGGAGCGCTCTTGCGGGTGAAGACTTCGTTAATGCCCGCGCGGAGCCGCTGGCCGACTTCATTCGCATGGTCGCACGGCTGACCGGTGGAGACGATTTCCAGCGCCGCGGTCCCGGCTGCGGCGGAGAGCGGATTGCCATTGAACGTGCCGGGGTGTTTCATCTTCTTGCCGTGCTGATTGTCGAACTGCAGCGCGTCCATCAGATCCGCGCGGCCCGCCAAAGCTCCGCCCGGCAGCCCGCCGGCAAGAATTTTCGCCATTGTCGTCAGATCGGGTGTGAAACCGTAGTACCCTTGAGACCCGCCCGGGTGGACGCGAAAACCGGTAATCACCTCGTCGCTCACCAGGATCACGCCCTTCTTGGCAGTCAACTCGCGCAAGCCGCAGAGGAACTCGCCCCGCACCGGCACGGTGCCAAAATGCCCGCCGGTCGCCTCGACGAAAACGCAGGCAGGGTCCTGTTCGTCGATCGCGCGTTCCACCGCCGCCAAGTCATTGGGCGGGACAATCACCAAGTCGCCCATCACGCCGTCCGTCACGCCCGGCATGGCGTAGCTCGCGACGTCGTGCGGGGCGTCGGCGCCGGGAATCAACCCGTCGTGCCAGCCGTGAAAATGCCCGGCAAACTTGATCACCTTGGTCTTGCCGCTGACGATCCGTGAAATCCGCAGCGCCATCAGCGTCGCTTCGGTGCCGCTGTTGACGAAGCGGACCTTTTCCGCGCTGGGGACCAGCTTGATCACCCAATCCGCCCAATTCAGCTCCAGTTCGTGGCACGCTCCGTAGTGGGTGCCCAGTGCGGCCTGTTTTTGCACGGCGTCGACGACCGCGGGATGCCCGTGCCCCAACAGCAGAGCACCGTGCCCCATCCAATAGTCGATCAGCTCCGGCCCGTCGACCGTCGTCTTGTGTGATCCGCCCGCGCGATTGACGTAGACGGGAAACGGCTCCAAATAGCGGCCGTCATGCGTCACCCCGCTGGGGAAGTTCGCACATCCGCGTTGATACAACTCCGCCGAAACCGGAAATGTCTCGCGATATTCCGCTTCCAACGTCTGGCTGACCGCTTGGCTCATGAGCAGACCTCAGTAGAAAGTAGGGTCCGTCGATAGGTAGATAACTGAGGCCGTCCGGGAATTCGAATCACCAAATAAAGCGTATTTTGGGAGGGCGAGGCTCCCGCCGAGCCGAACACGTTCTCAAAAATGCGGCTCAGCAGGAGCTTCGCCCTCCCAATTCCTGGACTCCCTCAAATAACTTGCTTTCCGTTGCCGGGGAGCACTGCGGGCTGCCGGATCATTCGTGGGTTGCGACGCAACACGCAAATCATTAGCCGATCATCCCAGGCGTCGCTACCTCTTCTTGAGCGGAATATCAAAATCGCCCGTCAGATCGCGCCACACGGCGTGAATATGATTGGCCGAGTTTTGCGTGTTGTTGTACTCGATAATAAACGACGGCCCCTGGATGCGATAGGCGTGCGGCTCGTTGCGCTGTCGACCGCCCCACCAGGCCGCGTAAATCAAACGTGGTCCAGCCGCCTCAATTCTTGCGCGCCGTTGCTGCGCGACATCGGCGGGAATATTGCGGAGATATTCGTCAATCACGGCCACCAGCAACTCACGCTGTGCCTTGCTCATTTCACTGTAGGCCAATCCAACCGGATCGGTGACCACTGGTTGGGCTTCGCCCGCGCCGCGGATGTCTCGGTCCGCCTCTTTCGAAATCCAGATTTTCTTCAGTTGTTCCGGCGTGCTCGAATTGACCAATTCGCGGACCAGGTCCTCTTCGGCGGCCAGCACGCGGATCTCGCGGCCCGGTCCGGCGTTGATGTAGCCAGGATTGGCGCCGAAAAACTCGGGCGTGCTGGAGACGACTTCTCCGTCGTCGATGACATAGTTCAGCGAGAGGTGATGTCCCTCGACGCGCCAGCCCCACTTGCCCAACTCAGAGGGCGTGCCGAAGATGCTGATGTAATACTTGCCGGGATCGCGCCGCGAGCGCCGTTTTTCACGGTCGCCTTCCTCGATCAGGTACAGCACTTCCTCCAGGCTCATCACATCCAACGCCTGGGTATAGCCGGCTTCGGAGAGTCCGCTGCGGATCAAGTCGTGCGCGGCGGTTAAGGTGTCTCCTTCGAGATCCTTGAGCGGCAGTCCTTTTCGCTCCCGGGGGATGAAGTGCCAGTTGAGGCGTTCTTTGTCATCGTAGGTAAAACTGGCCTGGCCACGCTGTGTCGCGTTGAGGTTCCTGCGGAACCGCTGTGCGGCGGAGATCATGGTCTGTCCGGAAGGCTCCTCGCGAGCCGCACCCGCCCAGAGCAAGCTCCCCATCGCGCCGGCACACAATACGGCGATGATCGGTTTGGTCGTACTCATGTGGGATTCCTCGCATCAATGAGAGAATAAGTCAATAAACTTTGATGTATGAGAGTTGCGGCGTCTCGCTCTTGATTTCAGTTTGAGGCGGCGCCGCCCACGATATGACTCGATCAATGTATATGATTAACCGGGTGGCCAGGTCAGATTCCTGCCACCAAGCAAGTGCACGTGCAAATGGTCGACAGTTTGACCCGCCTCGGGTCCGTTATTGACCACGAGCCGAAATCCGCCGTCGAGTTCCAGTTGACGCGCCAAATCGCGGGCGACCAGCAGCAAGTGACCCGCCAACTCCGCATCGCTATCTTCCAGATCGGCGACCGAAGGGATCTCCCGTTTCGGTATGACCAGCACATGAGTCGGTGCTTGCGGACTGATGTCGCGAAACGCCAGACAAAGCTCGTCTTCATAGACGATGTCGGCCGGCAGTTCTTTGTCGATGATCTTCTTGAAGATTGTCTTTTCGGCGTCCATCTTCCCCACCTCCTCCAAGTTCTTGCAGCAGGATTCAGCGAGCGTACCAAATCTACAAGCTGATCTCAAATCGCTACCATCTGGGCGCCATTCCAGGGTCGTGGCTTCTCGACCGGATCTCCGAACGCGCTTGCAGCGAGTTTGTCTGCGAAAGCTTTGAGCCACAGATTCATGCAATTCCTAATGAATCCCAGGCCGACGACGACGGTGCAAACCGTACAATCAAACGCAGAGCCGCAGTGGCGGAGAGACGCTATGAACCACAGAGAAGGTTAAGTCGAAGAATTGCTTCTCGCGCAGATTCCTCGCCTCACACTCAGATTCTCTAAGCGTTCGATATTGACCGAATCGTCGCCAATGTCTGCTATCAGGCGGCAAATCAATTCAGCTCTCTGCCTCCCTGCGCCACCGCGACTCAGCGTTTCTTCCATCAAACCGTTGTCAACCCGGCAGATCGTGCAGCGACGTGAGATCTTGGTCTATCTCGTTTCAGCTGAAACGCTCTCCACCAATGACGGTCTGCCGGCACGGTGGCACCTTTGAATCCAAGCGTTCGTATCCAGCATCGCTACTTGAGCTATTCAACTCAATCCGCAAACTCAACGAGATTACCAATCGGCGACTCATTTGATGCACATTCCGTGGATCAGGGAGTCGGCGCATGGGGGTCTAGGGAACATAAATAGATGCGCCCGTTTGATCGTGCATTGGTGTGCCGAACTCCTGCCGCAATCCATAAAACCGCTCGATCCGGGGAATCAGTCTAACCGATAGCATCGATCAAACCGTTAAAGTTGACAGTCCGCGGTCCAGCGCTGCCGGAACCCACATTGCTGATTTGCCCAAACGCAAATTCATGCAGAGGAGTTCGCCATGTTGAGGCAAATGCTGATCTTCTTAGTCTGCCTGTTTGTTGCATTGGCAAATGCCGATGTCGCAACAGCCCAGGGCCTCTATCTGCCAGGCGCCGGCGCCGTCAGCCGCTCCTTTGGAGGTGCGACAACAGCTGCCCCTTTGGATGCCGCCGGGGCTTTGCTCTGGAATCCCGCTGCAATGAGCGCGTTGCCGAATTCAGAGGTGATGTTCGGCTCCGAGTTCTTGATTTCCGATACTCACGTATCGAGTACAGTTCCTGCCGGATCCTTCGGCGGCTTCCCGCCGACCACTCGCTCGGGCACCACGCGCAGCGATAGCGGTGTGTCGGCTTTGCCGACGATCGCCCTGGTGTATAAACCGGAGGAATCTCCCTTCACCTACGGTGTGGGTGTGCTGTCAGCCGTGGGAGGTTCCGTCAATTTTCCGGGTAGCGATTCCAATCCGATCCTGACTCCGCAAAATCCGCCCGGCGGCGGCGGCACGCCTCCCTTTACGCTTGGGTTTGGCCCGCAAGCCGCCAGCTTAGCCCTGTTCTCCACGACGCCAAACGTCTCGATGCAAGTGACTGATCGCCTGGTGGTCGGCGTCGGAGCCGCGGTGGATACGATGTTACTTAGCATCGATCCCGCGTTTTTCGGACCCCGCAATGCCAACGGCACATTTCCCGCTGCAACGCATTCCCGGCCGTTTTGGGGTGCCGGATTTCGAGTCGGTGCTCTTTACTCAACCCCCAGTTGCTGGGACTTCGGATTCTCTTACAATAGCCCCCGCTGGTACGAAACATTCCGTTTCAACTCCTCGGATGAGTTTGGCAATGCACAGGAGTTGGAACTAGCGCTCACGTTGCCGCAGATCTACTCCCTCGGGACCGCTTACCGAGGCATCCCGCGAACAGTGCTGGCGGTTGATGTCCGCTATTTTGACTATCAGCGCACAAAGCTCTTCGGCGAAAGCGTCGTCGATGGAGGCGTCGACTGGAGCAGCATCTGGGCGGCTGCCGTCGGCGCGCAGTATCAAGTCAGTCAAACTATGACCGCGCGAATCGGGTACTCATACGGAGAAAACCCGGTCCCGGACGTGGCGACGCTGTTCAACACCCAGATCCCAGGCATCATCAAGCACACCATCGGCGTAGGTGCGACACAACGACTCACCAAGAATATCTCCGCTTCACTGGCGTATGTTCACGGTTTCCGCTCAGAAATCAGCGGCCCGATCCTGCAAATTCCGGGAACCAACGTCGCCCTCGACTCGGAATATGATTCGATCCTGTTTTCGGTGCACGTCAACTTCTGAAGACCGGACCCGCGTGAAAATCGCCGATCGTACGCGCATCGGCTCGTGGATTTGAGTTAATATAACATCACTCAAATCCTAACCGTGCGCGAAATGACGATGAATGAGGAACGCGACGCCCGTTTGGCGGAATTGATCGACCAGTTGCTCACCCGCGCGCGCGATGGCGAACCGGTCGATATTGAACGCGTTGCAGCGGACGTCCCTGACATCGGCGATGAATTGCGGCGGTTGTGGACGACCGCCATGATCGCCGACGATTTGGGATCGGCCGCGGTCGATCTTATGCAGCTCGATCAGCAGCCAACGATCGACAGCCCTGCTGGTGAACCCGCCCCGCAAACAAGCGACTCGATGGTCGGCGCGGTCTTTGGCGACTACGAGCTACTGCAAGAACTCGGCAGAGGCGGGATGGGCGTCGTCTTCAAAGCCCGCCAATTGAGCTTGGGCCGGACGGTGGCGCTGAAGATGATTCTGCGGGGCGAGTTAGCCTCGGACAACGATCTGGCGCGGTTTCGCGCTGAAACCGAAGCAGCCGCCCGATTGGATCACCCGCAGATTGTGCCGTTGTACGAAGTGGGGGAGCATGCTGACCGGCCCTTTTTCAGCATGAAGTATATCGACGGCCGTACTTTGTCGCAGCGACTCTTGGAAGGGCCGATGTCGTCCCGCGAAACGGCAGAGTTGTTGTTGCCGGTCTGCAGGGCAATCGCCGCCGCCCATGAGCAGGGAGTGCTGCATCGCGACTTGAAGCCGGCCAATATCCTCATCGACGGCAGTGGGAAGCCGCACGTCACCGACTTCGGGCTGGCCAAACGGATCAGCACTGAGGACTCTCAGCATCCTGCCGGCGCGAGTCTCACACAATCGGGCGCGATCTTGGGCAGCCCCAGTTACATGGCGCCCGAACAGGCGGCCGGCAATCGCGGCACAATCGGGCCGGCAAGCGATGTTTATAGCCTTGGAGCGGTGCTGTATCACATGCTGACGGGGCGTCCGCCGTTTCAAGCCGCGACGCCGGTCGATACGTTGTTGATGGTGCTCGAGCAAGATCCGCTGCCGCCGCGCGTGCTCAATCCGGCCGTCGACCCCGATTTGGAATTGATTGCGCTCAAGTGCCTGCAGAAACCGAGCGACCTGCGCTATCAGTCCGCCGAATCCTTAGGTGACGATTTGCAGGCATTTCTCAAAAACGAGCCGATCTCCGCGCGCTCCTCGCATATCACCGCGATTGTGGGACGCGTGTTTCGCGAAACGCACCATGCCGCCGTGTTGGAGAATTGGGGTCTGCTCTGGATGTGGCACAGCTTGGTGCTGCTCGTGTTGTGTCTGCTGACCAATTGGATGCAGTTGCAGGATGTGCAATCCCGATTGCCGTACCTCGCGGCCTGGGTGTTGGGTTTGGGAGCTTGGGCCGCCGTTTTCTGGAATCTCCGCCGCCGCGCCGGTCCGATCACCTTTGTCGAACGGCAAGTGGCGCACGTGTGGGGCGCGAGTATGGCCGCGAGTACGTTGCTGTACTACGTTGAATATCTGATGGATCTGCCGGTACTCGAGTTGTCTCCGGTATTGGGCCTGATTTCGGGAATGGTCTTCACCGTCAAAGCGGGGATCTTATCAGGCAAATTTTACGTGCAGGCCGTTGCGCTCTATGCAACCGCAGCGGTGATGGCTTGGTTTCCAACCTACGCCGTCGCTATTTTTGGATTTGTCTCCGCCATCTGCTTCTTTGCGCCCGGATGGGAGTACTACTGGCGGCAGCGCAGCGCGTAATGGTTGTCGAACTGACGCTACACAAAAGTAACCCGACGGAACCAGTGGTCCGCCGGGTTGCGTTAACACAGTTGCGAATGAGATTTCGTCAATTCTTCGACATCGGAATCTCATCGGCGTTGTTCGACGGATTCTGACCGTTGATCGTGTTGCCGGAGATACCACCTGACGTCATCATCATCGGAGCCGGATCGGGGCCGAGTCCCGTTTCAGGCCGGACGAATTCGGCGTCTTCATTCTCGTCCGGATCGTCGTCGCTCGTTCCCGGATTGATCGTACGCGGATCTTTGCCCGGTTCTCCCAGTTCCAGCGTGACGTCCCGGTCGAGGCCGGTGCCGCCCGGTTCTGCCGGATTGGTCCAGCTTTCCGCCCGTTTTAACATCGAGTCCAGGAACTCTTCCCGGCTGATCGGCGGCGGGCGGAACCCGGTCACGCCGTCTGCATCTTCGTAGCCTCCGTCATCTTGACCCGCATCGTCATTGCCCGCATCATCTGTGCCTTGGCTGCCGTCACCGGAGCCGTCCGACGTGTCGGCACTACTGCCATCCGAAGTGCCGTCGTCGCCGCTTCCACTTCCATCGTTGGTGTCGTTGTCGTCACTCCCCTCATTGCCGGCGATGGGAGTGATTCCAGTACCATTCCCATTGTTCTGATTTTGATCGGAGTCGTCGTCACGGAGGATCTCGTCCTCGTCGTATTGCCGTAACAAATCGTTCGGCTCGTCCTTGGAAGAGCCACCATCTTGCTTCGGCGGAGCGGGGGAGGGAACGAACCTGCCGTTCTCGTCTCGCTCATACCAATCGAGCGGATCGGGATCCTCACCGCCCGGACCATCACCCGGATCGCCGCCTCCAGGACCGGGATCATTGCCGCCGCCGGGACCGGGGTCATTGCCGCCGCCCGGACCCGGGTCGTTACCGCCACCGGGACCTGGATCGTCTCCACCGCCGCGGCCTGGATCATCGCCACCCGGATCGGTTCCTCCATGTTCATCCTCAATGAGCCCATTGTCGGCGCTCGACGAATCGTCGTAGCCGCCCGCATGCTCGGGTTCTTTTTCCGGCGTAATGTCAACCGGCAAATCCGCCCGGTTGGGTTGCGATGTGCCGGACTGCCCGCCAGTCGTCGAGCTTCCACTTCCGGCGTTTCCAGCCCCGGAAACCGGCATCTCAGACTTTTCTCCAATACCGCCTGTACCGGTGTTGCCCATGTTTCGAATAAACGGATCGGTATACCCGCCCAGGCCGCCCAATTGCAGGTCATCTTCAATCTCACTGCGTGATTCGGCATCTTTGAGTGCTTCATTGAGATTCTTCTCAAACGTCTTGGCGGGGTCGCGCCACGGTTGGCCCGGATCGTTCTCGGCCATGTCATTCAGCCACGCGAGGTTCTCGCCTCCTTCTTTCAAGGCCGGACCTGCGACCTTCTTTGCAAAGTTCAAGTAGGCGGTCGGGTCACCCGTCACAACGCCGACGGCAATCTCACCGGCTTCGATAATGGCGTCAACCTTCTCCAGGTCGAGTCCGGTGAGTTCCACTGCGCCCTGGCGGCCCAGTTCCTTCAGTGAGCCTTTCGTCGTCTGTTTGACAAACTCGCTGACGATTTGCTGCGGTGTTTTGCCTTTCGCAGCCAACTTGAAGGGAGTCCCATCGTCGAACCATTTCTTAGCGGTCGCCACGATCTGGTTGTGAATGATGTTGGCCACATTGCCCGGCTGGAGGAAATTGGTGCCGGTCTGCGCTTTGCTGACTTGCGCGACCACGACCGGCCCGGATTGATTTTGCGATTGCTGTTGGGCGACGGCTGCCATGCCGACGTCGGAGACCATGTCATCCAACACGCTGCCCGCCATCAACACGCGGCCTTCGACCGATTCGAAGTTCAGCTGGCCACGTTTGTGTTTCGCGCGGCATCCGCCGTTGTGAGGTTTGCTTCGACCGAACTTCCGCAACTTATTGAAAATCTTCATGCGATGATCTTTCCTGAAAATTGATTGTCAAAAACTAATAGGGAGTCCACCGCACTGAGCCTGGAGGGCATGCGGTGTTTGGTGCCGATTGATCGGCGAGTCGAGGACGCACGCCGCGCGAAAGCTTGGCG
>JANQPT010000052.1 GCA_028285345.1 Planctomycetales bacterium
CGCGGCTTCGTTGACCCACTCGGGTTCTTGGAACTGCCTCGCGAAGCCGATTGCGGTGACGTCGCGATACTCGTGCATTTGCTCCTATTCGGTGTCGCCCGCCATGCTGAGCCGCTTGCGGAACGTCGTGGGGCGACCGGCCCTCCTCCCGCGGCGTCGATCGACGAAGTTCCAGTGGACTTCGAGACAGTTGGAGAAGGCGAAATCGGCTCGATGCAACTGGGAGACACATCGATCGAGTTCAACGACGCTTTTGCCTATCGCGCGAAGTTTGCTGACGAGCCCTGCATAGTCCTGCTGCTCACCGCCGTCAAAATCTCGGCGGAAAAACAACAGGAGTTGGAACAGACCCTCCAGAAAAACGAGGCCAACACGATGTTTTCACCTGACGGACCCTTTCTCAATCTGACACTTTCACCCGCAGGGAAGTTGATGACGTTGAACGCCTGGATCGACAACTCGTCGATCGTCACTAGCAACGGTCCAGTGGTTGACGTGCAAATCGATGAGAACAAGCTCAGCGGGCGAAGCGGCCTGGCGCCCAGAAAGTTTTTTGGGGAGAAGGAGTTTCAGTTTAAGGCGAAGTTTGATACAGAAATCCGGTTTTGAGTCAGTCAGACTAGAGAAAACGTTTGCTGACATGCGTTCGGAATCTGAAGACCGCGACGAGCCCGCACGTTCACCCGCGTGTGTTTGGATGTGCATCGCCACTATGGGAGTATGACGACCTAGTCGAAGAGGTGGCAAGATGATTGCGGTGATGGATGTCATTCTTGCCGATCCAACGTACAGAAAATTGTTTCTGCCTTGCATTATGGCGCTTGTCGCGTTTCTCGTTTACTGGATTAGACGCGACTCATAGAGAATTCAGATTAGGACACTACCACGTCGTCGGGAATAGGGTTGAGGTTTTAGCCGTTCTTTTGGCGGCTACACGTGTACAGATCAACCGGCTGATTCCTCTACGCTGCACCAGAAAGTCCGAGTTACAGCAAGCGGCTCACCGCTCGTCCCGCCCCTCAGCCGACCCTTGTCTTGATGTGTCCTCCAGCGAAAGGATTTCCACGCCGCTGCGCCGCAAAAACCCAGCGGCGACTGCTCGTTGCGTGGCGTCGACGAATGCGACACGCCCGAGGTTGCGAAATCGGCTGAAGATCACAAACAGGTTCTCTGTCTCAATGGCGGTTGTTGCTTTCGCGACATCGATCGTAAACCTCTTGTCCAAGCCCGCCACGACGACGATACGTTCGTCTCCAAGAAACTCAAACCGGACTTCGTACGGCGATTTGGCTTCAAGCTCGTCGGCGAATTTCCTTAATATTGTGGCGATCTGGCTGCGAACGCGGTTGACGACGTTACTTCCGAGCCAATCGATAAACCGGTTCGACGAGCAGACGAGAATCACAGATGAGCAAGTCAAGAGAAACAAAACCGTCACTGAATCTCGTCCAATCAAAATCTGCACGGCAGCCATGACGGCGGCACAAATCCCGATGATGCGAAATATGGTCTGCCTCGGCGGACGCCTCAAAAACTGATACCTTCGCTTGTGAGCGAGGCGTGCCCGAGCGACATGTGCTTCAATCGTCTGCTCGCGCCAACGGCCGATAAAACCCGTATCGAAAGTTACCACGTAAGTTTCGTCAGCGGCCACCATCTGCATTCCCTACAAAGCGGTCAATAACTGCCAAATCTCCGACGAACGTGTTCGATAGCGTCGTCCGCCACGAGCGGCTCGGCGGGCGGGTCGGGTAGTAATAGAGGCTCCGCACTTCTGGGGCGAATTTCGGGACTCTCTGAATGTCTCGGAATTATATGTCCATATATGTCCGGATTCACCATGCGTCGGTGCGGTCATATATCAAGCAACGTCTTCAAAATCCCCTGTTTTTCCAGCGTTTTGGTGCCGCTGAGGAGCGCCGTGGCGGACGCATCCGGCGATTCTTGTGACATATAATCTTGGTGTCCCCACAGTTTTCCGCCTTTGCCCATTTTGACATGCGGCCCTGCTGAAGTGTTTCGCTCGACTTCGCCGCCAGCGGAGGTGATCCGATCCGCATCCAGGCGCTAATCAGAGCTGAGAATCCGCGGTGGCGAAATCCCTGTTTGCGCAAGACACTCATCTCATTAGAATACGCATATCTGAACAAACAAACACTATCCATGCCACGGCATGGATAGATGCGCCAGATCAGGATTTGCCCCGGCTGCAGCAACGAGTGCCTTGTCGAGGACTCTGCAGTGCCGGGGCCCATTGCAACGGAGTGTTTTAAGATGCAGATTGAGGCTTGGAAGATTGATGATGTTCGCCCCTATCACAACAACCCTCGCGTGAACGACCAGGCGGTCGCAGCCGTCGCCGCCTCGATTCGTGAATTCGGATTCCGACAACCGATCGTCGTGGATGAGGAGGGCGTGATTATCGTCGGCCACACCCGCTGGAAGGCGGCGCGACTGCTGGAACAGGAAACCGTTCCGGTGCACGTAGCCCGAGGATTGTCACCCGCCCAGGTCAAGGCGCTTAGATTGGCGGACAACAAGACAGGCGAGTTGTCGGGTTGGGACGCGGAACTACTCCCGGCGGAACTGCTGGAATTGCAGGCGTTCGACTTCAATTTGGATCTGATCGGCTTCACGCCCGAAGAATTAAACGTCTGGCTTGATCCGGGATGCCAAGCGGGGCTGACCGATCCCGACGCGGTTCCCGCACCACCCGACGCGGCCATCACGCAAGCGGGCGACCTGTGGATGCTGGGGAATCACCGGTTACTTTGTGGCGACTCCAGCCGCACAGAAGATGTGGATTGCTTGCTGCAGGGCGCTCCGATTCATCTGGTGAACATGGATCCGCCTTACAACGTCGGCGTGGCACCACGCTCCAACAATGCAATCGCCGCCGGGTTGTCGTCTTTCTCAGGCATGAAGCCGCGGCGGGACGTGGAGCCGCCGCCGCGAAAGCTGCGGGCCAAGGATCGGCCACTCAAGAACGACTTCGTCAGCGAGCAGGAATTCGAGCGTTTACTGGACGCCTGGTTTGGCAACGCCGCGCGCGTTTTGTTGCCGGGACACTCCTTCTATGTGTGGGGTGGCTATGCCAACTGCGCGAATTATCCGCCGCAGCTACGAAAGCACGGGCTCTATTTCTCGCAGGCGATCATCTGGGATAAGCAGCATCCGGTGCTGACCCGCAAAGACTTCATGGGGGCGCACGAGTGGTGCTTTTACGGGTGGAAGGAGGGAGCGGCGCACCGCTTCTTCGGGCCCAATAATGCCAGCGACCTGTGGCAGGTCAAAAAGGTCAGCCCGCAGGTCATGATTCATCTCACTGAAAAGCCGGTCGAGCTGGCACAGCGGGCGATTCAGTATTCCACCTGCGCAGGCGAACATGTGCTCGATCTGTTCGGAGGGAGCGGCTCGACGCTGATCGCTTGCCAGCAGACCAATCGCCGGGCCTTTCTGATGGAAATCGACCCGCCTTACTGCGACATCATCGTTCGCCGCTGGGAAGCATTCACCGGCCGGCAGGCAGAACGAATCATGCTGGATGGAAATGGCGCCGAGCTCGACCGACCTGTGGTCACCTCATCAACTGGAGGCGACAATGGTTAAGTCGACAAGAATCGAATACGAGCAGCGCGTGCAGGCGGTGCTGCGGCTGTTGGTGGCAAATGCTCAGTTCTCTGACATCCGGCAGCACTCTCAACAGCAGGGTTGGAACGTCAGCGACCGGCAGCTGCGACGTTATATCGACGAGGCGCATTCCGAACTGGCTGAGATGTCGCAGCGCAATCGCAAACAGCAGTACGGCCGGCATGTGATGCAGCGGCAGATGTTGTTCACGCAGGCGCTCAAGAAAGGTGACCTGCGAACCGCGCTGCGGGCAGCTCAGGACGAAGCCAAGCTGCAAAACGTCTATTCTGACGGCAAGCCGGTAACTCCGCAGCGCGAGCATTCCGGCATGCCAGCTGGCTCCTCACCTCTCTCCTGTCGCGAGCGGGTCGTGCAGATGCTCGACGCCGACAGCCGCGACGATCAGCAGCAAATCCGGCTGTTGGATCAGGTCGCGCCGCGAATGTCGTATGCGTTCCCTGACACGCGGATCCCGCTGCTGGGGATCCACCTCATGTGCCTGATTTACGTCAACGAGCAACTTGAGGCCGCGGGAATGGTCCTGCATGCATTCTGGTGCGGCACGATGATTGACCCCGATCACGACGAGTATTGGAATTCGATGGCCAACTGTAGCGCGTATCGCTTCCGGATTGGCGAACAAGCGTGGCGCGAATTCACCGAGGAATTCAACATCGACGGCCACGAGCTTGTGCAGCAGAACCACGTCGGCTGGTTGTTGGAATTCTCCGCGGACAACATCTGCCGACTTGCGCCGTCGGAAGAGGAACTGCGATTGGTGTTGGACGATGACGAAGTGGAGTTGCTCACGGCCGAGGATCTGGCGGAGTCTTGGCGCGAGATGTTCTGCAAGTTCTGCCCAGAGTGACGTCGGCACGACCGATCATTCCTGCAGAGATTCAGGGAATCTGGGCCGCAAATGGCTGGATCACGTGGCGTAAACGAGGTAACTGACTGCGCTGTCCGCGGCGGCGCTGTGGCCACCGCAGAGACCCAAACCTCGATTCCGGAAAGGCAATTCATCATGGCCAAGAAGAAATCCACGACCTCAAAAGCGTCGCGAACAACGACGAAGGCCAACAAACGGGTTGCGACAAAAAAGACCGTCACGCAGAAATCGCCTGGCAAGAAACTGAGCGCCCTGGACGCGGCGGCGAAAGTGTTGGCCGAAGCCAAACAGCCGCTGACGACAGGACAGCTGATCGAGCAGATGGCGGCGAAGGGGTATTGGAGATCCCCCGGTGGCCAGACCCCGTCGGCGACGCTCTACGCCGCCATCGCGCGGG
>JANQPT010000001.1 GCA_028285345.1 Planctomycetales bacterium
CACCGTGCCCGCCTTGAGGAACAGCTCGGTGCCGTCGATCTCGAACAGTGCGGCGTCCGCACCGGTGAGCGACAAGTCGTTGGTCCCCAGCGCATCGTCGGTGACGACGATATCGGCAACCTTGATTCGGGAGGAGGTGTCGGTATCTTCGGGAAGGCTCGTCGTCGTATTGTTGAGCGCGACCGTCGGTGGCTCGTTGACGTCGGTGACGCCGATCGACAGCGAAGCGCTGTCATCGGGGGTGGTGCCGACGGAAGCATCGTCGACGTTGACGGTCACGTCCAGCTGATTGTCGCTTTCAAAGTCGAGCGCCGTGCCCGCTTTGAGGAACAGTTCCGTGCCGTCAATTTCGAACAACGCGGCATCGGCGCCGGTCAGTGAGAGCACGTTCGTGCCGACGCCATCATCGGTCACGACGATATCAGCGACCTTGACGCGTGAAGTTGTGTCCGTGTCTTCCGGCAGGCTGGTCACGGTGTTGTTGAGCGCGACGGTCGGTGCCGTGTTTCCGCTAGTGATTGTGAACGTTTGAGGTTCGAAGACAAAGCCGGTGTTTACATCCGTAACCCTCTCGTTGTCAGCGAGGGCATAGTCCGATGAGCCGACCACAACCGTAAATGCTTCCATTACGGTCGTTGTCTCTTCTGCAGTGAAACGCATCAGGCTGAATTGTTCAAACACTCCGATGCCGATGGGAACACCTCCGGCGAACGTGAAGGTGCCACCCCCCAACTCATCGATGGTGCCTGCGGTGTTGTCGAGCGTTCCGCCGCGGAACTGATCAAAGTTGGATGTCACCAAAGGCGAATTTGGGTCTGTCGGATCGAACGGGCTGTCAATTTCCTCAAGTTTCGCGGGATTCCAGCTGATATCGACGCCGAGAGCAATGACCCCAGCGGCGGACCCTACATCACGAATATCGGCAACGACGATTTCAACGAAGTAACTATCTCCGAGAGTCAACTCCACGTTGCTATTCGTTTCCGAGAGCAACGCGCCCATGGTGCCCCCGTTGTCCTCGTAGAAGTTGACGTCGAGGTGCAGTTCGACCGCCAACAAGGTCCTGTCTTCCAGAACCTCCATGGCGGCATCGTGATGAAAGCGTAGGCGGTTCAGCGGGAGCCGGCGTGAAGTTGATCGAGGCTTGCGGACGCGTTGTTTGATTGCATTGAGCCAAGGTGTTAGCAACATCGAATTAGAATCCCTGTAAGATGATTCTTGGTTGGTTTGGCAACTGACACAAAACCGCGGTGAATCTTAGTAATCTGTACGAAACGCCATCTGACGATAAAGTGCTATGGGGCGGACCGCCGGCGGTAACGAGCGCTTGAAAAGTAGGGAATCCGACAGAGAACTTGTCTGGATAATGTTGACTGTTGGCCCGATTCAGCACTGCCCAATGCCGTCATTCCAATGTAACAATCTCCAACGACCCGCCACAGCGCCAATTTGCTCAGATTAGCGAATAATCTTCAAATTCCCGAAACACCCCGGTTGACTCAAATTAGCAAGTCATACGGAGACAAGGGGGGCTTGCGGCACACAGTTCCAGCGAGGAACGGCCGCGCAGGACATTGCTTCCGGGCGACTGATGAGGCTACAGAATTGATTTTAAAGTCGCGTCGTCGACCGGCAGTGAGGCGTCTGATTCGCCATCATCCGTCTCAGATTCGCCAGACCCTCCCAGCTCTTCAAAGACGGCGTCGCTTGCCGAATTGCTGCTGGTGGCCGGTTGATCGTCTGCAGGCGGCGGATTCGAATCGGCGGTCAGTCGCGCGATGTCTTCGGCCAACGTCTCGGCATCTTCGTCCCAGATGTCACTCTCTATGACTGGTGCAGATTGGAAAGCCGATTGCGCACTGAAGCTTGATGAACTGGAACTCGAGGAGGGCTGGAAGCCTTGAGACGCTGAATTCCCGCTCGAGGCGGATTTGCCGCCCTTTGGTTCGTCGGAAGATCCGCCAGAGCCATCGTCGCTGAACGGTGGAGGATTATTAATGTCGCGCCCGAACTCCAAGTTTAGAACGCCCAGATCAGCAAAGTTAACGGAATTGTCGGCTACAATATCGAGACTGAGATGGTACTCCGGATCGCCGGTCCCGCTGCCGAACGTCGCGTTCAAGATGCCAAGCTCACTGAACACGACTCGTCCGTCGTAGTTCACGTCCGCTCGAAAGGTCGATTTGGCCGTGAGAGAGACTTCGAATGTCGAATCATTGGCGGCATTGCTGTGGATCACTAAACCGTCGGAAATGACCGCGTCATAGTTACTGGGATCGATATTATTCGGAAAACTGGGTGAAAACGTGAGCACAAACCGCTGTGTCGCGCCGGGCGCCAAGACAATGTCGTCGCCGGGATCGCTCGTCAGCGGGATGTCGAGGGTCACGTCGAAGACGTCGATGTCTGACTCAAAGAATGGATTGACGACGATCTCGCTAAGCGTCAGCGGCGCGTCGCCGCTGTTGGTGACGTCAATGTGGTGGCGATCGTCCGGCAGCCCGGGACGCACGAACTCCGATTCACTGGCGTCAGCGAGCAACGTCGTAAATGCGATCGACGCATCACCCACTGCGCCTGAATTGTCGACGACGGAGATTTCCGCGGCGAGAAGGTTACGGTCCTCAAGTAACTCTCCCCAAAGTCGAGTCGCCCCGTTCCGCCGTGTGGGGAATCTGTGTGTCGTGTTCGCGGTGCGGAACGTCGTTAATAGTCTTCGAAGCATCGCAGTCGTCTCAGCCCTATGTTCTCATGCGCAGGCGGTGATTCGTCCATCTGTATTTGGATGAACACCCCGATCAATTCTCTTCAATTCTCTCAAACGTCGTGCCCTGAGCCGGGAAAAGAGAGTCGCTACGCATTGTCTGCCCCAGGCCCGCGCGACATCGTTGTCTCACTCCAGCCTATATGCCCAGTGGAATCGCTGTAAATATCATCTCTGCTGCATTAGGGGAGATAGGCAAAATCCACAGAACTCGCGTCCGAATAATCGGACGGTGCCGGCTTCGTAAGAACGACGCGCAATCCATTACGGCATCAACAGATACGCTGACGAGTCCTGTCGGCGAGTTACTCTGGCCGCAGCTCCAGCCAGTGTCGGTAGAGGGGTTTGACGACAGCAGGGAGAACTTCGTAGACCTGTCGATCTATTGAAGGGACGGTATTCTCATTCCCGCCAGCCTCCGCAACCATTTGCCGGCGCAAATCGGATTCAGGCCGCAGGATTTCAACGTTCAACCACCAGGGGGCGTACCGAACGGCCAAAGCAACGCGGGACGTGTTGGATCGATTTGGTGCCGTTGCGTGCCAGAGCCGGCTATCGAAAACCAGCACGCTGCCGGCCGCCCCTCCCGCGTGAAGTTCGGTGGGATAAGGCGCCTCCGCGTCGTGCAGACAAGACGGGCTCGTCGGATTCGTCGATGCGCGATGGCTGCCGGGAACCACCAACGTTCCACCGTTTTCCGCATCGAACGGGGAAAGCATCCAGAGCGTGGTGATATGGAACAGCGCATCAGGATAAGGTGCTGCGACATGTCCGGCATTGTTTTGATTGAACGGCCAATCCGCGTGCCACTTGCCGCGTGCGTTTCCCGGCATGTTGATGATCGCAGACGTAAATGAGATCCGCGGATGTTCGCCCAGCACCGCGCGAACAACGCCCAACAACCGCTTGTCGGCCAAATGGTGCGCGAACGACTGATCGTGATTGATGATGCTCGGCACAAAACGGACGCCGGCAGGGGGCAAGTAATTCACATGCTCGCGCTCGACCGTTGCAGAGACGCTGTCGCGTATCGCCGCACACTGCTTGTCGGGAATCACGTTGTCAATCACGCAAAACCCGTTCATGCGCAAATCTTCGAGGAATTTGCGGCACTCTTTGTCCAAACTTTGCGGTCCGCCGAGGACGTTATTGGTGGGCATTGAGTCGCTCATTACGTGTCCGTGTTCGTGTTGTTTTGCTCGCTGTCGTCGGTCTCGATCGCTGAAAACCCGATCGACGATGTCATCCGCCCCGCGGTGGGCACTCCAACGAGTCGTTGCAACCCACTTGTGAACAACCCGCAAACCAAAGAAGCGAGCATCGAGACGGGAAAAATCCACTGGTAGCTGATCGGACCGGCCGGACCTTGGCCCGGCAGCAAATTCCAATAGGCCACCAATGCCGCCGCCAGCAGTCCGCCGCCGGCGCCGGCAATCGCTCCCCAACTTGTGGCGAACGGGACGAACATCGCCATGAAGAACAGCGAAAACATCGGCGCCACAAACAGCCCGATGGTGCGCTTGGTTTTCTCCAGAAAGTTGCCCGGGACGAAGTCCATGTAGGTGCTCGCCAGCACGACAATGACGCCAATCGCAAATGCCATCCACTGTGCTGCGCGCAGTCGGTGGCGATCCGACACGGGGTGGCTCCGAAAGCGATCGACAAAATCGGTCATCACGACGGCACTAATTGAATTCACGCCGGAGTCAATGCTGGACATTGCCGCGGCAAACATGCCGGAAATGACCAATCCGGACAGACCCGCCGGCAGATGATGTGAGATGAAGCGGGGGAACATGAGGTCTGCATGCTCGGCCAGCGTTTTCCCCTCGGGCAGTTTCTCTGGATTGGCCTGGTAGTACCCCAGCAGTGAAAAGCCAACGAGTGCCAAAACCACGGTCACCGCAGCGCCCGCGATGGAGTTGACGAGAAACGACTTTCGAGCGGCGCGGGCATCGCGGGTTGCCATGAATCTTTGGATCGCCGTCTGGTCACTGCCCGCGGTGCAGACCCACCAAAGGACTCCGTGCAGAACGGAACCGAAAACCGTAACTCGCACGTACGGGTCGAGGCTAAACCTCGGCTGCTCATCCCACTGGGGATTCCATGAGGTGGGAAACCAGCCGACTCCGTCTAAGTCGACCGTAACCGTCGCTATGACCAACAGCGCCCCGCCGAACAGCAACAGGAATTGAAACAGATCGGTCACCACGACGGCCCGCAGTCCGCCCATCGACGAATAGATGATGGCGACTGTTCCGCACGCGGCAGCGATCGCCGGCAGAGCGCTGGGGGGCAGTTCCAGCATCTCCAGAACCGCTTTGGATGAAAAATAGATCAGGATCGACATCCAGGTCAGCCGCAGGGCAACAAACATCATTGCCCCCAACAGGCGCACGTGCAGCCCCAGACGCAGCTCGAGCAGTTCATAGGCACTCGTGACGCGATGCCGCATATAGCGCGGCACAATCACGTAGCCGACGATGAGGTATGCGATGGGAATCGACAGCATTCCGGTCAGCACGACCGGCCCTTTATTGATCAGTTCGCCGGGAGTCCCCAAGTAGCTGATCGTGCTAAACAGCGTGGCAAACAGCGAGATGCCGATCAGAAACGGGGGCATCGCCCGGCTGCCGGTGAAATACTCGCCGGCGTTCTTCTGTCGCCGGCTGTAATACCAGCCCAATCCCAGCACAAAACAGACATAGCCGGCAACAACAACCGCATCGATCGGTTGCAAACCGTCACTCATGGATGCTCCGCTCGGTCTGTCTAGTCGCGACCGTCATTAACGCGACGACGGCGATCAATCTTGACGCTGCAATTCTTCGAGATGCCGCCGCCCCGCATCGGTGATGGTCCACATGCCGGGAGTTCTCGTCGGCTCTAAATAACACAACGGCTCCTGGCGCATGATGTTGGCGGCGATGCGGCAACCGTGCTGCCATTCCGTTTCTCGGGTCTCAGCGACATGCGGCTCCATGTCGCCTTCGGTCAGCCGCAAATGTTCCTCCAGGTACTGGAAGACCTGCCAGTTCCGCGCCGATCCCCCCTCTTGAACTAACACCTCGAGAATCGGCCGCTTGAATTGTTCCCAAGGCGTTTGTTTTGTCTTATCCGCTTCCGCTTTGGTACTCCGAGCCGCTTCCTCAACCTCGTTGACTTGATCCTGAACCGTCTTCAGGATGTCGGCGGAGGTGTCGAAATCACCTTGCTTAAGCGAGCTTTCCGCGTTGTTGAGCAGCGCGATCAACTCCTCGATGCGCGAGCAAAGGTCGTCTTTCTTGATGTCCAATCCTTCGGTGGCCATAGTAACATCCCATAGTTAGCGGCTGGGTGTGTAAACCAATGTTGTGCTCACTTCGCATTCTAAACGGAGCCAACATATTCATCCAGTGAAACCGGCGATTCCGCCAAGTCAGGCCGAAGTCCATTTTCGACTTCGCACTTGCAGCGTGATGTGGGCTCGGAGATGATTGAACCATGGAAACAGCCGCTGACTTAGTTTGAGGATTATTGACCCATGCGTATGAGAGCGTTATCAGTTTTTTGTGCCGCCGCAATCGTTGCAGCATTATCGTTGCCGAGTTTTGCTGCTGAGAAGGCGGGAAAACGCTACGTGATCATCCATGCGGATGACGCGGGGATGTCGCACAATGCCAATCTGGCGACGATCGAAGCGATGGAGAAGGGGATCGTCTCCTCGACGAGTATCATGGTCCCTTGCCCCTGGTTTCCAGAGTTTGCAGCGTATGCCAAAGCTCACCCCGACGGCGACTACGGAATCCATCTGACGCTCAATTCGGAATGGAAACATTACAAGTGGGGACCGGTGGCAAAGCGGTCGCAAGTCCCGAGCCTGCTGGACAAGCAGGGATTCCTGTGGTCCGATACGCCCGACGTCGCCGTCAATGCGCGTGCCGAAGAAGTCGAAGTCGAATTGCGCGCGCAGATCGACCGCGCGTTGGAGTTCGGAGTTCCGCTATCCCATCTCGACAGCCATATGGGGTCGCTCGTCGTGCGTCCCGATTTGATGGAAGTTTACGCTAAACTCGCCATCGATTACGACCTGCCGATACTCGTCGCCCGAACTGCCAACAAAGAGGTCGCCAAGAAGTACCCGGACCTGTTTCGCTACATCGGCCGGTTTGTGACGCGACTGGAAGATGCGAACATCCCGGTCATTGACGCGGTCGTGACGACCTCCAGCAACAGTGACAACTTCGAAACCCGCAAGCGCGACTACCTCAAAGTGCTGCGTGAAACAAAGCCGGGAATCACCGAAATCATCATCCATTGCGGAATCGCCAACGACGAATTGCACGGGATCACCGGCACCTGGCTCAAGCGGGACGGCGACCGCCGCGTGTTCATTGACCCCGCCGTCCGGGCGGCAGTCAAAGATATGGGGATTGAGGTCATCACCTGGAAGCAGGTCCGGGAGATGCAGAATAAAAAGGCGCAGAAACTTCGTTAGGCCAGTCTGGGGTTCGCCAAACGTAACGCTTGAGGTCGCAGAAGTTGGGAGACTTCCGAGAACTCAACCTGTGCAGAGAAGTATCCGAACTCTCACGAGTTCGGCTACCTTTGATCTGAGACGGCAACTAGTCTCGCTTGTTGCGGCGGCGTTTTCCTTTCCGTCCCTTGCCGCCTTTTCCTTTTCTGCCGACCTTGTTTCTCAGGACGCCGACGCCTTCGATTTCGACTTCGACCACGTCACCCGGTTTCATGACATCGGTCTTGCCGGGAGTGCCTGTAAAGATCAGATCGCCGGGCAGCAAAGTGACGTGTTGGCTGATGAAGCTGACAGTCGATGGGATATCGTGTAGCAATTGGCTGGTCCGTTCTTGTTGGCGGACCTCTCCGTTGAGTCGCAAGGTCATCAGCAGATCGCCGTAATTCAGCCCCTGCACGACATACGGACCGCACGGACCGAATGTGTCGGCCCCTTTACCGCGCCACCATTGGACGTCCTTCGTCTCCGGATCGTTCTGCCACGTGCGGGCACTCACGTCGTTGCCGCAGGTCACGCCGAAGACGTAATCCATCGCGTCTTCTTTGGAAACGTTTTTGGCCCGCTTGCCGATCACGACGACCAGTTCGGCTTCGTAGTGGACGTTTTCGTCGCCTGGCGGGATCCGAATCACTCCGTCATGCCGCAATATCGACGACGGGCTCTTGAAGAACGGTTGCGGGATTTGAAACTTCTTCGGGACTTCTCCACCCTTGAGGTGGCTCTTATAGTTCCCCGCCATGGCGAATACATGTCGCGGATTGGTCGGCGCCACGAGTCGCACGTCGCTCAGGGCATGAACGCGGTCTGTCTTTTCCCATTTTCCGAAGAGGTTGCCCTTGAGTTCCCGGATGTTCTCTCCTTCGACAATTCCATAGACCGGCTTTTTACCGACACGAAACCGGGCAAACTTGCGGACTTGGGTCTCGTCATCGGCGGCCTCAGTCTCGTTTGCCGCAATGATGAAGACGCCGACCGCCAGCAGCAGCAAACTCATTGCAGAGATGGAATTGTGGCAACGGAGCATGATTCTGACCCTTCAAAGTGGTTGTCGAGGGCTGGTGGATGAGTCTCAAACCAGATGTTACTCTGCACAAATCACAGAAGCAATCACGCTGCCACATTTCCATTGTCCGCTGACCGTCGTTCGGCTATTCGTTCTGCTTTACGAATACGTCGAGCACCGCCGTCGCAAATCGAGTGCGATCGGATCGCAATAGACGCTCGGCAGCGGCGATTCTCGATGACAGAATTAGTCAACACCCACACGGAATTCGCACTCCGCCCGTCCGGTCGGTAGATGTTTGTGAGTTCAAGAGTTATCATGAGTTCGGCTACACTCACCGCGTGCCGCTATGACGGCCATTCGTTGCAGGCACTCCGGATAGCCGATGGCAGCTGGTTTCGTGAATTCACGTCGCTGATTTTCGACATCCGCACAAACCGATTGCTCGCCATTTCGCAGGTATCAATCGAGCGCTTCGTCAGGGCAGGACTGCTGTGCATTAACCCCTCGCGGAGCGTCAACACTTACAATTTGGACTCGACATCGTAACGGAAGCACGAATCGGGCAGGGTTTCGTGCGGGTTTTCACTGCTATCACCCCGACAAAAAATCCCCTGAAAGGGCACTAGAAAGAATCATATGGACAATGTCTTTGAGTTAACCGAACTGGATGGAAAGGTTGCGCTGCTGACCTTTGATACTCCGGGCAAGAAGGTCAACACGCTGGGACGTCCGGTCTTGGCTGAGTTGACGGCGATTGTCGACCAGTTGGAGTCTCGAGAAGACCTCCAGGGACTGCTTCTTAAGAGCGGCAAGCCAGGCCAGTTTGTGGCGGGCGCCGATCTGAACGAATTGGGAGCGCTGTTGCATGCCAGCCAAGAACAATTGGGCGAAGGCATGAAAGTGGGCCATGCTCTGTTTTCTCGAATTAGCAAGTTGCCGTTTCCGACGGTGGCTCTGATTGACGGGAATTGCATGGGCGGGGGGACCGAATTGGCATTGTCGATGGACTATCGCATTGCGTCCGATTCCCCCAAAACGAAGATCGGCTTGCCGGAAGTCAACGTCGGTCTCATTCCCGGCTGGGGCGGAACTCAGCGGTTGCCGCGTCTGATCGGTCTCAACCCGGCGTTGGACATCATGTGCTCGGGGAATCCGATCTCCGCCCAAAAAGCGGCCGAGCTGGGATTCGCGTTTGATGCGGTTCCGGCGGAGTCGTTAATCGACGAGGGCCGCCGCTTGATTGCCTATGCGCGGGAATCTCAGGATTGGCGGACGCAGCGCGAAGAGCTCTCAAAGCCGCTCGGTCTCAGCGAGGACCAGCTGAATTTCTCGCGAGCGACTGCTGAAGGCTACATCATGGGCAAGACCAAAGGGCAATACCCGGCGCCTTTGGTGGCCATCAAGTCGGTCATGGAAGGGGCTAATCTGCCGCTGGACGAGGCGCTTAAAGTTGAACAGGCTGCTTCGCTGGAGGTTGTCGGCAGCGAGATTTCGACGAATCTGATCGCGATTTTCTTCATGACAAACCGACTCGCCCGCGATCCGGGTGTGGAGGATTCGTCGGTGGTGGCACGCGACGTCAATCGGGTCGCGGTCTTCGGTTCAGGTTTGATGGGCGCCGGAATCGCCACCTCGCACGCCCGCGTGGGAATCCCCTCGCTGATGTTGGATGTCAGCGATGATCGGATTGCGGATGGCATGCGAAGGGCTCAGAAAGTGGTCTCGGACCGCATGAAGATCGGCCGTGCCAACGCTAAAGACATGGCCAGCATGCTCAGTTGCTTGAATACTTCGACCGATAAGTCTCATGTGGGCGACTACGACGTCGTGGTCGAGGCCATTACCGAGAACGAGGAAATCAAGACGTCGCTCTATAAAGAACTCGGCGAATTGATGCGCGACGATGCAATTCTCGCCAGCAATACGTCGACGATTTCCATCACCCGCATGGGCAAGTCGGCTCCGCATGCCGACCGATTTGTGGGCATGCACTTTTTCTACCCGGTCGACCGGATGCAACTTGTGGAAGTCATCCGGGGCGAAGAGACGAGCGATGAGACGATTGCCACCATCGTGGCACTCTCAAAGCGGATTAAGAAGACTCCGATCGTCGTCGGTGATTGTGCGGGATTCTTGGTGAATCGAGTCTTGCTGCCATACATGAACGAAGCCCTGTTGCTGCTGTTGGAAGGTGCCTCGATGGATCAGATCGACAAGGCGGCGCTGAAATTCGGCATGCCGATGGGTCCGATCGCGCTGCAGGACGTCGTTGGATTGGATACGTCGTATTACGCCGGGATGACGATGATCGACGCGTATTCCGACCGGGCGATTCTGACGCCGATTCTTAAAGAGCTGGTCGAAGCGGGGCGATTGGGTAAGAAGACCGGCAGCGGGTTTCGCAAGTACACCGGAAAGAAGGGCAAACCGGAAGCCGACCCTGAATTCGCGCCGCTGCTGGAGAAATGCCGCATCGACAATAAGGAGATTTCCAACAAGGAGATCACCGACCGGCTGTTCCTGCCGATGTTCCTGGAATCAACGCGGGTGCTTGAAGAGAACATCGTCCGAGATCCGGGCGACGTCGACATGGGTTTGATTCTCGGCATCGGATTTCCGCCGTTTCGGGGCGGAATCTTGCGCTGGGCCGATTCGCAAGGCGCCGACAAGATTCTCAAAGACTTGGAACCGTACAGCGAGTTGGGTAAGCGATTTGAGCCGACCGACATGCTCAAAGATATGGCCGCAGGCGGTAAAAAGTTCTATTCCTGATTCCGGCAGACCGGACCCGGCAGATCGTTTCATTGCCGGCGGAAGCTGCCGTGGGGAACGAAACTTAGGGCGAAGAAATCCATCATACAAATCTGATCATCAAAGGATCGATAAACATGCGACAAGCAGTAGTCATCGACGCAGTGCGGACTCCAGTGGGGCGGGCCTCCGCTGACGTCGGCTATTATCGGGACGTGCGGAGCGAGGACCTGTCGGCCGATATTATTAAGGCCCTGATGCAGCGGACGGGGATCGACCGCAACCTGATCGAAGATGTGAAATGGGGCTGCGTACAGCAGCAAGGGGAACAGGCGTTCGACATCGGGCGGATTGCGGCACTAATGGCCGATTTGCCGATTGAGACGGGGGGCGTCACGATTAACCGCAATTGCGCGTCGAGTCTGCAGGCGATCAACGACTGCGCATTGAGCGTGGCGGGCGAATGCGAAGATATTCAAATCGCCGGCGGCGTTGAGCACATGGAACATGTCGGCATGAACGACGGTTACAATCCGTGCCCCGGTCTGTTTCGCAAATACACCGAGGCGATCATGAACATGGGCATGACCGCGGAATACCTCGCCGGCAAGTATAGGATTCCTCGTGAGAAGCAGGACGAATATGCTTGCCGCAGCCATGAATTGGCCGCGAAGGCGACCGACAGCGGGGAATTTGAAAGCGAGATCATTCCGACGTGGGGCCGGGGCGAAAACGGGCGTAAGGAACTGCTCAATGGAGACCAATGCATTCGGCGGGACACGAATTTGAGTGCGCTGGCGGCATTGCGGCCCGCCTTCAATCCTGCCGGAGGCTCCGTGACAGCGGGCAACAGCTCTCCGACCAACGTCGGGGCTGCAGCGCTGCTGATTATGTCGGAGGAGAAGGCCAACGAACTGGGTCTGAAGCCGATGGCGAAGATTCGCGCGATGGCGGTCGCGGGCGTCGATCCGACAGAAATGGGCATTGGTCCGGTGCCTGCGGTTCACAAAGTCCTAAAGCGAGCCGGACTCGATTTGGACGAGATCGAAGCGATTGAACTGAACGAGGCATTCGCGGTGCAGGTGCTCTCCTGTCTGAAGCTGCTGGGGATTGATGAGCAGCGGGTGAATACGCGCGGCGGCGCAATCGCCATCGGGCACCCCCTCGGCGCCAGCGGGGCGCGGATCGCGACGACGCTGTTGCACCGGATGCGCGACAGCGGCGCGAAGTACGGTCTCGCCACGATGTGTGTGGGGCAGGGCCAAGGAGTGGCAACGGTGTTTGAGGCAGTCAACAATTGAGCCTCCGACTGTGAATCTCGTTGTTGCGGCGGGGACCTCAACTTGGGTGCGGCGTTGTTCGAGGCTAAAATGTGGGACATGGCCAATTTGTTCCACGTAGTTGCCAATGCGTCGCACCCCGGCGTATGCTCATCTCTACAAGTAGTTTGAAAACCCTCTGACGCGTCGCGCCGACACCTGTATGCAAGTATCTCAAACAGGCGCAACCGGGTTTTAAAACTGGTTCTACGGCTCGTATGATCCAAGAAGCGGTTTCACTCCAAGACTGGGACGCACCGTGAGCGAATACAACTTGGGAGCGATGCACCGGCAGGTGGCGAATCGTTTGGGGCTCCGCCCCGCATTGCGGTACAAAGATTTTGGCCGTTATCGGGACTATTGTTGGCGCGACTATCGCAGTGACGCTGACGCGTTCGCGGCCAAGCTGATCGACCTTGGCATCGGGTCGGGCGACCGCGTGGGGCTGTTGTCGGAAAACCGATTCGAGTGGCTTGTCACCGATATCGGCATTCTTTCAGCGGGAGCCGTCGACGTCCCCCTGCATGCTCCGCTCGCTCCTAAACAAGTTGAGTATCAACTGGGGCACAGCGAAGCGCGGGGCGTCATCGTCAGCGACCAGGCCCAAGCCGACAAAGTGCTGGAGGTCGTCGCCAGCCTGCCGAACCTGGAGTTTCTCATCTCGTTTGAGCCTCTCGAACCTCAATCGGCGCTCCCCAACTGGACATGGGCGGGATTTCTACAAGCCGGCCGAAATTTGGGTGAGTCGGGGCAGGAGAGCGTTCGGCAGCGGGAACAGACCGTGACCGGGGAAAGCCTCGCCACGATTATCTATACGAGCGGGACGACGGGAAATCCTAAGGGTGTGATGCTGTCGCACAGCAATTTGCATTCCAATTCCGAAGCGATGCTCGCATCGGGGGCCGCCCAACAGGGCGACATCTCGCTGAGCTGGTTGCCCTACAGCCACATTTACGCGCGGACGGTCGACCACTATCAAGCCATATTAGCGGAGATGACCATCTGCATTGCGGAATCGGTCGATACGCTGGTCATCAATTTGGCGGAGGTTCAACCGACATGGATGGCGTCGGTCCCCCGCTTTTACGAAAAGGTCTGGTCGAGCGTCGACCAACTGCCGCCAGCCGACCAGGCAAAACGTTTGCGGGCGATCTTTGGCCCGCGGTTGAGACAGTTGTCTTCAGGCGGAGCGCCGTTGCCGCGGCATATCGCCGAGGGGTTCGTCGGAGCGGGGATCCCGCTGCTGGAGGGTTACGGCCTGACTGAGTCTTCGCCGGTGATTTCGTTCAATCAATTGGACCACAACAAGATCGGCACGGTCGGAAAACCAGTGCCCGGTGTGGAGATCGCGATTGGTGCCGAAAGCGAGATCCTGACCCGCGGACCGCACGTGATGCAAGGTTATTGGAAGAATCCGGAGGCGACGGCTGAGACCATCGTCAACGGTTGGCTCCATACCGGCGACGTGGGCGAGATCGACGATGAGGGCTTCCTCACGATCACGGACCGCATGAAAGATTTGATCATCACGTCGGGCGGCAAAAACATCTCGCCGAGTGAGCTTGAGGCGCTGTTGGTCAGCGACGTGTACATTGACCAAGCCGTTACTTACGGAGACGGGCGGCAATTCATCTCCGCGCTGATTGCACCCAATTTTCCCACGTTGGAAGCCAAAGCGGAGGAACTCGGCGCGTCGATGCAGGCAGAGGGAGAATTCCTCACCGATCCGCAAATTCACGAATTTGTGATGGATCGCGTGTCGCGGGTGATGGAGGCGGTCAGTCAGCCGGAGCGCGTAAAACGCATTCTGATCCTCGCGCGGCCGTTCGAATTGGCGGCGGATGAGTTGACCGCCACGCTCAAGGTTCGCCGGCGGTTTATCATCGACAAATATAACGAGCAGTTGTCGGCGCTCTACGATTGAGGTGTAGGTTCTGGAGTTTTGAGCGCGGACATTCTTGTTTCGCCCCTTCAGGGCTTTTGAACGTGCCGGCTTACGGACCCAGGGCGGCGGCGCGTTCGCTTCGCTCACGCAGCCTTGCCCTGGGCTAGCTTGTTGGGCCCCTTCGGGGCGAGACTTGTCTGATGAGTCGCTTGATTGGCGGGTTAACGTACTTGCTTCCCGGCGGAGTGGCTTCCATCTGCCGCTTTCAGAATCACGCAAATGCCCGGCATCGCTAATTGCCGTGCGTTTTTGGCTCAATTTGACATTCTGGGATGTTTCCAGTACTGATGAATCAGTGCTGCGAAAACGTCATCCAACTCAGCCACACTTAACGGCTCTCGACTCTGTGCCAGCGAGGCGAACATGTTCAGTCCACAATCTCAGACATTGGCAATCGATCGCCGAGCGTTTCTGTTGGCATCGGGTACAGTTGGAGCGAGTTTTCTGAGCGGGTCAGGTTGGGCTGCGGACGACCGGCCGACGGTGACCAACCCGAGGGCGACATCCGGCGACCGCGTCGCAGAGCCAAACTGGGACGAGCGGTTGACCGTCACCGTCGGTCCAAAAGAAGCGCAGCTCGTCGGCAGCGATGACAAAGTGATTCAAGCCGGAATTGATTACGTCGCGCGGCTGGGCGGTGGAACGGTGAAGATTCTGCCGGGGCAATACAAAACGCGAAACGCGGTGCGACTGGCGACCGGCGTCCGAATTCTCGGTTCCGGGGCGGATTCTGTCGTCTTTAAGGAGCCGTCGCATTCGGCCAAGCTGCTCGAGGATTCTGATTGGTACGATCAAGAAGTGACGTTGGCGGCCGGCCACGGGTTTCGGGTGGGCGACGGCGTTTGCCTGCGGACGAAGAATCCGCATCACGGCGGTCACGAAGTGCTCAAGAGAACCTTTGTCGCGCGAACTGGTGATCGGTTCAAGCTCGACAAGGCCCTGCGGAAGAACTTTTGGTTGTCGGGGGCGCCGACCGCCGCTGCGCTGCATCCGCTCTTCAGCGGCGATCACATCCAGAATGTGGCCATTGAAAACCTGACCTTCGATGGGAACCGCGCAAACAACGAGAATTTCAACGGCAACTACGGCGGATGCATCTTTCTCCAAGATTGCAACGACATCGCGATCCGTGACGTGACGACCCGCAATTATAACGGTGACGGAATCAGCTGGCAGATTTGTCATGATGTGACCGTCGAGAACTGCCACAGCCACGACAATGCCGATCTCGGCCTGCATCCCGGATCGGGCTCGCAGCGCCCAGTGATGGTCAACAATAAGCTGCAGCGAAACGGCATCGGAGTTTTCTTTTGCTGGGGCGTGAAGTTCGGATTGTGCGAGCGGAATTCGATTGAGGACAACCGCAATTACGGCGTCTCAATTGGTCACTGCGATACAGACAATCTCATCCGCAACAACGAAATTCTGCGCAGCGGCAAGGTCGGTGTGTTCTTCCGGGTGGATGAACGGGGCAAGAATTTTGCTCCGCATCGCAATACGGTGACGGGGAATCGCATCGTCGACAGCGGCGCCGAGCAGGGGATCGGAGTGGATCTGCAGGGCAAGCTGCAATCGATCACGATCGCCGAAAACGAGATTCGGGAGACGCGGGGACCGGGGCAGCGGATCGGCATCCAAATCGGCAAGGAGATCCAGGATCTGAAGCTGCGGGACAACCAGATCGAGGGGTTCTCCGTTGAAGTGACCGATCGGCGGCAGTGAGCGGCCTCCGGGTAGAGCGCGGCGGATGGCAGCGATGCGTTTGGGGAGTGTGCACGCTGTAAAGGTCTCTGGCAGAGGAGGTTGGGTTCGTGTTATCCTAAGGGAAATCAGCGGGACTGATGTAAAATGTCCCATGAGTCCTGCGTTAGTACTCTTGGGTATTGCCGATCGCGACTTTTTTGAAAGAATTCAAATTGAGCGGTCGTGTCGCTTCTCGTAGCACGTCTCATCATCATCGATCTACGAGACTAATAGCGATCAGCCGCCTGCATTTCGCCGATCAGAGGAAATTTCTACATGGACCTCCCCACATGCCCGAGTTGCGGTCAGTCGGTTTTGGACGATGACGCCGCAGAGTGCCCGTTTTGCGGTTCGTCGATGAGCGCACCGCGGACCGCGACCGCACCGACGAGCAGAAAATCGAAGACGGCCCCGTCACAGGCAAAATCAAAGCCCGAGCCGGCCGGCGAAACCGCTGTCACGCCGGAGGAACAATCGACCGCTTCGGCCGAAAAGCCGCGCGAAGCGATGCCGGCTGAACAACTTGCGCGTCGGCGAAAACCTGGGCAGGAGGCGGAGGTTGCTGTCGATGAGATCATCAGCGCCGATCAAGAGGCCCTCAAGCGTGCCCATCCCGTTCGCAAAAACCCTGCGAAAGGGTACAACTACAAGATTGTCTGCCCGATGTGTGAAGCGCCGGGCTATGTTCCTCCGCAGGCGGCAGGGCAGGAGGCGAAATGCCATAACCCACACTGTATGGTGCCCATATTCCGCATTCCGGAAATTAAGAAGAAGCAAAAGGAACCCGAACCGACATCGAACGGTCCCGCCTTGGCGGTTTACGGCGGAATCGCTGCCGCTGTGCTCTTGTTAGGGGTCGGCGGCTATTTTCTGTTGTTCCGAAGTTCCGGTCCGAGTGAAGCAGACAAACCGATTGATTTTGTTCCTCGAGATCCCGGGTCGGACCTCACCAGCACGCCCTCACCGGCTCCGGATAACGGAGTTCCAGAGCAACAACAAGTCGATCAAGGACCGACTCTGACCGAGATTCGGGAGGAATGCCTCAGGCAAATGAAGCGGGCGGCACAGCGCGTGCCGAGAAACCAAATGGCGCTCGCCCGCCGTTGGTGCGCCGAGGTGGCCATCAACTTGGGTAAAATCGAAGAGGCGGAGTCACAGCTTGAGAATCTCACGTCGGTTGGCGAAACCGTCCCCTACCATAAGATTCCCCCGCTGGTCGAGCTAGCATGGCTTGATCGTCAAAATGGCGACCTCGAATCGGCAAAATCGCGAATGCAGCAAGCGATAACGTGCGCGGAATCCTTGCGCCCGAAGGGCCGATTTCGATTCGAAGCTGTTATGTCGTTATCGGCTTTGATGGCGGCGATGGGCTCGATGGATGCCGCTGAGGACCTCGTCAGGAAGCAGGGCAAGGTGTCGGCCGAATCACAGTTGGCGGCCGACCTGTTTATCGCGCAGCATGCGACAAAGTTTGATTTCCTAGCCGCACAGAGTTCCAGCCCGGTCGGCGGCTGGCAGGCACCATTGGTCAGCGGTGTGACCGCTTCACTCATGGCCCGCGATCAAGCCGAAACGGCCCTTGCGTGGGCGCTGAAGTCTACCGATGAAGCAACCCTCACAGAGGCGCTGCTGGTCTGGTCGGAGTTTTCCATCACCCGCGCGACGATTGAAGCACTGCCGAAACAGCTCGACAGCGTACGCAACGCGATCGCAGGCCTGAGCCCTGCCGGAAAGACGATGGTGCTGAGTCGCGCGGGGACCTTAGCGGCTGAACGCGGGCTTTCTGAGCAGGCGCAGCAACTGGTCGCTGCGGCGCAGGAGCAACTCGCGGCAATCGACGAGCCAAGGCCAGTCAGCCTTGAGAATAAGAAATCGATCATCCGCTATTCATTTCCCGATCCGGACACCAAGCTAATTTACGCCCGGGCGTTTGCTGAGTTGGCGCGTGCCCAGATTGCTATCGGCCAAGCACAAGCCGGTCTGGCGACGATGGAACGCGGTTTGGCATTCTGCCGCTCGGTCGCTCCCTCGTTAAGTCAGACTGAGGCCTGGTTGAATGAAATTGACAGCACGCGATGGGCCGTCATGCGCGACCGATTGAAGCAGGAATTGAATCTGCCCAACAATGAGGCCGTACGCCGGGAATATCACACATACGTTCGACACTGCGAACGACTCGAAATCTTGGCCGAGCAGCGGCAGGAACTTCAAGTGGACGTGATCGCCGCAGCCATTTCACCGGAAACCGTCAGCGAGATCGCAAACAGAATCCAATCCGGCGGAGGGTCAAACGGAGGCGGCTCTCTTATGGCCACAAAACTTCCGTGGCTCGTCATCGGTCAATTGGAATCATTGAACGAGGACGAGCTCGCGTATCAGATCAAGTCCAAGGTTCCCCAGACGTCCTGGCCGAAGGAGATGTACGTCTATCAGGCGCGTCGACTTATCAACGAAGACCGGGTCAGCGAAGCCGCACGAGTCCTCAATAAGATGAAGGGTTCTGACACCGCTCGAGATGCCGCCGCGTTTGCGTTGACCGCGTCGGTGATCCGCGACAAGCAATGGAAGCCCGCGCTACGGATTTGCGGGGCGTTGGACGACAGTTCACTTGGAGAAGAGGCATATTTCATGGCGAGCGCACAGGCATCGCAGCGCGGAGATGCGCAGGGCGTGTTCGAGTACTGCGAACGGACCAAGCCGAAGTATATGGAAATCATTACCATCGATGCGGGGATCGTGCTTGGCTCGTCGCTGATACGTAAAGCCAACCCGCCGGATGCCGGTCCAAGTGCCGAGACGCAGGCGTCTGTCAATTCAGAGAACTGAACGATGCACGTGCGTCGGTGTGAGTGAATTGCGTTGGAAGAGTCGTTTCGACAGCCGTTCAATCAATCAAAGCCGCCAATCCGCCCGAGCAATGCCGTTTACTGCATGCCCTTGCCGGAAGCGGAGGGTGCTGCCCCGGCATATGACCAAAGACACCTTCGATCTGTTTTTGAGACTCGACCTCCGAGCCAGGATTCCCTATTCTACGCAATCGGCATAAAATCACCGCCAAGCCGTGCGGTCTTCTGGGGAGCCGGAGAGCTGCCGGCAGATTTGGTATTTCGCAGGGAACATAACTGATCGTTCGATAGGTTCTCTTATCCTGTTGCCATAAACTCTACCGGTTTCATTCGTCGTACTCTTGAGAGAGACCAGGATTTCTCGATAAGTATTGCGATGCCTGCCGTCTGCGATTCTGCTTGTCAGCCGGTCGTTTTTCAGCGACGTTCAGTCCGGGGCTTCGATCGGACGGGCAATCGATGATTCGCGCAGTACGTGATGCATGTTGGATTGTTTTGGACCCGTGGTTGCGGCAAATGATTGTCCGCACCCGACTTGTATCTGATTCAAGGAGTGCGTAGTGGCCCACATCATTCGTTGCGCGATCACGTCGTTCATGATCACGGCATGCTTCATTCAGTGTGCAGCCGCACAGCCCCCCGCTCCCGCCGTAGCCGCCGCCAACACCGCCCAGGGTTCCTCGACAGACGACGCGAGCGACTCGGCACCAGAGGAGAACCTTGGCACGCAACCGTTAGTAACGGTTATGGTCACGAACGCCGAGGAAGTGTTAGCGGACATCAAGTTCCTTTTGGGCGAAGGCAAGGAAGAAGAAAAGGCCTACAACAACTTTACTCCGATCTTCGACGTATTCACCAAAGGCTGCGATCGCACCAAGCCGTTCGGACTCGCCATTTATCTCGACGACTCGCACCTGCATCCGATCGTGATGGTCCCGGTGGAAGATTCGAAGGGGTTCTTCGCCAACATTGACGAGTTGGACATCATTTCCACGCCGGAGGCGGGTGGGTTTTACCAGATCAGCGGAGGAATCGTGCAAGGCAGCGCCCGGCTTGTCGATGATTACGTCTTTTTTGCTGAATCCAAGGAACTGCTGCTGAAACACCGGCCGGTTCCGGGAGAACTTTTTGCAGAGTTCGTCAACAAGAACTATGACGTGGCGGCCCTGATCAATGGAGCCTACGCGACGACCGAGGATCGCCGGAAAGCCTTTGCAGAGTTTCGCAAAGAGACGACCGCGGGACTGAAGAAGCAGAAGGATGAATCGGAACTCAACTTCAACATTCGCAAAGCGATCGTGGAGTTTCAATTTGATGAAATCGAGCGGTTTTTCGCGGAATCCAAGCGGATCGAACTGGGTTGGACGACTGACGTGCAAGCCAAACAGGGACGCGTCTACATCGAGCTGGAAGCAGAGCCGGAGACTTCTCTGGCGCAAACGATCGATGTGCTCAAGCGAACCGACGGCGAGGCGCTCGAGTCGATGCCCAAGGACTTTGTGTCGTTCGGATCGAGCCACTTTCTATTCGACGAACTGCGGCAAAACCATCTGATGGCCATCTCGAAGTTGCTGCGTGAAAAAGCGCGTCTCCGCATTGATGAAGATGCCTCGATCAAGGCCGCTGACAAGGAGAATGCGCGCAAGGTCGCGAAGTTGCTCTTCGATTTGGTGGACGCCAATACTCAAGAGGGCACGCTGATTGGGTGGTCGCGTGTCCGCAAGGACGATGACGGCAAACATACGTTTCTCGCACAGACCACGATTGTCGACGCCGACGAAGTGACCGCAATGCTCCAAGACAGCGGAGTCGCGACGATGAATATGGTCGAGATCGCCGACAAAGCGGCAATTCACAAAGTGCCCCTCTACGGAGATTATTCAGGACTCAAGGGCCAATTCGGCGATGAACTGGCGGTTTATTTTGCGACGGGGAAAAATGACCTCAAGAACCGGCTGTGGATCGGGATGGGCAATCGCGCCATTCCCGAGATCACCGCCGCTGTCGAAGCCAACCAGCCGGCCAGTGAGGTTGCCGCGCAATTTCGGGTCAAAGTCGGCTCCTGGGTGGACGCGTTCGTCGATGACTCGAAGAAGAAGCCTGAGGAAAAACCGAAGTCACGCCGCCGATCCAGGCGGGGCAAACGCACGAAAGCCCGCAAGAAGGCGACCATCGATTACGCGCGCATCGCTTGGCAGACATTGGGATCGGCCGATGACGACGTGCTCTCGTTCTCCCTGGAGAAAGTTGCCAAGGATCGGGTCATTTTGCGCGAACAGCTCGACACCGGCTTACTGCGGTTCATCGGTCAGATCCTGACCAAGGAAATCAACTCCAATCTCTGATCGCGGATTCCCCTACGCGGCAGGCCGCATTTGAGGATGATGCGTATCCGCAGAGCCGAGTTAGGTGCTCCGCGCGTGCGCGACGCTTGACAGCATTCGTTGTTCTCTCGCAGAATGCAGTGAGACCGGTCCGCTTACGCCACGACAGCCGCAGCCGAGCGCCGTCGCGTGGAAGAATTGCCCGCGCAGGCATCCTTCAGGCAGTGGCGCGATCACAGCAACTCCTCAGCGAGGTGACGATTCCACGGTCCCATTGCCGTTCCACTCGATTCGCCGCCTCAATGTTTTTCGACCGGCAAGCTATCATCCACTCTTAGCGACAGGAATTCAGTCATGACGAGATTTGCAATTATTGCTGCGACAGCGGTGACGGTCGCCGCGACCGCCGCAATTTCTGCCGAACGTAAAAACGACGTGAAGATGTCGAGCGTTGCGTCTGCGGAAACCCTGGAAGCGGCGATTGATGAACGGATCGCTACACTTGAAAAATCGCTGGCCGATCCCGAGAAATTTGAGAGTTCCGCGAAGAAGCTGAAGCAGCATGCTGGTATGCTGGCGGTCCTCGCACAGTCGGTCGCACAACACGATCAGAAAGCGACGTGGCAACTCTCCGCGCCGGATCTTCGCGTCGTGGCTCTTGAGCTTGCCGGCGCCAAATCTCACGAACAAGCGGCGAAACTGCTCGAGGAAGCCAAGAACGCTCAGGGCGGCGAACCGCAGGGAGCCGCGAAAGACGCAGATTGGTCAAAGCTGATCGACATCGATAGCCTGATGAGCGAAGTTCGCCTGCACAATAGCCAAGTGGGGCGTGCAGTCCGCAAGATGCGTAGGGGATTGGACAAAGAGGCCCGTGAGGAAGTGGCCCGCCATCTGGAGCTTCTCGCACTGACCGGATTGGTGATTGCCGCGGATACCGGGCATGTCAAAAACAAACAGGACGTTGAGAAGTGGAGGGCGTACGCAACTTCGCAACGGGAATCCGCAGTTGAGACTGCCAAAGCGTTCCGAGCAAACGATCAAAAGGCCGTTAAGGCCGCCTATGCGAAATTTAAGAGGAATTGCACTGGGTGCCACAAGGACTTTCGCAAATGAAGCGATTTCGTTTTCGGTCCGCTCGATGAAGTGCTGCGGCGAACGAATCGATCCGCGTACACGGCGCAATTACGACCGGCCGACGATGGGCGGGACCATCGGAAGGTCGTCATCGCTGCGCGGCCGCAAGAAGTCGAAATCGCACCCCTCATCGGCCTGTAAGACGTGATCGATATACAGGCGGGGGTAGCCGCGGCGATGCTCAATCGCGGGCGGGCTCCACCCCGCGCGGCGTTTGTCGAGTTCCACCTCCGGAACAAGCAGGTTCAGCGCCCGCCCTGCCACGTTGAGTTCGATTTCATCGCCGTCGCTGACCAGTGCCAGCGGTCCTCCCGCAGCCGATTCCGGCGCGACGTGCAGCACGACGGTTCCGAAACTGGTGCCGCTCATGCGCGAATCACTGATGCGGACGATGTCGGTGACGCCCTGCTCGAGCAGTTTCTGAGGCACGGGAATCATTCCCCACTCCGGAAAGCCGGGAACACCCTTAGGCCCGGCGTTTTGCAGCACGAGCACGCTGTCCGCGGTCACGGGAAGTTCGGGATCGTCAATTCTCGCCAGCATGTCTTCATAATTGCGAAACACAATTGCCGGCCCGCGATGTTGGAGCAAACGCGGGGTCGTGGCTGACGTTTTGATGACGGCGCCACGCGGGGCGAGATTTCCGGTGAGAAACGACAGTGAACCGTTTGGAAGTATGGGGGCATCATAGGCCTTGATGACGTCGCGATTGAAGCTGTTCTTGCCGGCGGCGATCTCCCCGAGCGTCTGCCCTGTCACCGTCAGGCATTCGGCGTGCAGCAGCGGCAGCAATTCTCCCAACACCGCCGGCACGCCGCCGGCAGCATGAAAGGCGTCCATCAAGAACGTTCCTGAAGGGCTGCAATTGACCAGAAACGGGGTGCTCTGGGCAAGCTCATGAAATTGATCCAACGTCAGATCGATGTTGCGCCGACCGGCAATGGCCACCAGATGGACGACCGCATTGGTGGAGCCGCCCAGTGCCATCAGCGTGCGGATTGCATTGTCGAACGCGGCGGGCGTGAGGATTTTTGAGATACGCAAGTCCTCGTGGACCATTTCCACAATCCGTCGTCCGGTTGCTTCGGCGGCAGCGACGCGGCGGGCATCGCTCGCTCCGATGCTGGAAACACCGGGGAGCATCAGACCGAGTGCTTCGGAGAGTGCGGTCATCGTGGATGCGGTCCCCATCACATTGCACGCGCCGACACCGCAGGCAATGCACTGCTCCAACTCATTCCACTGCTCTTGAGACATCTTGCCCGATCGGACATCGTCCCAATACCGCCACATGTCGGTTCCCGAGCCGACCGGTTGTCCCCGCCAATTGCCTACGCTACGGGGACCGCCGTTGAGTTGGATCGTCGGCAAATCGATGCTGGCCGCTCCCATCAATTGAGCCGGAGTCGTCTTGTCGCAATTGCAGAGCAGAACGACGCCGTCAATCGGATTGGAGCGGAGAGTTTCCTCGACGTCCATCGACATCAGATTGCGGTAGAGCATCGCCGAAGGTTTCATAAACTCTTCGCCGAGCGAAATCGTGGGAAATTCCAACGGCAGTCCGCCGGCCGCGATCACGCCCCTCTTGACCGCGGCTGCCAGCTCACGCAGATTGAGGTTGCAGTTGTTCAACTCGCTCCAGCTATTGGCGATGCCGATCACCGGTTTTCCGGAATAGAAGTCGACGTCGATTCCCATTGACCGCAGCGCGGAACGATTTTGGAGCGCGAGTTCATCACGCCCGGCGAACCACTGCAGGCTTCTGAGCGGTTTGGATGCGGACATATCTGTTTTTTCTCTCGAACGAGGATTCCTCGGCGAAATGCAGGATTCGCGTCGTGTGCTCGCGGGTATTCTCCCCGTCAGCCGCGGCCGCATTTCGCATTTTCCAAGTGTCTCTCCAAATGAATCGGAGAATCGTCACAATCCCGCACGGCTCTCGATGAAAATGCGTGAATCACCTGTTCTCGCCTCTGTACAGTCATGGTAAAATACGGGCAAATAACTTCCAACCAGAGAGCGAGTTCCGAATGGAGAATGAGGCGCACGGCGAACCCACATCCAAGTTGGATGAGTTTCATGAACTGTTAAAAGATCATGAACGTGAAGTGCGCTTGGGAAACGTACCGTCGGAAGAGCACCGCCGTGCTCCAGTAACCCGCCGCCGCCGCTGGTTCCGGCCGCTGATGCTGTTCATCGCCACCTGCCTCAGCACCTACTATGTGGGACTGCCCGATCACCAAGCGGCGCTGATCTACAGCGCCTCGCTGATGTCGATCTTGGTGTTTCATGAGATGGGACACTTTCTGCAGTCCCTGCGGTACCGCGTTCCGGCCAGTTTCCCGTATTTTATTCCGATGCCGGTTCCGCCGGTCGGCACGATGGGCGCCGTGATTGTTCAGCAGCCGGGGAAGGGAGACCGAAAGGCGCTCTTCGACATTGCGATTTCCGGACCGCTGGCCGGTCTCGTGCTGGCTTTACCGCTGAGCTATTTCGGCCTGAAGTGGAGTGAGCCTGATCTGATCTACCTCAATCAGGGCGAAATCGTTCTGCAAAACCCGCTCATCTTTCAGTGGCTCACTCAGCACTTTCACGGCGACATTCCGCCAGGGTTTTATTTGAAACTGCATCCGATGGCGCATGCCGGCTGGGTGGGGATATTTATTACCGCGCTGAACTTGGTGCCGGTCAGCCAACTGGACGGCGGGCATATCATGTACACGCTGATCCTGAAACGAGCTTATTTGGTTGCGGTGGGATTCCTAGCGACAGTCCTCGGCTACATGCTTTGGACCGGCAATTACCAGTGGATACTGATGGTCGCGCTGGTCTCGATTATCGGGCCGTTTCATCCCCCCACCGCCGACGACCAGGTTTCGCTGGGACGGGGTCGGACCGTTTTGGGCTGGCTGACTTTGGCGTTTTTTATCATCGGAATCACACCCGATCCGCTGGGCTATTACAATTGATGCTTCGCGGCGAAGCGCTTTGATATCACTTCAGGAGTTGCCGGCAGATTCCCAGTTCGACTTCATGAACTGCAGGGCGTTTTGTGCGAGGTGTTCTTCGGACGGGAACATCTTTCGCCAGATTTTTGTCGCCGCGGCAAGATCGGGCAGCGCCAGCCCGAATGCTTCGACGGTCATCCATCCGTCGTAGTTGGTCTCCTTGAGCGTCTCAAAGGTGGTGGACCACTCCACGTGACCCTCACCCGGCGTAGACCGGTCGTTCTCTGAAATGTGCACGTGGCAGGTGACGTCGGCACAAACTCGAATCGCTTCGTCGACCCGCTTCTCTTCGATATTCGCATGGAACGTGTCGTACATCATCCGCAGGTGCGGATGATCGGCCTGTTTAATAAAGCGGGCCGTGTCGGCGGCCGAGTTGAGTAGATAGCACTCAAATCGGTTCAAGTACTCCACGCCCAGCACCACGTCGGCCGTTTGTGCGTATTCGGCCGCCTGCCGGAGCGTTTCCTGCGACCACTGCAGCTCATCGTCGGTCGGCCCATTGCCGCTAAACTCTCCGATTGCGGAATGGTACGGCCCGCAGAGCAGCTTTGAGCCGAGTGCTTGGGACACATCGATCGCTCGTTTGAGGTGGTCCAAGCCTGCCTGACGGAGACTCGCGTCGGGTGACGCCGGGTTGGCATCCGATCCGCAGACCGTCACCGACGTGGTTTCCAGCCCGATGTCGTTGCACCGTGCTGCGAGCTGCCGGTAAGGCTCCAAATCGGTATCGAAGATCGGGATCTCGACGCCATCGTATCCGTAGCCCTTAAGTTGTTCCAAAACGGGATAGTGCTCATCCGTCACGTTTGTCGTCCAGAGCAGCATATTCATTCCGTACTTCATGGCGGGTGATCCTTTGGGTGTGGCGGAGCGGGCGAAATCAATAGGTCGTGACAGCGCGCCTCGACAATCGACCGCGCCGTTTTCAACACGGCCACCGTCTTGGGCGGCAACGGCTGTAGTTTGACGCGCCGCATGACTTGATTCAAGCGAAACAGCAGCCGCTCATCCTGGAGATAGTCCCAGAGAAACGCCTCGCGTGTAAACATCGGCAGCACCGCTACGAGGCGCTGGGTCGACTTTTTGGCCATGAGGTTCACACATTGTTGCACAAACGCCGGATCAAGGCTGTCGATGGCCGCATAGTATGCGCTGAGCCGCCCGTGATCCTGGGCAATCAAAGCCGCGTCTAACAGCAGTTCCGTCACAATGTGCCCTAAAAACCCTGGGCGAAAACCGTCGTCTGCCTGGAATAGTTCGCGAAACAAAACCGTGAGTTGGCCACTGACCTCCAGAAAGGCGGGCAGCCGGTGGAACCGATCATCGTCGGTAAAGTGCTGCATGACGCCAGCGGCGAACTCAGCGGTCGGACTCGCAGAGTCGTCGCAGTGCGGCTCGACGAGCCGCGGCCGCAGCCGGACGCCCCGCGCAGCGACCGACAGCCAATCCGGCGCAGCGGTCCCCGCCAGAAAGTATGGCCGGTCGGTGTAATGCATGCCGTGCGCAAAGTAATTCAAAGACGCACCGTTTCTGTCTCGATTCGCGGCCGGCTCGGTGATTCGTCCGCCGCACTCCCCCCGTCAATCAATTCGCTCTATAATCCCAATGTCGTGCCGGTTCCGCAAACCCAGTGCCAGCAGATGGCTCCATCATGTCAGCATCGCCGTTGAAACTGATTGTCATCACCCGCGAGGAAGTTCCGCACGTTCACGACGCCTGGGAACAGTTGAGGCCGCAGATTGACGCGCAGCGGGACGTTGAGGTGGTCGACGTCAATAACGGGACGCAGCCGCTGGATGTCTCCAACGCGGATGTTGCCGTTGTGCTGGGGGGCGACGGATCAATCTTGCGGGCCTGCCGCCAGATGGGTGCTCAGCAGATCCCGATTCTCGGAGTCAATCTGGGACGTCTCGGATTCTTGGCCGATGCATCGCCTGAAGAGTTTGCCCGCGACTTGCCGAAACTTGCGGCCCGCGAGTTTACCGTTGTTGATTATTTGATGTACCAGTGCCGACTCATTCGTCCCGGCGGCGAACGGGAAGAGCACCTGGGACTGAACGAAGTCGTGATTTCATCCGGGGCGACGTTTGCGATGATTGATATCCATCTGGAAATCAACGGCGACCCGGTCACGACCTATAGCGGGGATGGGCTGATCCTGAGCACGCCGGTCGGATCGACGGCGCACAATCTTTCCGCCGGGGGACCGATTTTGCGGCAGAATTTACAGGCGTTTGTGGTCACGCCGATTTGCCCGCACACCTTGACGATTCGACCGCTGGTCGACACGGCTGACAATGTTTACGCGCTCTCTGTGCCGAATTGTCCCGACGGCGTGACGCTGGTGATCGACGGTCAAATTCATCGGCCGCTGACTCGAGACGACCGAGTCGAGGTGACCCGTGCTCCCGTGTCGATGAAGATGCTGAAAATTCCCGGCCCCAGCTTTTATCACACGCTGCACCGCAAGCTGGGGTGGGCCGGTCAACCGCGCTATCAACAACCGTGAATCAATGAACTGCGGGACTTCGATCTAACGATTGCGCCAGTCGACGCCGGCCATTTCCGAGAGCGCCAACTGCAGTGCGTGTGTCCCGTCGCGACCGTGGCCATTGGCTTGGACCGACAGGTAGAGTTGATGCGCCAGCGCCAGCCCCGGCAAACAGAGCCCCATGCGTTTGGCTTCGGCGAGAGCGATGCCCATATCCTTGATGAAGTGCTCCACAAAGAATCCGGGATCGAAATTGTTGTCCATGATCCGCGGACCTAAATTGGACAACGACCAGCTTCCCGCTGCGCCTGTGGCGACCGATTGCAATACCGTGGGGAGATCCAATCCGGCTTTGTGTCCGTAGAGCAATGCTTCGCAAACACCGATCATCCCGCTGGCGATGAGCGTTTGATTGACCATTTTAGTATGCTGGCCCGCGCCTGCGGGGCCTTGGTGGACGATCGTCTTACCCATGGCTTCCCAGCAGGGATTTAGGGCCTCGACGACATCCTTGTCTCCCCCAATCATAATTGATAAGCGGGCCTCTTTGGCGCCCACATCGCCGCCCGACACGGGGGCATCGATGCTGTGAACTCCCTGCTGCTTTGCCGCGGCATCGATCTCAATCGCCAGCGACGGTTCGCTGGTGGTCATGTCAACCAGCACGTTTCCCGATTTCGATCCGGCCAGGGCCCCGTTCTCACCCAGCATCACATCGCGCACGTCGCTGGGAAATCCGACGATTGAGAAAACAACGTCTGACGCTTCAGCGACCGCCTTGGGAGATTCGGCCCACGCTGCCCCTTTGGCGACCAGTGGATCGGCCTTACTTTTTGTACGTGTGTAAACGGTTGCCGAAAACCCCGCGTCGATGAGATGGCCAACCATGCTCGAGCCCATCACGCCGGTCCCAATCCAGCCAACTGTTGTGGTTCCGGCAGCAATCGTCGGTACGCTCATCGTTGTTGATCCTTCTTTGAAATAGTCGGTTTTCATCATTGTTGCAGCAATCGAGCGCAGTATATCGCCCGGCCGCGACAAAGTCACCTAAGCTGTCCCGGTTCATTCCCGTCAATGCGGCGCGTTGTGCCCGCCGGGCTCAGCTGCGGATTGACATTTCAGTCGCACTGATCAGCGGCGACGTCGCGATTCGAAAATCGCGTTTGCGAGCGGCTTCGCAAAATTGCCGGGCAAGGTCGCTCACCTCGTCTGCGAAACATTGATTGTGCACCAGTTGCACAAATGAGTTTCGCACGATGAACAATCGAGGATCAACTCCCGCGACGCTGCGGGGTTTCATCCACAGAGCAAAGGGTCCTGGCTCGTCGGCATCCCGGCCGAGTTCGGGGCAGTGCAGACCACCGGAGTCGTCTTCGATCAGCCCCCCGCCTGTAACGATTCCGCTCCGGTTGACGATGCGGCCGGCAATCAGCGCGAGATCGGGATGCAATTCAAACAGGCCGATCGCTTCCCACATCCAGTCTTCGTTGTCCAGTTCAAGCTCCGCTGCGGCGATCACCACATAGTCCGCCGTCGAAGCTCGCAGACGATCGCATACCTCTGCGGCATTGTTGGCAGCACAGATCAGGTTTCGGAAAGGAAAACTCCGTTGCGGCTGCGTTGCGGCCGAAGTTGACGAATGGTGGATGCAGTCGACCGCCGGAGGGTCGAGCGGCTTGCGGCGAATCCACCATTCCTCCGCACCACGATCCAGTGGAAACGGGCATACGTCGTAGAATTCGGGGGAGGATTGCCTGCTGACGTGTTGCTGCAAGACGTGACGCTGCGAGTGCAGTGATCCCTGATGACGAGATCGACGGTTCGTGTGCGACGCCGGATGGGACCGCCAATGATAGACGACTTCGGGAATGTGCACGGGGTGATATCCGGCGCGCGCGAATCGGAAGAGGGTGTCCCAGTCGTGACAGTATTCAGCCCCGCAGTCGCTGTAGACGCCGAGATCGAGTGCCGCCTGACGATCATATGCGCAGAGGTGCCAGATATAGGAGCTGGATTGATTGAGGATCGGATCCCAATCGGGACGTAGAAACGGATCGCGCGGCCGGCCGTTTGAAAAGTGGTCCTCGTCGGTGTAGATGAATTTCGGGGAACTGTGGTCGTGAAGCGCCTGAGCACTTACTTGTAAGGCGTCACTGATTAGCAAGTCGTCGGAGTCTAGTGGAATGACATATTGCCCGGTCGCCGCTTCGAGGCAAGTACGCATCCCTCCCATGATGCCGCGATTCTCGTCGAGCCGAATCAACCGGACGCGCGAGTCGCGTGAGACGTCCGACAACACAGTTTGTAGGGCCGCCGGAATCGGTCCGTGAGCCAGCAACACCCATTCAAAGTGCGCGCTCGTCTGCGCGAAGACCGCGGCAGCGGTTTCACGAAATAGTTCCGGCGGCGTTCCTTCGTAGATGCCGGTCAAAAACGAAAACTGACCTGGTGCCGCATGTAGCTGCAGTCTTCCTTGCCGTGCTTGTATGTGGTCAGCCAACCAACTTTGATATCTGGAGCTTCTCGCGGCGATTTGATTTCGCGCTTTTCCGATCCAACGCCGTGCATTGCGCCGGAAGCGCCCGGCCAATTTCGATGCAGTTGTCTTCGTCATACCCTGCAAGCCTGTTCTGTCGATTCGGCAGCCGGTGTCCGCTGAGTTCTCAGTTGGTACGCGTGCCGGTGATCATCGTCGAGTGCCGCCGAGTAATAGCGGGAATTTGAGAGCAACTCACGATGCCGTCCGAGGAATTCCCGGCGTTCGCTGCCGGCAAACCACTCCTCACCGGTGGTCGATTCTTGAGCAACGAGGAAGGGCGAGTAGGCGACACGACGTCCCAACAGCGCGGCTTCCGCGGACGCCCAGTAGCCGAGCCCGCGCAGTGTGCGGCAGTTCATGTGGGCGCCGTTTAGGAATTCGGCCAAGAAACCGGCATCGATGACAATGAATCGCGATGAGACCGCGTCAACGCTGTGCTGTTTCCACGTGCGGTGGAAGTACCCTGGGTCGCCGATTGCTCGACCGCGGTCGGGATGACTGCAGCCGTCGCCGAATCCGAAAGCGGCGCCCGCCTCCACGATTCGTCGGCGATCATCGACGATCCGCCCCCCGATTATCGCGATGTCTGGATGCCGCTCAACCATGCCGAGCGCTTCCCAAGCCCAATCGGCGTCCAGGATCTGTAATTGGTCGTCGACGAAAGCGACCATGCCGCCGCGAGACGCGATGTCTTGAACCGACCGCGCCAATACCAAAGGGTGTGCATTTCTGGGGAGCGTGATCACTTCCTCGCATGGATAGCTCCCGGCGACTGCAGCGGTCGAGTTCGGGCGGCCGTCCACTCCCGCGACCAACGAAACCAACAGCAGCGGTCGCGGCTGAATCTGTCGGCGGCGAAACCACCAGTCGGGAGTCCCACCGAAGAGCGGGCTGAGTTTCAACTGAAAATTGTTGGAACAGGAAAGGTTCTGCAAGTAGCGGTTGAGCATTGCGCGATGGGACGCCGCGACGTCGTTCTTGCTGTGCATGTTCGCTGACGTGGAGCCCGGGTGCATTCGCCAACTGTAGAGGATCTCGGGCACATGCTGCGGTTCGTATCCCGCTTGCATGAATCTCAAGAACGCGTCCCAATCAGGACAGCTATTCGTTGCGGAATCGCCGTAGACGTCCAATTGCAGAGATAATTCGCGGTCGAGAACCCCTACGTGCGCGGTATAGGCCGAGTTGAGAAACAAGAGCGGATCCCAATCCGGTTTGATATAGGGCAGCAACCGCTTCTGGCCGCACAGGCGATCTTCGTCGCTGTATAGCAGCGGCGGTTCGTGAAAGCGCCGAATGTGGTGTGCGAGCACCCTCAAGCAGTCGGGGTCGATGCGGTCATCGTGATCGATTGCAACGACGTAGCGCCCACAGGCGCGTTCCAAGCAGTAGCGCATCCCGGCGACAATGCCGAGATTCTTCGGTGAACGAAACAGGCGCACCCGTGAATCGGGTTCTATGGCGTTCTTCAGAACTCGCTGCGTCGCGGATTTCGTCGATCCGTTGTCGAGGACGATCCACTCGAAACATTCGGGGGCATCTTGACTCAAGATGCTGGATGCCAGTTCCTGGAGATATTGCGGCGACGTATTCCAGACCGGAGTCAGCAGTGAGAACAGCCCTGGTGAGGGATGGTGCCGGTAAAGGGAGGTTCGCTCGCGGATACGCGCTGCAATCCACGTCTCATACCCAGGATCAGAAGGAGGCAGCCACTGGGCGACGGACGCGACGAACGGGGCAGCCCAGGATGACCTCAGGATGCGCCGCAAGGCGGGCAGCTTCCGCGTGTTCGCCATCCATTTGCGGGCAATGTCGCCAATCGTCCGTGGCACACCTACATCCTTGTGTCTGCTGACCGCCGCCGGTTCCGGTGCAGCGTAATCTGGCAGAACGGAGCCACGCCGTCAACCTGGAGTTGAGAGAAACGGTGCCTTCAATCTGTCGCAGGTTCGGCGGCGATCTGACGATTCCGCGAGCGCATCCGAAATCGGACGACGTAGAAACCGACCAACAAGACCATTGCTGCGACAATCGCCAAGCTGGCGAGTGATTTGTTTTCTTCCCAGAGTCGTTCCGCGGCATCGCCGAAGTAGTATCCGACCAACGTCAAGACGACCATCCAGATGCCCGCCCCCAAACCGGTAAACAGGCAAAAGCGAAACAAGTTCATGCGCGCCAAGCCTGCGGGAATGCTGATCAATTGCCGTACGACGGGAATCAACCGGCAAACAAAGGTCGTCAACTGCCCATGCTTTTCGAAATAGGTCTCGGCCAATAACATCTTTTCTTGCGGGATGAAGAAATATTTACCGAACCTCAGCAACACGGCGCGGCCCAACGACACCGCTAAGTAGTAGTTGATCATCGCGCCGGCGATGCTGCCCGCGGTTCCGGCGGCAATACAACCCCAGAGATTAAGCTCCCCTTGCCGTGAAAGAAATCCTGCGGGAATCATCACGACTTCGCTGGGAAAGGGAATGAACGAACTCTCGACCGTCATCAGGATAAAGATTCCCAGATATCCGCTCTCTTCCAGGCCGCCGACCCAGCCAGTGACCAGTTTCTCGATGAATTCCGTGATGGCATGCACTATGAAAAATCCTCGATTGAAGTCGATGCGGAATCGGCACCTGCGAAGGTCCAGATGTTTGGCGAATCTAGGCGGAAACGGCGACAAGTGTCAATGTAGGATTCCGGAATCGTGCACCGGCAACAATCAGCCCACGAGGCTGGACGTTTGCTGCACAAGAGACGATGATGATATTCGAGATTGGCCGTTACCGAAGAGCATCTTCGCGATAAAGGAGAGATTTCCATTAAGGGTCCCGGGCTGAAAATTCGCCTCGATGTTCGCAGGCGCTGGAAATGCGAAGCTTGCGGGTTCACCGTCAAACTGCCGGGGGAACGCGTCGCCGCCGCCTGCCCCGATTGCAGCGAACTCTCGTGGTTGCAGTTGGAGGAGAAGCAGCGCGACGTTCACGCTTATACCGTTCCGCACCCTACCGATATCGACGCAGATGACTTGACGGACGAGGAACCAGTCGTTGAGGAGTCTCGACAGCCAGTTGAAGAGGTCGCTGAGCAGCCACAGCCGGTCGAACCTGAAGCGGCCGGCGCCGCGGAGATCGACAACGAAGCGACGTTGCCGGCTGATTCCGCATCGCCGCCTGAGCCGGAAGTGATTGAAGAAGTCGCGGCCGTTGAGTCCGACCAGTCGGCGGACGGCCCACCCAGAACTCGGAAGAAGCGAAACCGTCGCCGCAGACGCCGCGGCCAGGCCGACGACCAACTGGAAACGACTTCCGACAGCGTCCAGTCACCGGTAGAACGTCCCGGTGACAGCAGCACGTCGCAGAGCACCAGTCAGACGCCCCCCGATCAGCCGGAACAGAGATCTGATACAGACGGCAATTCGCCCAGCGATCCATCGAACCGGCCGGCCGATGAGGGATTTGGAGCCGGCATATTTTGAGCATACGATTTCACGCCGCTGTGGCCGTCGTCGCACTTTTGGACATTTGCCAAACTCGCAATCGGCGCCGGCCGGCCCATTTGAACAGAAAGTGACCGAACCATGGCTCAGTTCGCTGTGATTCTGCCGGCGGCCGGCCAAAGCTCTCGCTTTCAACAACAGAAGCGAAAGAAACCGTTTGTGGACCTGAAAGGCCGTGCGGTCTGGCTTCGCTCCGCTGAACATTTCGCGAATCGCGACGATGTGGCACAGACGATTGTCGTCGTCGCTGCCGAGGACCTGGAGTGGTTTAAGCAGAAGTATGCTCCAAATCTTGCTTTTATGAATATCGATCTCGTCGTCGGAGGTTCGAATCGGGCGGAATCGGTCAATAACGGCTTGGCGGCCGTTGGGGCCGGCGTCAAATACGTGGCCGTTCACGACGCCGCCCGCCCGTTGTTGGTGAAGGAGTGGGTTGACCGCGTCTTTGCGAAGGCGGAGGAAACGGGCGCCGCAATCTTGGGGATTCCGGTCGCCTCCACACTCAAGCGTGTTGTGGATGAACAAATTTCAGAGACCGTTTCACGAGAATCGATGTATCTCGCGCAAACTCCGCAGGTGTTTCTCCGAGAATGGCTCGACGACGCTTACGCGCAATTGGGGGATCTGCAGCCCACTGACGATGCTCAATTGCTCGAAGATTTCGGCAAAACGGTTTCGATCGTTCAAGGATCGCCGCTCAATTTCAAAATCACGACCGCAGACGATTTTCGACTTGCAGAAGTCGCCCTCGACGCGTTGCCGAAACAGACAGGACTGCGTCCCCTGCACCCGTTTGCAGACGAAGAACCGGGCTTGCTCTAGAAAATCGCCGACCTGCGCCCGGAGGATGATGCGGTTGACTCAGCGCAATCGCGTCGACACAACTCAGTCGTCAAAGTTGAGCTCTTTTCACCAGCCAGCATAAGCAGCGAGTTTTTCAGTAAAAAAATCTCGGCGGCGCTTGCACCGGGCGACAGTCCGGATATGGGGCTTCGTGGGGGAAAAGTGCTATCGACGCAAGTGGACCATTCGCATTGCGCAGTCTGCGAAAACTTTGTGCCGCCGTTTGCGACCATTCGTTAGTACTGATCGCTAGGTTGAGGAGGGGGATGTCGGATTGCCTCGTCAGCGGTGTAGGTAATTCGCACTATACAGACACTCGACTTGCATTGCCGACCAGATTCGTAAGTTCATCCCGGATGTATCTCGCTATCTTAAATCCCCAACCCAACTTCGTTTGCCGGCTCGGGCAACAGAGTGCCGTCGAGGGTCAGCGTGTTTGGTCGCATGCGTCTCCTTGGACCAACTTGCGAACCCCATTCGCCGAAACAACAAAGAAGTTTTTCCACGCAGTTCCGGTGTGACGCGCTCTGTCAAAGGAACTCATTCAGTACACACGACAGAGGGACATGGAATGGCATTAAATGCAAATGCGCTGAGAGAATCATTCCAGGCGGTCGCCCCTCACGCAGACGCGCTGGCTGAACAGTTTTATAGTCAGCTGTTCACCGACTATCCCGAGCAGCGCGCGCTTTTTGCCGAGACCGATTTTGCCGACCAACACCAAAAACTCGTCGCCGCGCTCTCCGCAGTTGTCCGTCAATTAGATGACGAGCCCGCTCTCGTGGGAATTGTCACTCGATTGGGTGAACGCCACGCCGAGTTCGATCTGACGGAAGACGACTACGCCGCCGTCGCGGAATCGTTTCTGATTGCCTTTGCGAATGTGCTCGGTCCAGAAGTCTGGACGGAAGAATACGAGCTCGCCTGGGGTGAAGCCCTGCAAGTGATTGCGGGGATCATGCTCGAGGCAGCGAGTAAAGTTGCTGCATCCCCCGTCTCGGCAACAGCGGCCGTCGCTGAGCCGGCATTGGCCGCTGCGGCGTCCGATTCTCACCAAAACTCTGTGAATTCGTCAGCGACCGCCGTTGCGGAACCGCCGATCGACTCGACGTCGACATTTACTGAACACTCGTCCCGATCCATAAATGACAACGATTTGAACGGGGGTTTCCCCTCAACGGAGAACAAAGATATGATCACTGCGACCAATCAGGACACCGCGACCGCAACGGGAACGACCGGACTTGATGATTCCCAGCAACAGCGAGACTTCATCGATTACGCCGGCCAAGTCGATGCGATCAGGAAGTCGCAGGCGGTCATCGAATTCGACATGGACGGAACGATTCAGTACGCCAATGACAATTTCCTTAACACCGTGGGCTACACACTCGACGAGATCAAAGGCCAACACCACCGCATGTTCGTCGATGAAGCCTACGGACGTAGCCAGGAGTATCAAAGCTTCTGGGCCAAACTGAATCGCGGCGAATTTCTGGCCGATGCGTTCAAGCGATTCGGCAAAGGGGGCAGAGTCATTTGGATTCAGGCGTCCTACAATCCAATCTTGGACGAATCGGGCCAGCCGTTCAAAGTCGTCAAATACGCCAGCGATATCACCGAGCAGATGGAAATGGCGCGGGCGCATTCGATGGTCGAAGGTATGCCCACCAACGTCATCTTGGCCAATACCGACCTGGAGATCACTTACGTCAACCCATCATCAATTGAGAAACTGAAGGGGTTGGAGCAGTTCCTCCCGGTGCGTGCCGAGGAGATCGTGGGTCAGAATGTCGACATCTTTCACAAAGATCCGTCGTTTCAGCGCAACATTCTCTCGAACCCCAAAAATCTGCCGCACCGCGCCCAGATTCATATCGGCTCGGAGATACTTGATTTGCTGGTGAGCGCCGTGACTGACAGCAAAGGAGCGTACGTCGGTCCAATGGTGACCTGGGATGTCATCACGGAAAAACTCCGGGCCGAGAATGAAATGGCCCGCGTCCAGAACATGATGGATAATATCCCCATCAACGTCGCGCTGGCCAACCGTGATTTCGAGTTGGTCTACATCAATCCGGCCTCGGCGAGGACTCTCAAATCCTTGGAGCACCTGCTGCCCAAGCCGGTCGATCAACTCTTGGGACAGAGCATCGACATCTTCCACAAGGCGCCCGAACACCAACGGCGAATCGTGGGCGATCCCAGCAACTTGCCCCACAAAGCGAAGATTAAGCTGGGCGAGGAAACCCTTGATCTCCTGGTGTCGGCGATCCTCGACAAAGACAACAATTACATCGGACCGATGATTACCTGGGAGATCATCACCGCCGACGAGCGCATGGCGGCTCAAGTCTCCGAGGTTGTGAAGGTCGTTTCCTCTTCCGCCACTGAGTTACAGGCAGGCTCCAAAAACATGGCGGCCACGTCGGAGCAAACGGCTCGGCAATCGCAAGTCGTCGCGGCGGCAAGCGAGGAGGCAACTCGAAACGTGGAAACCGTCTCCTCCGCAGCCGAAGAGTTGACCGCTTCGATCGGTGAAATCTCCCGGCATGTGCAGGACGCCTCCAAGATTTCGCAACAGGCGGTTCAAGAAGCCGCGTCTGCCAACGACACGGTCAAGGAACTGGGCGAATCGAGTAACGAGATCGGAAAGGTGATCAAGGTCATCACCTCCATCGCTCAACAGACGAATCTGTTGGCCCTCAATGCCACGATCGAAGCCGCGCGTGCCGGTGAGGCGGGCAAAGGGTTTGCCGTCGTCGCGAATGAGGTCAAAGAGCTGGCTCGCCAGACCGCGAAAGCGACTGAGGAAATCAGCCAGAAGATCGAGGCGATCCAAGGTTCGACAAACATCGCGGTTAACGCCATTGGTGCCATCGGCGAGATCATCGGCCAGATTAACGAGATTTCGACAACCATCGCCGGCGCGGTCGAAGAGCAGACCGCGGCAACGAGCGAAATCTCGCGTAACGTCTCGGAAGCGGCCAAAGGAACGGCTGAAGTCTCTGAGAACATCTCCGGAGTTTCCCACGCCGCTGAGGATGCCGGTAAGGCGTCGTCGGACATGCTCGTCGCCGCAGACGGCCTTTCCACAGAGGCCGAACGGCTCCAACAGGTTATTACTGAATTCCTGAACGACAAGTAGTCGTCCTTCGCAACAAGATGTGAAAGCCGCTGGACGGTCGCTCCTGAAGAAATATACGCGTCTTCAGGCCCGCGGCCGCCCGGATGCTTTCGCAGCACGACATGGCCAATCGACGTTGCTGGCGCGAAGTTCGAGTTGGACGCGGGCCGTTTCAAGAATCGCTGGACGATTCTAAGCGTCGCGTCTAGATGAGCCTGGGCCTCAAATCACGGACACCGGAGGGAAGACATCCTCAATCGATCAGATCGTTTTGAACTGGATTTTGTCAGGAATCAATCGCGTTTACTGGCTCATTGAGTTTAGAAGCCTAGGGCAGGGGCAGGTCGTTCTATTCGGGACACGGTATGAACGCTCTCATTAAAGCCCGGCCAACGTCGCTCAATGATGAGACTCGCGCTGGGTCTCTCACACAGGTGCTCCTGATCCATCACGATGATGAGTTGCGAAACCGGCTGTCTCAGGGTTTACGCGATCTCGGCTGCCGCATCGTAACGACTGATTCGATCACATCGGCGCTAGTCCTGCTTGCTGCGACCGAGATCGAAATGGTGTTCGCGGACGCTGAACTGCCTGAAAAGTCGACCAGCCTGCTGCTGGATCACATCAAGCAATCGTCTCCGCTCACGCCCGTTATCTTAGTGGTTCCCGGCAGCGATCCCGCCTGTGCATTGGCATTGATTCGTGCCGGTGCAATGGACGTTCTCCCGTCGGACTTCACCACCGAGCAACTGAAACAGGCTTTTGAGTCCGGATTAAGTTGCTGCCTGCTGCGGAGACAAATCCGCACCGAATCGAACCAGCGAATACAAGCCGAACGGCGGGTTACGGAGAATGAGGTCAAGCTTCGCGCGATCTTATCCTCGACCTGGGACCCCTTGCTGACAGTCGATAGCCGCGGAGTGATCGAATCGGCCAGTGAATCCGTCGAGCGCGTGTTGGGGTGGACGGTCGACGAACTGCTTGGCCAGAACGTCAGTATCCTAATGCCCGAGCCGCATCGCTCCAACCATGACGGGTATCTGCTGACCTATTTCGAAACAGGAAAGACCTCTTTGTTGGGCCGGCCTCGTGAGCTGCACGCGGTTCGTAAGGACGGATCACAGTTTCCCTGCGAAGTGACAATCTGGCGGACCGATATCCCGGGTCAAGTGTCACCGATTTTCACCGGGATCATCCGGGATACGACGAACCGAAAGCAGACGGAAGAGCTTCAAAAACTCGCTCAAGATCTGGAGATTTCCGCAGCAGCGAGCGAAATTGAGAGTGCACGGATGCGCGATCTCGCTGAAGAGTTGTCCGTCGCCCACGAGAAAGCGCAGCAGGCGGCACGCGCCAAGAGCGAGTTTTTGGCGAATATGAGCCACGAGATTCGCACACCGATGACTGCCATTCTCGGTTTCGCGGATCAATTGAGCGATCCGGATATTGATCCGACCGAGCGAAACGATATCGTCGAGATCATCCAGCGCAACGGACGGCATCTGCTCGACATAATCAACGACATTCTCGACATTTCTAAAATCGAAGCGGACCGGCTGTCGATTGAGCCGCTGGCGACACCATTGGCGCCCATGGTGAGAGACGTGATTTCGCTGCTGCAACAGCAGGCGGACGCCAAAGGCATTTCACTAATTCTCGATTGCCCGCAAGATCTGCCGAGGATGATCCGCACGGATCCGACTCGTCTCAAGCAGGTTTTGATGAATTTGCTCGGCAATGCGGTCAAATTCACCAACGAGGGTTCTGTCACTTTAGCGGTGAGAATTCTGCCCGACTCGAGCGACGACAGCCGTCGGATTTCATTTGACATCTCGGATACCGGAATTGGCATCTCGGAAGAACAACTGGAGAATCTGTTTGAACCATTCTCTCAGGCGGATAGCTCGATGACCCGCAAATATGGCGGGACCGGATTGGGACTGGTGATCTCGCAGAAGATCGCTCAGCACCTGGGAGGGGACCTCACCGTCACCAGCGAAATGGGAAAGGGAAGCACGTTTACTGTGGTGATCGACGCGGGAGCGCTTGACGATGAAGAGAGCGACGATCTGCCGAATTCCATCAACGAGAAGCAGCCGTCAGCCAGTTCGACTTCACCGGACGCGTCCGATCTGGCCGGTCGCAGAGTTCTGCTAGCCGAGGACGGTCTCGACAACCAAAGGCTCATTTCATTCATTCTCAAAAAGGCCGGCATCGACGTGACCCTGGTCGAAAACGGCCAGAAGGCCGTTGAGGCGGTGTCCGACGCGCTGCCGGGATCTGCTCCGTTCGAAGTCGTCCTTATGGACATGCAGATGCCTGTTATGGATGGCTATCAGGCGACCGAGAAACTGCGCAGTCTGGGGTCTCGCGTTCCCATCATCGCGCTCACCGCGCATGCGATGAGCGGCGACCGGGAAAAATGCCTCGCTGCCGGATGCAACGACTACCTGACCAAGCCGGTCGATCGGCAGTTATTGGTGAACACGATCAACTCGCTAATCGCCGACACACGACAGACTCAGGCATCCACTGCAGAAGCCGCACCGAAAGCTTCAGGCGATTAATTCGCGGACGATTTCGCCGTGCACGTCCGTCAGCCGGAAGTACCGGCCCTGGAACTTGAAGGTCAGTTTCTCATGATCGATTCCCAGGCAGTGCAGCATCGTGGCGTGCAAATCGTACACGTGAACCGGCTTGTCGGTAATGTTGTAGCAGTAGTCGTCGGTCTCGCCGTAGGTGATGCCGCCCTTGATGCCGCCGCCGGCGAGCCAGATTGAAAAGCAGCGCGGGTGGTGATCGCGGCCGTAGTCCTCGGCGGTCAGCTTGCCCTGACAATAGACCGTGCGGCCGAACTCACCTCCCCAGACGACGAGCGTGTCCTCCAACAATCCCCGTTGTTTCAGATCCGTGATGAGTGCCGCCGAGGCTTGATCGGTCGCCGCGCATTGCTTGCCGATCGCTTCAGGAAGATTGACATGCTGATCCCAGCCGCGATGAAACAGCTGGATAAATCGAACTCCCCGCTCGGCCAGCCGCCGCGCTAGCAGGCAGTTCGCGGCGTAGGTTCCCGGCTTTTTCGAATCCTCACCGTACAACTCAAAGATGTGCTGCGGCTCGGCGGAAACGTCGGTCAACTCCGGTACTGAGGTCTGCATCCGATACGCCAATTCGTACTGCGCGATCCGGGTCGCAATCTCCGGATCGCCGAACTCGTCCAGTTTGAGGCGATTCAATTGGGCCAAGTCATCCAACATCCGCCGCCGCGTGCCGTTGTCGACGCCGTCAGGATTGGACAGAAACAACACCGGATCGCCGACAGAGCGGAACTTGACGCCTTGGTAGCGTGTGGGCAAGAAGCCGCTGCCCCAGAGCCTGTCGTACAGCGGTTGTCCGCCGTCTCCGGAGACCATCGTCACAAATGCCGGCAGATCTCGGTTGTCGCTCCCCAAGCCGTACGACAGCCAGGACCCCATACTGGGCCGCCCGGCCAACTGTGCGCCCGTCTGAAAAAACGTGATCGCGGGATCGTGGTTGACCGCTTTGGTATTCAGCGTGCGAATGATGCAGAGGTCGTCGGCAATCTTGGCGGTGTGCGGAAGCAATTCGCTCAGTTCTTGGCCGCTCTGTCCGTGTTTGGCAAATTTGAATTTGCTCGGCGCGACTGGAAAACTTGCCTGCCGCGACGTCATTCCGGTTAGCCGCTGCCCGCGGCGTATCGAATCGGGCAGTTCGCTGCCCCGCAGATCGTTCAAAGTGGGCTTATAGTCGAACAGATCCATCTGTGAGGGACCGCCCGATTGAAACAGATAAATCACCCGCTTCGCTTTCGGAGCGAAGTTGGGAAATCCCGGCAGTCCACCGTGGGCTTGACTATCGGCGGCCCGCGACTCGTTCATCAGGGACGCCAAGGCGGCGACGCCGATCCCCGCCGCGGAACGGCCGAAAAAATACCGTCGCGACTGTTGCTGTGCGAAGATGTCCTGAATGCTCATGAGCGATGCCCCCTTACATCAACCCGGCGATTGGTTCGCCGTGCGGCAGAATTGATATCGGGCGGCCGGCGAAATCAACAAACTGCCGATGGTAGTCGACCCCCAAATGGCGATAGATCGTCGCCAACAGGTCTTGCGGCGAATGCGGAGATTCGACTGGGTAGGCCGCCTTGGTATCGGTCTTTCCGATCACACGCCCCATCTGTAGATTGCCGCCCGAAATGAGCGCCGTGTAGGCGTTCGGCCAATGGTCTCGTCCGATGGAGTTGTTCGGCGGCCCAGTGCGGATGCGCGGCGTTCTGCCGAATTCACCGACGACGACCACCATTATCCGCTTGTTCAGCCCGCGGTCCCAAATGTCCTCAATCAGCCGGCTCAGCGCCTGATCAAAGTAGGGCAACCGTGTCCGCATGTATTTTGCAAAATGCCCCGGCCGACCGGCGTTGCCTGGATGATCGTCCCAATTCGTGAACTCCGGACCGCGCTTGGGCGAGTTCATCATTAGACTGACGACGGCAGTTCCCGCCTCCGCCAAACGCCGAGCCAACAGGAACGATTGCCCCCACATGTTGCGGCCGTATTGGTCACGGAGCTTGTCCGGTTCCTGCTTGATATCAAACGCGGCCGCGACCTCCGGTTTGGCCAGCATTTCGAATGCCTGCCGGCGAAACTCGTCTGTTCCTTCCAGCGACTGCTGCAAGTCCAAATCCGCGCGAAAGCGGTCAAACTGTTCCAGTAGTGCCTTGCGATCATCGAGACCGCGTTCCTGCAACTGTGGCGCTACTTTCAACTCCGGCGGCGCAAAGTTTTTGTTGTTCGGATCACCGACGACGAACGGTTTCTGTGCCACTCCCAAATAGGTCGGCCGCGTGAAATAAAACTGCGACGGCGTGCTCACAAATTGCGGCATCCGCGACGGGTGCAGGCCGCGCACCCGTGAGACGATGCTCCCGAAATCAGGATGTTCGCTCTTCGATTGCGACGTCGGGTCGAGCTGCGAGGGCCGTTTGCCTGTGCAAACAATAATGCCCCCGTCGCTATGAATCGCGACATCATGATTCAGCGAGCGAACCAGCGAAAACTTGTCGGCGAGCTTTGCCTGCAAAGGAAAGTGCTCGCAAATCTCCATACCCGGCACGACGGTGGGAATCGCGTGAAACATGCTCCGCGTTTCCACCGGAGCATGCGGCTTGAGGTCGTAGGTCTCCAGCTGCGAGGGTCCGCCGTGCAAATAACAGAGGATCACCGAAGTATCGAGCTTGGTTGTGCCCGCTGCGGCGCGGCCGACGGTGATATCCGCGAGCGACGCTCCGCCCAGCGCCAACCCACCGACGCGCAAGAACTCTCTCCGGTTGACCGGTCCGGCACAACGCATGACGGCTTTCCTGATGATCCATTCAAGGAACGAAAAACTTTGTCGTCCATCGTACCTCATCGGCCCAAATATCGGCAAGTCTTGATGTGAAGTTACGCGCAGCGTGCTTCGTAGGGTCCGCTGTGCGGACCGTTTTCGTTATGTCTACGCGGCGCAAGCCACGGCCACTCACCCAAGGTCGAATCGTGAACGTTCAGCAGCGAGATGCGAATCTTCGCGACGGTCCGCACAGCGGACCCTACGGCGAGTGGAGCGATTGCTCGCCTTTTTGCAGTCGAGCACGCTATACTAAGCCACCGCAAAAATTGGTTGCGCCATTCGATTGATTTGAGGTAACACGCCGATGAGAAGACCCCCGCGCCGGATTGTTGTTTTACTGACTGTGACTCTGTTGTTATCCGCCGGCGGATTCGCCGCTGGTTGGTTTAAGCCGACGGAAACCACCGTCACCAAATTGGCTCCAGGCATCTTCTTTCGCAAAACGCAGACCAAGCCGCAATTCATTGGCTGTAATCAGGGCTGGGTGGTCTTTAAGGACTTCGTGCTGGTCATCGATGCGAACTTTCCCAATCAGGCAGAGGAAGTCACTAAGCTGATCAAACAACAGACCGACAAACCAATCCGCTACGTGTTTGACACGCACTACCACGGCGACCACGCCGATGGAAACATGATTTACACAGCGCAAGGCGCAACGGCGATCGCTTCGGAAAATAGTCGGCAACTCTTCGAAACCAAGGGCATTGCCGGGTTCCGCAAATCTCAACAGGAGAAACCGGCCGAGTACGGAAGTCTCAAGTATGAACAGCCGTCGCTATTGTTTCCGCGCAAAATGGTGATCGATGACGGCACGCAGCGGGTGGAGTTGATTCACTTCGGCCACGCCCACACTGCGGGCGACGCGGTCGCCTGGCTGCCCGAGCATGGCATCCTTTTCTCCGGCGACGCGTGCGTAAACGGCGCATTTAATTACACGGGCGACAGCGACACCGAGAGCTGGATTGGCGTGCTCACCGAAATGCAAAAGCTGCCGATCAAAAAGATCGCCCCCGGCCACGGTGAAGCAACCGACAAAAGTTTGCTGGCGACGCAGAAGCGATACTTTGTCGAATTGCGGGAAGCCATCCAAGCCGCGATCAATGACGGAAAGACGCTCGAGCAAATCAAGAAGTCGATCAGCCTGCCGTTCTACGAACAGTGGACGGGCGTGGATGTGAAAGAACGGACTGAGAACATTGAATTCGTCTACGGTGAGTTGACCAAGAAGTAGCGAAGTTCGCCGGCTGCGAACGCGGATTCGCGCACGTCAAATCTATGAGTCTGTTTGCCCCTTTGTTGAAGACCCCTCTCTGCGCGCCCGATGACCTAGGCCGCCCGATTCCGGATTCGCCGCACGCGGTCTCGGTCTGCCTGCCTACGTGGCGGGACAACGTCGGCTATGAAAAGCAGGAGCCGCGCGTCACCTCGCAGATGAACAACGGTTATCCCCGCTTTGTGTATCACCACTTGTGCCGCGAGCTGTTTGCCGTTTGTGAAGAGCGATTTGCCGACGAACACGAGTCCTGTCTGGCATTTCCGACGACGGCTGCGGCACGACATTTCGCGGATTTCTTTGCGGAGCAGTCCGGAACCGCGGCGCGAATCTGTGACGTCGGCCATCACGGGGTGCAAGCGGTCTGCTTTCCCACCGATCAGGCCGACATTGCCAAAGCCGCTTGGCAACACCTGGGCGAAGGCGTGACTTCGCGGCTCGCTGAAGCGTGCCTGCAGCAGCGGTCGGCCCCTCTCGACGAGGGCGAATCAGCCAAGACCGCCGTGCGAAATAGGGTCGCCGAGGCCGCTGACGCCGCTGTGGAGGACGTGTTTCTGTTTCCTTGCGGGATGACAGCAATTTACGCCGTCTACCGGGCGGTTGTGGGGCTGCTGCCGGATCGCCCGACGGTTCAGTTCGGCTTTCCCTACGTCGACACGCTGAAAATCCTGCAAAAGTGCGGCAGCGGAACCCACTTCTATCCTCACGGCAATCGAGAGGAACTGGAACAACTCGAAGCGATTCTAAAGAAGGAAGCCGTGAGTGGCATCTTCACCGAATTTCCCTCCAACCCGCTGCTGCGAAGTCCTGATCTTCGCCGGTTGTCGTCGCTCGCCCGGCGGCATCGAGCTCCACTAATCGTTGACGACACGCTGGCCACTTTCGTCAATGCCGATTTGCTGCCGGTTGCTGACGCTGTCTGTTCCAGCCTGACAAAATTCTTCTCCGGCGTCGGAGACGTCGCCGCTGGATCGGTCGTGCTCAATCCGCAAGGCGCTTTTTATCAAGATCTCGCCCAACAGTTGCGCGACGCGGATGACCTGCTGTGGTGCGAGGACGCGATCGCGTTGGAGCGGAATTCGCGTGACTTCGTGATGCGGGTCGAGCAGATCAACCGCAACGCCGAGCGACTCGCCAATTATTTGCAGAATCACGAACGAGTGGCTGCCGTCTACTATCCCAAATACCAGACGCCGGATGAGTATCGCGTGTTCATGAAACCGGGTGGGGGCTACGGTGGACTGCTGTCGATTGATCTCGTGAATCCCGCGGAAAATGCCCCCCGATTCTTCGACGCGCTCCGCGTGTGTAAGGGACCGAATCTCGGCACGAATTATACACTTGTTTGTCCCTACACCGTATTAGCGCATTACCACGAACTCGAATTTGCGGAAGCGTGTGGGGTCTCGCGGTATCTGATTCGAATCTCGGTCGGACTGGAAGACGCCGATGACCTGATCGGCCGGTTCAAAGATGCGTTGCAAACTGTCGAGGGTGACTCAGCGAGTGCCTCCACGCCTTGAGTAACGAATCAATTGAACGCTTGCTGGCTTGGATGGGTCGATTGACGGCAGCAGATTGGCCACGCGGTGAAATGGATCGCGACCGCTTGAGGCGCTGCTACAGCAAGCTATCGCGACTCTGTAATTCGCGTGTGAATTTGAAAACCCATAAACGATCGCGACTCATGCAGCTTGGACCCGTTTTCGCCGCCATCCGTAGCCAACCAGGACGAGGCCGCCGATGGTGAGAAGGGCGAATGTGGAAGGTTCCGGCACGGGGTTCTCACAAATCGTCTTCACTTGCACCCAAAGAATCTCGTCGAAATTCCCATTGAGTCCTGGGAAATCGAGACTGATCGTTTCTGAGTCGGGCTGAGGAAATATATCCCAGGTCATCTGAATTATCGAGGTAAAACCATTACTATCCGGCAGGACGGCAGCTCCTGTAACCGTTACACCGACATTAGGATCCGTCAGTTGGGGCCATAGAGCTGCGTTGAATTGAGCACCTGCATTCTGAGGTAGAGCCACGTTTGGAAAAGGCGGGTTCATCCCATGGATGGCCTCAGGGTTGATTCCCATTTCAAACCAAACGTGTTTGACGTTCAGAGGATTCGCAGAGTTCTCAACGGTAATCGAATGCGTCTGTCCGTCATAACTAAAATTGGAACCCGAGAAATCCATCGTAAAATCTTCCAAAGCCGTGTCTTGGAACGATACTACGACTGGAGAGACCCCATTAGGGTATGTGGTCTGGTCGGCCATCGGCAACGGCGTGCCGCTCACCACAAAACCTGCAACTGCCGGTGTCAGGTCAATAAAAAGAACTGAACTCAACACCAGTAATCCACAGCACAATTTGCGCATGACTCTTCCCTCCCAATTTTTGAACCGAAGGCGTTTGTGGACAGACGTTGATTATTGAGCGGTTAGAAGCGGGGTGGGAGAGCGCGTCGAGCAACGCAAAGCGGTTGGAGATGGGGGCATGACCGCAGCTCATGTTGGTCCTCATCTTTAGTAAGGCCCGCGCGGTAAACCCAAGTCGTCATGCTCTAACTTAGAGCGTCGACTTGGTGTCTATTAATGTCCTATGCAGCGACAAATTCAAGAAAAATATCGTCCGATTTCCTAAATCCAGTACTAACCCTAGGAATACTTCGCGAGACGCGACAACTGGTTTCAAAACCCATTGAGGGGTGTCGCGGTCGCTTGTACGTCACTGTATCGAACAAGCGGAACCGGGTTTTGCAACCGGTTCTAAACAAGAAAGGCTCCCGCAATCAGACATCCCGTTCCGCAGACACTCGGTTATGATCTTTGACTAGCCGCCAACTCAGTGCGCCACGAGCAGCATTAACCAGCAGAGGTCTCGACGGAGAACGGAGAATAAAAAAAACGCCGACGCATAACGCCGACGGTTCGAAGTGTTTGAACTTGCTCTCAATCCGGAGCTTGGAATTAAGCAAATCTGTAATTTGAATCTTGTCAGTTGGCCCTAGTTCGAAACCCCTACTGAGTGTTCTTCTCCGCGCCCACTCTGCCGCCTTGGAATGCTAGAAATCTTCTAGATCCACTCGCGGATCAATTTGCCTTCGTTGAGGCGCACAGGGCGGCCGTCGGGGGCCTGGGCGATGAGATCGTGCGGGATGCCCAATTTGTGGTAGACCGTGGCGCCGATGTCGTCGCTGGTGTACTCGTCGCGGGCAACCTGGCCACCATCGTCGTTGGTCGCGCCAACGACTGATCCGCCCGGTACGCCGGCCCCGGCCATCACGGCAAAACCTGCCGATGCCCAGTGGTCGCGTCCGCTGGCAGAATTGATCTTCGGGGTACGGCCAAAATCGGTGACCCACACCACAAGCGTGTTGTCGAGCATGCCTTGTTCTTCAAGGTCGATGAGCAATTGCGGCAAGCCCTGGTCGACTGGAGGGACGCGGCGGGTCTTCAGTGATCGGAAGTTGCGCTGATGCGTGTCCCAACCGGGATCGGTCACGGTGACGAAACGGACGCCGGCTTGCAACAGCCGCCGCGCGAGCAGACAGCTCTGCCCGAAACGGTTTCGCCCGTAGCGGTCGCGCAATTTCGGATCTTCCTTGTGGATCTCGAACGCCCGCTTGGTCTCCGGGGCGGTGATCATGTTCAGCGCCGCCTGATAGTGTTCATCAAGTGCGTCGAAGGCTTCGGGCTGCAGGTCGATTTGCTGCTGCAACTCGTCGACTTTGGCCAGCATCGTCCGTCGTCGCTCCACTCGCGAAGCGCTGATGCCGCTGGGCGGCGTGATGTCGCGGACGTTGAATTTTGCGGCGTTGGGGTCCGCCAGCATTTCGAACGGATTGTGCTCCAAACCGAGAATCCCTGATGAGCCCCCACCAAAACGTCGGTCCAGAGAACTGCCGAGTTGCACAAACGGCGGCATCACACTCTTAAATCCGTGGTAGTAGCTGATTACCGAACCAAACGTGGGATAGCCGAGCGCGGCATTGAATTTGTGCCCGGACATAACCCATTGGTCCGCCATGCCGTGGCTGGCGTTTTTGGGATTCCAGCCGCGGAGCAATCCAAACCGGTGCAGATTTTCAGCCAGGTTCGGGACGATCTCGGAAAACTGCACGCCGGGAACTGCCGTATCGATCGCACCAAACTCGCCGCGGACACTCAATTGTGCTTCCGGTTTGGGGTCGAGTGTGTCGTGGTGGCTCGTGCCGCCGTGCGTCCAGACCAGAATGCAGTTGACGTCGTCGTGCGGATTGCCGGATTGGGTGGCCGCTTGAGACTGTGCCAACGCCGCAGGCAAAGTGAGCCCGAAGCCGGCCAAAGAACCGACCTGTAAAAAACTGCGGCGGGAGAGACCCTCACAATTGCGGGTCTGCTGCGGAAAGAGGTTCAACATCGACTGCTCCATCCGTCAGGGTGTGTCATCGCTATAGGCAGGATAACCGGTCAAACGAATCGAAATCGTTTCAATTCGTAACTCCGGGGTGGGACTGTCTAGTCTAACAAACCAGCCCGGCATTGCAAATCGCGTCTGGCAGCGTACCAGTCCGACTGCGATTGATGCGTGAGATTTCCGGCTTCAATATAGCATCGGCTTGCCGAATTCGTCATAATGACAAGCAAGAGTTTGACCATCCCCGTTCACGAAATCCTCAGATTTCGCCCGCCTTAACGCCGTCGGACTTTACCAAGACGTGTGAGTGTCGCTTGCAGCGACGACTGCGCTGATTGGATCGAGTCCTCGACAGGAGGTTCCCGCTTTGACGACGCTTGCCAGGCAGCCGCTCACTTCGTGCTCCCTCGCCGCGCTGATTCTACTGCTCATCGCTGCGCCGGTATCAGCAGAGACGGATTTCCGAGTCTCGCCGAAAGCGGTGCAGCTTGACGGAAATTTCGCGCGGACGCAATTGGTCGTAACCGAGTTGCGCGGTGGAGAATTCACTGACCGCTGCGGCGACTTCACGGAAGAGGCGCAGTTTCGCTCGAGCGATGAGACGATCGTGACGGTTTCCCCATCGGGACTGCTGTTGGCGATCGGCAATGGTAAAGCCGAGATCAAGGTGACGGTCGAGGGGGGCACCAAGTCGATCCCAGTGACCGTCACCAGTATCGCTGCGGAACCGGCGATCGCGTTCGTGAAAGACATCCGGCCGCTGCTGACGAAAGCGGGCTGCAACATGGGCGCCTGCCACGCCAGCCAGTTCGGCAAGGGCGGGTTGCATCTTTCGGTGTTGGGATCGGATCCGGACAGCGACTATCAATCCATTGTCCGGGCAGGGCAACAGCGGCGCGTCAATTTGGTTTCGCCTGAAGAGAGCCTGCTGCTGAAGAAGCCGGCGATGTTGATTCCGCACGGCGGCGCCCGCCGAATTCGCAAGGACTCGACCGACTACGACGTGCTCACCGCATGGCTGGCGGGTGGAGCACCGGGGCCGGCAAAGGATGCGCAGCACGTGTCGAAGATCACAGTCTTCCCAGCCCGGCGGGTGAGCCGTGAAGAATTGCAACAACAGTTGCGTGTGGAAGCGGAGTATGACGACGGCACGACGCGCGATGTGACGGCCTGGGCCAAGTTCGACAGCATGGACGAGGGCGTGCTCAATGTGACTCCCTCCGGGATGGTGACCACCGTCGGCCGAGGCCAAGCACCGGTGATGATCCGTTTTGAAGGGCAAGCGGCGATATCGATGTTTGTCGTTCCGTATGCGGAGAACTTCGAATTGGACGACTGGGAGAGTCACAATTTTGTGGACGAACTGGCGGCGGCGAAGTTTCGCGAATTGGGGATCCAACCCTCTGGTGTGTGCGATGACGCGACGTTTGTCCGCCGCGCGTTTCTTGATGCGACAGGGACGTTGCCCACATCCGAGGAGACGCTGGCTTTTCTGGAATCAAGCGAAACGAACAAGCGCGAACAGCTGATCGACCGTTTGCTCGGTCTGACTGGTGATCCGCAGCTCGACATCTATAACGACCGTTACGCCGCATATTGGACGCTCAAGTGGTCCGACTTGATTCGCAACACCAGTAACAAACTGGGCGAGCAGGGGATGTGGGCGCTGCACAATTGGATCAAAGGCGCCTTTCGCACCAACAAACCTTGGGATGAATGTGTCCGGGAATTGGTGACCGCCAAGGGGTCGATCTATATGAATGGGCCGGCGAACTATTTCGTGGTTAACCGCAGCGCCACCGACCTCACGGAAGCAACCGCGCAACTGTTTTTGGGCGTCCGCCTGGAGTGCGCGAAGTGCCACCATCATCCGTTCGAAAAGTACAGCCAAGCCGACTATTACGGCTTCGCCGCATTCTTCTCCCGCGTGGGGTCCAAGGGGAGCCAGGAGTTCGGGATCTTCGGACGCGAAAGCGTCGTGCTGGTGAAGACCTCCGGCGAGGTCAAACATCCACGGACCGGAAAACGGATGCAACCGACTCCGCTGGATGGAGAATCGGTGGACCATCCGCTGGACCGCCGGATTCCCTTGGCCGAGTGGCTGGCGTCTCCGGACAATGAATTCTTCGCCAAATCGGTCGTCAACCGCTACGTCGATTATCTGCTGGGGCGGGGATTGGTCGAACCGGTCGACGACATGCGCTCCACAAATCCACCCACGAACGTGGCGCTGATGGATGCTCTCGCGGAGCACTTCGTCGAGAGCGGGTACGACCTCAAGCAATTGGTCCGGGCGATTATGGTCTCGCGGCTGTACCAATTGGATTCGCAACCGACGCCCGAGAACGCATCCGACCGCCGGTTCTATAGCCACTACTACGTCAAACGGCTGCCGGCCGAACCGCTGCTGGACGCGATCGACACCGCCACCAATGTGCGAACAAAGTTTAAGAACCTGCCCCGCGGCACGCGGGCGATTGAGTTGCCCGACGCGGAGTATCCCAATTACTTCTTGAAGACATTTGCCAAGCCGCGGCGGGCGAGCGTCTGCGAATGCGAGCGCGCGCCCGATGAAAATCTCGCACAGGCGTTGCACACGCTGAACGGAGACATCCTCGCGAAGAAGATTGCCGATAAAAAGGGGCGTGTAGCGACCCTGCTCGCAGAGAAGAAACCTCACGAGGAGATCGTCCGAGAACTGTACCTTGCCACACTCTGCCGGCTGCCGAGTGATGCAGAGGTCGCGGCGGCAAACGAGTTTCTCGCGGAAAGTCCCAGTCCGCAGGAATTCTACGAAGACTTGCTGTGGGCGTTGATCAATTCCAAGCAGTTTTTGTTCGTCCGCTAAGGGCGCAAAATTATTGAGAATCGGTGACATGAAAACTCTGTCGATTACATTTGCGTTTTTGCTCTGCGGCGCTGCCACTGCGCACGCGGAAGCGACTTATCCCATGCTGATGAGCCTGCAACCGGTCGCGGCGCAGGTCGGTGAAACGTCGGAATTGACCGTGCACTCGCGGTATACGATGTACGGCGCGTATCAAGTGCTGGTGACGGGGCAGGGGGTCACGGGCGAAATCGTGCCGCATCCCGACAAACCGAAGGACGGCAAAATCCCCAATCTGACGCAGCAGAAAATTAAATTCACAGTCGCCGCCGATGCACTGCCGGGCGTCCGCGAGATTCGTGTGGCAACCCCGCGGGGCGTGAGCACTATCGGGCAATTGGTCGTCACACGCGACCCGGTGATACGCGAAGCCAAGAAGAACAACACGCCCGATGAAGCGCAAGCCATCACGCTTCCGGCGACGGTTTGCGGGACGATCGAGAAATCGGAAGACGTCGACTATTTCAAGTTTCAGGTGGATGCGGGCGCCGAGTTGTGTTTTCACGTGCGTTCGATGCGGCTACAGGACAAAATTCATGACCTGCAACAACACGTCGATCCGATCATCACGCTCTATCGCGCCGGCGGCGGGACACTTGCCGTCGCGGACAACATCTTTTTCGGCGACCCGCTGTTAGCCTACCGGTTCGAGGAGGCGGGCGAGTATCTGCTGGAGATCCGCGACTTGCGGTATCAAGGCAACAAATACTGGTCGTACAGCATCGAAATCAATGACCGGCCGTACGCCTCGACCGTCCATCCCTTAGGAGTCGCACGCGGCACCGCGATAGAATTGGAACTTGTCGGATGGAGTCTGGGTGATCATTCTCACGGGACGCTAACGATCCCTCAGGATGCGCTACTTGGAGCTGGAAACTTTGAGATTCCCGTCGCGGGAACGGTGACGAATCCGGTTTCGGTCATCGTCGATGACCAGCCACAGGTTGTGGAGTCTGACGAGGAAAACAACGCGGCCGACACCGCACAGATGATCTCATTGCCGGCCGGCATCAGCGGGCGGATTTCCGACGAAAGCGACATCGATTGTTTTGCCTTTGAAGCGAAGAAAGGGGATCGCTTCTCGTTTGAAGTCGTGGCCCGGCGTTATCAATCCGGACTCGACTCACATCTGCGAATTCTCAATTCCCAGGGCAAGCAATTCGCACTGAACGACGATCTTAGTTTGGGCAAACGCCGCTATTCCGACTCTTGGATCGAGAACTGGAAAGCTCCCGCCGACGGCAAGTATGTGATTGAGATTCGCGACCTGCATTTGCGGGGCGGGCCGGAATTTGTGTATTACGTCCGCGCGACCCGCAGCGTCCCCTATTTTGAACTGTTTGCCGACACGGATAAGACACAGATGACTCCCGGCACAAACGGCGTGGTCTTTGTGCGGGCAAAGCGAAAGAACGGATTCAAAGGACCGATTCAATTGAACGTGGCAAATCTTCCGCAAGGGGTGACGGCGCATTGTGGCCAAATTCTCGCCGGGGGGACGGACGGGTGCATCATTTTCGAATCAGCTGCTGATGCGCCGCTGAATGTCGCGAACGTCAAGATCAACGGCACGACTCAGATTGAAGAGAAGCAAGGTGAACCCAAGAGCCTGACTGCCAATGCAACGGTCTATCAAGAGACGTACCGCCCGGGAGGCGGGCGCGGACATTGGGAGGTCGAGACGCATACCGTTTCGGTCGGTGCGCCGCACGACATCCGCAAGGTTACGCTCAACACTACTGACCTGAAACTGAAGCCGGGCCAATCGCAAAAGGTCGAAGTCACGCTACAGCGGGCGCCAGGTTTCACGGGCAATGTGACGCTCGATGCCTTGTTCCGGCACTTGGGAGGCATCTATGGGAATTCGCTCCCGCCGGGCGTCACTCTCGATATGGGCGCCAGTAAGACGTTGCTCACCGGCTCAACGAGCAAGGGCGTGTTGGTCTTCAAAGCCGCCGCCAATGCGAAACCGGTGGAGAAACAGCAAGTGGCGGTGATGGCCAATGTGTCGATCAACTTCGTGATGAAATCGACCTATTGCGGCCCGCCGTTGATGGTCACGGTTCAAAAACCCTAATTTCGTCGACGAGACAAGTGGTGATGCGACGCGGACTGCGGCCGATCTTGTTGGTATTGATCCCGGTGGTTGCGCTACTCGGCTTAACGCACCTCACCACCGCGGAAGAGATACCCACGTCGCAGCAAGCCCGTGACGCCCTCCGCCGCGGCGTCCACTATTTCCGCACGAAAGTCTCGATTGAGGGAGGCTATCTTTGGCGGTACAGCGCGGACTTCTCGGAGCGGGAAGGGGAGGTTCCCGCGTCGCCCACGACCGCCTGGGTGCAACCGCCAGGCACACCGACCATCGGCGACGCGTATCTGGAAGTGTTTGAGCTGACCGGCGACCGTTACTATCTCGACGCCGCCCGCGAAACCGCACATGCACTCGTGCGGGGACAGCTGCAATCGGGCGGCTGGGACTACCGCATTGAATTCGCACCAAAAGACCGCAGGAAGCATGCCTACCGCGCCGACTCCGCTGTCGAGAGCAACGGGCAGAAGCGGCGGAACAGGACGACGCTCGACGACAACACCACTCAAGCCGCGCTGAGGTTCTTGATGCGCATCGACCGGGCGCTCGGTTTTCAGGATCAAAAAGTCCACGCTTCTGCTGAGTACGCGCTCGCGAAACTGCTCGAAGCCCAATATCCCAACGGTGCGTGGCCACAAAGGTTTTCCACGCCACCCAATCCCGCCGACTACCCGGTCAAGAGGGCCAGTTATCCGCCGACGTGGTCCCGAAAACATCCCAAGCAAGACTACCGTGATTATTACACATTCAACGACAACACCATCGCCGACATGATCGACGTGATGTTCCTTGCGGCTGAGATCTACGATGCACCCCAGTACCGAGCCGCGGCGGAGAAGGGGGGCGACTTCATCCTGCTGGCCCAAATGCCGGACCCACAGCCGGGCTGGGCGCAGCAGTATAATGCGCAGATGCATCCCGCATGGGCGCGACGATTTGAACCGCCCGCGATCACCGGCGGAGAATCACAAGGTGTGATGCGAACCTTGCTCCGCCTCTACGAACGGACCGGCAAGCAGAAGTACCTCGAGCCGCTACCGCGCGCGCTGGCCTACTTTCGATCGTCTGTATTGCCCGACGGCCGTTTAGCGCGGTTCTATGAACTGAAGACAAACAAGCCGCTCTATTTCACCAAGGACTATCAATTGACGTACAGCGACGCGGACATGCCCACACATTACGGGTTCAAAACCAGCGATCGTTTGAATCGCATCGAGAAAGAATTGAAGCAACTGCAACAGTCCGGGCCGAGCCTCGACGCCAGTTCCACGAGAGCGAGGCGTCCTCCCAGATTGACAGCGGCGTTGTCGAAGAAGGTTCGCAGGATCATCGAAGCGCAGAACGAAGAAGGCGCATGGGCCGAACCGGCACCGGACCGCAAACGGAGCCGAATCGCACAGCAGACGCCCACGTTGGACTGCCGCACGTTCGCCCGCAATATTGTCACGCTCGGACGATTTCTCGCGGCCTCGAAAGCCGCTCATTAGCCGGCTGCGGTCTGACTTCGATTGCGGCTCCGCCGGCCGGCAAAGATCTTGTTCAGAGCCTCCTGCCGGTACGAGAAGATTCGCGTCAGATTACGCTTGACGAAGAACCTGTGAACCAGCTCGCCGCCGGGAACGGAGTAGTTGACATGGTCGGCCACGAGCGTGCCCCCCTCCGTCTCACGAAAAGTATGTACATGATCCCAGTTACGGTACGGTCCACGCAGTTGAACATCGCGGAAGCGGAACGGAGGATCCCAATCCCTGATTTCGCTCTGCCAGCGAAGCGGAATTCCGTATAAACGGAGTTCATAATCGATTAATGTTCCCGTGGACATCGCAATTGGTGCCGGCGTAACGACTTTGAACTTCAGCCACGGCGGAGTAATCTGCTCCAGGGCGGTTGCGTCGGAGAAGAATTCGAATACGTCGCTGATCGAGGCAGGAAGCCATTGTTCGCAGCAAAGACGGTAGCCCCCTTGGGGTTCTCGAGAAATTAATATCGACATGCCGGTAGTCGCCGTATGGGTAAGAAATCGCCCGGAAATGTTGAACCGTTACTTGTCACCTCTTAAGCTACTTGGGTCGGCTATGCCGCCGCAAGTCACTGACCGATCTCCCAACTGAATAAATTGAGGCGGAGTTTGTCCGATTTGAGAAAAACGGCGGCAATCAGCCTTGCGAGCGGTGTTTTATCACGTGACCATAAAGGGGTCCTGTATCACATCGACTTCATCGATGGCGGCGTCCTAATTCTGCCGATCCCGCTCGGCGATCATTGAGGGAGGGGCAAGACATGCGTGTCTGGGCATTGAATGCGATGCTACTGGCCGGAATGTGTTGTTTACTGGCCTGTCTGGGAAAATTTCAAAACAAGCCCGAAGAAGAAGCGGCCGATGGCCCGGCGGCTAATGGGAACGCAGCGGTTCAGCCAGCAGAAGAGCAGCCGATCGATCCGCGCCATCAGCAACGGATCAATGCCATGGGCAATGGAGGTGCCGATGGCAAGCAGGCCCTCCTCGTCGAAGATTCGCCGCTCGACGAACTCGAGGATGAGCCCAGGGGTACTGAAACCGGCGCAGTCATTGCCTCAGAACACTTCGTTAAGCGATTTGCCAACGTCAAACACCAGATGCAGGTCGATTTTCGCGAACCGATTGTCGACTACGATGCCGACGAGAAAGAGTGGTCGGCATTTGGAGTGCTCAAAAACAAGCGCCGCACCAGGGCGTCCCAGGTCAAGTGCTTCATGTTTTTCAACGACGAAAACGAATGGGAGTGCCGCCGTATTCTCATCGATCGCAAGACGGTCTACCACATCGATAGCTCAGATCAAGGCTTTAAGCTGCCGAATGTCAAAACGAAAGAAGACGGCAAGCTGGAAGTCTCGGAAGTTTCGTCCGGCGACATTCAGGAGACCGACGAGCCATCGGACGCAGACAAGTCGGCCGCGCGCAAATTGAAAATGGCACGCGAATTCATTGGCCGCAAATCGGATGTCGCCAAAAAACGGTTGCAAGAGGTGATCGACGACTATCCCGGCACGCCGGCGGCAAAAGAAGCCGCGGAACTGATCAAACGAGTCAAAGACTAAACACGCTCTCAGTTTCTGAGGGCAGAATTCATTTTGTAGTAGTAAGGGCTTTGTAGAAATGTTATCTCAGCGACGTTTAACTCTCCTTGTCTGCGCAATGTGCTGCGCGGCCACGGTTTCGGCTGCCGAAAAGACCGAGAAACGGTACTTGATCATCCACACCGACGATGCCGGCATGTCGCATTCGGTGAATCGCGGCACGATCGAAGCCATGGAAAACGGCATCGTCTCCTCAGCCAGCATCATGGTTCCCTGTCCGTGGCTGTCGGAGTTTGCCGCCTACGCCCGCACAAACCCGGACAAGGACTACGGAATCCACCTGACTCTCAACTCCGAGTTTGAGAAGTACCGCTGGCGATCAGTCGCCCCGCGGGAGAAAGTCACCTCGTTGTTGGACAAAGACGGCTATCTCTACAACGGCGCGCGGGATGTCGTCAGAAACGCAAAGGTGGACGAAGTTGAAATCGAGCTGCGCGCGCAGATTGAACGGGCTAAGGAATTCGGCATTCCGCTGAGCCACCTCGACACGCACATGGGCACACTCTTAATGCGTGCTGACTTCTTTGAGCTCTATGTCCGCCTCGGTGTCGAATACAACTTGCCGATTTTGTTTATGGATAAGGTGCAGCGCGTTCATCTGCGGCAATATCCGGGACTCAAGGACAATCTCGAAGAAAAGGCACAATTGCTCCGTGAAAACGGCCTGCCTGTCCTCGATTTTGTGCACATGTACTACCAAAACGGCCCGCATAAGCAACGCAAGGCGCACTATCTTAAGGTGATCCGCGAGCTCCCGCCGGGACTCAGCGAAATCATCATCCATTGCGGCGTTAATGACGCGGAGTTAGAAGCGATTACCGGCAGTTACAAACTCCGCGACGGTGACCGCCGTATCTTTCAGGATCCGGAGGTGATCGCCGAGGTCAAGAGACTGGGCATCGAAGTCATCACCTGGAAGCAAGCGCACGAAATGGCCCAGCAGAAAAAGAAGGCCGCCGCGAGTGCCGCAGGCAATTGAAGACGGCCTATGGTCCGTAGACCGTACCGGCGATCAAGTCATCAGCTGATTGGACGAACACGGTTTTCCCCGCTTCTTGATAGTTGCGCCCCAGATAGGCCAGCGCGACCGGGTGGTCGTCACGGTAGGAGATCGCCGACGAGGTCACCACTCCAATGGCGTCGCCCCCCTCGTATCCCAGAACCTCCGTTTGGGGGGCTGGGGCCGGAGCGCGGGATAAGCGTATCCCGCGCAGTTCGCGATTGACGTGCCCCAGCGCATCGATGCGGGCGATGGGCTCCTGCCCCAGGTAGCACCCCTTGCTGAAGCTGATCGTGCGATCGGTCCGGGCGACTTCCTGCGCGAGGTTGTCGTCGGTGATGTCGATCCTATCCAGCGGCATACAGGCCTCAATGCGGTGTGCGTGGAACGCTTCGCTGCCGACCGGACGCAACCCGGATTCCGTCAATCGCACCCAGACCGCCGCGAGATCGCCACGCGGGGCGCGCAATAAGTATCCCGGCTGCGACGTCCAGTCAACCCGCCTCAGTTGAACGGCGATGCCATCCAGCTCCGCAGACTGATGATCCAGGGGGGCCATCGCGCCGGCGGAGATTTCGAACCCCTCCAGACGCTGCGCCGTATCGGCACCGGTGAGCAGAAACTCCCCGAATTGATCCGTTTGCCGACGAATTTCGACATCTTCGGAAATCAAGTAGCGATCAAGATGCGCAAAAATTGGTTCCTCGGTTCCTGCAGCGGTCTCCAGCTGAATCGATTCCGGACCGCGAAACACAAACAGGTGGGCGAGCACTTTACCCTGAATGGAGGTCAAAAACGCCTCGCAACCGGTACCCGCTGTCAGTTCCGCCAGATCGTTCGTGCAAAAATTCTGTAGGAACTTTACACAGTCCCCGCCGGTAAGTTCGAGGTGGCACCGGTGCGTAAAATCAATCATCGCCGCTTCGGACTCCGCGACAGCATACTCACCGTGCGGATTGCCATAATTGAGCGGCCCTTGTGCGGACGCCTGTTCATCAAACACCGCACCGGCGTTTTTCTGCAGATCGACGAGTGTAACGGGCAGCGACACGTGGTGTTCCTTTTTGGGACAAACATCCGGATGTCATTCGCAGGATTTTAGCGTCTTCGACTGCAAATCCGAAGGAACTCAATGACCAGAGATCGCAGAGCCGGGCGTCAGTCCCCGCGAATGTCTTCTACAATTCGGCGGGCCTGTATTATCTCATCTGGCGTAAACGCTCTTTTCATCCGGCGTTTCGAGCTGCTCTCCTGCTGCTCCGGAACCGATTCGGTTGCAAGCGCGAAGCCAATCTGATACCTCGCCCACACCCGGTCCTCGGCGTTCTTGAATTGCCCGGACGACTGCAGAGCACGGTCATGGTCCCCTGCGGCTGCGTGCTGATTCACGGCCTCAGAGATTTCGAGCAATTCTCCCCCAGTCGGCAAAAGACTATTCGATAAGACATATGCCCCGATCATTCCCAGAGATGTCAAAAATCTCTCGTTGGAGCGCCGGTTCGCGGACCATCTCTCAACCTCCTTCAGGGCAGACGCTCTCGGCTCGGCTCGCCCGATCTTTTGGGCCGCAGCGACCGCTTCGGCCTTAAACCCAGCTTCGGCCAACTCCACGGCGAACTTCTTCAGCGTCCTCTCCTTTGTTCGCTCCTTTTTGATTCCCTGCGTTGCCTCGACCGCCTGTTGCAGTACGGGCAACGCCTCGGTACGCGCACCCACGCCGACCATCGTTTCGGCGATCTCTCGCAGCGATTCTATTCGATCCGGTGCATCCTCGACGAGCCGCGCAACGTCAACGGCTTGAGTAAGTGCCTGTCGGCTCACTTTGGACCGGCCGGCGTTATGCATTGCCCGCGCCAGATACAGCAGCAGAGAAATCTTCCGCTGCGGGTCCGAAATCATCCGCACGATTTCAAACGCTTGTTTGTCGTTTCCGGCTTTGACGAGGGCAAGCGCCAACTCCTCATTCGACAACTTTCTTGGTTGACTCTGCGGAGACCTCTTCGCCCAAGCCTCTGCCTCCGCCTCCGCTCCCAACGCAGCCAGCGCCGCCCATAGTTTGCGATGAAATTCTCGACGGGAATGTGATCCTCGGCCACGGGGCTTGGATGTACGAGGCGGAGTCTGCAACAGAGATTCTGCCAGCTCCAGGGCTTGCCTGGAGTTTCCGGTTTCCGCATAAGCGATGGCGATTTCTTGTAGTGCGGACGCTTTCTCGTGTGCGTCTTCGATCTGACTAGCTGAGTGTTCAGCTAGCTTCAAGGCCGCCGCTGCCTTCGATCGGTTGCCCGATTGGGAAAGCTCTGAGGCAATTTCTCGAAGCGTGATCACTTTGTTCCAGGCGTCGGTGATCTTTTTCACGACGTTAAACGCTTGCTCCGTCTCTCCCGCGTGTGCCAATCCCCATGCGACCAGGATGTATGCGCCCTGTTTTTCATCAATACCCCAAATCCCCCCATCGGACTCCTCCATCTCGTCAACGCGGGCCAACATCTGTTTCAGCACTTCCGTCCCCCGACGTTTATCTCCGGCGGCAATGTCGGCACAGGCGACATCGTAGTGAGCTTCGATATTGTTCCACGGATCTTGGATTTTGCCCGCCAGAAACAGAACCAACTCGCGCGGCGTCTCCCAGGGCTTCGCCGCTGGCTGATTCTGCGGAAGCGCCGGACTTGCCGAAAAAACTGGCCGAATGATGGTTATGAAGATGCAGATCGCTGTGATAGCGGCGCCATAGTGAAGCTTTCTCAGTCCAGACATGTCGAAGCGCTTTCAGAAAAAAAGGATGACGTCTAGCTCACCAGAATTCGTTCGCTCATTCTATCCCAAGAGCTGTGGTTGAGCACCACTACCGTGGAGAAATCACGGTTCATGGATTCCAGCCCGTTAGAGAACGCCGCACCAATTCCGATTCCCCTTCCACAACCAGTACAGATTCCCCGGCGGAAACGTTTTCAAACACCTGCGCCGTCCCTGACTGCCAGCGGATTTCGAGACGATCGATCTTCGTCTGGTTCCCCAAGCCAAAAATCAATTCCCGCTGATTGCTCGCCTGGTAGCCGTCGCCAGCGGTGAGTTGACGTCTCCAGGATCGTTTCCCGCAAGTGACCGTCACGGTTGCGCCGATGGCGTCTTTGGGCGACGTCGTTCCCCGCAGCCGGACGGAAAAGGAATTTCCGGTTTCGGCGGTCGTGTTGATCAGAATCGCCGCCGGTGCGTCCAGGTGGCTGACGATGAAGTCGGGCCGCCCGTCGCGATTTAGATCGGCGCGGGCTAGACTGCGGCCCAGGTAGCGGCCCTCGAAGTAAGGACCGAGCGCGGCCGGGTCAGCCTCTACAAATCGCGCGTCGCCGAGATTGCGGTAGAATTGTGGGCGCATTTGATACGGTTTTGGATCGCCCGGTGGATTGTCGACGTGCCCGTTGGCGATCACCAAATCGAGGTCGCCGTCCAAATCGGCATCCAAGAACTGCGTCCCAAACCCCAACAGGGGCAGGCTGCCGGCATGTAAACCGCTGCGACGCGTCGCATCTTCGAAAAAACCTCCTCGACGGTTCAACAGCAGCGTGTTCGACTCCTGGTAATAATTGGTGACGAAGAGATCGATCCGCCCGTCACCGTCGGCATCGCCCGCGGCAACGCCCATCCCCGCTTCCGCCGCTCCCTCGCCATTGAACGCAACACCGAAAACCAACCCTTTCTCGACGAACGACCATGCCGCTGCTTCCGTTCGTCGATTCTCGAATAGAGAATTCGCGACGCCGTCATTGGCGACGAATATGTCCAGACAGCCGTTACCTGTCAGATCAGCGGCCAAGACTCCCAAGCCCTTTCCATGGGGAACTTGAATTCCCGCCTCCTGGGTCGCATCGCGGAAACGGCCGTCGCCGGTGCCCAGAAAAAGGCAATCCTGTTGTCCGGCGAACCGTTGCGGCGGACAAAGGCCGCGATAGCCGGACGCAAACTCACATTCGCGCTCGAAAATGTCCGGTCCGGACAAATAGTTCACAGTGTAAATGTCAGGAATCGCGTCGCCGTTGAAATCTGCGATAACACAACTGGTCGTCCATTCCTCGCCTCCTGTTGCTCCAGAGTCAGCGACCTCTCGGAACGTGCCGTCGCCCTGATTTCGAAACAGCCGGTTGCGGCCGATGTTGCCGACGTACAGATCGACAAATCCGTCGTTGTCGTAGTCTCCCGCGGCAACACCCTGACTAAATCGATCCTCGACCAAGCCCGCCTGTGCCGTCACATCTTCGAACGTGCCGTCACCGCGGTTGCGGTACAGACGGTCTAATGATTCCGTTTGGCCCTCAATGGGAGGCCAGGTGCAGCCCTGCGTGAAGTAGAGATCGGGCCAGCCGTCGGCGTCGTAATCAAGCACGGCAATGCCACCGCCGGTGAATTCGTACATCTTCCGCGTCTCGCGTTCGGCGTCACCGCCATTGACGTACTTGAAGTTCACACCGGCGGTTTCTGCCACGTCTTGGAACGTGATTCGCGGTTGGTCGCTTGCGGCAACGTCAGGGGATTCTTGCACATCGACAACGAACTCCGGCAGCGGGTAATCGGAAAGATCGAAATCCGCGATCGGTGTCATCGCCCGCACGGTGCGCGGTGGAATTTGATTCAATTGCGGCTCTAACCGCCGTCGCATCTCATGGGCCCAGACAAGTTCTTCATCTTGGTCCAAGGCGACGTTGGCCCACGCATACGCTTCCCATAACCGCCCAACCGATTCGCTGAGACTTGCGGCCCGCTTGAGATTCTCCGCGGCGGGCTGAGCAGATGTGGTTTGAAACAGGTCATAAAGGACCTGCTCCAAATCCTGCATGACTGCCGACCGTGCAAAAAAGGGACGGGCGGCCTCCTGCTGCCTCAAGTTGGACAGGGTGCGGGCCAGCATGTAATTCGCCTGGCGATGATTTGGTGCGCGGTCCAGCGCTTCGGCATAGCAACGTACGGCGGCTGAGAGACCGCGTTCATGCTCCGCCAGCCGCCCTCGCAGCAGCCAGATCTCCGGATGCCGATCGGCCAAGCTGGGCAGCCGCGACAGCCAAATGCGAACCTCGTCCTTCCGATCCGCCTCGAACAGCAGCGTACCGAGCTGGACCTGGGCTTCGATGAGTTCCGGATTCCTTGCGACAAGCATTCGCAGGTTGGATTCCGCCGCCGTCCAATCTCGCCGAAGTACGTCGCGTTTGGAGACAGCCAATACGACAAGCGAATCAGCGTCCGCCGGATCTTCCGATCGGTCCGCGTCACTGGGGAGAGTTAGAGCAAGTTCTCGATTTCCGAGGAGCACCAACTCATCGATATCCGCACGTCCTTTTTTTACCAACCGCTCAAGCAGCGGCTCCGCTGCCCAGCGCTGCCCGGAAACGTTTAGCACAAATGCCAACCGCCGCACCGCCCGCTCGTCAGCGGGATCAACCAGCAATAATTGCCGCAGGTTTCGCTCCGCATCATAGAGGCGTCCCTGCTGTATCAGGACTTCTGCGGCCGCAGAGAGCCCCAGCGGTGCAGCCGGGTCGCTGAGGTCGATCCGCCCGTAATAGTCGACCGCCGCTCCGAATTGCAGCTGAAGCGCAGCCGCTTCGCCGGCCATTAGCAACGCCTTGCCGGACGCGGGTTGTTCCTTCAAGACCTCGCGAGCCCAGAACTCGGCTCCGGAATGGTCGCCGGCGAGGAGCGCCTGCTGTGCTTTTTGCAGCGCCTCGTCAACGGCTGATGAATCACCCGCTGACCTGAGTTTCCACCATGCAGTCAGCAATCCTGCACAGAGAAGCAGTGCCAGGCCGCCTAGGAGCCAAGTTCTCGAGCGGGGAGCCGTCTTCCGAGCGGCGGTTGGGGAATGACGGTCTTGGTCCATGATTGACGCAGCCGGACTGACAAAACCGAGCCGGTCTCACATCGACAGACTCAAGATTCCATCGTAATTCGGCCGCGCACCCCGGGCAAGAAGAGTTGCGGGGCGCCCGCGCTCACTTATGAAAATCCACCAGCTCCCCGTTCGCCTCAGAGATGACTCGTAGTTTGTCGAGGGCGCGGGAAACGATCTGCCGGACGCGTTCGGTGCTGATCTCCAGCTGGCTGGAGATCTCGCGAAACTTTTTCTTGGTGCCGGTTCCATCCAAGCCAAACCGCGACATGACGATTTTCCGCTCTCGATTGTCGAGGTGCGAGAGCAGGCCGGAAACCGTGTTCACGATGTGTCGTTCTTGACGCTCGTACTCGGTTTGGCTCAGACGTCCTTCGGAGCATCCTTCGAAGATCTGGTGTGCGCCGGTCAGATATCGGGTCGATCGTCGCCGACTGCGCGGGACCGACCGCACAAACGTATTTCGGACGGCCCATGTCGCGTACGTACTAAAGCGGTACCCACGGGTAAAGTCGAAGATCTCCACGGCTCGAATCAGCGGCACGTTTCCCTCGCTGACGAGGTCTTCAAATGAATTAGATCCGTCCACAAATCGTCGTGCAATTGAAACGACCAGACGCAGGTTTGCTTGCACGATCTGATTCCGCACAGCGTGAGCTTCCCGCAGCATCTCATCGAGCCGGCTGACTTGCTTTTCGACGATCGGGCCGGACGTTAACTTTTCCCGCAAGGCGTCAGCCCGGCAATTGAGATAATTCATCTTACGGAACAGATGATACTCCTGCTCGGGTGTCAGCAGCGGTGTTTGATAGAGGCTCGCGAGATAGGGTGGAGTTCCCGCAGGCGCCTGATTGCTGGACTTTTTCAAGTAGCTTTTGTGCGCTGTGTCTTCCAACTTGGGCATCGGCCCCATGATCGACTTCCGCGCGGACGACGAGCGAAACGAATCGCAAAAGACGAATTCAATTCGCACGTCTTTCAATTTTCGCCAACGAACCATGAAACCGCCGGGCCCCGAAGAATTGGGCGACTGGCACACTGTTTCCCGTACGGATTGTCGATCGGTATCGATCGTGATGCATTCCATATCAAGTTCTCCCTACAACTGGTTTCAAATCCCTCTGGTGCGTGTCGCAGCCGCCTGTTTGTTAGTATCCTGAACAGGCGCAACCGGGTTTTGAAACTGGTTCTACGCAACGTCCCCGTCGGACCAGCGCGGTCAATACCGTCATGGCAATTGATTTCGCGAATCCCGCAACGTACTTGAGAGCCTTGTGAATGACTGCCAGACCGAGCCGCACAGTCCGCCTTTGTCTCGATGTGATTTGCGCTTGCTGAGGTGGATATGGCGACAGTGATTAAAAAGCGCGTACTGTCGAACTTTGTGTCGCGACCACTGAAATCGTGATCACTTAAAAACTCAATCGATTTACTTTGGAAATCGTTTCTATCATACGATCGAACAAACTCAATACAGTTTGCCCCCAACTAAGGAATTTTATTAGTTCACTCGATGGCCGCCCGAACGGTACGAGAAGCGCTTAGGATTTCGGTCAATGCGCTAAACTGTCGGCAGTTTTTCATTTGAAAAAACCTTTACAGCAACTCGGTTCCAAGCGTTCCGCCGCGGACCGGCATGGTCGAACTTCATCCAAGGTGTCCGCAAGATTTTGACCAGCGCTTCGCGACGATTAACCCAACGGCCCCGCAGTGATTCTTGGAAAGCTGTATTCCCTTTTGCGCTTGCTGCGCAAGGTTATGTTCGGGCGGGCGGGACACGGGATGCACGAGAGGAACCGCGTGCATGAGTTCGTCACCGGCGGGCCAGGGCATTGGACGAGTGATCTGCCGCTTAACGCCGAAACGTTACATCAATCAGGTCTTGGAACCGGCTCTGCTGCGACTGGAACGAATTCTGTTGGGACTCCAATTCGTGCTGCAACTTGTCCAATTCGGACTGCCGTGATTCAATCCGGTTTTGTTCAGCGGTAATCTTGTCCAATGCCTGAGCGAGGGCGCGTTCGTTCTCCTGAAAGGTCTTGGCCCGTTGCTCCAGAGCTTCGTGCGCCTTTTTCAGTTTTTGCCGCTCCTCTTCAAGCGACTCCCGTTCAACGGAGTTTCCGGCGACCTGGTTTTGCAATCGCTGCACCTCGGCCTGCAACTGGGCGTTCTCCTCTTGCAAAGCTTGATCCGACTCGCCGGATGAGACGGCGATTGACGTTAAGCCTTTACCGGCGGCGTCCGAAAGTGCCTGTTGCAGGACGTCCAAGTCAGATTTGAGCGTGGTCTGCTCGAAATCCAGTTGCTGGAGACCTTGTTGGATCGGCTGCAGCTTCTGCAACAAGTCCGCCGGTGCGCCGCCTGCCGCCTGTCCGCTATTTTCAAGCTCGCGGAGTTGCTGTTGTTTGGCCTTGAGTTTATCGCGGTGTTTCCGCAGTCGCTTTCTTTGCTCGACAAACTGTTCCTGGCGCGCTTTCAGTTTCGCGCGCTCGCGTTTGAGTCGTCGCTCAACTTGGCGCAGCTCGGTTTGGCGTGTTTCAAAATCGGCCAGCTCTTCGGCAAAGGCGTTTTGCTCCTCTTCAAACGCTGTACGAAGCGTCTGGAGCTGCTGGCGTTCCTTGGCCAGCTTCCGCTGTTCCGCATCGTCGCCGCCCCGCGCGCCGGGCGCCTTTTTCAACCGTGCCTCAAACGCTTCACGCTCCGTCTGCAGCTGGATCCGCTCTTCGTCCAGCGCAGTCTTGGCGGCCAGTACGCGCTCCAGTTCCCTCTGCAAACGTTCCTGCAGCTCCGAAACAGACGCTCCCCCCGGCTCAGTCGTGGCGGAACGATTACTCTTCGGCGTAGACGATTTTGCAGCGGCTGACTTGCTCTGCTTGGCCCGAGGATCGGGTTCTTCCTCTTCGATCTCCGATTGCAGTGCATCGATTCGTTCCAATGCCTGCAACGTGCGATCCGAGGTTGAGCTCGCCGCTGAGCCGGCGCCCGTCGGTTCCGGCTTCCGACGCTCTTTCGGGGGGTTCAATGAACCGAGTGGGCCGTCTTCCATGGGGTCGACAGTTTCGCCGATTTCGGGAAATTGCCCCAGATCCAGCTCCGCCAGCGTTTCTAAATCGAACGCCAGAGCGCGCGTGGCGGTTTCGGTGTCGGGCATGGCCGCGATCATCGATTCGCCGGCGGCCTCGATCGCCGTCCAAATTTCTTCGCCCGACCATTCAGCGCTTTGAACGGCAAAGGCAATGTTAGCGGCACCCACCGCGGCCAGTGACGCTTTGGCGGCGTGCGTCGCTCCTTCGCCGGCGTCCTCTTCCTCTTGGACGACGGCGAATGATTCCTCGGCGTCTCGAAGGGCAGCCGCAGTCTTCTTGACGTCCACCGCGCCGCCCATGGCGAATTCTTCGGCGACACGAATTGCCGTATCGATTGCAGCTGTACTTGTCTGCTTGGTTGGGTGGTCTTCGGGCAAAACGTAGAACGACTGGACTCGCCGCGCACAGCGGGAGGCGAATGCCACCAATGCCCGCAACGGCAATTGTCTCAGCTGTTCTCCATGCGAGAAGTCACCCATGATCGTCAATCATCCAGAATCCGTCTGTTGAACGGGCAGCGATCTGATGCCACAGCTTCCGTTCACGCGCCGTTTATGCCGGAGAGGCAACCCATTTCTCCAACTTTTCCCGCAAGTCATCCGGGGTGAACGGCTTAACGAGATAGTCGGTCACACCGTTTTGGATCGCCGTGACAACACGCGCACGTTCCGCCTCGGTCGTGATCATGATAAACGGCACGTCCTTGTTCGTTTCCCGCACTTTCTGCAAGAACGTCAGGCCGTCCATGTTGGGCATGTTCCAGTCGCTCAGGATGACGTCAAACGTGTCACCTTGAAAATGCTTGAGCGCCTGTTGGCCGTCTTCGGCCTCGGTGATTTCGTCTTCCGACAAACCGAGTTTCAGCAGGCACCGTTTCTGAATGGTGCGCATCGTCCCCGAGTCGTCCGTCAGCAACACTTTCATGATCAAGTCCTTCACAAGTGCAGATCAAAAATGAGTGTCACCCTATCGGCTTCACACGGACGCGGCCTTCGGATTGTGACCTGTGACACAATCCGATGGCGCGGATTCACAATGCCGAGAGAAATCCTATGCATTGAGGGAGTCCGACGGCAAAGTCTTTCGCGCGAGCCGGGAGGGCATCGTCTGACGAAATATAGCTCACGATTTGCCGAAGGTCCGCGATTTGTGGACAATCCTCTCCTTAGAGGTCCACCTGTAGGGGATATTGCGGTTGGACCGGCCTGTCGAAGAAACTGCGGCCCAAATCGTGCGGCCGAGACCCCGGAACTGCAAAAAACCGACTGAATCAGCGATGCATGCTGATCCGATTTAGAGCTCCAGCGGATAACTCGTGAGTCGTTCGACACCGGTCTCGGTCACGACGTAATTCTGCTCCAACCGGATGCCGGCACGCAGTTCCGGCCCGTACAAACCCGGTTCCGCGGTAAAGACGTCGCCCTCCTCAAAGGTGTCGTCCCAGCGGGGATTGAGATGCGGGCCTTCGTGCGGAAATAGTCCGAATCCGTGGCCCAGGTGATGCGGAAACGTGTCCGGCCGATATTCGTCGAGCATCGTTTGGGCCTGCTGAAACAGTTCCCGCGCGCTCTGCCCCGGGCGTACGGTCTCTTCGACCATCTGCAGCACGTCGACGATCATTTGCCAAGCGGTCTGTTGTTGGTCACTGACGTCCGACGAGACCCGCATGGAGCGGCAGTTGTCCGCATAGTAGCCGCGGTAGGCTAATCCCAGGTCCAGCACAAACAACTCGCCGTCTTGAGCTGGGCGGTTTCGCGGCGGTCCGCCGGGCGAATTGCACTGGTAGTCGTTCCCCAAACCGGTCACCGGCTCACCGGCCGTCTCGACTGCCGCCTGGTGTAGCTGATTGTAGACTTCGATCTCAGTGATTCCGGGTTCAATGATCTCGCGAGCTTTGGCGTACATCGCCTCGGTGCACGCGATCGCGTTGCGGATCATCCGCAGTTCGTCCGGGTCCTTGCGGCGCCGCAAGGACCAGATTTCCGGCTCGATGTCGAGCGTCTCGGCACCGCTCAGCAGCGACTCTGCGTGCCGGCATGTGCCAGAGAACTCCAGGCCGATTCGCCCCGTCGCAAAACTGCCGGTTCCCGCATCGCTCAGCAACTGGATGATCGCTAGCCGCTGGTCCTGACGGAGGGTGCTGTGCCACTGTGCCTCGAAGGTGAGAATCTCATCGACTGCGGCGAATTCAGGCTCTGCGTTCGGAGCGACCAACAGACAGCGACCATCAGCGTCGAGACAAATTGCCGCCGAGAGCAGCCGCCGGGGGCGGAATCCGCTGAAGTACTGTACATGTTCGGGCTGGAACAATAGGCAGCGATTAATCTGCAGGCGCTGCATCACGTCCCGTAGACGCTGTTGTCGTGCTCGGCAGCCCTCTGCAGTGAGCGTGGCTGGCTGGACGGAATTGGACATCGTTCGACTCCTCGCTAAGCAGACGGTCATCGTCTCTCCTGGCGGCAGGCTGCCGGACTCGGCACCGCTCTGAAAGGTTGGGAGACGATTTTCGCTCGACCCTTTGTCCGGTCAAACTAACCGATTGCAGTGCAGTGAACAATCAGGTGAGATTCGTATTGACGAAATGCGCTGTTTTCCGGACTATTCCAGCCTCTCACTCCGCTTCTCTCATCCTCTGATCTTAAATTGTCATCGATGTCGAGATTGAGCCGGTCCTCCCGTTCGACTCGTCGTTGGTCGTCTCACGTCCAATATCCGGACGCCCTCCGCCAATCTCAAAACTCATCATCAGACCGTTTCGAACTTCACCACGTTTTCAGCGCAGATGACATATGAACCGCTCACTCATCGGGTTGTTGTTGCTGTCCACGTTGACAGGATCAGGCTGCTTAACCTTCGGTGGCAGAACAACCTACGTTCAGCCTGAGAGTCCGGAGGTGATCAGCCGGCTGGATGCGATGGAGTCGCGACTTGCGAATATCGAACGCCGGCAGCAGCCGAGCCTGACCGAGATTCCTCAAGAGCAATCCGTTCTGGGTGCGCAAGAGATGGTACCCGTTCCGCACGAAGGACTTAGCGCCCCTTAGAGCCGACTTGCCTCCGGTGCGGAATGTCAAGTACACTCCGCCGCCCTCATCGGTGGGGGCGACGATGCTGCCGCCTTCAGCGACTCACAAACCCGATGATTCGTACTTCGCTGGCCCGTCTGCGACATCCCGTTTACGCGGTGTTGATCCTGCTACTCCTCGGAGTGTTGGGTGAGATCGCGCTGCGTATTATTGACTCCTATACTGGGCAATTCACGCGAGCGGATGTCTACGATCAGGGGCTGTTGTGCAAATCGTGGGTCACCCATCACGCGCTGAAACCGATGGAGACCCATTTCCGCAACGTCTCCGAATCGCAACCTCCCGTTGAACTGCGAATCAATAGTTTCGGGATCCGCCACAAGGAAGTCACGGTTCCCAAACCTCCCGGAGTCTATCGCATCATATGTTTAGGCGATGAGCGGACGCTGGCACCGGACCTGCCGCTTGAGCAAACGTTTTCGTCTCAACTCCAATGGCAGCTCGAGAACTCGACGCGGCAGCAACTTGAGGTGATCAATGCCGGCGTGCCCGGTTATTGCCCGCTGCTGAGTCTGCTGCAGGTGAAGCACCAACTGTCGGCTCTCCAACCTGATTTGCTGGTGTTGAACTTTGAGATGTCCGATATCGCTGACGACTACCGCTATCGCCGACTGACGGCGATGTCGCCGCACGGGCTCCCGTTATCGTGTACGAATCCTGAGTTACTCCCGTCGCCGGAGAGCGGGGCGTCACGCGACTGCGAGTTGCTGCTGTTGCTGCAATGGGGCAAACAGTCCGCAACCGGGATGTGGGCGGCCAATATCAAGTCCGAAGATTCCGGCGGAATCGGAACTCCCGCCGGCCGTTATGCGTGGCTGAACAACAGGCCACCGGATTGGTCGGCGCACATTCTGCATGCACTTGAGCCGTTGCAGCAATTGAAACAGCTCGCCCGAGGATTGTATTGTGACCTGCTGGTGGCGACCGGTCCGGTCCCCTGGCAGATCTCCGCGACAGCCAGCTGTGCGGGGAACTACCGCGATGAAATTGGAGTCCCTCCCGGCACGCACTGCCCGAGCCGGCTTCCATTTGAGATTCTCGCCCGTTATTGCCGCGAGCAGAGAATTGCGTTTCGCGATACGTCGCCCGCATTTCTGGAGGTTCAGGATCCGGATCGGCTTTTTCAACCGAGCTCGCTGGGCTACTCAAGCGCCGGCCACGAACTGTACGCACGCGAGCTGGCGACCGCGATTGCACGAAATGCCGCCGGCATTTGGGACGAGAGCTACACGCCTCGCGCAGAACGGTCGACCACGACCCCACGCGACGGTGCGGAGCAGCAGCGGTGAGTACGCCGCGGCAAAGGGCAAAAACCCCCGGCTCCGCCGGGGGCGACACCTACTGCTACGATACCGCAAGCTTACTTGGCGTCCGCCAAACGTTCCTTGAAGAGGGGCTTCTTCAAGATGTTTTTCTTGGACAGACTGACGCCCGTCACGCGGCACATCAAAAAGGGCTCCAGCCACTGAGCACTGACTTTGGCCTTCACAAACGGCCGGTCGCGTTTGAGTGATTTCATCCGCTTCGCCAGGGCTTTCCGCTCTTCGTCGGGAATTCCTTCGAAGACGGTGCCGACGTACTGTAACTTGCCTTTGATGAGCGCCGCCAACACCAATCCGGTGAATTCGTCAGCCGTGTTGCCGGTATAGCCGACGATCAGGCAGTCCAACTGGACCTGCTGTTCCTCGTCCTCGTCCGCATCGGCGGTCGGATCCTCTTCCCCGGCAAAGGAGTTGATCGCATCCTCCAGAGACTCTTCGCCGTCTCCGTCGTTCTCCTTGGCCTTCTTGACGATTTCCTGGATGAGATTCGGCTGCGCCTGCTCTTCAAAGCCCCAGTCCTCGAACATGGCGTTGTAATTGATGCCGCCGATGACCAACACAGCCAGCAGCATGGCGGTCAAGCCCCACACGGCCATCCCCAGCCGAGGGAAGCTCTTGGGCAGCAGCCGGTTCGATGGACCCCAGATTGCGAACGGCTTTGTAATGAGGTCAACCGGACTGAAATCGGCTGATTTGGTCACCGCATACAGAAACGCCCAAGCCTGCCCCACGGCGAAGACACAGAAGCCAATAAAAAGCTGAGTCAAGGCCCAGCGAGGTCGCGCACCGGTATTGATTGATGTGGTCATCCTGGCGAAGATGCTCAACACGATCAGCCCCACTTCGCCGAATCCGAGGATCCACGCCCACATGGGAACAACTTCCCACCACTCAAGCGGCTTTTCCTCCTGCATTTCTTCTTCCGGAGGATCGACTTCGACGCAGGTGTTCAGCTGCGGATACCATCCACACCGCGGACACCAAGAGGAATGGCCCCAATCGGCCGTTGAACCACAATTGGTGCAGCCATCACCGCTTGCTCCCGCCGCCTGATTCTCGTGGGATAACGTGGCAACGGAGTCGGAATTGGCAGTTTCCGGGGTCTGATCTGCAGACATGTCGGGGCCTCAATGCAGGGCTGGGAAGAGTGGACGAACGCCGCATCGGAGCGGCACCTGGAGAAACTCTTGCCAATCCTAGTTCGAGACCCGCAGTGTCGAGGTTATTCGGCAGAAAGTTTACCGAATTTGCAGCTTCGATTTTCTCGGCCGAGAACACTGAGGCGATTGCGAGGAATCGGACGCCGATTCCGATTTGTCGCAACAGGCAGATCGTAGCGGATTGATCAGGCGCCCGAGGCGGCCAGCACCGGTTCGCCGATCCGCCACTGCGCACCGTCGCGGAGCACACGGCGATAGAGCGTATCCCGTTCGACGGGAATTCGACCTGCTTCGGTGATCAACCGCGTCAATTCGCCGACCGTCATGCCTTCCGGGGTTTTGGCGCCGGCGTCGTGATAAATGATCTCGTGTACGACGGTCCCGTCCAAATCGTCGGCACCGTAGCTGAGCGCCAACTGCGCCGTCGATTGGCCCAGCATGATCCAATAGGCTTTGATGTGGTCGAAGTTGTCCAACATGATGCGCGAGAGAGCCATCACCTTCAGGTCGGTCAGCCCGCTCGGCTTTCTGATATGGTCCAAACCGGTGTTTTCCGGGTGAAACGCCAGAGGAATGAACGTCTGAAAGCCGCCGGTTTCATCCTGCAATTCGCGCAGCTTGCACAAGTGGTGGACGCGATGCTCGTCCTGTTCAATGTGGCCGTACAGCATCGTGGCGTTGGTCCGCAGTCCCAACTGATGTGCCTGGCGATGAATCTCGATCCAGTTTTCCGCGTCGGACTTGTGTTCGCAGATTTTGTCGCGAACGTCGGGGTGAAAAATCTCGGCTCCGCCGCCGGGCATGCTGCCCAGCCCCGCGTCGACCAGTTGTTCCAACACCCTGCGAATCGGTTTTTTCGTTTTGAAGCAGAACCAATTGATTTCGACGGCCGTCCAGGCTTTGATGTGGATATCGGGGCAGGCATCGCGGATGACACGAACGATGTTCAGATACCAGTCAAAATCCTTTTGGTGGTGCAGTCCGCCCACGACATGGATTTCCGTCGCCCCCGCTGCCCGCGCCTCGGCGACGCGATTTCGGATCATGTCGTCGGTAAATTCGTAGGCCTTGTCGGCATGAAGATCAGACCGAAACGCGCAAAACGTGCATCGGTACACACAAACATTCGTCGGATTCAAATGGATGTTGGTGTTGTAATATGCGAAATCGCCGTTTTTGCGTTCGCGGATTACGTTGGCCAAGCGACCCAACGTCTGCACGTCGACCTGCTCCGCCAAAAACAGCCCTTCATCGTACGTAACCCGCTCCCCCGCATTGATCTTGGATTCGATCTGGGTGAGCCGCTGGTCGCAAGTCGCTGAAGACATCGTCGTGTTGCTTTTTCGTTGGAACAGGGAGAAAGGGCCGTCCGCTCCCGTAATTATCCGTAATCCTGAGCGCCGATTAACAGTGACTCACTTCATTATAAGCTCGAAGGCCGGTTTGTCACGCCTCGCAGAGACGGGCGATGACGCGTTCGGCCGCCTGCTCACCGCTGTGAACGCAGTCGGGGATTCCAACACCGTGATAGGCGTTGCCGGCAACCTCCAACGTTGGGATTTCGGCTGCAGCGGCTTCAATTCGGGCAACTCGTTGCAGATGACCGACGTGATACTGCGGCATCGCCCGTTCGTAGCGGGTGATGCGGGAGAACTGCGGCGCGCCGCCGACTCCGAGAACTTCCGACAATTCCCGTCGCACCAGAGCGAGCAGATCTTGATCGTCCAGCTCTAATAACTCCGGCTGCATCGCCCCCCCAACAAACGTCCGTAATTGCGCACACCCCTCGGGGGCACGATCGGGGAATTTTCGACTGGTGAATGAGACCGCTAATATCTTGCGGTTCTCCACAGCCGGAATGACCAGTCCAAAGGCGTCCAACGGGTGGGAGATGTCGGCGAGCTGATGTCCCGTGACAACAACGGCACTGGATGCGTATTCGATCGAATTCAATTCAGCGGCCAATTGCGGTGAGGTTGAGGAGACGAGATCCGCAACGCGAAAGGCGGGCAGGGCGGCGATGACGGCGTCGAACGTCTCGGTGCCGGCTGCTTCCATTTCAAGTTTGGCCGTCTGCGACGCCTGAGCTGCGACAATTCGAGCGACGCGCGTCTGCGTGCGAATCCGGCATCGTGCGACAGACGCAGTCAGCGCGTCGATCAACTCTGAAATGCCGAGTTTCAAGGTCGCAAACAGTCCATATCGGGCGCCGCTGCCGCTTGCCGCGTCAGACCGTTTCTCCGCCGCCGCGGCGCGGGATGCGCGGATTAAGCTGCGGTGGTTCGCTTCCATCTCGAGGAAACGCGGCATCGTGGCCCGCAAGCTGAGTTTTTCGGGATCGGACGTGTAAATGCCACCCACTAGCGGCTGCACGATCCGCTCCAGCACTTCGCGTCCCAGACGACGTCTGACGAAGTGCGACAGGCTCTCATCTTCGTCCGCGTTTCGTCGCGGCAGAAAATACTCGCACCCCAGACGCAGCTTACCCCAAACACTAAGTAGCGGCGATTTGAGCACCGGTCCGATTTTTGCCGGGGCAAGCAGCATGAAGCCTTCAGGCACCGGCGTGGGCTGCCCGCGAAACAACACCAATGATCGGCGGAATCGGGCGTCGGTGGAAATCAGCCGATCCGCCAGACCGAGCCGCTCCACAAGGTCGACCGCCCACGGCTTGTCGGTGATGAACGAATCCGCGCCGGTTTCAACGCGGTAGCCGTCAATCTCCAGGGTCCCCATCACGCCCCCCAGTCGTTCGCCGGATTCGAAAAGCGTGATCTCAACCGGACGCGGAAGCTGATCCTGCAATTCCAGCAAACGATGCGCAGCGGACAGCCCGGTGATCCCGCCGCCGATGACGGCCACGCGAAGGCTCCTCGAGTCGGCGCTCGACATCATTGCTGCCCGGTGGCCCCCAACTCGTGAACGATCTCGACCAGCGCCACCGCGTTTTCTACCGGGGTTTCGGGCATGATTCCGTGCCCCAGATTAAAAATGTGACCCGGACGTCCCTCAGCGGCCCGCATGACGTTGGCGATCCGTTGCTCTAAGACCGGCAGTTCGGCAAACAGCGAAACTGGATCGAGATTGCCCTGCACAGCCACGTCGTACCCGAGATTTGCCCACGCGTCCTGCAAATCAACCCGCCAATCGAGTCCCACCACCTGCCCGCCGGCTTCGCGCAACAAGGGGAGCAGGGCGGGGTTTCCTGTGAGAAAGTTGATGACCGGCACATCGCCGGGCAGCGCATCAATCACCGACTTGGTGTGCGGCAAGACGTAACGGCGGTAATCGTCCGGCGAGAGGCAGCCGGCCCAACTGTCAAACAGCTGAACGGCCTGGCAGCCGGCGTCAATCTGAGCGCACAAGTAGCGCGCCATCGTCCGGGACAGCTTTTGCATGAGTGCATCCCATGCAGCGAGATCGGAATACATCCACAGTTTGGTATTACGGTAGTTTCTCGACCCGCCTCCCTCAATGGCGTAGGAGGCTAGCGTGAACGGCGCCCCACCAAACCCTAGCAGGGGGATATCGGGCGGAAGGTCGCGCCGGATGAGTTTAACCGCCTCAAACACAAATCCCATCGAGTCGAGGTCTTCAACGTCGTCGACCCGATTGACGTCGCTCGGCACGGTGAGCGGATTGTGGATCACCGGCCCTTCGCCTTGGGCGTACTCCAAATGCAATCCCATCGGCTCAAGGATCGGCAACAGATCGGCAAACAGAATTGCGGCGTCAACGCCCAGCCGCTCGCGCGCCGTCAAGGTCACCTCAGCCGCAAGGTCGGGGCGCTTGCACAATTCCAAAAACGTGACCTTACTGCGGACCGCCATATACTCCGGCATATAGCGGCCGGCTTGCCGCATCAGCCAGACGGGGGTGGTATCCACCGGCTCGCGGCGCGCGGCCCGCATAAATCGGCAATTCTGAAGTTCCGGCGTGATCACGTTGTGCTCGTCTGAGTTGTCTAAAGCGAATTGCGAAGCGAGATTTCCAGCCGCCTCACGGGGCGGACCGCTTGTGTTTCAAAATCTCCGCAGCGGCCGCAGCGGCCTCGCGAACCAAGTGTCCCATTTTTGGATGCGTCGGTTCAAGGTCGACGGACAAACCCGCGCCACGCAAATGTTCGCTGGCGGTCGGGCCGATCGAGGCGACGACACATTTTGCAGCGGCAGCCAACCATGCCGCCCGTTGTCCCGACTCGTCGGCCACCTGCAAAATATGATGTAATTGCTGGGCGCTGGTGAAGAGCAAGACGTCAACTTGACCCTCAATCGTAGTGCGGATCGCCTCTTTGAGCGGAGCTGTGTCATCGGGGAGTTCCCAACGATAGACGGTCACGGGGAAAACCGTCGCACCCCGCGAACGTAATTCCTCGTAGAAGTCGGTGCTGGGGACACCGTATTCCTGAACGGCGACTCTCTTTCCGTCTAAATCGATTTTCGCCTCAATTTCGCTCAGCAATTCCCGCCAAGTATTTGGTTCGGGAGCTTGGCAGAAAAATGGGACGTCCCATTTGCGGAACACTGCGGCCGGTTTTGGTCCTCGCACAACACAGCAGGTGGCTCGCAGTGCATCGAGAAACTGCTGCCGAGAATATCTGGACTCGACGGCCGCCAGTGTCGCCTCGGCGCCGACACCCGTCATGAAGACGACCACATCGAGCTCGTCGCGAAAGAGCCGGTCTGCGAAATCGATCGCCGCAGCGTTCTCGTCAAGCGAAACTTCCTGCATCGAGGGGGCGACGGTGGGGACTCCGCCCTGACGACGGATCAGAGACTGCATCTCCTGAGCTTTGCGGCTCTCGAAGGAACACACCTGCATGCCCGCAAAGCCGGGAGCGGCATCGGTTTTGGATTCTGCGTTCGGCAACACTTGGCGAGTCCTTGAATTGGTTCGGCTCATGTCGGCTGGCAAAAATCGGTGAGAGGCAGTTTCAGCGATTACGGCAAATTCACAATTCGATTCTAGGTCGGCGGAGGTGAATTGCAACTCCGCGCGGCTGCTCTAGAATAAGCTTCGCGGAGGGCGCTCAGACGAACGCTGCCGACTCTGCCGCCAAGTATCTCATTAGGTTTGCCGATCGCGATGTCCAGCGGTGCTGTAGATTCCAGAAACGAGTTGATACTGCTGGGGACCGGCACGAGCCACGGTGTCCCGATGATCGGCTGCCACTGCAACGTCTGCGAGTCGACGAACCCGCGAAACCAACGCACACGAACCGGCGTTGTGGTGAAGCTGCCGGAGGGAAACCTGCTGATCGACACGCCGCCGGAATTGCGGATGCAACTGTTGCGCGAGCGGATCGACCTCGTTCATGCGGCAATTTATACACACAGCCACGCCGACCATCTGTTCGGCCTCGATGATCTGCGGTTGTTCGGACATTATTTGAAAGGCCCCGTACCGCTTTACTGCGAAGAAAATGTTGAGCGTCAAGTTCGACAATCGTACAACTACGCGTTTGAAACACCGCCTAACAATCATCGGGGCGCGATTCCACTGCTGACGTTTGAGCGAATCAGCACCGAAACGTTCCAACTGTTGGGGCAAACTGTGGTGCCCATTCGGTTGTGGCACGGGAAACTCGCCGTGCTGGGATTTCGGTTTGGCAGCGTCGCCTTCTGCACGGATGTCAGCCGAATTCCCGAGGAGAGTTGGCCGCTGCTGGAAAATCTTGATGTGCTGGTATTGGACGCCCTGCGCGAGGAACCGCACCCAACGCACCTGAATATTGAGCAAGCGCTTGAAGTCGTCGAACAGGTGAAGCCTCGCCAGACCTACTTCACACACATTTCGCATACTCTCGAACATTCCCGGACCAATGCTCGATTGCCCGCTGGCGTCGAATTAGCGTACGATGGTCTGCGAATTCCGTTTGAGAATTGATCGTCTACTCCACTTTGCATCGGTCGAGACGGATATCATGCAAGATGAAGCGGCAACGATTGCGTTTGCCAGACTGGCCGAGATCTCTCAGCAGAAACGGCAATTCACTCAGCGGGACAAGTTCCTGCTGCTGACCGGAATCTCAGCCTGCCGGTCCGGCTGGATCGAAATCGCCGCCCGCTGCCGCGAGCTGGTGCTGGCCCATAACCCGGCACATCTGATCCGCCGGTTTGATTCACTCCCCGATGCACTTCGAAGCGAGGACTTTGAAGCGTTCCGCAGACAACTCGACCGCTTCTGCACCTTTGAAAAGGCCGAGCATCTGCTCTCAGAAATGGGAAGCACCGTCATCTCCGAACACGACATTGAAACGGCCGGAGAGACGTTGAAGCAGTTGTTCGAATCAACCGACTGGGAGACCTCCTGATCGCACGCTGTGCCACTCGTGTTCGTCCGCTGACGAATTAGGGAATCACCAGCGTCATCCCCGCCCGAATGGAATTGGGGTTGGACAGTTGATCGCGGTTGGCGCGAAAAATTTCGTGCGCCTTGCTGCGGGAGCCGTAATGTTTGACCGCGATTCGCTCGAGCGAATCGCCGCGTTGCACCGTGTAGCGGCGCGCAGGGTGATCCTCATTCGCCGCAGTGGTCTGTGTTTGCTCCAACAGCGTCGCACTCGATTGGAACGGACTACCGCTGACCGGACGAAACAATGACTTTCGGTTGCCGGTCTCAGCCACAGTCTGCTTCGCAAAATTGCCCGCCACCGGCTCGACCGGCGCCGGCGACTCGGATGACTTTTGCGTTCGGCGTCTCGGAATGACGATCTTCGTGCCGATTCGCAGTCGATGGGGGTCGCTGAGCACATCGCGATTGGCTTCAAAAATTTCTGCAGCACGATGCTCCGCACCCAAGAATCGACGCGCAATGCGCGAAAGCGTATCGCCCGGCTGAATTACGTACGAATCGTATTCGGGTTTTCGTGACGGCGAAGCTGGGGGAGCTCCATCATCCTTGACAGGTTTCCAATGGCGATTTTCCTCCCGATAGTATTCGGGATCGGCGATCTCGGACTGTGATGATTGAATCGGGTCGGGGACGGCACCTTCGGCGTACGCTGATTCGTGATAGAGCTCATCATCTCGGTCGTTGAGAAAATCCGCCCCCGTTTCATCGCCGAGAAAGTCGAGGTCCTGGTTGCCGAGGTCCGCGTCTTGAACGCCGTTAACCGGTCGTGAGCTGATCAACGGTTGAGTGGCACGCGAATCGGCGGTGACCGTTTCGGCCGCCGCATCACCGGTATCAGCACCGGAAACAGGCTGGTGCTCCTCGCGCATCTGCGCCCACCACGCGTCATCAGCAGCGCTATCAGCTTGACTCGCGGCTGTGTTAGTCTCGCGGGTCACCCCGCTATCCAAACCGGTTAAGTGGGGTTTCTGAGGACGATCCTTGATTTCGATATCGACGTCGGCGAAATCTGGGCTCTCAGGTTCCGGAGAGGCGCTCTCGTCCTGCTTGCCGCACCAATAGACCATAGCGGCGAAACCTGCGACCAAGATTGCGAGCGCCGCAGGCACTTTGAGTTCGCGATTCATGTTTGATCCATATTCTGAGCCTTCCCCTGTACTTCGAATTATCGGCTGGGCGCCTCACGCCCGAAATCTTTTATTTGAGATGGCGGTGGATCCGCCGGTTTTCCTCAAGTCCTGACCGTATGGCACGGTCATGACAGAAAATCTGGGAGGGATTGCGAAAGCGTCGAAAAGAAGGCGGAAGCTCCGGCTAATTCGGAGATTGACGAGTATCGTGGCAGCGACGATTGTCCGTGATCATGCGCGTAGCGATAGCTTAGTCGGCAAAGTCTGCCAACGTTTCCATGAAATGGCAGGGAGTTCAACAGCTCACATTGCGCGGGGAGTTGTCGAACTGGTAAGCGATCTCTGCGCGCGTTTGGTAAAGTCGTCTTGATCAGCGAGATCAGCGCAGCGTGTGCGACGGAGTGCCGATCGCAGCTTGCACTTCTATAAGTCGAGCAGGGGCGATCCTATGCCCGTAATCGGCGGTTTCTTCGCCGCACTCGAGCAGCGAGCAGCAGGACCGCACCGATGCCCGCCAGAGTGAGGCTGTGTGGTTCGGGAATAACCGCCGGTGAGTTTTCGACGGTAACCGTGCCGGAGACCAATTCAGCGTCCACCGCTTGCCCTTGAAGCGCCAATACGGGATCGCCCGGTGGCGCTCCGCCGAGAAGTATGGTGCTTTGTCCGGCGACGAGCGCCTTAAAGTCCAAGCTCAATACCGACACTGACTGGTTGGGAAGAATCGTAAATGTCAGCGCGTCAATCAACCCAACCGCGCCACTCCCCGCAGCGAAGCCCGGAGTTGGAAACAACGGACCTGCGGTCAGCGGAGCGCCGGTCGCGGAGAACTGCGGCACGGGCAGCCCGAATAGATCGGTCGTAACTCCCGGATTGTTCCCAGCCAACACCCCGCCAAGAAACCCTGTCGGCCCCGCGCCGAGCACTGCTCCCGAATCGTTGTATGAGAGTTGCAATAGTACGGTGTCGAATACCGTCGGGGTGGGCAGACCTCCGTCATCGCTGATGACCACATCGATGGTAAAATCGCTGCCGACCGTAACGACCAATGAGTTCTGAATACCCGCCGTCGTCGGATCCATATCAACAGACAAAATAGGGCCCGCCTCAGTGATCTGCGGACAAGTTAGCAAGACGGCGGCGAGAAGCGAATAATAGTAGCGCATTTTCGTAACAAATCCTCAGCGTGGTGAACACGATAGAATTATTAAGCAAGCCAACCTTATATTCTTCCCATTTTCTCCAGTTTGTTCAATCTTCTAGAACCGAATTTGGGTTCAGTCTCCAAAGATTTCCTCGGGCAGCGTACTTCCCAAGTTTCCATAGACCGACCAGAAATCGAGGATATTCACACGACCGTCGCCGTTCGCATCAGCATCACGGTCATGTTGGCCGAAGGAGAACAGTAGTTTGACGACGTCCCCGACTCCCACAAACCGATTGCCGTCAACGTCGCCGCTCAAACGATGAAATCCGTAGTTGAAGATTCCATCCTCATCGCCGTCTGTATCTTGCAGGACGGCATTGACCAGATTGGGATTGAGGATTTCGTCGGTCTGAATCCGAAGTGCGTAGTTGTCGTCAGCAAGAATTGTCTTGTCGCTCCCGCCGAATCCGTCGACTGTCAGGTCAACGATCACCGTGTTGGTTGCATCCTCCCAGATGAACCGGTCGGACGAGAGTTCAACTTCTGTTGCGGGGGCGTTGGTGACAACGAAGACCTCAATCACGTCGCCAATGGCACCACTGTCGATCAATTCTTGGACGTTTGTATCATCGCTGAATTGAACAGCGACGTTGCGTACATTCGACCGATTTTCGCCACCGTCATTGACTGTCACGTCAAGAATCGTCAACTCGTTCACCGCGGCGACTTCGACAGCGATCGTCACCGGGCCGACCGTGATTGCTTCGTCCGCCCCATCACCCGTGTCGGTCACGTCGTAATCAAACGACGCGTCGCCGTTGAAGTTACCCGCCGGCGTGAACCGCGCCGTGAAGCCGTCGGGCAGCAACTCAACCGTACCGTTAACGGCATTGCCCACATTGAACACCAGATCATCATCGGCCGTCTCGACATCGTCGACCAGCGTTCGCAGGTCGATCTCCACCGCCGTATCCTCGTCTGTATTGAGCGTCGTGGAGTCGGCTTGCGGGGTGTCGTTCACCGCCGCCACTTCCACGTCGATTGTTAGCGGGCCGATCGTGATTGCCGAATCGGCACCGTCACCCGTGTCGGTCACGTCGTAATCAAATGACGCCGGGCCGTTGTAATCGGCCGCCGGAGTGAATCGAGCCGTGAAGCCGTCAGCCAGCAACTCGACCGTACCGTTGACGGCACCCGACACGTTGAACACCAGATCATCATCGGCCGTTTCCACATCTTCGACCAACGTTCGCAGATCGATCTCCACAGCCGTGTCTTCATCCGTATTGAGCGTTGTCGAATCGGCCTGCGGTGTGTCGTTCACTGCGGCGACTTCGATATCGATCGTCACCGGGCCAACCGTGATTGCCGAATCGCTGCCATCACCCGTGTCGGTCACGTCGTAATCAATCGACGCGTCGCCGTTGAAGTTACCCGCCGGAGTGAACCTCGCCGTGAAGCCGTCCGGCAGCAACTCAACTGTACCGTTGACGGCACCCGACACGTTGAACACCAGATCATCGTCGGCCGTTTCGACATCGTCCACCAGCGTTCGCAGGTCGATCTCGATCGCCGTGTCTTCATCGGTGTTGGGCGTGGTGGGGCTCGCGTCCGGAGCGTCGTTCACCGCCGCC
>JANQPT010000002.1 GCA_028285345.1 Planctomycetales bacterium
GGCGGCGGTCTATTTCTTTCCGGCGCGCAACGGCTCGCACCGCTGGGTTCCGCTGGGCTTGATGAACTTTCAGCCGTCGGAATTGGCCAAGCTGGCGTATATCCTGGCGCTAGCCCGCTATTTGATGTACCGCGCCAATTACCGGCAACTGACCGGGCTGCTGGTGCCGTTTCTGATCTCGCTGGTTCCGCTGGTCATGATTTTGCGCGAGCCCGATTTGGGAACGGCGATGCTGATTCTGCCGGTGTTGTATGCCATGCTCTTCGCCGCCGGCGCTCGACCGGTACATCTGGCGGCGATTGCCGGTTTGGGAATCGCAGTGCTGCCGCTGTTATGGTTGGGGATGAGTGCCGAGCAGAAGTCGCGGGTAGTCACGCTGTTCGTCCAACAGGACGCGGGCCGCGCGCCGTCGGGGGATGGCTATCACCTGCACCAATCAAAGCAAGTCGTCGCGCTGGGCGGCGTGTGGGGCAGCCAAGTGACGGGGATCGCGGTCGACGATCCGCACGCCTACCACCTGCCGGCGGCGCGGACTGATTTTATCTTCTGCATGATCGGCGAGCGGTGGGGTCTGGTCGGCTGCGCCGCGATGTTGCTGGGTTACCTGGTGCTATTCGGGCGGGGACTGGCGATTGCGGCTGCGACGCGCGAACCGTTCGGCCGGCTGATTGCGGTCGGGATCGTCTCGTTACTCGCGGCACAAACGGCGATCAACACCGGCATGGTCGTAGGTTTGATGCCGATCACCGGTTTGACCTTGCCGCTGGCCAGCTACGGCGGCTCGAGCCTGCTGTTCACCTGCGTGGCGTTGGGCCTGCTGATGAACGTCGCTCTGCGCCCCGGCTATCAGATTTCGGCAGAGCCGTTTCGGTTTGCGAAAGCGTGATAGCTTGTCGCAACGCAGATCGCGATCTCAATCACGTCAAGGTCACGTCGACCGACGTTCTAGAGCAATGCCTCGTTACCGTGTTTCTGAGGCAGGTTCACCTATTCGGGTTGTTGGAGATAAACAGTTGGCCGTGTTCCGCCGGATCCATCCCAGTCGACCGTAAACCCATTTTCTTGAAATGCGTTAACAATCAGCCAGCCAACCCGTTCCATGTCTTTCGGTTGACCTGCGGGAGCACCCCAAAAAGCGAGAGTTAGTTGGCTGGTTTGTTTGGCGCGCTCTGAGTCTTGGCGCGTATAGAAGCAGATTCCCTGGAGACCTGCATCAGTGCCGCCGCGATCGCGAAAATCCGCTGCACAATCGGTCAAGCCGTCCTCTTGAGTGTAACCCGCGTCCTGAAGTGTGACTAAACCAACTTCTGATAGCTGATCAAGAATCGAGCTTATTCGACGCTTGGTACTGTGCCATAGTTTATTCGTCATCTTGATGGGCTGAGGTTTAGGCGGCGGTCGTTCGGGCACCGGCTCTCCCGTAACACGCGAAAGCAGTTCTTGGGCTTCTGGTGTCATCCCATTGGCGACGATGTGTATCCCGTGATCATCACGAGTATCTGGATTTGCACCTGCATCAAGAAGTAGCTGAATTGGTTCTACGGACGGAGAAAACTCTGCAGCGAGATAGAGCGGCGTGCGGCCGCCACCTCCCAACGACTCCAACGGGCTACCGGCATCGATAAGCAGTCGCATCACGGAAAGGATTTGGCTCAGATCCGCCGTGTTTGCCCCCATTGCGGCACAATGCAGGGCCGTAAATCCAAATTCGTTCTTTGTGGCCAGCCTTGCGCCCGCCTCAAGACAAGCGCGTGTCGTCTCGAGGTCGCCGTTCCGAGCGGCATCGAATATCTGGGACGGTTTCACAATCGACCTCATCGTAAGTTTCGCCATACGACATCCTTCAGGTCTTTCTGAGCCGCCGCCAGTTCGTCGATGGGTACGTCAACCCTCAACAATCTCCACACCCTTCCAAAACGCGATATGCCCCACGATGTGACGCGCTTCGTCTTTGGGGTCGGCGTAATACCACGCCGCGTCGTGGTTGGTCTCATCCTCGACGGCAAGCGAATAGTAGTTCGCGGTCCCTTTCCAGGAACAGAAGGTCGTCGTCTCACTCTGCTTTAAGTGCTCCGACTTCACGGAGTGTTCCGGAAAATAATGATTCCCCTCGACGACGACGGTGACGTCCGATTCGGCGATGACGACTCCGTTCCAAACGGCTTTCATGGGGGCTTCCTTGATCGAAGTTAATGTGCTGATCAGATGTGTGGACGTTTCAAACCGAGCGTGCCGTCGAGCCGGCGCGGAGCAATTCGGGAATCGGCTCGCCGTCGCTGAGCATGATCGGGATCGGCCGTCCCGAGTAATCGTCAAACATGGTGTTCCGGTAGTCGACGCCCAAATGATGATAGAGCGTCGCCAAAAAATCTCCGCGGCCGACAATCCGCTCCGTGGCATCTTCGCCGCGAGTGTCCGTCGCGCCCACAACTTGCCCGGTCTTCATGCCGCCGCCCGCAAACAAGATCGACGTCGCCCGCGGCCAGTGGTCGCGGCCCGGTTGCATGGTGCCTGTCGGGGCGCTGGCAATGCGTTTCCCGGTGCTCTTTTGGTGATTGATCTTCGGTGTGCGGCCGAATTCGCCCGTCACCACCACCATCACGCGGCGGTCAAGACCGCGCTCATAGATGTCTTCGACGAGTGCCGCGACGGCACGATCCATAAATTGCAGCCGGTACTTAATCGCTTCAAAGCAGTTGGCGTTGACCGCATGGTCGTCCCAATTGCCGACGCCGCCGCAGAGGTCGCCGCTGAATTGCGCGGTCACCAAATCAACGCCCGCTTCGACCAACCGGCGGGCCAATAGCAGTTGCTGCCCCCAACGGTTGCGTCCGTACCGCTCGCGCGTCGCAGCGTCTTCCTGCCGAATGTCAAAGGCGCGCGTCGCTTCCGATCCCGTGAGCACGTTGAATGCCTGCTGTTCAAATGCGTCGAGCGCCTGCATGCGGTCAAGATGGTCGGCCTGGGCTTTTAAGCGGTCGAGCTGCTGTCGCAGGCCGATCCGCCGGCGGAGATTGTTCGATGTTGCTTCGTCGACCGAAGTCACGTTTGGAACCGAAAACGACTCCTGGTTCGGATCGCCGTGAACCGCAAAGACTTCGTAGGCGTTCCCAAGATATGCCGGCCCCGAGTAATTCACCGGGCCGACGCCGACGTAGTTTGGGAGCTGACGCGTAACGTCGTACCGCAGCCGGTGTGTGATCGATAGCAGATCCGGATAGAGCGGTTGCTGCCGCAGCACGCGTTCGGGAAATCCCGTCAGCAACTGGTGCGTTCCCTGCTGATGGCAGAAACCGGTATGCACCATCGAACGCAAGATCGAAAAGCGATCGGCGACACGGGCATGGTGCGGCAGGAGTTCACACAACCGCACGCCGGGAACATTGGTATCGATCGGTTCATACGGTCCGCGATAGGCACTCGATGCGAGCGGCTTGGGGTCGTATGTCTCCAGATGGCTGTGTCCGCCCGGCAGCCAAACGAGAATTAGTGCGGTCGGTTTCTGATCGTTGCCGGTCTCAGCTGCGCGAGACCGGCTCTGCAGAAGCCCCGCCAACGACAGGGTCGAGAATCCACCCAATCCGAATCGCAGGACTTCGCGTCTGTGTAAATTCGGCGGCTGAGACGTCCGGGACATCGAGAATACCGTTTACTAATGGGCAATTCAGTCGGTATCAACCCAAACATTCTCCCCGATCGAGCAGGTTCAATCAATAGCTCGGCACAACGCAACCGGCAGGGTCCATGCCGTCGAGTCAACATGGACCGCATCCACCACGAGGTTGCGGGGATCCCTTCACTGTTATTTCATCGTTCGATGGGACAATCGGGTGGTGAAGTTTGCCGCAATTGTTCGGGAATCGGGATCATTGAGTGACATCAGCGCGACGTTGACGGTAAGATGAAAGTTGGCCATTCACGAGACGAATTTCAAGGAAATTGACCATGAAACGGGCGGGTTTCATTTGCATGCTGTTGTGCGGGATTTCACTCTCACAGTTTGTAACGGTCAGCGCCGGCGACTGGCCGACTTGGCGGCACGACGCAGAGCGGAGCGGAGCCACAACTGATCAACTTCCCGCGGAGTTGCATCTGCAATGGACGCTGCAATTGCCGCCCACAGAACCCGCCTGGCAGGAAGACGCGCGTCTGCAGTTCGACGCAAGTTACGAACCGATCGTCGCCGGCAAGCGGATGTACATCGCATCGCCGAACAACGACTCGCTCACAGCATACGACGCGACCAGTGGAGACGAGCAATGGAAGTTTTTTGCCGGAGGTCCGATTCGTTTCGCGCCGGTGTTCACGGGCGGGCGTCTTTACTTCGGCGCCGATGATGGCTGCTTTTACTGTGTCAATGCGGAATCAGGCAAGCAAATCTGGAAATACGACGCGGCACCGTCGAACCGCAAAGTGATCGGCAACGGCCGGCTGGCTTCGGTCTGGCCGATGCGGGGCGGACCGGTGCTGCGGGACGGCAAGATTTACTTCACCGTCGGCGTCTGGCCGTTTGAAGGGGTACTGCTCTACACGCTCGATCTCAACAGCGCCAAAGACGCGGAAGGACGGCCGCAATTCACCAGCCGCACGCTCAAAGACGTTGCGCCGCAAGGCTACGCGATCGCCACCGACGCAAACCTGTTCTTCCCTTGCGGACGTGCCAAAGTGGCTGCAATGGAGCGCAATTCCGGAAAGCCGGTCGGACTCAACTACGACTCACGCGGCAAAACCGACTATCACGCGATTGCCGTCGGCGATTGGATGTTTCACGGCAACGCAATTTACAACGTCAAAGAAAAGTTGTTGGCATCGGTTGCGGCGAGCAGTCCCGTGATCGACGGCAACATCGCCTACGCCGGACAGGCGGCCAAACTCGTCGCCTACGATCTGGCCAATCCGCAGTTCACCGAGACCAAAGACCGTCGCGGACGACCGGTCAAGCGGCTGTCGCTCGCCAAGAAGTGGGAACTGGCCGTCAACGAAAATCCCGGCAAGACTAAGGAAGAATCGGCGAAGTGGGCAGCAGAACATCCGCTGAGAGTGTTCCTCAAAGCGGGCAACCGCCTCTACGGCTACCAGTCGGGAAACCTGTTTGCGGTTGATCTCCCCAGTGACGACAATCCCGCAAAAGTGGTCTGGTCATATCCACTTGAGGGCACCCCGACGTCGATGCTCGCGGCAGACGATCGACTGTTCGTCGTGACAAAGGCCGGCAAAGTCCTCTGTCTTGGTGCCGATCAGGTCGAACCGCGGCACCATCAAGCTGTGCCGACTGAAATCGCCGCTGCCAAACCGGCCGTACAGGGACGCGCCGCCGAAATGCTGAAGCACGCGCCGTCCGACGTCGGCTACGCGCTGGTGATGGGCTTCAATCGCGGCGATCTGATTGGCGAGATCATCAAGCAGTCGAAGTTCCCCGTTATCGCCATCGACCGCGATCCAATGAAGGTCGACGCCCTGCGGCGGAAGATGGATGCCGCCGGACTATACGGCACGCGGATATCTGCGCACGTCGGCAGTCCGCTGCATTTCGGATTGCCTCCCTACCTCGCCTCAATCATCACGTCCGAGGACGCCGAAGCGGGCGAGTTTCACAATCCGGATGAGATACTGCGGAATATCTATCGGATCCTGCGACCGTACGGCGGCACGGCCTATTTGGAGACATCGGACATCGAGCACGACATGCTCAAGCTATTGGTGATGGGACTGCCCAAGGTAGAGGTCCGTCGCGTCGGTGAACTGTCGGGACTGACTCGCGCAGGCGCACTTCCCAATAGCGCTGATTGGACGCACGAATACGGCGACGCTTCGAACACGCTGATGTCGCGAGACAAACTGGTCAAAGCACCGCTGGGCGTCCTCTGGTTCGGCGGACCGGCGGGCAGCGGCGATCTGTTCTACAATCGGCATTATTGGGGCCCCAGCCTTGCCGTGATCGGCGGGCGGATGTTCCTGCAAGGTCCCGACAAGCTCTCGGCGGTCGACATCTATACCGGACGATTGCTGTGGCAAGTTTCACTCAATGATCCCTCGATCAAGGGACGCGAAGGACGCCTGCCGGGCCGTCGCGGGAATGACTTTGAGGAGATCATCGCCGGATTCAACTTCGTGGCAGTCGAGGACGGCATCTATTTGGCGGACGACCGCATCTGTCGCCGCTATGATCCCGCGACCGGCGAAGTGCTCTCAGAATTTACGCTGACCGAAGACGAAGGCCGCTGGGGACGGTTTCGCATTTACGAAGATTTGCTGGTCGCCGAAGTTTTTCGTGACGTCGAAGGCAAGGGCAATCTGCCGGTCGAACTCCGCGCCGTCAATCGCAACAGCGGCGATCTGGTGTGGAAGAAGGAGGCCAAGTTCAGCTTCCCGTTCTTCGCGATTAACGGCGGCAAGATTTATGCCTTCGATGGCATGATCGAGGACCTGTATCTCGACTGGAAGCGGCGGGGCAAGATTCCCAAGGCGGGCCCGGACCGCGATCTGGTTTCGCTGGACGTCCGGACCGGTGAGCAACTCTGGCGGTACACGACCGACATGATCGTCACCTGGCTCTCCTACTCGCAGGAGAACGACGTGCTGATGGTCTCCAACAACAAGGGCATGATCGCCTATCGCGGCAAAAACGGCAAAGAGCTGTGGCGGAAATACTCCACCGGCAAAGGTTTCGCCGGGCATCCGGAGAACCTGTGGGACCGCGTCATTTTGTGGAAAGACCAAGTGCTCGACCAGCGCGGGCCTGGGTTGGCGTATGACATTCAAACCGGCGAGTCGGTCAAACGCAAACACCCGATCACCGGCGAGGAGATCGATTGGGAATTTACCAAGAAGGGGCACCACTGCAACTACGCGATCGCCAACGAACACTTGATGACGTTCCGCGCCGGCGACGCCGGTTTTTGCGATGTTTCGACCGGGACGACCGGCCGCTTGACCGGTTTCCGTTCCGGCTGCCGCAACAGCCTGATCCCCGCCGGCGGCGTGCTCAACGCCCCCAATATGGCCCACGGCTGCGTCTGCGGCTATTCGATTTTCACATCATTGGCACTGGTGCACGTGCCGGAAGCAGAGTTGTGGACCTACAGCCCGCTCGCCAAACGGGATGAGCCGCCGAAGAAGTTCGCGATCAACTTCGGCGCCCCGGGCGACCGTGTCGATGAGCAGGGAACGATGTGGCTCGATTATCCCAACATCGGCGGCTCTTCTCCCGACGTTAATATCAAACTGACCGGCGAAAACCTGCGCTACTTCCGCAACCACTCCGAACAGGTCGAAGGCAAGGGACTCAAATGGGTCGCCGCGTCGGGGGTGGAAGGGGCAAACGAGATCACAATCACGATCCCCGGCCGCGCCAAAGAGGAGCGGAATTACACCGTCCGTCTGCACTTCGTCGAACCGGCCGATACGTCGGAGGGCCACCGCCGTTTCAGCGTTTCGCTGCAAGGCAAACCGGTGCACAGCGACCTCGACATCGTCAAACAGGCCAAAGGCCGGAGCCGGGCGTTGGTGGAAGAATTCACCGCGGTGCCGATTGCGGGTGAATTGAAAATCAAGCTCGAAGCAACCGCCGGTCTGCCGGTGCTGTGCGGGGTGGAGATTCACGCGGAGGAGTAATCGCCCCAAGCTCACCCCCGTTCCCAAACTCCGTTTGGGAACGCACCTCCGCGAAGCTCTGCTTCGCTTCCTCTAGGAATGACGTCCAATCGCAATCCTCACGCGAAGCCGGAGCTTCGAGAAATTGCGTTCCGAAACTGGAGTTTCGGAACGAGATTATGTGCGCGGGAGTTTGGGAACGAGTAGTTGCTACCCGACGTGCTTCAAAAACGACACCCGCCCCGTCGGCACCCATTCCGCCACATAGATGTTCCCGTCGCGGTCAAACGCCGCGTCGTGGGGGTGGATGAACTTGCCGTCCTGCCATTGCTTGGGATGTTTGCGGACGTTAAAGCCGTCCAGGACCTTTTTACGCCATGCCGCGTCGTCGCCCAAGTGCGTGATCAGCGTGTTGTTTTTGTCGAACAGCGAAATCCGCGCGTGCAGGTCGGGCACCATCAAGATCTCGCCGCGGATGTCGACGTCGGCGGGGAACAGCACGTCGAACATGAATTCGATGTGCTCGCCGTCGAGCGTGAAGTATTGCATGCGCCCGTTGGCCCGGTCGGCGACGATCAGGCTCGGCTCGCGGCCGGGGCGGGCGTCCAGCCATTGGCCGTGCGGGGTCGACATTTGCCCTTTGTCGCGACCCTTGCCGCCCCAAGTGCGGACGTAATTGTCATCCTTGTCGTATTGGTGCAGATACGACGACCCGTAACCGTCGCCGATGTAATAGCCGCCGTCGGGACCGAAACAGATGTTCGTCGGGCTGTATTTCTCGCCGTTGTCGTACTTGCCCGATTCCTTCGGCGTCGGCTTGACCCACACCGTCTCCCCTTTGAGCGTCGTCTTGGCCGTCGTGGCGAGGCTCGTGTTGGAAAGGTACAAAAACTCGTCGCCCCCTTCCTTGCGGACGTCGATTCCGTGCCCCGCGCCGTGATATTCCTTGCCGAACGACCGCACAAATTTGCCGCTCGGATCGAACACGGCGATCGCATCCATCGGCTCCCCGCCCCGCTTGCGGTGCTTGATGTAGATCAGCCCTTCCTCGTCGACACAGACGCCGTGCGTGTCGCCCCATTGAATGTGGTCGGGCACTTCACCGAAGTGGTGGTCGCACTCGTAGGTGAACTCGCCCTGCCCCACCCGCGCCCGTTTGCTGCCGGCTTTGTCACTGGCATTCAAAATGAGCGGCCCGCTCGCAGACGTTACCGCTGCCGCAGCGGCGCCGGCCATACCAGCAGTTTTCAAAAAATCACGACGAGAGCTGTTCGAAGTTTTCGGTGCGGACATGTTCAGATGGCCTTCATGATTTCGCGGATCGGTTGCGGGTTTTGGTATGTTGTCATCTTATCGAGTTCGGTGATCGATGGCGAGATTTGCCCGACACTCACTGATTCACCGCTCCGTTATGTGGGACCTGCCGAAATAAGGATTCCCGACTGTTCAGTTGACGAACCGGACCGTGGTGCGGACACTTGGTGACGTTTGACTTGATCATTGACTCGCCAGGATTCAGAGACCATGCGACGCAGTAAAACACTTGCCAAACTCCGCGCCGGAGAACCGGTGCGGATGTGTTCGTTGGGCCACTTTAATCCCGCCTACGTGCGGCATGCCGCCCATCACAAGTATGATTGCATCTGGTTCGATTTGGAACATCGGGCGATGAGCGAGCGCGAGGTGCAGGCGATGCTCGCGTTTTTTCATCTGTTCGACATCGACTGCATGCTCCGCGCGCCGACGTTGGAGAAGACGCGGCTGTACCGCTATTTCGAGGACGGCGCCGCGGGGTTGATGATTCCGCATGTCTCCACGCCGGAGCGGGCGCGGGAGTTGGTGCAGGCGGTCAAATTTCCTCCGATCGGCGACCGCGGTCTGGACGGCGCCGGTCTGGACAGCGATTTCTTCCTGCGAGGCGGACCCGACTACCCGGCTGAGGCCAACCGCGAAACGTTCCTCGTCGTGCAGATCGAAACGCCACAGGCGGTGGAGAACGCAGACGCGATTGCCGCAGTTGATGGTGTTGATGTGTTATTCATTGGCCCAGCCGATCTCAGTCTGCGGATTGATCAATTGTCGGCAGGCGATCTCACCTTGGATCAGGCGGTCGACCGTGTCGCCGCCGCTGCCGCCAAACATGGCAAGAACTGGGGCCAGCCCGGTTTTTCGGCGGAACATATCAACCAACTCTGGGAAAAAGGCGCGCGAATGGTCAGCCACGGCGGCGACTTCGGCGCGTTTATGCGGATGCTGGAAAACAATTCACGCGAACTGGATGAACTGCTCGGCGAATGACAGAGACTCCGCGGCAACTCACGACCGACACTCCTGAGAATTGCGGTCTCGACCCCGCACGCTGGCAGCAGACACTGGACATGGTGCGCGGTTGGACCGAGGTGGGCGACGTTCCCGCCGCAGGGCTGATGGTGGGACGTCGGGGCAAGACGACGGGCGAGCACCTCTTTGGGCGACAGACGATCTCGAGTGGATCTCAGCCGGTTCGCGACGACGCGATCTTCTTAATCGCCTCGATCACGAAGCCGATTGTCGGCATGGCGGCATTGATGCTGGTGGAGCGCGGCGTGATGCTGCTCGCCGACCGCGTCAAACGATATGTTCCCGAATTCGGCAACAACGGCAAACATGGGGTGACGCTGCGGCATTTGCTGACGCACACATCCGGCTTGCCTGACATGCTGCCCAACAACAAAGAATTACGCGCCGCGCATGCGCCGCTCTCGAAGTTCGTCGAGGAGACTTGCCGGTTGCCGCTCGACTTCGCACCCGGGCGCGGAGTGCAATATCAGAGCATGGGCTTTTGCATGCTGGGTGAGATCATCGCCCGCGTGACCGGAACGCCCTGCGATCAGTTTCTGCAGCAGGAACTATTCGGCCCGTTGGAAATGCACGACACCGCGCTGGGAGCACCGGACGAATGGTTTGCCGGCTCCAATGGCAAAGTCGACCGCATCGCCGAGATCCGTCTACCCGAAGAGACCGCCGACACCGACTGGCATTGGAACACACGTTATTGGCGGCAATTTGGATCTCCCTGGGGCGGACTGTTGACGACGCCCGCCGATTTGGGCCGCTTCGCGCAAATGTTGCTCAACGGCGGTCATTATGCGGACCGGCGCTACTTTAGTTCACAAACGATTGCAGCGGCGACGCGGAATCAGTTGACTCCGCTGAGAGAGTTGCCGGAAATCGAGCGGCGGACCCGACCGTGGGGCCTGGGCTGGCGGCTGCATTGGCCGGGCGACAGCCAGAATTTCGGCGATCTGTTGGGCCCGCACAATTACGGCCACTGGGGCGCAACCGGCACGCTGTTGTGGATTGACCCCGCTTGGCAATCCTTTGCGCTGCTGCTCACCACACAGCCGCAAACGCCGCACGGGCGTTACATCGCTTGTTATTCGAATGCGGTCGTGGCGTCGTTGAGTGACTGAGACCTTTTCGTTGGATCTATAGGCGATTCGGCCGCTGGCACCGCAACGGCGGTTTCTGGTTTGACACTTCCATCGCTCTTGTGCGTCGCCAAAACATGGTGCTTGACGTGTGTAGATGTATAAGTCCTCGCGGCGGCCGTGCTCCTGTCACGATGTATCAAACGAGGTCTCAGTCTTCACGCTCCGTTAGGATTTTTGAACGTTTCGGACTAGAATCAATGTGACGTCCATTTCTTGCTCTCATTTCCACACGAGGGAGTCGCACCATGCCGCGCCGAAGAACTGAAACGATTGTTTGCGTCGTTTGTGTAGCGCTGTTGATCATGTCTCTTGTTGTGGTCACGGATCCGACCGCCTCTGCGGCATCCAAAGCCGCCGATTCCGCACCAATGATCGATCGGACCGCGCTGCCGATTAAGCCGCCATATGAAAAGCCGATTACGACGCTCGATGCCCGCGACGCGAAAGCCCCGCCGTTGTTCCGCGTCACGGCGCCTGAAAAGGCTCCCAATGTCGTGGTGATTCTGGTCGACGATCTCGGTTTTGGCGGGACGAGTCATTTCGGCGGGCCGATTCCCACGCCGACGTTCGACCGGCTGGCCCGCGAGGGGCTGAGCTTCAATCAGTTTCACTCGACCGCTCTCTGCTCGCCGACCCGGCAGGCGCTGAAGACCGGCCGCAATCACCATTCCTGCAACCAAGCCAAGATCACGGAAGTCGCGACGTCGTTCCCCGGCGCAACGGGGCAACTTCCCAGCGACGTCGCCAGCATTGCCACGATTTTGAATCATAACGGCTATAGCACCGGCGCGTTCGGCAAATGGCACGAAACGGCCGTGTGGGAAATCAGCCCTTCCGGGCCGCTCACCCGGTGGCCCAACCGGCAGGGATTCGACAAATTCTACGGCTTTCTCGGAGGCGAGACCAACCAGTGGTCGCCGATGGTCTACGATAATTTGAACCCGATCGAGCCGCCTAACGAGCCCGGTTACCACTTCATGAACGACATGACCACGCAGTCGATCAACTGGATCCGCTTCCAGCAGTCGCTCACGCCTGACAAACCGTTTTTTGTCTACTTCGCCCCGGGTGCCGTGCACGCGCCTCACCACGTGCCGAAAGAATACATCGCCAAGTATAAAGGCAAGTTTGACGCGGGCTGGGACGCAATTCGCAAACAGATTCATCAACGGCAATTGGATAAGGGCGTGATTCCCCCCGGCACCAAATTGGCCGGCAAACCGGATTACATCAAAGACTGGGACAAACTTTCGGCGAAAGAGCAGAAGCTGTTCGCCCGTCAAGCTGAAGTCTTTGCCGCCTATCTGGACATGACCGATCACGAAATCGGCCGTTTGATCCAAGCCGTCGAAGACATAGGCGAACTGGACAACACGCTGGTGTTCTACATCGCAGGCGACAACGGCACGAGTGCCGAGGGGCTGATGAACGGCCTGTATAACGAGATGACCTATTTCAACAACGAGCCGAAAGGCTCAGACGTCGACTTCATGATGCAGTACTACGACGCGTGGGGCGACCCCACGACCTATCCGCACATGGCGGCGGGTTGGGCGGTCTGTTTCGATTCGCCCTTCATGTGGACCAAGCAAGTCGCCTCGAATTATGGCGGCACGCGTCAAGGCCTCGCCGTCCGCTGGCCGGCGGGAATCAAAGCCAAAGGTGAACAGCGTTCTCAGTGGCATCACGTGATCGACGTCGTGCCCACGATTTTGGAAGCGGCCGGATTACCTGAACCGCGTGTGGTCGATGGAATTCCGCAGCGGCCGATCGAGGGTGTGAGCATGCTGTATTGTTTCGATGACGCCGACGCGGCGGATCGGCACACGACGCAATACTTTGAAATGTTCGGCAACCGTGCCGTCTATCACGACGGATGGTTTGCCGGCACGGTCCATGTGCCGCCCTGGGCGCCGCCGAAAAATCGTTTCCCCGACGACCGCTGGGAACTCTACCACGTCGCCAAGGACTTCAGCATGTCGACGGATCTCGCCGACGAACATCCCGAAAAACTGGCCCAATTGCAGAGCGTTTTTCTCGCCGAAGCAGTCAAGTACAAGGTTTTGCCCCTCGATGACCGCAGGACGGAGTTATTCAATCCGGAATTGGCGGGGCGGCCCGATTTAATGTTCGGCCGCAAGTCGTTGACGCTGTATGAGGGCATGGGATCGCTGATGGAGAACGACTTCATCAACATTAAGAACACCTCATTTGATATCGAGGCGGAAATTGATGCGAACGGGGCGCAAACCAACGGTGTGATCGTTCAACAAGGTGGCCGTTTCGGCGGCTGGAGCCTGTACGTCAAAGAGGGCAGACCGGTCTTCGCTTACAACTATCTCGGCCTGAAGACGTTTAAGACTGATGGCGAGGCCGTGCTGCCACAAGGCAAGTCGAAGGTAACGATGAACTTCGCCTACGACGGTGGCAAAACGGGCGCCGGCGGCACCGCTACGGTATCGATCAATGGAGAGAAGGTCGGCTCGGTCCGCGTGGCCAAGACGCAGCCGGCCGTCTTCTCCGCCGACGAAACTGCCAACGTCGGCAAAGACGCCGAGACCTCCGTCTCCGACGACTACAACGCGGAGAGCAGCCACTTCAACGGCAAGATCGGCAAGGTGACGGTCAGCGTGAAGTAGTGCCAACGAATATCACAATCGTGCACCGGCCGTCATTGGAGCGCCAATCTCCGGGCGGCCGGTGGAACCGGCCCTACAGGCGCCTCCAAGTTCGTGTATTATATGGCCATCGTTAACGGCTGGTTATTCACGACTTCGTTGAGCGCCGCGCTATGGCTGACACACAAGAAACACGTTCCGCCCGCGCCCGGCTGTCACTCGCCGGCCTGTCGATCGGTGACGGCTTCGGACAGCGGTTTTTCTTCCCCTGGGTCGTTGAATCGGCGACGCGGGAGAATCCGCCCGACGGGCCCTGGCATTACACCGACGACACCGAAATGGCCATGGCGATCGTCCAGGTCCTCGAGCGGCATGGTGAAATCGATCAGGACGCGTTAGCGCAGACATTTGCACAGCGCTATGCGGCTGAACCCGGACGTGGTTATGGCGCCGGAGCGCACCAACTCTTGCGGCGAATCGCCGGCGGCGATGATTGGCGCGATGCCAGCGTAGAACTGTTCCGCGGAAGCGGGTCATTCGGCAACGGCGGCGCAATGCGGGCCGGTCCGCTGGGCGCGTGGTTTGCTGACGACGTCGACGCGACGATACAACACGCGCGGCGTTCTGCCGAGGTTACGCATGCCCACTCCGAAGGTCAGGCCGGCGCGGTTGCCGTCGCACTCGCTGCCGGATGGGCCTGGCGGTGGAACGAATCTGACCGGTCAGAGCCTCCGCAAGCCATGCTTTCCTGGGTCGCGGAGCGGGTCCCGGAATCGGTGGTCGCTGAATCCGTCTCAAGCGTTGCCGAGATTCCGCTCGACGAATGGGCCTTCGACGTCGCCCGCGAGTTCGGCTGCGGCGAACGCGTCACGGCCCAAGATACGGTTGCATTTTGCCTGTGGATGGCTGCCGCCCAATTGACCGACTATTGTGAAGCGATGTGGACGACGGCACGAGTCGGCGGCGACATTGACACCACGTGCGCGATCGTCGGCGGCATCGTTGCCTCCTCCGTCGGCCACGACGGAATCCCGCACGAATGGCTGCGAACACGCGAGCCGCTCAGCTGGTGAGATGGCGTTTGCCAGTTTTTGGCCAGATCGGTTCAATCAACGTCGACATTGACGAAGTCCGCAGAGCTGGCTTGGAATTCGGGGAAAACCGCACATTCTCCAGGTCCGGGTATGTTCGGCAACCCGTTTTGCATTTTGTTGCCGAGAATCATTACGAATATTGGTCTCTTGCCTCTGTTAGTCTGCAAGCATCGGAGCATCACGCAAAAAAATCCAAAAATGTTCGATTTTGCGCGCCCCGTTGCCACCGCCCCTCCGCCTTATTAGTGTAGGGGGCTGAGGTCCTGCTAGCGGGGGGCAAATCGCGGGATTATCTGCGAGTGAGATGGCGCAAATAACCCAGAATCAGGTCCGCACCTCAGTCCCCTGCGCTTTTTCTTCGGCGCTGGGTGCCAAGCATGAGGAAGCCCCTGTCAACATCGACAGCAACTAGACTTCGTACCGAACGACGCGCGCCATGCCAGCCGCCAAGTGATACAAGTTGTGACAATGGAAGAACCAGTTTCCGGGGTTGTCAGCCGTAAATTCGATGACCACTTCCTGCTTCGGACCGACTGCAACAGTGTCCTTTAGTGGGGCGGTTGCGTCATCCACAGTGCCCGCCTTCGACAGCAGCCTGAAAAAGTGGCCGTGCAGGTGCATCGGGTGATACATCATGGTCGAGTTTGTCAGGCGGATGCGGACGCGATCACCGTATCGAATCGACAACGGCGTCGCCTTGCCGTCCGGGGCGAAGGGCTCGGGGTAGTATTCGCCTCCCATCGACCAAAGGTACTTCATCATCTGCCCGCCCAGGTCGATCTTGAACTCTTTCAATGGTCCCTCAGGTAGAGTCGTCGGATGGGGAGACCGCAGCGCCGCATAATCGGCCATGCCGCCGCTCGTTCCCTTGAATTCCGGGCTCTTCATGTTGGTTTTAGGAGCTGCGTCCGCCGTATGGATGACGCCAACGACTTGCTGATTGGTCCCCAAAGCCGCCGCATGCAGCGTAAAGCTTCCCGACTGCTTAACCGTAATCACCACGTCGTACCGTTCGGCCGCCCCCACGACGAGATTATTCAACGTCAGCGGCTCGACGTCTTGACCGTCGGCCGCGATGAGCCGCAGTTCGTGGCCGTCGAGCGCAACGCGAAAAAACGTCGCCGTCGATGAATTGATTAGACGCAAGCGAACGCGGTCGCCGCGACGCACTTTGAGTGACCAGGGGCTGTTGTTCGACTTACCGTTGATCAAATAACCGGGGTAGTTGATATCGACGTTGAAGACTTTATCGCCGGGGAACGTGTATTTGCCCGGCGGGGGCTTCACTGCCGCAGTCGCCGGCCACTGTCCGCGAATCTGCGGGATAATGCCTTCAGGCGGTTGATTGAGCCAGTCGGACATCGCGACCACGACGTCATGATCGTACGATTCGGACTCGTCGCGGGCTTCGATGATTAGCGGGCCGCTCAGTCCGGTCTGTTCCTGAAACCCGTAGTGCGAGTGATACCAATACGTTCCCGTTTGACGCAGCTTGTATTCGAACAACACCGCATCACCGGAAGCGATCGGCATTTGGGTGACCCCCGGCACGCCGTCCATGTAGTTCGGCACAATCATGCCGTGCCAATGCACCGACGTCGGTGACTGCAAACGGTTGTTCACCAGCACGCGAAACAGGTCGCCTTCCCGATAGCGAATCTCCGTACCGGGCAAGGTCCCATTGATCAACGTCGCTTCCGTCGGCACGCCCAACGGGGCAATCGTTTCGCGCTTAATGTTAAGGGCATAGTCCGGCTTCGATTGCGCTGGTGTCGCCGCATGTGCGGCATTCGCGGCGGTCGCTTGAGCAGGTTGGGCAACGCCCGGCACCGACAGGACGAGTGGCAAGCCGGCGCTCGCTTGAAGCAATTGACGTCGAGACAGTGTCGAGTTCGGCGGTTGCATTGCGGTAACTCCCTCGATCAAGCTCTTACAGATTACGACAAGTCGTTTCAAAACCCTGTGACGCGTCGCGCCGACACTTGTATGCAAGTATCTCAAACAAGCGCAACCGGTTCTTGAAACTGGCTCTAGCGTCCGGCGACGCCGATGGTAACGGGATCCGTCTGGGAATCAAAGCAGTCGCCGCACAGATTGAGGAACGTCGCCGACAATTCGAAGTGCTACAACTCAAATCCGATCAGCAGATAGGCCATGAAATTGTCGTCGAGCGGAGCGGGGTTGCCGCCGCCGGGCGAGTTGATCCACATAAGTCCCGGCTGCAGATACGACCATGATTTCCATTGCCAAATGTAGAACGCTTCCAGCGATAATTCATGACCGCCCGACGGACCGGGTGCGCCGTTACGTCTTGTCGACTGATAGATGCCCGAGTTGGACGTGAAGTCGGAATAGGCAAACATCATTGCCGCAGCATCGGCAGGCCGGCCGGGAAAGACACCGGTCGCCGAAACGCCGGTCATCAACGACCAATGAACCGGGTTCTTGTCCGGATCGCTCCAGCCAAATTGACCAAAGTACGCGATTCCGCCGCCATCAGAAGCAATCGACTCGCTCGGCGACCAAAGAACCTGCTGCCACTGAAGATACCAGCCGGGCACGTCGCGGACGCCATTGGTATTGGTGCCAGAGGTAGCGGTCAATCCTGTTTGGACCCACGCGCCAACACCGGCAGTCCCCGGCCGAGTCGCATCCAGTTTCCACTCCACATCCCACTCGGTAATCAGAAACCAATGACCGTCATTGTTGAAGAAGGTCGACGGCCCCCGCGGTCCGGTCGCCGGGCCGCTCGTGCCCGTCTGCGGATCGAACGCGGCGCTCGTTCCGTCAAACCAACCGAATTTCCCAGTCACGGAATCGGTGACTTGGCTACACAGGCACAGCGCGGTCGCTTCGTTCTGGTAGCTCGGGATGAACGGGTTGAGTGTCGACGGAAACATCGCAATGCTGTTCTGAAACGCGCCCGCCGCCTGAACGGCCGCGAAGGGAACATTGGCATCCAACTTGCCGAACGCCCATTTGATTGTGTCGTCAAACATCGCCTGCTGGTAGTACAGTTGCGCGACTTGATTCAATCTCCGCGTGTCGCCATCCAGCAGGTTGGTGTTAACGCCGACGTACGATCCGGTCGGTTCAAACTGGTTGTTTGTCGGGAACCGCCCGTTGTACCAGGAATAGTATTCCCAATCGAAAAACAACAAGCCGCCCTTATGCCCCACCAGCCTTTCGGTGTCGACGGTCGTCGTAATCCCAAACGGCCCCGCTCCGAAAAATCCGGTGTCGAATCCGCCGCGCGTGTTGTCCATCAAGACCGGCACATATCGACCACCAAAAATGATCCCGTTTTGCGCAAGTTCGCTCCGCATTCCATACCAGTCGCCGGTGACCGTATTGGCTTCCCAACTGTAGTCGGCGTCGAATTGATGCCCGGCGGCGGGCAGTTTGACGGTCGGCGAGGGATACTGATCCGGCCGTCGCGAGGTGAGATGCTGCGCGCGCGCGTCGCCGGCGGACGACACAACTGCCGCCGCAAACAAGGCAAGTGCCGCAATTTTCGAAAGAACCTCGCGCATAACAAAAATCTCGGCGGTACGACCGGTTGCCCGGCACGAACCGAATCAGCTCGAGACGTACGGGAATTGTGAAGCGCCTGATCCTATTTTCGTCCGCGTCCAACCCGCCGCACCACCGATTCCAACGACATCTCAATTCGACGACGACAACAAGGCTTTTGAGACGCAGTTTGTTCGCCGCAACCGACCGCAGTCGTCAGAAGAGTTGCCGATAGGCTTGGCTTCGCTCCATCTACCGGTCCGCTAAAACCTCTGATACCCTGTATCAGTTATGACCGCCATTGACCATTACACAGTAAAACTGCGGCGTCCTGGGCAGCCGGTTGATCGAGATGTGATTGCAGCCGCCGAGCGGGAGTTGGCCGTCGCTTTCCCTCAACCTTACGTTGACTTTCTTCTCCAAAACAATGGCGGTGCTCCATCCCCTGCATATCTCCCGTATCCCGGCGACGCCACCAAGGTCGAGCGATTCTATTCGATCGAAGAGACAGGGCTGGTCCATATCTGCCGGCAGCATCGGGCAAAAAACGGTCTAGCGAGCACCATGCTGCCCATTGCCGAACTTGGCGGTGGTGAATCGGTGCTGTTGCTGGAGTGCGGCGGCGACAACGTCGGGGCGCTCTATTTCTGGATCAAGCCGGCAAAGTTTGGATTTCGCTACGACGACCCCGATTACAGTAACGTCGGTCGACTATATTTTGATATCGCCGAATTGTTTCTGAAATTCGGCCCCGCAAAGAATCGAAAAGACCGGGATGGTATGTTTTGCCAGCTCTACTACTCATCGACGAATCCGGCGCACGGCGGAAAACTGGCAACGAAATACGTCGAAGCGGGATACGACATCAACTTCGTCCTCCCCACTTTTGGCCACCCGATTTTTGGTGCAATCAGCGGCGACACGTTCGGAGTTGCAGTGACAATGCTCGAACTTGGCACCCACACAACTCACACCGATCCGCTGCGTGAAGACGCTACGATCGAAGAGCTGTTAGTGGCAGAGCAAGAGCGTTGGGAAGGGTTGTTGGAAGTCAGTCGCGCGAACAACTATGACACAGGCAAAGGCATGGCCACGCGCCGGTTAGCGGATATCGCTTCGGCGTTGGCCCTGGTTAAGGCGGCCACTCGGTGACGGGATAGCAGGCCAGAGGCACCCTGCAAGACTTCGTAACAATAATACTGTTTGCAGGAAGGGAGCACGCACGATGACGAAAAAGGCAGAAGTCGTCTCGGCAATCGTAGTGATTGTTTCCGCAGCAGGATTCATTGTGTCCTTGATGACAACAAACACGAAACCTGAGGAAGAGAAGGATGAAGCACGAACAGAGGAACAAGCCAGACGTGAGTTGCACGAAACTGAGCACAGAATGATTCGAGGCCTGATTCATTCCAATACGGGCAATCGCAAACGACTCGAAAGGATTGCCGAGAATGTTGGAGATTTGGAAGAGGAAGGCGAAGAGCTTGAAAAGGCCCTCCGAGAAAGAGTTCCGCAGTTGTCTCCGCGAGACATAAGAACTCTGAGAGAGATCATCGAGTTGAAGCGCGAAGATGACCGTCCTTGAGGCGACGACTGCCATCGTCCTCCGCCGGATCGCGGTTGCCGGAGGTCGTCGTGCGTTTTCACAACAAGCGGTAGGGTGCGTCGCGACGCACTTGGTTGTCTGAAGTCTTTCTGCAAGAGACGGTGCGTCTCGACGCACCCTACTTAAGGGCTGAGAACCGCGACATGACGAGCGAAACCATTGCTGACATTCTGGAATATGCTCCTAACGTCCAGTGTTTCGCGATTGCTTCGGATGATCTCGCTCAGCGGAACGCCGAGCGCGCAGCGAAGCAACTCCCACGGGCACAACGACGAAAAGCCGGCCGATACGCGCACAGCCGGTGGAAACGATCCGTCGACTCGATCATCGACGACGCACGGACAATCGATTTCAATGCGATCATCGCACGCCTTGAGACGCTTCCGCTTGACGCTGTGCACTTGACGTTCGATGCACAGTCCGCCGACGAAATGATCAACAGATTGGCGGATGAAATCCGCGAACGCCCCACGACACTAATCGGAATCTGGGAACAGTTCGTGTCCGATGATCTTGTATTTGTGTGGCTGTGGAATGATAAGTAACGGCATCCACCGGCCATTCACGTGACGATTTTGAAACCAAGACGCTTTCGCGTCCAACTGGCGGTTGGCCGTTTTGGATCAAAGTCTTCCGTCCCGTTGAGCCAGTTCACGAGCGATTTCTTGAGCGATAATCCTTGATCCCAAAATGAATGGCTCCAATTCAGACGAGCCTCATCATCTTCAAGTTCGTCGTCCAAGTTATTGGGATCCCACAGAATCAGCGGATGCCGCTGATACGTCAAATCGACGCACGACCACATTCCGCAGCCGTAGTTCGCAAGCGGCAGCAACCGGTGCGGCCATTGCCAAGCGGAATTGTCGCTGCCGAGGCTGAGCAACCAGGCATAGCAGGACTCCAGCGTGTAGCCGTCGAGTTTCGCCCCGACTTTTGTGCCCACGATCCCATATTCCGGCCCAAACCCGCCGTTGCCGACTTCCGAATAGAGTGAACGAATGAGGGCAGGCAACGGGAAGCCGAGCGACTTTTCAACGGCGTCCAGCCCCGACGCCGTGACACAGGGCACCCGTTTCTTGGAGTGGCCGCCATTGTCTGTGGCCGCAGACCGATCCGCGTTTCGTGCGGCCAGTCGTAGGATGAGTTGTGAATCGGTCAATGACATTGCGACCGTGCTATTGCCGAATAATTTGGTTGTCGGGAGCTTCCGTCGATCACACCAGCCGTAGGGTGCGTCGCGACGCACCTCGTTCACAGGGATATCTTTGGAGTATAAAGTCCGTCTCGACATACCCTACAGGACTAGCCTCCAATATCCGCCAGTGGTTTTGTATAGTTACTGTAGTAATTCGTTCGAGGCAAAACCACGATGCCTAAATCGTCAGATCCAATTGTTCAATGCTTGGAGTATGCGAGCGATGCCCGTTCGTTCGAACTGTTGTGTTCGGACATTCTCGCTGGCACCGTCTACCCTGGAATTGAGCCGATTGGGGGCACTGGTGACGGCGGCAGGGACGCAATCTATCATGACTATGCAAACGATATCACTACCGTATGTGCTTTCTCTCTCAGGCAGGAGTGGAAACAGAAATTGCTGGAGGACTGCAGGCGGGTCAAGAGTCTAAATCACAAGTGTGATCGCTTTCTTTTTGCGACATCGATGCAACCTACGCCTGATCAAAGAGATCAGGCTGTTAAGACAGTACGTGAACAATTTGGGTGGCCTCTTGAACTCTACAGTCGCGAGAGGCTCGCGTCAGCAATTCGAGGCAATCTGGAGCACTTGCTCGAATTGTATCCTGCGATCTTTAGAGAATCAAATTTTCGACTGGCGGGAGGACGACAGCTTGACACTTCGCGCCGTGATATACTGCTTGTAGACCACGTCGACTGTGATCAGGGATTCGCTCATTGGATAGCGAGATGCCTAAGGTTGTTTGGTTATGATGTCTGGTGCCGAGGCATCGATGCAACAAGCGGTGAGGCTGCTGACACGACAATCCGCGAGCTTTTGGATTCGCGAACTCGACATCACCTTCCTGTCTTCAGCAAAGAGAGTGCGAAATGCCCAGAGTTCCGAGGGCGTGTTGAACAATCAGCAGGGACAGATCGTCGCCTGCTGCCACTTCGGATGGAAAACGTCAATCTAACGGACTTCAGCCCGCGCGTTTGCAAACTTGATCCGGTACCGTTTGAGGATCATAGAGCAATCGGAATACGGACACTTTTAGCAAAACTCCAAGAATGGAACGCGCCCAAAGACCACGAGGTTGCGAGGCAACGACTTGACGGGTTGCGTTTACCGGGCCCCAAAGACTTCATTCAGAATGAGCAAGAATTACTTGCCTCGAATGTCTTTCCGATTACAACCGTTCCACGGTTAATTCATGAATGGCGAATTGTCGGAAAGCTAAATAGTGTTCGGATTCAAAGCGCAAGGCAATTATGGCCTTTCGTCAAATCGGGCAATAATATGTTCTCGTTCATTCAGCCATCTGACGCATTTCAGGGTGCGGTCATACTCAAGAAAATCAAAGCAACGGAATGGCAGAAGAGTGCGCCGGGTTATTACGACGGGAAAGACGCACGTGATATTCTTACTGAACTTCTTCGACGTACTCTGGAGTTTGCTTTTTTCCGTGCTGGACTTCTGTGGTGTCCAGAACGCGAACTCATTTACTTCAGTCCAAAAAAGTTCTCCGGTAAGCGGGTTTCCGTTAAGCTGCCGTCTGGAGCAAGTACTACTCGCGCAGTCTGTGGAGAAAAACATCTGTGGCGACCGAACCAGAAAGGAGAGGACTACAATTGGCAACTTGCCCCCAGCTGCCGCTGTTTTGGTGGTTTTCAAAATTCATGGGAGTTTCGTACACGAGTCTTCATCCGGGTTACTTATCGCGATGATCGCCCAATTGAATCAAACCGAATTATCACATTTCGCCGTCACGCTGCGAGTGGCTGGCATCAGGACAAATTTCGCGATCTAAATCTGCTTTTTATGCAACATGCTGCCGCTGGAGAATCTGAGATCGTTGTTGGCGAAGGTGCTCAGCGCGTCGTGGTCAGTACGCAGCCGCGCACGTTTGTTTGTCCAATTGGAATTGATGAAGAGGCGCTGCCGAAAGGGGCAAATAAATTCGCCAAGCTCAAGGAACGCACTGACAATGAATTGAATGAGTCTGAAGCCCATGAGTGAGACGATAGAAGTCCTGCACGAGCCACTTTTAGAGTTTTCTGACCGTGGGACCACCTGTGACCCATATGAAGGATTGAGCCTCTTTGGTGCGTATGGCCAGAATTCAGGTCCATGCAGACACGCAGTAATTGGAACACCCTCGGCTTTGGACAAATGGATATGTCTTTGCAAAAAACTTAATTCATTCATTTCTTGTGATAATTTGTCTCGACTCAGGGCGTGGCCTCCATTTCCGAGCTTCGAGGTCGCATTTGGACATCAATGGGAAGCTCCGGTACGAGCGTATGAGATCGACGAGGAACGACTCAACAACGCTGCATTCCGGGATGGTTCTCACCAGCGCGCCTCAGCAGTTGTAGCCTGCTACCTGAAAGAGATTCGAAAGCTACGCAAAGTTGATGAAACTCCTGGCGTCATCGTCTGCATCGTGCCTGATCAGGTCTATAAGAATTGCCGAATGCAATCGACGATTCCAGTGAAGGACCGAGTTGAAGGTAGCAGGTTGTCAGCGAAGGAATTGAAGCGAATTGCTGATGATCTGGCCGACCCACAAGGATTGCTGTTTCCCGAGGAAGACGAAGAAGTCCTCGAAGCCGTCAAGGACTTTGGCTTTTCGCCCGATTTTCGGCGGCATCTAAAGGCGAAGGTCATGCCATACGGAATGCCAGTGCAAATTATCAAGGAGTCGACACTAGAAATAACGCCTTCCCTTGAAGCAGGCGAACCAGGCGCAAACCCACTTTCAGATAGGCTTTGGAATCTGTCTGTCGGCTTGGCATACAAGACTGGCCAAAAACCATGGAAATTAGGCGAAGCGCGCGACGGTGTTTGCTATATTGGCATCGCATTCAAGAAAGCAGATGACGGAGAACGTGACGCATGCTGTGCCGCACAAATGTTCCTCGACAGCGGTGACGGCATTGTATTTGTTGGAGAATTTGGGCCATGGTTTTCACCAGACACCAAACAGTTTCAGCTTTCGGAAGGCGCAGCTCACGACTTGCTCGAAGGGACTTTGACTACTTATCAACTTCAGGGAGGGCCGCCTCTGCGGGAGGTGTTTCTTCACTGTGCGTCGCGAGTTTCAGAGGAAGAGATCCGTGGCTACAAACGAGCCTTACCAAGCGGTGTGAAGCTAGTTGTTTGTAGGATTCGTGAAGAAAAGAATGGACCACGTCTCTTTCGTCTTGGAAAATATCCACCAATCCGAGGCACATTTTTAAAACGTAACAGTGGATATGGTCTCCTCTACTCAAGCGGTTTCAATCCACGCGCCGGCACTTACGAGGGTTTCGAAGTTCCCGTACCTCTTGGAATCTCAATCCAACACGGCAAAGCCGATCTCGAGCAAGTCGCACGTGACGTATTGTCGCTGACAAAGCTGAACTACAACTCTTGTAGCTTCGGAAGTTCTGTACCAATTACAATCCGCTACTCTCAACAGATCGGCGAAATCCTGCTCGCAAATCCGGGTCTAAGTCCCGATGAGAGACAGCATACGTTACGATATTACATGTGACGCCGAGTAGTACAGTTCATCTTTAAGGCGAATTAAGCTCACGAATCGGAGTACAGTTGTTACCACCCCCACCACAAAAAAACGCCCCGGCGGTTAGCCGGGGCGCTGGGAACAGCGTGTGTGAAGAGCCCTCCTTAACTACATCCCATGCTGTTCCCGCAATTATGGCACAAATAACAATTCCCATTCCGAACCGTGATCGCGCCGCACTTGTCGCACGCCGGGGCGTCGGATTGGTATTTGGCGAACAGCCGGCTGCGGACCGCCGGGCTGTCTTCCAGCAATTCTAATTCCTGCTCAGTGGCTGCGCCGTTCTCGCCCGCGTGGCCGTTCGTCTCAGGCGCGGCGACGACGGCCACTGTCGCCGAAGCATCGGTGTCGGCGTCTTCTTTTGGTTCCTCGCGCTTCGGAGCGTTTTCTTCGCGGTAGCCGGGCAGAAACTCCATCCCCAGCCAGCGGAAGATGTAATCGACCACACTCTTGGCGTGCGGAATGTCGCGGTTGTTGGTCCAACCGGACGGCTCGAACCGCGAGTGCGAAAACTTGTCGACGAAGACTTGCAGCGGGACGCCGTATTGCAGACCCATCGACGTCTCCGTGCCGATCACGTCCATCAGCCCGCCGATCGTGCTTCCCTCCTTGGCCATGGTGATGAACAATTCGCCCGGCGAACCATCTTCGAACAGGCCGACGGTAATGTAGCCCTCGTGGCCGCCGACGGAGAACTTGTGCGTCAGCGAATTCCGTGTCGACGGCAAGTGCCGCCGCGACGGGCCGACCGGCTGCTGCTCCTTGCCTTTGCGGTCCCCCTCTTTGCTGGTGGCCAGCGGCTGGCTCTTCTTGGAACCGTCGCGGTAGATGGCCAGCGCCTTGAGGCCCTGTTTCCAGCCTTCGACGTACGCCTCTTCAATATCCTTGACCGTCGAGTCTTCAGGCATGTTGACGGTTTTGGAAATCGCACCCGAGAGGAACGGCTGAGCGGCCGCCATCATGCCGACGTGGCCCCGCCAACTGATTGACCGCTTGCCTTCGACCGCCTTAAAGGCACAGTCGAAGACCGGCAGGTGCTCCTCTTTCAACTGCTCGGCGCCTTCGATCGTATCGTGCTCCTCGATGTGCTTGCAGATGCCGTCAATCGAGGGACCGTCGTAGCCCAGCGAACGCAGGGCCATCGGCACGGTGCGGTTGATGATCTTCATCATGCCGCCGCCGGCGAGTTGTTTATACTTGACCAACGCGATGTCCGGCTCGATTCCGGTCGTATCGCAATCCATCATGAAGGCGATCGTGCCGGTCGGCGCGAGGACCGTCGCTTGGGCGTTGCGATAGCCGTTTTGGCGGCCGGAATTCAGGCAGTCGTTCCAGACGTCGCGGGCGGCGTCGCGGAGATAGACAGGGCATTCCGGATCAATCTGCTCGACAGCGTCGCGGTGCATCTGCATCACGCCGAGCATCGGCTCGCGGTTCTCTTCATAGCCCGCAAACGGTCCGATGTCGCCAGCGATTTGGCTCGACGTCAGATACGCCTCGCCGTTGAGTAGCGCCGTCAACGCGCCGCAAATCCCGCGGCCGGCGTCGCTGTCGTAGGGAATGCCCATCGACATCAGCAGGCTGCCCAGATTGGCGTATCCCAATCCGAGCGGGCGGTACATGTGGCTGTTTTCGGCGATCGCCGGCGTGGGGTAACTGGCGTGGTCGACGAGTATCTCTTGAGCGGTGATGAAAATCGAAGCCGCCCGGCGGAAACGATCGACGTCGAAGGTCCCGTCGGCGTTCTGGTACTTCATCAAGTTCAGACTGGCCAGATTGCAGGCCGTGTCGTCCAGGAACATATATTCCGAGCAGGGATTCGAGGCGTTGATCGGCCCCGAGTTGGGACAGGTGTGCCAGCGGTTGATCGTCGAGTCGTATTGCACGCCGGGATCGCCGCAATACCAGGTCCCGTCAGCCATGCCGCGGAGCAAGTCCTTGGCTTCATACTCCGGACCGGGCTGGTTCTCGTCGGTCACCCAGTGCGTTTGCCATTTCGTACCTTCGGTCGCGGCCTGCATGAACTCGTCACTGGCACGCACCGAAAGATTGGCGTTTTGGAACATGATCGAACTGTAGGCTTCGCCGTTGAAGTTCGCTTCATATTCGCCGCTCTCGATCAGCGTCCGCGCCTTTCTCTCTTCCTTGGCTTTGGCTTCGATAAACTCCTGGATATCGGGGTGCCAGTCCTTGAGGCTTTGCATCTTGGCCGCCCGGCGGGTCTTGCCGCCCGATTTGACGACCGCCGCAATTTGGTCGTAGACCCGCATGAAGGAGAGCGGCCCGGAGGGGACGCCGCCGCCGGAGAGTTTCTCCTTGGCGCTGCGAATCGTGGAGAGGTCGGTCCCCGTGCCGGAGCCGAACTTGAAGAGCATCGCCTCGCTGGTGGCGAGACGCATAATGTCTTCCATGTTGTCTTCAACCGACTGGATGAAGCAGGCCGAACCTTGTGGATATTCGTACGGCGTGTCGGGCCGCTTGATGGAATTGGTTTCCACGTCCCAGCGGTAGTTGCCCCGGCAGCCTTTGACGCCGTATTGGTGGTACAGGCCGACGTTGAACCAGACCGGCGAATTGAACGAACCGTGCTGATGCAGCAGCAGCCAGGTCAAGTCGCGGTAATACGTTTCGCCATCCTCGCTGGAGGCGAAATAGCCGTCCTTGACGCCCCAGTCGGTGATTGTGCGTGAAACGCGGTGAATCAACTGGCGGACGCTCGACTCGCGGCCGGGAGTCCCCGGTTCGCCGTAGAAGTATTTGCTGACGACGACGTTGGTCGCCAACGAACTCCAACCGGCGGGCACTTCGCAGTCGGTTTGCTCGAAGAGGACGTTTCCGTTTTCGTCCTTGATTTGCGCAGAGCGGCGCTCCCATTTGACCGTTTCAAACGGGTCAATGCCTGGGGGGCAAAACGTGCTGGCGACTTTCATGGAAGCGGGTTCCACGGGCGGGTTTCCGTTTCCGTTGTGACCGTGATGGGTGTGAGCTTCAGTCGTTGCAGTTCCGTGCACTTTGTGCATCATGCACTCCTTGATTCCTAGGATCCATCGTTGGTGTCGTCCGTCTCAAGCAGTTGCGGTCAATCGCAGAGAGAACCAAGTTGCGGATGTCGGCGAACAGAGAGATGGTCGCTTTGCGTCTGTAGAAGGCGGCAAAGCGAGTCGACAATTCCGCAGTGTGGTGTGGACCTTTCGCTGTTAGTATCGACAAACGACGGCGAGAATTGTGAACAAATGGACACCACATTATAGTGCGGGGCCGATGAAATGTGCAATACCAGCCCTTGGGTGCATCCCAATTAGCGTGCACCACATGTAGTGATCCGCGAGCGAACCACTATAAATTGACGCGACGTTTTGTCAATACGCGACTGCTTGCGATGTATAGATTAGGAATCAATCTGAGATCGTAAGTCGCAGTCCTGGCAGGGACTTGGTTCAATTCATCTTTTTTTCATTTTCGCAGGTTTTGAGATGGGCCGCCCCTGATATATCCGAAAGCCTGCTCCTAAATCCCGTCTAATTCGACCGGTCGATTTTCCTTTCGGGGTATTGTCATAACATGTTTTCTTGATTGGTGTTAAGGACAATGCTCCGTCGATGTAGAACCTTGGCGATTTCGTCGATGTCGCCTCGGCATTTCCTCCCAATCGGCGGAAACGGCAGCCGTTTTCCTGTATAAGGACAGGTCCAAATTCCCCAATTGCGGAGTTCCTCATGCAATCGACTGCACGCGTCGTCTCGTTCTGCCTCGCACTGCTCTGTGTCTGCTCTTTCCACGCCCGGGCCGCAGACGATTCGATCGCCTTCGAACAAGAGCCGGGCCGGATCAAGATCTCAATTAAGGGCGAGCCGTTTGCCACCTATGTCTACCGGGACGAACAGACGCTGCGGCCCTACTTCGCGAACGTCCAAGCCCCGGGCAGGATTCGCGTCACGCGCAAACATCCTGTCGAACCGGGAACAGAAGGGGGCGACCACGGGACGATGCATCCGGGTATCTGGCTCGCATTCGGCGATATTAGCGGGGCGGACTTTTGGCGAAACAAGGCACAAGTGGTACACGCCGGTTTTGTTCAGCAACCGCAGGTGAACGAGGGCCGCGGCAGTTTCGCCGTTAAGAATGAATACCGCAAAGACGGCAAACTGATCTGCACCGAAACTTGCCGCTACACAATCGCGCCCCGCGAGGGCGGGTATTTGCTGATGAGTGATTCTACGTTCAGCAACGACGATGGTCCGTTTGAGTTCGGCGATCAGGAGGAACTTGGTTTTGGTGTCCGCGTAAATCGCAAATTGCGCGTCAAAGGGGGTAACGGGCGAATCCGTAACGCGGACGGGCTGCAAAACGAGAAACAAGTTTGGGGCAAAGCGGCCGACTGGTGCGACTACAGTGGCACGATCGACGGAACGTTTGCCGGCCTGACGGTGATGCCGCACCCGGAGAACTTTCGCCGCAGCTGGTTCCACGTGCGTGACTACGGCCTGATGCTGGCCAACCCGTTCGGCCGCAAAGCAATGACGGGTGGCGAAAAGAGCTCCGTCCCCGTCAAACCGGGCGAGTCGTTGCGGCTACGATTCGGCGTATTTGTCCACGCGCGGACGGACGATTACGATCCGGCGAGCGCTTATCGTGATTACCTGCAATCGGAGAAGTAGGCCGCGAATGCCGCGGGATCGACGAATTGACTCCCACAGGTGCGATTTGTCGGCTTCGTAAGTCGCTCGCGACCGCAAGCGGTCGGCTTGGATTCGTCTAAAATCACTCATCCGGCGGCACGGTCATTTGAATGATGTTAAACACCGCTCCCTGCGGGTCGCTGACGACGCTGATGTGGCCGACAGAAACCTCAAACGGCGGACGGTAAACCGTTCCGCCCAACGAAGTCAATTGCTCGGTTTTGGCGTTGATGTCATCCACTGAAAAGTAGACCGACCAATGATTGGGGATCTCTCCCATCTCGGGTAGCTTTTGCAGCATCCCGCCCAGCAGCGTCTCGCCCTGCTTAAACGTCCAATACGGCGGTTGGGCCGATTCTTCTTGTTCGCACCCCCATCCAAACATGTCGCCGTAGAATTCGGACGCACTCTCCACATTGTCTGTCATCAGCTCATTCCAGCCCCAGCAGCCGGTTTGGTTGACGAGCTGCGCGCCGAAATGTTCGAGCTTCTGCCACAGTGAAACGGCGGCGCCGGTCGGATCGCTGATGATTGCCATGTGTCCCGCTTCAACGACCTGCATGGGCGGCATCATGATATTGCCCCCCAATTCGGTCGCGCGGCTTGTCGCGGCGGCAATGTCATCGACGTTGATATACGAATTCCAGATGGGCGGCATACCGGAGGACTTCATCTCGTCGGTCATTCCACCCATGCCGGCGACTTGCCGGCCGTCAATCATAAAGATCGTATACGGCGGGCCGCCTTGCGTGTCCTGATCGGCCGCCTCCCAGCCGAGCAATTCACCGTAAAACGACTTCGCCGCAGCGGTGTCGTGGGCCATTAAATCGACCCAGCAAAACTGCCCGTGCTGATACTCTGTTCGAATCCCCATCATGATGCTCCTTGGATCGCGAATTTAGGATGCAGTTGCAGTCACGCAGTTCTCGACATGCTGTCAGATACAGATTTGGGAATCAAGAACGAACTCGCGTGATTTGATGCAACACCGCGATGTTACGCGATTCTTCATAATCGGGGCATTGAACTGAAACAGCTCCGGGATCGCTCGGGCTGGGGACTAAACGAAAACAGCCACCGGCTATCTGGCGTTGATAGCGGTGGCTGTCGTAGTGACTGCAAAATCGCCGAGTCAGTGGCTGACATTCAGCGGGGCAGGAGGAACGCGGCGGAATCCTTCGCCGTCATCCGCAGCAGTAACAAGCTGCCGCGGGCATCCATCCTTGATGAGTTCCGCATGCCGGTCTTCCATACAGGCGATCAGTCGCCTTGATAGAAGAAGCAGTCGGGGCCTTTGGTCGTGTAGTATGGATATTGAACCATCATCGGCATGGCGGTTCCGACTCCACACTGGGGAACCATGCTGCCGTGATAGCGATGCACGTTGGATTGGCTCCACTTGTCAACGCACCAGCCGTCGTCGGCGGAGCAGTTGTAGCCGTTATTCCAAGCCGCGCCGTACGGATTGCAGCCGCCGGGGCAGGCACCGCCGGGGCAGCCGCCACCGAGACATCCGCCGTAGTTGCATCCGCCGCCGAGGCATTCGCCGCCGTACTGGCAGCCGCTACAGGGTGCTTGGCCGCGAATGACGCTGCCGGATTGGGTGGTGGAACAGCCGACGCAAACCAGGAGTGACAGTCCTGTCACAATCGTCCATAATGCGTGAGTGCGCATTCTCAGATGCCCTCCGTGTTTTCATTATCTGGGTCATGCAGACGGCCTGTTTCGGGTCGAAAGGGGATTCCGGCCATCCGGTGTGCAAGTCTTATCGTCAGCCCACACCGTACAACAGCACGAATCGGTTGTGATAATGCGATCATTGTGACAACTCAAACCCAACGACCTTGCAGAATCTTCCTGTTTCCGCTAAATTCACATGTGGTTTGGCCGATCAGTGCCGGCCAGGTCCCATTTTGTAACTTATTGCTGTTCAACGGATTAAGAACAGTTGGTCGGCTGCCAAGGGAGTGTGAGGAGTGTTTGTCGCCGCTTCAACCCGCTGCTTTTCGGACCTTTCGTTTGAAGATGCCTGCGAGCAGATCTCTGAATTACAGTATGACAAAGTCGAGATCTGGCTCGACGAAACGCAAGACCATCTCAAACCCTCAAAAGTGATCGCCGACCCTGAGGGCTTTTGCACACGCTTCCGCGACATCACGCGGATGACGCCCATCGCGCTCTGCCTGCAGAACGACCTCTCCACTGAGGACTTCCAGGCGATGGTCCGCGTCGCCCAACTGTTTCGATTAACTCAGATCACACTCCCCGCTTCGCCCCTCGGCACGCCGTTTAATGCCGAAATCGATCGCCTGCGTGCGCTGCATCGCATCGCAAGTGCCGACGGCATTCAGATCTCCATCAAAACAGAGACGGGCCGCCTAACCGAAGATCCGCACACCGCCGTCGAACTCTGCCAGGCCGCTCCCGGTCTCGGATTGACGCTCGATCCCAGCCACTACATATGCGGCCCGAGGCATGGCCAATCGTACGACCAAGTCTTCCAATATGTGTACCACATGCACCTGCGGGACACCCTGCCGGATCAACTGCAGGTTCGCATCGGATTGGGAGAGGTCGACTACAGCCGGCTGATCAGCCAGTTGCAGCGGCACGGCTACAATCTTGCGCTGTCCGTCGAGATCTTTCCGGAATTGTTGGGTGACGTTGACCGGGAAGTCGAAATGCGTAAGATGAGGCTTCTCTTGGAAAGCTTACTCTAATCAACAGACCGACGCTCGTTTCCTCGCCGTAGTGGTTGTTCCTGCGGTGCCGCTAAGTGGCGTGCGGAAAGCATGCTCCCAACTTGCTGCGTGATAAGGAAGTCTCCTTCCGGCAACGAGACTCTATCGGGGAATATCGCGCTGTGCACAAAGTATCGGTGCGCCAGTGCCCTCGTTGAATATGGTTGTCTTACGGTTTACAGTGAACTGATTCTCACTTTCACGGCTGAAGCCGTACTGGACACGCTCTGCTCAAAGCCGCGATCCTTAATCCGAAACACTCGCTTATCAGCTCCCGGCATGCCTCCGCATGAAGAAAAAGAAGAAGAACCCTTCGACCACAACGACCGTCGCCGATTCGCCACAACGTTTGGGCAAATTCGATCTGTTGGTCATTTTGCTAATGCCGGTTTTCGTATTTGGGATTCTGATCGCCACAGGCAACCTCTGGGCGGGGCCGCGCACCACGGACGACAATCAGATTTTCAAATTGCAAATCGAGTTTGAGGAGAGCGGACTCGGTGCGGTCCTCGATCACGAGATCAAGAGCCGCTACGAGCTGGGCCGGGTGATCCCGGTCTACAACATCTACAAGGTGCTGCAGTCCTACCTGTTCGGCGGCAATACGGTGATCTGGTCCGTCTGGATCGGCGTGGTCGGAGCCGCCACGTTGATTCTGCTTTATTTGAGTCTGAGGCTGCTGGACTACAACCTGTTTGAATCGCTGGCGTTCGCCCTGCTGACGTCGCTGGGTCAGCAATCGGTCGTTTGGTGGCGATTGCTCCACGGCGAAGGGATCGGAATGCTGTTCACAGCGGCGGCCTTGGTCATGATGGCACTGCGAATCCGCAGCGGGAAATTGCGCTACGAAGTCGGCTTTGCGCTGATGGTGACCTTGGCGGTGCTTTCCAAGGAAAGCTTTCTACTGCTACTGCCCGGCTTATTCGTGCTCAAGTTCGCCCTCAGCAAGCGGGTGAATCAGCTTACTGTGAAGTCGGCCCTGATGCAAAGTCTTCCTGCGTTTGCTTGGCTGGGCATTCTTGGCGCAACCGACGCCATACTGATTCGCGCCGGAGGCGATAAGCCGCGGCTGAATTATGACGGCTGGCAAGGATTTAGCCTCGACAACTTCGCCAACATTCTTTCGCAACATGTCCAGATCACTCATTACTGTGTACCGCTGATCTGCGTCATGATCGTGTTTCTGCTGAGGGTGGTATTATCGGCGGCGCCTGCCATGGTCGATGCCGAAGGACGACCGGTTGAGCAGCCGAACCAAGGTTCTCAGCGAACCAGCGTGCCACAACTGTTGTCCAATCTCTGGCTGCCGATAGCGGTCTGGGTGTTAATCAGCATTCCGCAATTCTTGCTGTATATGAACTCCGGCATGTTGAACAACATGAACGAGGCCCATTTCGCACGTTATATTCTGCCGGGCATTTTGGGCTATGCGTTTCTGATTGCCGAAATCCTGCGGCTAATCCGTTCGACACCGGGCGGCCAACAGGTTCCGATCGCGATCGCCTACCTGTTCGTAGCGCTGTCGATGGGTCTCAAGGGAATGACCGTCTACAAGGACGCAGATTTTTTTGCAGAGACCTCACGACAATACGACGAGTGGTTCAAGGCCCTCGCGGAAAACACAGAGCCGGACGATCCCATCGTGCTGGTTTACCAGAATGGAATGTTCGAGGGATATCAGACGCAGGTGGCGCTGCGGGCATATTATATTCTGAGCCGCTGTTACGGGCGGCAAAACGTGTACTTCCTGCCGATTCCCGATCGACCTACGATCGAAGAGGGGCGGCTCGCCGTCAAGCAAGCCGACACGCGCCATCACGCCCTCAAAATGCGGCACGCCAGCGAAATCCCTAATGGGACCAAGGCAGCCGCGGTCGGGATCATCAATTGGGGATACACTATGCCGGTCTTCGGGGCTCGCATCAGCCAGTTTCTCAATATCGAACTCACGAGAGCCAACCACGATTGGTTCCACCGCGACGAATACCAGTTGTCGATCACTCCGCTCGGCTATGCCACGTACTATCGTCCGAAGCGGTAACGCCCGTTTGTGGGCGGCGACTGGTGAGCGTGATGGCGACGCTGATGAGAATGCCGTTTGAAGATGTAGGCCGAATCGAGCGCCGCAAATCTCCCTCGATCCCGGGACAGTACGATTCCCAGGCTGAGTTCTCTATGATCAATCTTTTCGACTAACGACATTACTGACACATTCCTCCGCATCGACCGGCCAGGTAAACGAAGATGACCGAGCAGACAACCACGACTGATTTGAACAAGTTCAGTTCCCGCATTACGCAGCCCAAATCACAGGGCGCTTCGCAAGCCATGCTGTACGGCACCGGCATGACCGAAGAGGACATGAATAAGCCACAGGTCGGCATCGCCAGCGTCTGGTACGAAGGCAACACTTGCAATATGCATTTGCTCGATCTGGCTGCTAAGGTTAAAGAAGGGGTGACCGCCGCCGGGCTGGTCGGCATGCGGTTCAACACAATCGGTGTGAGCGACGGTATCTCAATGGGTACCTCGGGGATGAGCTATTCGCTGCAATCGCGAGACCTGATCGCCGACTCGATCGAGACGGTGATGGAGGCGCAGTGGTACGACGCCAACATCTCGATCCCCGGCTGTGACAAAAACATGCCCGGCTGCCTGATCGCTATGGCACGCTGCAACCGGCCGTCGTTGATGATCTACGGCGGCACGATCAAGCCGGGCACGGCGGGCGGCTGCAAATTGGACATCGTCTCGGCGTTCCAAAGCTACGGGCAATACCTCAGTGGCAGCATCGACGAAGAGCAGCGGCGGGAAATCGTACGTAATTCCTGTCCCGGCGCGGGCGCATGCGGCGGCATGTACACCGCCAACACGATGGCCACCGCGATCGAGGCGATGGGGATGTCGCTTCCCTATAGTTCCTCCACGCCGGCGGAGGATCCCCGAAAGCTGGAGGAATGCCTGCAAGCGGGCGAAGCCATCAAGCTCTGCCTGGAACGGGACATCAAACCGAGCGACATCATGACCCGCGAGGCGTTCGAAAACGCGATGGTCGTGATTATGGCCTTAGGCGGCTCAACAAACGCCGTGCTGCATCTAATTGCGATGGCTCGCGCCGTCGACGTCCCGCTGACCATCGACGACTTTCAGAGCGTCAGTGACCGGGTGCCCTATCTCGCCGATCTCAAGCCGAGCGGGCAGTACGTTGAAGAGGATCTGCACAATATCGGCGGCACACCGGGGGTCATGAAATATCTGCTCGCCGAGGGATTCCTCAAAGGCGACTTGCTCACCGTGACCGGCCGCACGGTCGCGGAGAATCTGGCCGAATTACCTGAGTTAAGCGCTGACCAGGATCTATTCCACACGATCGACAACCCGATCAAGCCGTCGGGCCACTTGCAGATTCTCAAGGGCAATTTGGCGCCCGAAGGGGCGGTCGCCAAGATCACAGGCAAGGAAGGCCAGCGGTTCAGCGGACCGGCCAAGGTTTATGACTGCGAAGAGGACATGTTGGCGGCGCTGGAACGTAAGGAAATCGAAAAAGGAGACGTCGTCGTCATCCGCTACGAAGGCCCGCAAGGCGGCCCCGGCATGCCAGAGATGCTCACGCCGACGTCGGCCATTATGGGCGCGGGATTGGGACAGCACGTGGCATTGATGACCGATGGACGCTTCTCGGGCGGTTCGCACGGGTTCATCGTGGGACACGTGACCCCCGAAGCCCAAGTCGGCGGCCCGATCGGCCTGCTCAAAAACGGCGATATGGTCACGATCGACGCCGAACACAATACAATGAGCGTCGACCTCAGCGATCAAGAACTCGCCGACCGCCGATCGGCCTGGGTCGCCCCGCCGTTCAAGGCGACGCGGGGCACGCTCTACAAGTACATCAAAAACGTCAAGTCCGCTTCGGAAGGCTGCGTGACTGACGAATAAGCCTGCGGCCGGGGGAGTAAAGACGCCGTCGCAGCCGTGGTTGAGGTTCGCGCAGTTGATCTAAGACATTCACTGCGGTGTATCCGCAGCTGAGCCTGGGAGTAACAAATCGCCACGTTTTTCGCTGAGTAGCTTAGCGGCCCAATTGAGCGGCCGTACACCACCAAACCTCTCAGCAAAATGAAAGGCGAAACAATGTTTTCCCCCCAATCACGTAAAATGAACTTCGAGTCGCTGGAAGACCGGCGGCTGATGGCGGCCTCAATCGAACTAAATCAGTACGGCGGCATCGACGTCGAAGGCACCAACGCCAACGACTTGATCTCGTTCGATTACACCTACTCAGGCGGCCAAGTCGACCAAGTTGTCGCCACGGTTCGCGACTCGCTCGGCAATGTGCTGGAATCCGAAAGCTTTGACATCGAGGATGTCAACTGGGTGACGGCCCAGGGCTTCAACGGAAACGACGGCATCTACAATAACACCAGCTTGCTGATGGTCGCCCAAGGCGGCGCCGGGAACGACACGCTCGTCGGTGGCGGAATTCAGGACAACCTGTACGGCCAAGACGGTAACGACCAAATCTACGGTGGAGGCGGAACGGACTACATCGTCGCCGGCAACGGAAACGACACGGTTTACGGCCAAACCGGCAATGACAACATTTACGGCGGCGCCGGGAATGACTATCTGCACGCCGGTTCCGGGAATGACAACGTCAACGGCGAAGCCGGGGCCGATTCGGTCTACGGCAGTACCGGAAACGATACGGTCACGGGCGGAACCGGAAACGACTACCTGTACGGCTACACCGGAAACGACCGGCTTGAAGGGGGCGACGGCACCGACCGGCTGTACGGCCAAGACGGCGACGACGTGCTTCTCGGCGGCAATCACACCGACTACATGTACGGTGGCAACGGCAACGACTACATGTATGGTCAAAGCGGCAGTGACTACCTCCGCGGCGACGCCGGCAATGATACGCTCTACGGTGAGTCCGGCAACGACACCTTGAGCGGCAGTGCCGGAAACGATTACCTGAGTGGCGGGTCCGGCAGCGATGGAATTTGGGGCGGGTCCGGAAACGATAACCTGCGTGGCAACTCCGGCAACGACAGCCTGTACGGCGGTTCGGGCAACGACAGCCTGCGGGGCGGGTCCGGCAGCGACTACTTCTCCGGCGGCAGCGGATTCGATCGCGCCTACGATTGGTGGTTCGAGTCGAGCAACAGCATTGAGTTGTTCATCTAATCCATCCAAGAAGTGAGTATTTCAGTGAGAATGACCCCGTCCGCGCCATTTGGCGTGGATGGGGTCTACTGATTGCGATCAGCCGATTTAGCGCGTCACCCACTCCACAACCCGCCAATCCATCCACCGCCGATCCCCATCATGTCCGTTGCGTGATAGATATCCCAGATGCCCGCCGGAAGGGGCGACATGAAGTTGGACCGCGCCGGGCAGTTTCAGTTCCTCGAATTGTTCAACCGGAACCAACGGGTCGTTCTTCGCCGTCAGGATCAAAGTCTCAACTTCAATCGCCGGCACAAACTGTGCGGCGCTGCAGCGGGCATAGTAGTTGGCGGCGTTTTGATACCCAGACATGGGGGCGGTGAACCAGTCGTCGAATTCCAGCAACCGACGCGGCTTGCGGGGAAATTGGAACCGCTCCGCAGGCAGCCGCTGTGACCGCTCCGTCACTTGACGATAGAGCAGTGCGACAAAGTGCCGGTCGTAGAATCGAGTGAGTGGGCCGTTCAAAGCTCTGACGCTACGGGCCAAGTCGACCGGCGGATTAACCGCCATCGCTCTGTCAAGCTGGGACGGCAGCGCAGAGGGATCTTCGCCCAGCATCTTTAGGACGATATTGGCGCTCAATGAGAAGCCAGCGATCGCCATCGGGGAACCGGGACAGAGCTCACTGATTTCCCGCAGCGCCGCGAGCGCGTCCTCCGACCGCCCGGCATTATAAGGCTTTCGTGCCAGGCCGACTCCCGCGCCGCAATCGCGGTGATCCATGCGAAACACGCGCACGCCCACTTGGTTGAGTTTGCCGGCAATGCGGATCATGTAGGGGCTCTGGTGGCAGCCGGCCAAACCATGAAGCAGCAACGCCACGCGCCCGCCGGGTTGCCAGTATTCAGGCTGGTCGTCGTGCAACACGACAATATCTCCGTCGGCCAGCGTCAGCCGGCGTTGCACGGCTCGATAAGGAAAACCGCCGCCCGGCAAGTAGTTTCCAGCCAACGTCTGCGAGTGTCCTCCGCGCAGCAGCGGATGCGGTTCGAATTCCGGAATGGTGTACGTTGGCATCGTCGCTGAAATTAGGGCCGGGCTGCTGTTGAAATCTATGACGTTTCACAAGTACGATGATAGGTGTTATAGCCGAGCAGCAAGGAGCCTGCCATGATCGACTTAAAGCGCATCTTATTGCCGACCGACTTCAGCGCATACTCAGAACAGGCGATGACCTATGCCTGCGCGTTTGCCGAACAATTCGACGCGGAACTGCACCTGCTACACGTGCTGCAGGACTTGGTGGCCATCGTTCCCGAACCGGGTGTGGCCTTTCCGCCGCCGGGTGATTACATGGGCGAAATGAAGACCAGCGCCGAGCAGGCACTCGCGCAGTTGCCCGACCCCGAGTGGGCCGCCGGACGGACCATCGTCCGCGAGACGCGACAAGGACCGCCTTTCTTGGAAATCATCCGCTACGCAAAAGAGCAAGAGATCGACATGATCGTCCTGGGGACTCACGGCCGCGGCGGTTTGGCACACGTCCTCTTGGGTAGCGTCGCGGAAAAAGTCGTCCGCAAAGCTCCCTGCCCCGTGCTGACTGTGCGTCCCGGCGAGCATGAATTTGTGATGCCGTGAGTGCCGGCGAGTTTTGAAACACAATATCAGCGGCCGCCGGCTTTTGCACCAGCCTTCGCCTTAGCTGGTTTCTCGGCCTGTTTTTCAAAGACAACGATGTGCTGCCACGGCAGCACGTCGATCGTCTTGGACCATTTCAGGCCGAATTCCTCCTGGCCGATTTCCCGTTTGACTTGCGCCTCGCTCATCTTGTGCACGAGTTTGATCGGCACGTCTGGATCTTCCATTCGATACTCGACGAACACCACCCGGCCGCCCGGTTTCATTGATTTGGCGATTTCACGCATCATCTCAAACGGATGGCTGAACTCATGATACACGTCGACCATGATCGCCAAGTCCGCACATTTCGGGTCCAGGCCGGGTGATTTGACCTTTCCCAGCACGGGTTTGATATTCGTAACGCCAAGTCGTTTGCATTTGGCCTTCATTGCATCGAGCATCTCTTGCTGAACGTCGACTGCCAAGACTCGGCCTTTGGCGCCGATCTTTTCGGCCATCAGCACCGAGATGACGCCGCTGCCGGCTCCGATATCGGCAACCACCATGCCCGGCTTGAGCTCCAGCGCTTCGATCAGCTTCGATGTCGACTCCTCTCGTTCCCGTTCGCGGCGTTCCAGCCATGGAATGCCGCCGAATCCCATCACGTGCGCGATTTCGCGCCCCATATAGAACTTGCCGATACCGTTGGGATCGTGATCTTTGCGGAACGTGTACCGAGGATTGGCCTTCTTTTCCGCAAGATCCTCCCCCGCTTTGTCGTCACCGCTTGCCGATAGCGGCTGGAGCGCCGTCCCCAGCAGCACTGTCGCAATCCAAGAAAACCGCGATGTTCTTCGAGGCATCGAGATGAATCTGCCAGCCATGATTCCGCTCCTCTAATCGATCACGAGCCTCTAGCCGGCAGCCGCGACCTCTCCGGTCTTGGGATCGCGACCATGCCGCGACATGGTATCCGACCATTCCTCCGGCGACAGTTCGACCGCTTCATCGGCCAGCATGATCGGGATGTCGTCTTTGACGGCATATTTCAGCCGCGACTCAGGGTCGACGCTGACCAGTCCGCCACCATCCAGCACCAATGCCGATTTGGTTTTGGGACAGACCAGCTTGATCTTTTCCAATGTTTCTTGAGTAAAAGCCATCGTCAATTCGTCGCGGCCGGAAGACCGCCTTTCGACTTTGCGGACTATCTTGAAGGGTGATGATCGGTGAATGATCAGAAACCGCGCGCAGCGCGGATATGCTCGAATCCTCTCAAATCGTAGTCGATGCCCACGTAATCCAGCAATGAACAAAGTCCCCGGCAGGCAACGCCCAAACCGTCGGGACCGCTGTATCCGCCGAACTGGCCGCCTCCCTTGAGGTGCGGTTCCAGCTCCAAGAATACGCCCGGCACACCCAGTTTCTTCATTTTGCGCTCCAATCGTCCGACATGCGCGCGGAAGTCGCGCAGGATCGCCTCGTGCCCGGTGTCGCCCACGTTCGCGGGCACAAAGTTCTTTAAGCGTTCTTCATCGACGACACCGGACCACGTCAATTTGGGATCGACCGCGTAGTCCTTGATGTGCATCCAGCCAATGTATTTGCGCATCGCCTTGTATTCCGCAAAACAATCCACCGGGCTGAGGTTTTGGCAACACAGATTTCCACCGTCAAAAATGCAGACCATGTGCGGACTGTTCACCTGTTTGGAGAGCGCCGCCAACAGCCGTCCATTTTGGCCGATCAAATTGGCTTCCACTTCCAGCCCGAAGATCACGCCCGCCTTTCCGCATTGTTCCACGATTTGGCTGAGCTGGTCGACCGCCTGCGGAACGTGGTCCCAGGGATCCGTTCCGGCGGGATGGTAAAACGAAAAACCGCGAATTAATTTGGTCCCCAGTTGATGCGCCCGGTCGATCGAAGTCTGAACTTCGCCCGACAAGTATTTTTTGAAGGGGACAAAGCGATTGTGCGTGCCGTCGTCAACGTCGAGCAGCTTGACCTTGCCGATTGGTGAGCCGATGCTGGTGACTCCCATCCCGTAATCGGCGTGAATCTTGTTGAGCTTTTTGATCTCAGCTTTGTTGAGCGCCATCACGTGTTTGACACTGCCTGAAATATCGACGAAGCGCGGGCTGTAATACTCAAGTCCCAGCGCCGCAAGCGTCGCCATTTGTTCCACCGCGGTCTTGGAAACGGCGCCTTCATCGGCAAAGGCGCTGAGGATGATCTTCGGGTTGTCGGGCATCGGCGGAAAACATCTTTCTGGCTGGGTCTATTGTGTCGCTTGGTGATCGTATCACAACGGCGCTCCCAGGATTGTAGAGAATCAGCGAACCAGGTAAAGCAAGCGTCAAAAGTTGCCCGGCGAAATGCCATGTGATGCCGGCAAGCCGCGGATCCGATGGCCGCAAAGAAAAGCAAGAGAGCAACGGCCGATGACCGTTGCTCTCTGCGGTTGCGTGCAACTAAGGACGAATTGTGAAACTGACGCGAAAGTGTCTGCGGCCACCCGAGGGCGTGCTCTAGTGAATCCACGTGAAACCGGCGACCATGCCGCCGATGTGCCAGTTGCTTCGGCTTTGATTGAGCTTGGGCAGCGGGGCGTCGTATTGCACCGCTTCCGTGGCCCGTGCGATGTCCCAAGCTTGCGTGAATTGGTAGCCGATCCGAAACTTGGAATCCTTGAAGCCGGGAATTCTGCTCACGATCGGCAAGTTTTGCATGATTGGCAGTTCGGCCATGAAGGAGGCTTCGATCACCGGCGAGAATTCCACTCCTCTGTCCCGCAGACTGGCGGCATTCGGGTCGCCGTTGAAGACCGGAAAAGCGTCGAAGTTCGTCGCAATTCCGTAGTTCGTCACGTCCAGTCTCCGCCGTTCGAAGTTGACGGTAAACGCTCCCTTGACTTCGGTTGTCAGCAAGAGCTTTTCGCCGCCGAGTCTCCACCGCAATCCGACTTGAGGACCGACCAAATGGCTGGTCAGTTTGCTGTTCAGACGCATGGTGTAGGCGTCAACGATATAGGCTCGTCCGCCACCGACCACTGGAGCGGTGAGTCCGCTATCATTGCCGATGAGACCGAAGTTTTCGTTGATTCCCAGGTACATCACGCCGATCATTGCGTGGAAATTGTTCATGCCGTCGTTGGAGCCAAGCGGCGTTGTGATAAAGTTCGCCTGTGCCCCCCACGCCTTGCTGTCAAAGGTCATGAGAAAGCCTTCGTCGAAGACCAGTCTCCCGTAGTCCGGAAAGGCATCGAAGAAAAACGTATCGGCGCTGTCCTCGCCGACGCTCGCAGTGACGTCGAAAAACCGATCGATCGTGCCTGCCGGATTCTCGACGACCTGTTGATCACCGGCGGTATAGAAACCCGTGACTTCGAAGCCGCTGTCATCGGCTTGAACTGCACCGAATCTTGCGATAAATCCGGGCCGTGTCTCGTCGGCACCGAACTCTTCGGTCGTATGCCGGGAGTCCGGGAGAATCTTCGTTGAAATGTCTTCCGGTGTACCGACGAAAATCCGCCCGAGCCCAGAATAAGCGGTGCGGGCATTCGCGAACGGCAGCCCGATAAATCCACCCTCTGTTCCGCTCTTGGGCCGTTTCAGCGTGGCGCTGAAGTAGTCGAGCCCGAAGAAGTACTCCGTCTGGCGATTGTTCACCTTGCGGTACCAGAGACCGTTGTCCCAGTACGTTTGGTCAAACGAATAGTCATACGGCGAAACTTCCGGCCACGGCTGGACCGGGTACGCGCCGTACGCATTTGAATATCCAGTGAAGATCGCAGCATCCGCCGGTGAACCGGTTTGAACCTGCGCTGTTTCCCCACCTGCACTTGTTCGATAGATACCCGCGTCCTGCGTAGCATCCGAACCGTAGTCTTGAGCCGGGGCCGTCGCAACGCAGGCCGCGTTGACCAACAGCGCCAGAACCCATTTCGACCAGTGTTGCATCCGCATCAGATTATCCTTACTTAAACGCATGGTCTGCATTCAAGAACAACGCCAGTCCTTACATCCAATCGCAACTGGCGTACGAGTAGTTCGTCCTGCGGTTTGTATCGGTCAGGGAACTTGGCATTCTGTAGCGATTGTCCCGAAATTATCCATTCTTCAGCTTGCTCCACATGTGCGAATCGTGCTGATCGAATCAAACGTGGCGGTTGCAGCGGATGCATCTCACAATTCGCTCACGAGTATGGCAGGCGCGTAAGCAACGTTAGTGATTACGGTTATGGCCGCAATCATTCGACCGAGCGCAGCCTGCCACGTCCAACTATTGAGACGCCAGCCGGCAAACCGTGCAACGCAATTTCATCTTGACACCGATTTCGACCACTGACGACATCTTTGCGCCAAGATCACGATTTATCGCAAACGAAACGCAGAGGATTTCACTCGCGGCCGCAAGCAGTCGGCTTGGGATTCGCCGAAATCCGTGTGCATCCGTGGCGACATCCTATGTCAATCTTGGTTGCGGCTCCGCCGATCTGGATTGAAGCGGTTTACAAGACCGGGCCGATGCTCCAGGGGCAAAACTCTTCATCGCCGATGTCTTGAATCTCGCTCTTCGTCCGCTCGCCGCTCGCCACCGCGACGATTGTTTCGAAGATCTCCTCGCCGATCTCCGACACCGGCGCGCCCGTCAAGATCCGGCCCGCGTCGATGTCCATGTCGTCGATCATCCGCTCGTACATCGGCGTATTTGTGGCGATCTTAATTGACGGCACCGGCTTGCAGCCGAAACAGCTACCGCGTCCGGTCGTGAACACGACGACATTCGCGCCGCCGGCCACCATTCCCGTCACAGAGGCGGGATCGTAGCCGGGCGTGTCCATGAAAACAAAACCTTTCTCCGTCACCGGTTCGGCATACTGGTAGACCGCCTTCAGAGCCGTGCTGCCCCCTTTGGCGATCGCGCCCAGCGATTTTTCATAAATCGTCGTCAATCCGCCCTTTTTGTTGCCCACCGACGGATTGTTATTGATCTGCACGCCGAATTTGCCGGTGTACTCTTCCCACCAGCGAACCCGCTCGATCAGCTTCTCGCCCACTTCGACACTGGCGGCACGACGCGTAAGCGTGTGCTCTCCGCCGCAAATCTCCGGGGTCTCCGCCAGAATCGATGTCGCGCCGTGTGCCACCAGCAAATCGCTGGCGACGCCGACCGCTGGGTTGGCGGTGACTCCGCTATTGCCGTCGCTGCCGCCGCACTCGCAGCCCAAAATCAGCTCCGACACCGGAATCGGCTCGCGGCGGACCTTGTTCGCCTCCGGTAACAGTTCCTTTAAGACCTCAGTCGTCCGCTGAACCGTCTTTCGCACCCCACCCACATCTTGAATATTGATCACCAGCGGCAATTGCTCCGCCTCTTGTCCCGGAACTTGCAATTGCACCAATCCGGTATTCTCCGCCAAGAATGATCCCTGACCGGTTTCGCAACCGAGCCCCACGATCACATACGCCCCGATATTGGGATGCTTGGCGAAACCGGACAGCACGCGGTTGAGCTGTTGGTGGTCTTCGCCGCCGTACTGCATCGCGCAACCCGCTTTATGTACCAGCGGCACCACGCCGTCTATGTTTTCGTACTTCTCGAGAAGTGCTTTGTCGAATTGGGCGGCCGCTAGTTTCGAGGTCGCTGCCGAACAATTAACCGTCGAGACGATCCCAATGTAATTCCGCGTCGCCGCCCGTCCGTCTCGGCGTCGATACCCCATGAAAGTCCGTCCGGTGATCGGCTCGGGGGCGGGCGGAATATCCGACGCACACGCGTAGTCGAGAACCAACTCGCCAATCACGACATTGTGGGTATGGACCCAACTGCCGGGGTCGATATCGCGGGACGCAAATCCGATTGTCTGGCCGAATTTCTTAATCGGCTGACCTTGGTCAATCCGCCGCACGGCGACTTTGTGTCCTAAATCAATCGCTTCGCTCGTCGTCAGCGCAGCACCAGCCACGTCGCAGACTCCGCCCGCCGGCACCGGCCGCGCCGCAACGGCGATGTTGTCGTCGGCGTGCAAAGAAATAAACGGAGCGGACGTAACGGTCGACATCGGTGACTCTCCCAATAGTAATCGCTGCTCGGTAGAAGCATTTTTCAGTAACGCCAGTATAACGCCCCATTTGCAACACCGTCCACGCATTGAAATTGCCGCAGCGGGTTGCATCCTCGAGCGCCGGGGGTTTCAATGAAGAGTTCAATGCCCTGCCTGTCCGCAAGCATCAACAATCAGAATACGACTCACATTCAGCAATAAATTTGGGGGTTCCGTCACAATGAAACGCCGCATGGTTCTCAAGTTCGCCGCAGCACTACTGTTCCTGCCTGCCGCATTTTCACAGGGGGCCGAGAAGGAACTCCGCGTGGGGATCATCGGGCTGGACACCTCGCATGCGCCGAAGTTTGCGAAGATACTCAACAACCCGGATCAAGGACCAGAATTGTCAGGCTGCCGCGTCGTGGCGGCTTATCCCAAGGGGAGCCCAGACATTGAAAGCAGCGTCAGCCGCGTGCCGATGTATACCAAACAGTTGCAAGAGATGGGCGTAGAGATTGTCGATTCGATCGACGCGCTGTTGGAAAAAGTCGACGTTGTGCTGTTGGAGACCAACGACGGCCGACCGCACTACGAGCAGGTGCTCCCCGTACTCAAAGCGGGGAAAACGGTGTTCATCGACAAACCGATCGCTGGTTCGCTGACCGACGCAATCGCGATTTTCGACGCTGCGCAGTTTTACTGTGTTCCAGTCTTTTCGTCTTCATCTTTGCGATATGGCGACGGGGCACAAGCAATTCGCGGCGGCGCGATTGGCAAGGTCATCGGCTGCGACGCTTACAGTCCCTGCTCATTGGAAAAGACGCACCCCGATTTCTTCTGGTACGGCATTCACGGCGTCGAAACACTTTTCACTTGCATGGGAACCGGCTGCGAAACAGTCGTTCGCATCGGAGCTCCGGACACCGATGTTGCGGTCGGCACCTGGAAAGACGGACGTATCGGAACGTTCCGCGGCAATCGCGCTAAGGGAACCTCCGGTTACGGAGGAACCGCTTTTGGCACAAACGGAATTCAGCAAATCGGGAAGCGTGTCGACTATGATGCGCTGGTGGTTCAAATCGTCAAGTTCTTTCGCACGGGAGTTCCGCCCGTCAGCCAACGAGAGACGTTGGAAATCTACGCCTTCATGGAAGCGGCCGATGAGAGCAAGCGCCAAGGCGGTGTGCCCGTGGCAATCGCCGACGTGATGGCCAAGGCCCGCAGCGCCGCCGCAGAGAAGAACGCGCACCTGCAGAACCAACTCACGGAAGCGGAAAAAGCCGATGGCTGGCAGCTGCTATTCAACGGCAAGGATCATACCGGATGGGTATGCAACAACGGCCGCAAGATTAAGACCGAGATCGAAGAAGGCAGCCTGGTACCGTTCAAATCGGGCGGCTATCTGATCATTCATGAAAAACAATTCGGCGATTTCGTGCTGCGGTGCGACGTTAAGATGAGCAGCCGCCGGTGCAACTCCGGCATTTTCTTCCGCGTGGCCGACCCGAACAACCCCGTTTACACCGGCTTCGAAGCCCAAGTCGAGAGCGGCGGAACCGGCATTCACGATTTCGGCGCCATCTATGATCTGGTCCCCGCCAAGAAGGACGCCGTCAAGGAGACGGGCGAATGGAACCGCGTCGAGATCACCTGCCGCGGACCGCAGATTCAAGTCGTCGTCAACGGCGAATTGGTCAGCGAGATGAATTGCGACGACTTCACCCAGAAAGGGCTCCGCCCCGACGGCACGAAGCACAAGTTCGGCACGGTCATTAAAGATGCCGCCCGCAAAGGCTACCTCGGCTTTCAGGACCACGGTCAAAAAGTCTGGTTCCGCAACGTGAAGATCAAGGAACTCAAGTAACAAACGAACCGTTCGTCGTCATCACCGCCTACGCTGGGGGATTTCCGTATAACATAACGCCGCGAACGTTTCTTATCCTCCGATTAACGTTGATCGGGAACTGCATCCGGCATAGGATTCGTGCAGGAATAGACGATCCAGCTTATAAGCGATCTCCCGAAATCCGAGCCAAACATCGACTACCATGAAGCGTGTCCATGGTCTCTACTTGGTGGCTGTTTTCCTCACTTGCGGATGCTGTGCGCAATCCGAGAAACATGGCGCTACCGCCGAAACGAAGTCACCACACGAGCCAACGCAAGCAACCAACAACCCAACACCGCCCCGACAAGTGACAGCAAATGAGTGGGTTGGAGTGTATTCATCTCCATCGGAGATCGGTGCATTCTCAGGCACGGTTCTTGTGATCGATAAGTGGATGAACGATGACTTGATTTACCGCATGAAGTTTTACAGCGATGTCGTCATAGACGGCTCAATCGAACAGGATGAACTCTCGGGAACCTGTCTCATTGAAGGTGACCGCATCTACATCCCGCAGGCATCGGGTTACTACCGTGACGGCAAACCAGACCTTTCCGCCTCTGTCGATCGTTACACCAGAGTAGCCGTCAATGGCAACGTCACGCTTATGCGCGATGATGCGTATCGTGGGTTCAATACGCAGGGTAAATTGTACGATTATGGGGTTCTGATCAAGATTGCAGAGAAGGCCGATGTGTTGCTCGACTTGTCGGACGTCGAACACAAATCGATTAAGGTCCTCTACAACGACAAAACCAAGCCCTGGAAAGATCCTTTTGTGAACGGCCCCAACGAACGATAGATGGTCCAGCGCGGGATTCAGAAGTCCGTGATGGTCGCCAGACTCCCGAGCTGGGGGGCTCTTAGCCAAGGGAAGGGCGTCCCGCAGCGCGTCAGGCATGGTCCATTGAATGGCGCAGCTGCGATGACACTGTTTGGTAGTGATCATCATTGGCGAACGCGCCGGAGCGTGCCTGACCTACATTTCAAACACGCGAACCGTTCCTATCCATCGCCCCAATCCCGGCTTCGCTGGGGGATTTTCATTCGATCAAAAAAACGCTAAATACCGCGAACCGTTTCCCGGTCGTCGTGTCATTCTGCGGACAACCATGCCGCGGGTGGGCGAGTGCCCATCTAAGCCTCATAAGCTTGGAACGCCGGGTGCGACTCCCGGACCCGCCACTTTCCTCGCTCCCTCAGCGGGATCCGGCTGATCCGCATGCCGACTCCACACACCCCTTCGATTGATGTGTCGCGGGCGAAGGCCACCGACCTCGACGAAGTCGCGAACTTGTTTGACGAATACCGACAGTTTTACGGTCAAGCAACGGACCTGTCAGCGGCGCGCGCCTTTCTTTGCGAGCGAGTCGAACGCAGCGAGAGCGTGATCTTCTTGGCGCGACAAGCGGCGCGAGCCGTTGGTTTCGTCCAACTCTTCCCCTCGTTTTCGTCCGTTGCCCTGCAGCCGATTTGGATTCTCAACGACCTCTACGTCGCCCCCGAGTTGCGCCGCTCCGGAGTCGCGACCGCGCTGCTGACAAGTGCTGAGACGCACGCTCTTCACACCAACGCAGCGCGACTCGTGCTGGCCACGGCGACAGACAATTTACCCGCCAGGACGCTCTACGAGTCAAGCGGCTGGCAACAAGACCAAGCCTTCCTGCACTACCTCAAAACGCTGTAATCGCCACGTGAGGTCAGTTTGCGCGTCAGCCCCGCAAAAATGCACTCGGAACACCGGAGCGAGTTCCGGCCACGTGTACTTTCCGAAGACAATTGTGTCATCCATTTCGCGGCTTCACATTGAATAGGAATCAGCTACAGAGAGCACAGAGGACACTGAGTAGATCACAACCAATCTAAACCGTGTTGAGTGAGGGATGAGAGTGCGCCAAGACCGACACTCTCGAAACAGATCGCAAATGAAAATCTCTCTGTGACCTCTGTGATCTCCCTGGCAAAAACTTTTGCTTGATAGTGCTTGCGAAGTTGCGGTGCAGAATTGAGTTCGGTCCCGAAGCGCGGCCCAATATCAAGACTCGAAGCATAAACACCCGCGTACGATCACGCGCGAAGCTGAAGCGAGCTTGACCGAAATGAAATCGCGGCCGGGTGCGGGAATTACTTCGCCGCGCGACCCGGCCGCTCGAGAGCCGTTTCAGCGCGATCGCGCTATTCTTCGCTTTGCGGCCGATTGGGCCGATTCGGCCGGTCGCCACCGCGGCCACCACGTCCGCCACGTCGTCCCCGAAATCGCTGAGCCGCTGCTTCCAATTCTTCTTTGACAACCTCTCCGTCGCCGTTTTCATCAATGCGGTCAAAAAACGCTCGAGCCCGCTCTGGCAACTCCTCCTTGGTTAACTTGCCATCCTTGTTCTTGTCGTTTTCCATCAACCGCGCCATAAAGCCTCCCCGGTTGCCGCCGCGGCCAAAACCTCTGGAGCCGCGTGGCGGACGTAGCTCTTGCTCGTCCAGTTTCCCGTCTTTGTTTTTGTCGAGCGTCTTGAGCGCTGCCACTGCGTTCTCTATTTCCTGTTTGTTGAGAATTCCATCTTTGTCCGCGTCGAGCGCCGCCATCAGCGGATGGGGCGGACGATCCTGACCGCGTCCTCCGCGCCGGCCCTGTCCGCCGAAACCACCGCGCCCGCCTCGCCGACCGCGGCCTCTCTGTTCGCCGTCGTCATTCTGGTTATTGTTGCCCGGCTTTTTTTCGTCATCCTGGGCGTATCCCAGGTCCAGCGCGAACGCCGTTAAGGCGACAGCGATCGCCAACAAGCCAAACCGTTTCATGTGGGGACTCCTCTGTTCTACTTCGGTACAAGGAATGCCGGCGAAACGTTTGACGCACCGCCGGCCTGGTTGATTCGTCGTATTTTATCGCGACTCGTTGTAGTTGGCGAGTTATTTGTCGTCGGCCACGCAAAACAGAAACTTGCTTGAGCGGACGAACAATTCACCGTCGCTGATGGCCGGGCTGGCGCTAAATTCTCCGCTATCAGGTCCGAACCGGTTCACGGCCAACTGCTTCGCTTTGTCTCCAAGTTCGAGCACATAACATTCGCCTGCTCGCGTTACGTAATACAGTTTGCCATCGGCGACGACCGGTGAGCTGTAATCTGATCCACGACCCCGGCCGCGTCCGCGCCGACCTCCGCGGCGGTTCTCGGTCGGTGGCGTCGCCGCTGGAGTCGATCCGCCCGTGAGCCGCATGCGGTATTGTCGTTCTCCTGATTCGGCGTCGATACAATTCAGTGTCTTACGACTGACCCAATAGATACGTCCGTTGACGTACAACGGCGTGCTGATTCGGCCGCTGTCGTTTTCGGTCCACAGCGTGTGGGAGCGGGTAACGTCTCCTTTGCCACCGGCGCGAACGGCCAATGTGCCGCCGTTACGGCCCCCGACGACGTAGACGATCCCATCGTGCGTGATCACACTGGCGCACATCGAGTTTGAATCAATTCCCTGGCAGTACCAGCGCAGTTTGCCCGTTGCGGGATTGAGCGCCCAAACTTCGCCCGGAATCGCGATCACGAGATCTTGCCGGTCGCCGTCGACGTTAACCAGCGCCGGTGTGCCCCAGGTACCGGTCAGATATCCGGCTTCCTGTTTCCATTCCTGCTCACCGGTGATCTTGTTGAATGCCACCAATGACTCGCTTTCCGCGGCGGCGGTTACAATCACGAGATCTTCATATAAGATCGGACTGGACGCCGATCCCCAGCCCATCGGGTCCGATTCTGTGCCAACGCTCTTTTGCCAGAGCTGGTTGCCGTCCAAATCGAATGCGTATAGTCCCGACTTGCCAAAAAAGACATACACCCGCTCCCCGTCGGAGACCGGCGTGTGCGACGCGTAGCCGTTTTCGGCAAACATCCCGCGATACTCATCCTCGGGCAGGACCGGCTCGATCGTTTTGTTCCACAGTTCGTTACCGGTTTTCCGGTCGAGGCAGACTAAGTGACGCCGAAGGTTTTGTTGATCGCCGGGATCGCGTCGATCAACCCCATATCCGGACCAACAGGTCACGAACACGCGATCGCCCACCACGATTGGACTGGACAAACCAGGTCCCGGCAACGCGGTTTTCCACTTGAGATTTGTGTTCGCGTCCCACTTCGCGGGGACCGCCGCATCGTCGAGGCTGACACCCGACCCGTTCGGTCCGCGAAATCTTGCCCAGTCCGCCGCGGAAATCGCCTCGCCCAAAAACAATCCGGTGCAGACCAAGCAGAGAGTGAGTACGCATGAGCGGGTGATCGTCATCGGAAACGCCTCTTCAGGATAAGAACGGCGAAACAGCCAGATTGCACAGCTTCGACAAGCAGCGCCGCGAATGTGCCAAAACCGTGCTTCACATTCAAATTGCCCGAGCCTGAGCAGCGCCGGAGCCTGCGACAGCAGCACACATTGTTAGAATTCAAAACTTCTTGATCCAGCATCCTGTCGGCGCAGACCGCCGCATAGCTATCAACACAGTTGGCGGCCAAAAGTTCCGCCGGACCTTCAGTTTTTTTCTCGGCGGAGCCTCATTTTTCCAGAATTTCCACGTTTCGAACGCTAAGGTCGGAGACTCAGCCACGTATGATATGATAAGCCCGCGCATGAAGATCGGCTTCGGGTCCACAATTCGCGGCGCTGACAGGCGATTATCAAACAGGAGAGATCGTTCATGACTCAGCAAAAGAGATCGACCGACAATCAACAGCAAAATCCGGAGACTTCTCGACTCGCGTTGCCGCCCTCGTTTGGACGCCGGCGGTTTCTGAAACAGGCGGCGTTTACATCGGCAATGTTTGCCACGCCGGGACTCTTTGCCGCGGAACTCTCCGTGACCCCCAGCAGCCGTTCGCTCGAGGGGCCGTTTTACCCGGACAAACTTCCGCTGGACACCGACAACGACCTGCTCGTCATCAACGACTCGATTACACCCGCCGTGGGGGAAATCACGCATCTGTCGGGACGAGTCCTTTCCAAGGCGGGGTCTCCGTTGCGAGGCGTCACAGTAGAAATCTGGCAGGTCGACAATAACGGAACTTATATTCATTCCCGGGGCGCCGGCGACAAGACCCGCGACGGCAACTTTCAGGGGTTCGGGCGGTTCTTGACCGATGCCAAGGGACAATACTACTTCCGCACCGTCAAACCTGTCCGCTACACCGTCGGCGGAGTCTTCCGCACGCCGCACATTCATTTTGCCGTCAACAAAAACGGGCACCGGATCTTTACCTCACAGATGCTGATCAAGGGGCACGAGGACAACAAGCGAGACGGATTGGTCCGCCGCATTCGTAATCGAAAAGCCTTGGAATCGCTCCTTGTCGACTTCAAACCGCTCGAGGACTCCAAGACCGGCGAATTGCAGGCCAACTTCGACATCGTGCTGGGGGCCACACTCGAAGAAATTGAAGAAGGCAAGTTCAACGACACAGCGGGAGAGCGTCCGCGCAGGCGTCGAAAAGCACGCCGCAGCGAAAAAAAGTAACAGCACGTGATCTGTGAACGGGGCGGATGCCTTTGCTAAAATGGCATCGAGGCGGCAATCAGTCTCGTTCCGTTGCAGCAGGTGGTCACGATGCGTAACTTGATGCCCGTTTTAGCCTGTGCGAGTTTGTGGCTATCCGGTTGTGCACAGGAGTCACCCCGCTCGGAGCCGACGACGACGTCAATGACGCGCGCCCGGTCGGACGTCACAGCCACGTTCTCCATCGTCGCGGTCGATCCGGAGTCCGGAATCTGCGGGGCGGCCGTGGCCAGCAAGTATCCTGACGTGGGAAAAGTCGTTCCCTTCGTCCGGCCCGGAGTGGGGGCGTTTTGCACGCAGCACTACCATCATCCTCCCTGGGGCGAGCAAGCTTTGGATCTCGTGGAAGACGGCAAAGCGCCGGCAGAAGTGATCGCGGCATTGCTGAAAGGGGACCGCCGCCGCGACCAGCGGCAATTGGCCGTGATCGACATCCAAGGCCGCACGGCCGTCCATAACCCCACCTCCGCTCCGAAAGAGAGTCGGTATTGGGGCGCGATGACCGGCCGGTATTATGCCTGCCAGGGAAACACGCTGAGCGGGCGGGCGGTGGTCGTCGAAATGGCGGCCGCATATGAAGAGACCGACGGCAGTCTCACCGACCGTTTGATGGCGGCACTGGTCGCGGCGGACTGCGCCGGCGGCGACCACCGCGGTCGGCTCGCGGCCGGAATTCGCGTTGCCAAACCGGGCCATCCCGGCTACTGGTTTGAACTGTACGTCGACGGCAGTGACGACGCCGTTTTGGAATTGGCCAAGAAGTATGCCGAAACCGAGCACGAAGCAAAGGGAAATTGGCCGGGCGGCAAACTGCCGTTTCGCGATCCGTGCCCGCAGCGGTTCAAAAAGACCAAGCCGCCGCGTTAAGAAAGTTGCGACGTACTCGACAAATTCCGATCGATACTCCGACCTGTACGACGGCGTCCGAAAACGGCGACGGCCCTGTTGCTGGCGGGAATGCTACTATTGCTGAATCTCTTCGCGTATGTCCATGCGCGGGCGATGACACATTTCGTCGATACGGCTGCGCAAACACCCTCGCCGGAGCAGCTTTCCCTCAGCGGTAAAGCTGCGGTGTTGCTAACGGGGGTGCGTGTTGCGCGACCGACAAATCAAAGGACGCCCGCGGACGTTGGACTACCGTTCTCGGTGCATTCAATTGCATCGCTCGATGGTCGTCTGCTGGAGGCTTGGCATGTCGCTGCTGAGGATCCGCGCGGCATCTGTCTGCTGTTTCACGGCTATGCGGAGTCAAAGTCGCGTTTGATCGAAGAGGCAGCGGTTTTCCACGACATGGGGTTTGATGTGCTTCTTCTCGATTTCCGAGGCTGCGGCGGGTCGGAGGGTGACGTTACGACGATTGGCTATCGTGAAGCGGACGACGTGGCTGCGGCAATCGCCTACGTGCAGGACACAATTCCGAGTCAAACCATGGTTCTCTTTGGACGGTCGATGGGCAGCGCAGCGGTGATGCGCGCTGCGGCAGTACACGATATCCAGCCGTCGGCAATCGTGCTCGAATGCCCGTTTGACCGCTTGCTCTCCACGACGCGCAACCGTTTCGCCGCTATGGGTGTTCCCGCGTTTCCCGCCGCGGAGTTACTCGTGTTTTGGGGCGGCATTCAATTCGGCGACTCCGGCTTCAACCACAATCCGGCCGAGAACGCTCGCAGTGTGCAGTGCCCGACGATGTTGATCCACGGTGCGCAAGACCCGCGTGTCACCGAAGTTGAACTCAAAAACGTCTTCAACAACCTCGCAGGGGGGAAACACTTAGTGGAGTTTCCCGGAGTGGGGCACGCGTCGTGTCGAGCGGCGGATCCGACTCGCTGGCGAAGATTGATCGAGGCGTTTCTGGACGACGACCTGCACCACTCGGCACGACCAGAGCGCTAGGCTGCCAAGGCCCCTCCCACAGTTAAGTGCCAAGTGACGGTCGAGCTACAATTCCCTTTGAAACGTGCCAGTTGCGGGCGGACCAGTCGGTCGTTGATTGACCCTGCCGCCACCGCGGGTTTACAATGCCCGCTTGTGGGATGTCAGGGCGGACGTTCCGGGGCGGGGTAGATTGCGAATGCAAGATTCTTACTGAAACGTCCGCGAGCGGGAGACGGCGAACGTGGGTGTGTTGAAGGTGCTTGAGGGAGATATCCTCGGGCGGATTGTCGTTCTCAACCACGAAAAGATGGTGCTCGGACGCCATCCCAATTGTGAGATTGTCATCGACAACGCCGCCGTCAGCCGCCGACATGCGCAATTCTTGGAGAACCACGGCACCTACTACGTCGAGGACCTGCAGAGCCGAAACGGCACGCTGGTCAACGGCGACCGCATCGAAGGCCGCACAGAACTGCACGATGCCGACTTGGTCAAAGTCTGTGACGTGCTGATGCGGTTTCATTCCGTGCTGCCGCCCAGTGTCGATCGCATGACCAAAACGGCTCCCAGTGAGACGCAACAATTCAAGGATGAAACGGCCCGCGTCAAGCGTCCCGCCCCTCCAAGGTCGACAACCGAATTGCCGAAGGTCGAAATTGACGACTCGAATGCGGCGGTGCTGTCCTCTTTGGATGCCTCGTCCGTCACGCACATCAGCCTCAAAGTGCAGCCTGAAGCCAAGCTGTCGGCCGTGTTGGCAATCACCCGGGCCTTGGGGACCGCCATTGAAGTCAGCGATGTGCTGCCCCGAATCCTGGACAGCCTGTTTCAGGTCTTTCCGCCCGCCGACCAGGGGGTCGTCCTGTTGCGCGACGCGGACACCGATCTGATGATCGTCAAAGCGGCCAAGTCCCGAAACAGCGAATCTTCCGATTCAGTTCGGGTAAGCCAAACCATCATCAACAAAGCGATCGACACCGGCCAGGCGTTTCTGAGCGCCGACGCGGGTAGTGATGAACGATTTGACAGCAGCCAGAGCATCTCCGACCTGCGGATTCGTTCGCTGATGTGCGCCCCGATGGTCGGCAAAGACGGCACCACGTTAGGCGTTATCCAGATCGATTCCCGCAGTTCGTCGCCGGGATTTGTTCCCGACGATTTGGAAATCTTAATCGCCGTCGCCTGCCAGGCGGCCGCTGTCGTCGAAAAAGCCGTTTTGTACGAGCGGGCGGAAAAACTCCGCGACCTCGAACGGCAGCTCGATTTCGCAACGCAAATTCAGCTCGGGTTCTTACCCACGGAGCGGCCGCAAGTCGCCGGCTATGAATTCTTCCACTACTACGAAGCGGCTCAAAGTGTGGGAGGCGACTTCTTCGACTATGTACCCTTGCCCGAGAATCACATCGCCATAACGCTGGGCGACGTGGCGGGCAAAGGCGTTCCCGCCGCCTTAATGATGGCCCGGCTCTATTCCGACGCCCGCTACCATCTGTTGGTCCAGCAGGCTGCCGGCAAGTCGCTCAGCGCGCTCAACCAGGACGTGGTTCACGGAGGACATGGGCACCGCTTCGTGACCTATGCGGGGCTGATCCTCGACACCGCAAATCACCGCCTCTGTCTCGCCAATGCGGGACATTTGCCGCCGCTACTGAAACGGGCGGATGGGTCCGTCGACAAACTGGGAGTTGAGCAAGCGAGTCTTCCGCTGGGAGTAGAGTTGGGATTGCAGTATGAGGAGGTCTGCCTCACTCTTGATCCAGGGGACGCGATCGTGCTCTACACCGACGGAGTCACCGAAGCAACCGACAACCGGCAGGAACTCTACGGTACGAAGCGGCTGATCCAGCACCTGTCGGAATCGCCGGCCGGCATCGAAGAAGTGGGCCAACGGCTGATCGAAACGGTCGAGCAATTCTGCGACGGCCGCGCACAACGCGACGATATCTGCCTGCTCTGCTTCCGCCGCCTCCCGGAATCGGAATAAACCGCGAGTCTATTCCTCAGTCGCTGCTTCCGATTCCGCCAGCGCGGGCTCCGCCGTGGGCGAAGCAGCCGACTCCTGCTCCGCATCCGCCTTTGCAGATTCCGCCTCAGCTTCGGCCTGAGCCCGAGCCGCTTCTTCTGCGGCGATTTCGTCTTTGCGGAACCAGATTCGGTCCAGCGAATCGGAAACATATTCCACGACGCGGTTATTGTTGAGCGAGCGGACACCGGCGGCAAACGGTTCGGCGGTCACCGGGCCGTCGTAACCTATATCGCTTAACGTTTGCATAAACGTGCCGATATCGATCACGCCGGTCGTGCCGGGCAGCCGCCGGACATTGTCGATTTGTTCGTCATTGTGAATATCGGCCGGAGCATCGTCAACATGCACGGCCACAATTTTGTCGCCGCTCAGCGATCGCAGATCGTCGGCCGTTTCACCCGCCATGTGCCAATGCCAGGAATCGAGCAGGTATCCCACGTTGTCGCGGCCCAGAGCTTCGACCAGTGGCTTGAGTCCATTGAGATCGTGGATGAACTCATGCTCTCCCTCATCCCGCAACGTCTTTGTCGCCAAGTATTCCAAACCGAGCCGGTGCCCATTTTGTCCCACGACATCGGCGATCTTGGACAGGCGATCAACACAGCGTTGAAAGTTCTCGTCCGCCGGCATTGTGTCGGACACGGGCCAGACCGCGGTCACGACCCGGCTAAAGCCCACGTCGTGTGCCAATTGCGAGAGTTCGGGCAATTCCGCCAGATCTTGCTGAAAGATCGCCTCGTTGTCCTCCCGCCAGCGAGTCGGCAGAATCCAGCTTCCGCAAGTCGAGTCGCCCGCGCCGATGATCTGCTGGCAATATTTCAGACCCATCGCCTTGGCAAGCGGCAGCACCAACTCAATCTGCACGTCGATGCCTTGGAATCCATAAGTGATTGCCGACTCAACAACTTCCGTCAGCGTGGCCTTTAATCCAATGGCCCGCGGATTGAGGACTTTGTACATCGTGTTTCCGAATCGCAAAATGGCGGAAAATAGGAAGGTTCGCTTGGACAGTCCGCCATCATAGGAAAATGCAAGCGGATTGCAATGCGGCGAAAGTTGTTTTCGAGGGACGGGATGCGTCGATTCTGAGCAATCCCAACCGGATTCCTGGGTTGTCGGCGGGAGTGTTCGCGATCTGTTGGATCGAATCCGGTCTAACGCCAGTCGATGGTGCCCCAGGCCGTGATACCGTCACGGTTCAGCGGAAGCCGCCGGACCTTTCCCTCATCGACTGTGACGAAAACGAGTTCGTACCGGTCGTCCCGTTCCGGCAGCTCTCGACAGGTGACCCGCCAGACGATCTGCTCACCATCCGGCGACCAACAAGGCGATCCGTCAGGGCGAACTTGCCGCTGATCGTCCAAATCGGCAAATCGCAGCAATTCGCGGCGGTTGGTTCCGTCACGGGAGACGACCACGGCGGTCTCAACCGGTTCTCCCGTCTCATAATGCCGCAGATAGTGAACCAACTGTCGGCCATCGGGAGAAAACCTTGAAAAAAGATTATCCGCCGCCGCGGACGTCGAGAAAGATCCGGCGGGGGCCCCGTTCAACGTGACAAACCGCAATTGCCGCCGCGGGTAGCGGCCCTTGGTGGGATGCACAAAGGGCGAGCCTTCGTTGTTGTCGACCGCGACAAAGACTTCTTCTTGTGGAGCCCAATCGAGAGCGACAACGGTTGGCGGGAGATCCACAACGCGAACGTGTTTGGTCTCCACGTCGATGATCAGAGTTTCCCATTTGCCGGGAGTTTCGCGCATGGCCACCAACTGCTTGCCGTCGGGAGACCAACCCGTGACCATTAGGCATTCCGTCAGATCGTGTGAAATCAGACGTTCACGGCGGCCGTCATCCAAGAGCACCCAAATCGTGTGCGTCTGGTTGAGCTTTTTGAGCGAGCAGTACGCGACTCGACGCGCATCGGGTGAAACGCGTCCTCCGGTGATCGAATCCTCCTCCGTGTTGTGCAACACGGAAAGGTCCGTCCCGTCGGGATTCATCGTCAGGATGCAAGACGTCCCGCGCGTGGGGTGCCGCGCCCCTATGAACACGATCTTGTTGCGAAGCGGAGGCCGTTCGGCCTCGTCTTGCACGTCGCGCGGATCCTTCTCCTCAAGCCCGCGGTCAACGACTTGCCAGACGGTCGCTGTGCCGTCATAGCTGCTAAATGCCAACGCCGTGCCGACCGGTGATAGCGAAATCGAACTGACCCAATCGGCCGACGGCACTTTGGCAACGACCTGTTTTGTCTTGAGCATCCAAAGCACAACATCCGACGGACGTCCAAATTGGCCGGCCGAGGCGGCTAGAAATCTCCCGTCAGGCGAGAATCCAAAGACCGGTGTGCCGTCCTCATCCAACGAAAACTCATGTGATACCTCAAACGAGTCACTCTCCCTCAACTCGATGCGGCCGTGGGGAATGCCAATCGCGAGCTGACGACCGTCAGGATGAAACTTGACCCACGTCCCCTGATTCTCGCCGTTGTGCACGCGCAACGATCTTTCCCGCTTAAGCGTCTCCAGATTCCAGACTTCTAATTGTCCCCCGAAACAGCCGACCGCCAGCCGTTTGCCGTCGCTCGAAATGTCGAGCCGATGCACGCCTCCTGCTTCGACGACAAACCGATGCTGTTGAAATCCCCGCCGCAACTGAATGGTTCCATCAAAACTGCCCGTCGCGATCGCTCTGCCGTCGGCTGAGAAACTCAGGCAAGTCACACCTTTCTTCTGGCCCAGAAATGAGGACGACATACTCCCCCGCGCAACATTCCACAGACTCAAATTCTCAGCGGCACCCCGCTTGGAGAACGGTTGCGGAATTGCGGTGAGGACAGATCCACGCCCGACATTCCATGTATTGGGTTTGTACACAAACCCCTCTCTTAGCAAGACGCTGCGATTGGCCGAACCTGCCGCGAGCACTTTGCCCTGGGGATCGAATGCCAAATCGCTGACTTGGCCTCCCGGAACAGATCCGGAAAAGTGGACGTGGCGATGCTTCAGATCCCAAACCAACAGATGACCCGGGTGGTGCGCGTCGTTCGACTCGTGAGCTCCAGCCATTGCCAGGAATCGTCCGTCCGGTGAAAAAGCGACGGCGTTCAATTGTCCGGCGCCGCCGTCCAATTTGAACAGCTTCGTCGTCTTGACTTCATCAGCCGAAAGGAGGGGATTGACGATGAACAGGAGCAATACTGGACCAACAGCGCGAATGGCCATGCGGGTTCCTCGCTACAAGAGAGTCGATTGCGTGGATGGAATCTCCAGTAAAACACTCACCCGCGTATCAGCCGCGGGGCGAGGTTGTTGTTGCCTCCCACATCCGTCAAGCGATGGTCACGGCCTTCGAAGAAGTAAGTCAACAGCTCGTGGTCGAGGCCCATCAGGGCCAGCATCGTGGCATGCAGGTCGTTGACGTGCACCTTGTCTTCGACGGCGTTGAAGCCGAAATCGTCGGTGGCGCCGATCGTCTTGCCTCCCACCACGCCGCCGCCAGCCAGCCAGCCGCTGAATCCGTACGGGTGATGGTCGCGCCCGTTAGAGCCCTGTTTAATCGGCGTGCGGCCAAATTCACCGACCCAGACCAGCAATGTGCTCTCCAGCAACCCCCGTTGCTCCAGGTCCGCGAGCAATCCGGCGATCGGCTGGTCGACCTTTTTGGCTTGGCCCGCGTGGTTGCCCTTGCAATCGCCGTGTGCATCCCAGCCGCCGCAGATAAGTTGCACGTAGCGGACGCCCCGTTCGACCATTCGCCGCGACATGAGACACATCTTGCCGAACCGTTCCGAAGGCCCGCCGTCGGCTCCGTAGAGTTCGTGCGTCTCTTTCGTTTCCTGCGCGAGGTCGATCAACTCCGGCGCGGCCGTTTGCATCCTAAACGCAAGTTCGTAGTTGGCGATGCGGGCGTCGAGCCGGCTATCGCCCGGACGCGACTGGCGGTGACGACGGTTCCAGTCGTTGATTCGCTCAAGCAACATCCGCTGCTCGCTGGCAGTAATGCTCTCGTGACGTCGAAGGTTTTGAATCGGCGTCCCCTCAATCCGCACGTCGGTGCCTTGATAGATGGCCGGCAAAAAGCCGGAGGTGTACATCGACGCGCCGTTGCGGAAAATGCCGTCGGTCATCGCGATATAGGCGGGCAGATTCTCGCTCCGGCTGCCCAACCCATAGACGACCCAAGCACCAACGCTGGGATGCCCCAACAACCGCGTGCCGGAGTGCATCATAATCATCGCCGAACCGTGAATGAACAAGTCGTGGTGCAGCGATCGGATCACCGCTAACTTGTCGGCATGCCGGGAAAGGTGCGGAAAGATATCGGCGATTTCCTGCCCGCTCTCGCCATGTTTGCGGAAAGCGAATTGTGGAGCCATGATCTTCGAGTCGGCGGTGTTGATCTGCGCCAGATCGAAATCGCGCAAACTCTCCGGCAGCAGTTGTCCGTCGTACTTGGTGAGCAGCGGCTTGGGGTCGAACGTCTCCAATTGGCTCGGCCCGCCCTGCATAAATAGAAAGATAATACTGCGAGCGGTACCGGGAAAATGAGGCGATTGCGCCGCCAAGGGATTGGGAATCGGATCCGCCGCGCACGATTCCGAAGCAAGCAGACTCCCCAGAGCAAGCCCGCCAAAACCGAGACCGCCTCGAAATAGAAACTCGCGACGTGAGTGTGGCGTGATCATGATGTCTCTCACGAAGGAATCAACGCAGTGGCGGCCGTGGTTGAGCTAAATAACTTCAGCCAATTCGTGAATTTTGTCTGCCCTAATGTTTCTTCAAAGCAAAACATTCGTGTGCCACTGGCTCTGCCAGTGATTTAAAGTCCTTCAGCAAGGTGACCTTGCACTGGCGAAGCCAGTGGCACACAACCCGAATACTACCACCTGACCGACTATGAGTACTTTTTTAGATTCAAAGTATCGCAGTCTATTGTCAACACTTTTTGACCAATAATAAACCTCAATCGCGCTCTGCGTCTCCGCGCGAGGCATTTTACCCATCACGTTGATAAGACTTGATTTTGGAGTCTCGCTCCAAATGCAACGGCAGTCATTCCAGCCAGTCCAACCATTTGGCGCCGGGTCGCAATTGACACGACGAGTCGCTAGCATGCATTGCAGGTTAATTCTTCCCTGGGAGATCGGCGTGACACGGCTTGCGGTTTTTTTGTTAGCGGTGGTGATTCTCGCAGGGCCGCTCTGCGCCAAGCCCCCCAATATGGTATTGATCATCTCCGACGATCAGGCCTGGACCGATTTCGGCTTCATGGGGCACGAGACCATTCAGACACCCAGCCTGGACCGTCTCGCCCGCGAAAGCGCCGTTTTTACACGCGGTTATGTTCCCGATAGCCTTTGCCGACCCTCTCTGGCGACGATTATCTCCGGCCTCTATCCACATCAACACAAGATCGTCGGCAATGATCCGCCCAAGGGGACGAATCGGCGGAAGATGCTCAAACACGTTCAAGCCATGCCTTCGCTGCCCAGAATCCTGGGCAAGCAGGGGTACCGCAGTTTTCAGTCCGGCAAATGGTGGGAGGGAAACTACCGCCGGGGCGGGTTCACGCATGGGATGACGCACGGCGACCCGAAGCGTAAAGGACGTCACGGCGACGAGGGACTTAAGATCGGCCGCAACGGGATGGAACCGATTTTTGATTTCATCCGCGAATCGGGCGACACGCCGTTTTTTGTCTGGTATGCGCCCTTCTTGCCGCACACACCACACAATCCGCCGGAGCGGCTGCTCAAAAAATATCAGCAGCCCGGCAGATCGATTCACGTGGCACGGTACTACGCGATGTGCGAATGGTTCGACGAGACGTGCGGCGAATTGTTGGACTTCCTTGATGAGAATCAATTGGCCGGCAATACGCTGGTGGCGTTCGTGACGGATAACGGCTGGATTCAACGGACCGACAGCGGACGCTTCGCCCCGAAGAGCAAACGTTCGCAATACGACGGGGGGTTGCGGACGCCGATTATGCTCCGCTGGCCGGGGAGGATTTCGCCGGGCAAGAACGAGACGTTGGCGAGCAGCATTGACTTGGCGCCGACGATCCTGCGGGCGTGTGGTGTGAAACCGCCGTCCGAGTTGCCGGGAATTGACTTGATCTCAGTCGCCAACGGCACGCCGGCGGAACGCAAAGCGATTTTCGGCGAGATCTTCGAACACGACGTCGCGGACGTCGACGATCCGGCGGCCAGTTTGCTATATCGCTGGATGATCATGGGCCGCTGGAAGCTGATTGTGCCTAAAAAAACCGGCGCCGCCGTCGAGCTGTATGACCTGATCGCGGATCCACACGAAACAAAGAACCTTGCCGATGAGAACCGAGACAAGGTCGGCGAATTGAGGAAACATCTCAACGCTTGGTGGTCCGGCCGATGAGGCGGGGCGGAACAAGCATGGACATTTTAGAGAGAAAGCGATCGTTCGATGAAGACTGCCACAATTGTGACCAACAAAGGCACCATCACGCTGGAATTGTACGACGACAAGGTCCCGAACACCGTTGGCAACTTTGAGAAGCTGGCGGGGCAAGGGTTCTACGACGGGCTGACATTTCACCGGGTCATCGAGGACTTCATGATTCAAACCGGCTGCCCGATCGGAAACGGAACCGGCGATGCGGGGTACAAGTTTGACGATGAATTTCACGATGACCTCAGGCATGACGGACCGGGCGTGTTGTCGATGGCCAACGCGGGGCCGAACACGAATGGCTCACAATTCTTCATCACACACAAAGAGACTCCCTGGCTAGATGGCAAACATTCCGTCTTCGGCCGCGTCACCGAGGGGCAAGACGTCGTCGATGCCATCGCGCAAGGGGACACGATGGAGAAGGTGACTGTCGCGTAAGAGGAGCGGGCCGAACTACGCGCCGCCCTCCATCACCACTTTCGTCACGGCAATGGCGCCGGAAAAGCAAACGTCGACGTCACCGCCGACGGAGCGCGGCCGCCTGTGGTAGTTGCCGCGATAGTGATAGCCTTCGTCGAGCTGATCATAAACCACCGGATGCGGACTGGTGTCCAACGGGCAAAACACGATGTCCGGGACGCCGTCCAACTCGGCGTGGTCGGGCAGATTCACGTTCCAGTAGGCGCCCGGCGGCAATTCTTCCTGGAGCAGTCGTTCTAAGACCGCGCGCACCATACCCTCGGACGTGGTCCAATCAATCTCCTCCCGATTGCGGCGATACTGCGAAAAGGCGACTCCGGGCCGGCCCAATAAGACCGCTTCGCGGACGGCGGCGACCGTCCCGGACATATAGACGTCGATGCCCAGATTTCCGCCGTCATTGATTCCGGCAAGCACCCATGCGGCGTCGGGCAGGATTTGGGTCAGTCCAATCCGAGTACAGTCGGCCGGGCTGCTGTCCAATGCGTGGCGGCTAGGTGACCGCTCCTGGAGCGTCAACGGCCGCGATACGTTTACGCGGTGGCCACATCCGGAGTGGGGTTCCGCGGGAGCGACAACAGTCAGCTCCCCCAGACCCGCGACGGCCCGCTCCAACGTAGACAACCCCGGCGCGTCAATTCCATCGTCATTTGTGAGCAGTATCTTCATCAACGCACCGGCCATTCAGGAAATCGAAGCGATCAAGCCGATTCTCGCGACCGGTGCACAACGAGTCAATGTCCGATCCGAGGACTCTCAGAGTCGACGATCATGCTTTTCAATCCTCCAGCCTCACACCTACAGCCTCCAGCCTCACAAAAACACCCCGCCGCAGATCTCTCCGCGACGGGGCATCGGGTTGGGGTTGCCTTTATTTCAATCGTGCCTAGCCGAAGTAGCTGTAGGTCACGGTGTCTTCGCCGGAGGTGTAGTCCATCAGGTAGGCGG